>NZ_KE007367.1:11145-299836 GCF_000400735.1 Acinetobacter tandoii DSM 14970 = CIP 107469
GAGCAGCCAGAGCAGCCAGAGCAGCCAGAGCAGCCAGAGCAGCCAGAGCAGCCAGAGCAGCCAGAGCAGCCAGAGCAGCCAGAGCAGCCAGAGCAAAAACCAAAAGCTAAACGTGGTGCAAAGGGTAAAGTAGATGAGCCAATTTCTGACGCTGGAACAGGTGAAGCTGAATCTTAAAGTTGATCATGATGAAGAAGACGATTTAATCCTTTCTTTAATCAGAGCAGCTTTTGATGCCTTTGAACAGGAAACCAACCGCAAGCTTTATGAAGTTGGAGCAGTAATTCCAGAAGATGTACTAAATGGAATGATTGTCACTGATTCAATTATTCAAGGTGCCCATATGTTGATTGGGCACTGGTATAAGAATCGGGAATCGGTTGGCACAGGTACTGAACTTCCAATGGCAACTGCTTGGCTTTGGAAAAAGCATCGATGGGTGAACACATGACATTAGCAGCAGGTGATCTATGCCACCGAGTCACGATCCAAAATAAAACCAGCACTTACGATGAAAACAACTACGAAACAGATCCAATCTGGACTGACTTCAAAAAGCTTTGGGCTAAGGTTGAGTTTTTATCAGTTAAAGACTCAATTAATGCCAAGGCTGCTGGTTCACAAACTACAGCACGCTTAAAACTACGTAAACGTAGTGATATCACCACGGAAATGCGCGTGCTTTGGGATGGATACACCTTTCAGATTGTTTCGCCGCCTAAGCCTGACAATGAGAACGGTAAGATCTACATGACGTTGGAGCTTGCAGTAATGGAGTAGGCTATGGTTGTTGAGGTTGAAATAACGGGGATGGGTGAAATTGAGCGAAAGCTCAGAGCCTTGGCTAATCCACGTTTAGCAAAAAATGCTGCAAGGCGTTCAGCGCGTAAAGCTATGGCAATTGTCCGTGATGCAGCACGTATGAATGCTAAAGGTATCGACAACAGGCTCACTGACGAAAAGATTTGGAAAAATATCGCAATTGCAGCAGGTAAATCGCGTGATGCGAACACAATTATGATGCGTGTAGGCGTGAGAGGCGGTGCATCATTTTCAAATCCAAATCCACCAAGTCTAAGTGGTGGCGATACTCGACATTGGCGCTGGATAGAGTTTGGATCGGCGCATAATCCACCTGTACCATTCATGCGACCCGCTTTAGAAAACAATATTCAGGCTGTGACTGATTCATTTGCACAAAACTTTAGTGCTGAACTCGATAAGGAACTTGCAAAACTATGAATATTCTCCCTGTAGTTCCAACGCTAAGAGCAGATCCAAATGTCACAGCGTTATTGGGAAATAATCCTTTAAAAGTTTTTGAAGATATTGCTCCCACTGGTACTGCATTTCCTTATGCAGTTTGGTCGGTTGTGACTGCAAATCCTGAAAACAACTTGGACTGTGCAGCAAATATTGATCATGTGTCTTTCCAGATTGTTGTTTATGACAGCAATCAAAAGCGAGCTTACGATATTCGAGCAGCCATTCGTACTTCGCTTGAACCATATTGTTATGTGACTAGTATTCACCCCAACCATTTTGAGCGAATTCTCGATACCAATGTTTTTGGACGTGGGTTTGATGCGAATTGGTGGTTGGATCGATAGATATTCAAAATAGGAAAACTGGACAAATCGCTATTTTTTTCGATGAAAGAATAAGCCTTACAGAAATGTAGGGCTTTTTTAATGCCCGCAATTTGGGCAAACCACTGGCTAGGTTGATCCCCGAAAGGAAGATGGTCGTTTCGACTATTCATTGCATCTTCTTGCCAGTGTTTTTTTTTAATGAGTAGTCGGAGCAGATCAATGAATGCAGCAGTAAAGATTGAAGGTGGAACTCCGTTTATAGAAGTAGAATTAAATGGGAAGGTTCAACTGGGTGTGAATGCGCGTGATTTACATAGAATGCTTGAAAGTAAGCAAGACTTTTCTACTTGGATAAAGCGCCGTATTGCACAGTGCGGTTTTGAAGAGAATTATGATTTTATCCTGATCCACCAAAAAGTGGAGCAGGTGTCTGGTGCAAAACATTTGGTTGAATACATTATTTCAGTAGATATGACTAAGCATCTAGGAATGATGGAGCGCAACCATAAAGGTCATGAGATTCGAAAATACTACATTGAACAAGAGGAAATGGCGCGCCACTTGAAAGATGGCATCCAATTGCAAATTGGAAAAATCACAGCTCAAGTAGAAGTCATTACTCAGTCACTATCTATTGCAGGACGCTTTCTTTCAGTTAATGGAAAGCAAACAAAACCAGCATTATTAAAAGAACTGGATGAGCTAATTAATCAGGCTCAACCAAGTTTGGATTTTGAGGGTGGAATTTGAAATGCGACCCTTTTAAATTCCGCATCTCAAATGCTGAAATTAGAAGTTTAAAACCAATGCCACCTTCGGGTGGCTTTTTTATGCCTAAAAAGAGGAGTAGCTACTCATGGCACGTATTAAAGCGCAACGTACGCAAGTATTTGCTGTTATCGCAGGTGCAGTTGTACGCTTCAGTTGCCCTAAAGCATTTACTTTTGGAGATGATTCCTTTTCTAAGATTGATGCAACTTGCTTGGATTCTGACACGAAGGATTATGAGCGCGGTTTACGAGATCCTGGTGAAGGTTCCATTCAGATTGACCTAGATGATGAAAACGCAAGCCATTTACAGCTTATCGCGTTAGCTGATTCTGGTGAAAAGGTTGAGTGGTATGTTGGTTCCAGTCATAACCAAACACCGCCAACTTATGATGTTACGACAGGTATTGATCTACCTGAAACACGAATTTGGTGGTCTTTCCAAGGCTACTTAAACCCAGCAGCACCAACCGTTGAACAGGACTCATTAATTGGTTATACCTTCACCTTGGTACGTACATCCGCTGTCATCACAACCCCGCGAGTGATTCCATAATGGCTAAAACAAATCTTAAAGCCCTTCGAAAAGTTACCCAAAGTGGTGCGCCAATTGAGCGAACAGTAACATGGAAGGTATTTGCTACAGAAGAGAACCTTGAAGACCTTAAAGAGCTTACGAGTAAATCGGAGATGACTGTCGGTGATGAAGTTGAACTTGAAGGACAGGTCTTTATTAAGCGACTTTCATTCATTGCTCAGCAAGAAGTAGCAAAGGCTTTTGAATGGGATGTCGTGACAAACCCAGATGGCCCAGTGTTAAAAGAAATCAATGGTAGTCGTTTGGTCGCTTCACGTTTGATTGGTTCGATTTGTGAAGATGGGAAAGGAACGCCGTTTTTCACTTCACTTACTGATGTATATACTTCTGATCCAAAGTTCATTGATGCGGTATATCAAGAAGCTGACAAGGTGAACAACTTTACGGGAAAGTCACCGAAGAAGAATTCGAGCGAAATGAATTCTGGTGCGAACTTGTCCTCAACGGAATCGGTGGAAGTACCATCGAAGAAGCGCAAGCAAACATAAACAATGCTGAACTAAACATTTGGAGAGCCTACCGTAAAAAGTATGGCTCTTTATTTTTTGGGCGTAGGCTCGAACATGCTTTTGGTAACTGGACAGCGCATTACACTAGCTTGAAGATTCACAAGGAAGTAGATCCTTATGACTTCATGCCAAATGAACAGCGTAAGGAAATATCTCTTGAAGAATATATGGAAGCTAATTTTGGTACTGGGTGAAGCACCTTAGGGTGCTTTATTGCTTTCAGGGATATCTAAAAATTGCAAAGATTTATATGTCTCCGCGTTGCTCTTTTTCAATCTATGCATTTCTGCTTTCAATACTTTATTCACTTGAAGTCGATGCTCTAAAAATTGAATCATTTCAGGGTTTTTTGTTTTTGAAAGTGAATCCTCGATTTGAGATATAGCTTCATCGTAATTGCTTTCCAAGCCAGCACAATATGTTGCAAGAAACATATGTAGATTTTTTTCAAAAAAATCGTGGTCGTAATTCTTTTTTTCAAAAGATTCTTCTAAGCGAGCAATAATTTCAGCATTAATTGAGCGGTTCTGCTCTTTGGCGGAATTCATTACCTTGTCCCTTAGGTCTTCAGGCCATCGCAATTTATATTGAGGCTCTTTCTGGTTTTCGCTCATTTGGAGTGATTACACCTTAAAGTTGATAAATTTATAATAAAGTACCTCTATGATGTTGACAATGACATAAGAGAGGTACATTATAAAACGTACCTAAATGATGTTAAGGAGATACCATGAGAGTACAACGAGGTCAGCAATACAAAATGCGGTTTTTAGACAACAAAGACCATGAAAAGCTAAAACTGAAAGGTGAGCAGGAAGATCGGTCGATTAATTATTTAATTAATCAAGCCATTAAAGAGTTTTTAAATAAAGAGAGTGCGAAAGCATGAAATCAACAGACAACAAAAAAGCCCCTAACTATCTTGGCGGATACGGAGCTTGATTGATGTCAAATCACAGTGAGCATTTAACATGTCTAATTTAACACAAAATTTCTTAAACCCAAACAATCAGCCTTTAGTTATTGGTGAATTTACTATTCGTCAAGATGATGAAGGGCGTTATTGCTTGAATGATTTCCATAAAGCGAGCGGTGGTCTGGATAAGCACTCGCCATTCCGTTTTATGCGTATAGAACAAACTAAGGAACTTATTGAGGAAATTGAGAAATATACTCAAACACCAGAAATGGTGCTTGGTGAAAATTCTCAAACCTCAAATATGAGGAGTGCTGCAAAAGTTATCCATGGTGGTAACAATCGAGGTACTTACGTTGTCAAAGAGCTTGTCTATTCATACGCCATGTGGATTTCTGCAAAATTCCATTTAATGGTGATTCGTGCATACGACTCATTGGTGATGCAATGGAAAATTAATGATCGCCAATCCATCTCACCAGAACAGTGTGGAATTTTATACAACATTGTGCATACACGCGCAGGTGGCAATCAAAGCCTAATCAAACAAATGTGGAGTCGTTTAAAAAACCATTTTAAATATTCTGCAAGCTATCGTGAGTTACGTGCGATTCATTTTGAAGATGCTAAACACTACTTAGAGGTAATGGACTTAAAGGGTAATACTGGAAAGCATGAATCTAAAACCCCATCATCTTCGAACCGCTTGGAAGACCTTGCCTACAATGTTTCTATGAATATGCTATGGGCGAGTGGTTGGTGGCTATGCTACCGAGATGCTATTCAATTGCTTAATCCTCAAATGTTTTCTGAAATAGAAGATCGCTTTAAAAGTGGGTCTACTTATGCATGCCTAATACTAGGTGGAGAAAAAAGCAAAGAAACAAATGCACGTATTGCAGGGGTTTTTCCATTTAACGTACCAGTACGAGACCGTTGCGCATTGTTGCGGTATAAGTGAAAAACATTATTAAGACAGCCTCCTTCGGGAGGTTTCTTTTTGACCAAATAATTAGTATCTTACCCTTGCTTATAAAAAGGGGTAACTTCATGAAAAAATTATTAGTTTTGGCAGCAGTTGGGCTTGGGTTGTCATTAAGTGGCTGTGCGGTGCGAGTTGCGGATTTAACTGTAGCAAGTACGAAGAACTACAATTTAAACTCTAATCAGTTTGTGAAAGGTGAGCGAGTTTCCGCGGATGACTCAGTTCCAGTTATTTTATTCCCGCTTGGCATTCCTGATATGAAAACAGCTATGGACAAGGCAATTGAAAAAAATAACTGTTCAGTAGCTTTAACTGATGTGGTCATTACTAGTCTTAATTATGCATTTTTAGTTGGTAAAATTGGGTATCGTGTTGAAGGGAATCAAGTTATCGATACCAATCAACCTAATTGTGGAAAAAGTAGAAATTTAGCTGATTTGAGCAATGAACGACCTTTGATTTTATCAAAGCCAGCATCATAAGAAGAGCAACCGCCTACATGGCGGTTTCTTTTTGACCGAAGAATTAGTATGTTGTCTTGAATTATAAAAATTGAGGGCAATCATGCAGAAAATTTTAATACTTGTGCTGTCTCTATTGAACACTGTAACTTTTGCAAATGAAATATATGCAATAAAAGATGAGACTGGGGCGACATATTTCTCAGCCAATCCACCCAAAGATCCAAATCACACAATAGAAAAAGTCGAGTCGTATAAATCTTCTCCACTATTGGATTGGAATATTAATTGTACTAAAGATAAATTTAATGGAAAGAAAATTTGTTCATTATCAAAGTATCACAGTGATTTGATGGTCAATATTATTAATGGAAAATACAGTGTTTATATTGGAAGGGATCATTATCCAAATTCACAAAGTGCAATAAAGATTGATGAAAATACACCAATTTATGGGGATGAAGGGTTAAGTCAAACACCTCAAAAAGCTATTGAGCAAATGAAAAAAGGTAAGGTCGCTTATACCCGATACAAAGAATGGCCATATGAATACAACCAAGACGGTGAAACCGATTTAACAGGTTTTTCTGAAAAATTTAGTGAAATGTTAGAGAATTACAAGAAGCTCTAACCAACCTATAAACACCCAAACCTCGCAATAGCGGGGTTTTTTATTGCCTGAGGAAAAGTTATGGCAGCAGCTTCACTGGGCAGACTAACCCTAGATTTAGTCGCAAAAATTGGTAACTTCATTGAGCCAATGACAAAGGCAGAGCGCCAAGCGCAAAAATCAGGTAAAGGAATTGCAGATAGCTTTAATGTGGCAACATTGGCAGCAACTGCATTTGGGGCTGTTGTAGCAGGCATGTCTATTGGTGGTTTAGTAGCTTTTGCGGATCAAACCATCCAAACAGGAAGTGAAATAAAGAAATTTTCACAATTAGCAAATACTTCTTTTCGTGACTTTCAATACTACGCAAAAGGCGCTGAAACTGCAGGTATCTCAATGGAGTCCTTTGCGGACAAAATGAAAGACATGCAGGATCGTATTGGAGATTTTCAACAAACAGGTGGTGGACCATTAGCGGATTTCTTTACTAATATTGCACCATTGGTTGGGGTAACTATTCAACAATTCCAGAAACTATCAGGACCTCAGGCGCTACAGCTTTACTATGACTCCCTTAAGAAAGTTGGAGCCACTCAGAATGACATGAAGTTTTATATGGAGGCGATCATTTCTGATTCCTCTTTGCTTCTGCCATTATTAGAAAATGGTGGTGCAGGGTTTAAGAAATGGGGGGATGCTGCTGAACGTGCAAACGCAATTCTGTCAGATGAAATGGTTCAAAGCCTTGCATTAGCAAAAGAGAATGTACAGCTATTAAATTTACAATGGGAAGGTTTGCAAGCCACTTTTGTGAATGCTGTCGTGCCAGTGGTTCAAACTGTCTCAGACAACATGGGAGATATTAAGGCAGTAGCAGTTGCTGTTGCAGCTGCTATGGCGGTAAAGCTTGTGCCTACGGTGATTGCTACCAGTATTCAGTTAGCACAATTAACCGCATTTTCAGTCCGTGCAGGAATAGGCTTGGTTGGATTGTCTGGATCAATGGGCGCGCTGAGTGGAGCAATGGCTTTTCTTGGTGGTCCCGCTGGATTAGCGATGTTGGCTTTACAAGGTTTGGCTGCTGGGGCTGCATTCTTATACATGAAGAAATCTAGTGATTCATTAGACCCTTCTTTGAGCACCCAAGGCAAATCCATTGCTGATTTAACAGCAGAATATGAAAAGTTAGATGCCACACAAAAGCGTGTACTTACACGAAAAGCAACTGATGAACTTAATGAAGCCAATAAAGTTTATCGGGAACAAAAGAATGAGTTATTAGGGCTTATTGATGCTGTAACACGTAATTCACAAGTTTCTGAAAAAGAGCGAGGTGTGGCTGCGCAACTTTTTGAACAGTATCGACAAGGTAAAATTAGTTCTAACGATTTGGCTACTGCCGTAAATAGCTTGGCTACTGTAAGCGATGCTGCGAAATCAAGTATTGATAGAAAGGCAGAGGCTGTTAGCAAAGAGTCAGATGCTGTCAATAATGCTAAGTCAATTCTCAATGTCTATAGCGGGAAGGTTAAAGAAAACACCAAGACCAATCGAGAAAATGCAAGATCGATATCAGAACAAGCCAGTGCATTATCAACACTTACTCAAAAGCAGCGAGAAGCCCTAAAGGATATTCAGGATCAAGTTGCTAAAGCTAATTATATTGATGCGAATATGGCCGCAGGATGGAGTCGAGAAAAGGCTGAATACTATGCAGATTATCGTCAAAATGCTGGATTAAGTTTTACTGGCGCATCTTTATCTGAATTAGAGAAGAAGCAAGTTGAAGCGGGTTATAAGCTTGAACAGCAAACCAAGGCACGGGAAGAGTCTGAAAAGAAAATTGAAGAGGCTAAGCGAAAACAGATTGAGCAAAGCCAAAAGCAATATTCTTATAGCGCTTCTGAGCTGAAGATGCTGCAAAAAGTGGCTGAAATTAATGCCAAGTTTGGATTGGATAAAATAGGCTCTAAATACGGTATTCCTGAGAATATGCTTGCGGCTGTCATGGCCCAAGAATCAAAAGGGAATATCAATGCTAAAAGCCAAACTGGTGCAATTGGACCATTTCAGACAACGAGTATCTATAGAAAACAACATGGTCTTTCAGTAAGTGACTCTTATGACGTATCAAAAGCGGCTGAAGCAGCTGCTAAAGATTTAGCTTCTTCTTATAAAATATTCGGAAATTGGACTGATGCTGTAACAGCTTACAATGCTGGTGTTAATGGAACTCAAAGCCTACTAGCAAAAGGTTTTACTGGATCAGCGGCAAAAACCAAGGAGGCACTAGAGTATGCAGGAAAGGTTGATAAATGGTTAGTTGGTCTCAGCGGATCTTCTGAAAAAGGATCTAGTCTATTAACAAAAGATGCTGCGACAGGATTAAAAGCATGGGGGGATTACTGGGCTGAAATCGAGGCAATCAAGGCTGAATCGCTGGAGCGCCAAAAGTCTGTTACACAAACCTACTTCACTGCAGAAGAGCAAATGGCCGAAGACAATAAGGAGAAGTTACGCCTTATTAACGAAGCATTTGCAGGCGATAAAACTGCTATCGAGAAGTACACAAAACTTCAGCAGCTAGCCTATCAACAGGATGTTGAAAACTATCGCCGTGCCCAAAAGGAAAAGTTTGATGCCTCAAAAAATGACTTACTTGGACAATTGGCCAATGCTGAAGATGCAATTTCTCTATTTGGTGTTGCAAGCAAGTACGGCAAGAACTCACTTCAATATCAGAATGCAAGTTTAGGTATTACTTCCAAGCAGGCTAAAGCTGCTGAATTTGATCGCTATACAAATAGCGTTAATCAAATTGGGAATGAATATGGTGCACCTGATGAAGTTGAAAAGCGCTATGAGCTAATTGAGTTAGCCAAAAAACTTCATCTTGAAAACATGAAGATGATGGATGCGGAGTATTTTGCTAGCGCCAAGCAAATGTCTTTGGATCAATATCAGCAACAGCTTGATATGTGGCAAGGGCTACTAGCCAACGGTCAAAACACCTTTTCCCAACTTACACAAGCTGTTCAAAGTAGTGCAGGGGAGCAATCTACCGCTTACCAAATCATGTTTGCGGGGCAACAAGCCTTCTCGGTTGCTTCATCAATGATGGCTGCTTGGACTGCATACACTCAGGCGTTTGCAGATCCAAGTGCTATGACTCTACCTCAGAAGTTTGCAGGCGGTATGGCTGTAATGGCTGCTTTGGCACCCGCCCTGGCAACTATTTCATCCATAGCAATTGAAGGATTTGCTGACGGTGGCTTCACTGGTTACGGTGGTAAATATGATGTTGCAGGTTTGGTTCACCGTGGTGAAGGTGTCTTGACCCAAGAGGAAATTGCAGCATTGGGTGGTCCAGCAGGATTCTTTGCATTACGCCAGTCTATTAAAAATGGATTTGCAGATGGTGGATTGGCTTTGGATGCACCAAAAGTTCTGAATATGCAAAATCCGAAAATGAGCGGATATATACAGCAGGCTCAACAATCATCACAAGCAAACGTTAATCTAAATCCAAACTTTGTGATTGTGGATGAGCGTCAGAATTTAAGTGATTATCTATTTAACCCAGATGGAACCAAAGCCTTTGTGAAATTCTTTAAACGTAATCGTGCAGCCTTGGGTGTATAACCTGATGCTTTTTTTGAGGACAAAATGAAAATACAAACGTCATATGGTGAGGTGCATGTATTAACAAATTGCCCTCTGCTTGAATCCACAGAACGGCTTGAGTTCTTAACTGAAGTGCATGAAGCCTTTGATGGTAGTGAAGAGCGTAATGCATTACGTGATGCACCGCGTCAGATCCTCAGTTTTAAGTATGTGCAAATGCAGAAAGTCATGGGTGATCTATTCCATATGCTGTATGCAAATTTGCGTAAGTATTGGGGCATACCGCTGCGACAGGTGAAACGAAGCATTCCCGATATTGCCGATGATGATTTCATTATCCTGGACACTACACCCACTCAAACCGACTTAAAAGTCGGTTTTGCTTTTATAGAGAGTAGTGAAGGTATCCAGGTGGTCGAAATTACCGAGATCGGGCGCTATATCATCACCCAAGAGGAAATCCGAGATCCTGAAACCAATGAAGTGATTCAGCCTATAGAAACTGAATATCAAGACGGCTTTCGACTTTCAGCAAATATCACGGTAACCAATGCTGTGATGATGCCTTTGCGGATCTGCATTATTGATGGCGATGCCTCAATCAATGCAGGTGGCTTCTGGTCCAATGCTTCAATGGTCTTTCGTGTGATTGCTGATGATTTACCAGAACATGATGGCGATGTGCCAACGCAGTACTTGGGCGATGATATTTACTTCAATCCTTTGGTTTTGGATGGTGATTCTTTAGAGATGACCTTGACCCAGCAGCAAAGCATTGTGGATGGCACGATTGGTGGATTTCAGCAATTTACCCATCATGCCAAGCCACGTTACATGAAGCCTTTTAAGTCAGTACTGAAAGACTGGTCAGAATTTCATGAATACCGACGTTTTCTGTTTCGACGCATGGGACGTTTAAAAGCATTTTGGATGCCGTTGTATGAAAAGCACATCCACATTGCAAACACAGGCATGGTTTATAACGTCCTGAATACTGATACAGCGTATTTCTTGGAAGCGGATCGAAAGCATTTAGCCATTAAGATCAATGATGTTTGGACAGCGCATGCCATTACTGCCAGAACAGCAACGACTTTGACAGTTTCACCCGCTTTGAATCTGCCTGTGAGCGATATTCAAAAGGTCTGTTATTTAGGTCTACATCGCTTTGATGCTGACCAAGTTGAATTTCAGTTTTTAGGTGCAGGAATCACACAAGTCACGGTGCCAATAACGGAGCTATCTTCATGAAAACACGTGTCGAACTGTATCAGCTTAAGCATGGGGATAAGACTTGGAATTTTACCAGTGCACGTAAAACTGTGACTCACAACAGTATTGAATATTTACCAGTTCGCGGCTTACAGCGTACTGTGATTGAAGATGAAAGCATTGATAAATGTGATACCGAAGTGACTTTTCCGCAAATTAATTTGCTTAATGCAGATGGGGATGATCTGAAAGCTGTATTCATTAACAAGATATTCTATGGCGGGGTAACGATCACCATTTTAGAGCTGTTGAATGATGAAACACTTGTACTGCATAAAGGTCGAGTAACACAGCCAAAGTTTGATGAATCTGCAGATACGATGACTTTGGTCTGTGAGACTGGGGAGTCTTACTTAAACCGCAATATTCTAACGCGGAAGTTTCAGGCCACATGCCCAAATTCAATTTATGACCGCTTCTGTGGTCTTTCTTTTGAACAATGGTCCTTTGATGTGACCGTTACTGCGATTAGCGGTTTGAATATCACATTCACAGTGAACCCGACTCAAGTTGTCGATGAGAATGGCGACCTCGTGTTTGAACAAGTACCTGTACTTGATGGTGAGGGTAACCCAGTTCTGGATGGTGAAGGCAATCCGACATATGAAAATGGTGATCCAGTGATGGAAACAAAGACTTATGCAGACGGCTATCTGTATCTTGGCTTGCTGGTCAAAGATGGTGTGCATACGCTGTTGACCACAGGGTCTGGAATTGGTGCAAAACTCTTTCGGCAGTATGTCGGGTTGCAAGTAGGTGATGTGGTGCGTGTTGCACCTGGTTGCGATCAATCCTTGAAAACCTGCCATGAGAAATTTGCCAATAATTTACGGTTTGCTGGGCATCCATTTATTCCGAATAGCAACCCAATTTATACGCAATTAATTAAATGAGGAGAGTCAAATGGTTATTGCACCTTGGGTAATTTACGCCATGCTTGCGTTGATGGTGGCTACGGCAGCATATAGCTACTACACCATGCGCAAAATGCAAAAGAAAAATAAGCAAGAGGCTAATCAACTGGATGGAACGATTGCAGATGAAGGCACTTCATTTTCTGACATTGCAGGCAGTCCGCACATGTATGGCAACATGACGCATATTTGGGGGCAGCGAACTACGCCAATTAAATCCAAGTCAGGTAAGTAATGAAAATCTATATGTCTGATTTACGCAAAACCCAGATGTGTGCTCGCGGATCGCGGGCATTTTTTTTGTCCAAAGGTTGGGATTGGAAAGACTTTCTAGAAAATGGAATTGATCTCGAAATTGTCGAGCAGACCAATGATGCAATGGCGCAGCAAGTTGTGGAGTATGTAAAAAATGGGCGGGAGCAGTAAGCAAGTCACAGGCTATCAATACTTTGCCAATTTTCTTTTGTTTATTGGTAATCCGATTGAAAAATTGCTGGGCATTAATTTTGATAAGCGTGGATGGGCGATCCCATTACTTGATGATCAGGGTAATCCGCTGGATGTTGGAATGATCAATAAACCAAATTTATTTGGGGAAAATGAGGGCGGTGTTACTGGGCAAATCCATGCACGTTATGGCACAGCCAATCCTATGCCAGTCTCTTTTTATACAGATTATCTTGCTGAAAATGACTTACCACCATTGGCTTATCCGTTTCAATCCTATCTTGCATTTGAAGATTTTTATCTAGGCAATTCAGGCTACATGAAAGAAATGTTGCTTTGGCCAAAGCGAATTCACATTAAGAATGATTACGGCCTGCAATGGTATGACGCTAAAGCAGAAGTTCCAGATTTAACCAATATTGTAGATTATCAAAATAACTTTGAAATCAATAATGATGTGCCATATCAACCTTTTACTTACTATTTTGCTGATCTTGAAATTGGATATTTGAGAGATGAATTATTTAGGGGATTACCTTTAAGTGATGGTTCAGGTTCAAACGATGCCCAAGGCGATGTGAGTAACTATAAGCAATCTATTTTGAATCGCGTGCAAGGCTCTGGATTTTTACAATTCGAGTTTATAAAAGTAAGCTATTTGATTACGTATCACACAGTTGAAATGGATACCAATTTTCCGCCTGGACTCGAGATTTTTGAACATACAGAAGAAGATGTAAGTAGTGAATATCCAAATACTTCTGGATTTAAAGCAAGACGGGTGACCTATATTTGTCGTTCATCTGCGACTGATATTGGTTTAGATATGCATGGGAAATATGGTTTTGATGGTCGCTTTAAGTTTAATTATGATTTTGTGATCAATAATCTAGATAACCATCAAACCCCAATTTATGCCAATTCTGGTGACATCAATCCGATCCATAAAATCCGTGAGATCCTGACCGACGATACAGCAATGAATAAGCCTGAACATAATGTCAATGTTGCTAATTTCGTTAAAGCTGCTGATCGAGTTTGGGATGAAGGTTTGGGAATTTCATGGGCGATTACTGAAAAATCATGCATTGATGCCATTAATGAATTGTGTTCGCACATTGAAGCGGGGATTCGAGTCAATCGTCAAACAGGCTTATATGAAATGGTACTGTTTCGTGACGACTGGTTTAAAGAAGATGAAATTCACACACTTGCTGAAAGTAAGATTAAATCTATCTCATTTGAAGTCCAAAATGCAGATGATGTTGTGAATCAACTCAATGTGAGTTATTACGATCGCAATAATATTAAAAATGCATCATTTTCAATTTCTGAAAATGCATCCATCAAAAATATGCAAGGTCGGGTCAATGCTGAGAGTTCAGATTTTCCATATTTTATGAATCAGCGTAATGCTGCAGTCGTAGCGCAATGGAAGCTCAAACAATTCACAACACCGTGTTGGAAAGGTTCTTTTACGACTGGCCATAATCAGGCACGTAAGTGGAACCGCTATGACATCGTAAAATTGAATTGGTCCAGAAAAGGCATTGCTGATCTGCCGGTACGGATTATGAATATTAATCTGGGTGATGGGATAGACAATACAGTCAGTATTGATTTTGTTGAAGTTGTACCATTTTCTGATGAATTAACATCTAGTGTGGTCATTGATGACAAGATTGATGTGACACCATTGCCACCGCAACCCATTTTATTTAAAGCTTTTGAGTTATCGTATTTTGAAGCTGTACAAGCTCATGGGCAACGTACAGTAGATGATGAGTTAGCTTTTAATCCATATTCTGGCTATGTTGCTGTCGTAGCACAACGTTCTCAAAATAACTCATTGAATGCTCAAATGCATACAGATGCTGGCACTGGATATGAAAATTCAGCAGTAATTCAGTACTGTGAAACAGCTCAACTTGATCAATCAATAGACAGACTTGCATCATCATTTATTGTCAAAAAAGTTGGAGACTTGGCTTCTGTTCGAATTGGAAGTCAAATCTTTATAAACAATGAAATTATGGTGTTTCAAGGTTTTGATGCAGCATCTAAGTTATTAACAGTAAAGCGCGGTGCGTTGGATACAATCCCGAAAATCCATGCTGATAATAGTGTTTTATTCTTTGCTGATGATTTTGTTGCTGTAGATTCGACTGAGTATGCCTTGGGAGAAGCCATTGATGTAAAAGCATTGAGTACGACACCAAGTGGCATTTTAGATTTATCTGGCTCTGATACTCAAACAGTCACTATACATTCACGTGCTATACGACCATACCCACCAGCAAATGTGAAAATTAATGGTCAATATTTCCCAATAGAAATTGAGACGGATCTAATTTTGACATGGGTGGACCGAAATCGATCACAACAAACAGGTGGTGAAATTCTTGGTTGGTTTGAGAGTGGAGTTGCGATAGAGGCAAATACACAGACCTATTTAACCTTGATTGAGTTAGATGAAGCCAATCTGGTTCTTGCAAGTAATGCCGTCAATGTAACAGGGTCGAGCAGTTATACACTGCCAATGTCCTCGATGCAGCCAGCCACGAGATCGGTGCAAATTGTTTTAAAAACAACGAGAGAGGGATATGACTCGTACCAATATTTCAATCATATTGTTGAGCTTTCTACTTTCTTCAGTGCCCCTTATAACTTAACTGCGATAGTGAATGAAATATGAGTAAAAAAGTTGATTTAAGTTGGCATGTCGATGGTCTAGTTCATAGCTTCAATTACTATAGATATGAAATTTCTACGCCTATAAATGGACTTCCACCTCCAATTGTTACAGGGATAACTGAAACAAGTTATTCAGACTCAACAATTGAGGAGAATAAAAACTATTTCTTTAGGATTGGAGCTGTTCGAGGTAGTAATGAAAAGATTAGTTCGGAGTCAACGTTTACAACAGTCGATTGGTTAAAGAATTGGATATTATCAAATGCATCAGTAGGTGATGCATGGATAGTAAAAGATGCCATACTTGATGGTAGCGGCAATGTATTATCGATACCAAGTAAGGCAGGAAAAGAAGCTGCAATGCTGGTTACATCTTCAACCAAGCCACCAAAAACAGGTAACCATCTAACCAGTGCAAATTCAGTATTAAAGCTGAATGATACAAACAAAACAAAGTGGAGATTTTTACACGAGAGGGATAAAAATAAATACATTGTTTTGGCGATAAAAGTAACAGGTCCATCAACAGCTCAAGTAATAGCTTCAACAGGAGAGCCATCAACTGCCGCGAATGTTGCATGTGCTATATATTTCGACTATAGAACAACAGTTCCTTTTAAAAATACGACATTATTTCAATGCTCAAGAAGTCTCTCATCTGGAACAACTTATACATCGAAATATTTATCTGCAGCACCACCAACATTAAATAAGAATATTGTTTTTGTAATTTCTCAAACCCCTTCTGTCACTAACAATATCCCTGTAATTAAGGAGGATTTGACATCAATTAGTAATAGAGAATTTGAAGCGAATACTATTGATTTTAATGATCCAGCTAGTGTTTTAACCTTGCTAAATTCACCTTCAGGATCAAATCCATTTGTAGGAAATTTCTATGGTGCTATGGTGGTTGATAAAATACCAAACGCAACTGATCAGCAGCTTATATTTGAATATATGAGTGGTCTTTTTGAGTAATTGAATCTTTTATACGAGCCAAAACTATGCAGGCCCCACATCGGGGCTTTTTTTATGTCAAAAATTCGGGGAATAACATGTCTGAAACAACAACTGCAGTTGCTGAAACTTCAGCAGCGATTGCAGGAAAAGTTACTACAGCAACAGGCATAGGGGTAACACTTGTGTCCTGGGCAGCAACATGGGACTGGGGGTTCTTAATTGGTGTAGGTATTGGTCTGGCAGGTTTAATTATCAGCTTTATGAACTTTTTATCGAATCGCCAATTTCAGAAGCGTAAAGATCAACGTGAGCAAGAAATACATGAACTAGAAAAGCGCAAACTTAATGGGGAGTGCAATGTCAAAGACTAAATATTGGGTGATGGGATTAGCAGCTTCGGCTGCTTTTTTTACGTCTTTAGAAGTTAAAGAGGGCTATTCAGCCAAGCCATATAAAGACAGTGGCGGGGTGGTGACCCAAGGTATTGGCTCAACCACAAAACCGAATGGCCAATCGATCAAAATGACAGATCCACCGATCACACGCAAAACTGCATTGGAATGGGCAAAAGCGCATGTGGCTCAAGATGAAATTGCATTCCGAAAATCTATGCCGGGAGTGAAATTGTCCCAAGTTGAATATGACGTGTATCTAGACTTCACCTACAACTTTGGCCAAGCCAATTGGAATCAATCTTCCATGCTTCGAAACTTGAAAGCGGGGCAGTACGTGCAAGCGTGCAAGTCACTTTTGAAGTGGAAGTATGTTGCAAAGCGAGACTGCAGTATTCGGTCCAATAATTGTTATGGCGTTTGGACTCGACAAGTTGAGCGTTATGAAAAATGCATGGGGGCGCAGTAAATGGGTGAGTTTTGGAAAAAAGTAAGTCCGTATTTAGAAAAAAGCGATAATGGTGCTTACTACTTTAAATGTCCTGGCTGCAAGTATCTGCATCCTTTTCATACCAACAAGAATGCACATCCAAATGGCAGTACATGGAACTTCAATGGCGATGTAAATAAGCCAACTTTCACGCCATCTCTTTTAGTGAATGATCATTATCCAGCCAGTCGCTGTCATCTATTTTTAACTGATGGAAAGATCCAGTTCTTGTCTGACTGCCACCATGAATTGGCTGGTCAAACAGTGGATATGATTGAGATTGAGGAGTTTGATTAATGCAAGCATTCTTAGCCAAATTTTATGAAGCCGTCATTGTTGCAATGGCGGTTTTTTTATTACTGACATTGATTGGGTTAGGTGTTCAATCGTGGCGCGCTACTCATTACAAAACCCAGCTCGATAACGCAGAACTCAAATGTAATCAGCAAAAAACCGACATTCATGCTGACTATCAAGCCAAGGCAGTTAAAGCAGCCAAAGATTATCAAGAAGCATTGGCAAAACAGCAATCTACTATCAATCAACTGAGTTCAGATTATGAATCAGAAAAAGCAAAGTACAAAGTTAAAGTCGAAACAGTCACAAAGTTTGTCGATAAAATTGTTGAGCGTGATGTTTATCGTAATGTTTGTTCCGATGATGACGGCTTGCAGTCCATCAACTCGCTTATCAAAAGTCGCAATACCAGCTAATTTGATGCAGCCATGCCCGCAGCTTAATGAAATTCAGGGAAATACTGGTAAGGATTGGATGATCTGGGGCGTGGACACAATAGCAAAGCATAATGAATGTGCATTGCAAAATGATGCTTGGATTAAGATAGGGAAAGCCCTCAAGTGAGGGCTTTAGCAAATTCAAAGAATCGGATTTTTTTTGGCCTCATCAATGTAGCTTTTTAAATGATCAGTACTTTGGAATTTCCAATTTGCATTAGCTCCAGAGATTTTGTTGTCCAAAATTTGGTTTTCGTATTCTTTGAAAATTTGATCTAAGTCATGTCCGTGCAATTTTAAAGAATTAACTAATGCTGATAAGGCAACTTCTGAAAGCTGTAATTTTGTTGGGTTTTCTAATGACATGTTTTACTCTATTAATATAAAAATTGAGATTAAATTTTATATCAACAATTTTACTCCTCTACAACCTTTGCATTCCGCCAAAACTCCCCACGCTTCATGGCCAAGTAACTTTCTGCTCTCATACGATCAATAAACGTATCAGCCAAATCAGGATCATCTACCCATGCCACACCTGTCGTCATTTGAGCCGTGATTTCAGAAGGTTCCCAATAGTCATCTTCATGAACAATAGTTTTACTTGATAAATACAAACCATTCTTTTTGATGTACCACATAGTTTCATCTCAGTGAATGATAAAAATACATCCCCAAATACGCCAATAAAAATAACCATACTAATATGATGAAACCTGCTGCCCAAAGGTTTATTGGTTTCTCAGCTAATCCTGCTGCAATCACTTTACAATCGTCTTTTATGTACTGAGGGGTAAGTTTCATCACTAGTAACAGACCTAATGGCACAATAATAATATCGTCCAAATACCCCAAGATAGGTATAAAATCTGGAATTAAATCAATTGGTGATAAAGCATAAGCAGCAATAATTAAAGCTAAAAACTTAACAAGTATTGGTGTTCGTTTATCTTTTGCGATCAACCAAACTACAATAACATCCTTTTTTATTTCTTTAGCCCATTGCTTAGATTTTTTGTATAGGATAGAGAACATTAGCTTCGCACCTCGGTCAAAACCATATAACTGTCTGAAAAGCCCAATGACCAACCTGGATACTCGTGGAACGGTTCGGCAATACTGAGTAAGAATTTGATATAGACGTAAGGCCAGTCATTCATAACTTAAATCTCATTTCCAAGCTTCTTCTCAATAAAACATTTCACCACTGCTTCTATCGCATTATCACCAACCTGTTCGGCTTCTCTACTATCAGAACGTGGGCCAACATAGAATGCATTCCATCTGGAGTATGAACGAACAATACTAATTTTCTCTTTTTCTACAAGCTTTCCGCAAAGCTCCCAATCAATTACAGGTGTAGTTTTTACTTTCATTGCGATTGCAAGAATACTGGGAAGCTGCTCAAAAGATAATTCTGATACTTTCATTGTCATTCTTATTGTATGGTTAGGTATTAGGGGTAAATATAGCAATTTTTACACGTCAAAAAAGTCAATCTTTTCTATATTTCCGATAATAATATTGCAGGAATTTTGCCAAAGTGTTGTAGGCTCTTTTACCTATGCTAATAGTTCACTCAGACTACAAGTTATAGAGTTTTAAAAAAGTAGACTTATAGTAGACCGTAAATAGACCGATTATTAATTTTAAATATTGCTTAATAGGGTTTATAATTTTCAAGATATTGTTTTAACTACATTAGTTTTTGTATTTTGTTTTTCATTATTGCTTGTTGTTGCTTGATTTTATATAAGTTGTAGAATTTGAAATTCGAATTTATTCGCCATGATAGTGTTCCATGTCTAGATTTAATATGGTGTTTCGAAGCCCGTGCTTGTCCAAAGCTGCGTAGAATAATTGCAGGTACAATGGGGCTGAGTCATGAGCTAGGTAATGCCATGAAGTTTAGCAGTTTGAAATGACCGTCCAATGGCACAAGATTTCAATCTGAAAATGGATGAGGTTAAGTTTGAATAATAAAAATGGATATTTCGATTTACATTTTTTGGGGGAAAGATGAGCCGTCGAGCCTATTTAATTTGGTTGATTGTGATTATTACAGGACTCATTTACTGGTGGAAGCCTAGTCCTACGATTGAAAATGCTAAAGATCATCAACGAGTTAGTGACACAGTTCAAACCTTTAATGGTTATACCATGACCAATTTAGCGAATTATGAGGGACAATTTCGGGTTTTATCACGGGAAAACTACCGTTCTGGACGTGAAGCAGAGCTTAGCCCTGTCGATTTTGCCTTGGGATGGGGCGCGATGGCAGATCCATCCGTTTATAAACAGCTTTCGATACGCCAAAGTAATCGCTGGTATTACTGGCGTTATGAAAATCAGCCACCGATTCCACGCCATGAAATTGAAACGCATAGTGCCAATACACATTTAATTCCTGCCAATGAAACGATTGCCAAACAATTGGCTGATGTGGATCAAGATGACTTGATTTACTTAAAAGGACATTTAGTCGAAGTAAAATCGGCAGATGGCTGGATGTGGCGTAGTTCACTGAGTCGTGAAGATACAGGCAACGGGGCATGTGAGTTAATGTTGGTGGAAGAGGTGAGGGAACTGTAAATTATTGCTTTATCTTGATCTAGACTTCGCAGGAGTGGGGTGATGATCGAACGCATTTTGAATTGAAAGGTGATCTATATAGATCACCTTTTGTCATATTATTTTAATTCGCGTTTTTCATTTAGATGCTGTCGATTGGCTTTGTATTTGATTGGCAAATTTAGGGTAGTCTTGAATAAAACGAATATGGAGTTCTACACCTGTTTTTAGGGTGGCATCATCCACGCTAAAATAAGGATTATGATTCGGAGCAGCCTGATCCATTTTTTGGGATGGAGGCGTTGCCCCTAAAAAAACAAAAAGAGAAGGCATGAGTTGACCATAATATGAAAAGTCTTCACTTGCACTCGCATTATGCGCCAGCACATGTAGTTTATCTTCACCTGCAACCTGTTTGAGTGTCGGTTGCATCAGTCTGGTTAGGGTTGGGTTGTTTGACGTGACAGGTGCATAGGCAGCAATTTCGACTTTTGCCTGTACATCATTGGCTAAAGCATTGTGCTCTAACATGATTGGAATGTTTTTTAATAGGTTCTGGCGAATGTCTTCATTGTTAGAGCGGATGGTACCCACCATATTGACTTGTTCAGGGATAACATTGCCTGTTGTTCCAGCCTGAAAACTACCAATACTAATCACGCCCATACCTTGCGTTAGATTGGATCTGCGGCTAATCAGGCTTTGTAAATTGTTAATCATTTGTGAAGCGGCATAAATTGGATCACGACCATCCCAAGGCATTGAACCATGCACTTGTTTTCCATTGACTTGAATGCGCAGGTGATCCGCGCTGTTAAGCATCACACCTTCTTTATAAAATAAGTTATTACTTGGCATTCCAGCCATCACATGCAAGCCAAAAATTACTTCTGGTTTTGGGTTTTTAAGTGCGCCATCCGTAATCATTTTACGTGAACCAATTTCAGCACCTTGCGTGAAATTATCTACGTCAGCACCACCTTCTTCGGCTGGTTGGAAAATAAACATGACCGTACCCGCCAATTTATCGCGATTTTCTGCTAAAACTTTGGCAGCACCCAGCAACATCGCCGTATGTGCATCATGTCCACAGGCATGCATGACAGGGACTTCTTTACCTTGATAAATGGCTTTCGTTTTGCTGGCAAAAGCAAGCTGCGTTTTTTCTTCTATAGGCAAGGCATCCATATCTGCGCGTAATGCCATAGTCGGACCAGATTTTTTGCCTTTCAATACGCCAATCACGCCTGTTTTAGCAAATCCCGTTTTCACTTCTATGCCATAAGATTTAAGTTGCTGCTGCACTAGTTTAGAAGTCTGAAACTCCATGTTTCCTAGTTCTGGATGCTGATGAATGTGATGACGTAACTGAATAGTTTGTGCTTCATTTTTTTCGACTGCAGTATTAATCCAATCGGCAAAACTTATGGGGCTACAAAGTAGAAGCGATGTAAAAACACAGGATAATTGGAATGGTTTCATGCAATACACAGCCTTGTGATAATTCATTATTGAGCTGTAAAACATGCCATTGTGCTGAAGATAAGGCAAAAACCCTATAGGTATATTTAATTGATTAAAAAGTATGAGTCAAAGTAATAAGAATCAAGTTAAAAGATTGAAAGGAAAATGGTCTTATCTGACTAATTAAAAAAGGGAGACTAAATCTCCCTTTTTAATTATTTTTATTTCTGTTCTGGTGGTGTCATCCCAAACTGTAAATACGCCATATTGGTGGCAATACGACCCCGCGCAGTCCGCATGACATAACCTTGTTGAATTAAATATGGCTCAATCACATCTTCTAATGTGCCTGAATCTTCAGCCATGGCAGCAGCTAAAGCTTCAATACCTGCGGGACCACCATCAAATCGCTCAAGCAGCATGCTTAAATAACGACGGTCTAGAGTATCTAAACCGTCTTTATCAACATTTAGCATATCGAGTGCACGTTGTGCCATGTCTTGCGTTACTTCGCCTGTACCTTTCACTTGGGCATAATCACGAACTCGACGTAATAATCGGTTAGCAATACGTGGTGTTCCGCGTGCGCGGCGTGCAATTTCTGCCGAGCCTTCACGGGTAATCGGTACATCCATTAAATTGGCAGAACGCGTGACAATATGGGTTAAATCGGACACCGAGTAAAATTCAAGACGTTGTACAATCCCAAAACGGTCACGTAGTGGAGACGTCAATAAGCCTGCACGTGTAGTCGCTGCGACAAGGGTAAAAGGGGGTAAATCCAATTTAATTGAGCGGGCTGCTGGACCTTCACCAATCATGATATCGAGTTGGTAATCTTCCATTGCAGGGTACAGAATTTCTTCAATTACAGGTGAAAGACGATGAATTTCATCAATGAACAGCACATCGCCTTCTTCAAGATTGGTCAGCATAGCAGCCAAATCACCTGCACGTTCTAATACAGGTCCTGAAGTCGATTTTAAGTTGCCACCCATTTCACGCGCAATAATATTGGCCAGTGTGGTTTTACCCAAACCTGGTGGACCAAAAATCAAAGTATGGTCGAGTGCTTCGGCACGACCACGCGCGGCACCAATAAAGATTTCCATTTGTTCGCGTACCACTGGTTGACCAATATAGTCATCCAGTGAGGTAGGGCGAATGGCTCGATCGATATGATCTTCGGGTTTTTCGGAACCACCGATGAGACGGTCTTGCATATATTATTTAAACTTTAAGTGAATAGGCTTCGTAGCAAAATGTCAGAAAAGAAATTGTGTACCTTGGTGCAGTATTTCCAGCTTCGAGCGAAATTCAGGCATAACCTGCGGTTCGCCTTACTTTTGTTTTGGCAAAAGTAAGCAAAACCATTGTCATTCGCAAAACTCATCGAATGAAAGTTCGTATCGACTATATCGCAGAAACATTGTTGTGCAAATGTCTCCTGATTCGAACAGTTGCGAATGACGTTTACGTGTATCGAATGACGTCTTAGAGGAAGTACTTTATTTATTCATCGACTTGAGTGCAGCACGGATGATGTCACTGGCTTCAGTAAAATCACCTTTTGCCGCATTTACGAGTTTTTGAGCTTCTAAAGGTTTATAACCCAAAGATTGTAAAGCGGCCTCGGCTTCGGCAACGGCAGAGTTGCCTGTAAATTGAATTTGTTCCACTGTAGAATTGCTTGGAACTGTACCTGTAGACATGGCTTTAAAACGGTCACGTAATTCAATCATTAGGCGTTCAGCAGTCTTTTTACCCACACCAGGGACTTTAACCAGTGTATTCACATCTTCATGTTCAACGGTATGAATCAGCATATCTACGCTTAAAGTCGAAAGAATCCCCAAAGCCATTTTGGGGCCGACACCATTCACTTTTAACAGTGTACGGAAGATGAGTTTTTCTTGCTGATGTAAAAAACCATACAATAATTGTGCATCTTCACGAACTGCCAAATGCGTCCATAACGTGACTTTTTGTCCTTTTTGTAATTGGCAAAATGTCGATAAAGGTGTGTCAATCTCATAGCCAACGCCGTTGACATTGAGCAGTACGGTCGGGGCTTCGAGGGCAAACACTTCGCCAATTAAACATCCAATCATTTTTAAAGCTTCACTATTTTAGGTGTATACGGTTGCCAGTAGGAAAGTTGTGCTTTTAAGCTTACTTATTTAAAAGTCATGTTAAAAGCATGTTTATCTTTAATATGGGTTACATCAAACCAGACTTATTGCCTTGCAATTCTTGTGAAAGATTATAGGCTTGATGATCTGAAAACTTTGAAATAATATCCAGTACTTGCATAATATTTTCATAATGATTGTTGCCAAAACGCGCACCTGAACGCTGTAAAATAGTAAACAGGCGTTGCTCCTTAAAACTTAATGTTTTATGTGGCGTCGTAAGCGGAATGAAAGCATCTAAAATATTCTGCAAACTTTGATGCGCGATAATTTCCAAACCTGCTTTTTGTGGATGTTCAAAAATCTTATCTCGAGCCAGTTCTTTGGCTCGGTTGATTCCCAACTCAATATCTTCGGCACAGTATTGTAATAGGCTGCCTTTGAGCTGTCCTGTCAGAATTTCATAATGATGTTTGGCAAAAGCTGTGGTCACTTCATCGACCAAACGTTTCATTACCCGACCACGCAATGCAGCAATTTTTTGTTGCCAAGTTGTATCCATCGAGAGTTCGGAAGGCTTGCCATAGTCCGCAATTAAGTCAAGAAAAATGGGTTCAACTTCTTCATAGCTGAGCATATTTAAAATAATGCCATCTTCTAAATCAATTAGGGCATAGCAAATATCGTCTGCAGCTTCTAATAGATAGGTCAGTGGATGACGGCAGTAACGATCTTTTGCCAATTGAATGAGTCCAAGTTGCTCTGCAATTTGCCCCAATATTTCTTTTTCAGACTGATAACAACCAAATTTAGCACGCATGCTGGCTGGGGTATTGCCTTGTTCGGCAATGGTTTTGGATAACCACGGATACTTTAGATATGCACCTAAAGTAGCGTAAGTTAAACGCATACCACCATCATTGGGATGATAGTCAATTTTAGTCAGTAAGCGTAAACCTTGCGCATTACCTTCAAATTGACGGACATCCGCTTCTTCTTCTGGAGTGAGTTTCGCCAAAAAATTGCCATGTGAAGCATCATCAAACCATTCACGAATGGCATATTCCCCTGCATGTCCAAAAGGGGGGTTGCCAATATCATGTGCTAAACATGCAGCTTGAATGATGGCACCAACATCGGCAGGAGAAATCCAGACAGGAAGTTCGTCTTTTATTTTCTCTGCTGCGAGCATGCCGAGAGAGCGGCCTATACACGATACTTCAAGTGAATGTGTGAGGCGCGTATGGATGCCATCATGTTGCGTTAGTGGGTGGACTTGGGTTTTACGGTTGAGCTGTCTAAAACTTTGCGAAAAAATAATACGATCATAATCTTTATGAAAAGGGCTTCGAGCTTGTTCTGTACTTTGTTTTTTACTACCAATCCGAACTGTGGAAAGCAGTTCTAACCAACGCATTTGTTCCATTTATTATGTTTCATAGAAGGATTGCTTAAATCATGCCAAAAAATGTTGGGTTGCACTAGAGCAGTGCGACACGATTTGTCGGTTGTAAGGTAAATAAAGTCGCGCTGAGGTTTAAATTGAAGGCTAAAAGAATGATGCAGAATCTTGAGTTGAAGTTTTGTATGTATTTTAAGCAACAATAAATATTTTTTTTGAAAAAATCTCACTATTTCAGCTTTAGTGGTCAATCTAGTTATTTATTTTTAAGTCATTTTATCTAAAAAAGCGTAATAAAACGGTTGTAAGTGAAATTCTTGCAGGATTAGGTTACATAATCAGGGTTATCCATCTAGCTGATTTGACCTTTTCACAGTAGAATATGTGACTCTCTTCAAAGTCACATTGCGGTAAAGTTCAAAAGACTTGCCCGTGGAGCCAAAATCAGCATGTTTATCGTGGCCGGTGCACCAGCACATTCTTCTTTTAAGAAAACTCAACTATTATCACGTCTAGCGTCAATTAGTTCTGTTCAATCAATAGAAAGCCAATGGGTCTATCTGTTTGACCAAGCGCTCAACGAGCAACAGCAGCAATCTGCTTTACAATTATTAAATGAAGGCGAAGTCTTCCAAATTCGTCAAGCTGCGAATGATGAAGTCCAAATTTTAGTGACGCCTCGCGTGGGTACAATTTCACCGTGGTCTTCTAAAGCGACGGATATTTTTGCCAACTGTAATACCCCGATACACCGCCTTGAACGCGGTGTTTTGTTTACTTTAAAAGGTATTTCTGAAGTATCGAATGAAGTAAAGCTGGCGTTACATGACCGCATGACTGAGAGCGTATTTAGCAGCATTGAAGATGCTACGGCATTATTTCAAGAAACTGCGCCAAAACCTTTAAATTCAATTGATATTTTGGGTCAGGGTAAACAGGCATTGGTTCAAGCCAACTCTGAATTTGGTTTTGCTTTGTCTGATGAAGAAATCGACTACTTAACTGAAGCGTTTATCAAGCTTGGTCGTAACCCGCATGACATCGAATTGATGATGTTTGCTCAAGCGAACTCTGAGCACTGTCGTCACAAAATTTTCGGTTCTGAATGGACGATTGATGGTGAAGTTCAACCATTATCATTGTTCCAAATGATTAAAAATACCTATAAAGAATCACCAACTGACGTTTTATCTGCCTATAAAGATAACGCATCAGTGATTGTGGGTTATGACACACAACGTTTCTACCCGAAAAAAGACGAAGACACAGGTCACTATACATATAAGTATAAGAGTCAAGCGGCTCACATCCTGATGAAAGTGGAAACCCACAACCACCCAACAGCGATTGCACCATTTGCAGGCGCAGCAACAGGTTCGGGCGGTGAAATTCGTGATGAAGGTGCGACAGGTCGTGGTGGTAAGCCAAAAGCAGGCTTAACAGGCTTTACTGTATCGAACTTGAATATTCCTGGTTTTGAACAACCTTGGGAAGAAAATTACGGTAAACCATCGCGCATGGCATCTCCACTTCAAATCATGATTGAAGGTCCATTGGGTGGTGCGGCGTTTAACAACGAATTTGGTCGTCCTGCCTTAAATGGTTATTTCCGTACTTTCGAACAGAATATAAACGGTGAAGTGAAAGGCTTCCATAAGCCAATCATGATTGCAGGTGGTTACGGTAATATCCGTCCTGACCATGTAGAAAAAGATGCGATTCAACCGGGCGACTTGCTTATCGTTTTAGGTGGTCCTGCGATGCTGATCGGTCTTGGTGGTGGTGCTGCATCATCTGTAGATAGCGGTACGATGGGTGAAAGCCTAGACTTCGCTTCGGTACAACGTGAAAATCCAGAAATGGAGCGCCGTTGCCAAGAAGTGATTGATACCTGCTGGCGCATGGAAAATGAAAACCCAATCGTGTCTGTACATGACGTAGGTGCGGGTGGTATTTCCAATGCCATGCCTGAATTGGTGAATGACCATGAGCTCGGCGCTATTTTAGACCTTCGTAAGATTCCTTCACTTGAACCTGGTATGTCTCCAATGGAGATTTGGTCAAACGAAGCGCAAGAACGTTATGTACTCGCAATTAAGCCTGAGTCTTTAGAATTATTTGAATCGATTTGTGCGCGTGAACGCTGCCCATTCGCTGTATTAGGCGAAGCGACAGAAGCTCGTCAATTGACTGTAAATGATCCATTGTTCGATAACAAAGCAGTGGATATGCCAATGCAAGTCATGCTTGGTGGTACACCACGTATGAGCCGTTCATACGAAACCATCGAGCGTAAGGGCGATGATTTTGATGCTGCTCAAGTGGACTTGAAAGATGCGATTTTCCGTGTATTAAAGAACCCAACAGTTGCGTCTAAATCATTCTTAATCACGATTGGTGACCGTTCAATTACAGGTATGGTTGCACGTGATCAGCTCGTAGGTCGTTGGCAGGTTCCTGTTGCTGATGCAGCAGTAACCACGACAAGTTTACAAGGTTATACAGGGGAAGCGATGGCAATGGGTGAACGTCCACCTGTGGCATTGTTAAACCCAGCAGCATCTGCACGTTTGGCAGTGGCTGAATCCATTTCAAACATCATGTGTGCCAATATCGAACAGATCAGTGACATTAAATTGTCAGCAAACTGGATGGCAGCAGCAGGGCAAAAAGGTGAAGACCAAGCCTTGTTTGAAGGTGTCAAAGCGATTGGTATGGAAATGTGTCCTGCTTTAGGTATTGCAATTCCAGTAGGTAAAGACTCACTTTCGATGCGTACCACTTGGAATGACGAAGGTCAGGACAAGTCAGTGACTTCGCCAATGAGTGGTGTGATTACCGCATTTGCACCTGTAAATGATGTACGTAAGACCTTAACGCCTGAATTGAAAAATACTGATTCTGTATTGGTTCGTATTGATTTATCTAAAGGTCAATTCCGTTTAGGTGGTTCGATCCTTGCGCAAGTCTATAAAGCGATTGGTTCAGTTACTCCAGATGTTGACAGTTTTGCGGATTTCAAAGCATTCTTTGATTTGGTACAAGACTGGAACAACCGTGGCTTAATTCAAGCTTACCATGACATTGGTGATGGTGGTTTATTGGCAACTGTTGCAGAAATGATGTTCGCTTCACGTTTAGGTGTAGCACTAGAAAATCAATCTACAGCAGCGTTGTTCGCAGAAGAAATTGGCGCAGTCCTTCAAATCAGTACTTCTGACTGGGCGACTCTTGCAGCCGAAGTTGCTGCATCAAGCTTAAAAGACGCCATTTCAGTTGTAGGTTCAGTCAATAACACAGATCAGTTAACGATCAATGGTTTGACTTTACCTCGTGTTGACTTACAACATGCTTGGGCTGAAGTATCACACCAAATTCAACGTTTACGTGATAACTCTGAAACTGCTGATCAAGAGTTTGCCTTAATCGCAGACAATTCACACCAAGGCATCATTGCACAGCCTACTTTTGATTTGAATGAGCCAGTCGAAGCGCCGTTTATTAATTTACGCCGCCCAAGTATGGTGATTTTGCGTGAACAAGGTGTCAATGGCCAAACTGAAATGGCGGCTGCATTTGACAAAGTTGGCTTTAACACAACCGATGTGCACATGAGTGATTTGCTTGCAGGTCGAGTGGATTTAAATGACTTCGAAGGCTTGGTAGCTTGTGGTGGTTTCTCTTATGGTGACGTTCTAGGTGCTGGTGGTGGTTGGGCAAAATCAGTCCTATTTAACCCACGCTTACGTGACCAGTTCGAGAAATTCTTTAACCGTCAAGAAACATTCACTTTAGGTGTGTGTAACGGTTGTCAAATGATGTCACAACTTGCGCCGTTAATTCCTGGTGCAGATGCTTGGCCACGTTTCCATCGCAATACTTCAGAAGTATTTGAAGCACGTGCAGTGAACGTTCGTATTGAAAAATCACATTCTGTATTGCTTGAAGGTATGGAAGGTTCGATTCTTCCGATTGCAGTAGCACATGGTGAAGGTCGTGTGGTGGCAACTGCGGATCAACTTGCTGCGTTAAATGCAGGCAACCAAGTGACTTTACGTTATGTAGATAGTCATGGGAACCCAACTCAGCACTATCCATTGAACCCGAACGGTTCTCCAGAAGCGATTACAGGTGTAACTTCTAAAGATGGTCGTGCAACGATTATGATGCCGCATCCAGAGCGTAATTTCCGCGCTATTCAGCATTCTTGGAAACCTGAAGAGTGGACTGAAGATGGTGCATGGTTACGTATGTTCCGTAATGCACGTAAGTTTATCGGTTAATTGAAAAATTAATCTTTGAGAATGCCACTTTTAAGTGGCATTCTTTTTTTATAAACATAAGAAATTCTAATTATCAAATATAAGAGGATCTAAATTGAAGAAAGTTATCTTATCAATGATTTCTACAGCAGTAGTATCAGGGTTTGGTATTTATTGTTTGTTAAATGGATTATTAGAAGGTGCAGAATCAGTTGTATTAATTTTAGGTGGGGTGTTTGTTGGTTTTATTGTTTATTTTTCTTCTGAAATACAGGAATTCACGATAGCCGGCAATGCTGTCAAATTTAAAGATTTAAAAAATGAAGCTGCACAGACAATTGAAGAATTAAAAGATGCTAGAACAGAATTGTTTCGTTTATTGTTACCACAGGCACTAAAATTAGATGGAAATTTAGGCGGCGGTTCAATAGTTGATGGGCGAGTAAATTACTTTATTAAATTATATGGAAAAATTAAAGAATTTAGATGCGTTGCAGATTTAAAAGATGAAATTATAAAGGTTTTGAGAGTATTAATAACATCACAATACAATAGTTTGAATTTTATACATAAGTCAGAATATCTATATCCTAGAGATAGTTTAGAAAGCTTATGGTTACCCCGAGATTTATCAATCCATTTAAAAGATGAAATGATTCAGAATTTGATAAACCCTCAAGGAAGTCAATCTAGTTATAAAACCGCTAAGGAAGATATTTTCAATGCTATTGAAGCGTATACACAGCTTTATGGTATTTATAAAAAATAGAATAAAGTCAATAATCTAATATTTGTCTACCGTAAGATTATTTAACATTTTGCTGCATAAATTGATCAACTTGACGGGTATAGTCATTATCTTGCCCCAAGTTTCGATTAATTTCGGCATGCGACAAGGGCAGAGGTAAATAGGCTGTCGATGCACCTAAAGCTTTGGCTTGTTGAATAAATGAATGTGCTTGTATACAAGGTTGATCAGGACGAATGGTGGAGCAGACCGCCAGAAAAGCAGGCGAGGAATGTTTTAACTGAACTTTGGGTGAAACCAAACGCCAGTTTTCTTTAGAAGACCCAAAAACACGATCATAAAATTGAGCATGTTGATTGGACATGATGGTTTCTATGTCATAGGCAGCACTATCTAAGGAAATCGTTGCTTTCCATGGTTTGGGAAAATTTGAAATCCATTCTGGGTGAGTAGAAAGTAAGGTGACCAAATGTGCACCAGCAGAATGCCCCATAATCATGATTTTGTGACTATCAGCTTGCCAATTTGAGGCATTCTTTTGCACAAAATTCAGTGCATCGGCAATATCTTGAGTTTGCTGTTGCACTGTGACTTTAGGAACTAAGCGATAATTCACTGAAATCACGACCCAACCTTGTTGATTCCAATAGGTCGCTTTATGCTGTATTAAGCCTTGATGAGACTTATCTCCAATACTCCAAGCTCCACCATGTACAATCATTAAAATGGGTGCAAGTTTTTGATTCGGCAGATTAGATTGTGGGAGATAGAGATCTAATTTTTGTAATGTATTGGGCCCATAAGCAATATTACGTATTGTATTTTTTGCTCGAAAAATCTCTAGATTTTGAAAAAAGTTAGCATAGCTAGTTTGCATATTAAACAATACGAGCAGACAAAAAGTAACAAGGGAAAGAGGACGTTTCATTATTATCCCAACTCTTTTTTTGTGTTGATATTTTAGCACCGCTATAGATGCAGTTGTACGACTTTAAAATCATCAGGATATAGTTTGAAAAATCTGAACGGTATAAAGCGCTAAAAAGTTGGTGTAAAATTTGCTTAATAAATAATCGAAATATGCAGTTTATTAAAATGATAATAGTGTTGGAGATAGCAAATGATAAAAACAGCAACATATCCAAATAAGATGGTGCTTAAGCAAAAGGGCTGGAAGTGGTTCGTGGTTGTGGTCAGTCTGCAATTGAGTTTAATACTCGGTTATGTCATTGCACAAAATCTGTAATGTCTAAAATAAGACATTAAGAGCCATCAAATCTGGCTCTTAATCGTTGTAAATTATGAGTTGTTATTTTGGTATTCGGTAATGACTTCTAATGCTGCGCGGAAGGCTTCTTGTGTTGCAGGCGCGCCACAATAGGGCAAGCTGTGTAGTAACACTTCCTGAATTTCTTCAACTGTCGCTCCATTGTTGAGTGCACCACGGACATGTCCTTTAAGTTCGGTGGGACTTTTGAGTGCAGTTAAAAAGGCAAGGGTAATTAGCGAGCGATATTTACGAGGTAACACACCTTCACGTTGCCAAGTCGAGCCCCAAGCATGTTCATTAATCCAATCTTGTAGCGGTTGAGTAAAAGGTACAGTATTGTCTTGAGCACGTTTGACAAAACTTTCACCCATTACTTCAGTGCGTACTTTTAATCCATTTTCATAATCTTGCTGAGACATTTGAGTCACTCTTCCTCATTAAAAAGTGATAAAAGTTTAACCTTTTATCACTTTGATCTGTATGATTTTTTAAAACTTGACAGTTAATCAACAAGTTCTACGGCAATTGCTGTTGCCTCACCACCGCCAATACAGAGTGTAGCTACGCCTTTGGTTTTACCTAAACGCTTTAATGCATAGATTAAGGTTAAAATGATGCGTGAGCCTGATGAACCCAATGGGTGACCCAATGCACATGCACCACCGTTTACATTAACTTTTTCAGGGTCTAGATTGAAAGCATCAATAGCTGCCATGGTTACAATAGCAAAGGCTTCATTGATCTCCCATAAATCTACATCTTCTATAGACCATCCCGCTTTTTTCAGGACTTTTTCAATTGCAGCCACAGGCGCAATGGTAAATTCTGAAGGATGTTGAGAGTTAGTTACTGTAGCGCGAATATGGGCCAGTGGGGTTAAACTGCGAGCTGCCGCCTGTTCAGCCGACATCACCAACATGGCAGATGCACCATCTGAAATGGAACTTGAATTGGCTGCGGTGATGGTGCCATCTTTGGCAAAGGCAGGACGTAGGTTTGGAATTTTATCAATATTGGCATGAAACGGATTTTCATCTTGTGCCACAATTACTTCACCTTTGCGGCTCGACACGGTAATTGGTGCAATTTCAGCTTGTAAAAAACCATTTTGAATAGCAGCTTGCGCACGAGTTAAAGAACGAATTGCAAACGCGTCTTGTTGCTCGCGAGTGTAGCCTTTTTTATCGGCCATTTTTTGTGCCAGAACACCCATTGAAAGTCCAGTTTCGGCATCTTCTAGACCTTCTTGGAACATGTGATCTTTAATTTCACCATGCCCCATACGGTAACCTGAACGTGCTTTTGGTAGTAAGTAAGGTGCATTACTCATGGATTCCATACCACCTGCCATGATAATTTCTGCATTACCAGCGCAAATAGCATCGGCAGCCTGCATCACAGCTTTCATACCTGAACCGCAAATTTTATTGATAGTGGTTGCACCAACATGATCAGGTACACCTGCAAGGCGCATTGCTTGGCGAGCAGGAGCTTGTTTTAAGCCCGCAGGCAAAACACAGCCCATAATGACTTCATCAATATCCTGAGCGGCAACATTTGCGCGGTTTAAAGTCTCTTGAATAACGGCTGCGCCAAGTTCAGGGGCTGAAAGACTTGATAGTGCGCCTTGAAAACTTCCCATTGCAGTTCGGCTACCAGCAACAATGACGATGTCTTTATTCATGTTTATCTCCGTGTATTTATACCTGTTCCGTTCTTGTTGAATCAAAATTAAAGCAGCCGAAGCTGCTTTAACTCATCTGATTTATGCACTTACCGTTTCTTGAACGTTATCGACAATCAATTGTACGCCAGTAACCGCTTGAATTTGTTCTAAGCTAACATCTTTCGCCAGCTCAATGAGTTTCACACCTTCAGGCGTAATGTCCATTACACCTAAATCACTGATAATACGATTGACTACACCTTGACCAGTCAGTGGTAGGGTACATTGTTCTACAATTTTGGGACTACCATCTTTAGCACAGTGTTCCATCAGCACAACGACTTTTTGCACACCAGCAACCAAGTCCATCGCACCGCCCATACCTTTAACTTTCTTGCCTGGAATCATCCAGTTGGCAAGGTCACCTTGTTCAGAAACTTCCATCGCACCCAAAATGGCAATATTCACGTGACCACCACGGATCATGGCAAAAGATTCTGAACTTGAGAAAAATGCAGCGCCTTTGCGTGCAGTTACGGTTTGTTTACCTGCATTAATCAGGTCGGCATCTACGGTTGCTTCGGTTGGAAATTCACCTATACCCAATAAACCATTTTCAGACTGTAACCAGACATTGATATTCTCTGGAATATAGTTGGCGACCAACGTCGGTAAACCAATACCAAGATTGACATAAAATCCATCTTCAAGTTCTAGTGCAGCGCGTGCAGCCATTTCATTGCGTGTCCAAGCCATGATTAAGCCTCCTGCTTAATGGTTAATTGTTCAATGCGTTTTTCAGGGGTGGCATTCAAGATAATACGATTGACATAGATGCCTGGCAAATGAATGTCATCAGGATCGAGTTCGCCAATTTCAACCACGTGTTCTACTTCAACTACGGTAAATTTACCTGCCATTGCACATTCTGGATTGAAGTTACGTGCGGTTTTACGGAAGATCAAATTACCCGCTTTATCCGCTTTGTAGGCTTTGACTAATGCAACATCTGCCGTTAATGAGTTTTCGAGAATATACGGTTTACCGTCAAAATCGCGTTGTTCTTTGCCTTCGGCAATTAGCGTGCCGACACCGGTTTGAGTAAAGAAAGCAGGAATACCTGCACCGCCAGCGCGTAATTTTTCTGCCAGTGTGCCTTGTGGGGTAAGTTCAACTTCGAGTTCACCATTTAAATATTGGCGTTCAAATTCTTTATTTTCACCGACATAAGATGAAATCATTTTTTTAATTTGTTTGGTTTGTAAGAGTTTGCCTAAACCAAAATCATCGACACCTGCATTGTTGGAAATACAAGTAAGTTCGTTAACCCCAGTTTGTTTAAGTGCTTCAATCAGCGCTTCTGGAATACCGCATAAGCCAAAACCACCGACTGCAATCGTTTGTCCATTTTTAACTACATCTTGCAATGCAAGTGTTGCACTTGAATAGAGCTTATTCATATTAACTTCTCTAAATCCCTTAGTTATCTTGAATCCATTATTAGCACTGCTTTGACAGATAATGAAGTTGAAATTTTCAAACAATTAATCAGAAAAACTCAATAATGGGGCGAAAAATAGGCAAAATTCAGCACAGTCCACGGGTTGAACACCTTGTAATGAGCTAAGCTGAATAGTTTAGAAATTGTTTTTTAATTTTAAGTATTTATTTTATATGTGTTTTTTGTAATTGTATTGCTTAAGTGTTTCAATAAACTGAGCTGTGATGTTGGAAATTTCAAAATTCTTTTTATAAATAATTCCAACAGGTTTAATCAAATCTTGATCTTGTAATTCAATCAGTACATTTTTTTCAGTATCAATAAACTGTTGGAAATGCCGTGGAATTACACTTACTCCAATGCCTAATGCAACAAAACTTGATAAAGAGCTGATTTGATGACATTCAACTTTTAAGTCCAATTGAATGTTATTTTTTTTGCAATTTTCTTCAATCAGATAGCGCACAATCGAAGGCTGTTGCAAGGTCACGAAAGGATTGGCACAGAGGTCTTTCCATGTAATTGAAGTTGTATGCGCTAATGGATGTGCTTTGGGTAATAAGGCAAGAAAATCTTCATTGAATAACGGTAAGAATTCAAGCGTATCGATTTGTTGTGGTTCGAAACATATACCGAGTTCAAAAATACCATCGAGCACATTCTCAATAATTTTTTCATTGGTAATGTCATGAATTGAAAAATTAATATTCGGGTGTAAGCCTAAGAAGTTTTGAATTACATTCGGCATGATGGCATGCGTGACAAAAGGCATAGAGGCAATATTGAGTGTCCCACGCTGTAATTTAAAACGTTGTTTGACATCTTTTTCCATATCTTCCCAATTTGCCAATAGTTTTTTGGCATAAGGAATCAGGGATTTACCCTCGAAAGTTAACTCTACACGGCGTGTGTTGCGCTTAAAAAGTTTTCCACCCAGTTCTTCTTCTAAAGTTTTAATGGTGAGGCTTAATGCAGATTGACTGAGATGAAGTTCATTCGATGCATTGGCATAGTTCAAACTGCGGGCTAGGGCTAAGAAGGCTTTTAGTTGTTTTAAAGTCATAACTAGATGCGTACCATGCGGGCTGAGTGAAATATGAGGTCTGGTTTGATTTTGATCCTTTTTCACATGAAATGCAAAAAAACAATGAAGTTACAGATAATTAAATTTATTTTAATTCTATTTTTTATAATAATTTTAAATATTATTTGGTGTTTAATTTTATTATAATAAAAGAGATTAATGAGTTTTTTAAAATAATTAATCATTTTTTTAAATATATTAAATTTTGTTTATTTTTATTTTATAAATTATTGATATTTATGTTTTAATTTTTAATTAACGATTATTTATAATATTTAAATGTTGTTTTTTGAATTTTTGGTGTTATTTTTTTAAATACTAAAAGTGGTATTAAAAAATTTTCTGCTTGTTGTTTTTATATAGAGTTTAGGATAACTCTTAATAAAATTGAGCATTTTTTCGGTCAAAAAATAAAGGTCTATCACATTGTCTAACGCAATGTGTGCGCCCTTATGTATTCTTTATCAGGGAGAAAAGAATATGTGGGATTTATTTGTCATCCTACTGTCTTTAGGTTTGTTGATGTACACAGCCTATAAGGGATTTTCGGTCATTCTCATGGCACCCCTCTGTGCCTTACTCGCGGTATTTTTAATTGCACCCAACCATGTTTTACCATTCTATTCAGGCGTATTTATGCCCAAAATGGTGAATTTCATTAAAGACTATTTTTTGGTCTTTTTATTGGGTGCAATTTTCGGCAAAGTTGTGGAAATGTCGGGGATTGCCTCCTCGATTGCAAAAACCATTGTCAGTTTAATTGGGGCTAAACGTGCAATTTTAACGGTTGTATTGTTAGGTGCAATTTTGACTTATAGTGGTGTGAGCTTGTTTGTGGTGGTGTTTGCGGTATATCCATTTGCGAATCAACTGTTCCAAGAAGCGAATATTCCAAAACGTTTAATTCCAGGCACAATTGCACTCGGTGCATTTACCTTTACCATGGATGCCCTGCCAGGCACACCACAAATTCAAAATGTGATTCCAACCACGTTCTTTGGCACCAATATTTATGCAGCGCCTTTTTTAGGGATTATTGGTGCAATTTTTGTGCTATGTATGGGGCTGCTTTATCTACAATGGCGTTGTCGTGCTGCTGAACAAGCAGGTGAGGGTTATGCAGGGTTCGCGAATGAACAAGTACAAGCTACAGATTCGACTACGACAGTAAATCTTTTAGATAGTCAAAATGGTTCTAGAGCACGTCAGGCACTGGCTTTTGTACCGCTTATTTTAGTTGCGGTCACGAACAAGTTTTTATCTACCGCAATTCCAAAATGGTATCCAAATGGCTTCGATTTTAATGCAATTGGTTTGGCCAATTACACTGTAGATGTAGCGAAAACAGGTGCAATCTGGGCGGTCGGTTTGGCATTAATTGTCGGCATAATCACTGCATTTTTATATGACTATCAGCGTGTAATTGTGCAGTTTAAAGAAGGTGTGAATACCAGTATTAGCGGTGCTTTACTTGCAGTCATGAATACCGCTTCGGAATATGGTTTTGGTGCCATTATTGCGGCATTACCAGGCTTCGCTTTGATCAGTCACGGTTTAAGTTCAACTTTTACCAATCCTTTGGTGAATGGTGCCGTGACCACGACTGTGCTGGCGGGGATTACAGGTTCGGCATCAGGTGGTATGAGTATTGCCCTGAGTGCGATGGCGGAACAATACAATGCGGCTATTCTCGCGGCAGGTATTCCACCAGAAGTCATGCACCGTGTAGTGTCTATGGCATCGGGGGGGATGGATACCTTACCGCATAATGGCGCAGTAATTACCCTACTTGCGGTGACTGGTTTAACCCACAAGCAGTCTTATAAAGATATTTTTGCTGTCACTATCATTAAAACCACTGCGGTATTTGTTGTGATTGCAGCATTTACAATTTTCGGTATTGTCTAAAATTACGTTAAGGACTAGGCCTGTGCAAGTTGCAGGCTAGATGTAAAAGGAGTAAGTCATGAGCTTGCAATTAGAAAATAAAGTTGCATTTATTACAGGTTCAGCCAGTGGCATTGGTTTAGAAATTGCCAAAAAATTTGCACAAGAAGGTGCAAAAGTTGTGATCTCCGACATGAATGCTGAAAAATGTCAGGAAACGGCTGAAGCACTAAAAGCACAAGGTTTTCAGGCACTTTCAGCCCCTTGTGATGTGACGGATGAAGCCCAGTATCAGGCAGCAATTGAATTAACGCAAAACACTTTTGGTACTTTGGATATCTTGATTAATAACGCGGGCTTTCAACACGTTGCGCCAATTGAAGAATTTCCAACATCGGTGTATCAAAAACTGGTTCAAGTGATGTTGACAGGTTCTTTTATTGGAATCAAACATGCCTTTCCAATTATGAAAGCACAGAAATCAGGTCGTATTATTAATATGGCATCGATTAATGGCTTAATTGGATTTGCGGGTAAAGCGGGTTATAACAGTGCCAAACATGGTGTGATTGGGCTAACAAAAGTTGCTGCTTTAGAATGTGCTCGTGATGGTATTACCGTAAATGCACTGTGTCCAGGTTATGTGGATACGCCATTGGTACGTGGTCAAATTGCGGATTTGGCTAAAACACGCAATGTGAGTTTGGACTCTGCACTTGAAGATGTGATTTTAGCGATGGTGCCACAAAAGCGTTTACTTCGTGTTGAAGAAATTGCTGATTATGCAATTTTCTTGGCCAGTGACAAAGGTGCTGGTATTACGGGGCAGGCTGTAGTTATGGATGGAGGATACACTGCACAATAACAATACTTATAAATTGAGAGACGACTCTATCCAGCCATAAAAGAATCGCTATTCTTTAGATGGAGTCGTCGCTTTTTTCCTTAACCAGTCGGAAACGACTGGTTCTTTTTTAGAAGGTGAGTGTCTATTCGTTTGGCTCTTTATTTTTCGCTTTTAAAAAAAAGTAAGAGTGTAGAAACGAAAGTGAGCATAAAAATAACCGGCCAAATAATCAGTAAGTCTATACGAATATCTGCTTGTGGCGTTTTGAATTGAACCCAAAATTCCCAACATGCATAAAGTAACCATAAAATTGCGGTAAGCCCTAAATATTTCGCACTACGCCGATGGCTAAAATTACGTACGATTAAATAGCCAATAAAAAATACGCAGGCAATCCCAAAAATGAAAAGAGGTTTTGCGACCAATAAATTTGTCAGAAAATTCATATCAACCTCCTATAAAACCTTCCTAGGCGCAAACTTACAGTACTTGAATGATACTTTAAGCAGGATATATTCAGATCAGAATTGAGTCGAGCATTTAAAAGACTTTGAGTTTCAGGGGTAATTAGGCTTTTCGAAACAGATCAATTCGCTCTAACTTACCTGAGATCGAAAATTGTAACTGGCTTAAATTATCTGGGCATCCTTATCGTTAAGTACGCGAAGGGTTTGAATCCTGTCATTATTGTTATCCTCTAGCTTATATAAATAGTTTATGACTTTGAGGATTTTTTAATCAATGATTTGACGTATAAATGTGGTGATGAGATGTAAACAACGGTGAATTTAAACTGGTGTAATGGGTACGAGAACCGCCTCTGTCCATTGTATTGAAACTATTTATTCAGTGAAGGCGATTGTGCAATCACCTTCATTTTCAGTTTAAGGATTCGTTATTTGTTAGGATTGGTTGGCTCAAACTCTTTAAAATCAGCTTTGCGGATTTTGGCATGAATACCTTTAGTGCGGTCAACCACTTGTGAAACTTCAAAATCTGTTGCAGCACTTAAGTAAGCATAGGCAGTCGCTTCATCAATACCATATTCTTGATGTAAAAAACGGATTGCTTCACGGGTAGATTTTTTCATCGCTTCATCTAGATCGGCATCTAAACCAGGAGTAATCCAAAACTCTGCATTTTCGGCTAAAGGTTGTTTAATTTCTTGACCTGGAATCTTGTCCTTACCTGCCTTTAATAAGGTAAATTTGAGGGTTGCACGCGCTGATGCTTCCAATGCTGTCAGTGCGACTTCACCATCACCTTGCGAGAAATGGCTATCGCCTGTGTAAAAAAGTGCACCTTTGACTTGTACTGGATAATAGGCAGTTGCACCCGCACCAAGCTCATTAATATCAATATTTCCACCATACAAGGCTGGTGGTACAGAGTGAACAGGTTCAGAAGTATTTGCAGCTACCCCCATAATGCCCATAAAAGGATAAAGCGGGAAACGAATCGCTTTACCTGATGCAGTTTTTAATACGCCTTCATATTCACCTTGAGCATTCTTTTCAATTGGGGTGAAAATTGAAACATTGCCGAAACGTTCAGGATGTTCAGCAGATGGATTATCTTGTTGAGGTGTCTTTGGAAACTCTCCGACCAATGCTCCTTTTCCATGTCGATTCGAAATTACACCATAGGGTACACGTGGTTCGACCTTAATCACCTCGACTTTTAAAATATCCCCAGGCTCAGCACCTGCAATGGCAACTGGCCCTGTAACAATGTGGGGGCCATCTTTATGGAAGTCATGTGCTAGTTTGGATTGGGTAATTTTTTTGGCTTCATCTAGAATATATTCAGACTTGACCCCTTTAGATTGGAAATATTTGTCTGCATCACGGCCTTGATCTTCAAGTAAACCTTCATGGGAGACCGTATCGAATGTGACAATACTTCCAGAATTTACCGTCAAAACTGCTTTTGCATCTCGATTAGGTAAATAACCCCAAGTAATAGTATTTAGCGTGGATGGTACATAGTAGTTGCCTTTATATGCACCCTCTTTAAGTAAGGTTGGTTTTTCAGATATTTGTTTAAGAATTTTGAAATCATCGGCATAGGTGAATGCTGAGCTCAATGTCGTTAATACAGCCAATGAAATAAGTTTAATTTTCAACATAAGTTTAACCTTTACTTAATCTATCTCCAATCTATGTATTTGATATATAGCAATCCTTATGCCAATTTTGATTTCTTAATCAATTCAATACTTCTAATAAATTATGTGAAAATTAAATTAGTTAATTTGACTTATGATGATGCAATTCATTGGAGGGTTATTTACTCATAGGTAAAATATGCTTAGTTTTAGAGCAACTTTTGAATTGGTCATATTTCTATACAATCACCTCATCATCCCAGTTTTTGAAAATAGATCATGTTAGAAATTTAAAGATAAAAATCTGTACAATTTTTCAACTTTATCTCTATTCTGTTTGCTATGATCAAAAGAAATAATTCATCAATACCAAGAGAACAAGAATGAGCTTTATTACAGCCGAACATGCCAAAATTCTTACGGCAACCGCCAAATTGGATATCAACCTCTATAAAGAGCGTTTAGCAAAATTAATTGAAGAAAGTGCTCAGCAGGGGAATACAGCAGTATTTGCTGTTTTACCTAAGCATTTGCCGCTTAGTGAAATTCGGGAGCTTTCGGCTGAATTGACCCAGTTGGGTTATCAAGTTCGTTTCGAAGTAAATGAGTTCTTTTATAGTTTTAGCGTGTACTGGATATAGCGTAATCGCTTTAATTGATGTTCATGACAATAAAAAACCCTTTAAATTATGTATTTAAAGGGTTTTTAAAATCAAAGACTTAATTAAGCTTCAATTGTTTGCACTGCAATTTTCTTTGCTGGATCTACTTTACGACGCACTGCGGGTACAGGTTCGCCATAGTATTGGCGGTCAGCAAAGTAACTTGATCGAACCATTGGTGCAGACCAGATGTTTCTAAAACCAAGTTTACGACCATGTTCGGCGTAACGCTCGAATTCTTCTGGGCTGACAAAACGGTCAATCGGTGCATGTTCTTTAGATGGCTGTAAATACTGACCGATGGTTACATAGTCTACATCATGGGCACGTAAGTCATCTAATAGTGCAATCACTTCTTCTTCAGTTTCACCAATACCAACCATCAAACCACATTTGGTTGGAACATCAGGGCAGTACTCTTTAAACATTTTCAGTAGGGTTAAAGAGTGCTGGTAGTCTGAACCTGGACGCATAGCTTTATATAAGCGTGGCACAGTTTCAATATTGTGGTTAAACACATCAGGCGGACATTCCGTCATGATGCGTAAGGCAATATCCATACGACCACGGAAGTCGGGCACCAAAATTTCGAGTAGAGTTTTCGGGCTTAAGTTACGTGCTTCTTTAATACAATCCACAAAGTGCTGAGCACCACCATCCAGTAGATCATCACGGTCTACCGAAGTAATCACAGCATATTTCAAACCTAAGTTTGCAATGGTTTCTGCCATATGGCGTGGTTCATCTGGGTCTAACGCATTTGGACGGCCATGGGCAACATCACAGAATGGACAACGACGAGTACAGATGTCACCCATAATCATAAAGGTTGCAGTACCACCGCCAAAACATTCTGGTAAATTTGGGCAGGCAGCTTCTTCACATACAGTATGTAATTTTTGTGCGCGTAAAGTTGTTTTAATGCGTTGAACTTCCTCTGGCGCTGTCATCTTGACACGAATCCAGTCTGGCTTACGAGGCACTTCAACCGTAGGTACAACTTTGACAGGAATACGTGAAACTTTTTCTGCACCACGAAGTTTGACACCCTGTTCAGGTTTACGGCTTTCAGACATATTCAACTTTTCCACTGTTTACACGGAGAGATATTTAAACATTATAACGGAATTGCACATTGATAGGGCGAAAACACTATTCATTTTCTAAATGTCGTTATCATTCAATATATGACTATGAAATACAGCAAAGTCAGCTATTTTCAGTCATAATAGAGTGAAAATAGACACAAATTTATAGAAAAGGAGCGTTGAATGGCACGTAAGAAAGAGGTCGTTAGTGGAACTTTCTTGAAATATGATGCGGTCGTTCTAGGTTCGGGCCCAGCTGGTGAAGGCGCGGCAATGAAACTTGCCAAATCTGGTAAGCGCGTTGCAATTATTGATATGCGAGAGCAACTGGGGGGAAACTGTACTCACGTTGGCACAATTCCGAGTAAGGCATTGCGTCAAACAGTATCGAGCATTATTCGCTATCAACGCGATCCAATGTTCCAAAAAGTGGGGGATTGGAAACAATTCACCATGAAACAAGTACTGCGCAATGCACATAAAGTCATTCAACAACAGGTAGAAACACATTCGCGTTTTTACGATCGTAACAAGATTGATATTTATCATGGGCGTGCTTATATCCAAGATCAAAACACAGTATTGGTCTTTACGCCTGATGGGATTAAAGAAACCATCATGTTCAAGCAGTTGGTGATTGCGACAGGTAGCCGTCCTTATCGTCCTGCGATGCTTGATTTTAATCATCCGCGTGTATTTGATTCAGATAAAATTTTGGATTTGGATTTCTCGATTCAGAAAATCATCATTTATGGTGCAGGTGTAATTGGCTGCGAATATGCGTCAATTTTCATTGGATTGGATCATAAAGTTGATCTGATCAATACCCAAATGAAATTGCTCAGCTATTTAGATGATGAAATTTCAGATGCCTTGTCATATCACTTGCGTGAGCAGGGTGTATTGATTCGTCATAACGAACAGATTGATCATCTTGAAACTTTCGATGATCACGTGGTGATGCATTTGCTCAGTGGTAAGAAAATTAAGGCTGATGCGATTTTATGGTGTAATGGCCGTTCTGGTAATACAGATGGTCTTGGACTAGAGAATGTCGGTATTACGCCAAACAGCCGCGGTCAAATTACTGTAAATGATCAATATCAAACTGAAGTTGAGAATATTTACGCTGCAGGTGATGTAATTGGTTGGCCATCTTTGGCTTCTGCTGCTTATGACCAAGGTCGTTGTGCAGGGGCAAATATGAGTGGTGAAGAAGGTATTGAACCTGTAGTTGATATTCCTACAGGGATTTACACCATTCCAGAAATTTCTTCGATTGGTAAGAATGAACAGCAATTAACGGAAGAAAAAATTCCCTATGAAGTGGGGCAGGCATCTTTCCGTCATTTAGCTCGTGCGCAAATTACAGGCGATACCGTCGGTGAATTGAAGATTTTGTTCCACCGCGATACTTTGGAAATTTTGGGCGTACATTGCTTTGGTAATAACGCTGCGGAAATTATTCACATTGGTCAAGCAGTGATGAACAGTCCAAATAATACGATCAAGTATTTTGTGGAAACGACATTTAACTACCCAACAATGGCTGAAGCCTACCGTGTAGCGACTTTGAATGGTATGAACCGTTTGTTCTAAACATTCAGTGAAGTGAATAAAAAGCCCATTTTAATTAATGGGCTTTTTTATGCGCTGAGGAATGATGAATATCGTTTAGAAAGGTCGAGCACCTGCCAAGCTAATACGTTTTAATAAGCGACGTTGTTCTGCGGGAAAGGGTGTTCTTGAATGTAATGTGACTTGATTGTCCCAAAACACGATATCTCCTGTTTCCCAATGATGTTCGTAACGGAACTCTGATTTTAGAATATGTGCGCGTAACTCTGCGATGAGATCACTCCCTTCAATATCACTCACATTGACCAATTCAACTTCCGAACGCGTATTCAGCCACAATGCTTTACGTCCTGTTTCAGGGTGAATGCGTACAAGTGGATGTGGATAGGCATGTCCTAAAATAGGTTGATCTTTAAAGCGGTAGTAAGGTGAATCTGCATAACCACTTGTCCCTGTATTACTTTGTGCACGGACAAAGGGGTTATAGGTAATGAGCTGTAACGAGTCGATTTTCTTTTTAATCTCATCTGAGAGGGCATCATAGGCTTTAATGGTATTGAACCAAGTGGTTTGTCCACCGTTTTGTGGAAGTTCAATGGCATAAAGCAGTGAGCCGAAAGAGGGAAGAGGTGTCCATTGGTGATCGGCATGTGGGCTTAGCTCGCCGTGACCTGTATAGTCTCCTTGCCCCACTGCATTTGACACAGGGACAACATCAGGTGGGACACCAGTATCCGATTGGCTGGCAAGTACGGGATTATCTGCGCTTGGGCGGAAAATGGAACCAAAGTAGCTGGCAAAAGCTAGATACTGTAAATCATCTAACCTTTGTTGTTTAAAGATCAAAACTAAATGCTCTGCTAGGGCTTGTTTAAGACGGAAAATGGTTTCGCCTGACTGTGCTTTACGTGCATCTAAGCCTGTCACAATCGCGCCTAAAGCTTGATCTTTCAATGGGGTAATTTGAATTTCATTTGGATGTTGAAGAGCTTCAGCTAAATGCCACTGCGGTGCATCATGAATGGCTTGAGAAAGTTGTGTAAGACTGGTCATTGTTATTACTCTAAATTTCTTGTTGTTTTAAACTAAGAAAAACCCAGCATTTTTTGAAATAAGAATAAATGCTGAGTTTATGAAAACTAGAGCCAGTCTTGAAGAGATTAGTGTGGGCAGAATGCTTGATTAAAGTACTCGAAGAGTTGCGGTGTTTGTAGCCAGAGTGCAATGGCAGCAATAATCAGTCCCAGTACAACCGCGCTAATCGATGTCTTAAGCCAAAACAGAGATGAATTATTCATGGACCACCGCCTTTTCATCGACAAAGAAATGAACCAGTACACCTAAAACACTGAGCGCAATTGAAATCATCCAAACTGCTTGATAATTTCCTGTCATGTCATGATTCACGCCACCGAGCCATCCACCAAAAAAAGATCCGACTTGATGGGTAAAAAATACAATACCGCTGAGCATAGACAAATAGCGAATGCCGAACATATTGGCGACAATCCCGTTGGTTAATGGCACGGTAGATAACCATAATAAACCCATAATCACGCCGAAACTATAGATTGTCCATGTACTTAACGGTAAGGCTAAAAAAGCAATAATAGTGATGCCGCGCAGTGCATATAAACCCATGAGCAGTTTAGGTTTGGAAAATTTACCTCCTAACCAGCCCGCGCCGTACGTGCCAAAGATATTGAATAACCCAACAAGGGCTAAAAACACCGTGCCCGTGGTCGCATCAAAACCATGATCAATCAGATAACCAGGCAGGTGAATACCAATAAAGACCACTTGGAAGCCACACACCATAAAACCTAAAGATAAAAACCAGAAAGGTTTATGTGCTTTTGCAATGTTCAAAATTTGTTTAAAACTGAGGGCAGGTGCACTACTTGTGGTTTGGCTATTTGGTGCTACATACATGGGTGCTTTTAGCATCCAAGCGAGCGGAACGATAAAGGCAATTAAAATCGCACTGACAATTAAAGCGGCTGACCAACCAATATTTTGCAATAGCAATAAGGTTGACGGCAGCATAATAAATTGTCCAAACGAGCCTGCTGCACTGGCAATGCCCATAGCCAAACTACGTTTTTCAGGTGGGGCTGCACGCCCAACCGCAGAAAGTAACACAGGAAAAGAGGTTGCAGATAAAGCTAAACCTAAAATCAGACCAACACTGACATTCAGCATAAAGCCAGTTGAGCTGACGGACATGAGTAATAAGCCAATCGCGTAGAGAATACCTCCTACCGTGACAACAACTTTACTGCCATATTTGTCGGCAAAAGCTCCCGTAATTGGCTGTACAGCACCCCAAATCAGGTTTTGTAATGCGATTGCTAAACTAAAGACGTTATGCCCCCAACCAAATTCATGGCTCATAGGAACCAAATAGAGTCCAAATGCATGTCGAACACCTAGCGAAAGCGCCAAAATGATAGCGCTGCCAATCAGCATATAAATAAGGGGTTTTGAAAATTGACTTTGGGTCATTGCCGCATTCGTCTTGAAATATGAGTTTGGCTGTATTGTACGCAATATATCGATTAATTTCGATATTTGATTAAAACATTTGAAAAGTGACGTAATGATTGGGGGATTGGTGCAGCATTATGAATGTGTGAAAACTAATGAAACCGTCATTATTTGCATATTTAGGACATTGTTGGATTAGAAATAGTTCAACATTTGATGCCGTGGATTTGTCATTTATCAGGATTTATACATTCAAGAATTAATTCTATATGCATGAGTGATTTTTGGTTCTACGAATCAAGTGAATATTTTACATAAGAAAGAGTAGGTTATTTTGATCAGGTACAGAGAGTGAATACACCCTCATTTGTACCTGAGGATTTAAAGTTTTACGCTAAACTATTTCGTTCTAATACAGCTTGATCAAAAAGTTGTTTTTCTTTGGTTTTATGTTCAACTGAAAAGCGAATTAAAATGACACTAAAGGCTGCAACTGTGACTAAACCGCCAAGGATGAATAGACAAGTTTGTACATCTAATACGCCTTTCAATAAAAAGCCAGCGGCTACTGCACCTACATTACCCCCAGCACCAATAATCCCTGCAACACCTCCTAAAGCATCACGGTCAATAAAAGGCACCAGTGCATAAGTAGCCCCACATGCCATATGGGTAAAGAGTGCAAATACAGTCATGCTGATAATAGCGAGTGTGACGGTATTCATTTGAGAGAATACGATTAAGAATAAACCTTCAAGTAAGACTAGCGTGAATAACACTTTGGTGCGTCCATCTAGGCCTTTTGCGATTGCAATTTTATCTGAAACAATGCCACCCAAAGCACGAGCGAAAAGTGCCAATAGACCAAAGATACCCGCAGTTAAACCTGCCTCTTTAAGGCCCATATTGAAGTGGTCTACATAATACATTGCAGCAACATTATGAATGAAAATTTCAATACCAAAACATGCAGCATAAGATACAAATAGAATCCAAACGCGGTAATTGCGTGCAGCTTGCAGCAAAATTGCTGTACCGCCTTTTTTACCGCTTCCCACTTCAATGCCTTCTTTACGAAGTTCTTTAAAATTTCCTTGAGGGCAATCTTGAGTGAGCTTCCAATATAAGATGCCCACAATCACCATCATGATGCCTGGTACAAGCAGAGAAATGCGCCATCCCATGCTTTGTTCTACACCAAACATTACAATTGCTCCAAGAATAAGTGGCATGAGAGCTTGTGTTGCACCGCCGCCTGCATTACCCCAACCAGCCGCTGCCGCGTTTGCTGTACCTACTACGTTGGGTGCAAACATAACACTGGTATGATATTGGGTAATGACAAAACTCGCGCCAATGGCACCAATCAGTAAACGGAAAAATAAAAAAGATTCGTAGGTATTGGCAGCGGCAACGCCAAATACAGGAATACTGCCGAGTAATAAAAGGGCTGTATAGGTCTTTCTGGGGCCATATTTATCACACAATGGACCGACAATCAGGCGAATTAAAATAGTAATCGCAACGGCTGCAATATTAATGTTGGCAATTTGATCTTTGGTTAAATTGAATTCGCCTTTAATTACAGGCATAAGCGGTGCGCAAGCAAACCATGCGAAGAAGCAGACAAAGAATGCGAGCCAAGTCATATGGAAAGCACGCATGGCGGGTGTAGAAAAATTAAAAAGTTTAATTTGTGTCGCTTTTTTTGCATCGCTATTTATTGCTGAAGACATAACCATCCCCTGAACTGAGCGTCATTTTGTTTACAAGTTTTTTAAGTTGCTTGTAATCCGATCAGAACGGACATCGTTGGCCGTCTATGTACTATGTGAATCGACGTTGATTCATCTTATAAATTATAAAGTGCAAGCAATATGCCAAAAGTGCGGATTTTGCATTGATTCAACAGATACAGTGATTAAACACTTGAGTCTATTGGTTAATATGAGTTCAGAGATCATGAAATTCTGAGAAAATGCTACTAGATAAAAAGGATAAAATCTGATCAAAAATAATTCATTCTTTAAATCATTCAATAAAAGTGCATCAGAACAATGCACTTTAGATGAGAAGTTGGTTGGATAAAACTCAGGAGTTATTCCACGGTCTTCATACTATTTTAATGAATACCGTGAAGAGAAATCCGAGTGAGTTTTAGTATTTTAGAAGCGATAGCCAATACCGGCATAAGCGAGAATTGGATTGATCTCAATATCGGCTTTGGAGCGGATAAGTTCACCGAGTTTGGCATCGGTCACGGTAATGGTGGTGTCATTACTCAGTTGAGCATAACTGACCGAACCGACAGCAAACCAATTGCTATTAAAATCGTAGGTAAATCCAACTGTGGCAATCGGTGCAAAGGCATCAGATGCTTCAAGATCCACTTGAGGATTGGCTGAACTGGTTTTACCTTCTAAAGATCCGCCAGCATGACCTTCTTTAATATTGGCAATCATATGACCAGCGGCAATTAAATCTTGCTCAATACGTGGGTTCATTTCTAATTCATTAAAATAAGCATACATGACGCCTAAACCAACATAGGGACGAAATTTATTCACCCCAGTTTTGCCAAAGTGATATTGCAATTCAAATGCAGGTGTCCATGCCCGAGCCGAAGCAGCAGCGCCGTGAGCAGACAAATCGGTAATCAAAATATCATTTTCAAGTTCCAGTTGACCCAAAACACTGCCTAAAGGACTGGCAATAGCAGAAAAGGGCGCATAGATTTTTCCTTGACCTTGTAAATCGACCTTAGGGGGAATCCCAGCTTTGACCTCAACTGAAACATGGTCGGTAAAGAAATAATTGCTCATGATGCCTAAAGTTGTAACATCATCTGCTTGAAGTCCAGTACCTGCATTATCCCATTGGCTTAAGCCGTGTATTTCGGCAGTACCACTGAGACTTGAAGGGACGGGAGCATCAATTGCAGCCAATCCTTTAAGAGCTGCCTTTAACAGTGGATTAACGTCACTGCCTGGCCGAATATTGTCTAAAACAGTTTGTGCCTGAATATTGCCGACCTTTGCGGTTTCACCTTCCTTGACTGCTGTATTGACTCGAAACGGTTGAACTTGACCTTGTGGCATAACATGTAATGCACCCACAGAAATGGAAAAACGTTTAAAGCCATCACCATCTTCTAGGCTGAAATAGGGGGATTTAGCATGGCTAAATGTAGGAATAAGGGTAATCGCAATTGAAAATGCTAATCCTGTTTTTTGCATAGGGGACTCCATGTCCATTTTCATCATTTTTATTCAGGGCATTATTCAATAGCGCGGCGAAAGAAAACTGTTGTTTTAAAACAGGCATAGTTTTAAAAAATTGTGAAAATTACCGTAATTTTTTTATGGTTCTGTTACTTATCAATCAATCATGTTATTTATAAAAAGCGTGATAGGGCGTGATAAATCTTGTTTGAGTATTTTTTAAGTTGTTATTAATTAAAAATAAAATAGTTAGGGGATGTTGTTTTTGGATATAAAAAAAGATCACCCGAAGGTGACCTTTTTGACAACTGACTTAGATTTTAAGCCAATGACACTGCTTCAGTCTGAAAACGAGATAAATCTTCTTCAGGACGTGCAGTCAAAATTTCAACACCATCTTTAGTCACTAAAATGGTATGTTCATATTGCGCAGACAATTTATGATCTTTGGTCACAACTGTCCATTTGTCACCCAGTAACTTGGTTTGCCATACGCCTGCATTGACCATTGGTTCAATGGTAAAGGTCATGCCTTCTTCAAGAATCATACCGCTGTTGCCTTGACCATAATGCAATACTTGTGGTTCATCATGGAACACCGTACCAATACCGTGACCACAGTATTCACGTACAACACTAAAACGTTCAGATTCAACATATTTTTGAATAGCCAGACCAATATCACCAATGGTCGAACCTGGTTTAACTGTCGCAATACCACGATACATTGCTTCTTGAGCAACTTTACATAAGCGGTCAGCAAGAATCGAAGTCTCTTCACCCACCACGTACATCATATTGGTATCGCCGTGATAACCATCTTTAATCACAGTGACATCAATATTTAAGATATCGCCTTTCTTTAAGATTTTACTTTCAGATGGAATACCGTGACACACAACATGGTTCACTGAAGTACAAATGGTGTGCTGAAACGCTGGACGACCAGGTGCCGCACCATAACCTAAACATGCAGGGATCGCATTTTGTACGTTCACAATATAATCGTGACAAATCGTGTCTAATTCGAGGGTCGTTACCCCTGGTTTGATATGCGGTTTGATCATATCCAACACTTCTGCCGCCAGTCGTCCTGCCACGCGCATTTTTTCAATTTCATCGGCAGTTTTAATTAATCGACGGGGAGCTTGATAAGTTGTATTCATGATCTCTAAAAACTTTTGGAAATTTGTATGTGACTATGGTATAAATAGCCGCCCATTTTATCAAATGCTTTTTCGTGAATATATTTACGAGTCGTTTGATTGAAATTGGTAAAAATCCGCACATATATCGACACATTACTCTGGGTGCCCTAAAAGGGTGGAGAATGCGGATATATGGAGGCCTAACCCAAACTTTAAGGTAAAGAAAATGGCAGATTACAACGTAAGCATGCGCGACCTTCTTCAAGCAGGTGCGCACTTTGGTCACCAAACTCGTTTCTGGAACCCAAAAATGCGTCAATACATTTTTGGCGCGCGTAACAAAATTCACATCATCAACCTTGAGCACACTGTTCCTGCGTTAAATGATGCTTTGAACTTTGTTAACAATCTTGCAAGCAAAAAGAACAAAGTGTTGTTCGTTGGTACTAAACGTGCTGCTTCTAACATCATCCGTGAACAAGCTCAACGCGCTGGTCAACCATATGTAGATCACCGTTGGTTAGGTGGTATGTTGACGAACTGGAAAACACTTCGCCAATCTATCAACCGTTTAAAAGACCTTCAAACTCAATCTCAAGACGGTACTTTCGCTAAGCTTACTAAACGTGAAGCTTTAGAGCGTACTCGTGAGATGGAAAAACTTGAGCGTGCTTTAGGCGGCGTGAAAAACATGGGTGGTTTACCTGACGCATTATTCGTAATCGACGTTGACCACGAATCAATCGCGATTAAAGAAGCTAAAAACCTTGGTATTCCTGTAATCGGTATCGTTGATACAAATTCTAACCCAGACAACGTTGATTTCGTTATCCCGGGTAATGACGATGCGATCCGTGCAGTAACACTTTACGCTTCTGCTATGGCTGATGCGATCCTTGCTGGTAAAGAGTACGCTCAAACTCAAGCAAATGCACAAGCAAAAGGCGACGAAGCTGCTAAAGAAGCTCCTGAGGCTTAATGCGTTTTGACGCAAGCTTGTCATTTTTGCGACATGTGATGGTGGCAAAGTAAGCGTCATGTATGCAGACGGCCCATGAGCATCCCTCTGGGCCGTTTCTGTTCTAAAAAGAATTCATTTTCTACCGATTTTTAGGAGATACACATGACTGCTATTACTGCAAGCATGGTTAAAGAATTGCGTGACCGTACTGGTTTAGCAATGATGGAATGTAAAAAAGCATTAACAGAAGCGAACGGTGACATCGAATTAGCGATTGATAACCTACGTAAATCTGGTCAAGCTAAAGCTGCTAAAAAAGCGGGTAACATCGCTGCTGACGGCGCGATTACTATCGCTCAAGAAGGCAACAAAGCTATTCTTTTAGAAGTAAACTGCCAAACTGACTTCGTTGCTAAAGACGAAAACTTTGCTGGCTTCTCTGCTAAAGTTGCTGCTGCTGCACTTGCTGCTGGCGAAACTGATGCTGCTAAAATTGCTGAACTTAAACTTGAAGATGGCACGACTGTTGAAGAAGCGCGTATTGCTCTTGTTCAAAAAATCGGTGAAAACATCCAAGTACGTCGTGCTAAAATTGTTGAAGGTGAAAACCTTGCAGTTTACAAACACGGTTTAAAAATTGGTGTTGTAGTTGCTTATACTGGTCAAGCTGACACTGGTAAAGGTGTTGCAATGCACGTTGCTGCGTTCAACCCAGTTGCTGTAACTGCTGAAGGCGTTTCTGCTGAGCTTATCGCGAAAGAGAAAGAAATTGCTGAAGCGAAAGCGATTGAGTCTGGCAAGCCAGCAAACATCGTTGAGAAGATGGTTACTGGTTCAGTTGAGAAATACTTGAACGAAGTTGTTCTTGAGCGTCAAATGTACGTAATCGACAACGATAAGAAAGTTGCTGACGTATTAAAAGCGACTGGTACAACTGTTGCTCAATTCGTACGTTTCGAAGTGGGTGAAGGCATTGAGAAAAAAGCTGAACTTTCTTTTGCTGAAGAAGTTGCTGCTGCTCAAGCTGCTGCAAAATAATTTTATTTTGCAAAAAAAAAGCCCCCAAAGGGGCTTTTTTTATATCGAATAAAAAGGATAAAAAATGATGAATAAAACAAATTTTAGAATTGTTGTGGTGATTCTGGTTCTTATTGCTGCATATCTTGGCATAAATCAACAACAGCAGACGCCTCCTAAAAATGAATCTCCAATTGCAACTTCTCCGGAATCAGTATCTACGGTTGATGACCATCAGAAAATACAACAGGCATTTCAACAGCAACAAAATAATGTGCAAGTCCGTGCGAGTGGCGTAGTTAAAGCAATTCTGGCTGATGATCATGAAGGCTCCAGACACCAGAAATTTATATTGTTATTAAAGGATGGATTAACAGTATTGGTTGCACATAATATTGATTTGGCACCGAGAATAGAAAATCTGCAAAAAGGCGATACGGTTGAGTTTTATGGTGAATATGAATACAACTCAAAGGGAGGTGTTATTCATTGGACGCATCATGATCCGCAGCGGCAGCATATTGATGGCTGGTTAAAATATCAGGGCAGAATGTACCAATAGGGAATTAGAGAGCAATTTTGTTCTATACAGTAAAAATAAACATGATATTTTGCATGTGAAATAGATTTGACTGGCATGAATAAAGAATTGATTGTATGAGCGAAGTGAAGCATGAGTTTGTTAAATTTAAGCATGTCCAAGAATTGGGTGGCTTGGAATTACTGAATGCTTCTTATGTACAAAAACAATTTTCTAAACATGTGCATGAAGGCTATTGCATAGGGGTAATAGAAGAAGGGGCACAGTCGTTTTATCGGACAGGTGCACTGCATATCGCACCTAAAGGGCATATCATTTTGGTGAATGCTGATGAAGTGCATACAGGTTCATCTGCAGTAGAAACAGGGTGGCGCTATCGTGCTATTTATCCAACACCTGAAATGTTAAGGGATGTGAGTCAGGATTTTTTTCAACCTTCAGGAACCATGCCGTGGTTTCCCCACGCAGTGATTCAGGATGAAGGCTTGGCACAACAACTTAGCTTGCTGTTCGATTTACTAGAAAATAAAGATAATCAACTATTTAAACAGACTTTATATCTATCTACGCTGGCTTATTTAATGTCACATCACAGCCGCACTAAGCTAGGTGAGTTGCCATTACCTGAAGCTCAGAATCGTATATTGATGATTAAAGATTTATTAGCGAGTGCACCTGAAAAAGATTATTCCCTGAATGAGTTGGCTGAAACAGCAGGTTTAAGCCCTTGGCATTTTTTGCGACAATTTAAAAAATATACAGGTCTTCCACCCCACGCATGGCTCATTCAGTTTCGTTTGCACCAAGCGAAACAGCTTTTAAAACGTGGTGAAAATATTGCTTTGGTGGCAGATTTATGTGGCTTTTCAGATCAGAGTCACTTTAATCGGCATTTCAAAAAATCGGTAGGTGTGACACCTTTGCAATACGTGATGACCCTACGTTAGAAGAAGTGACTCTCACTTTAATGTGTTATTTAAATAATTCAAATTTATAAAGTTAATGAAGATTATTTGCTTCGTTCTATGTCTTGATTATTTCATGATTATTCAGCAATTTTGTACAAGATCAGCATGCTGCAAAACACCTATTTTATTGGTGTGTTTATTTAGTAGATGTTGTTATGGATCTTTCTCAACAGCAATTAAGGGCTAGGGCCTATAATAAGTCACAAGATTTTATCCAGGGTGCAATCGATATCGTTCCTTTATCGATTGCGGTACTACCATGGGGAATTTTGGCGGGTTCAGTTGCCATTGATGCAGGATTGAGCATTCCACAGGCAGTAGCGATGTCGGCGGTTGTGTTTGCGGGTGCAGCACAACTGGTAAGTTTGGGAATGTGGTCTGCGGATGCAACAGTACTTACAATTGCAATTACAGTATTTTTTTTAACCAGTCAGCATTTTATTTATGCCTTAACCTTGCGCAAAGATATTTCGGTTTTGGCGAGTTATTACCGAATTCCTTTGGGATTTTTATTGACGGATGAGTTATTTGCTGTCGCGATGACCAAACAACTGCATCGTCCATATTATTTATTGGGTGCAGGCTTATGTTTTTATCTCGCGTGGGTGCTATTTAGCCTATTGGGAATTTATTTGGCTTCGACAGTTCCTAATTTGTCGAGCTTGCATTTAGATTTTTCTATCGTTGCTGTTTTGGTGGCGATTATTGTTCCTTTTATTAAAAATTGGAGGAGTTTGATCGGTGTCATCACTACAATTCTAAGCTCATTGTGTTTAACCGCATTGCATGTAGAAGCCTCAATTTTACTCTCAGGCATGTTGGGAATGTTTGTTGCGGTGTGTCTGGAGCGTTGGGAGCAAAAAACATGAGTTGGTCATTTATTTTTTTATTGGCTGCAATTGTATTTTTTAATCGTTATCTATTTTTAGAACCTAAAGTTGCCATTCAGTTTCCAATGTTTTTTGAACGCATGTTGAAATATTCAGCACCGTGTTTATTGAGCGCAATTTGTATGCCGATTATATTTTTTGATCACGGTGAATGGAGAGTATTGCAGGGGAATAGTTATTTTTATGCCACGATATTTTGTATTCTTGCGTCTTTATTTTTAAGAAAAATTTTAGTGAGTTTGGCTTTGAGTTTGCTGTTTTTTTATGCATTGGAAGCTTGGGTGTTTTAATCGAGTTCACAGTGGAAAACATCTAAAAGATCAAATTCCACTGTGAAAATTGGACATGTACGCTAAATGGCGTTCATTTGCGCTCTAGCATGGGTTTCTAATTTGGGTACCAGTTTATTTAGATATGCATCCATACACCAAATTGGGCCAATGAGGAGGAATTGGAGGTCTTTGAAGAAAGATGGTTTCTTTCCTTCAATTTTATGCCCATAAAATTGTCCAATCCAAGCAAAAATGAACAATGCAATATAAAAACCTACACCGACAGGTAAAATCAAAATCAGCCATGCCATTACAAAAATTAGGGCTGCCATTGCCACGGCTAAAACAAGATCCAGTCGACTATAAAAAATAAGAGTGAGGGTCACAATAAGGGCGGTAAGTAGCACACTGAAATGCGCCAAAATACCAATAATGGAAAATAAAATTGTGGGGACACAAAGCCAGTGAATCATTTTATTGGTTTTATTTTGGTGGCTTTCACCGTATTCATCGAACCATTGATTTATTGTTTTCATGTGTTGCTCCTGCAAATGCTTATTGTATTTTTTATATCCTTGTTCCTGAGAGACTATAAAATAGAAAACAAAAGAGGTCAAAATTTGAAATTAAATTTTAGTTCATTTCTATCATTTGTTTTGTTATGCATTAACGCAGCTCAATGATTTTGAACTGCGTTTAGGTATGTATTTACAAATCTAATTTCTTGCGTGAAAAACTTCTTTGCCTTCTTTGAAAGTAGCAAGCACTTTAATATTTTTAATTTGATTACTCGGTACGGTCATGGGGTTCTGATCCAGAATGACAAAATCAGCTAATTTCCCAGCAGCCAGTGTACCTTTGCTGTCTTCTTCAAAATATTGATAGGCAGCCCAACTGGTCATGCTTTTCAGCGCAAGATAAGGACTGACACGTTGATCTTCACCTAAAATTTTACCGCTACGGGTCACGCGGTTTACGGTGGTATCCAAAGTCATCATGCTATTTGGAGGAATGACGGGTGCATCATGATGTTCAGTAAATAAAACTCCTTTTCTTAAGGCAGAGCCTGTAGGGGAAATATTTTGAGCGCGTTCTAAACCTAAAGTTTCATGAACGTGCCAATCTCCCCAGTAATAAGTATGTAGTGAGAAGAAAGAAGGAATGAGTTTTAGTTCTTTGGCTTTGTCTAGTTGGTCTTCACGCATGGTTTGTGCATGAATAATCACATTACGTCGATCTTGGATTGGAAATTTAGCAGTAGCTTTTTCAATGGTGTTCAAATACTGATCAATAGCAGCATCACCATTGGCATGCGCTAAAATTTGCCAATTATTCTGGAAAGCCAAGTCAATCAGATTTTGTACTGTGCTCTGTTGTGGAAAAGCGGCATAGCCACGGTAAGATTTTTTTTGACCTTCAGGTGGTATGACATAGGGTTTGGTTAGCCAAGCAGTTTTACCTTGTGGAGATCCATCTAGGCTAATTTTAACGCCCCCAATTCTATAGTGGTGTTTATATTCTCGATTGGTTCCGTGTTGCAGCATATAGTTTTTTTCTGTGCTGATGTCTGGGTAGACCACCAAATCGATAGGTAATTTTCCATTTTGGGCTAAATTGCGCCACATTTCTGAAGTGCCAGCATCGGCTCGGCCTTCCTGAATGGTGGTATAACCATTTTGGGCATAGGTTTGTACCGCAGTGAGTGCCATTTTTTCCATGGTTTCGGGCGGCATATGCTGGAAAATTTGAATCATGGCTTTAAAAACCACACTTTCTTCAAGTACACCATTTGGTTCTTTAGAGTTTGCTTTACGACGGATAACACCGCCAGTTGGGTTTGGTGTTTTGGCATCAATTTTGAGTAGTTCGAGTGCTTTGGTGTTGACCGTAGCCAAATGACCAGATTGATGCAAAATAATGACAGGTTGGTCGGTTGAGATTTTATCTAGTTCAGTCGCGGTAGGGTGGCGCTTTTCAGTTAATTGGGCATCATCATATCCGTTGCCGATAATCCAGCCTGAAGCTTGTTGGATGAAAGTAGGATTATTATTTTTCCATGCTTGCATTGCTTGAATCAGGGAGGGGATGTCTGTAACTTTGCCATCGGGTGGTGAATAAAGATTAGCAACGGTTTGTTGTAATCCAACGCTGTTGGCATGGCTATGTGCATCGATGAGCCCTGGAATAACGGTGTGGTTTTTTAAATTAAAGCGCTGTGCAAGTGGATTGATTTGTTTTGCATTGGCAAGAGTGCCTGTAAATTTGATTACGCCATTTTCGACTAGCATGGCTTCTACGTATGTTGGGGTATCTCCCTGCATTGTAAGAATAGGCCCACCATGTAAAATAAATGTGGAATTCTGTCTAGGGTCTATTTTTTGACCACGATGAGTGTGTTTGGAAATGGAGTAGCTACAAGCTGACAATAAAACCGTACTTAGCAGTGCAAAAGTTTTTAAATGTGAAGTTGTTAAATATTGGGTTGATTTTGTCATTTGATCGTTTTCCCCCACAGGTTGTCGATTTCTTATCTTTTTTAAAATAACATATTAATTAAATTAGAAAATAAAAAAAGCCACTTAAACGTGGCTTTTTGTCAAATGTGTTTTGCACTCGTGAATTAAGAGTTAGGACCTGCAACGCGTTCAATGCTTACTTTTGCTGTCCCTGCATTGGTGATACCAAGTTGTTTAGCAGCACCATAAGAAAGATCGACTACACGGTTGCCATGGAATGGACCACGATCATTCACTTTTACAACCACACTTTTGCCGTTATTTTTATTGGTCACACGAATGTAGCAGTTTAATGGCAGGCTACGATGAGCTGCCGTTAATGCGTTCATGTCAAACGTTTCACCGTTTGCTGTTTTACGACCATGAAACTGACGACCATACCATGAAGCCACACCAGTTTGGCTAAATTGGCGGACAGTGTTGGATGCAACATCATTTAACTTGTCAATGACTGAAGGCTCATTTGCTGGGATTTCGATTTTCGCTGCAATCGTTTCGCGACGAATTTTATCTCCAGAACTCTCAGTAATTGAAAGGCTATTTAGATTTGAAAAGTGAGAGTTAAAGCTCTGAGCATCTTTGTTTAATACACGTGCTGCTAGACGTGAATTATCATTGTCATTGTTTAATGACGATGATTGAACCAATTCGGCCTGTGACTGTGTCAGGGCGAACGTGGTCGCTATGGCAAGAATATATTTCATTGAAGAATGCATAAAATCTCCTAAAGACGGGTTTGCGGAGTAGTAATTCAGCAGTAAAACATTGAATTACAAGCAAACGGGTCGATTTATTCACTTGTGCAACTACATTTGACGAGATGGATAATATTCATGCCGAAGTAAAGGTGTCTAGTCTTTATACCGAAATCTTTACAAAAAGTAGGTAATTAAATTGCTTTGTGATTAAAAAATATACAATATTGTAACATTATGTGTAACTTGATTGTTTTATATACTTTTTTATTAAAAAAAAGATTGACTTATTTGTTTTTGAAAAAAGCTAGCCTTAGCGGCTAGCAATTTCAGTGCCTAATTGCCACACAGCGGTGGCATACATACGGCTCTTATTATAGGTAGTAATCACTTGAAAATTCGGGTAAGTAATATAGTAAATTGAGCCATAATTCTCTTGAAGTTGAATGACGTTAACCATATCTAAATCATCAATTTTTACCACTGGATTGATGGGTGAAATACCCTGCGGTTTTAACACACCATAAGGTGTAGGTTGTTCAAGGTTCTTGGCAATAACGGCATCAGGTGTCGAACCTGTGTAGCGCGCCGCAAAACCAATAGGTTGATTTCTTTGCCAACCATGTTGAGCGAGATAGTTGGCAATAGAACCAATCGCATCGACTGCTGAATTTCTTAGGTCAACATGCCCATTACCATCGTAGTCCATACCGTATTTAGGAATGTTGCTAGGCATGAATTGTGGATAGCCAATTGCACCCGCATAAGACCCTACAATAGAGTTAGTCGGTACACCATCTTTATATGTCCATGCAATCAGTGCAGACAGCTCGTCTTGGAAATAAGCAGCACGACGTTCATAGCCAAATGCAAGGGTTGCTAAGGCATCTCGGGTGATGAAATTGCCTTTATTTGCACCAAAACCTGTTTCTACCCCCAAAATGCCTAAAATCACAGATTGTGGAACACCAAATTGCTGTTCCGCACGGTTTAAGGTATCGGCATATTGATTTTTGAATCGAACTCCACGCTGAATGGTACTTTCAGACATGAAATTGGTTTTATAGTCATACCATGGCTTACTTTCACCAGGTCGGTTCATAATATTGATAATATTGGGAAGATTACGTGAGCCATTCATTGCCCAGTCAACTTGTTCTGCTGTGAGACCATAGCTCCGCATGGTTTTTTCTTTAAAACTGGAATATTGAGGATCATTTGCAAAATCATTGGCTTGGCAAAAACTGGTAGCTGAAAATGTACCAATAAGTAAAAATAAACGCTTCAGTTTTTTATTAATAGACAAATGTGTCATATAGGTTAAATCCTAAAAAATTATCGATGTGTATGAATTGACATCACAACGCCAAAAGTGGCCATTAAAGTAATAATTGCAGTACCGCCATAACTCATAAAAGGTAAAGGCACACCCACCACTGGTAAAATACCACTGACCATGCCTGCATTGACAAAGACATATACAAAAAATGACAAAGCAAAACTGCTTGCCACTAAACGGCCAAAGTTATGAAAACTGTTTAATCCAATTTGAAACGTTCGGCTAATGATCGCAAAGTACAATACAATCAATATGATAATGCCAATTAGCCCAAATTCCTCAGAAAATGCTGCAATAATAAAATCGGTATGACCTTCTGGTAAAAAATGCAGATGAGATTGTGTGCCTAAGAGATAACCTTTGCCTGAAATACCCCCAGAACCAATCGCAGTTTCTGATTGAATAATATTCCAACCTGTACCGAGTGCATCAGCTTCGGGATGGATCAAAGTTAACACCCGTTGTCGTTGATAATCATGCAGTAAAAATTGCCAAGCAATAGGGATAATCAGTACTGCGAGTCCGATTGCAGTTGCAATTAAACGCCAAGACAAGCCACTGAGGAATAAAACAAAAATCCCACTGGAAAGCACCAGTAATGAAGTCCCAAGATCGGGCTGTTCAGCAATTAAAATAAAGGGAATACCAATAAAGATCAGACAAATGCCAATCTGCCCAATTTTTGGAGGCAGAGGGCGTCTTGCTAAAAACCATGCAATCATCAAGGGCATGGCAATTTTCATAAATTCGCTGGGTTGTACACTGCCCAGTCCTGGAATATCAATCCAACGCTGTGCACCTAAACGAACTTCCCCAAAGAGTTTGACCCCAATAAGTGACAACAGTGCCACTATATATAGATAAGGTGCAAAAGATTGATAAACTTTCGGAGGAACTTGTGCCAAACCTAACATGGTGAAAAAACCAATGGTGAAACTAATCGCTTGTTTCGACACTAAACCCCAGTCTTGCTCCGAAGCGCTATACAGCACGGTTAAACCTAATAGGGCTGTAAGCAATAAATAGAGGCATAACCATGGATCGAGGTGTAATTTATGCCACTTCGATGGCAATAAAGTGGTGCTTAAACCATCACGGGGTGCATGTCGTAAGAATTTGGACTGAGGAGGAGTAGTCATGGAAGATATTTGTAGAATAAAGTCTTAGGCCGTATTTTGCGCCTGCTACCTTATACCTGTGTATGGATGCTGTATATCAATATTTTGCAATAAAAAAACCTAGCAAAAGCTAGGTTTCCGATAGTGTAAATTTCTATCAATAATGGAATAGAGTATCGTGATACTCAGCCAAAATAATCAATTCTTCCTTGGTTAAATGTGGGAAGATTTTATCAATTGCGATATGTACGGCTTTAATTACGGCCGCAGAGCCGATATCCGCTGCTTTACGCTTAATCATGCCCAAATCGAGGGTTTTATTAAAATCATTCATGAAATGACGTACAGTGGCTTCTGCGAACTGTTTGTATAATTCGATTAAAACGGCTTTATTGGTATCACCACCTGCACGAATATCAGCAAATGTGGTTTTTAAATTAGTCACCAAGCTGGCATCTAAACTTTCACCTACGCGATATTGACCTTGAGCATCTTTGAACAAGCTTTTTTCAGAAAACTCAATTGATTGTTTCACCACATCATTTGGAGCTTTACTTAAAAGTTGTTTCAATAACACTGCGACAGTTGATTTAATGTAACCTGCTAATTTTTCCGCAGTATCACGTTTATCACTTGGCGGAAAACGACGAACTAACTCCGTTAAAATGGCGTCAATAATTTCATCGTTAATCAATAAAGCAGTTTGATCGCGCAAAGGGTAGAGAGCTTCACTTGAATTTTTTTTCTGCTGACCTGTTTGAATACTATTTAATAGTGTTTCAGAAGGGACAAAACCAAAAAAAGGCATTGTTATTTAACCTCAATATTATTCATTTTATTGTCGCGCCAAGCGAATTGGGCGAGGCATCCATGTTAAATCCGATACACGACAAGGGTTGATATCTAAACCACCTCGGCGAGTATAAGCCGCATAAACCATAAGCTTTTCGGGTTGCAGATTTTGCCAGATATCGGCATAGATCTGTTCCACGCATTGCTCATGAAAGCCATTATGCTGACGGTAGGAGATAATATAGGCTAAAAGTGAGCGATAACAAGGCTTTTTACCCTGATAACGGATAAAAACTGTACCCCAATCGGGTTGACCTGTTACAGGGCAGTTACTGCGCAGTAAATGTGAATAGAGTTGGATTTCCAGATTATCCGTATTTTCACGATCTAAACTGAGTAACGATGCATCAGGTTGATTTTCTAAGCGATCAGGAACCAAGTCATCGATACAGATGCCCTCAGGTTGATCAATAGTCAAAGCATCTACTTGGAACAATTGAATCGTTACTGTAGCGCCCGCAGCTGCGGATAAATCTTTTTCTACAGTGGCGACAAATGCAGATTCAGAATCGAATTGGGTAAAGTTAAGGCTATTAAAGTAAAGCTTGAGTGATTTGGACTCAATTAAATTGGGTGAAGAAGCAGGTAGGGTTAAACGACCAATTGCAACTTGTGGAATACCCTGAGCATTAAGCCAAGAAATTTCAAACACATGCCACCAGTCTTTACCTTGTTGAATGCCCTCAATATGAGCATAGCTTGAACGTGCCTGAGCACGCGCAATTGGAAAAAGAATATCTGGTTGATATGTTGATGGATATTGGGTGTCTTTACCAAGTAAAGAATGTTCTACACTCATTATTCACGCATTCCTGAGCCACGAGAAAGTAAATAATACGCTATACCGTAAAGCACAGCACAACATAAAGTAATCACGGTGAGTGAAATCGAAACGTTCACATCACTATGACCAAGAATTCCGAAACGGAAGGCATTAACCATATAGACAATGGGGTTAATTAAAGACAAATTTTGCCAAAATGGGCTAAGTGCGCTAATCGCATAAAATACACCGCCTAAATAGGTCAGTGGAGTCAGTACGAATGTTGGAATAATAGAAATATCGTCAAAAGATTTGGCATAAACAGCATTAATAAAGCCACCCAATGAAAATAATAACGATGTCACAATGACGGTATATATAGTCACAAACCAATTGGTGATATATAAGTCAGTAAAAAACAGACTCATAGCCGTCACAATAATCCCAACCAAGACCCCGCGACATAATCCACCCAAGACATAGCCCCAAAGAACTAAATGTAAAGGGACTGGGCTCATAATCAATTCTTCAATACTTTTTTGGAATTTGGCACTGAAGAAACTAGACGAAACATTTGCATAGCTATTGGTAATCACCGCCATCATGATTAAGCCAGGCACAATGAATTGCATATAGCTAAAACCACCCATTTGCCCAATACGAGAACCGACTAAGTTACCAAAAATCACAAAATATAGACTCATGGTAATGGCAGGTGGTAATAGGGTTTGTGGCCAGATGCGCATAAAGCGGCGAACTTCTTTATGCACTAATGTGAAAAGAGCAACACGCATTTGAGTCATATTCATGGTGTAGTTCCCTCCAAATTTTTCTCCACAAGTCTGACAAACAATTCTTCAAGGCGGTTGGATTTATTGCGCATACTACGCACTTGAATGCCTTGTGCTTCAAGTAACTGGAATAATTGATTTAAGGTATGCGCTTTGTCCATGGTGACTTCAAGCGTGACAGGATCAATTAAATTGAAGCGAACACCAATAATATCGAGATGCAGTGGTTGAATTGGCTCAGCCAAGTCAAAAATAAAGGATTCTTCGTGTAATTGATTAAGGAAGGCTTTCATTGTGGTATCTTCTTTAATCACGCCCCGGTCGATAATGGCAATACGGCGACACAACATTTCAGCTTCTTCTAAATAGTGTGTCGTTAGAATGATGGATGTACCATTTTCATTCATTTCAGTCAGGAAATCCCACATTGAACGACGCAGTTCAATATCGACACCCGCAGTAGGTTCATCCAGAATCAAAAGTTTTGGTTCATGCATCATGGCACGCGCAATCATCAATCGGCGTTTCATACCACCTGACAACATTCGACCTTGGGTATTACGTTTTTCCCAAAGCCCTAACTTTTCTAAATAATGTTCAGCACGTTGCTCTGCAATTTTACGGGGAATACCGTAATAACCTGCCTGAGTGACTAAAATATCGAAGGTTTTTTCAAACTGCCCAAAGTTAAATTCTTGCGGTACGACACCTAAACATTGTTTGGCCTGAGATGGGTGAGTATCAAGATTATGACCAAAAATTTCGACTGTCCCAGACGTCTTTTTGGTTAAAGAACTGATAATCCCGATGGTCGTCGATTTGCCTGCACCGTTGGGTCCGAGAAGGGCATAAAACTCGCCTTCAGGGACGGTTAAATTGATCCCTTTCAGGGCTTGGAAGCCATTTCGATAAGTTTTGGACAAATCTCTGATCAGTAATGCATCGGTCATGAAGTTCTCACAGCATATAGAGTGTGGCTATTGTGAGCGATCTTGATTAATAAACCAAGTAAATTACAGGGAATACTGCGTTGCATGCTTAGAACATTGATTAAACTCTAAGCATAAAAATGCATGATTTCTATATAGTTGCTTTCACTTCTTTATTTTTTTGCTATGATGTGCACGCGCGGCCATAGCTCAGTTGGATAGAGTACAAGTTTCCGAAGCTTGGGGTCGTGGGTTCGATTCCCGCTGGCCGCACCATTTTTTTATAAAATCAATAATTTAGAATAATTTTGGCGTAAATTTAGTGTATTAGTCTTTCAATGGGATAATTTAAAATTTCTTTAAATCGTATAAGTTGTTCTGAAAATGCTACTTATTTACCAATCGCTGCAAGAACGTTAAAACTATAATTAAATTAAGCCTCCCAGAAAGGCTGAACTAATAAGATCTTTAAAATCTATTCAATCACTTCAATAATGATAAAAAATTAGTGAGCTTAAATTTGTTTATAAATTGAGTATTGAAACCCGAAATTTTGTGATTATGAACCTAATTCAAAGTCATTTTTTTAGGTTCTTTCAAGGGGTTTTATTGGCTGTTGTATTCAGTTGCATATTCTTTTTCTAATGGACACCAAATTTCAAAAACAAATGAACAGAGAGTCGTATCTAACGTGGACACTTTAAATGGGAATAACAACTCAATGTCGTATAAGCACCATTATGTTAACTGAATATAGTTTTTTGAAAATTTTAACTTTGAATCAGAGATTTCATTTTAAATATGATAAAACTCAAGGATAAAGAAGCTTTAGATTTAGGTATGTAATAAGTGAATTTTTCAGGTGATGTAGAAGTTTTTTTATCTTGTCTTGGAACTAAAGAATCAAGTTCAGATATTTTGAAAGCAGTTGTTCTTGTTGCAAGTGATTTTGACAGATCAGAGACTGATTTTTGTGGAGAAAAGCTATCCTATTGGCAATTTTTCAAGAGAGGTGTCACGTTCAGATTTAATGAACATCAGATACTAGATACCGTTTTCATACACGCTAAAGAGAATGAAGAATATTACTCATACCCATTTTTAGAAGATCTTATCATAGGTATTAATCATAAAAGTACGAAGCAATCTGTAGTTAAGCTATTTGGAAATCCAGAAAGAGAAAGTAACAGTTGGCTTAAATATAAAATACTTGATAGCTACTTACATTTTGAATTTGATAAGTCATCAGAGTTAAAGCAAATTACGATGGGAAAATTTTAAAAATAGAATCTGATTTAGTTTAAGATTTCCTAAAATTAACATAATGCACGTTATACGGAATGCTTGAAATTTTCCTTTAAGCATCAATATCTTAGTCAAAGCTGTTCTAGGGTTCAGCGCACTGGAACAGCTTTTTAGTGATTTCTCATGTTCCACGGTCAATAAATAATCAAAACTCCACGGCTTTATGTAGTCTCATTTAACCCTAAAACAGAAAAAAATGTCTAGATAAAATAAGAATAGATGTCTAAGTTGTTATTGATTTTGCATCCAGTCATCAAGCAAGTAAACTTTATGTAGAATTCAACATTTGTTTATAACTGGAACAGATGGAGCTTTTATATTGCACAGACATAATGAGCAAAATTTCTTCTCTAGAATGTAAAGTTCATTAATCAGGCTAAAGCTCCAATCATTTTATCGCTCTAATTTTAGTGATGCCTTGATGCATAGTTGGTGTGAAAATTTTGTGATTTTAATCAAAAAGATACAAATTATTATGATTGTAATTCTGACATTTAGTGCCTAGTATTCTTCTTGAAGTTACTCCATGTAAGCTTCCTTGGTTTCATCCCATACACTTTTAGTATGGGATTTTTTTTAATCTGAGGGTTGTATGAGCATACATTCAAAAGCGTATATTTTTAGAGAGCAGAAGTTACTGGTAGATGAAAATTTTCAATTACCGCAGGTAGAAAGTCTTCAGCATGATTTGAATCTGTCAGAAAATGGCAAGATCATTGCACGGGATTTAAAAGAGGATGAGCCTGTGCCAGAAGGTTATCAGTTGATTCCGATCCGACAATTGGTACAAGTATGGAACCAAAACGAATTTGCAGAAGCTAGCCGCGCAGTACAGTTATTAGAATGGCATCGAAATCACCGTTTTTGTAGTAAATGTGGTCATGCAACCTTTCAACCTACCAATCAGTATGTAATGTGCTGTCCATCTTGTGGTTACAACCAATATCCGCGTGTTAATCCTTGTGTGATTACCATCATTACACGGGGTGAAAATGAAATTTTATTAGCAAAAAATGCGCGTAATAAATCTCAGATGTATAGTTTGATTGCTGGTTTCGTTGAAGTAGGGGAAACCTTGGAAGACGCTGTACGTCGTGAAACTTTGGAAGAAGTTGGGCTTCAGATTAGAAATATTCAATATCTTGCAAGTCAGCCATGGCCCTTTCCAAGCAATTTGATGATGGCATTCAAAGCAGAATATCACTCAGGGGAAATTCAGATTCAGGAAGAGGAACTCAGTGATGCTCAATTTTTCAAGTTTGATAATTTACCTGAGATTCCATTTAAAGGCAGTATTGCGTATGCCATGATTAATCATGTGATAAATGGCACCCCAGTGGCGGATGATACGAAAGAATGGCTTTGAAGGAAAAATGGGCAGAATACCTTTTCTGAAGTGTCAATTATTGAATTTCGTCATCTTATTTTCACACTTAGTTCACATGTAATTTATTTATCATAATCACAGCATCAAGATGAGTGAATTGAAGTTCAGCTTTTGTCTAAAGCTAATATATGTTTTTTGCAAAAGAGAATGACGAGGTGCTACGACTCGGCCTACAGGCTGAGAGTATAAAGTGGAGCTCTAGGCGTATTTTCAAATTACGAGGCATTATGCGTGTAACGACACAGAATTAATCAAAGTATTGTATTTATTTGCTACCCTTTTGCCGAACTGAATATTCTCTCTACAGTTCGGTTTTTTTTATTTCACTTGAAATTAATATCTCACAAGTTTAACTCTAAAGAGAAGGATAGTCATAAGCTGAAATTAGGTGAAATTCTGTTGTAAAGTCTGATGTGATCAAAGATAGTAAATTCAGAATAAAACCGCTAAACATGATGAAAATTACAAAACTCAATGACTGAGATTTTACTTTTTATTCTATTGGATGTGTCCTATCTGGAGGAGATTTAGATAGACATGTTCAGGTTTGTATTTGAATTTATCTGAGTATTTGAACAGCCCAACAAGTTTAATCACGGCATTACTTGGATATCAATATTATTGCCATTGTAATGTCGATAGCCTAAAGAACTTTATTTACCAACACTTGTCTCGGTACAGTTACTTTCACTGTTTATTCTTCTTCTTTAAATAGGTTTAAGCGAATAAAATATGATGATATAAGCGAAAAACCATTCATTGAATATAATTTTTTTAATTTTTTTCTCCAGCCATTAACCAATGAATGATATTCATGACATCACGATTTTCATTATTTTCTCTGACCATTGCATAAAAATTATAGTCACAATAGATAAAACCAAAAGGTGCAATGACCCTGCCATTTAATATTTCTTTTTCTACTAGAATTTGAGGGGCTATGGCAATTCCTAACCCAGACACAGCAGCTTCTATCATCAAATTGAGACTATCAAAATAACGATCATTCGCTTTTGGGGAAAAGTTAATTTTGGACTGATCAAACCATGTATGCCATGCACTTTTATTTGAGTGGGTATGAAGTAATGGATAATTTAAAAGATCATGTTTTGTATGGAGAGGATTTATTTCACGATTACAAATAGGCCCCATGTTATCGGGAAATAAAAGATATTTATTCAAAAAGTTAGGAAGTGTATGGTTTTCATTTATGCTATTGATAAATATGTCAACCTTCTCTTTTTCTAACAATTTTAAGTCATTACATGTCATTAATTTGATATGAATATTGGGATAGATTATTTCGATTTTTTCTAATCGGGGAATCAGCCAATTTGCCATAAAACTATGAGAAGCGCCTATTACAACTTCTACCTCTGATGTTTTATTTGTTAACTCAAAGACGCATTGTTCTAAATTATTAAAAAGTTGCGTACAAACTAGCGATAATTCTTCTGCATCCTTTGTCAGAGAGATGGTAGAGGAATGTCGAATAAATAATTTTTTATCTAACCATTCTTCTAACTGCTTTATTTGATGGCTAATCGCACTATGGGTTACACATAATTCTTCCGCAGCTAAGCTGAAACTTTTATTTCTGGCGACTGCCTCGAATGCTTTTAAAGCATTAAGGGGAGGTAATGTTCTGCGTTTCATGTTGTAAAATTTTCTAACACCATGAGCTCAAAATATATCAATTATCAGAAAAATGAAAATATTTTAAGATCAAACAAGTTTTGATAGTAAAAGAGATATGAGATGACAACCCCTTATACAGGTAATGGTCCTGATGACTTGGGATTTTTTGGTAAATTTGGCGGATGTTACATGCCAGAAAGCTTAATGCCCGCACTTCAAGAATTAGAGCAAGCCTTTAATACTGTTCGGCACAAACCTGAATTTTGGGCTGAATATCAGCAGATTTTAACGGACTTCGTTGGTCGCCCTAGTCCTCTTTTTTATGCAAAAAACCTAACAGCTTATGCGGGAGGTGCTCGAATATATCTCAAGCGAGAAGATTTGAACCATACGGGTGCGCATAAGATCAATAATTGTGTTGGGCAAATCTTATTAGCCAAATTTATGGGGAAAACCAGAATCATTGCAGAAACTGGTGCTGGACAACATGGTGTTGCAACAGCAACTGTTTGCGCACTGTTTAAGATGAAATGTACCATTTTTATGGGAGAAACAGACATTCAGCGTCAACAAATGAATGTTGAACGCATGAAATTACTCGGTGCTGAAATCAGAAGTGTTCAAAAAGGTCGTGGGACTTTAAAAGATGCGATGAACGAAGCATTACGTGATTGGATTCGTCATGTTGATACAACCTATTATCTTTTGGGTACGGGTGCAGGTCCTCATCCATATCCTGTCATGGTCAGAGAATTTCAAAAAATTATTGGTCTAGAAGCCAGAAACCAAATACTCCTCAAAGAAAATAAACTACCTGATGCTTTGGTTGCTTGCGTTGGTGGTGGATCAAATGCATTAGGGTTGATGCATCCTTTTCTACAAGACCCAAATGTCAAAATGTTTGGCGTTGAGGCGGGGGGAAAAGGAACACATACTGGAGAACATGCCGCCTCTATTTGCAAAGGTCAAGTCGGTGTGCTGCATGGCAATTTAACCTATTTATTACAAGATTTAGATGGACAGATTTTAGAGGGGCACTCTATATCAGCGGGCTTAGATTATCCTGGTGTTGGCCCTGAACATGGCCTTCTGTTTGAAACAGGACGTGTGACATATACGGCTATAACCGATCAAGAAGCCGTAAATGCATTTCAGCTTTTAAGCCAACAGGAGGGCATTATTCCTGCTCTTGAGAGTTCTCATGCGATTGCGTATGCGATTCAACTTGCTCAAGAAATGCAGCCAGAACAGATCATTATTGTCAATTTAAGCGGCAGAGGTGACAAAGACTTAAACACGGTCAAAAAATATCTTGCAGGAGCTACAGCATGAACCGTCTAGATCAAAAATTAGAGCAATTGAAACTGGAAAATCGAAGTGGTCTGGTCTGTTATTTTACTGCTGGAGATCCTAATTTCGCAGAAAGTTGTCGTTTGTTAAGTCAATTGGGTCAAGCTGGAGCTGACATCATTGAAGTTGGCATTCCATTTTCAGATCCAGTGGCAGATGGAGAGATCATTCAGGCAGCACATCTTAGGGCTTTAAGTGCAGGTCAAACGGTAAAACAGACCATTGAGTTGGTAAAAGCAATAAGGCTACATGATGACCAGACACCAATAATTTTCATGACTTATTTAAATCCGATGATGCAATATGGTTTTGAGACACTTATAGCCGAAACAGAAAATCTTATAGATGGAATATTGATTTTAGATGCTCCATATGGATATCGAGAAAAATTTGAGGTGCAATTAAATGAAAAAAATATGCATTTAATTGCAATGACAGCGCCGACGACCCCAGTTGAAAGGTTAGAGCAAATTTCAGCGCGCGCGACAGGTTTTTTATATCATGTTGCAGAAAATGGCTTAACAGGAGGAGACTTAAATTTGTCTAACCTTGAGAAAAAGATTGCTGAAATCAAGCCTATTTTTAATATTCCAGTTGCAATTGGCTTTGGGATCAAAAATGAAAGTCATGTTAAAGCATTAGCCAATAAAGTAGATCTTATTGTTATCGGTTCAGCGCTCGTCGATACTTTTTTTAATAAAGGGATGAACGCAACTTTAGAAAAAGTCACAGTTTTTTCACAAATACTTAGAGAAAATAAATAATATCCTGTTTTTAAATCAGTATATTTAAAGTTAATTTATCAAGAACCATATGTGATAAAACCCTCTCCCGTAAGGGAGATGGAACTTTGGATGTGGAGTTTTTTCTTAAAGTGATCACTTTTTAGAAATCACTATTATCATACAGATGTGACATACGTTTTTGCTTCGTCTCTAGATAAGCTTTGTTAAAGATATTTAAACCAACTTTTAAAGGAATCCGCTCAACAACATTAATTCCTAAATCAGTTAAAGATTTAATTTTAAGGGGATTATTTGTAATGAGTTTTACATTCTTTATTTTTAAATAATCTAACATAATGGTACACATATCATATTTACGAGCATCTGCTGGTAAATTTAATAATAAATTGGCATCAAGAGTATCATGTCCTTGGTCTTGGAGTGCATAGGCCCGAATTTTATTGGTTAATCCTATGCCACGGCCTTCTTGGCGCAGGTACAAGATCACACCTTGACCAGCATCATTAATCATTTTCATGGTTGAATGTAATTGGGGGCCACAGTCACATTTCAGTGAAGCAAAAGCATCACCTGTTAAGCATTCCGAATGAATTCTGACGAGTACAGGTTGATTAGAAATAGTATCCATGCCTTTGGCAAGAGCGATATGTTCTTCGCCAGTACTTTGGTCTTGAAATGCTATAATTTCAAAATCGCCAAACGCAGTAGGTAACTTTGATTTGGAAACAAATTCTATAGCCACTGGACTATCCACCTATATCTTGATAATAGATAAAATACGCTGAATTAAACTTTCAGTTAGATAATATTCATTTAATAGTGAATTTTATGTGAAACAGTTTTGTCGAATGAACCAATTTTTTCAGTTGAGTATGAACAATACAATTTTCAGATATAAGCCTAAACAGGGAAAAATTGTACACTGATTAATCGACTTCAATGCAAGCGCCTATTTATTTTTGGTATTTAAAAACTTAATTTCATGAAAATATTTAATAAATTTAGTTATTTATGTTGTTTTTGAATCAAATTATCACAGATGACATGATAGATTCAATATATACAAAAGCTGTTCATGATATGAACTTTTGTGGTCAAAAGATTCCATGTCAGTATGCCAATACAATTCATCTACCAGAAAAGACTGTACAAATAGAAAAGGTGGAGTTCGGTTGAACGACATGTGTTATCAAAAATAGACAAGATACTAGTGTGAACTATATAAATAGGGGGGATCCTTGTCGAAGTTTGTCTCAAGTAAAAATAAATGAGCTTGGCTTATTTGAAGATAAACTTAAGTGTAGGATTTTTAAAGTTAGGATTAATGAGATATATATTTTCGTTTTAAATAGATGGGGAGGATTAGGTAGACTTTATTCCTCCATTTTTCATAAAACAGAAAAACGGTAAACATATTTATTTTCTGAATTTTATACATAAAAGCTACATCTGAAATATTTTCGGATTGAACAGAATAGAATCCTTGAAACTTAGTCGAGTCTGATGTTTATTTTATAGGATAAGATTAATGTAATTAAGAATGATTATTTTTATTAGGTGCTGGATGGTATTTTCTAGTATTTGATTTTTTAAATATTTTAAAAAATTAATTTAAATTTAAGGTCACTTTTGTAAGGTATTAATATCGATTTATATTTTTGAATTTTGGGGTTGTTATGAAAAATAAATATCCTTTTCCAATAATGATTATGCATTGGCTTACACTTTGCCTTGTGGTGTTGGCGTATCTCACAGGTGGAGACCCAACCGTACATCTAAAAAGTGGAGAACTCCATGTTTTCGCTGGGGTATCCGTATTTTTGCTATTTTTTATCAGAATTATAATGATTTTTACTTATAGAAAAGATATTCCGCTGAACAAGCCGATGAGTAAATATCAACGAACTTTATTTTTGATGGTGAAATACACGCTTTATTCATTGTTGTTTTTAATTCCTGTACTGGGCTGGGTTACTTTATCTGGTTTAACAGAGAGTTATCAGTTTTTTGGAATGAGTTTACCTCTCATAAGTAATTCATGGGATGTTGAAAAAATTGGAGAAATCCATGAATTTCTAGGTAATTCTTTCATGGTGCTGATAGGCTTTCATGCATTGGCTGCATTAATTCATCATTATGTATTTAAAGATAACGTTTTGAAAAGTATGCTTTATTTTAAAAAGTGAACCAAGAGCTTGAAAGATTATGATTGAATCAAATATTGATCTTGAGTTAAGGGCGAAAGCTGCTTCAAAGTCAACATGGATCAGTGTTGCTGTGAATATTTTCTTATCGATTGGGCAGATCTGGATTGGTCTGTTTTCTAAATCACAAGGTTTAGTTGCAGATGGTATTCATACTTTAAGTGATTTAGTCGCGGACTTTATTGTATTAGTGGCCAATCGTCATAGTCAAAAAGCACCAGATGACGTTCATCCTTATGGTTATCTTCGTTTTGAGAATGCAGCATCTTTTATACTGGGTTTAATTTTACTGTCGGTTGGGGTCGGAATGCTATGGACGGCAACCCATAAAATTCTTCATCCTGAGCAAATTCCCCAAGTTCATAGCATAGCGCTTTGGGTAGCAATAACAGCATTGATCTGTAAGGAACTCTTGTTCCGCTATATGCTCTCTATTGCCAAAAAAGTAAAATCGAGTTTATTGATTGCGAATGCTTGGCACGCACGTTCAGATGCGGCATCTTCTTTTGTTGTGGCATTAGGGATTATAGGGAATCTTGCGGGGTACCCAATTCTTGATCCAATCGCGGCGTTAATTGTCGGTTTGATGATTGCTAAAATGGGTTTCGACTTTAGCTGGACGGGCTTACATGATTTGATGGACAAGTCGGCAAATGAAGATGAGATTGCTGCTATTAAAGAAACCTTATTGAATAAAGAGGGTATATTGGGCTTACATCAACTTAGAACCCGTAAAATGGGTGATATGATTATTGTGGATGTTCATTTAGAAGTCAGTGGCGAGCAAAGTGTAAGAGAAGGACATAAAATAGCAGTAGATGCCAGAAATGAAGTCCTCAAAAACCATAATGTGATTGATGTGGTTACTCACATTGACCCGATATAATTTGAAAGTAGAAAGAAATAGGCATCAAGAATAAATAAGATTCGAGATGCCTGAATTTAAAAAGATTTATTGAAAATGTCCAATGAGTTCATTTGTTTCAATTAAGCCTCGAATTTGTATTTTTTAAATCATATTTAAATAAAATTCTTTTGTATCACCTCAATATTTCAATCACATGGTGATCACGAAAAGTTTAAGCTCAATTGGGATACTTTTCAGCGCAACTTTCTTTTTTTAATATCCGTACATTGCCTTTTATAGCATTAGATATATGTCTTAAGAGCATTATTTTCATAGATAATAATAATGTGATTATCAATATGTTATTTAAAATTTCCATAGTTTTATGTGGTATTACATACCGTGCTTATGCCATATTATATTGTATGAATTAGAATAATTTTTAGCCTTCAAACTACATGGCTCGATTTGTTAAAACTCTTCGCAAAAGCGTAGCAGACATTGATAACAAAGCCCTGAAACTAGGGTTGATTAGATCAAATATTTTTACAGAGAAGCTGTACTCACAATGATAAAGAAGTTATTGGTCTAGCCTAGAGTTTAGACAAGTTAAACTGAGTTTTCAGTGACCAGACATAAGGACAAAAATAATGAAGTCGAGTCAGGATGTCCTCATCCAGTGTTCTGGTGTGACGAAAGAATATGGTGTCGGTGAAGCGAAAGTGACCGCCTTACGAGGTGTCAATCTTGATGTCTACCGAGGGGAGTTACTTATTCTGGCTGGTCCTTCAGGCTGTGGAAAAACAACCCTGATTTCAATTATCGGGGGAATTTTGAAACGTGATGCAGGCACATGCACCATACTTGGCAAAGACTTGGAAAACATGACTACAGCCGAGCGAGCGCATTTTCGTGGAACTTCTATTGGTTTTGTGTTCCAGACTTTTAACTTGCTTCCTTCATTGACGGCTGCTGAAAACGTTGCCGTGCCTTTATTAATCAGTGGCGAAGAGCGCAAGTTTGCGCTTCAACGTGCTCGAGTCATTCTGGATCAGGTTGGACTTTCGGGACGTGAAGATGCACTTCCAAGCCAGCTCAGTGGTGGGCAACAGCAGCGTGTAGCAATTGCGCGTGCACTTGTGCATGAACCTAAAATCATTATTTGTGACGAACCAACGAGTAGTTTGGATCATGCCACGGGACATGCCATGATGGAGATCTTGCGGAATGTAGCACAAGCTCCAGATCGCGCACTAGTAGTGGTAACACATGACACGCGTATTTATGAGTTTGCTGATCGTATCGCGCATATGGATGATGGGAAGATTGCCGATATAAGCAATCCAGTCGAGGAGACAAAGTACAATGATGCGTAAATATTTGCTCCCAATACTCGCACTGATCGGTCTATTGCTTGCTGTCACGATGGTACTGATTGGCAATAGGCAATCACCTCCATCCCAACCCGTAGTTCAGTCACCCAAATCACCTTTTCCGAGCTATGTGGCTGGCGCAGGTATTATCGAGGCGAGCACTGGAAACATTGTGGTTGGCACGCCTGTGTCTGGTGTTGTGGTCGAACTGTATGTGCACGAAGGCAGCGAGGTGCAGGTTGGCGATAAGTTATTTAAGATTGATGATCGTGAACTTCAAGCCCAACTTCTACCTGCAATGGCGAAAATCAAAGAAATTGCAGCGCGTTTGGCACAAGCCAAGAGCCAATTTGAACTTGCGAACAGCTTATCGGATAAACGTGCGATTAGCGTCGAGGAACTCAACAATCGGCGCTTTGCAGTCCAGCTTGCTGAAGCTGAGCTGGCATCAGCTCAAGCGCAGGTTAAGCAAATTCAAATGGATATTGAGCGCTATACTGTACGTGCTTTAATCCATGGACGAGTATTACAAAACAAGATTCGTATCGGCGCATTCGTGCAAGGTGGTGTGCCTAGTGACTCTTCGATGTTGATTGGTAATGATGATCGGCTATTCGTACGTGCTGACATTGATGAGAATGATGCATGGCGAATCCAGCCAGAGGCACATGCCGTGGCATTTGTGCGGGGTAATCCAAATTTACACACCACACTGAAATTTGAACGGGTGGATCCGTATGTGCTGCCTAAAACCTCACTGACGGGGGATAGCACCGAGCGGGTCGATACCCGTGCCTTGCAGGTCATTTATAGTTTTGATCACACCACCTTGCCAATTTATGTTGGGCAACAAGTTGATGTATTCATTGAGACCACAGTAGACAAATCTTCAAAGAGTAAGCCTTCGCAATCCACAGCAACACCGTCTTCCGCGAAGATTTTGTAATGATCCAGTCCGTCTGCATGCATTAAAAAGGAGTACCAAAATGTTACGTATAGCCTTAAAAATGCTGCTGGGTGATCGTGCCAAATATGTGGGTTTAATCTTTGGTATTACCTTTACATCGTTCTTGGTGACTTTTGCAGCATCCTACTTTGCTGGAATTATGACGCGAGGTTACGCACCTATTTCCGAGAATGGTACTGTAGATGTATGGGTGATGGATCCTGCGGTAACTTCAGTTGAGCAAACCACCAATATGTCTTTGCAAGCATTGGCAAGAGTTCGCAGTGTAGCAGGGGTGCAGTCAGCAGTCCCCTTCATGTTTGCCACGGCAGATGTCCGTTTTCCAGATGGGCGTTACCAGCCCTTTCAGGTGATTGGTGTTGATGATGCAACCTTAATTGGTATGCCGCCCATTCAAAATGATGTGATGCCTAGTTTGCTGAGAGTTCCTGATGCAGTGGTGATTGATGCAGGGGGAACCAATGGTAAGTTGGAAACCACATTGCAAATTTCGGAGCAATTGCCACAAGGTAAAATAGATTTTGATGCGCCAACCCGTGAACTGACCACAGGTGATGAATTACTTCTGAATGATCATAGCTTGCGAATTCTCGGTCAATCGTAAGGACTTCCTAGATTTCCACCACGTCCGTTGCTATATACGACTTTTTCGAACGCGACTCGAATTTTGCCACCAGAACGACGTCAGCTCACATTCGTGCTGGTCAACGCTGCACCGAAGGTAGCGCCCGAAGACTTAGCAGCGCGCATCGAGTCAGCCACAGGTTTACGTGCACGGACATCTGCACAGTTTAAATCGGATACTGTGCATTGGTTTCTGCTGAACTCTGAAGATGTGGGAGACATTGGGGCAATGCTAACCTTGGCAATCTCTGTCGGCTTTGGTGTAACAGGCGTTATGCTTTACATGTTTACAAATGAGAACCTGCGTAATTATGCGGTGCTTAGTGCGATGGGGGCCACACCGAGACTTCTTTTGACCATGGTATTTGCTCAGGCGGGTTTGTGTGGGCTGCTGGGCACAGGTCTTGGGCTAGGACTCTGTGCCATGATTGGGCAGTTGGCAATTATGGCTGGATATCCATTTCGGATGATGTGGTTTACCCCTGTGTTAGGAGCAGTGACTGTTATACTGGTCTGCTTGGTTGCTGCTGCATTGAGCGTGCGGCCTGTATTGAAGATGGAACCAAGCCAAGTATTTTCGGGGCGTTGAAAGGGGCGTACTTACGATGATAAGAACATTGAAATGAGTATGGACTACTGCAGGCTGAGTTTCTAAGAGTGAATGCTAAGAAAACCTGCAGTAATATGATCGATTCAATATAGAGCGTTGCGCATTAGCATTTTGAATTATTTAAACTATTTATTATCAATGCTTTATGCCTGAATTACGGCTTTTTTCTTTTGTGGATGATAGCGGAAGCTAGCTCCTCTATGATTTTCAGGCAACAAAGGACCTTGTCCAAACAGTTTGTCGCGTAAAGTTCCAGTGGCATATTCAGTCTGATAAACACCGCGTTTCTGAAGTTCTGGAACCACAAATTCAACAACATCTTCAAATGTTTTATGCGCCAAGATATAGGCAAGATTAAAACCATCAATACCCGTATCTTCTACCCACTCTTGTAGACGGTCCGCAATCGTTGTTGGTGAGCCGACCAGTACGGGTCCATTACCACCCACACTGATAAATTTAGCAATTTCTTTAATTGTCCAAATACGATCAGGATCAGCTTTTACATAGGAGTCCAGCATAGATTGAATAGCATTGGTCTGAATGTATTCAACCTGATCAGCAGCATTAAATTGTGAGAAGTCGATCCCAGACCAGCCAGAAGCTAAGGTTAATCCACCATGATAACTTCCATATTGTTGATATTCTTTAAATTTAGCTTGAGCTTTTGCATCTGTTTCATCTACAACAATAGACAGCATGGTGTAAATTAAAATTGAAGAAGGATCTTTGCCATTTTCTACAAGTTTAGTGCGGATGGCTTGAACCAGTTTTTTTACTGCTTCTTTGGTTGGTGCAGAAATAAAAACACATTCGGCATTTTGGCAGGCAAAAGTTTGTCCACGGTGTGATGCACCAGCTTGATAAAGAACTGGAGTACGCTGCGGAGAGGGCTCACAAATATGAATACCAGGAACGGTAAAATATTCACCTTCATGATGAATCGGATGCACTTTTTTAGGGTCAGCAAAAATCCCTTTTTCTTTGTCGCGAAGCACAGCGTCTTGCTCCCAAGACCCTTCCCAAAGCTTATACAGAACTTCAAGGTATTCATCGGCAATGTCATAACGATTATCATGGCTGACCTGATTTTTTAAACCTAAGTTTTTAGAACCACTTTCTAAATATGAGGTCACAATATTCCAACCCGCACGACCTTTGGTCAGATGATCCAGCGTGCTCATACGGCGTGCAAATGGATAAGGATGTTCAAAGGAAATAGAGGTGGTCACACCAAAGCCCAAGTGTTTGGTGACAGCAGCCATCGCAGGAACAATTTGTAGCGGATCATTGACAGGCACTTGTACAGCACCACTCAGTGCATGTTCGGCGGATTGATGATAGACATCATAAATTCCCAATACGTCTGCCAGAAAAATGCCATCAAATTTCCCACGTTCTAAAATTTGGGCTAAATCTGTCCAATACTCTAAGTCTTTATATTCTGTAGAGCGGTCTTGCGGATGACGCCATAAGCCAGGTGATTGGTGGGCGATACAATTCATTTCAAAAGCATTAAATCTAATTTTTTTGGTCATATCGGTTTAAGATTTTTAACGAAAATAATAAATAAGCTTAATAAGAAAATATGCAAACTTTCATAATAAAAAAATCAATCTTTATCATAAATAATGTTTATGAAGATGAGGAGTGTTTATTGAAGTTTTGGTGATAAAGGTAAAATAAATTAAAAACTTGTAAATATATAAATTTGAATGTGAATAAAACCATGGATTATATTTTAAAAAATGATTTTATTTTCGGATTAAATTATAAATATAAGAAAAAAATAGTGCTAGCTTAGGTTTTATAACCATCTCACTGAGTTTTTATAATGACTTCAAAAATTGAAATAAAATTGGAAGACGCGCAAAACATTCCAAGGGATTTTTATCAACAAGAGAGTCTGGCTCATGTCATACGCTCAGATGAAGAAGCCATACAAGTTGCTAAAACGCTGGCAGTCGAATTTGCGAAAGAAGCCTCTCAACGTGACTATCAGCGACAATTACCTTTGCGAGAGGTGCAACAATATTCAGCATCGGGTCTTTGGGGCATTACTATTCCTAAGCAATTTGGCGGTGCGGGCGTCAGCTATAAAACGCTTGCAGAAGTGGTCAAAATTATTTCAAGTGCAGATTCATCTTTAGGGCAAATTGCACAAAACCATTGGGCGTTTTTAGAACATATTCGTTTGGATGCTTCATTGGAGCAGCAAGAGTTTTTCTTTGCTCAAGTTTTGCAGGGAAAACGTTTTGGCAATGCATTTTCTGAAAAAGGTTCTAAAACTGTTGCAGACTTAACAACAAAAATTGAATTTAAAGATGGGCACGCTGTTATTAATGGCCAGAAATTTTTTGCCACAGGCGCATTACTCGCCCATTGGATACCTGTAGTGGCTGTAAGTGAAGAGGGTAAGCCGTTTGCTGCATTAGTGCCTCAACATACGCCAGGCTTGACGATTGTAAATGATTGGAGCGGATTTGGTCAGCGTACTACAGTCAGTGGTTCAGTACACTTAAACAATGTTCAAGTCGATTTAAAATACATTGTACCAATTCATCAAGCTTTTGAACGCCCAACCGCAGCAGGGGCAATTTCGCAATTTATTCAATCTGCTATTGATGCTGGCATCGCACGTGGTGCAATTGATGAAACGATTGCGTATGTCCGTGCTCATGCACGCCCGTGGATTGATTCGGGCTTAGAACAAGCATCTCAAGATCCGTACACCATTGCCAATATTGGTGAGTTAAAAATTAAACTACGTGCAGCAGAAGCTGTTTTGGCTTTAGCGGGTGAAGCAATTGATCAGGCGTTGTTGAATCCAACAGAAGAAACTGTGTCTGAAGCAACTTTAATTACAGCAGAATCTAAAGTGCTGACCACAGAGATTGCTTTATTGGCAGCCAATAAACTATTTGAACTTTCGGGTACACGTTCAACACTATCGGAACTGAATTTAGACCGTCATTGGCGCAATGCGCGTACACATACTTTACATGACCCCGTCCGTTGGAAACTGAATATTGTTGGGAATTATTATTTAAATGATGTTCTTCCACCACGTCATGCATGGAGTTAATAGGAAAATATTATGACTATTCAAAATAATCAAAACTTGTCTTTAGGTGCTCATTACGAGCAAGTGGCTGGAAAATTCCGTGCTATTTTTCAGCGCATCGCAGAAGGTGCACTAGAGCGTGAAAAAAACCGAATATTGCCTTATGAACCGATCCAATGGTTAAAGCAGGCGGGTTTTGGCGCGGTACGTGTTCCTGTCGCTTTTGGTGGAGATGGCGTGTCGCAAAGACAATTATTCCAACTCTTAATTGAGCTGGCAAAAGCGGATTCTAATGTGGTTCAGGCATTGCGTGGACATTTTGCTTTTGTGGAAGATCGTTTAAATGCCCATAAGACAGAGCCACAAACCTTATGGTTTGAGCGCTTTGTAAAAGGTGACCTTGTAGGAAATGCATGGACGGAAATAGGCAACGTAGAAATAGGTGATGTCGCCACGCGTGTGACAGAGTCACAAAGTGGAAATCTCGTCGTGAATGGCCAGAAATATTATTCGACAGGGACTATTTTCGCAGATTGGATTGATTTATTCGCTTTCGATGAAACGACAAATCAGCACGTTATTGCTGCTGTTTCAACACAGGTAGAAGGTATTCATATTGTTGATGATTGGGATGGTTTTGGCCAAAAAACCACGGGCAGTGGAACATTAAAAATTGATAATGTACAAATTGCTCGTGACCATATCTTGCCATTTCAAGAGAGATTTAAATATCAAACTGCATTTTATCAAGTCGTGCATTTAGCGACTTTGGCTGGTATTGCACAAAATGCGGTAGAAGTTTTTACGCATGAAGTGCGGAAACGTACCCGCATCTTCAGTCATGGCAATGCAGAGTTGGTTCGTAATGATGCACAAATTTTACAAGTGATTGGCAAAGCCTCTGCACAGGCATATGCGGCTGAAGCAATTGCTTTAAGCACTGCTGATGCATTAGACCAAGCGTATTTGAGTCATTTCCAAAATGATGAAAATACGGAATTACAAGCGAATGACTCTGCTGAACTCGCATCTTCACAAGGACAGGTAGTCATTTCGGAATTGGTGCTAAATTTAACGACAGAACTGTTTAATGCATTAGGTGCATCTGCTAGTACAACAGAAAAGCAACTAGACCGATTCTGGCGCAATGCACGTGTGGTTTCTTCCCATAATCCACTTATTTACAAACAGAAAGTGATAGGAGATTGGGTGGTAAATCAGGCACCTTTACCTTATGTTTGGCAAATTGGAAACAGTCCAGTGCTTAATCAAAAAGAAATTGCTGCTTAAAATATACTGATAAAGAAACCGTATAAATATACGGTTTCTTTATGAGAGTCTTAAGTCATGATAATAAGTGAGTCATTTTTAAATGATATTTTTGATGAAATTGGTTGCACAAACCTGTTGATCATCATTTATAAAATATTCTTAACAATATTAAAAATGAGATAAATTTAAAGCAGCAATTGCAGAATATGGAAAAGATCTATGGTGTGGCTCTTTGCCTATCAGCTACGGTTAATAATGAATGCGTCGGGAATTAATGAGTAGATTAAACTTATAAAGATCTGATTTAATAACTTAGTAGCGAAAGAACATACAATCTATTCAGTGATCAAAAGCAGATAAATACCTTGTGAAACAACGTCATAAAATTCTGGACGCTATCAGACTAACAATAGTTGTCCTGACATAAAACATTAGTTTTCTTTTTCAACTTAAAGATATACCTACTGCATACAGCCCACCTAAGAGTAAACAAAAAGCTGAGCTGATATACCAAAATAAATCACTATTACCAACGAATTTTGATTTCAAAATTGGAAAAGAAAGACCACGTATAAGAAGTATAGCTGCAAAAATTGAGAGTATGGTTTTACTAAATGGTAATAGTGTTATTCCTTTTGCAGCAAAATATGCATACGTTGAGCATAGCAAGAGCATTAAACCTACAGCGATAGTGATTAAATGTGGATATAATTTTCCTCTTTCAACCATATCGACCATGCTTTTACCTGCCCCTAAAAAACGATAACCATTTGCCCCCCAAAGAATACAAATGAAGTGGAGTAGGGCAGCACATAACGTCAATATTGCTGCAAGATATAATGCGATTATTGATAATGATTGCATCAGTATTTATGACTTAAATAATATTTATAGAATTCATTATACATAACTCGAATCGAACATAAGCAATTGACTCGAAAAAGAGAAGGACTAAAGCCATCAGTTGAGTTACCACACTAAACTCATAACTCTAGTCTTTATGTTCCTTGCGTTATATATAGCTCATACCTAATTATTCTGTATCATTGATGATTCCTTTCTAAAATTCGAATCAATTTATTTGAAATTTTAAAAACAGAACTTTCAACACCTAAGACGTCGACCTGCTCAGCTTAGTATTTCTGAAATTATACTTATTGCTGTGTGGTACAAGTGCTATCATTTCAATAATTTCAAGACATTCTTCACATCATTCAAACTGAACAACAACCAATTTTTTAATCAGCTTCGTTATTATTAGCGCATTATACACTTGATTAACCCCCATCAACTGGCTTGACACGTTTTGCATTTCTCTTTGATGAAAGAAAGGAATGACTGCCAAACTATATGCTGATCGTGGCTATATTAGTCAGGAATTAAAGAGCACATTAAGAGTACAAGGTGCTAGGGTGTGTCCTCATTTGGCTTTGCAGCAAATAAATATGCAGGCTATACGGATCATAGATTTATAATTGCGTGCCAGTTTATCAAATCGAGTTGCAATAGCACGGAAATGTTTTAATCTTGCAAAAGCATTTTCAACTAAATGTCTTAATTTATATAGATATTTATCAAATTCCTTATTCGATCTCTTGCTGTTTGATCTCAATGGAATAATGGGTATCATATTCTTGTTCTTAGCACATATTCTAATGTGCTCAGCATCATACCCCTTCTCAGCAATGAGATAAGTTGCTTCGCCTACAATATCAATCAGTTGTTTTGCAACTTGACTGTCGTGGACGTCACCCCCAGTGATTTTAAAATCAATCGGTAATCCATTCGCGTCGGTTGCAAGATGTATTTTTGTTGTTCGTCCACCGCGTGATTGTCCAATTGCTCGTTCGAAACCATGCCGAGCTCCACTTGCATGTTGATGCACGCGTATGTAGCTTCCATCAATGAATACCCATTCCTGATCCAGAATGCCTCGTAATCTAAAAAAAAATTTATCCCATAATCCCTTACTTGCCCAGCGATTAAAGCGATTGTAGGCAGTTTGCCAAGGGCAAAGTTCTTGAGGAATATCACGCCATGTCGCACCCGTACGTAGTTTCCATAAGATAGCTTCCATGATATTTCTACTGTTTTTTGAACAGTAACAACCATGTAATCGCATAGTATCTTGAATTTGCTGCCAAATATCATCGGTGAGAAGAGTACGTGCCATTGAAAAAATATAGAAATGAAAAGAGCCTAAAGGAGGATTTTAAGTATTTAAAAACAATTCTTCAAATGAGGACACGCCCTAATTTAATTACTTATTAATGAAAGAATATGAAGTCTATACAATTATCAAAAATCAGGTAAGCTCCATCTGAAACAACGCAATGAAATAGAAACTTTATTCAGTGTGCTGAAAGGGACTGACAATTTAGTGATAACTAGAGCTAAAAGTGTTGCTGGCTATTTAGCTGGTATTTATGCATCTTTATGTGCTTATCAGATATGTCATCAAAATAAGCCGATGATTCGTATTATGGAAATATCGGCTTAAGCAGGATTCGGGTTATTTATAAAAATTTAATTAAGTGAAAATCTAAAGAATTACCTTGAGCTTGATCAATGTGTAAAGGTGAATAGATAAAGGTTAAATATTAGATCATTTGCTTAATAATTATTCAATGTATTTTTGATATGTTCCTTGTGGCTTAATGTCACAGTGACTTGTCAAAGAAATTGCATCGTCTTATATTAAAACCACAGTAGCTAGCAACACTAAGAGCTACGAAGTAGTTGGACGGATCATTGACAGCTAATTGAATTTGCAACGTAAAGTTCAAATAAAAAATCAGCACTAGCCATCCAACATAAAAGAACTCGCAGAAATGCGAGTTCTTGCTGTATATAGTATTCAATTTTAAACCACAATTTCTTTGCTGGCTTATCTATAACCATATTTTTTCAGTTTATTTCAACTGTAGTTCTACATCATATTTTCCAAACTCTTGAATTAGCTCTTTCAGCATCTTTATAGCAATCAAGTTCTCTGTATCTGGATGCAACTCTATGGCTTGTTCACCATCAAAATAGCTAATTGTTAGGATTTCCCAGTGATGATCAAGCGTACTTTGGTGGATTTCTAAATTCAGTAATTGGATGTTCTGGTTCATCTGCTGTGGAATCACACTACGAATAATCAGTTGCAGTGTTTCACTGTTTTCTCTACGTGTAGGAAAAGTAATCACCCAATTACCAACTTTTTTAAGATGAGCAGGGTGATCCTCTGGGTGAAAAATAAGATGGAGTGGCATCATAGATTGCTTCGAAATTGTTCTATTTCACAGATATTTTGTGCTGAAGCTATAACGCTTAAGTAGAAGGAGTGGCACACTAAACGTTGAGAGAGATATCTAAAATGGAAAAAGTGCGCCAATATTCTAATAAATATAATTTTTTAAAATCAAAAAATATGATGCTAAGTGTTCATTCTACTGAGCTTAAACAAAATTCCTCTTAAAATTTATGCTGGATTGAGCCGTTGCAGTGAAAAATTAATCTGATGCAGAATTCGATTTAGCTCTTTAGGTGGAATACGCGATTCTTGTAATTGGGTAATCCACTGCATTTGGCAGAGTTTTAGAGAACGAATATCTTCTGAGCTTTGAATGCGCAACACCAGTTGCTTCGCCATGAGTCCGCAATATTTTTGTAGTAGCTGAGCCATTAAAAACTTAACATCGTCAAAATCCAACGCGACTAAATCTTCAAATTTAGGCTCTGTGGGTTCTGATGTTGCAGATTGAAAAGTCTGTTCGGCCAACAGTGACGCCGCCTGCTGTTGTGGTTCAGATTTTTCTGCCTGAGGATGTTGGTGTGCTGTTGGCATCAAAATTGAATTTGATGAAGGCTGCTTTACTGAACTTTGTGATTGAGCCGTTGGTCGTAAAGATTGAACTTCAGATTCTGCAAAAGCTTGAGCACTCGATGCCATAATGAGCCCCATTTCGCTCAGTTGTTCAATTAGTTCAGGTGGGGCAAGACGCTGTTTGAAGATTTCGTTCATGGAGTCAAAATCTTCAGTTCCGATCAGAACCAGTAAGCGGCGTTGACGTGCATTTAATGGCAAACTGCGTTGTTTTAGTGCGTCATGTCCTAATTGTGTTTTAGAATAGTGAATCATGTCTTAATTTATTCCATGAGATAAATTAAGCAGACTATACTGCGTGAAAATTACACTATTGTTAAAATTTAATTACAAATCATTGATTTATAATGTGACTAAATTAGCATTTTCTAATGCTTTGCGTAGGTAAGGATCAAGCTCATCTTGGCGAAGTAACCATTGAATATAGTCAGCAGGTAGGTCTGTGATATTGGTACCACGATGCTTGCCAAAATTAATGCTTCGCGGAATTCTCGCATCTTCAGAAGCAGCATAAAGTTCTTCAATACTGTTAATATTCAGCTGATGAACAATGTGCATTAAAATATTGGCAGTCAAAATAATGTCCATATCTGCCCGATGTGCTTTTTTAATCATTTCTCTGGCTTTTTCACTGCCTTTACTGATCATATAAATTAATGCTGAAATATTGTGTGCTTCAGCATCTGGCCAAACGCGGCGTGCCAGTGCTAATGTACAGATTGCCTTAATTGAACTGGTATCGACACCACACTTTTCAATTGCGCGAATATCGTAATCGACATTATGACCAATAATATATTGTGTATCGGTTGGGAGAATAAAAGTACTGTAATGAGGACGATCAATGAGGTCAGATTCTAAAATATGATGCACAGCCATTGCTGCAAAAGAAATTGGCTCATCTACACAATACAGTTGATCAAATAATTTGGACTTGTCTAAAGTGAGTTTGCCATTTTCAACTTCAATAGGTGCATATGCAATTTCGATGGGTTGACCATTTAAGGTGTGTGTTTCTGTATCCAAAATAATGGCTTGCATATGAAAATCCTATGGTGTAGCTGAATGGTTCAATTTAACATTTTCATGTGCAGTGAAACAAATATAAACCAGAAGTTTAATTAGTCCATTTGATCTTTTGTTTTAAAAAACTGATGAATCATGTTTATTAAAATCAATTTAAAAATAAAATTGAACAGAAATAGAAAAAAGCGTAAAAATAAAACGTTGCTGAAAATGAAGCAAAAAACAATAAAAATTGAATAAGGATATAAACGATGCAGAGAAGAATGCTGATCGCTGTTTTGACCAGTACAGCGATGCTATTAAGTGCGTGTCATGATGATGATCATGATTCTTATCATTCAGGGGATAATATTCCCAAAAACAATATTACAAATCCTGTTGTTTCTACACCCACAGCTTATAACCTAACTGATATGTCTGCGACGGCTGGCGAAAGTGTCGTGATGACTTATAAGATGCTCGGCATGAATAATAAAGAAGTACAAGCTACAGCTTTGGTCTTTACACCAAAAACAGCACCGCCTGCTAAAGGTTGGCCAATTGTGGTTTGGGCGCATGGAACGACGGGTGTTGCAGATATTTGTGCACCCAGTCGTAGTCAATTAAATAGCTATATTAAAGCGATGATTGAGGGTTTATTAACTGCGGGCTATGTGGTGGTTGCCCCAGATTACGAAGGTTTGGGTGAACCAGCAAATAATGAATTACATCCTTTCTTAAATGTAAAAAGTGAGGCATTTTCAATTACTGACGCCGTAGTGGCAGCGCGAAATTATTTAGGTAATAAAGTGTCGAATCGCTGGATGACCGTTGGGCATTCGCAAGGCGGGCACGCTGCTTTGAGTGCAGCACAATATCAGTCTAGAGCACAACTGGACTATAAAGGAACTGTGGCGGTTGCGCCTGCATCCAATCTTCAATTGATCTTATTGGCAGGGGAGAGCCTTGCCGCTCAACAAACCGATATAAAGCAAAAAATAGAGACTTTGGCTTCTTTAGATACATTTACAGCTTTAATTACTGCAGGTTTACGTAATACAAATCCAAGCTTGCAATACAGCCAAGTGTTTAAGTCCCCAACCGATAAAATTGCCGACAATGCTGAAACGGATTGTTATATCTCTTTAGAGCAAGAGTTTGGGACAGCTATGAATACCTATGCAGAAGATAATGCAGATGACATTACCAACTACCCTAGAACACAAAGTAATTTTATGACTTTATCTCCTGTGAAAAAGTTCTTAGATACAGATTCACAGCCTCTTCAGGTTAAAATAAGTACGCCTATTATTATTTATCAAGGTGCGATGGATACGACGGTTCCAAAAGTTGCTACAGATACTTTGCTGAGTGGAGATGCTGCTAAAAACTCTCCAATTACCTATAAAACCAATACGACTTGGGATCATGGTACAGCTTATGTGCTAAATATTCCGAATATTTTGATAGATGTACAAACATTAATGCCAATTCAATAAGTTGAGTTGAACAAAAGAAGCTTATGTTTTTTATCGACATGAGCTTTTTTTATGTAAAACAGAGCAAACATCGTTCTCAATATTTGCAAACTTCGTGCTACAATACGCGGCAATCTTAGCACGGCTTAAAAGCCCTAAATACATAGGACCTCGCTAATGTTTGCCAATATCTCTATTGCTGAATTTGATCCAGAATTAGCTCAAGCAATTTCTAACGAAGACGCTCGTCAGGAAGCTCATATTGAGTTAATCGCATCAGAAAACTATTGCTCACCAGCAGTAATGGAAGCTCAAGGATCAAAACTCACTAACAAATATGCAGAAGGCTACCCAGGCAAACGCTACTATGGCGGTTGTGAATATGTCGACATCATCGAACAATTGGCAATTGACCGTGCTAAAGAATTATTTGGTGCTGATTACGCTAACGTTCAACCACATGCGGGTTCACAAGCAAACTCAGCAGTTTATTTAGCTTTACTTAACCCAGGCGACACAGTTCTAGGTATGAGCTTGGCTCACGGTGGTCACTTGACTCACGGTGCTAAAGTAAGCTTCTCAGGTAAAACTTATAATGCAATTCAATACGGTCTAAACCCAGAAACTGGTGAGATCGATTATGAAGAAGTTGAGCGTTTAGCGGTTGAACACAAGCCGCGTATGATCGTTGCTGGTTTCTCTGCTTATAGCCAAATTGTAGATTGGCAGCGTTTCCGTGACATCGCGGATAAAGTTGGCGCTTACCTATTTGTAGACATGGCACACGTTGCTGGTTTAGTTGCTGCGGGTGTTTACCCAAGCCCAGTACAAATTGCTGACGTAACAACGACAACGACGCATAAAACTTTACGTGGTCCACGTTCTGGTTTAATCCTTGCAAAAGCAAATGAAGAAATTGAGAAAAAACTTCAATCTGCTGTATTCCCAGGTAACCAAGGTGGTCCACTAGTTCACGCAATCGCAGCGAAAGCAATTTGCTTTAAAGAAGCGATGGCGCCTGAATACAAAGCATATCAACAACAAGTGGTTAAAAATGCTCAAGCCATGGCTGAAGTTTTAATCGCGCGTGGTTATGACGTTGTTTCTGGTGGTACTGAGAACCACTTGTTCTTGTTATCTTTAATCAAACAAGACATTACTGGTAAAGATGCAGATGCTTGGTTAGGTGCTGCTCACATTACTGTGAACAAAAACTCTGTACCTAATGACCCACGTTCTCCATTCGTTACTTCAGGTATCCGTATTGGTACACCAGCAGTAACGACGCGTGGTTTTGGTGAAGCAGAAGTTCGCGAATTAGCAGGCTGGATTGCTGACATTCTTGATTCAAAAGGTAGCGAAACTGTTATTGCAACAGTGAAAGCGAAAGTTGAAACTGTATGTGCTAAGTTTCCAGTATATGCAAAATAATTAGCAATATGCTTGAGAAGCCTCCCTCAAGGGGGGCTTTTTTTATATCTATACAAAATGCTTATCTTCACCATTCTTCATTTTCTGCTATAAATAATTCAGCATGTGAAAATAAAGAACATACCAAAGCAAAATTTAGAACATGAATTTTTGAGAAGGACGGTTTTATGGACAAACCAACTATTATCATTTCTGAACAAGATCTGAATCGTTTAGAAACTATGTTAGAGCATCAATCAAAATTAACGCCAACCATGGAGCATTTAGAAGATGAATTGGCACGTGCCAATGTTGTTGCTCCGCAAGATGTTCCAGCCAATGTCGTCACCATGAATGCACGTGTGTTGGTCACGATAGCTCCAGATACCTCACCAACGGAAATTACCTTGGTTTATCCACATGACTTTCGTGGCGATAAAGGACAGGTCAATGTGTTGGCACCCGTGGGCGCAGCAATTTTGGGATTGTCTGAAGGACAAGAAATTGAATGGCCGCAACCTGATGGGCATTTAATGAAAGTCAAGATTGAGCGAGTACTGTATCAACCTGAACGAGAAGGTAATTATTTATAAGTACCCCCCAATGAATGTATTAAAATTGGGCAAATCTCATCTGCTGAAAAGCCATCATAATGCTATGATGGCTTTTTTTATACAATTTTAATCTAGGGCTAAATGGATGCTCTATTTAGTCAAGTACAGGTTTTTTATGCGTGGTTTATACCTTATTACCAATGATGATCCTTTAAATCTATTGCTAGAAAAATTACACGCAGCTTTAGCAACAGGTCAGATTGCAATTCTTCAGTATCGCCGTAAGAAAGTGAACAAAACGGATCAACCTGCGGAAGTTGAACAAATTAAAGCGCTTTGCAATCAATATGCTGTGCCATTTGTAATTAATGATGATTTGGCCCTCGCACAGCAATACGGATTGGGTGTGCATTTGGGTCAAGATGATGGTGAAATTGCTGATGCAGTTGCGCGCCTACCGCAAGGCGTCATTATTGGCCGTACTTGTTTAAACTCTATGGAATTGGCTAAAAAGGCAATTTCAGAGGGCGCGACATATGTTGCATTTGGTGCTGTCTATGCAACTGTGACTAAGCCTGAAGCAGGTAATGTGGGAATTGAAGTTATTGCTCAGGCGAAGCAGAAATTTGCGGTGCCGATTTGTGCAATTGGTGGATTAACCGTTGAAAATTCAGCACCTGTGATTACTGCGGGCGCAGACCTTTGTGCGGTAATTAGTGATATATTAGCGTTGAACGTAGCTGACATCCCACCCCGTGTTCATGCATGGGCACAGTTATTTGCTAAAACTGCATAATGTTGTAAGTCGATTATTTTCTATTTAGGTTGAGTAAATTCATGAGTTTATCTCCAAAGCAAGAACAACTATTTAAACAAGCCAGTAAACATATTCCGGGTGGCGTGAATTCACCTGTACGTGCATTTAATAGCGTGGGCGGTACACCCATCTTTATTGAAAAAGCGCAAGGGGCTTATTTGTTTGATGTGGATGGTAAGCGTTATGTAGATTATGTTGGTTCTTGGGGGCCAATGATTCTTGGTCATGCACATCCAGCCATTATTAAAGCGGTTCAAGACGCTGCGGTAGATGGTTTGAGTTTTGGCGCACCGACCGTACATGAAACGACTTTGGCAGATGTGATTTGTGAAATTATGCCATCGATTGAAATGGTACGCATGACCAACTCAGGTACTGAAGCAACCATGACTGCGATTCGTTTGGCACGTGGTTATACAGGACGCGACAAAATCGTGAAGTTTGAAGGCTGTTACCATGGTCATTCTGACTCATTATTGGTAAAAGCAGGTTCAGGCTTATTAACAACAGGTGAAGGGGAAGCGACTTCAGCGGGTGTACCTGCCGATTTTGCCAAACATACCTTAACTTTGCCGTATAACGACATTGCAACCTTAAAAGAGTGTTTTGCTAAATTTGGTGCTGAAATTGCGGGTGTGATTGTAGAACCTGTAGCGGGCAACATGAACTTGGTAAAACCTGTGGAAGGTTTCTTGCAAGCCATTCGTGAAGTGTGTGATGAACATGGTTCGGTATTTATTATCGATGAAGTAATGACAGGTTTCCGTGTTGGACTAGGCGGAGCACAAGCTCATTATGGCGTGACACCTGACTTAACCACTTTAGGCAAAATTATTGGTGCAGGTTTACCAGTAGGTGCTTTTGGTGGTAAACGCGAAGTGATGGAATGTATTGCACCTTTAGGTAAAGTGTACCAAGCGGGTACATTGTCGGGTAATCCACTCGCAATGCGTGCGGGCATTGAAATGTTCAAACATTTACGCCAACCCGGTTTCTATGAAAACTTAACAGCTCAATTAGAAAAGCTTTTGGCAGGGTTACAGCAAGAAGCTGATGCTGCTGGTATTCCTTTCAAAACTCAACAAGCGGGTGCAATGTTTGGTCTTTACTTTACCGATCAAGAAGATATCACCAGTTTCGATTCAATGCTGAAATGTGATGTTGCTGCATTCCGTAAATTCTTCCATGGTATGTTAGATCGTGGCGTGAATTTGGCACCATCGGCATTTGAAGCGGGCTTCATCTCAAGTGCACATAGTGATGAAGATATTGCATTTACGATTCAAGCCGCAAAAGAAACCTTTGCTGAAATGAAAGCATAAGTTGTAGTGAAAGTTCCAAAAAGCCTGTGATCATGTTGCAGGCTTTTTTTTGCAAGGAAAATCCATGAAAACCAAATATTGTTTAGAATTGGCTGATGCCGAATTGATCTTAAATGCAGCCTATGGGTATGCCTTACAGCATGGCTTTGCTATAAGTATTGCAGTCGTTGATGAAACAGGCTGTTTATTGAGTATGAAGCGTATGGATGGTGCATCCCCAATGACTGCACGATTGTGTCACGAAAAAGCACAATGTTCAGCCATCAGTAAACGTCCAACCAAATTATTTGAAGATTTAATTCGTAATGGACAAGACGGATTTTTAACGGTAGAGAGCATTACGGGCATGCTTGAAGGTGGAGAACCCATTTTATATCAAGGGGAACTCATTGGGGCGATAGGAATTTCAGGTGCTAAAGCATTTCAAGATGCTGAAATTGCACAGTATGCCATTGAGCAGTTTTTGACACAGGTTCGGCTTTAAGCTTTCTCACCATTTCTTAAAATGATCCGATTTAAATTTTTAAAGAGAAATCAACGCTGAGCTTTACACAAGATTTTTAGTCATAGATTTTCCCGAGCCAACAATTTTCAGTTAGGTAAAGATTTAACTGAGAATTAAAGATTCAGTGCTAAATTCTAATCGCTAAAGGATTGGACATGCCTATTTGGGATTTAGACCGAATATATTGGGTTAGAACTCTTGGATAAGACACAGCCCGCGTTGATATATTTTAGGGATGGATAAATTTATATTGTGTGCATTGTTTATTGAGATAAGGGGGAGTGGGTAAATTTTCGAATGAAGTTTGGTTTAATATATGCTTTAAAAAGCCTATGTTGTTGATTCTATAGCGGTAATACCTCTAGCAAAATAATGACCTGCTGATGCGGCTCATGTTCTAGAGGAAGACGTCAAGCAAATCACAAATTTCAAAAAAATGATTCAGTCTCAGAAACACAATTCGTATTGTGGGTTAAATCAGAACTTTTTTGAACAAAATCGTAAAAAACGCTGACTTTTATTGATTTTTGCATTGTAATTTATAAGGGAGCTTCTTATTATTGCCCGCTTGTTTGCACAGTCAGCTTGGAATATCTCTTGAGTCAATTTCTGAATGAACATCTGATCCACCGTGATGAGGATTTTATGGTAATCCATAAACCCGCGGGGATTCTTACAGTGCCAGGAAAAACGGCTGACTTGCAAGATTGTGTGATTAATCGGTTACTTCAAGAAGAGCCGAGAACCTTGCTGATTCATCGTCTAGATCGAGATACCTCAGGTATTTTGGTCTTTGCACTTTCTAAATTCGGACAAAACCGAATTTCGCGTCAGTTCCAAGAGCGCCAAACGTCAAAAATATATCAAGCTGTAGTCGCTGGGCATTTGCAAGGTGAAGGAACAGTGGATGTACCTGTGGTGTACGATCCGTCACGTCCACCTTTACACATTGCAGATCCGAGTTACAACAAGCCTGCCTTGACACACTGGAAAGCGACTGAACATTTTGAAATTCAAGGTCAAGCCGTAACTCGTGTTGAACTGACGCCTATTACAGGTCGTTCGCATCAGTTACGTGTACATATGCAGTACCTAGGCCATCCAATCGTAGGGGATACGCTGTATGCCGCACCCGAGCAGCTATTGTTGGATCGTTTATGTCTACATGCAGAGCGTTTGAGCTTTCAACATCCTCAAACAGAGCAGTTAGTTGAATTCTATTGCCCAGTACCGTTTTAAGGCGAAAAAAATACGCTTCAGATTCGAATAAGCCCACTTTTTTAGTGAGCTTTATGTCAAAATATATTGCTTAAAGCCATGAAATTTTGTTCAAATAATATTCTCTTTTGAGCAATTATTTCTTGGTCTACATTTGAGATAAAGGTGGAAAAATTGCAGCAGTTTGCTATTGGTCAACGTTGGTTATCTGACACAGAAACAGAGCTTGGCTTAGGGGTATTAATTGACGTTGATGAACGATCGATTAGCATCTTATTCCCAAAAAGCGACGAAACGCGAGTATATGCCCGAAACAATGCCCCTTTATCTCGTATCGTATTTAATACGAATGATGAAGTGCATGATCAGGAAGGAACACAATGGCTGGTCGAGTCATTGGAACATCATCATGGTGTGGTACGTTACGCTGTCGTGCGTAGCTTAGAAGATGGTACGCAAGAACGTAAAACCCTGAATGAGACTCGTATTGGCGCTCAAATTCAATTATCTAAGCCTTTAGATCGTTTATTGGCAAGCCAAATTGACTATAAAGAGTGGTATGACCTGCGTATTGAAGCAATGCTGATGCAAGCCAATATGCAAAGCAGTCCATTACGTGGTTTGGTGGGTGCGCGCGTCGGTTTAATTCCGCATCAACTTTATATCGCACACGAAGTAGGTAAACGTTTTGCACCGCGTGTTTTATTGGCCGATGAAGTAGGGCTAGGTAAAACCATTGAAGCGGGTTTAATTATCCACCAACAACTCAAAACAGGTCGTTCTGAACGTATTCTGATTTTAGTGCCTGATTCATTACAGTATCAGTGGATGATTGAAATGCGCCGCCGTTTCAATTTAGCCTTCTCTATTTTTGATTTAACACGTACCGCGTCTATTAAAGAACACGACCCTGAACTCAATCCATTCTTGACTGAGCAATGCATTATTGCCAGCGTTGACTTGATGATTGACCATGACGACTTGCGCGAACAGGCGTTGGAAGCTGGTTTTGATCTGTTAGTGGTAGATGAAGCACATCACTTGATGTGGAATGAGGAAGAAGGTGGCAATGATCGTTATGATCTGGTCGAAGAGTTGGCTGAGCAAACACCAGGCGTGTTATTGTTGACCGCAACACCAGAACAACTAGGTGTTGAAAGCCACTTTGCGCGTTTACGCTTGCTCGATCCGCAACGTTTTAGTTCATTAGATCGTTTCTTGGATGAAGAAGAAAAGTATCAACATACTGCAAAAATTGCAGAAGTGTTGATGTCAGATTTACCGTTAGAAGATAGCCATTTAACTGCAATTGAACAGTTATTGGGTCACCGTATAAAGGATGAACCTGAACAACGTTTCCGTGCCATCCATGAGTTGTTAGACCGTCATGGTACAGGGCGTATTTTATTCCGTAATACCCGTGAAGCGATTCAAGGTTTCCCTGGTCGTGATTGTCAGCCTGCGCCATTACCTGCACCAGAAAACTGGTCGAAAGATGGCAAACTACGTGAGCAAATGTGGCCTGAAGAAGCACAGCTTGATGGTTCGTGGATGGAATCTGACCCACGTGTGGGTTGGTTGATGGAAATGCTGCGTACCCAGTTAAAACACAAAAAAGTGTTGTTGATTGCGCGTAGTGGTCCTGTGGTCGAAGCATTAGAAAACGCTTTACGTTTACATGCAGGTATTCGTACAGCCATGTTCCATGAAGGCATGAGCTTGCTTGAGCGTGACCAAGCTGCGGCATATTTTGCTGAAGATTCTTATGGTGCACAGATTTTACTCTGTTCTGAAATTGGTTCAGAAGGGCGTAACTTCCAGTTTGCTTCTGACTTGGTGTTATTTGACTTGCCTGCCAATCCAGACGTATTGGAACAGCGTATTGGTCGTTTAGACCGTATTGGTCAAGAAAACCGTATTCAGATTCATGTGCCATATTTAGAAGGTACAGCGCAAGAGCGTATGTTCCGTTGGTATAACGAAGCGTTGAATATTTTCAGTAATATTTCGCCAACCGCACAAACCTTGCAAGAAAACTTCATTGTCAATTTAAAAGATTGCTTGCTTACCGATATGGGGCAACAGTTTGAAGATTTGCTTGAAGAAGTCAGCGTACAACGTGAAGCTTTAGAGGCGGAATTACAAGCAGGTCGTGACCGCTTACTCGAATACAACTCATGCCGACCAATCGTTGCGCAAGAAATTGTACAAGCGCTTGAAGATTATGATGACAATACCACTTTGCCAATGTTTATGAAGCGCTTTATGGCGTCGACTAACATTGATTTTGATGAGCAAAGTAATGGTACAGTCATTATTAAACCGACAGATCAAATGCAAGTTCAGGGCTTAACCTTGGATGAAGAAGGCATGACCGCGACATTCTACCGTGATCAAGCTCAAGTCCGTGAAGATGCGCAATATCTGACTTTAGAGCATCCATTCACTGAAAGTGTGATGGAAATGATCAATACGCAGGCCTTTGGTAGTACCAATGTCGCGATTTTAAAGTCGAATGCATTAAAACAAGGCTCAATTTTATTAGAGGTTTGGTTCAAGGTCGATGTGATTGCACCAAAAGCATTGAACTTGCCTTCAAGCTTGCCGCAGCAATTGATTCGCGTATTACTCAGTGAAACTGGGCAAGATCTATCGATGAAGATTGAGCCAAGTATTCTGAAGCCATATTTACATCATTTAGACAGTAATAGTTGCCGTCAGGTGGTGAAAGCGCGTCGTGATGTGATTGAAGAGCGCTATCAACAAGCCTTGAATATTGCCAAAACTGCTTTGCCTGAAATGAAGCAGCAAGCCAAAGAAATCTATGGTGGCAAATGGCAATATGAAATTGACCGTTTAAGTTATTTAAAGCAATTTAATCCAAGTATTCGTGAAGATGAAATTACACGCTTACAAAAATTGCAGAAGGAAGGCATTGCCTTGTTGGATGGTTTATCTGTAACGCCAGAAGCTATTCAAGTGTTGGTGGTCGTTAAGCCTTAAGGTTTAACTTTCAACCCAGCAATAAAAAAGCACCATCTGGTGCTTTTTTATTGGGAGTTTTAACTGTCAATCTGTTTAACGAATTTGTGATTCATCCAAATGACGAGCACCTTCCAAAATCATACGAATCATAATCATGGTTTGCTCTGCCATAGCTTTACGTTCTTCATTTGGTAAATCAATCACTTTGGCCCCCATATTAAATACCAGTTGCGTAATGGCTTTCGCTGCTAAGTCGGGGTGTGCCATTTTGCTGTGATTGAGGCGTTCTAAACGAATCAGGTCATCTTTCAGTTCTTGCTGGAAATAGTTAAGCTGTCGATCTACCGCAAGTTTATATGAGGCAGAACCTGTATAACCCTCGCGGAGTAATAGACTTAAATTTCCTTCATCCGTATTTAACTGTTCAATAAATACTTCGACCGAACTACGAATAATGCTGCTTTGCTTGATCGCTTTTAAACGTGCTTCATGCAAAATTTGGCGTAACACAATACCTGAACGGTCTATCAGCTCAATGGCAAGCTCATCTATATCTTTGAAATGTCTATAGAAACTATTTGGTGCAATACCTGCTTCACGCGCAACTTCACGTAGACTTAAAGAGGCAATGCTTTTTTGCGGTCCAATCAGTTTGAGCGCTGCTTGGAATAATTCATCTTTCGTAATGGTAGCTTTACGACCGACAGAACGAACTACAACTGGTTCATGCACCGTTTTAAGGTCATGAGTTGTAGTGTCGTGTTTTGTTTTGATCGAAGGCTGGTTCATATTTTTCAATAGATTAAATGCTTTTTTGCATTATAGCCTTTACTGCCTGTGATGTGAAATGAATAAAAAAGGACGAATATATATACAAATATATATACATGTGTATAATAATTAAAAGTCAATTGCGTGGTCTTAAAGATGTTCATGCTAAAAAAATCAAATTCTCCCCTTAATTTTTTAGTCGAAAGTGTTGTAGATCAACACTCTTTGAATTTTTGGTTGCAAAAGGTCAATCCACTTTGGTCGGTTGATCAAGCTCTAGGTAAGATTGTTCAAAAGGACAATACTGCTGAAGAAATGGTAAGTTTGACGATTGAAGTCAACCGTCATTTCAAAATGGGTCAAGCAGGTCAGCATCATCCTGTCATGGTAGATGTTCAAGGTGCGCGTTATGAGCGTACCTACAGTTTGACTCAGATTGATGCGCAACATGTGTTGCTCAGTGTTAAAAAAGTAGAACAAGGTAAAGTCAGTAACTGGTTAATCAACCAAGCTCAAATTGGTGATGTACTTGAATTTGGTCAGCCTTATGGTGATATGTTGTTGCCTAAACAAAATCAACCGATGATATTGTTGGCCGCAGGCAGTGGTATTACTCCAATGTACAGTTTATTGACTGCTTTAACACAGTCAGAGCAACTACGTGAGCGTAAAGTTCATGTGATGTACTGGGTGAAGCATTATGCGGATTTCGCGTTCAAATCTTATTTTAAACAGTGGGCAAAGCAATATCCGCAATTTTCTTATCAAGTGTTTTATACCCAAGAAGAAAATGCAGATGCACGTTTAAATGTGGCTCAGGTTGATGTCTTGACCGATATTGATCAGTCAATAGTGTATGCCTGCGGTCCTTCAGGTTTCGTTCAGCAAGCAGAGCAATTGTTTGCTCAAGCGCAACTATTCCAAAGTGAAGCGTTTAGCATGACGCCTGTAGCAAATGATGATACGGGCTTTGTAAATGTGACGTTAAGTAAGTCCAACAAAGTAGTTGCAATTCCACGCGGACAATCGATTTTGGTTGGTCTAGAACATGCCAATGTGAAACCGACTTATGGTTGCCGTATGGGGGTTTGCCATAAATGTGTATGTAATAAAGTACAAGGCTCAACGCAAGACATGCTCAATGGTCAACAAAATAGCGAGCCAAGTAATCCATTAAAACTGTGTGTAAGTTCTGCCAAAACAGATCTTGTGATTGATTTATAAGAGAGTTCAATATTATGAATATGCCAGTAAAAGCACAATATTTTAAGAACCCAAAAAATCGTGAACTTACTCAATTTGAGTTAGATGAATTGGCGCGTGAATTGGATGCGATCAAACAAGAAGTGTTGGATGATATTGGCGAGAAAGATGCCAAATATATCCGCCGTGTTTATTCAACCGTACAGTACGCTTCAATTGCTGGTCGTGCTTGCTTATTTGCAGGTTGGTTTCCGCCAGCTTGGATTTTGGGGACGGGTTTATTAGGCTTTGCCAAAATCATGGAAAACATGGAATTAGGGCACAACGTCATGCACGGTCAATATGACTGGATGAATGATCCTAAATTCAGTGGGCAAAACTACGAGTGGGATATTGTGGGGACTTCTGATAACTGGCGTCAAACCCATAATTATAAACATCACACCTATACCAATATTAAAGGTATGGATGATGATATCGGTTATGGTTTATTACGTTTGTTCCCAGAACAACGCTGGAAACCAGGGTTTTTATTACAGCCTTTGTATAGCATTCCATTCTGCTTGCTGTTTCAGTGGGGCGTAGCCATTCAGAATCTTGAAATTGGTAAAGTTTGGTTTGGTCGTAAATCTAAACAAGAACTGAAAGAAGAGTGGAAACCGTTACAACGCAAAATTGGCAAGCAATTGTTCAAAGATTACGTCTTCTTCCCATTGATTGCTGGTCCTGCGGCATTACCTGTATTTACAGGTAACCTTGTAGCGAATGGTATTCGTAATATCTGGACTTTCAGTGTAATTTTCTGTGGTCATTTCACTAAAGACGTAGAAGTGTTCCCGAAAACAGTTTTGCAAAATGAAAGCCGTGGTCACTGGTATATGCGTCAAATTCGTGGTTCTTCGAACTTAACGGGTTCAGAAGCCTTCCATATTTTGACTGGACATTTAAGTCATCAAATTGAACATCACTTGTACCCTGATGTACCTGCACGCCGTTACCGTAAAATGGCGCCTAAAGTACAAGCAGTGTGCGAAAAATACGGCTTAAATTACAATAATGCCAGTTTGGTGAAGCAATATGGCAGTGTGATTAAGCGTATCGTGAAGTATGCGTTTCCATTCAAGAAATAATTGAAAAAAAAAACCACTTCTTCGGAAGTGGTTTTTTTATGTCTCCTCAGGTCCAGTCTTTTGCTGGATAGTTTTGAATTAGATCAGAATAAAAATACAACATCCTCTATAGATTAAATTTCCAAATCGGGTTGAATCATTTAGCATGAGACATCATAGATTATTGTAGAGCCCAACGATGTTAGAACGTGGTATTTATCAACATTATAAAGGTCAGTTGTATCAGGTATTTTCTGTCGCAACACATAGTGAAACAGAAGAAAAGTTGGTGGTCTATCAATGCTTATATGGCGATTATTCTTTATGGGTGCGTCCTTTAAGCATGTTTACCGAGCAAGTCACTTTAGAAGATGGAAAAACTGTTCCTCGCTTTAATTTGATACAAAAAACTGCTATATGAATAGAACATGAAATAAAAAATGAAATTTAACGTATAGCCAATTTAAAAATGGAATGTCTCGATGAGTATGAGTCAACAATTTAAAGCAAGAATAAATGATTTATATGTTTCTTTTAAAAAGCATGATGACACTCAAAAAGATCGATTACAGCGTTACCGCAATATTGAACCTGATTCTGCTCACTTTTTAGCGATGCAGATTCGAATTCAGAAATCGAAGAAAGTCTTAGAAATAGGAACATCTACGGGTTATTCGACCTTGTGGCTGGCAGATGCCTTACAAGTTACACAAGGACAGCTTACTACCTTAGAAATTGATGCTGTACGCAGTCAACAGGCGCAGCAGTTTGCGCAAGAATTTGGTTTGGACCCATTAATCCAGTTCTGGGTAGGAGATGCCAAAGATTATTTAGCAGAATGTACCGAAAAATATGATTTGATTCTACTTGATGCAGAACGTGATGCCTATGTGGACTATTGGTCTGATTTAAAACGATTGTTATCTAAACAAGGCGGCATTTTAATCGTTGATAATGTCATTTCACATGCAGAAGAAGTAAAAGCATTTACCCATTTGGTAAAAGAAGAAGGTAACTATTTATTATCCACCTTACCTTTAGGTGCAGGTTTATTGGTTATTACTGCAAAAGATTATGATGTTTAAGCGAACATGCAGACTTCGTATGAAAAATCAGGGCTTACCCTGATTTTTTTATTGTTATTTATTGGATGGTAATGCGTGTGAAGTGCAAGTCGTATTCTAGGTATTTGTGTACAAAAGCGGCTTTATCACTACAACGTAGCATGTTGGCGTAAACAAATTGGGGCACAGGGTGGTAGAGTTCTCCAGAACCATTATTATAAAAAATTTTTAAGTATCTTGAAGTCGCATTGTATTTCCAAGAAGTCACGGCAAGCATTATTCCCATACATACCTCCTTGAATTTGTGAATAAACTCAATAGACCTTTCTGTTTAATTCAAGGTAAATAAAACAAAAGGCTTACTTCAATGTATAGCAGAAATTACAGGGACTTCAAATATTTTCTAAATAAAATTACATGAAATTCAATTGTAAAAAAACCACGCTTAAGGCGTGGTTTTTTTGATTCAATCTAATTTTTAAAAATTAGATTTTACCTACTAGGTCGATAGACGGAGCAAGAGTTGCGTCGCCTTCTTTCCATTTAGCAGGGCATACTTCACCTGGGTGAGCGTGAACGTATTGAGCTGCTTTAACTTTGCGAAGAAGTTCTTGAGCGTCACGGCCAATACCACCAGCGTTGATTTCAACGATTTGGATTTTGCCTTCTGGGTCGATTACAAAAGTACCACGGTCAGCAAGACCAGCAGATTCAATTAATACTTCGAAGTTTTTAGCAAGCGTCCAAGTTGGGTCGCCAACCATTGGGTATTCAATTTTCTTAATTTCAGCAGAAGAATCGTGCCAAGCTTTGTGTGTGAAATGCGTGTCAGTAGAAACTGCATAGATTTCAACGCCTAATTTTTTGAATTCTGCGTAGTTGTCAGCAAGGTCACCAAGCTCAGTTGGGCATACAAAAGTGAAGTCTGCTGGATAGAAGAATACTACAGACCATTTGCCTTTAAGATCAGCTTCTGTAACTTCAATGAACTGACCGTTCAAGTAAGCTTGTGCTTTAAATGGTTTAACTTCGGTATTAATTAAGCTCATCATTGTCTCCATGATTGAGGTTAGTCTTTGAATTTGGAAGTAGAATATCGAAATTTTAATTATTGCTGAAACAGTATTTTTACATTACAAGCATCGGAAAAACCGAATGAGTAATTTAAATACCATTTCACTCAATATCATCATCATGTATTACAAATGAAACAGATGATGAAAAAATGACAATACGTCACAATCAAATTGTCGTATTTAAATCGTTATTCAACATGCAGTCATCTGGCTCGAATTTCAAGGCTAAAATTGAAAAAAGATATTTTATATAGATGTAGTTGCTTATTTTTCTGACAAATTCAAGTCTGCAATCTCGCAATAAACTATGCTTCACCTCTATATTCAGGTTTTTACCTTAGATATGAAGGTATGAAATGGAGTGAAATATAACCATATTTCATGGGCAGATTGGCGATCACATTGAAGAGGCTTTCTCTATGACCGCTTAAGGCGTAAAATGAGCGATTGAAATTTTTATTGGGATAAATCATCTGTGCAAAGTCATTTAAATATCGATCAATGGGTTATGGCCCGCGACCGTCATCGTTTAAATCGACTACGCCGCAGCAAAGATGGTGATCCACAGCAATACCAAGAGCTGTTTGAACAGTCTAATCTTAAAGTACGTGCGCGTTTTGCACGTCTGCCTCAAATTAAACTGAACCAAGACTTACCAGTTACACAGTCTGCTGAACAATTGATGGCTGCGATTCAACAGCATCAAGTTATTATTGTCGCGGGGGAAACGGGTTCGGGTAAAACCACACAGTTACCGCAAATTGCCATGCTGGCAGGGCGTGGTTTAACTGGCATGATTGGTCATACCCAACCACGACGTTTGGCAGCGCGAAGTGTGTCACAGCGTATTGCCGAAGAAGTTGGTGAAAAGCTGGGTGAATCGATCAGCTTCAAGGTTCGTTTTAACGAACAAGGTTCACAAGACTCAATTGTACGCCTGATGACGGATGGTATTTTGCTGGCAGAGCTGTCCAATGACCGTTATTTAAGTAAGTACGACACGATCATTATTGATGAAGCGCATGAACGTTCACTCAATATTGACTTTATCATGGGTTATTTAAAGCAATTATTGCCAAAACGCCCTGATTTAAAAGTGATTGTGACTTCTGCAACCTTAGATGTGCAACGTTTTAGTCAATATTTTCATGGCGCGCCAATTTTTGAAGTCGAAGGGCGTAGCTTTCCAGTCGAAGTGCGTTATCGTCCAATTTCCGAGTTGAGCATTGGCGGCAGTGATGATGATGAATTTGATGATTTTGAAGAGAATCTGCCACGTGCTGTAGTACAAGCGGTAGAAGAATGTTTTCAAGATGCGCAGGAAAAAGGTCATCCTGAGCATGCTGATATTCTGATTTTTGTCAGTACAGAGCAGGAAATTCGAGAATTACAAGAAACTTTACAGAAGCATGGCCCACGCCATACCGAAATTTTACCGCTCTATGCGCGTTTGGCTTTGGCAGATCAACAAAAGATTTTTAATTCTTCAGGTGGTGGTCGACGTATTATTATTGCGACCAACGTAGCCGAAACAGCTTTGACTGTCCCGAATATTCGCTATGTGATTGATAGTGGTTTTGCCCGTATTTCACGTTATAACTATCGCTCTCGTGTGCAGCGTTTACCTATTGAAGCAATTTCACAGGCGGCAGCCAATCAGCGTAAAGGGCGTTGTGGACGTATCGCACCTGGGGTCTGTATTCGTTTATATAGTGAAGAAGACTTTTTAAGCCGTCCTGAATTTACTGAACCCGAAATTAAACGCACCAACTTGGCTTCGGTGATTTTGCAAATGCAAAGTCTGGGTTTAGGTTCACTCGAAGCCTTTGATTTTATTGAACCGCCAGATCACAGGCTTGTGAATGACGGTCGTAAGCTCTTGGTTGAATTGGGTGCAATGACTGAAAAAAATGCGCCTAAAACCTCGGTTGATCAAGAAGGACCTGAAAAAGCCGCTCTTTCTAAAAAAGGCGCTGGGGGAGACTCTCTCACCAAAATTGGTCAACAAATGGCAAAAATGCCAATTGATCCTCGTTTAGCCCGTATGATTTTGGGCGGAGCACATTTTGGCGTTTTAAATGAAGTGTTGATTATTGTGGCGGCTTTGGCGGTACAAGATCCACGTGAGCGCCCTGCGGATAAGCAAATGCAGGCAGATCAAAAGCATGCATTATTTCGTGAAGCGGACTCTGACTTCCTGTTTTATTTAAAGTTGTGGGAAGCGATTCATGATCCTGTCGAGTCAATGAGTGAGAACAAGCGTCGTACTTTTGCTCGTCAGCATTTTTTGAGTTGGTTGCGTTTACGTGAGTGGAAAAAAACTCATGAGCAATTACTGGATTTGGCGAAAGGTCTTAATCTTTCCTTTAATGATAAAAAAGCCAGTTATGAAAACCTGCATCGTGCTTTATTGACAGGTTTATTGTCGTTTATTGCTAATAAAACAGATGAGCGCAACGTTTTTATGGCAGTTCGTCAACAGAAAGCACGCGTATTTCCTGCTTCAACCTTACACAAGAGCAATACGCCGTGGATTATGGCGTTTGAAATGGTGGAGACCTCGCAGGTTTATTTGCGTACGCTGGCAAGGATTGAACCTGAGTGGATTCTCTTGGCTGCACGTGATTTGCTGAAATACCATTATTTTGAACCGCACTGGTCGAAAAAAGCAGGTATCGTGAATGCCTATGCGCAGATTTCATTGTTTGGTTTGATTATTGAGCCAAAACGAATGATCAATTATGAAAAAGTTGATCATCTCGCTGCCCATGAAATTTTTCTTAGAGATGCTTTGACGACAGGTAATCTGGGCATACTTCCGCCATTTTTAAAACATAATTTATTAAAATTGGAAGAGGTAGAGCGGGTCGAAGACAAATTGCGTCGACGTGATTTGGTCGTAGATGAAGAAACGATTTATCAGTTCTATGCGGCAAAAGTACCTGTTGAAATTGCCAGCCGTCGTAGTTTTGAAGATTGGCGTGCAACCATTGAGCCAACACAGCCACGCTTCTTGTATGTAGAAGACGATGCGCTATGGCTGAATGATCGTCCAACGACACAACAGTTCCCAGATTATTTGCATAATGGTGAGTTGCGTTTAGCCGCGAGTTATCGTTTTGACCCAAGCCATGATGAAGATGGGGCTACGGTTAAAATACCTGTGCAGGCTTTACCACAAGTAGATGAAAACATTTGGTCTTGGGGAATTCCAGGTTGGCGACAGGACTTAATTGAAGCCTTATTAAAAGCGTTGCCAAAAGATAAACGCCGTAATCTGGTTCCAATACCAGATACTGCGAAAAAAATCATGCAGCGTATAGATGCGGTACATCTACGTGAGCATTTATTTAGCTTTTTGGCATTTCAACTCCGTGGCGAACAGATTACCGAAAAAGATTTTTCTTTTGAAAAAATTGATCAATATTTGCTGCCTTTCATTAAAGTGATTGATGAAAAAGGACGTGTGATTGAAAAAGGGCGTAATTTAGCTGAATTAAAAGCGCGTTGCCGTACAGAAACCCATAGCCCTGTCAAGCAAACCAAAGGACAGTTCCAAAGTTTCCCTGAAGATTTTGTATTTGAAGCTTCGCACAAGGTTACAGGTGTTGTGGTTAAACAATATCAAGCACTGGTTCCTGTTAAAGTTTTTGCAAAGTTAGATGTTAAAGATGATTCGGGCATTGTGATTCAGACCTTCAATGATCAGAGTGAAGCGATTAAGCAGCATCGAGAAGGGATTATTCGTCTGATACATTTGCAATTGGGGGATTTGGCTCGTCAATTGAAAAAGCAAATTTCCAAGCCGATGGCATTAGCATATTCGCCATTGGGAGACAAAGCACAGTTGGAACAGATGCTGGTCTATGCAACGCTGCAATTGTCCATTACGGAGCTGCCAATTAATCAAGCTGAATTTCAGCAATTACTCTTAACGGTTAAGCAAAACTTTTTAACGCAGGGTCAACACGCGTTAAAAATTATGAGTGATATTTTTATTCAGTGGCAGAGCATACGTCAGAAATTATTAATGCTAGATGCTGATATTTTTGGCCGTAGTATGGATGATATTGAAGATCAGCTAGACTTAATGCAGTTGGCGAATTTTGTCTATAGCAAACCCGTCGATGTGTGGACTGAGTATCCACGTTATTTAGCCGCTTTGCTATTGCGTTTGGAGCGTTTGCCCAATAATCTACAGCGAGATGTTACTGCCATTGGGCAGATTGATCCGTGGATGGATAAATTATTTCAATTTAAAAATGACGTTCGTTTGAAAGAATTGTATTTCATGATCGAAGAGTTGCGTATTTCGCTGTTTTCTCAACCGATGAAAACCAAGATGCCTATTTCTGCGACACGGCTACAAAAGCTATGGGAACGTCTTAGTATCGGTTAAAATTGAGCGAATTCAGAGAAGGAGTTTTACATGGGCATCCGTATTACAGGTACAGGCTTGTTCCACCCGGAACACGTCATTACCAATGAAGAGCTAGTCGAAAGTCTAAATGCTTATGTGGAACAGTATAACCAAGACCATGCTGAACAAATTGCAGCAGGCGAGTTAGAAGCACGCCGTGGTTCTAGTGCCGAATTTATTGAAAAGGCATCTGGTGTAAAACGTCGTTATGTGGTTGAAAAAACAGGTGTACTTGATCCAACCCGTTTACGTCCACGTTTAGAAGAACGTAGTGATGATGAGTTATCTCTTCAAGCAGAGTGGGGTGTGATTGCTGCAAAGCAAGCGATGGAAAATGCAGGTGTCACTGCAGAAGACATCGATGTGGTGATTTTAGCATGTTCAAATTTACAACGTGCTTATCCAGCCGTTGCCATTGAAATTCAGACGGCACTGGGTATTCAAGGTTATGCCTATGATATGAATGTGGCGTGTTCAGCAGCGACGTTTGGTTTGAAACAAGCTTATGATGCCATTAAGTCTGGCGCACGTCGTGTATTGTTAGTGAATGTTGAGTTAACTTCGGGTCATACCGATTTCCGTTCACGTGATTGTCACTTTATTTTTGGTGATGTTGCAACAGCTTCAATTGTTGAAAATACAGAGACGAAAACAGGCTTTGAAATTTTAGATACAGATTTGTTTACGCAATTTTCGAATAACATTCGTAATAACTTTGGCTTCTTGAACGGCTCTGAACTCACTTCACGTGATGATAAGCAATTCCGTCAAGATGGTCGTAAAGTATTTAAAGAAGTTTGTCCACTTGTGGCGAAAATGATTTCAAATCAGCTAGAGAAGAATCAGATTAAACCTGAGCAGGTGAAACGTTTCTGGTTACATCAAGCCAATCAGAATATGAATGAACTGATTCTGAAATTAGTTGTAGGTAAAGAAGCGGCTGAAGCGGATCCAAGTTTAGTTCCAATTATTCTAGATGAGTTCGCCAATACTTCTTCTGCGGGTGTGATTATTGCATTACATCGTTCAGCTCACGAAGTGAACGATGGTGAATATGGCGTGCTATGTTCATTTGGTGCGGGCTATTCTGTAGGATCAATTTTGGTTCAAAAGCACGTCGCTTAATGTTGTAGCCTAAAAGCCTGCATTTTTAGCTTAGCTTTATAAATTCGAAAACATCCTTTCATATTTAGGGTTATTGGCTTGAATAATGAGAGGATGTTTTTTATGTCGAATTAAAATAGAAACAAGCAATTGTGTTTTAAATAAATGAAATAAGTTTAAGAATGAAAAACCATCAAGCCGTTTTAGTCACTTGATGGTTTTTAGATTCACATAATGAATTATTTAAAATTTCTTTTCTACGCTGAACAATACACTAGGAATGGCTTGACTTGTACGTGCTTCATACAGACTGCCATCAGATTGATAATTCAGACGTTCTTTGTAGTCAGTACTGAGCAGGTTACGCGCGCTTAATGTAGTCGCCCAACCCTTTTTAAAGCGTTTAGTTGCACTGATGTCCAGATTGACTCGTTCGTTACTGGTACGATTATAAGGTTGATTTTCTAAAGCGCGGGTAAACTCTGGGGTATAGCTGAGATTGGCACTGGTCGAAAGTTGCCATGGCTGATAGTTATAAGAAAGCCCCATACTGGCTGAATAAGGTGCAACATCACTGACTAAACGATCTTGATGCGTCATATCATCTTCGACTTTGGCGCGAATAGTTGAGAGTTGACCGTTAAGCATCCACGAATGCCCTTGAGCAGTTTGTTTTAGTGCATAACGTCCAGAGAGCTCGACACCATAGGTGGTTGCATGATCTTGGTTCTGTGGACGTTTAACATATCGTCCATTTTCTTGTTCAATGACGGACTCAATATAGTCATCAATTTGACGATAGAAGCCCGTTACATTAACACCACCCGCAGGGGTATTAAAGCCTAAAGTGGACTCATATGCTGTGATTTTTTCTGGGCGTAGAAATGGATTGCCGCCACGGTCAGGGTTATTTAAGCTGCCTGCATCACTGTCTGTAGAAATAGATACTGCGGGTAATAAATCATCCGCTTTCGGACTACGAAATGCTTGACTGATATTGGTTTGAAGTGACCAATGATCATCAAAATCATAACGATGTGCAACCACTGGGCTAAGGTTTTGGTCGTCATAATCGACTAAACCTGTACGATGTATCCATTCTTGACGTAAACCAACGGTCAAAGTTTGTTGATCGGTAAAACGCCAACTGCCTTCGCTATACAGAGCATAACGCTGTTCATCTAATGTATCGGCTGTATTGCTTTCTAAGCTGCTTGAACGTGTATCTAAGCCAAACTTAATTTGACGATGTTCATCAAATTGGCGGACACCGTCATATGCTAAACCTAGTTCTTTAATCTGCTGATCTATATACAGCGAAGAAAGTGAAGAGCGAGTAAGTTCAGTTTCATTTTGTTTTTCATAAGACAGACGGACTTTGTCCGAGTTCTTATTCACTTGACGTTCGAAGCGCGTATTTAGGCGCATACTGTCATTTTTGTCCTGTTGAACTTGGTCCGAACGTGATCCATCTCGTTCATAATTGCGGTAAAATAGCTCTGCCACGACTTTCTTTTCGTCATCAATTTCATACTCAAGACGTGGACTGATCATCGATCCTTTACGTTCAGTGATATTTTTTTGTACACGAGTTTGGTTTGCTGTTTGAGTTTCCGTTACTGAAGTGCTGTCATCCCAATTTTGATTGGCAGATAAGCTATATAACCAAGGGCTATCACGCCCATCCATCTGTAAAGTGACATTCTTGCGCTCTTCTTCTGAGGCTCCAGAGTGGTTAAATCCATAGCTCATTCGAGCTGTTCCACCAAGACGCGAATTTTGTAATGGTTCTTTTAAAATAATATTAATGATGGCAGAGGCAGCGACCGAGGCTTGTGTAACGCTTGGTTGCTTGGTAATTTCAATACGCTCAATCATGTCTGGCGTTAGGGTGTCAATAATAGACATACCCCCACGAGGCCCGCCTTGTATAGGTTCACCATTGATCATGAAAATAGGCGCACCGCCGCCACGGAAGCGCATACCTGATGCACCGCCTGGACCACGCGGGCCAGTAGCAGATGGCATTTGAAAACCTGCTGCGCGTCTTAAAGCATCACTGACAGATTGATCGCCATATTTCAGCATTTCTTCACGATTGATAATGGTTTTGGCAATGGCACTAATATCGTTATTCTTATTTGCTGAGGAGTCTGCTTGGAGCTTTAATGTCTTTAGAACTTGTACAGTTTCTGCTGTAGCGACTTGTGCGTTATCGGCAGCCCAGCCTGTAATTGAGACACCCAAAAGAGCGAAAGTAAGTGCACTAAACTTCCAAGAAGGCTGTAACGCATCCATAACTTTATGTTTCCAAATGTAATGTTGCGTAAGATTAAACTAAAATTATGGAGAAAGATTGTGGAGTTATTGAATTATTCTCTTGGCGAATAAAAAGTTACCCAGTTTGATAAATATATAAGTTTAGCTTGTTGTTATTTTCGGAGAATGGCTTTTTTTAACTGATTGTAATTTATTTATTGTTTATTTTAGATCCTGACAATTGGCTGCTTTACCTTGATATAAAAAATACAGAGTTGATAATTTTAATGGCTATGTTAAAACAGAGATGTACTGGTCATGATCTAAATTGCAATGCAAGTTACTGAACTGATTCCTTTATCTGAAATAGAGGTCAATCGACAGGACATTTTAGCTATTCAACGGAATGAATTGGTGCTGATTTTTGATAATCCGGCATTATTGGTGAATTACGCTGAACAGATTGTTCAAGCTCAGGCTGTGTTGTTGCAGGGCATTGATCCATTGCTCACACAACAGTTCAGGCAAAGTATTGAAGAGCTTATTCAAGCCTTATCTCAATCGAATAAATACCTAAAAAAACGCAGATTTAATGCTTTGCAAAAGTGGCTTGGTATAGACATTGAGCATGGTTCAGGACAAATCGATTACTATAAAAATCTTGATATGTTGTTGGACCGTTGCCAGCATTTAAGTCAAAAATTACGCTTAGAAATACAAAAGTCACAATCAAGATTTCAGCAATTACTGGGCTTACGGTTAAGAATGGCAAATTATGTGGTTGCGGCACAAGAGTTTGTACATGAGTATCCGAAAATGCTACGTAAGCAGCATCCCTTAGATCAATTTTCTGATCGCTTATCCAAGAAAATTCATAGCTTGCAAACTGTACAGGCCAGTAATGATATTGCCATGCAGCAAATACAGCTTTCTCAGCAACTGTCTTTAGGTTTACTTGACCGTTTTACTGAAGCGCAACAGGTGTTAATTCCCGCTTGGCAATATCATGTCAAACAAAGTCAACAGACAGACTCGACTTCCGAGCTATTAAAGCTAGATAATAGCCGTGAAAAACTGATTAAAACTTTAAGAAAATCATTAGAGAAACCTTCGGGCAACTCTTCATAAAATTAGGTGAATTATGACCAATTCTGAGCAAAATCATTTAACTGTTGCCATGACACCAGAAATGGCGGAACAACAGTTTCAGCAACTTAATTTAAAAGAGCTAGGTTTGCAGCCTTCAGATTTGGCTGAGGTGATGACTGCAACCAAGGAATTGGAAGATATGAGTCATCAGAGTGTTGCTGAATACGGTAAGCACATCGCGACTCAAACGTCGACGTATACAGATGAATTGCTGAATTTGGTGCAAAACAAAGATTTAGATGCTACGGGACAAAAGTTGAATCAAGTTGTACAAGTGGCACAGCAATTAAATAGCAGCAGTATTCTGAATCAGTCTAAAAATTTAGGCTTTTTGGGCAGTATTTTAAGTAAATTCAAAGGTGCGAAGCAAAGTTTTGATCAGCACTTTAATACCACCAAGGAGCAAATTGATGCTTTGGTTAAAGAAATTGAAGCCTCACAATCTGGTTTAAAAGACCGAGTTAAAACACTCGAATACATGTTTGACTCGGTACAAGATGAATATAAGCAATTAGGCGTTTATGTGGCTGCGGGCAAGATTAAGCAGCATGAAGTTCAGCAGCAAATTGCTCAACTCACTTCACAAGAACAAGATCAGACCATTACCCAGAAAATTTATGATTTGAATCATCTATGGAATAATCTGGAGAAACGCGTCAGTGATTTGCAGGTATTACAGCAATCTGCAATGCAGACTTTACCAATGATTCGAATTATCCAGTCCAATAATTTAATGTTGGTGGATAAGTTTTATGCCATCAAAAACATTACATTACCCGCATGGAAAAACCAAATTAGTTTGGCTATTTCCTTGCAAGAGCAAAAGAATAGTGTGCAGTTGGCAAATACCATTGATGATGCGACCAATGACTTGCTGCGCCGTAATGCCGATTTACTCCATCAAAATTCAGTCGATACTGCGCGTGCCAATCAGCGTTCTGTGATTGATATCGACACCCTTGAGCATGTCCAAAATACCTTAATCCAAACGGTGAATGACGTACTTCAAGTACAAAAAGAAGGGATGCAGAAGCGAGAAGAAGCAGCACAGCGGTTACGTAATTTACAAAGTAATTTGAGTCAGTTGGTATTAGAGTCAAATCAACGCTAAATCCTTTTAGTCTGTTGTAGGAGGTCACTTGTCCAAGTTAGAAGATGAATATGCAGTCAATACCGCCAATATTCAGCAAGGTGTGCAGATTTTAAAGCGTCGGCAAACACATCTGATGGGGTGGTGTATATTCACAACCAGTTTGGCACTTGTGGCTTTGATCAGTTATTTTCTACAACAGGAGATACTTTACAGTTGGTTTGGTATTAGCCTTGAGGTTAAACAACTGCATATTCCTGTATCGGCAGATCGTACTTTGATGCAGTTTGGGCAAGCACCAAATTACTTTTTTAATTTATTGTCTTGGTTTGGTTGGTTGTTCTTAAAAATAACCAGTGCTTTTATTGGTGCTTTTTTTGTTATTCATTTTCTTAAGAAACTTCGCTTCTTTGCGATTCGTTTTCAGTCTTTTGTCTTAAAATTTGTAGGCTGGATCATCGCATTTATATGTATTTGGTCAACTCTAACTTATGTTCAATATGACTGGAATGATGAAGCAGAGGATCCTTATGCAACTGCAATAGAGTATAAAAACAGTTTGCATGAAAGTGAATTGGCACAATATTTAGATCACACCCAATTAGCACCGCCTGTCAAAGCTTACGTACTGGCGCAAATTGCCTTATTACATTCGCCTGCTGATGAAAATGCTGCGATTCCTTATGTGTTGACTTTGGTCGATGCCGAGAAAAACGACCCTAATTTTATTCAATATGGTTTTAGTGCTTCACAATTATGGTCGATGCAGCAACAGCTTTATGGTAAGGCTATAACGCCTTTAGCAAAATCTATTTCTCCAAAAATTGAACAGGCTCAAAAGTGGGAAAATGTTTTGCAAATTATTATTATTTCATCATTTATTGTAAGTTCTATTTTAAGCTTAATGCTTTACTTATTATCACGGTACTTTTCTGCAAGAACACGTAGAATTGAGCAAAATTTAAAAAATACTGGGTAAGTCATTCATGTTATGTAAGATTTTGAACTGTTATCTAATAATTCGATTGTATTTATAAATACAAACTGTTTTACCAATTTTATGTTTTTTACTATGATGTCTTCGTCAACTTAATTATCTCTCCACTGGAGTCGTTAGCAATGTTAGATCAAAATACTTCTGCGCAATTAAAAACACTTTTAGAACGTCTTGAAAGCCCAATTGAAATTATCGCGTCTTTAGATGCTTCAGAAAAATCTGAAAAAATTAAAGAGTTGGTGACTGAAATTGCGCTGTTATCAGACCAAGTGACAGCACGCTTTGATGGTGAACATTCACGTCGTCCAAGCTTTGCAATTGCCAAAGCAGGAGAGCAACCTCGTGTACACTTCGCGGGCTTGCCAATGGGACACGAGTTTACCTCACTCATTCTTGCATTGTTACAAGTATCAGGTTACGCACCAAAAGTTTCTGAAGAGGTGTTAAATCAGGTTAAAGGTTTAAATATTCAATCGAACTTTGATGTGTTTGTATCTTTAAGCTGCCACAACTGTCCAGATGTCGTGCAAGCTTTGAACCTGATTGCCATCTATAATCCAGGTTCAACTGCAACCATGATTGATGGTGCATTCTTCCAAGACGAAGTTGAACAACGCAAAATTATGGCTGTACCAATGGTTTTCCAAGATGACCAGCATATCGGTCAAGGTCGTATGACATTGGAAGAAATCATTGCCAAACTAGATACTAACTCTGCTGAGAAAGAAGCAGCCAAGTTAAATGCTAAAGATGCTTTTGATGTCTTGGTAATCGGAGGTGGACCTGCGGGTGGTACAGCGGCAATTTATGCGGCACGTAAAGGGATTAAAACAGGTATTGTGGCTGAACGCTTTGGTGGTCAGGTGATGGATACCATGGATATTGAAAACTTTACTACTGTACAGAAAACGGTTGGTCCGAAATTCGCACAGGATATGGAAGCACACGTTCGTGAATACGGTGTAGACATTATGAATTTGCAACGTGTGAATAAAATTACTGGCGCAGATCAAACAGCGAATGGTTTGGTTGAAGTTGAACTTGAAAATGGCGCAAAACTTGAATCGAAAACAGTGATTCTTTCAACTGGTGCGCGTTGGAGAGAAATGAATGTGCCAGGCGAAGCGGAATACCGTACCCGTGGTGTTGCATATTGCCCACACTGTGATGGTCCATTGTTCAAAGGTAAACGTGTGGCTGTGATTGGTGGCGGTAACTCTGGTGTAGAAGCAGCAATTGACTTGGCAGGTATTGTCGAACACGTGACTTTGGTTGAGTTTGATACTAAACTGCGTGCTGACCAAGTATTGCAAGACAAGTTAAATAGCTTGCCAAATGCCACTGTGATCATGAATGCATTATCTACTGAAGTGGTTGGTGATGGTGCTCAAGTGACAGGTTTGAAATATAAAGACCGTGCAACCGATGTTGAACACACTGTTGAGTTATCTGGGATTTTCGTACAAATTGGTTTATTGCCAAATACGGACTTCCTAAAAGAAAGCGCAGTTGAACTTACTCCACGTGGTGAAATTGTAATTAACGAACGCAATGAAACCAATGTGAAAGGTGTATTTGCTGCGGGTGATTGTACGACTGTTCCATACAAGCAAATTATTATTGCGACGGGTGAGGGTGCAAAAGCGTCTCTATCTGCTTTTGATTACATGATCCGTTCAGGTCAGTAATAAAAAAGAGCCAACATACACTGAGTTATGTTGGCTTGCTATTAAACTTTTTACTTTTTATAGGAACTGAGGACGCTAACACCGATGTTCCTTTTTTTATTATTTATTGTTTCCCCCAAGATTTGGTTAAAACCGTATTGTTTTAAATAATCTTTAGCGCTTTAAATTTCTCCTCCAATGCTGCTTTGCTTTCAATGTGTTCAGGGTGAATTTCAATGCAATCGATTGGGCAGACTGCCATACAGGTTTGATGTTCATAAAAACCAACACATTCTGTACAGCGTGCTACATCAATCTCATAAACTTTTTGTCCTTCAAAAATCGCCTCATTCGGACATTCTGGTAAGCACATATCACAATTGATACAAGCATCCGTAATTCTCAAAGCCATGACTTAACCTGCTACGTAAGCCAATGACGAAGATGAAATATCGATTTCTGAGTTTGGCAGGTTGCGAATCAGCAGGGCATATTTCATATCGATATCGGCAGGAATCGGAATATCGACAATATGACCTGAGCCTTTGGCATCTGGAATAGAATTGCCTTTTTTATCCAAAATTTCGCTCAGTACAAACTGAATATTGCCTTGCGGGGTCATGAGTTCCAATGAGTCACCGACCACAAAGCGGTTCTTCACATCAATTTTAATATAGTCCCCGTGACGTTCTAACACTTCACCACAGAACTGTTGATGGTCAAAACGTGAAGAACCTGTTTCATAATTTTGGTATTCGCTATGCACATGGCGACGTAAAAAACCCTCGGTATAACCACGGTTTGCTAAGCCTTCCAGTTGTAACATCAGTGAAGGATCGAAAGGTTTACCTGCCAGTGCATCATCAATGGCTTTACGATAAATTTGTGCGGTGCGTGCGCAGTAGAAATAAGATTTGGTACGACCTTCAATTTTGAGGGAATGAATACCCATTTGGGTCAAACGCTCAACATGTTGTACTGCTCGTAAGTCTTTAGAGTTCATGAAATATGTGCCGTGTTCATCTTCTTCTGCGGCAAACATATCTTCTTCATTACGTTGTAGTAAAACAGGTTCTGTACATTGATTTTGTGCTACTGCATGTTGTTCATCTAGATCACTATTGCAACACGGATTTTCTTGTACTTGATGCACAGGAATCACATCACCTGTTTCGTCTTCTTGAGCTTGGTGCAGTTTGTAATCCCAACGGCAAGCATTGGTACAAGCACCTTGGTTAGCATCACGTTTATTCATATAGCCTGAAAGGAGACAACGTCCAGAATAGGCCATGCACAAAGCACCATGCACAAATACTTCAATTTCCATGTCTGGCACATGGTTTTTGATTTCTTCAATTTCTTCTAGGGACAATTCACGTGACAAAATCACGCGAGTCAGCCCCATATTTTTCCAGAATTTCACGGTTGCCCAGTTCACAGCATTTGCTTGTACTGAAAGATGCACAGGAATGTCTGGAAATTGCTCGCGTACCATCATAATTAAGCCAGGGTCCGACATAATCAAGGCATCAGGCTGCATGGCAATGACTGGCGCTAAATCACGAATGAAGTTTTTGAGTTTACTGTTGTGCGGTTGAATATTCACCACAACATAAAATTTTTTACCTAAATTATGTGCTTCTTGAATCCCGATGGCGAGGTTGTCATGATCAAACTCATTATTACGAACACGTAAGCTATAGCGAGGTTGTCCTGCATAGACCGCATCGGCTCCATAAGCAAATGCGTAGCGCATATTTTTTAAAGAGCCAGCAGGAGAGAGAAGTTCAGTAACGTGGTGAATGCTCATGACAAAATAAAGGCATACAAATAATATGACTTTATTGTATGGATATAAAAAAAGGATTCAACCCAGTAAATTAGTCGGTTTTATTCTGATAAACCTAGATTTTTCAAAATTTGACAGTGATCAATGGTGGTATTGCTGGAACAGGATTGACGTAGTTCCTGTAACTGGCTTTGAAATGAGATCAATTCGGCAATGTTTTTTTCCACTTGTAAAATATGCTGTTCGATCATTTGATCAACAACTTGGCAGCCTTGTTGGGGTTGTTTAATGAGATCAATCAATTGTTGAATTTCGGCAAGAGACATATCCAAGCCACGACACTGTTTGATAAATTGCAGCCTTTTTAAGGTTGCTTCATCATAATATTTATAATTATTTTCGGCACGGTAGCTAGGAATAATCAGATGCTTTTTTTCATAAAAGCGCACTGTATCAATAGGTAATTGTGCTTTTTTTGCGAGTTGGTGGATTAAATAATGCTGCATAGCTTGACCTTAGAGCGAGTCCATAGTTTTAAATAAGCATAATATAGATCAAGGAGTATGGAAATGGCTTGTAGCTGTAGTCATGAACCCGCACCAGTTAAACCCCATAGTAAATTTAGAACAGCTTTATGGATTGCACTGATTATTAACCTGACGATGTTTTTTGTTGAACTGATTGGTGGCGCTTATGCGCACTCTTCAGCACTCTGGGCAGATTCACTCGATTTTTTTGGTGATGCAGTCAATTACGCTATTTCACTGGCGGTGTTGGGTGCAAGTTTATATTGGCGTGCCACTGTTGCGTTACTGAAAGGTTTGACGATGGCGAGTTTTGGTCTAATCGTCATCACAAAAACAGCTTATAGCTATGTTCAAGGTATTCCACCCGAAGCGATTACGATGGGGATGATTGGTATTTTGGCTTTAATTGCGAACGTGATTTCAGCTTTTATTTTATATGCTTTTCGTGATGGTGATGCCAATATGCAATCGGTTTGGCTGTGTAGCCGTAATGATGCAATTGGTAATGTTGCCGTAATTTTTGCTGCAATAGGGGTGTTTGGCACAGGCAGCTTAATTCCTGATTTAATTGTGGCTTTAATTATGTCAATTCTTGGTTTAACAGGCGGTTATCGTGTCATTAAACAGGCATTGGCAGAGCGTAATAGTAGTAAAACTGTGAGTAACTTAGAAGAATGTTAATGAGTAAAGAGAGCACTATGCTCTCTTTTTATTCATCGAACGATTTGCGGCGGCAGGTAAATCGTAAATTCATTGATTGGTTCTATCAGAGCACTATAGGGATTAAGTTGATCTTCAAATGAAACCAAATTCAGTCGATCAAGCAAGTCAAATTTTGCATGAAGCAATTGAGCTGGCTTTAACCGTAGACGGTCATGCCAAACGCGATAAGTTCCTAATTGACCATCACGACGATGATAAAAACCTGCGAGGGGATGGGTGAGATAAACCAAATGACTTTCTAGGTCTGGGAAGCCCGTATAATTCCATTGGTCATTTTTAGATTGTGTAAGTTGTAATTCAGCATTTGCCCATGCCGACTGGGTTTGCATCTTATAGTGACTGTAGTTGCCATGTTCATCCTGATGACAATCGAAATTGAACACAGCCGAATGCCAAGGAAGTTGCCATAAATGGCGAGGGACAATCAGTGTCCATGAATCTAAGGTGGTTCCTAAAAACCAAACGCAGCGTTCTTGCGTGTGCTGGTCTATGACATAGACGCGGTAATTGGTTTGCCCCATGCTGAAATTGGGAAAAGGAAAAACAGCGGAACTAAAATCTACATCGATAAATGGCACAACCGACATCAGAGCTTGCTCTTTACCTTGATATTCAATGGTATCGAGTTTAAACCGAGGAGGGATAATAGCATTCAAGCGTATAGGATCAAGAGCATAAGTAATGATTGCAAAATGTTGCAACTTACATTGCACATCAATCCCTTTGGGTTTCGGACGCGAATGCAAAAAATCTTTGAATTGAAGTTTAGGAAAAGCCATTGAATTTCTTAGAAAGTTTATTGTAATTGTGATCATTCTAAGGAAAGTCATTCTCACAGTAAAGCTATCGACCAGACATAAGTCGACGTGAACATGACATGATAAAATTATTGGCTAAGTAGATTCATTTTGTTCCAGAAATTTGCCCAAAGATCGAGATATTCTTGTACAACAGTTTGATATTCATGGCTTTGACTGTCTTGAAAGCTTTGGGTGAAGAGTGACCAAATATCATCTTCGTGATTGTCATCATTGGCTAATCTATAGCTATCATCAACAATACCGTGACAATCATAATAGCCTTCTGTGAAAAGCGAATCATATTTCTCTAAATTGATGCGTAACGCTTCACTATATTTGATCACTTGTAATTCGGCGCAGGCTAAAATGAGCAGGAGGTGTTCATATGAGTTTAAATGTAACTGAATAAACTGATTAAGTTCATACGCTTCGTTACATATTTCTTGTTCATCAAATGGATCAATTTCTAAAGCGTGAAGTAAATCCATGAAATAAACCAAATGTGATTTACTGGGAGAACTCAGTTGTAATTGGTAGGTATTAAACCCTAATTCATCAATCAGATTTAACGACAACAAATAACGCGCATACGCTTTCGCATGTACACGCTGGTGCATATGAATATTGGGATGATGCTCTAATTGGCACGCTTGATAGATCAGCATACTTAATGCATCGGTAAAGACTTTTACAATTGCAGCGAAATAATTGATATGAATTAACTTGAGTTGTTCTAGTGAAAGAGCTTGATTGTGTAAACGGTCTAGAATGTTTTGTTGGAATAAGGGATGTTCAAGACTGTATCGTTTAAGTCTGCTCACTTGCTCGACATGCCGATGCCATAAAGAAGGCTCGACCGAATGTCGAATAAAATTTAAAGCTTCTAATCGTGCATTTTCTGATTGTGTAAAAGCAAGTGTGCTCATGAGTGAGAGATCAGATTTTGATAAATTTAATCATATTAAAAAAAAGTCAAATACGCTATAAAGATTTATGAGTAGTGCTTCACTTTTATTAATTTCTTATTATAGAATAGTCACATACGAAAGATTACGTATGAGTTTAATCATCAGATTTAAATAATGATATAATATTACTCATCAGTTTCATTTTTTAAAAAAGATGCCCCTTTTTTATTCCATTTTGATCCACTTCTGCTTAAAGATAAGTTTGGTAGGTAAATAGCATGTCCAAAAAAGACGACATTATTAGTACTGCGCTTCATCTTTTCAATTCTTATAGCTATAACTCGATTGGAATTGATCGAATTATTAGTGAATCGGGTGTCGCTAAAATGACATTCTACAAATATTTTCCGTCCAAGGCGAAACTCATTGAAGAGTGCTTACACCGTAGAAATATGAATTTACAAGAATCTTTAGATGCAGCAATAGCTCAGTGTCCAGCTGAGGAATATTTAGACCATATTAAAACCATTTTTTACTGGTATCACGCTTGGTTTCAAATGGATGACTTTAATGGATGTATGTTTCAGAAAGCCGTTGAGGAAGTGTCTAAGGTATATCCTTCGACCATGCAACCCGCTATGGAATATAAAGAATGGTTAACTGAAAGGATGCGTTTTGCTTTGGCAAAATTAGGCGTAACGCAGTCTTCTCAACTGGCTGGTCTATTGGCCAGTATTCTAGATGGTATGACCATACAAGCTCAAATGGATAAGAGCTTAGTCAAGATTGATGAGTATTGGAAACGAGTCTATAAGTTGATTCAGCTTGAGCTCATGGAAGTCTAAATAGACTTCCATTTGGTGGGATAAGTTAAGTCACTTAAGAAGCATCTAAATAAAAAAGCGTGAATACCGTAATGGTATTCACGCCTCGCTGATAGTTCCCTGATATTAATATTTTAGTCGGCCCCGAGCAGAAGCTGTCTAAAATATTAATGTTTTAGAGGAGCTTGGAATCTCCTTTCTTATATCGTTTATTATAATTATTATAAAGTACCCTCTGGATTGATTATAAATTACATCAGCTCAACAAAGTCACATCCTGAACTAGACAGACCTGTCTGTTCTTGAATCGAATTATAGGAGTTTTTATTGATTTCGACAACACTTTTTAGTCATTTTATTGGATTTTATGACGAATTTTTGCGCTTTGGGTTAAAAATTATACATTTTTTGTAAAAATTAAATGACTGAAAAATAAAAAAAACCGAGGGGTTTCCTCGGTTTTAACTTGAAAAGAAGATTACTTCTCAACAAATGCACGTTCAATGACATAATCGCCTAAAACACCCATACGTGGTGATTCTTTAAGGCCATGTTGATCTAAAAGTGCAGCGACATCATCAAGGAATGCTGGGCTACCACAAAGCATTGCACGGTCAGTTTCTGGGTTGAAACGTGGTAAACCAATTTTTTCAAAAATTTCGCCAGTTTCAATGACTGTCGTAACACGACCTTGGTTTGGATATTCTTCACGGGTAACAGTTGGGTAATACACTAACTTGTCTTTAATACCAAGTTCTTCGAAAAACTCGTTGTTTGGTAACTCATTTAGAATAAGGTCTTGATAAGCCAATTCAGAAATGAAGCGTGTACCGTGAACAACAATGACTTTTTCAAAACGTTCATATGTTTCAGGGTCACGAATAGTCGACAAGAATGGTGCAAGGCCTGTACCTGAAGAAAGAAGATATAAATTCTTACCTGGGTTTAAGTCATCAAGAACTAAGGTCCCTGTTGGCTTTTTAGAAACTAAAATCTCATCGCCAACTTTTACTTGTTGTAAAATAGATGTTAAAGGACCGTCTGGTACTTTAATTGAGAAAAACTCAAGTTCTTCTTCATAATTTGCACTTGCAATAGAATAAGCGCGCATAAGTGGCTTACCATTGACTTCAAGACCAATCATCACAAATTGACCATTTTTAAAACGTAATGCGGTATCACGCGTTGTCTTAAAACTGAAGAGTGTGTCATTCCAGTGGTGTACGTGAGTAATCTTTTCGACGTTAAAAGCAGCCATGAAAGGTCTCAATAAATTATCAAATTAGAACAGCTTGCTATTCTAATCTAAAATCATTCTCTATAAACTGAATATATTTAATTGAACTTATCAGAAAAAGTGATTATGTCTGAGATTCAACTGCCAATTATTGGAATTATGCATTCACCGTATCAGGAAAAATTTGGAATTCCGCGACAGCCCAATTTGGTTCAAGTTCAGTCTTACATAGAGATGCAGGCACCTTATAATGATTTGGCTGCGTTTGAGGGGATTGAAGAGTTTAGTCATCTGTGGTTAGTCTGGCAGTTTCATGACAATAAGAATCAGCATAAAAAAGATCAGTTTCGTGCACAAGTTCGTCCACCACGTCTGGGAGGAAATAAGAAAATAGGGGTGTTTGCTACGCGCAGCATGTATCGACCTGCACCAATTGGATTATCGGTTGTACAGTTACAAGCGGTAAAGAAAAAGGGAAAGTCTGTCAGAGTTTACCTTACAGGAAGTGATTTGTTAGATGGAACTCCTATTCTAGATATTAAACCCTATATTCATTATTCCGATGCTGTATTTGAGGTACAAAGCGGTTATGCACAACAAGAACCAAGGCGAATGAATGTGCAGTGGTCAGAATTTGCTACATTAGAAAAGCAGCGCTTGCTGACAAAGCAATTGATAACTCAGTCGCGATTTGACGAATTAGAGCAAGTATTGTCATTAGACCCAAGACCAGCATATCAGGAAGATAGTGAGCGAATTTATAAAATGAAATTTGCGCAACTTGATGTAAGTTTTGTCATTCAGGGTCAAAACTTAGAGGTCATTGCTTTAGATTCCATTGAGCTTATCTAATGACGTTTGAGTTTATCTTGATACATGTTCTTGTCGGCTTGTAAACAGGCAGAGAGAATTCCTTCACTTGGGTCACGCAGAGCGAAGCCAATTGCAGCGCTAATTTGTTTTGTGTTTAGGCACTGGATGATTCGTTCTAAGTGTGCCTGAGACGATTCGAAGTCATTTTCTACGGTTAATATGGCAAATTCATCGCCACCTATACGCGCAATAATGTCTGTATTTCGACAACTTTCTGTTAATACTGTAGCGGTTTGACGAATGAGTTCATCGCCTGCGGCATGCCCATGTGCATCATTCATAAATTTGAGATCGTTTAAATCAAGCATAAATACCGTGGCTGGATGTCCATAAAGTTGGCATCGTTCTTCTTCAGCAAGGATAAACTGATCCCAAGCCCGACGGTTATAGAGACCTGTGAGTGGATCACGTAGCGCTTCAGCCTGTAACCGTTCATTTTTACGGGTCTGCTCAATTTCCCTCAATTCGGTTTGTAAGATTTGACTGAGTAAATCTCCGAGTAACTCAATTAAACTTTGCTCTTCTTTAAGGCTCTCAGATTTTGGTTCTGGATCAATCGCGCATAAAGTTCCAAACAGACTGCCATCTTCTTTGGTTAGCGGTTGACCAATGTAGGCTTTAATTTTGAGCTGCTGTGCAATCGGCGCTTGGCGATAAGCGGGAATATCATCGGATAGGGGGGCAATTTTTGGACCATTGCCCAAGACCATCTGAGAACAAAATGAATCGGCCCAATTAAAGACTTGTCCCGCATGTACATCATAAGCATGATCTTCTGTTTGTAATATAATCCAGTCGTCACCTTCTACACGGGTAATCATCCAAAGACCGAAGCCGAAACGTTGATATAAAAAATTAAGAACAGCTTGTCCTGCATCATGAAAGCTTTTAAAACCAATGTCGTTCATTGCACGAACCTTTTACAGCAAAAATAGGGAAATAAATTCAAGTATTATTTTAAATGATTCATAATTAATAATTGGTTGTATCATACAATATTGCAAAAATGAATTGATTTAAAATGCGAGTTAAATCTCATTTAAAATAATTAATGTGTAGCATTTTCATTATTACTATTTTATAAAATAAGGGGTTTACCCAATGTTGTGAGTCTAAATCCTGCTTTTAATCGAATAGAGTAAATGGCGAATAATATACACAAAATCGTTTAAGACATCATCCACCATAAAATCAAAATAAAAACCAACATATGTAAAATTTGGGCAGGTGCAAAGGCTAGGGCATATTTACTTCCACCTGTGAGGCTTGCATTAATAGATTTGGCGATTGCGTGAGCCGCCATTCCTAAAATGAGGGCATAGACAAGCGTATGGTTGGATGGATCACCTTGTACAACAATGGCAGCAATTGCTGCATGAATTTCAAATAAAGATGCTAAAAGTGTCCCTATAATTAAGCCAGCAGTGCCTAAGAGTAAGCTCAAACCATAAACGGCCGCCTGAATAATCGTGAGTGTTGCTGCAATAATGGCGGCTTCTTTTAGGCTAAACATGCGTCCATCAGGATGTTCTGTTGGCGTCGAGGGTTTGGTCTTACGCATGAGCCACAGTGCCCACAAAATTAAAATGCTTATGGCAGCAAGAGCCGGCAGAATAATGAGTTTTAACCAATTTAAATTAATTCCAGCGACGATGAGTAGCAGTTGTAAGAGCGTGGCAACACAAGATAATAAGGCAGCACCTGCATTCGGTATTGCTTCAGCACGCCCTGCACGAACCTCCATACCTAGGCTGGCAATCGTGGCAGTACTTGATACAAAACCAGAGGCTAATGCAGATAAAATCAGTGCATTTTTTGCTGAGAGTAGGCGTTTTGCAATATGAGCAAGTGCTTGAACAGCAAGAATTAAAGACAAAAGTTTAAGAATAATGTGAGGGTTTAATACAGTGCCCCAAAGTGGTGTGTTGGGTGTTAATGGCAATGCCACCAGAATCAGTGCAAGTAAGAATAAGCCATCTCGAAACTCATTTTCAGTTATCCATTGATTGGCAAAGCCATGAATTGGGTGTTTGAGCATTAAAATAATGGTGAGTATGACCGATAACCCAGCCGCAAATGGTGCATGCCATATACAAAGTGCTCCAATAAAATAGGTCATCACAAAAGCTAGTTCAGTGGTGACCCCTAGATCGTCTTCTTGGTTACGGAGAGAAAATACTGTTATTGCCCCAACGATTATCGCACCGACAATACCAATGCCTGTACCTAAGGCGAAACATAGTGCACCCATCAAGGCACATATGGCAAAAGAGCGTACACCCGCAAAACTGTTTGGGTTTTCACGTTGCTTGCTTCTTTCTCTTTCTAATCCAATCACCAAGCCGCAGCCCAAAGCCACTGCCATCATAGTCAACAGCTCTTGAAAAGATGCTTGTTGTATGGTCTGGTTAAAGAGAAGATCAGGCATGAGCAACTTCGAACCTTGTTATTGTGAGTGTATATTTATGTGAATAATGGATTCTTTTTTATGCTTTTCCTCAACAGAGGATATTTTATTCTTTATACCATAATTTAAACAAAAAACTTTGAAATATCTCCTCAGATTAAAAGTTTCAATATGAAATATTAATAAGTTAATCAGTAATTTTAACCCTTTAAGTCGATGAACATTCGAGAAATAAAGTCTGTTATAGTGTCGCTAGAAATTGAGGCTTAGAATAATGAATTTTAATTTTGAAATTGATACAACTTGGTGTTTAGAGCGACTATTTAAAGATGGACGCATTGATGAGCGCGAAAAATTATTAGTACAAACCACGCACCGTCAACGTGAACAACTCAAATGGCATCCATTACAGTGGATTGCAAATTTTAATTTAAAAGATCAGCTTCATCCTCAAGCGACCTTATCTCTAAATCGTTTAATGCAATGGCTAGCAGATAAATCTAGCCTTCCTTTATATGTGATTGATCCACTCAAAGCAGATGTGGGTGCGCTGACCAACGTAATGTCGCAAGAGTTTGCTGTGCGTAACAGAATTCTTGCTGTAGAAGTGAAAGCGGATGAAATTTTAATTGCAACGGATCAACCCTATAAAACCGAATGGGTGGGAAATTTAGAGCGCAGTTTGTTACCGAAAAAGATTCAACGGGTGCTGCTCAGTCCAGATCAGTTGCAGCGTTATTTGGTTGAATATTATCAGGTGAGCCGCGCGGTATCGAACTCACAGAAGTCAGGTACTTATGATCGTGAAAATAAAGGTGTGGAAGCCTTATTACAATTAGGAGACACGCAAAATCCTGATGCGAATGATCAGCATATTGTAAAATTGGTCGATTGGATTTTACAGTTTGCGTTTGAGCAAAGTGCCAGTGATATTCACATGGAACCGCGCAAAGATACGGGTAAAGTACGGTTTCGTATTGATGGGGTATTACATACGATTTACAACATGCCAGCCAATACGCTGACAGCCGTGATCTCACGGATTAAGATTTTGGGTCGTATGAATGTTGCGGAAAAGCGTAAACCACAAGATGGACGTTTAAAAACACGTACCCCAAAAGGGCAAGAAACAGAGCTACGTTTATCCACCTTGCCGACGGCTTTTGGTGAAAAGTTGGTGATGCGTATTTTTGACCCAGAGGTTTTGGTGCGTAGCTTTGAACAGTTGGGTTTTGAAGGTAGCTTGTTAAGTGATTGGCAAAGTTTAACCTCACATAGTCACGGCATTATTTTGGTTACAGGACCAACAGGTTCTGGTAAAACCACGACTTTATATTCTTCCCTAAAGCAATTGGCGACAGACCAAGTGAATGTTTGTACTATTGAAGATCCGATTGAAATGTTGGAACCAAGTTTTAACCAAATGCAGGTGAACACAGCAATTGATCTTGGTTTTGCGGATGGTGTACGTGCACTTATGCGTCAAGACCCCGATATTATTATGGTGGGGGAAATCCGTGACCACGACACAGCCAATATGGCGATTCAGGCAGCATTAACAGGTCATTTAGTGCTTTCAACGCTACATACCAATGACGCACCATCAAGTTTGACCCGTTTACATGATTTAGGCATACAGCCATTTTTAACTGCGGCAACTATTTTGGGCGTGTTGGCACAGCGTTTGGTGCGTAAACTGTGCCCACATTGTAAAAAAGAAAGCCATATTAATGAAAATGAATGGGAACATTTAACTTTTGATTACTTTATGGAAATGCCTGAAAAAGTTTATAGTGCTGTAGGTTGTGAAGCATGCCGTCATACAGGCTATAAAGGGCGTGTCGGTATTTACGAATTTATGCCACTCAGTTTAACCACCAAGCAACTCATTGGTGCAAATGCCAATTTAACCGAGTTACGTCAACAGGCAAAAAAAGAAGGGATTGAACCTTTGCGTATTGCAGGTGCACGTAAAGTGATTGCGGGCATGACCACCTTGGAAGAAGTGTTACGTGTTGTGCCGTTGAATTAGCATATATTCATGAGGCAGCTTATTCAAATGAATGATGCTATTTGAACACAAGATATGAGTTCTACTCATTTTGTTGAAATATGTTGTATTGAACTCATCTTAAGATTCCACTCATGTTATTTTGTTTTAATTGCATTAACCAAATCAAGATATGAATATTTGAGGGTGAAGTAATGAAAGTAATTTCTAAAATAGCGCTAGTTACAGCTTTGGTAGGTACAGCGAGTGGTTTTGCACTAGCCAATACAGCAGTAGTGAATCAACAGGCAATTGCTCCAACACAAATTACCGTTAAGCAGGCACTAACTTTAAAAGATGATACACCTGTAAAACTAAAAGGCTATGTTGTTAAAGCTTTGGGTGATGAAAAATATCAGTTCCAAGACCATACAGGTAGTATTACGGTCGATATTGATCATGAATTATGGCGTGGTCAACCTGTATCGGCAAAAACACCAGTTACACTAACAGGTGAAGTGGATATTGATTATCTTCCAACCAAACGTGTTGAAATTGATGTTGATACTTTAACTTTTTAATCAGACATCCATTGAACTGAGGCCACATGCAAAACATGTGGCTTTTGCATTTTAAATCCAATCAAGGCATGCTGATGATAAGCATGTGATGTGAGTACACGATGCGTATATTATTAGCTGAAGACGATCACTCTCAAGCCGAGAGTATTAAAACTTGGTTAGAAATGGACGGTTATAGTGTAGATTGGGTTGATCGTGGAGATTATGCAATTCATGCCATAGAACAACACCAATATGACTGCATTCTTTTAGACCGTGGTTTGCCACAAGCTACGGGAGATGACATTCTTAAAACAATAAGAACACGGCAGCAAGGTATTCCTGTTATTTTTATTACAGCAAGAGACAGTATTCATGACCGTGTTGAGGGGCTAGATTTAGGAGCCAATGATTATTTGGTCAAACCGTTTAGCTTAGAAGAATTATCAGCACGAGTTCGTACTCAATTACGTTTGCAGCAATCATCGGTAGGTCAGTATTTATCTTTTGCCAATTTACAACTCGACCCGCAAGCCAAGGTTGTTCAGCAAAATGGACAGGTGATTCATCTCACTGCGAAAGAATTTCAGATTTTATATAAATTAATGCAGAAGCCTGAACATATTGTGACGCGTGAACAACTTGAAGAGTCACTGTATGCATGGGGTGAAGAAATTGAAAGTAATGCAATAGAAGTATTTATTTATCAATTACGGAAGAAAATAGGCGCTGATTTGATTAAAACGGTTCGTGGGTTAGGTTATCGAATGAATCAGGATACTTAAATGGCTGCCAAGCATATTTCATTGCAAAAGAGACTGGTTAAGACGTCTGTGCTGAGTTCAGTTGCAGCAGGCGCAGTCGCTTTTGTTTTATTGGTGGGCATTTCGATATATCAAAGTATGAGTATGCAAGACGAAATTATGGATGAAATTGCTGATGCTTTGCTGCTTGTTCAACCCAATCAAAATGAAGGACCGCATATCACGCAGTTAAGTGATGAGTTTGATCTACAATATCAGTTGATCCATCAGCAAACGGTCGTGCTTCAATCCGATTCATTTGAATTGGCATCTGTAGTGAATTTTTCAAATATGCAGCATGAGCATTTTGATTATGTCTGGTTTCAACATGCGCTGTGGCGAAGTTATCAATCCTTTGATCAGGATACTCAGATGCAAGTGGTGATTTATCAACCTATGCAAGTTCGTTTTGAAAAAATCTTGAGTAGTTTTGCGATATATGCTGTTTTGTTAATGGTCTTGTGGTTATTACAGTGGTTATTTTCACATTTTGCGATTGCACGTCAGTTCAAAGTCATGCAAATGCTATCTAAAAAAATAGCGGACAAAAATGCGCAGGACTTAATGCCAATTACGCAGAATGAACCCAGCATTGATGAGCTTCAGCCCATTATTTTGCAATTAAATCAATTATTACAACGCCTAGATCAATCATTACAAGCAGAGCAGCGCTTTACCGCAGATGCTTCGCATGAATTACGTTCACCACTATCTGCAATTCAGTTGCGTTTGCAGGTGCTCCAACGAAAATATCAAGATCAGCCCCAATTTACGCAAGAATTACAACTCATTCAGCAAGATGTTAGCCGTGGTACCCAAGTGCTAGAAAACCTTTTGCTTCTCGCGCGTTTAGATCCGACAGAAACCGTAGATTTACCATTATCATCGCTTAATTTAAGCCAACTGGTGATGGAGGTCTGGAATAATTTGGAAATATTTAAGCAGCAGAAACAAATCCAACTCGTATCCAATTTGGAACCCTGTTGGGTTAAGGTAAATCCTGAATTAATGACGGTTTGTTTACGTAATCTTCTAGATAATGCCATACGTTATAGCCAACCTCATGGACGTGTTTATATACAGGTAACAGCCGAGCAGCAACAGGTGTATCTATGTATTGAAAATGAAGGTGACGGGGTAGACAGCGACACGATCTCACGTTTGGGTGAGCGTTTTTATCGGGCTTTAGGCAGTAAAACGACGGGTTCAGGGTTAGGACTTTCAATCTGTAAAAAAATTGTGCAACTGCATCATGCGAGCATTGATTTTTCAGTGTCTTCTTATGGTGGTTTAAAAGTAGAGTTGTACTTTAGAAAATTTGAAACACCTGAAATTTGAGATATTGTTCTATTTAGCCTGTAAATAAAAAAGCAGTACGCGCTGACATACTGCTAGTTCCCACGTTTATTATTATCAGTTTATTTTGTTTTTATTTCGTGAGAATAAGACGATTATTGCGAGTTAAACGTAGACGATATTCTTCACCTGCATGCATGATGCGAATTTCACGTCCAAGCGCAAAAAGATTGTTGGAATGTAGCATTGGCAGTGCATGTGCAGCTTCAGTATGACGTGTAAATAAGCTAAAAGGTGCGTTCATTTTTGTTTGCTCCGTGGTGTATTCTTGAATGATTTAAATGATAATCATTATCGAATAGATCTGTCAACGGGAATTTTAGCAATTTATAAAAAAACTAAATTTACTTACACTGACACCAATTTAAAGTGATGGAACCAGTTATGTCCAAGCCAAATATTCATGTCGCAATTGCCTTATTACTACATCAAAATAAAGTCTTGGTTGGATGGCGCAATGCTGAACAACATCAAGGAAATAAGCATGAATTTCCTGGAGGGAAAGTTGAAGCGAATGAAACACCTTTAGAAGCTTGTCGCCGTGAAGTTTTTGAAGAAGTTGGGGTAGGGCTGAATGACTGGCACGCGTTCGATGTGATTTGTCATGAATATGATGATGTCGTGGTAAATTTACATTTATTTCATGCCATAGTGCCCGAAGCATTATTAAGTGAAATTCAGCAACCATGGACATGGTATGGCCGTACAGAATTACTGAGTCTGAATTTTCCGAAAGCCAATTTTAGTATTTTGCAACGCTTATATTGGCCAAATCAAATTAAAATTTCTGAGCATTTGAATGATTTGGAACAACTTAAACCGCAGCAATTATTGTATTGGCGTGTTGAACATACAGCAGCAGACTTGGAAGATTTAGAACAATTATCTGAACAACACGCAGGTCATTTAATTGTCAATGTGCAAGCGTGGCAAAAATTGACGTTGCCAATGCAGAAGAACGTAGCTGCAATTCATCTCAAACAACATCAGTTGATGACAGTTAAGCGTGGAGAATTACCTGTCGGTTTTCGTTTCATCGCAGCTTGTCATGATATTGTGGCTATGAAACATGCACAAAATATTGGCTGTGATGCGATCATTTTAAGTCCTGTTTTGGCTACAGCGACACATCCTGATGTTGAGCCATTAGGATGGGCTCGTTTTCAAGAATACGCTCAACAAGTCGATATTCCTGTATTTGCATTAGGAGGAATGAGTGTTGAGCTGTTACAACAAGCGCAATCACATCATGCTTACGGTATTGCAGGAATCAGATATCTTTAAAAAAAACGTAGTAAATTCTTCATAAAGTGTAGAACAATCAGGCATTAAAGTGACTTTAATGCCTGTTGAGCTTGTTGTACGGTTTTACTGTTATTTTGCTTTTGCCCTGCTTTGGCTATGGCTCCCCAAAGTTGCTTTTTCATAGCTTGGGTTTGTGCATAGCTTAAGCCACGACGAGCTAAAGCTTCCGCATTTGCAGGCTGATTTTTTTGATTGGCAACCAAAGCCAAAAATAAGAAAGTTTCCGCTGACTGCGGTGCTAGACGCTGTGCACGTAAAGCAGCCGCTTCAGCATCATTCCAGTGTCCTTGTTTATAGGCTTGCTGTGTTTGCTGCATTAATTGTTTAAAGGCGGGAAGTGAGCGTCCATCTTCAAATTTCTGCTGAGATTTTTGTTCAGGCACCACGACCTGCATTTTTTGCCGTTTAATCTCAGGTTGATCATACGGCGTAATCACCACACCAGAAGGTTTTGCTTGTTCAGCTTTAGGCTTTTCGGTTGTTAGCTCTGGCTTCGCATTTTCAGGCTTTGGTAGGCTTTGGCAACCAACCAACATTACAGCAGCAGAAAGGAGAATCGGTCTCAGCATATACAATTACAATTCCTTAGTTGGCGTACGTTCCGCTCGAAATGACACGACCTGAATTTTGATCCAAGTCATTTTGCATGTCACTTTCACTCTCGCGGATATAGTTGTCCATACTATCGGGTTGTGCTGGTTGGTTCTGGTTCATTTCCGTATCAGGTGTGTAAACTGGTTCCACTTGGTAATGAGGAAAGCCGCATGCTGTAGCACGACGTGGTACAGCACTCCTTAATAACGGTATATACAATGCACCTTCACAACCCTGAGCCGATAAGTTGCCTGAGCCACTATCGATCCATTGCCATTGCACATCGTCGGTTTGACGTAAATTGACTGGTTTTTGACGTAATTGACTCATGACATTGGTCCACACAGGTAAAGCACCTGAAGAACCCGTCAGTCCAGTGACTTTATTGTCATCTAAGCCTAGCCAAACCACACTGAGATAATTGCCTGAATACCCTGCAAACCATGAGTCACGGGTATCATTGGTGGTGCCAGATTTACCAGCAAGTTTTAATGAACTTGGCAATGTGCTGTAAGCAGAACGACCTGTACCCGAGTTCATTACCTGTTGTAGGCCATAGTTCACAATATAGGCCGCCGCAGGATCGATGGTTTGTTGCACGGTTAAGCTATAACGTTCTAAAACACGACCATTAGAATCGACCACCGAGCGAATCGATTTAATTGGGTATTTGAAACCGCCTGTCGCAAAGTTTCCATAAATACTCATGACCTCCATCGGAGACATATCAACCGCACCCAAGAAAATCGAAGGGTAGGTTGGAATGTTGGAAGTTACACCAAACTTTTTCAAATGATTACTAAAGCTAGCTACTCCAAATTCTTGTCCGAGACGAACTGCAGACAAGTTATACGAATTAGACAAAGCTTGTACCATTGGAACTACGCCATGTTCACCGCCACTATAGTTTTTCGGTGTCCAAGATTTCCCTTCACTTGGAATGCTAATGTAGCTGTCTTCGACTGGACTAGCCCAGTTATAACGTCCAGACTCAATCGCACTCAGATAAATCACTGGTTTGAGTAATGAACCGACTTGGCGTTTTGCATCGAGTGCGCGGTTAAAACCAGTAAAATCTTGAGTTGAACCTACAGCAGCAACCAGTTCACCATTCTCAGGATGAGAAACTAATACCGCACCTTGCAAATCTTTTAGACGTTTTGGATTGTTATTGCTTAAACGGGCAACAGACTCTTTAAACGCGTTCTGGATATTGGTTTGGGCAATTGGGTCGAGCGTGGTGAAGATTTTTAAACCTTGGTTGGTTAAATCAGACTCTTGATATTCAGTCCGTAATTGACGACGCACAATATCTAGAAAATCAGGGAAGCGCGCAGGTCCTAACGTTGGTTTTGCTAAAACATTTAATGGGCGAGCAATTTCACGTTCATATTGTTCTTGTGATAAATATCCCATCACAAACATATTATTCAACACGATATCGCGACGCTTTTTAGCACCTTCTGGGTTACGCCAAGGATTGAATAAAGAGGGTCCTTGTACTAAACCAACCAAATAGGCTTGTTGCGAGATATTGAGTTCACGTAACGGTAAACCGAAGTAGAATTGTGATGCCAAACCATAACCATTAATTGAATAGTTGCCGTTTTGCCCTAAGTTCACTTCATTTAAATAAGCTTCAAGAATTTCATCTTTGTTGTAATGTAGTTCAACCAAAAGAGCCATCAAGGCTTCGTTGACTTTACGTTTTAAAGTACGTTCTGGGCTTAAATAAAAGTTTTTAACCAACTGTTGGGTAAGTGTCGAACCGCCTTGGCGTTTTCCTCCAGTCACATTACTGACCAAAGCTCGCGCAGTCCCTCGAACAGAAATACCATGATGCTTATAGAAGTTACGGTCTTCAGTTGCAATTAAGGCTTCAATTAAAGGTTTTGGCACATTGGACAATTTAATCAGAACCCGATCTTCATTGTGCTGCGGATAAATACCGCCAATCAATAAAGGCTCTAAACGCGCAATCCCTGTTGAAGATGGCTTGGTTGCACTTACTTCACTAATTTGATCATTCGCAAAACTAACTTTTAAAACTTGTTCAGGTTCAACACTATCACCGAAGTCAAAGCCACGGGTGTGCACATATAAAGTATTACCCGAGCTAACATAGCTCCCCGATTTTGCATAACTATCCGCATTTTTATAACCTAAAAGTTTCAATTCTTGATTGAAGTCTTTTTGGCTAATGGCTGCATTGGTGTAAATTTCTAGCGGACGAGCAAAAACCTTCGCAGGAATATCCCAACGCTTACCTTCAAACTTTTCTCTCACAATATTATCTAGACGAATCAGGTAAAAACTAAATGCTAGAAAAATACCAATGACCAATATGGAGAAAATAAGTGCGAATAATCCTATGCCACGTTCAAACTTCATAAAAAGTGATAAGATCCTGATAAATTTTGCTAATCATGCGAAGCTTTTTTCCAATTTGCAATAATAAATCTGTCACAGAAGCGAAAAGCTATATAAATGTTTGAGCTAATCAGGCTATTTATAAGGTTTTTTATTTCAATCGGGTTAATGGTATCATAAGCCAGAATCCTAACGGAGCGATCACATAGGTGCAACTTTCACACAAGTCTTTTCGGAATATTGGATTAATTGGTCGACCAGACAAATCTTCTGTTGTTGAAACTTTAAGCCTCATTCACGATCATCTTATGAGCTTGGGTTTACATCCTGTTTTTGATGCAGAAACTGCCGAGCTTGTCCCTTATAAAAATACACAGACAGTCAGCCGAGCATTATTGGGTGAGGTTGTAGATTTGGTTATTGTGGTTGGGGGTGATGGTTCCTTATTACATGCTGCTCGTTCTTTGGTGAAATATAATACGCCTGTGATTGGTGTAAACCGTGGACGTTTAGGGTTTCTTACCGATATTAAACCAACTGAAGTCATCTATAAGCTTGATCAAGTCTTACAAGGTGAGTTCCAGCAAGACCGCCGTTTTTTGTTGGAAATGGAAGTTCGCTCTAAGGGTGAAACGATTCATGATGCAATTGCCCTAAATGACGTTGTATTGCATTCGGGTAAGTCTGTACACATGATTGACTTTGAATTAAACATCGATGGGCAATATGTGTATCGTCAGCACAGTGATGGATTGATTGTTTCTACACCAACCGGTTCAACTGCTTATGCGTTATCGGGTGGTGGACCTATTGTGCATCCGAGTATGGATGCGATTTCCTTAGTCCCGATGCATCCGCATACACTCTCATCACGTCCAATTGTTGTGGGTGGTCATAGTGAAATTAAAATTCTGATTCGTGAAAATCGTGTATTGCCAATGGTCAGCGCCGACGGGCAACATAGTGTTTCACTCAATGTAGGAGATAGTTTGCATATCCGCAAACATCCATTTAAATTAAACCTCTTGCACCCACCTGGGTATGACTTTTATATGGCTTGTCGTACTAAACTAGGTTGGAATCGTGATTTTGATTCATTGCAACAACAGGATTAAAAATGAATATTGAACAAATGCTGGCTGTACTTGATCCAGATATTGTTGGTCGTTTAAAGACTGCGATTGAAATTGGTAAATGGCCAAATGGTGTTGCATTAACCAAAGAGCAACGTGAAATTTGTATGCAAGCTGTGTATGCGTGGGAAATGAAGCATTTACCAGAAACTGAGCGTAGCGGTTATATTGACCGTGGCACGAAAGAAGAAGGTGAAGAGTGCGATGATGATCATCACAAAAACGAACCTGAATTTAAGCCAATTCGTTTTGTTTAAGTCAAAAAGTTTTGCAAATAGCTAAGATAGAAAAAGGACTCCAGATAGAGTCCTTTTTGTTAATTGTTATATTGTTGTCATTACATTGGAATGGCATGCTTAGAAGCGATTTAACCAAAGCTCTTTCGCCTTCAGCATCGCATTAGGGTAACTTTCACAGACTCCCATGGTATACAAGGCAATGCCCATGGTTTCTATGACCGCAGTTTCACCATATTCATGGTGTTGTTGACCTTGCCAGACAGATTTAAATAGAGCTAAATCAAGTTCTTCCTCAACTGGACTTCGATTTTCTGTCAGTTTAGGAAGCTCGTACTCATACAATTCCCCATCTTTAATGCCACAAATTAGTGTCTTGGCATCAGGGTTGCGCTCGAATTCACCACCTTCACCTTTAATAACGGCACTGTTTTGATAACCAAGTTTAAAAGCAGCTTGTTGATGAGAGCTACGATAGGCGGGGTGGAAAATGGCTTGTAAAGTGGCTTTCGCGTTAAACGGATTAATCAGTCGCGCTAGGGTATGAATTGGCGAGCGTAATCCCATGACATTGCGTAATGCGATTAGTTCACTCAGGATGGGCGAAATAACCTCTAAAGGTAAATAGGCAAAATTACGTTGTTGTAGTTGCTGCTCAACCTCATCTTGATTTTGACAGATGGGAAAACCTAAATATTCAAGTACTTGTTCGGTATACACGCGATTTAAGGTGTGCCCAGATGCACCATGCATGACAATTTTATAGCCATGATGTGCCAAAGTTAATGCAGCTAATAAGAACCAAGGATAATGCTTACGTTTACCTGCATACGAAGACCAATCCAGATCAACATCAAGAGCTTTAAAATTTAATGTGTCACGCGTTGCTTGTACAAAACCTGCCAATTCGTCTACAGATTCTTCCTTCACACGTAATAGCATCAAAAAAGCCCCCAATTGCACATCAAGGACTTCATCGTTCAAAATCATTTTGAATGCTTGATAGGCTTCATCATAAGTGAGTGATCTTGCACCATTCTTTCCTTTACCAACAATACGGACAAATTGGGCAAAAGGATGCTCAAAATCTTTGTATAAATTTCTTTTGGTTGTCATTTGCTTAGATCACTGTGTAATTTCGTGTTTCGAGGGAGAATGTTTAAATGGATAATAGAAAGATTTTGATATAAAAGGAAGGAAAATGATGGCTTAGATATGCGACTAATGTCTAATAAAAAATGAATATAATTTAATCAAATTTAAAAATATATGTAGATTTACTGTTCAAAAATTCGGTAGAATTCAACCGAATAAGGAAAACTGTTAAGTTTTTCTTATGAGTTGTTTTTTCTATCATATTGAAAATATTCATTTTCAATAGTCTAACTGCGATGGAATCGCGGATATTATTATTTAGTTTAATCAGAAGGTATTAAGACTGATTTAATACCTATAGCCTTTTGTAGTGATTATAAAAGGAATTTTAAGGGCTGTGTATTCTTAGGAATAGACTAATATTGGATGTTTCTAGTTCTAGAAATATGTTTAGAAGTAACGCTATGGCTAAAAAACCCATCTATAAATCACTGTATTTTCAAGTGATTGTTGCCATCATTGCAGGTATTCTGGTTGGTCATTTCTCTCCAAGTGGAACCCAGATTGTAAATGGTGCCGAACAATATGTTCCAGGTTTAGGTGAACAACTGAAACCTTTAGGTGATGCATTTATTCGATTGATTAAAATGATCATCGCCCCAGTGATTTTCTGTACAGTTGTTAGCGGTATTGCTGGCATGGAAAGTATGAAATCGGTGGGTAAAACGGGTGGTATTGCTCTCCTTTATTTTGAAATCGTTTCTACTATTGCGCTACTGATTGGTTTATTGGTGATTAACATCGCTAAACCAGGTGTAGGTATGAACATTGACCCTGCCTCTTTAGATGTGTCAGGTATTTCTAAATATGTAGAATCAGGTCAGTCTCAAAGTACTGTCGATTTCTTAATGAATATCATTCCACATACTGTGGTGGGTGCTTTTGCTGAAGGTGAAATTCTTCAAGTATTGTTATTCGCTATTTTATTTGGATTTGCACTACACAAATTAGGTGATTCTGGTAAGCCAGTTCTTAAGCTGATTGACCAAATTTCGCATGTCTTCTTCAATATTGTAAATATGATTATGAAGCTTGCGCCTATCGGTGCATTTGGTGCAATGGCATTTACTATTGGTAAATATGGTATTGGCAGCTTAGCGCAATTGGCTCAGTTGATTATCTGCTTCTATATTACCTGTCTATTGTTTATCTTCATTGTATTGGGTTCAATTAGCCGTATCTGTGGTTTCAGTATCTTAAAAATGATTCGTATGATTCGCGAAGAATTATTAATCGTTTTAGGGACTTCTTCTTCAGAATCAGTATTGCCACGTATGTTGAAGAAACTTGAAATTGCAGGTTGTGAAAAATCTGTAGTAGGGTTGGTCATTCCAACAGGTTATTCATTTAACTTAGATGGTACTTCAATTTACTTGACCATGGCTGCGGTATTTATTGCTCAAGCAACCAATACTCAATTAGATATTTCACATCAAATTACTTTGTTATTGGTGTTGTTGATTTCTTCTAAAGGCGCTGCAGGTGTAACGGGTTCAGGCTTTATTGTAATGGCAGCAACGTTGTCTGCGGTAGGTCATATCCCAGTTGCTGGTTTAGCACTGATTTTAGGTATTGACCGTTTCATGTCTGAAGCTCGTGCTTTAACCAACTTGGTGGGTAACTCGTTAGCAACTATTGTGGTTGCGAAATGGGTCGGTCAGCTCGACAAGGAAAAACTAGATTTTGCTTTGGCTAACCCTGAAGAGGTAGACAAGCAAATGATGGATGAAGGTAATCAAGCGCATGCTTAATGTGATCTTGAATTAAAAAAAGGAAGCTATGGCTTCCTTTTTTTATGCCTATAGAGTTGACCTTTTTGTCGTAAATAAGACATAACATGTACATGACAGTAATCAATAAATTGCCTAGCATTACAAAGCAAAAAATTAAACAACAACAAAGGAAGAATGATGTTAGCACATGATGCAGATTTGGAACTTTTTAAAGACAATTTCAAACGTTTTATGCAAGAGCATATTGCTCCTGACTATGAGCAATGGGAACGAGCTGGCATTATGCCGCGCTCAGTGTGGAAAAAGCTGGGTGAAAATGGATTTTTATGTGTAGATCTACCTGAGCAATACGGTGGCTATGGTGTACCGACCCATTATTCTTTAATGTTGGTGGAAGAATCTGCTCGTGCAGGATATGGTGCACTTTCTACAGCGATTTCATGTCATTCTGAAATTGCTGCACCTTATGTTTTACATATTGGTACAGAACAACAGAAACAATATTGGTTACCTAAAATGGTAACGGGTGAAGTCGTGGGGGCGATTGGGATGACTGAGCCAGGGGCTGGCTCAGATTTGCAGGCAATACGTACCACTGCTATTTTGCAAGAAAATCATTATGTACTGAATGGTTCTAAAACCTTTATTTCAAATGGACAACATGCGGACCTCGTGGTCCTTGCCGTTAAAACAGATCCGCAAGCACGTGCAAAAGGGGTGTCTTTACTTTTATTAGATACCCATTTAGATGGGTTTAAGAAAGGAACCAATTTAGACAAGATCGGTTTACATTCTCAGGATACTTCAGAATTATTTTTTGATAATGTGAAAGTGCCTAAGGATCAGTTATTGGGACAAGCAGGGCAAGGATTTAACTATCTTATGCAGGAGTTGCCACGTGAAAGAACAGCGATTGCCGCGACGGCTTTAGGAGCTATTCGTGGGGCACTCGATGTGACCACGCAATACGTACAAGAACGTCAGGCTTTTGGACAAAAGATTGGGCAATTTCAAAATACGCGTTTTGTCTTGGCACAGGCAAAAATTGATGAGCTGGCTACAGCAGCTTTTTATAATCAAAATGTAGAACTTTATATGCAAGGTAAACTTGATGTGGAAACAGCCGCAGCACTAAAAAGTTTTTCAACCGACATGCAAATGAAAGTTGCAGACCAATTACTACAATTGTTTGGTGGTTATGGGTATATGACGGAATATCCAATTTCCCGTTTCTTTGTAGATGCTCGAATTCAGCGGATTTATGGTGGAACGAACGAAATTATGAAAGAAATTGTCGCGCGTGGAATGATAGGACGCTAACAATATAAAAGAGCCGAAAGGCTCTTTTTTCTGACTTAAAGCTTGAGTACAGTCAAACTTTCGCGAATAAAGGCGGGTAGATCTTCTGGAGAGCGTGAAGAAATATACAAATTATTGTCATTCACCACGGCTTCGTCATAAAACACTGCACCTGCATTAAGTAAATCAACAACAACCGATTTCATGGTGGTCATACGCCGACCTTTTACAACGCCTGCGTTAATCAGTAATTGTGGACCATGACAAATACTCATAATCGGTTTTTGTGCATTTGCAAAACAACGGACAAAATCAACATAGCGTTCATCTGCTCTTAAGTGATCTGGTGAATAGCCACCAGGAATAAGCAAAGCATCAAATTCGTGTACTGTAACATCATCAATGCCTTGATCTATAGTGACAGAATATCGGCGCTTTTTTCCGTATACAATATTGCCTGCTTTATTTTCAATATTGATTACACTATGACTCGCAGCACGAAAGGCTTCAACAGGTTCGACATATTCCATATCTTCGAAGTCATGTGTGACTAAAACTGCAATTCTTTTTGGCATTTTTATTCTCCGAATAGCATTTTTAAATTTAAAATAACAGACAAATTGTGAAATACGTCATATTAAATTGTGGTTAAATTGTGGTTAAATTGTGATCTAAAGTAATATGCCTTGATCATGTCATATTCTTAATGAAATTTTCTAGTGCTATGTTTTAAATAAAAAATAATAAAGATAACGTGATTCATCAATTTTCAATGTTGTGCGGTATTAAGAATGATGTTTCATGGAGGGTTAGACCATATACTCAAACCATCTTATGCTCAAGCTCGCTAAGCCAGATGCTCTATCTATTCTACAACTCAAACTTTAGTTAGATTTTGGCAAATATTACGGGCTATAGCGTTGAAATCAGGATGAAACCAGATTTTATTGCCTACCATTTCATTGAACTCTTGATATACTGTCGGCATTCACGTTTTCGAAGGGCGAAATAACAATGATCAACGACGATCAAAACACTACGACTTCTCTGGACTTGACCAAGATTCGCGAAGATATTGATTCTGTCGATCAACAGATTCAACAATTGATTAATCGTCGCGCGCGCTTGGCTGAAGCAGTAGCAAAAGCAAAGTTTGCCTCTGAAGAGAATCCAATGTTTTACCGTCCTGAACGTGAAGCACAAGTTCTGCGTAATGTCATGGAGCGTAATGAAGGGCCTTTGTCGGATGTAACAATGGCACGTTTATTCCGTGAAATTATGTCAGCATGCTTAGCACTAGAAGCACCGCAAAGCATTGCTTTTTTGGGTCCTGTGGGAACATTTACACATTCGGCTGTGCTTAAGCATTTCGGTCAGGATGCGGTGGTTCGCCCTTTACCAACGATTGATGAAGTATTCCGTGAAGTTGAAGCGGGCAGTGCACACTACGGTTTAGTACCAGTCGAAAACTCATCTGAAGGGGTCGTGAACCATACTTTAGACTGTTTTAAATCATCGACATTAAATGTGATTGGTGAAGTGGAACTACGTATTCATCATCAATTCTTAATTTCTGAAAATACGCGTAAAGACAGTATTAAACAGATTTATGCGCATCAACAAACCTTGGCACAATGCCGTAAATGGTTGGATGCACATTATCCAGGTGTTGAACGTGTTGCGCTCAATTCAAATGCAGAAGCTGCGCGTCGTATTCGTAATGAATGGCATTCGGCTGCGATTGCATCGGACGTTGCTGCAAGTATTTATGAGTTAGAAATTCTACACAGTAACATTGAAGATAATCCAGAAAACACCACACGTTTCTTGGTCATTGGCCGTGAAAAAGTGCCACAAAGTGGTAATGACAAAACGTCTTTATTGATTTCGGCGCATGACCGCGCGGGCGCATTGCTTGAAATCTTAGCACCGTTTGCAAAACATCAAATTAGTTTGACCAGTATTGAAACGCGTCCTGCACTTCCAGAGAAATGGGCTTATGTGTTCTTTATTGATCTTGAAGGTCATATTGAACAAGAAAATGTGAAAGCAGCCATTGAAGAAATTCGTCCTTTAGTCAAAGAAGTACGTGTATTGGGTTCTTATCCAATCGCTGTGCTCTAACATTCGCCATAAAAGGTGGTGTTGCTGTCTCGTATATTCAATCCAATCTAAAATTTGTAATATGTATTGATATATTGAGACAGCTTACAAAAACTTTTAAGTTAAAAAACTTAAGCATATAGATATCGTTGAAATGCACTTGCCAAAGTGTGGGGTTTAGAGGCGAAAGCATAAAATATGACACAGCCATTATTTGAAAAAGTTGCATTTATTGGACTTGGCCTGATTGGTTCAAGTCTGGCTCGTGTAATAGTTGCTGAAAAACTGGCGAAACAAATTGTCGCATCAACACGTTCAAGTAAGACCTTGGACGATGCAAAAGCTTTAGGATTAATTGCTGAAGGTTTTACTAATCCAGTTGATGCTGTGCAAGGTGCCGATTTGGTGGTACTTGCCTTGCCTGTACGAGCGACAGAAAAAGTTTTAGCTACCATTAAGCCGTATTTGTCAGAAAATTGCATCATTACTGATGTAGGCAGTACCAAAGGGAATGTTGTTGATGCAGCCAAAGCCGTTTACGGTGAAAAGTTGCCTGCTGGTTTTGTACCAGGTCATCCAATTGCGGGCGCGGAACATACAGGTGTTCATGCAGGTAAAGTCGATTTATTTGCGCATCATAAAGTCATTCTGACACCACTTCCAAGCAGTGCGCCTTGGGCGGTTGAAAAACTGATCACCCTTTGGCAAGCGGCAAAAGCTGAAGTCATTTGCATGGATGTGGAAAAACACGATGAAGTGTTGGCGCATACCAGTCATTTACCGCATTTGATGGCATTTAACTTAGTCGAGCAATTGGCCAATCGCGCAGATAATTTGGATATTTTCCGTTATGCTGCGGGTGGTTTTCGTGATTTCTCACGTATTGCGGCCAGTGATCCGCAAATGTGGCATGACATCTTCTTTGCCAATAAAAAAGCCATTTTAAATGCTGTAGATGGATTTGAACAACAACTTGCTGTACTCAGAAAACTGATTGAAGATGAAGATTCGCCAGCCTTAATGGGTTTGCTTGGCAATGCTCAAGCTGCACGACAACATTTCAATCACATGTTAGCCAAGAAACCCCTGATGGAGAAAAATAAGGTGACACAACAATTTACCATTTTACCAGGCCCTAAAACGTTCCAAGGTAAGTTTACCGTGCCTGGAGACAAGTCTGTGTCTCACCGCTCTATCATGTTTGGTGCGATTGCAGAAGGCACAACACATGTAACAGGTTTCCTTGAAGGTGAAGATGCTTTAGCAACATTACAAGCCTTCCGTGATATGGGCGTGAGTATTGAAGGTCCTAAAAATGGTGAAGTGACCATTCATGGCGTTGGCATGCATGGTCTAAAAGCACCTGCGAGCGCGTTGTATATGGGTAACTCAGGCACATCTATGCGTCTTTTGTCGGGAATGCTTTCTGCACAAAAATTTGATTCAGTCATGACGGGTGATGCTTCTTTGTCAAAACGTCCAATGGAGCGTATTGCGAAACCTTTACGTGAAATGGGTGCACAAATTCAGACCACAGGTGAGCGTGGTACACCGCCAGTATCGATTATAGGTAGCCAGCCATTAAAAGGCATTCACTATAATTTACCAATGGCTTCTGCTCAGGTGAAATCAGGTATTCTATTGGCGGGTTTGTGGGCAGCAGGTGAAACTTCTGTGACCGAACCAGAGCCAACACGTGATCATACTGAGCGTATGCTACGTGCTTTTGGTTATGAAGTAAAAACTGAAGGCAATCGTATTTCACTGCAAGGTGGTGGTAAGTTAGTGGGTACGGATATTCAGGTCCCATCTGATATTTCTTCTGCTGCATTCTTTATGGTCGGTGCTGCGATTACCGAAGGTTCAGACGTGACCCTTGAAGCTGTCGGGATTAACCCAACGCGTACAGGTGTGATTGAAATTCTGAAACAAATGGGTGCAGACCTTAGCGTAGAAAACGAACGTATTGCTGGTGGCGAGCCGATTGCGGATATTCGTATTCGTGGTAGTCGTACCTTAAAGGGTATTCATATGCCTGAAGACCAAGTGCCTTTAGCGATTGATGAATTCCCAGCATTGTTTATTGCTGCGGCATGTGCCGAAGGGCAAACTGTCCTGACGGGTGCTGCTGAATTGCGCGTGAAAGAATCTGACCGTATTCAAGTGATGGCAGATGGTCTGAAAACCATGGGCATTGACTGTACACCGACAGAAGATGGCATCATCATTGAAGGTAAAGGTCAATCTGGAGATTGGTCTGCAATCTTTGCAGGCGGTGAAATTGAATCACACCATGACCACCGTATTGCCATGAGCTTTAGTATGGCGGGCTTACGTAGTTCAGGTGAGATCAAAATTTTGGGTACAGAAACAGTAGCAACCAGTTTCCCAACCTTTACTGAACTTGCAAATCAAGCAGGTTTAGCCATTCAGGTGACTGAATAAGACTTGTGACTCAATAAGTCAGTTATTTATGATTGAACAGCCAAGCAAATGCTTGGCTGTTTTGTTTTTATTGCTTATGCTAAACCCATATAACAAAAATGCCTTTGGGTAGAGCTATGCGAAAATTACAATTCACCGCCAATTGCGAGCAGCATCAACATCATGTAGTAGCAGGGAACCAATGCCATATTACACAAGAATATGTGGCAGATTTATTGGTTGGCAAACTCAGTCAATACGGCTTCCATACCTTGCCACAAAGTGGTGATCATGTTGCTGTAAGCGTCGATAATCATGCTCTACCTTTATCGATTACCTGTCAAAGTTCAGATCAAGAAGGGCATTTGGTTTGTGAGATTACCTCATACCCAACGGAAGATCAGGACTGGTTAGATCGAATTGCTGAGCAAAGTTTATTGAATCAATTAGCACAAGCCGTTGAAAATACATTAAAAAAAGATCAAAATTTCAGTGAATTCAAGTGGAGTAATAGTTAATATTTAAGTCAATATTTCTCCAAGAATAAAAAGATGTATTCTAAAATAGCTATTTTCATTGCGATATTTTTATTTTTTCTATCGTGGTGCGTGCCTGCTGTTGATGGTATGGTTGGTTTTGGCGTCATGGTGACATCAATTCTATATCATTTTTTGATTGTCCCTATTCCCCAAATGTTTCCTGTATGGGCTAATTTAACTTTTTTATTAGCAGTGAGATGCTATTTTAAAGAAAGTGAGATGCTGGAAACATTTGAATCCAAAGCATGGATGTATAGTGTTATTACATGTGTTCTTATGTGTATTGGATTTTCTATAGCAATTATTAAAGTTAATGTGGGTGCTGTGATATGGTTATATTCAGGATTCTTTTTAATCTTGGCGCTAGCATTAACGAAAATACCTCCTTTCTGGGATAAAATAGGCTTAGTTCTAGGAATTGGATTTATTGTATTTTTAAGTTTTAAAATTTATCAAAATGAATCCTATGTGTCTAAATATCAAACAGGCTTTAAAGAAGAAGGTCTAAAACATTATTTATTTCGCCCTAAGAATAGTGAATATGTAATACCAACTTTAACTCAGGTACAGCAAAACAATTCATATAGATGGTTAAATGGGCAGAAAGTAGCTAATGATACTGTGGATTTATCAAATTTAATCAATGAGACGATTGAATTAGATTTTAACAAAACGATTGATGTTCCAAAATCTAATAATAAAAAGGCTGAATGTAAGTTAAAACAGAATAACCAACATGCTTTGTATTTTCCTCCACGTTATATTGATAATGGATATTCTTGGACACGATATTTTAATTCAGGAAATATCGCTGTAGGATATCCGACTCAAAAGGAAGGAACGGTAATCTATCGCTCTAAGAATATTGATTCGATGCATACAGTTATTCAACTTATTCGTAAAGCAGATCAGCATATTTTATATCAGCAAACTCTTTTGGCAAATGGTGGCTATGATGGATGTACATATGAACCTAAGCAGTATGAGCAAGAACTGAATTCAGTATTTGAATTGGATTCATCTTCTTTAAATAGAAAATTTGGTAGTTTTGTATCTTTGGAAAAATTTGAAGCACCCGAAAAATTAATTGAAAAATGTGAATGGCTAAATGAATCTTTTAATATTTTTATATTTGAAAATAAAAAAATTAATTTTCTGAATAAAAAAGTATTTAGCCCTCAAATTTTATGTTCTGAACATTATATTGCAGTTGTATCATTAACTGAATACAGTGTTGGTGATATTGAAAATACATTACAAGTTGAAATGTTTAAGCGAGATGATTTACAGCCAATTAATTGTGGGTTGCTTCGTTATGGCTTGACTAAGCCACAGACAGATGCATTTTATAAAAGAGAATTAGAAGTAGTAGACGTAACAATATTATCAGATAAGTTAGAACATTCTAAATGCCCTTATGTTGAATTACGGCTCAGTGATGGTCATGTGGATAAAGATTATAATTAGGTCGAAAATTTTTAGGGATGTGTTGTATTTAAATGAGTAAAAATGCTGAATCATGGGTCATTCAGCATTTTCTTAAATTATTTGCGTTATCTCAATTTTAAAGATGTGATACTCAATAAAAATAGAAAAAGTAATTGTTTACTCCACACGTACCCAAGTTTGACTACGACCTACAGCAGAAACACCGAAATAGCCACGTAAAAAGAGCTTTTTACTATTCGCACTAACCTTACCCTTTAAGCTATAAATCTTTCCTGAAACAGGGTCAATAATTTTACCATTACTATAATTTATATGATCATTCGTCTTTAAACCTGTAATGACTTGCATGCCGATAATTGGTTTGTTGGTATAAGGTGCAGGGCACTGAGTACAAAATTCTTTTGGTGTATAACCAGGACGCGGTGTTAGTTTGAGAACAGTACCTGCGTAAGTATTATTTGATTGTTTTTCAATTTTTACTAAGGCTTTAGGCTCACCTGTTTTGTCATCAATAAAGTGCCAAGTACCAGTAATGTCCTGTGCAAAGCTTGATGTGGTAGCTAAAGCAAGTAAAATTGCCCCAAAAAATGTTTTCATAGAAATCTGACCGTAGTTTTGAAATTTAAAAGTGGAAAGCTATAGCGAGCTAAGGTATTGATTGTACAATTAATTATTTAAATAATAATGTGCATAAAATGCCAAAAAATATAAGAAAATAAACTTGTAAAGCAGCATTTTTCATTGCATGAATGTTGATAATTGAGGTGTGTTTAATCATGCATTAATCAAGAAATTCAGGCAGAAAAATAGGTATTTAGCCGAATAAAAGTACTGCAATAAAGCTAGAAAGTAATTAGGAAATAGAAAAAAAGAATCTGTTTGATTGATTCATGATTTTAATCCAGTAGATCAAATACAATGAGTAATATTCAACGAGAGCATAGGTTCGAGAAAGAAATCACCTTGAATGATCATGATGTCTTTCCCGAACGTATTACAGCTTAAATTAATAAGAAACGTGAAATTGCAATACGTAACTGCTTTAAATAGCCTGTAAAGAAGTGATTCGCACCTGGTAAAACAGTAACTAAATGACGCTGTGGTTTTGCCCAAGCAATCATGTCTGAGAGTAAAGTTACATCATCGGCTTCACCGTGAATAAACAGAATATCTCCTTTAAGTTCAGGTGTTTGATAGTGGCGTACACCTGCAACAGTCGCCGTTGGCAAACCGCACAAAATAGTTTGAATTGATTTGAGTTCGCTTGGTAAAGCGTCGTAGCATTTTGCCATGACATGCGCACCAAAGCTAAAACCGCCTGCATAAAATGGTAAGCCAGCATGTTGTAAACGTGCGTGATGAATGACTTTTAATACATCGTCAGTTTCGCCGTGTCCTTCATCATGGACACCTTCACTTTGACCTGAACCACGGAAGCTTGGACGATAAACTACACAACCATTTTCAACTAAAATTTGAGCCAAAAGCGCTGGAACTTTATGTTGCGGCGTACCGCCTTGCAATGGATGGGGGTGGCAAATTACCGCGAATCCTTTCACTTCGCCTTGTGGGTAATCAACGAAAACTTCAATTTGACCCACTGAACCGGGAATGAAAATTTGCTCGGACATAAGATAAATGGATTAATAGCAGGAGAATCCGCTATTTTACCGATTATGATCAGTAAAAACACAGATTGGAAAAAAAATTAGTCTACTGTTATAGTCTGTTTAATTATTTTTTAATCAAATTGTATATGCTCGCCTTAATTTCTCCTGCTAAGACTTTAGATTATGAATCTGCACTTCCAACTGATCAACACACTTTACCAAGACTGCTAGAGCATTCACAACAACTTATAGACGTAAGTCGTAAGCTGTCTGCTTCAGAAATCGCCAGTTTAATGAGTGTGAGTGAAAAAATTGCACAATTGAATGTAGCACGGTTCCGTGAATGGCAACCTGAGTTTAATTTTTCCAATGCTCGTCAGGCCATTTTTGCTTTTAAAGGCGATGTCTATACGGGTTTAGATGCGTATGATTTGACATCACAAGACTTAGAATTTGCACAAACACATTTACGTATGTTGTCTGGTCTTTATGGTTTATTGCGTCCTTTGGACTTAATGATGCCGTATCGATTAGAAATGGGCACCAAATTAGCCAATGCGCGTGGTCATAATTTATATGAGTTTTGGGGCGATAAGATTACGCAATTGGTGAATGATGATTTAGAAGAGGCAAATTCAGATTTGTTGGTGAATTTGGCTTCAGATGAATACTATAAATCGGTGAAAGAAAGTAAAGTGAAGGCTAAAATTATCAAGCCTGTATTCTTAGATCAGAAAAATGGCAAATACAAAGTCATTAGTTTTTATGCGAAAAAAGCCCGTGGTTTAATGGCACGTTATATCATTCAGAATCAATTGAATCGTGTAGAAGATTTAAAATCTTTCAATACTGATGGTTATTATTTTGATGCAGTGAGCTCAATTCAAGGTGAGCTGGTCTTTAAGCGTGATGAACAAGCCGTGTAAAAATATGAAGATCATGACTTGAGTGGTTCTTTATGAATGTTGTATCAAGTATTGTTCAAAAAAAAGCCCCTTAAACAAAGGGGCTTTTTAATTTAACCAACCCATCCACTTGGCGTATCTTGAATAAGCTGTTGTGTAGATGGTGGAGGAGGTGTTACAGCCCCTTGGCAGCCAACCAAGTAATATGATGTGAGTAAAACCACTAGAAATGTACGCATAAGCACCTCATATGAAGAAAAAAGTTCTTTCAACTACCATATTCATTGCTTCGATTTTTAGATGTTTTATCTTAAGTTGTGCCGAAGTGATCGGTTTGATCTTTAGATATCCTATCTCTATTGATGCTATATATTAAGTCATAGCATATATGATTAATTTTACACCCAAATTGAGTGGACAAGCGCAAAATCAATCGAGCTAGTTACATAACTTAGCAATCAATGTATCTAGTATCTTTCACTTGCAAAATCTGACTTTTGATCTTGGTTTTGGGAGAGAACCAAGCCTAAGTAACTTCAAGATCATTATCTAAAGCTAGATTTGATCTATACAGCTTTACAGATCTTATCGGAACTAAATTTCAGTCTTGAGAGCGATAAAATTGTCTAATCGAGAGATTAGTCGTACGACCATTGGCAGGAGAATGCTTGTGTCGGAAAGAATACTGCAAGGGTAGATTAATAGGTGAATTTTAACATGAAAAGTATAGTTTTTGGTCGGTTGTTCGCATCGAATTGGATATTTTTTAATATTTATTTGCAAGACTCTGAAAGTGTTGCAAATAAATATTAAAAAAAATTATTTGGAGCAATTAAATTCCCTTAAAGGCATCAATTGCCCGCTGACGGCTCGATTTCAAGTCAACGATAGGGTGGGGATAATCCAGTTTTAAGTTTGTATTTTTGGCAAATGGTTCATGAATACTCTTGGCATCGAGATGAGCCAATTCAGGAACCCATTTGCGAATATAGTCGCCATTGGCATCAAATTTTTGTGATTGGCTAATCGGGTTAAAGATACGGAAATAGGGCACTGCATCTGTACCTGTAGATGCACACCATTGCCAACCACCATTATTTGCGGCTAAATCACCATCAATTAAATGTTGCATAAACCATTGTTCCCCCAGACGCCAATCAATCAGTAAGTTTTTACACAGGAACATTGCTGTGATCATACGGACACGGTTGTGCATCCAGCCCGTAGCAAGCAGTTGTCGCATACCAGCATCGACAATCGGGATACCTGTACGTCCTTGTTGCCATACAATTAAGTCCTCAGGTGCATCGCGCCATGGAATATATTGTGTACTTGCTTTGAAAGGTTGGTGCTTAGAGACTTGTGGAAAGTCATACAGGATATGCTGATAAAATTCACGCCAAAGCAGTTCATCTAACCATGTTTGCTGCCCTAGATTTTCAGGGAGGAAATGCCCGTGTTGCTTTCGAAATAGTGCCTGAATACATTGGCGAATGGAAAGTAAACCAATATTAAGATAAGGAGAGAGCTGACTGGTACCTCGTAAATTTGGAAAGTCTCTTTCATTTTGATAGTGACTAACTTGATGATCAATAAAATGATCCAATCGTTGTAAGGCACAGTCTTCGCCTACAGGCCATTGCATTGCAAAATGAGATTCAAGGGGCTGGGCACCTAATTCAGCAAGCGTAGGAATCTTGCTCTCTACCATGAGGTTGACAGGAGACTGTGCCGTAGGTGTTGGGTAACATTGTGGCAGACTCAAACTGAATTGTTCATAACAAAATTTTTTAAATGCACCAAAGACTTGATAGGGGTGTTGGGATTTATTTCGAATGGAGCCAATTGGGAAAAGTGTACGATCTTGATACAGCTCTAATGTTTTTTTATGTTGTTGAAGTAAATTTTGAACTTCACTATCACGCTTTAACTCATTTACACCAAACTCAATATTGGCATGAATTGTTTCTACCGCATATGTTGTACTCAAATCTAGTAGAGCTTGAGGAATATCTTTCCACAAAGGCACTTGTTGAATGATGAGAGGAATATTGAGTTGATGGAGTTGTTCTTTTAAGGAATGTAATTGGCGTAAGTAAAAATCTATTTTAACAGGTGCATCATGGTGAATCGCCCATTGTTCAGGAGATAAGATGACCACAGCCAAACAGGTATCGGCTTGTGTGGCATACCAAAGTGCAGCATGGTCTTGTATACGTAAGTCTTGTCGGAACCAAATCAATTGCATGAGCTTAGTGCTTGAATAAACTACTTAACTTGATTCTAAAACGATTTACTAAAATTCAGTAGGATGAGATGTATAAAAATAAAACACTAGGCGTAAAAAAGGGCAAAGTTAAATTTGCCCTTTTTTTGATCTGTCGATCTTAGTGGTGATGACCACCCGCACCGTGTACGTGACCGTGATCTAATTCTTCTTGAGAAGCTTCACGGATTTCAACGATTTCAACTTCGAAAGTTAAGTCTTGACCAGCAAGTGGGAAGTTTGCATCAACGATTACGTTGTCGCCTTCAACCGCTTTAACAGTTACGATTTGAACGCCATCATCAGTTTGCGCTTGGAATTGCATGCCCGCTTGGATGTTGTCAACGCCTTGGAACATTTGCGCTGGAACTTCTTGTACTAGGTCTGGGTTGTATTCGCCATAACCTTCAGCAGCAGGAACGTTTACAGTGAATTTTTCGCCTACAGTTTTACCAAGAAGCGCTTTTTCTAAACCAGGGATGATGTTGCCCGCACCGTGCAAATATGCAAGTGGTTCACCTTGAGATTGGTCGAGAGTTTCACCCTCTGCGTTAGTCAATGTGTAGTGGAAAGAAACCACGTGGTTATTTGCAATAGCAGTCATGTTATTGATCCATTCAATTTTTAAGGGTACATCATAAAGTGAAAAGCAGATTTTGTTGACTGTATTTCATCAAAATTCTGCAATTTGTACTTTTTTACGACATTTTTTAGTTAATAAGGGCAATTTAAAAAATTTCAATGCAATTTAATATTAGGTGCCAGTTTTTTGTTCATTGCATCTTTTGCCATAAAATAAGCGGTTCGGGTATATCCATGTAAAGTTGCCTGATGCATACGATACAAAGAGACATAAAGTGATTTCGCCACCCATCCCTGCACGTTCACTTGACCAAGCAATTCTCCTACAGCTTTATGATGACTTAATGACACCAATGAGCCTTTATCTATAAATTTAAACATCGGCGGTGTCTTGTTTTTTATTCGTGCAGACATTGCACTCACCAAGAAATGGGCCTGTTGACTCGCGACTTGTGCACGTGGTCCAAGTACAGGTTCATCGGCAATTGGCTGGCAATGTGCACAATCGCCAAAAGCAAAAATATTCGGGTCTGTTTTGGTTTGTAAGGTCGCGTAGACTTTTAAACGATTTAAATGATCTTTTTCGAATTCCGTCAGATGTTGAAATACTTGCGGCGCTTGAATCCCTGCACACCAAACTTTTAGATCTGCGGGAATACTGGCACCATGAGCAAAATATATTTGTTTTTCATCAATTTTACTGACTCGTTTATGGGTTAAAACTTGAATGTTGGCATGATGCAGTTCACGTAAAGTATGCTGTGATATTTTCTCTGACAGTGCAGGTAAAATGCGGTCGGCAGCCTCAATGAGGGAGATTTTTACTCGTTTAGGATCGATTTTATTGAGGCCGTATTGATGAAAACTTTGTGTACTCTGTACCAGTTCTGCTGCCAATTCTACCCCAGTTGCGCCCGCGCCAATAATGGCAATATTCAAATCTGTGAGCGAAGATTGGGTTTGCGCGGCCACATATAGGTGCAAAAGTTGTTGCTGAAATTGTTCTGCTTGTACGCGACTGTCTAGAAAATGACAATGCTCCTCACGTACACCTTCTGTGTTGAAGTCGTTCGATGTAGAGCCAATAGCAAAAATAAGGGTGTCATAGTTAAGAGAAAAGAGCTGCTGATCTTTATTTCCACTAGAGAAAGGATGTTCTAATAAAATACGCTTATTGCTTCGCTCTAATTCAGTAAAGCGACCTAAGACAAACTCATAATTGTGTTGTGCTGCATGAGCATAATAATTCAATTCCTCGCTGTGGGCATTCAGTGTACCGACTGCAATTTCATGTAATAACGGTTTCCAAATATGTGTCAGATTTTGGTCAACTAAAATAATTTTGGCTTTAGCCTGTTTACCAAAATGTTCTCCCAATAAAGTAGCCAGCTCTAACCCTCCAGCACCACCACCGACAATCACAATTTTATGTAGTTCGTTCATTTTGACCGACCTGTTTTATTATTAAAAAAAAAAGAAGATGGCTTAACATGCCATCTTCTTTTTTTGATGTGTTGTAAGTTGTTTTACAATTTACAACAACTTACATAAACCAAACTAAAGCATTCAACTTTAATGGAGTGGATAAATTTTTACTTTAAAATCATCTGAACCAAAAAAAGGCAGAATATGTTTTAACCAGATGAAGAAGCGCTCAAATACATTGGCTTCTTCAATTTGAACATCATCTTCAATTGCAATAGTTCGGATGAGCTGGTTGTTTTGATAAACATGTACAGTTGCCAACTGCATGACTTTCGCCAAAGGAGCAGTTAAAGCATGCTCATTCATTTCAATATTTAAATGTGTTTTTGTTTCTGCCAAAGGGTTGACGGAATGTAAGCTGCCATCACCTGTATTGAGCATAATACGCTGATTAATTTTGTCGTAAGTGCTTAAGTCAATCGCATAAGGTTGGTCGTACAAAGACGTTGTAATTAGTTCAGGTGCTTGGGTTTGAACTTTAAACATTTTCAATGTGGATTTCACCACAGGTAGCTCAGCAATGAGTTGCTTATCCTTAATTGCAACTTCGTTGCGTGTGTAGGTATAAGCCAAATTCATAAGGTCATAAGCCACTTCCGCACGTTTTGCAGCACTCTTGGTTCCCATGACTACAACGACTAGACGACGATTTGGTGCATCAGGGTTCATGGTAGGACGGTTTGCCGTTAGAGCAAGGTTATAACCCGCTGCTTTGGTATAGCCTGTTTTTAAACCATCAACGGTAGGATCCATTTTCAGGACTAAATTAGTTGCGTGGTGGAAGCGTTGGTTATAGCTAAAACTTTGTTGCTTGGAATAATAAAAATAGTCTGGCGTTTGTTTACTAATTGCTTGTCCTAATTGCGCTAAATCATTTGCAGATGAATAGTGCTCTGGCATGGTAATGCCTGCTGGGTTTTGGAAGTGCGTGTCTTTCATACCGAGCGCTTTTGCTTCCTGATTCATGCGTTCTACAAACTTTGGAATACTGCCTGAAATACGCTCGGCAAGCGTAACGGCCGCATCATTTGCTGACATCACAATTAAGCCTGCCAGAAGTTGATCTACCGAAATCTTTTCGCCTTCCTTTAGGTACATTTGTGATTCGTCCCACATGACTGTTTTTACAACAGGTGTGGCAGTGAGTACTTCATCTTTACGCAAATGTCCTGCTTGAATTTCTTTTAAAGCAATATAACCAACCATCATTTTTGTTAATGAAGCAGGTGCGCGTTGCGCATGGCTATTATATTCAGCAATCACTTGTCCAGATTGGGTGTCTAAAATCGTCCATGATTCGGCTTGAACACTTTCGGGAACTAAGTTAAGGAGTGTAGCGTTTGCAAAAGAAGTACAGAGCAAAGCAAATAAAGCGAGGAGGTAAGTGAAACGTTTCAAAGGTATTCCTATCAAGCTAATCCATCAGCAAGAAACTGACAAAACTAGGGGAATGCTATGCCTTTTTTAACTTGATGGCTAGTCCGAGTTGCAGACAAATAACACAGTTCTGCATCGGTTTAGAAAAAAATGCTAAGCTAGCTGCTAAGATTAATTATTTTATTTTGAACTGCCTATTATGTTGCATTATCAAATCGAATTTGACGATTATCATCAGCATCTTGTACATGTCACACTGCGTTTTTTGGCAAACCCAACTCAAGTCCTTTCTCTCCCAACATGGATTCCTGGTAGCTACTTGATTCGCGAGTTTTCTAAACACATCGAATCTGTGCGCGCGTATGATGAATCGGGTCGCGTTCTAAAAATTCAGAAATTTGAAAAGAATAAATGGCGCTTGTTCAACACGGATCACGAATTTATTACGGTTGAATATGATGTCTATGCCTATGATTTGTCTGTGCGTGGCGCCTATGTCGATCAGAACCGTTTATATGTCAATCCTGCATGTGCTTGTTTAGGTTTGGATGGTCAGGAAGAAAAAGAAATTGAAGTTGAACTGTTCTTGCCTGATGAATTAAAACATTTCCAATTGGCAACAGGCTTGGCATCTAAAAGTTTGGTCAAAGGTCGTTATACCTTAAAAGCCAAAAACTATGCAGAACTAATTGATGCACCGTTTGAGTTAGCAGAGCAAACTCGCTTTAGCTTTAATGCTGAAGGCATCACACATGAGTTTGTGGTTTCAGGGCAACATGCCATGAATGCCGAGCGTATGCAGCAGGACATCGAAAAAATCTGTGCCACTGAAATTAAGATGTTTGGTTCGGCACCGTTTGCCAACTATACCTTTATGACCATGGCAACGGGCAATAGTTATGGTGGATTAGAACATCCAAACAGCACCAGTTTAATTACACCGCGCAGTGATTTGCCGAAAGTTGATGAACCTGTAGAACCTTCGGAAGATTATCAGCGCTTTTTAGGCTTGTGTAGTCATGAATATTTCCATTCGTGGTTGGTCAAGTTTATTCGTCCTGAAAATTTGGTTAATTATGACCTAAACAAAGAAAGTTACACCACTTTACTTTGGGTGTTTGAAGGCTTTACTTCATATTATGACGATTTGATTTTGCTACGCAGTGGTGTGGTCTCGCAAGAATCTTATTTAAAACTCCTTAAAACCCAGATTGATCGTTACTTGCAGAACCCAGGTCGTCATGTACAAACAGTGGCAGAATCTAGTTTTGATGCGTGGGTAAAATTCTATCGTCAGGATGAAAATTCGAACAATGCTGGCACTAGCTACTACAACAAAGGTTGTTTAGTCGCATTGTGTTTGGATCTAGGTCTGCGTTTACGAGGTTCAAGCTTGGATGCTTTAATGCGCAAATTGTACGAGAATGCGCAAAAGGGTGTACAAGTACACGAACGCACGATTGTTGAATTGTGTAATGAGTTGACAGGTGATAATTGGATTGAACAAATTAACCATTTAATCAATACCGTTGATGAATTGCCGCTCGATCAATTATTCCCTGAATTTGGCTTAAGCTATAGCTTAAAAAATGATAAATCATTGCCATTTGGCATGAAAGTCGTAGACAAGCCAGAAGGCGTGCTGATTCAGCAAATTCGCCGTGATGGTGCTGCTGCGCAAGCAGGTCTTTCTGCCAATGATGTGATTCTTGCGATTGATGGCTTAAAAGCCAGTGAAAAGCTCTTGGCGCAATATGCGAAATGTAAAGAGACGTTCACTATCTTTGCATTCCGTCGTGATGAATTGATGCAATTTGAAGTTCAAGCTGGTGAAACTGGTTTAACTACTGTGGAATTAAAAGTAGAAGATCAGACGAAGGCAGATGCTTGGTTAAAAGCTTAAGCTGTCAGATTTAAATAGAGTTAAAAAACGATGCCTTATGGCATCGTTTTTTATATTGAATTTAGTAAAGCTGTTTCGAAACATTAGTTGCCACGATAGGTTGAATAGCCATAAGGGCTAATTAACAGTGGAATATGGTAATGATCAAGTGAGCCATCAATTACAAATACCACAGGAACTTCTGGAAAGAATGAACGTTGATTCTGTTGACGGAACCAGTCACCTGTTTTGAAGGTAACTTTATAGATCCCTTTCTGTAAAGCTGTGTCCTTGGGGTAAAGCTCAGTAATTCGACCTTGTTCGTTGGTCGTACCTGAATTGATCTCGACCCATTGATTGTTTTGTTGCGTTTCTAGCACGACTTTCACATTTGCAGATGGCAAACCATTGTCCAAATTGAGTACATGAACACTTAAAGGGTTTTGTGCAAAGCAGAAAGAAGAGAGACTAAGTCCAACAAGTGGCAAGAAATATTTAACCATTTGACTTTTCCTAAAGCTAAAAAAGATTGAGTTTAAACAATCAATCAGAAATCAACATTTCATTATGTAACAGACACCAGAATCGATAGAACATTAATGAACAATGGATACACAGAGCCAACTTAACGTTATGGTTGTTCTTTTTTCATCGGAACCAACATCCGTGACACACCTCTAAACTCCGCAATTGTTTCTTGCTTTTGGTTCACCACCTGAATGTCGTAAAATTCAGAACGGCCTGCTTGGGAGCGTAACTCCGCAGTTGCAGTGAGTACATCACCAATCCGTCCAGGTTTAATGTAGCTGATATTACAGTGCTGGCCCACGGCAGGGTAGTCACCTGTATTACAAGCAACCGCAAAAGCACCATCGGCTAAAGTGAAGATAATTCCACCGTGACAAGTACCATGTCCTTGGGTATGTCGCTTTTCGACCAAAAGTTCCACTTTGGCATAACAGTCTTTGTAGTCGATTAAGCGGGCACCTATATTTTGCATGACTTGATCATTATTAAATAATGTATGTCCTTTTACAGTGTCCATGTCTCATCCTTTTTGATACGTTATTGTATATTTATAACTAAATATGAATCATCATTAGCACTATCATAGCGCCTGATCAAGGTGTTTGAATAAAAAATAGAAATTTGAAAGTTCAATAAATATTCAAGATTCAACATGAAATAGATCATAATTTGAGATGAGGTGGTGTTGGTATTGCGCTATATTGAATTGAATATGAACAACAACGATTTTAAAGAATAACGATGAGAATAAAGGATGCAGGATATATTTTGTTCTGTATGTAAATAATTGACTTTAAAAAATGTTTAAAAAAACCACATAAACTGTGTGGTATTTTCTGACGAAATGTCGTTATCACAAGATATATCGTTGACTGATAAGCGTTGAAGGCCGATACTCTCAGGGTTTATTCAAGCAATCGGTTCGTAGGACTGGGCCAAAAGTCTAGTTCTCAATACTCAATTTAACACAAGGGGCTATATATGGCTGGTGGAAAGTCAAACATCATTTACACACTGACTGATGAGGCGCCATTGTTGGCGACTTATTCGCTACTGCCGATCATTGAGACCTTTACTAAATCTGCTGGTGTAGAGATCGTTAAAACGGATATCTCTGTTGCCGCACGTGTTCTTGCAGAATTCTCTGAATGCCTAAAAGAAGAGCAAAAAGTGCCAGACAATCTTGCAGAACTAGGTCGTCTTACACAAGATCCTGATACAAACATCATCAAACTTCCAAACATCAGTGCATCTGTTGCGCAGTTAATAGCATGTATCAAAGAGCTTCAATCAAAAGGCTATGCGATTCCTGACTATCCTGAGAACCCAACAACAGAAGAAGAGAAAGCGATTAAAGCACGTTATGGTAAGTGCTTAGGTTCGGCTGTAAACCCTGTCTTACGTGAAGGTAACTCTGACCGCCGTGCGCCTGCTGCAGTAAAGAACTACGCTAAAAAACACCCGCACTCTATGAGCGAGTGGAAGCAATGGTCACAAACTCACGTTTCACACATGGAAGAAGGTGACTTCTATCATGGCGAAAAATCGATGACGCTTGATCGCGCGCGTAACGTCAAAATGGAATTGATCACCAAATCTGGTGAAACCATTGTACTTAAGCCAAAAGTTGCGCTTCAAGATGGCGAAATCATCGACTCTATGTTCATGAGCAAGAAAGCGCTTTGCGATTTCTATGAAAAAGAACTTGATGATTGTAAAGAAGCAGGCATTTTGTTCTCTTTACACGTAAAAGCAACCATGATGAAAGTTTCGCACCCGATCGTTTTCGGTCACTGTGTGAAAATTTACTACAAAGAAGCTTTTGAAAAACACGGTAAATTGTTCGATGAGCTTGGCATTAACGTAAACAACGGTATGGCAGGTCTTTATGAGAAGATTGCAACTTTACCGACGTCTTTACGTGAAGAAATTATTGAAGATTTGCACGCTTGCCAAGAACACCGTCCTGCGTTAGCAATGGTTGATTCTGCTAAAGGTATCACTAACTTCCACTCACCAAACGATGTGATTGTAGATGCTTCTATGCCTGCAATGATCCGTGGTGGCGGTAAAATGTGGGGCGCTGACGGCAAGCCTTACGACTGTAAAGCAGTAATGCCTGAGTCAACTTTCGCACGTATCTACCAAGAAATGATCAACTTCTGTAAGTGGAATGGTAACTTTGACCCACGTACTATGGGTACTGTACCAAACGTAGGTTTGATGGCGCAAAAAGCTGAAGAATACGGTTCACACGACAAAACTTTCGAAATTTCTGAAGCAGGTGTTGCAAACATCACTGACTTAGAAACTGGCGAAGTATTGATGTCACAGAACGTAGAAGAAGGTGATATCTGGCGTATGTGTCAGGTGAAAGATGCACCAATTCGTGACTGGGTTAAACTTGCAGTAACACGTGCACGTAACTCTGGTATGCCTGCAATCTTCTGGCTTGACCCGTACCGTCCACATGAAAATGAACTTATCAAGAAAGTACAAAAGTACTTGAAAGATCATGATACAACTGGTCTTGATATTCAAATCATGTCACAAGTACGTGCAATGCGTTATACACTTGAACGTGTAGCGCGTGGTCTAGATACGATTTCTGTAACAGGTAACATCTTACGTGACTACCTCACTGACTTGTTCCCAATTATGGAATTAGGCACTTCTGCGAAAATGTTGTCTATCGTGCCGTTAATGGCGGGCGGTGGTATGTACGAAACAGGTGCGGGTGGTTCAGCACCTAAACACGTACAACAGCTTGTAGAAGAAAACCACTTACGTTGGGATTCTTTAGGCGAGTTCCTTGCATTAGCGGTTTCTTTAGAAGAGCTAGGCATTAAAGAAAACAATGCTCAAGCAAAACTTCTTGCGAAAACTCTAGACCAAGCAACGGGTCAGTTACTTGACAACGATAAGTCTCCATCACGTCGTACTGGTGAGTTGGATAACCGTGGTAGCCATTTCTATTTAGCGAAGTTCTGGGCTGAAGCTTTGGCTGCTCAGGATGAAGACGCTGAGTTGAAAGCGAAATTTGCTCCACTTGCAAAAGCACTTGCAGAAAACGAAGACAAAATCGTTGCAGAGCTTGCGGCTGTTCAAGGTAAAGCTGCGGACATCGGTGGTTACTACGCTGTAGATCCTGCGAAAGTAAATGCTGTAATGCGTCCTAGCGAAACTTTAAACGCAGCGCTTGCAGCAGTTTAAGTTGAGCAAAATCGGCTATTAGCCGATGATGTGAAAAAAGCCGATGCAAATGCATCGGCTTTTTATTTGTTTATATTCTAAACCTTAGAAATTTAACCTTTGCTTTATTATTTAGCGGATTGTAGCTAATCATTAGATATTACATTATGTGCTTAACCTTCGGTACGAGCTACTTTTGTTTAGGCAAAAGTAGTCAAAACCATCGTCATCTACTGAACTCGTCAAATGACATTTTTGATCGAGACTTCGCTGAAACAATAAATATTGTATGCTTCCTGCCTCGAACAGCAGTAGAAGACATTGTCGTGTATCAGAATATTTTGTGAGATTTAAGAAAATGAATAAGAAAAGTTTGATCTTCGGAGTTTTAGTTACCTTTATCTGGTTATTAGGAATTTATCTATTTAGCCGAAGCAATGGCTATTCTTTGCCTACTTCATTAAATGAATTGGGTGATTTTCTTGCTGGAATATTTGCACCAATCGCTTTCTTTTGGTTGATTTTAGGATATATACAGCAAGGTAAGCAGTTAGATCAAAATACAACAGCATTAGAACAACAAGAAAAAGCATTACAACTTCAGATTGATGAGATGAAGGAGAGTGTTCAACAGCAAAAAGAATTAGCCACTATTCAAAAGCAGCAGTTTGATGCCCTCAACAAAGCGGTTAAGCCAATATTTGTGATTAGAGATAGTGGATTCACATATTTTTCTCATCCTGATGGCAGTGATTTCCTAGTTGAAGTGAAGTTTAATCTGACAAATTTAGGTGGAGTAGCTAATACGCTTTATATTCGAAACAATATGAAAAAAGCCATATTTTATGTAGATCAAATTGCTGAAAAAGAAACTGTGGAAGTAAAATTAAATCTATATGAACTTGATTTAGATATTAATAATACGCAACAAACTATGCTTGCTGAAATTGCGATTGATTTTGAGAATTTATATGCAGTGTATGAAAAATATAACTATGAAATATATATGCAAACTGAATTAGAAGAATTAGATCGTGAAGAAGTATGTCTCGTTTATAAGCGAGACTAATTTATTAAATAAAGCCCACTGATGTGAGCTTTAATAAAATCAAATTTTAACGACCGCTACGTCCACGACCACGTGGTGCTTTGGTATTTGGGCGTGTTGTACCGTTGGTCTTACGACGTGGTTTCTCACTTTCATCCATTTGCCAAATACGCTTTGTACCTGACTTTTTCACAGAACCATCTTTATTCTTACGAACCATAGGTTTGCCACCTGTACCACCTGGTTTTTTCACATAAGAACGTGAACGGTAAGGTTCTTCAGCAGGAATATTTTGAAAGTCAGGGTATAAAAGTGGCTCAATTTCTTTAGTTTCACCAGGTTGTAAACCCATTTGAACCAGATCAATTGCACCAATTTTAGTACGAATTAAACGTAAAGTTGGGAAACCAACCGCAGCAGTCATACGACGGACTTGACGGTTACGGCCTTCGCAAATTGAGATTTCGACCCAAGATGTAGGAACGGATGCGCGAAAACGTACAGGAGGATCACGATCCCATAACCATTCAGGTTGTTCAACCTTCGTTGCTTGGGCTGGTAGGGTCATCCCATCTTTTAATTCAACACCTTTGCGAAGTTGCTCTAATGCTTCTTCGGTTATATCACCATCAAGTTGTACTAAATAAGTTTTGTACTTTTTGTTTGCAGGGTTGGTAATGTATTGATTTAAACCACCGTGGTCAGTTAAAAAAACTAAGCCTTCAGAGTCCATATCAAGACGACCAGCCAAACGCAAAGTCGGATCATCTACAAAGTCAGAGATCGTCATATGGGCTTCGTCTTTACGAAACTGAGAGAGAACGTCATAAGGCTTGTTAAGAATGACTATTTTCACTTTAACCTACTAGAAAATTTAAAAAATTTGTTTGGACTTGCTTGTGTTACCCGTTTGATTACCCATTTTAGTGGGAGTAGGTAGGGAAGGGTAAAGAAAGGTCCACTAACTATATGGGGGCTACTATATCAGATTTCGGCTTGAGCTCCTCAATTTTATTCTTCACATCTGATGTGTAATCCTCTTTGTTTCAAACCTTGGACATATTGGGTCAATGTTCGATTTCAGTTGCCCTACAACGGATGTTTAAGTTGAGCACATCATTGATCCATTTTTTGTTAATGTTTTTAATGAAATATATTGTTGATGAAGTTGCATGACGATAAGAACTTATTGTTTATACATAAGATTATGAATTGATTAGTGAGTTTAAGCAGATTTCCTTAATTTATTTTCATTATGATTAGGGGTCCAATCTCTCCGTCGAATTCATTTCATGTCGGACGCGACTAATCTGCTCATAGATGATTTTGCGCATTCGGTTTATACCTCCAAGTGGCTTATGTTCAGCCAAAGCATGCCAAGGTGTAAAAGAGAGGTTTTCACAAAATTTATTTTGCTCTGAGGTATCAAACACTTGCTTAGGAATATGAATCGTTGCCACCTTGTAGAAAGGAGCTTGGTCTTCTTTCCATTCAGTCATAGAATCTTCGACCGACATGGAAGTGGATGTTCGAGGTTGGACTAAAAACTCCATGCACGCATCGCTTTCTTGCAAACTCGTGCGGAGTGCCTCCCTTAAGAAGTCCCTGTTAGGTCTAGCAGGAATAGGGCTGACAATGGTCGAACAAGCTCGAGCAGAGTATTTTACCGCCTGACGATGATCACCTAATCCCAATTGATAGGGCACCATAGACCAGTATCTGGTTTGTAATGGATTTGAAATTTTATTTCTAGTATTTAGGGCGATCCAAGTTCCTTTTGCTCCTAATGCAAAAGGAATATGCAGTTTTTTTAGAAATTTGTCACTATTGATATCTTGCATGAAGGACAGATAGCGAGCGGGGTCGTTTGCAAAAAAGACTGGATGGTTGATCATGATGAAATCTTGGGTGGAAGAATTTTCATCTGAGAGATTTTTACCAGAGACCTCTAAAAGCTTGATTGCCATGCCGCGTGCATCTTTCTTAATATCTGCCTGTTTAGCATTACTTGATCCATTAGAAAAACGAATCCATGCTTGATAAGTTTTCCCAGGAATGAAAACACCTTGAGCTAGGAGGGGAGGTAATGTTTCATTGACCTTAAATTCTGCGCGTATGCAACCATGAGCTTTGGGATGTGCATCACGTAGCGCGATGTCTGTGACATATTGTTTACGAATGGACATTTCAATAGTGTCTGCAATTTGCTTGGCCGTGGCAGCCTCATTTGGATAAAGACTTTCACTTAAACGGGGATCAATATTGGGGTAAATAAGCGCTTTCGAGGTATTCAGAACTACAGTTGGAGTGTTTGCAGACGCAATAGTGGTAACACTTATGAACAATACAGTGGGAAAAAGTAGGCCTAAGAGCTCAGGTCTTTTGAAAATAGGCATAGATTACCTCCTTGCTTAAAGTTGTTATTTTTGATTCTTAGCCTGATGACAGAAAATGATCTAGATTTATTCAATATATAGGATAATCAGAATATCTGTGGTTTTTATTGATCGCTTCTTTTTTGAAAAACTTAATGTTGGTTTTTGAAAAAATGATAAAAATTTGAAAGTGTTCGGTGATGTCATTATGTACCTGAGTATGTAGCAATAATAAAAGTGTGAGCTAATGAGAAAGAGTAAATTACTGAGTCAATTGTCATTTTTTTATTAAAAATCTGAATTTTATGTACTTTAAGATCAGATAATATTCATTCCATTCTGCAGTGAAGATAATTTTATTCAGCTAAGGTTCTGGCTTTAGAAACATAGGGCATTATTTGATTTATTTTGTACAACGAACATTTTATACGCTGTAGTTTTAGAGATTGATCATGTAGCTCTTCTTTGAGAAGGGGCGAAATCCTCTTGTGTAATCGCTTTAAATACAGGATGAGCGACTTATTTTTTTTAGTTTTTTGTCTGCAACAAAGTCTTAATATTTAGAAAATTGAGCTATGGTTGCACCTGTGGTTATTTAATTCTTTTCAATTAACGATGAATAACAGTAAAAACACAATTTGAAAAAACAGTAATGCATTGTGCTTAAAAATAAAACAGTTTGTGAACAGACCATGTTTTGTGAAATGTTCATAGTAGGTGCATATCCATAAAATGAATTTTGAGGATTAACCCCAATGACAAATACAACAATTTTTGAAGCATTAAGACTAAGTCACGATAAGCAAAGAATGTTATCTGAACAATTAATTCAGACTTCGGGAGACACTGAAGAAAGACATGAGTTATTCAATGAATTAAAAAATGAATTGTTTGCACATTCAGTCGCAGAAGATAGATATCTTTATATTCCACTGATGATGACCGATTCAGGTCTTAACATCACCCGTCATGCATTAGCAGAACATCATGAGATGGATGAGTTGTTAGAGCAATTGAGCGAAACTGAGTTTAGCCATCCGAGTTGGTTGGTAATTGCAAAAAAATTATCTGAAAAAGTCCACCATCATTTAAATGAAGAGGAACATGGCTTTTTTCAACAAGCAGGGAAAATTTTAGCTGAACAGCAAAAAACACAATTGGCTGAGCAATATTTGAAAGAATATAATAAATATTTGAACAAGGAAAAAGATAGTCTAACCAGTTGATATGGGAGTGGATTTGTATAAATTGGCTCTATACGACAATTGATTTAAAAAAAAGGGATCTTTTAACAAATATTTTAAATATATCTTTAACCAAAGTATTGTAAATAGTTCTCAGTTTTGGCAGTATTAGCACAAGATTTAAAGCTGATAGTTCCCTGACTTGTTTTAAATTTTTAAAAGCCTACATGACTCATTTGTAGGCTTTTTTTTTGCTCGAAAATTATGTTTTATAAATTTAGCGTGCAGTTTGGTCTCATCATAAAGTGACTTTAGCTATTATTTAAGATTCTAGGTAATTTACAAGATAACCAAAATACCATTGGGAATTGTAGGACGCACCGTTAGAATTGAGTTAATTTAAAAAATTCAAATTATTAGAATGAAGTCTCAACATCGAAGCATTAAAAATTTAGCGATATTGCTGCCTCTTAGTTGGATGTTATTGGCATGTAAACCACCTGTTTCAGGTGAGTCGACGGGTTGGAAATACCCTATTTTGCAGTTTCAATTGGCTCGTCAAAATCTCTCGACGCAATTACCTATGCCTGTTAAAGGCATTACCTCAGCACAAATAAATGATACATGGGGTGCTGCAAGAGGTCAGAATCGTAAACATGAAGGTATCGATATTTTTGCGAAACGAGGCACTGAAGTACTGAGTACAACGCAAGGAATCGTTGCTAAGGTTGGTTTAGATAGCTTAGGTGGCAAAGTTGTGTGGGTGATTGGTCCGGATTTAAGTCGACATTATTATGCGCATTTAGAGTCTTATGCTCCACATTTAGAAGAGGGTGATTGGGTGGAGCAAGGCTCAGTACTGGGTTATGTGGGAAATACGGGCAATGCGAAAAACACACCACCACATTTACATTATGGTATTTATTTTACTGGGCAAGGGGCGGTGAATCCTTATCCATTTTTAAGCCATAAGCAGAGTTTATAAAGGCATATTCTTCGTGTGTCAGGTCTGCAAGATGATTGTTCAGATCGGATTACATGAAAGACAAGAACAGGTTTTGGGGCATGTTGAAAAAAACATTGCCCGATTTTTGACGATTATCCAATTTCTTTAGAATATCCAATTATTCTCAATACGGCCAATTTTGAAGGCCTGAAATAAAATATCTGCGCGCCTAATCTGTTATTTGTTTACTGTTTTGGCTGGTTTTTGCATGCGGGCGAGTAAACCAAAACAGTTGCAAAGTGCCGAGTAATAGTACCGCAGAGGCAATGCTAAATTGTTGATGATAAGACACACCAAAATGCTGCAAAGTGCTAAAACTAATACCGCCGAGCAACTGAATAGTGGCAAAGCTGAGCGTTGCCATACTCCATAATTTTTTATATGCCAGACCGTACAATTGCAAAATGGTATAGGAGGTTAGGAAAACCACGGCAGGGTTAAGTAAACCTGTGAGGAAAGAAGATATAAAGGTAAAAATAGGCGAGAAGCTAAGTACAGCGATTAAAACTGCAAAAATGTAGATGCTGTATAACACTTTAAGCGTGGCAAAATTCCCAAGTCTACGCGCCAAGACGTATGCACTATACGCTCCTAAAGCACTGCCCAGACCGTATAGAATCCAATTGAAATTAATCCAGAACAAATTCAAAACCAATACATGGCTTAAGTAATCAATCCAGAATAAAGAATGGGGAATATAGGCAAATGCACTACAGGCATAAGCAATTAATAAGCTGTAGTAAATGAAACCGACTCGATCTGATTGGGATTGTGTTGCTGGAATAGCTTGGAGTTGGGCTTGAAATGGACGTACCAGAAACCAGAGTAATGCACTTATGCCAAAGGCGAAAGCACATAAGATCAACCACGCAGTAGAAATTGTAATTCGGTCGAGATAGGGCATAAATAACGTGGCACATAAAACCCCCAAGCCAATACCACTAAAACCAATAAAGTTGATTTTAAAGCGATGCTGTAAATCGCTACATTGTGCGACCACACTTGGGGACAGAATCATCAGTAAGCCGCCACTGATGCCTGAAATAAAGCGCCATATTAAATACCAAATTTCTGAAAAACTGGAAAAGGCGCAAGCAAACAGACTGATTGAACCCACAAAAGCAGCGCTAATGATATAGATTGGCATTTTAGGATTTTGCGGGATTTTCATTGCCCAGTAGGCACCGACTAAGTAGCCCAAAAGATTAGCACTGCCTAAAATACTGGCAAAGTTATGACTCCATTCGTAGGCTTCGCGTGTTGAAGGCAATAAAGCGGTATAGGAAAAGCGCAAAATGCCGATGCCCAAGCACATACTCAAACAAAGAAATGCGCTGAGTTTGATGGTATTTGAGAACGTCCTGTTCATATAATTTGACTAATTGTTTAAAAAATATACTTGAACTATAAGGTGAAAAATCTAGAAAAACAATCGCTGACGTTTCACCTTTAGTCGAGCATCATTCAAGCTTAGGGAAGCTTAAAGTCTTAACTCTTGTTGGCATCAACAGCATCACCTATGGTGTAGTAATGACCTCCCGCAACATGATGTACACTTTTCCATGATGGATCGGCTTCATGATAATACCAATGTCCATCACGAAACACGCGATCATCTGCATAGGCTGCGACTACTTTTCCTATAAACAGATCATGTACTTGCTGATTATGCGGTTCAGGAATTAACTCACAAATCAGCCAAGCGGCACAACCTTCCACCATAGGTAAGTTAAAACCATCAAAGTGAAAAAGTGGAGTATGACAATGCTCAAGTTTAGCTGGGTCATCAAACTGGCTGATTGAGCCTAAGGCTTGTACCAACTCAATTTGCTTTAAGGTGGGAACTTGTAGTGCAAAATAACCTGAACCTTCAATTAATTTTCGGGTTTTGGTGCTTTTATCCAGTACGACAGAGACTTTGGCTGGAACCAACTCTAGCGCACATGCCCAAGCAGCAGTCATGACATTGGCTTCTTGTTCATGTTGTGCAGATACCAATACGGTTGGGCCATGATTGAGTAAACGATACGCCTTTGCCAGTTCGACAGGTTGAATGTGTGGATTTAACAGTTCAGCCATATTTAGATTCAATAACATTATTTTCTCGGACATATCATAACTCTGATTGTTGCAGGAGTAGTCTAAATTTGAACACTTGGTGAGTCTGTACAGGTAAAGCCAAAAGTCGAATTGAATTTTGATTTATAATAGGGATTACATTATTTAGGGAAAAAACATGAATATGCCCTTAATCATCAATGTCATCCTCTTTGTGGCATTGCTGTTCTTATTAAGTCGGACACGTCATACCCATTGGAGCCTTGCCAAAAAGGTGCTTGCTGGTCTCTGCTTGGGGGTAGTGTTCGGTTTACTCTTGCACGTGGTATATGGCACAGGTTCAACCGTGCTGCAAGAGTCAGTGCAATGGTTCAACTTGGTGGGTAAAGGCTACGTCAAACTGTTGCAAATGGTGGTCATGCCGTTGGTCTTCGTTTCCATTTTAGGCGCGGTGATTAAGCTGCATGATGCAGGTTCGCTGGGCAAGATCAGTTTTATTAGTATAGGCACCTTATTGGTTACAACAGCGATTGCCGCTTTTGTGGGTGTGGTGGTAACCAATGCTTTTGGTTTGACCGCGGCAGGTTTGGTTCAGGGGGCGCAAGAAACTGAACGTCTGAATGCCATTCAGACCGACTATGTGGGGCAAGTGACAGATTTACAAGTTCCAGATATGTTTCTCTCTTTTATTCCCACTAATCCTTTTGCTGAACTCACTGGTGCTCACCCGACTTCAATTATTAGTGTGGTAATTTTTGCTGTATTCCTAGGTATGGCTGGCTTGAATTTAATTAAGGCGGATGCAGAGAAAGGGAAAAAATTGCTTGCTGCGATTGAAATTATGCAAGCATGGGTGATGAAATTAGTCCGCTTAATTATGACCCTTACGCCGTATGGTGTATTTGCCTTAATGACCAATATTGTGGCGAATTCAAAATTGGCGGACATTCTGAACTTGGGTGGCTTCCTTGTCGCATCTTATATTGGTCTGGGCATCATGTTTGCTGTGCATGCACTCATTTTGTTGCTTACAGGTGTCAATCCAATTCAATTCTTTAAAAAGGTTTGGCCTGTATTAACTTTTGCTTTTACCAGTCGCTCTAGTGCAGCCAGTATTCCACTAAATATTGAGGCACAAACGCGCCGTCTGGGCGTGCCTGAGTCGATTGCCAGTTTCTCAGCTTCTTTTGGGACAACCATTGGTCAAAATGGTTGTGCGGGTTTATATCCTGCCATGTTGGCGGTGATGGTAGCACCAACCGTTGGGATTAACCCATTAGATCCAATCTGGATTCTAACTTTAGTCTGTGTCGTAACGCTCAGTTCTGTCGGTGTTGCAGGTGTGGGTGGTGGTGCGACTTTTGCTGCCTTAATTGTATTGCCGATGTTGGGCTTACCCGTGACTTTAGTGGCGCTACTCATTTCGATTGAACCTTTGATTGATATGGGGCGTACGGCATTGAATGTGAATGGCTCAATGACTGCCGGAATGGTCACCAGTCAAGTCTTAGGGCAAACTGATCAAACCATTTTTAAACAAGAAAATGTTGATTTAACCGAGAATTAATTTCGCCGTTACGTCATAAATAGGAAAGTCAGTATTTTGGATATTGGCTTTCTTTTTTTGTGTCAGGCAACAATTGTATCCATAAATCAAATAAATTTGTATCTGTTATTGTTTGCCTGTAACGGCATAATCATAATGAAACAATGGAGACAAATCATGAAAATGTATCAAGTCGATGCTTTTAGCAATGCATTATTTAAGGGGAATCCTGCGGCAGTAATTGTGACTGAACAATGGTTAGATGAAGTACTCATGCAAAATATTGCTTTGGAAAATAATCTGTCTGAAACTGCATTTGTAAAAAAGATTGATGCCGAACATTTTGAAATTCGTTGGTTTACACCTACAGCAGAAGTTGATTTTTGTGGGCATGCAACTTTAGCCAGCAGTTTTGTGCTATTTAAAGATTTTACTCCAGCCAAAACCATTCATTTCCATGTGAAAAAATTGGGTGTTTTTGTTGTGAGTCAGGCGGACGATGGAAAAATTTGTATGAATTTCCCAATCCGCCGTGCTGAAAAAGTAGAAGATTATCCTGAACTTTTAACTCAGGCACTGAGTAAGCCATTTAAAAATGTGTATCTGAATCAACAGGCTTTTATTGTTGAGTATGAAAGTGTGCAAGACGTTTTGGATGAGCAACCCAACTTAGAACTGTTAAAGCAATTGGGTTCTTTACGTACTGCTATTACCGCACATAGTTCAAGTGTAGATGTTGCTATTACTGCTTCAAATGCAGAGTATGATTGTGTGTCACGTTATTTTGCCCCTGCAATAGGCATCAATGAAGACCCTGTTACAGGTTCTATTCACACTGCGATAGCGCCATTGTGGGCAGAACGATTAAACAAAACAGAGTTGATTGCATATCAAGCCTCTGCGCGAGGTGGCGAATTGTATTGCAAAATTCTAGATCAGGAGCGGATTGAAATTTCGGGCTATGGCAAACTTTATATGCAGGCAGAGTTGTTCTTAGATTAAACATATTCGAACAAAGCAACGCTCAAAACTGAGGGTTATTTTGCAAAACTTAACTATAAATCCCATTTTTGATTCCGTAAGATAGGCAGCTTATAAAATATTTATATGACTGAATATATTGGAATTAACATGTTAATGCGGTTGAAAAAACTTACTTTCTCTCTGTTTTTTGTTGGTTTAAGTTCGGCTGCTTGGGCACAGCCAGTTTTGGTCAAATCAGATCATCAAATTGAAGAATATAAATTAGATAACGGTTTTCGGGTGATTTTGGCACCGAATGATAAAGAAAATAAAGTCTATATGAGCACCATATATCTGACAGGCTCATTGAATGATCCGCAAGGTAAAGGAGGGCTAGCACATTTATTAGAGCACCTTGCCTTTAAAGGAACACAAAATGTCAAAGGTGAAGAATTCCAGCGTAGATTGGATCAGTACACTTTAATGACCAATGCCAGTACCGATTATTATTCGACCCGCTATATTAATGTCGTGCGTCCAGAACAAACCGCTTTGAATGAAATCTTGCATTTAGAAGCCGAGCGTATGGATAAATTGGTGCTGCAAGAGAAGTTTGTTCCTTCTGAAATTGCCATTGTGAAACGTGAGCGGGAAGTACGTCTGGATCAGCCTTTTGCCGTATTGATGGATCAGATGTGGAAATCGGCTTATGGCAACCAGTATTTAGGACGTTTACCAATTGGTGATTTAAAAGAATTGCAGTCCATCAAAATGAATGAACTAAACCAGTTTTATCGTACGTGGTATGCACCGAATAATGCAGCAATGGTGATTGCAGGTAAATTCGATAAAGGGCAAGTGTTGAAACAGATCGATCAACAGTTTAGTTCAATTCCTGCACGTCAGATTCCTGCTCAGGTTCAAGTACCGCAGTTGGATGCAAGTAAAATTAAACAGCGTGAATTTACTGTGGCAAAGGGCAGTGATTTAGCCAAGTTCAATATTTACTTGAATGGAAAAAATGAACAGATCAAACCCGCTTTAGCTTTGTCACCGCTCTTATATACCATGCAGCCGAGTGGTCATTTGTATCAAAGTATGGTGGAAACAGGCACCAGTACCATGGTGCAGGCAACCACATGGCTAGATCGTGATTTTAACTTGGTGTTTATGGGCGCAATTTATGCACCGAATCATAATGCTGAGCAGGTCGATCAAGCGCTCGATCAAGGGGTAGAAAAAACGCAAGATTTTAATGAAACAGAATTAAAACGCGTGAAAAGTCTCATTCAAAATCAGGCGGACAGCATTCAAAGTAACTCTGCTGCATTGGGTTCACGTCTGGCGGATTATTTTGTAGCGAGTCAGGGACGTTGGGATCAATATTATGTCGATCTGAATAATATTCAAAACCTCAGTCAGAATGAGGTCAATCAGACCTTAAATCAGTTCTTGGTCAAAGAACATCGTATTACAGGTGATATTCAGCCAACTCCTGAAGATCAGAAAAAAGCCAAGCAACAGCAGCAGGCAAAAGCGCCAAGCAAGACCTTAGATCAACAGGCTCAAAAAACAGAACCACTCAAAGATGTGAGTGTGTATCAACAAGAAGTAGCACAATATGTTGCAAGCTCTCAGCAATATTTGGAAAAGAACGAGAGGAATATTCAACGCGGTGTATTAAAGAACGGGATGAAATATGCACTTTATCCTGTTGCGACTCGTGACAATAAAACTTATGCCACCATTAATGTGGAGTTCGGTACAGCTCAAAGTTTGATGAACAAAAGTGAAATTATTGATTTCACTTCTTATTTATTGCTCCGTGCTTCAGATAAATACAGTCTGCAAGACATTGCCGATAAATCGATTGATGCAGGTGGTTCTGCAACAGCATCGTCTAATGGCAACGGTATGACCATTCAAATTGTGGCGAAAAAAGAAAAATTTGAAGACTTCTTTAATTACATTGTCGAAGTCATGAAGAACCCGAAGTTTGAGCAGTCACAGTTTGATTTAATCAAGTCACAAACGTTGTCGAGCTTAAACCGTCCCTATACAGAACCTGAAACCGTTGCAGCACTGACCATTGCACGTTTAATTGAAATTTATCCGCAAGGAGATTTGCGCTATCACTTCGAACCTGAATATGCCAAGAAGCAATACCAAGCCTCGACCAATGAGCAAGTGAAGCAACTTTATCAGCAATTCTTTGCCATGAATAATGCACAAATTGCGATTACAGGCGAGTTCGATGCGAAGAAAATGTTGCGTAAAGTAAAGCAGCAGTTTGGTACTTGGAAAGGGACTCAAGCTTATGCACAACTGACTTCTGAATATACCCCGTATAAAGCGCAGAAGAAGCATGTGCTGTCTGAACAACGTGAGTTTGGTAGTTATCAGAGCTTACTCACTTTCCCGCTAGGCGAGGATCACCCTGATGCTCCAGCGATGCTGGTCTTTAGTTACATTCTTGGAGATTCTCAGCTCTCTTCACGTTTAGCACAAGAATTACGTGAGAAGAATGCTTTGGTGTATGGTTTTAGCAGTGAAATTCAACTGGATGATTGGGTTAATTCAGGAGCACTGAGCATTGATGCCAATTACACCGCAGGTAAAGCCGAGCAAGTGTCGCAGGCTGTGCACAAGGTTTTACAAGAACTGTTAGATCATGGTGTAACTGAACAAGAGTTAGAAGCGGCTAAAGCTGATATTCTAAAAAACCGCATAACGGCTTTGGAAGATGAACGCAATATTCATCAAATGTTGACCTCACAGTTAGAACGAAACCGTGATTTGTTGTTCCGTAAAAAGCGTGATCAAGCGATTGCTAACTTGACCAAAGCAGATGTAGACCAAGCCATCAAAAAATACATTCATCTTGATCAATTGGTTGAAGTGATGGCTGATCAATATGGACAGCCGAATGACTAAACTTTAAGGTTTTAATCCACTTAAAAACTTCTATAAAAAGTCACATTTTTGTGGCTTTTTATTTTAAAACTTGAAGTTAAATTGAACAGATGATAAAAAACTTTATATAAATTTTTAATAATGAAAACATCATGTTAATTGAGTCTATCTATATGAAGAAAATTCTAAAAATTTCTGGTTATCTTCTTTTTGTATTTGTCATCGGTACTTCATATGCTACAGCAGCAACTGAAACGCGTACCATCCGTACTGAAAATGGGCAATTGGTATCTCTTGGTGATAGCTATATTCAACTGGTACAGAATATGCAGCAATCGCCAATCTCGGTGCGAAATTACGAGTGGAAAGAAGGTAGAAAGCAGCTTACTACATCGGACCCTGTATATTTGGTGGGGAATGCTTATTACACTGTTACCATTATCGATAACGTTATTAAAAAGATCGTGTGGGATCGTAAAATTTAAGTCATAAAAAAGCCCTGAGTCTAAACTGAGGGCTTTTTTATTACACCATTAAATTAATGGTCATGATCATGCTTGTTGGCATGGAATTCTTCATTATGACGGAAACGTAAATAGTTTTCGAACTGTTCACAGTATTCGTCATAGTTATCTTCCAGCATCATTTGGAATTGCTGAAGGATATAAGACATCACTTGCTCTTTGGCATCACGCATTTCGTTGCCATCTTTGAAATTATTGGCTGCAACCCAAGTATTAAAACGTGCTGTTGCAAACAGCATAGAAGCACTGACTTGACCACGAATTTCAGTGGGCTTGACTTGTTGTCCTTTGGCTGGGCGACAAAATTCATTGGCATGTTTAATAAATTCATCTGCACGTTCAAAAAAAGCAGCATTCAAAGCTTCTTCTTCGGTAACATCGGTAGCGTCAATCTTTTGAACCATGATTGTTCCTAGCTAAAATTTCATTCTGCATTATAGGCAAAGCCTTGCAGAAACAAAACCTTTGACTTAATCTAAAAATAGCCTAAGCATTATAAAAATGGAACACGTTATGTCAGATGCTATTGCAATTCAAAATCTTAAACATGATATTGCACTTTTGCGCCAACAAATTTGGCCACCACAAACTTTGGCAAATGTCGAAGGATTACCTATTTATTATGGCTCGAAAGAAGATGTCGCACACTATTATCAGCAATGGCAAGATTTAATCGAGCGTGCACAACTGTTGAGCCAACCTTTTTTAAGTGATGAAATGGTTGATGCGATTCATTTACCCAGTCATTTGAATTTGCCGTTGTTTTATTTTCATGTAGATCGGATTCGAATTAATAAAACACGGGCTAAAGAGTCGAAGACCTTTAGAGGGATTGCTAGTCTATTGGATAAATGCGGAGAATATTCCGCAGAGCAGGTTGCAGCGATGCAAGTCTGGTTAAATAGTGATGATCAGGCAGCACTGGTCGCACACCGAGAATTCATTGACCTTAGAACTTATGTGTTTCAGCATGGACAAAGTGAATATACGCGTACCCGATTTTATGTGAATGGTATTGTGTTAAGCACTGAAGAGGACTTTAAACTGGTGGATGCACGAGATAAGCCACGCAAGCAACGCAGTGATAGCTATAGTGATCCACTGGCGGATAACGGGGTGTGGAAAGTCTTTGGAAAATACCGCTAAGTTGTTCAAGACCAGAACGGTTTAATTTTCTTGAAGGCTTTGAGTTGCTTATCAATGTGTTTGAGTTGTTGCTTTTCCTGTTGATTGAGCCAGTCTATCGCACAGTGAATTTCTTCATTTTCAGGCAGTTCATGGAAAAATTGCTCGGCAACCAAAAGATCATTGTATTGCCCCAAGAGTTCTTGAATTGGTTTAATTGCTTTGAGGTAATCTTTCACTGCTTTATTGCTGTATAGGCTACGCACAAACTCAATGTTGTAACGTAAGTGTTTGAAGCGTTTACGGAGTTTGTGCTTTTCTTCATCTTCTAGTTGTGAAAAATGACCAATGTCATCTGCAATGCGTTGATGGGTTTTCTTTAAGTTTTTCTCAGCATATTTTAAAAACGGTTTTTTCTTTTTATTTTTGGGACTCTGTTCTGAAGTCATATAGTCCATCAGTTCTAATATTAATTGATTGGTTTCGGTGGACTGGAAAATCCACATCACCTGATTGTGATAACTCTCGGCAGTTGGAATTTCTAAGTGTGAACAGCCCGCTTGCTGTAACTGGGGCAGAAGGGTTTCACGAATGGCATCGGTATCACGCGCATTGCCTAAAGATTGAAATATGATACGGAGCTGAGCTGCCCAGTGTGGAGAGATGTCATGTACCAAGTTGGCATAACTTTTTAAAGCACTACGCATACGCCGTATTGCGACACGTGCCTGATGTATGTGTTCGCTATTATAAAAGCCACTGGCGAGGGCAGTTGCATTTGGCAAGAGATGCTTAAAGGTATTATTTAAGATCGCATGTACAGCGGCATTCGATGTCATGGCTTGATCTAAAACGACAGGCTCCGCATATTGTGGCAGTAACATATCCTGTTGTTGTAGATGTAAATCCCCTCGTTGTGATTTACTTCGTGTGTCTAGCCAAAGTTGATATTTATTCATCCATGGCTCTATGCAGCGAATTAAGTCATGAATGGAACCTTGTACCAGTTCAAACTCAATTTCAAATATTCTTAATTTTTCTTGTTGAAAGACCAAGTGTCCAATGTCGAGGCAAACTTCAATTTCAGACTGATTAAACAGCAGAATTTTTGATATCCGTTCAACATCGGTAGAAAATTTGATTTTAAAATTTTGTGATGCATCTTCAGTGGTGAAAAGAGCAGGTAGTTCGTCTATATGATCCTGATACAGGGCTAAATTGAGTTTAGGCTGTTTTTTCTTACCAAGGTCAGATTCAAATTCAAAACGCTCGATATGTTGCTCGGTTTTGTATTTTAAGGTTTGAATCCAGTGTCCTTGTTCTAAGCGTAATCGTAGGGCAATCGACTGTTGCGCCAATTGAAAATCTGGAGTGTCGTAGTAGTGGGCGAGTAGGCGTTGCTTATATACCTTAGAGGCACAGAAGTCTTGATAAATCATGTCCTGAAAAGCATCTGGAATCTGAAATTTGAGTTCAATTTCTGACATGTTCTAGCCCTCGCACTGGAGTTTTTAAAATTATTTTAATGGCGCTAAATTTATATCTTGGCTAAAGTGACTGAAGAAGTCCAGTAAAAATATAATTTGTCTATTTTTAGAAGTAGAAATGAAGTACATCCACAAGCTTTGCCCGTGGATGTTGGTCTGTTTGTATGTCTAAGGGCTTAGAATTTAAGGAACTTACGACTTACCATAAATTGTTCAGTCGCATCTAAAAGCGCTTGAGCGTACACTTCTTGTTTGGCAGTTAACCAACCTAAAACAAACCAGTCGCTTGCCTCTAATTCGGTTTGCTGTATATAGGCAGCAGATGAACTGAGCGTCAAGTATTCTTCAGCAGCTTGGTGTGCTTCATTTAATGCTTTGCTATATTTTTGCAGGTTTTTTACATCATAAATTGAAGTAAGAATTGGGAAGCTGAATTTGAGTTCGCGAATGCGTTGAGAGAGCTGTTCTAAACTTTCAAAATTAGTAACGTCGGTTTCTGAAAGCTGCTCATGAATCTGTTTATACTGCTGTTGCAAGGTGTTCTGCGCGTAGCCTTTTAAATCTAACTCTTGCGTGGCAGTACTGCTTTGTAAGCTAAACATTAATAGCTCTAAAAAGTGATGTACATTGAGTGTTGAACGCACCAAATTATTCAGCTTTTCTTGTGCATATAAAATATCCTTGGTTAGGCTTGCTGCTGTGGTTGGATTTTGCAACAACGCTCCTAAGGTGTTCTGCATATGTTCTAGTTGTTGTAAGTTTTCAAAATGATGTTTAAATGCTGCCAATTGATAGGCCCATTTATCAGAAATATCCTTGCTCCACGTTTTAAATAAAGCCGAAGTTAAATAGAGATGGTCCAATGCTACATAAGCTTGCTCAAGATGTTCTTTTTCTGCAACGCCTGCCGAGATGGCTGCAATATTTGGCAGTAAGTGTTGTAACTGTTGTGCAATGAGCGAACGGACATTGCAGTCGGCACTGTCTTTTTTCACCAGTTGAAATGCTTTGGCTTGCTTGGCTGGACTCACTTCTTGTTGAATTGAAAGTAAATGACCCATTTCAGCTTTACTGCGAACATCTAACCACAATTGGTATTTCTTGACCCACTCAAAACTAAAGGCAAGCAAAGACTGAATAGAACCTTGTTTGAGTTCAAACTCAACTTCGTGAACTTCTCTTTCTTCAGTTTCAGTGGCTAAGCGGCCAATATCGAGGCTGACTTCAATTTCTGCATCTTCGAAGTGAATCACACGATAAGTGCGCTGAATATCAGACTCAAATTGTAATTTTAATGAAGCAAACTGATCACCCAAAGCATTTTGCAAAATGGCTAATGCTTCAGGTTCATGTTGATAAATCGTTAAATCTAAAGCAGGAGCATGTTCAGAAATACCAAAATCATGATTATGCTCAAAGCGGTGCAAATGGCTTTTTCCCGCTGCTTTTAAGGTTTGAACCCAATGCTCACCTTCAAGGCGTAAGCGTAGGGCAACACCATGTTGTGAAAGTAATTTATCTGGCGTGTCAAAGTATTTGGCTTTCAGATGAATCAAATTTGATTTTTTGGGGTCTAAGGCTTTAAGGAGCATTGTTCTTTTTGCTGTAGGAATTTGAAATTTTAATTCAACTTCAATCATAAATTTGCCTTAGATTACGGTTCAAAAAAAGGGAGCAGCTTTTATTAAAAACTGGTGTGGCTCTTTGGTATTAAATTTTAGCTGAAAAATTCTATGCTGTACGCGTTGATGAGAGAAATTATCGGCAGTTAACTATGCCAAATGGAGGTAAAAAAATACTGCCATTAAAAATCCAAGGGTTATTACATTTTTAAATGTACAGACAGAAAGATTGTCGGATTTGTAATGAAATAGCAATGATAAAATGAGGTTTGCCAATTTTTCAGCAGGAACATGAGCAAAAAGTAATTGACCAATTGAATATTACGCCCAATGATATTGGTGCAAAATCAGAAAACATAATTCAAAACAATCAGGATGATTTGAATATGAATGCAAATGTTCAAGCAAATAGAAGTGTACAGCACCTTCAATCGCCGCAATTACCCATTCGAAATTATAATGAATTTTATCTTTTTATTTAACCGAGCACCGTAATATCACCAGCAGACGCCTGCATGTGTTAGGAAGTGTCATCGGTGGATATTGGATAGCAAAAGCAATTCGCCATCGTAAACCTAAGTATGTTTTGTATGGTTTAGTGCCTGGTTATGCATGTGCATGGATTGGACACTTTGTCTATGAAAAGAATAAACCTGCGTCTTTCAAACAGCCATTTTACAGTTTTATCTCGGACTGGCGTATGTTGTCTGATATTGTGCGAGGCAACTTGAGTTTAAAGTGTCGTTCATTAGATAAAATTCCAAGTTAATTTTCATTCTTATTAAAGTGTATTTATCTAATAATATTTGATTGAAAATTTAATATAACTATATGTTATAAATTAGCTTTTAGTCTTATATGAAGTATATTTTTCAAATATTTTTAATAAAAATGGCTAGGATGTTTTATCCTTCTGATGTAGTATAAGTTTCGGATTTTTAGATAGTCTGGTATACCACTAAGACATTACAAGTTTCCAATGCCTAGAGTGACCTTTCTCTGGGCTTTTTTTATTTTGAATGTAAATAAAGTAACTCGATTAAAAAATTGAGGCTATACATTGAAAGACTCTCTAATTTTTTGCCCACATTGCCCGTGTGGTTAGTGCAAAAAATTAGAGAGTCATGTTTATTTTCAGTTATTGTTATAATTATTGAAAATAAACAAAATCTTTCGGTTTTATCGTTGTATTTTATTGCTTTTATGACTTTATTAAACCGTGATTTTGATACTTGCTCTATCCCTAGAACTAGGGATTTTTGTTAAATACAAAAATTAAAAGTTATCTTTTAATTCACGTAATTTTTGAAATTCTTCGACACTTTGTACTCTTAAAAAAGGATTGGTTTCGAGTTCAATGGCAATATTGCTGGGGACCGTGGGTTGACCAAGCATTCGTAAGGCCTCCACATGTTCAAAGCGTTTCTGAATTTCTAGATTATCGGGTTCTACATGTAACGCAAATTTAGCATTCGACAGCGTATATTCATGAGTGCAATACACTTGGGTTCGTGGGGGTAATGCGGCCAAACGATTTAAGGAATGATACATTTGTTCAAATGTTCCCTCAAATACCCGACCACAGCCCATTGCAAATAAAGTATCCCCACAAAACACCAGATCTAAAGCATCACTAAAATAAACGATATGTCCTAAAGTGTGTCCTGGCACTGCAATCACATCAATACGGACATCATGGAAATTAAAATGGTCGCCATCCGTGAGGGGGTGGGTAATAAACGGAATCTTGCTCAGCTCGTCTCTTGGGCCATAGACTGGAATGTTGCGATTGACCAATAGCGCTGCTACTCCGCCAATATGGTCTTTGTGCCAATGAGTCAACCAGATTTGCTTCAGGTGGAGTTGGTGTTCTTGACAATAATCCTCGACCAATTCTGCTTCGGTTGGGTCTACCGCAACCACTTCATGAGTTTCAGTGTGTTCAAGTAACCAAATATAGTTTTGTAATTGATTTTTTACATCAATGATATGGACTTGATAAGTCATGTCATGCGCTCTTTATCACTTGGCATTAAGTTTAGCATTGAATAGCTTAGGCTCACTATTTCAAGGTTGTAATTAATCAATTTTGGAAAAACAGATAAAAGCAAAAAGCCGCATAAAAATGCGGCTTTTTGCAAATATATGACTTAACGCAATTTCGCCAAGAAACGACCTACTCGTGTGATGGCTTCGCGAAGTTCATTTTCAGCAGGTAAGAATACAACACGGAAATGGTCTGGTGTTGGCCAGTTAAACCCTGTGCCCTGAACCAATAAGACTTTCTCTGCACGCAGTAAATCAAGCATGAGCTTTTCATCGTCCTGAATTGGGTATATCTCTGGATCAAGTTTAGGGAAGCAATACATTGCACCTTCAGGTTTTACACAAGAGACGCCAGGAATTTCATTTAACATTTCCCATGCAATATTGCGCTGTTCATATAAACGACCACCTGGGCGGATTAAATCATTAATCGATTGATAACCACCTAGGGCTGTTTGAATCGCATATTGTGCTTGATGGTTGGCACACAAACGCATAGATGCAAGCATATCCAAACCTTCGATATAATCAGTTGCGCGTGATTTATCGCCTGTAATGGCCATCCAGCCTGAGCGATAACCTGCAATACGATAGGCTTTTGATAAACCGTTGAATGAAATACACAGTTGATCGCCTGCTAATGCTGCAACGGAAACATGTTCGATACCGTCATAAATAATTTTGTCGTAGATTTCATCTGCAAATAAAATCAGGTCGTACTTTTTCGCTAAAGCGACAATTTGCTCTAAAACATGACGTGGATAAACAGCACCCGTTGGGTTGTTTGGGTTAATAATCACGATACCGCGGGTATTTGGCGTGATTTTACTTTCCATGTCGGCAATGTCTGGATACCAGAAATTTTCTTGATCACATTTATAATGAATCGCTGTACCACCCGATAAATTCACAGCCGCAGTCCACAGTGGATAATCTGGCATTGGCACCAGCATCTCATCACCATCATCGAGCAAGCCTTGCATCGCCATAACGATGAGTTCAGAAACACCATTACCGATATAGACATCATTCACGTGCATATCGAAAATGCCTTTTTGCTGGTAATACTGGCAAATGGCTTTACGTGCGGGGAAAATCCCTTTCGAGTCGGTATAACCCACAGCATTTGGCAGGTTTAGGGCGACGTCGTTAATAATTTCTTGTGGGGCTTCAAAGCCGAATGGAGCAGGGTTGCCAATATTCAGCTTAATAATTTTATGACCTGCTTCTTCCATCTCGATGGCCGCTCGTAACACTGGTCCACGGATGTCGTAGCAAACATGCTCGAGCTTAGACGATTTTTTTATTTCGCGTGGAGTTTGGATAGTGTTCGGCATTTTGATGTTCTCGGAAAGAGTGGAGGTCACTTTTGCATAACGATATAAATAACTTTTAAATGTTTCAGTTGTTACCAAATCGAGATCATGTTCATCTCGGAGTAAAGCAACAATTTTTTCATGCGTATAACCCGCCTGTTGATATTGTTTAATCACAGGTAGTAGATGTTTAAAAATAACGCTCTTTTTCTGCGACATTTTTTAATCCTGAGTAAGCATGATCGCAAGAATAACACCAATTTTGCTCACAAAAAAGCATTAATGAAATAAAAATGCTTACCATAATTATTGCATTTGCTTACTTTTTGCTTTTATTGGAATTATAAGTCTTTTGTAAATTGTTAACGAAAGACTAGAAATTTTAAGATGAATGACGTAAATATAAGATTATCTTTTTTGAAACAGCAAGATAGAAAGGGAAATAATCATGGGAAAACTCAGTAAAACAGACCGAGAATGGCAAAGAGAGTTATCACCAGAAGAATTCCGTATAACTCGACAAAAAGGAACAGAACCTGCTTTTACGGGAAAATATTGGAATAGCAAACAAGAAGGAACTTATGTGTGTCGTTGCTGCGGTACACCGTTATTTTCATCGACGACGAAATATGACAGCGGTTGTGGCTGGCCAAGTTTTTTTAAACCAATTGCTGGAGGAGCAATTGATGAATTACAAGATAACTCACATGGTATGGAAAGAACTGAAATAGTTTGTCATCATTGTGACGCACATTTAGGGCATGTTTTTGAGGATGGTCCGCAGCCGACAGGATTACGCTATTGCGTAAATTCGGCTTCATTAGAACTACAATCACAAGAAAAAAATGACGAGGAAACCTATCCATGACCAACATTTATCAGTTTGAAGCTGAGTTGCTAGATGGAAAAAATAAATCTTTTGCCGATTATGAGGGGAAGGTTTTATTAATTGTAAACACTGCCAGTAAGTGCGGGTTTACTCCACAATTTGCTGGCTTAGAAAAGTTATATGAAAAATATAAGCCTCAAGGGTTGGAAGTACTTGGCTTTCCATGTAATCAATTTGGTGGGCAAGACCCAGGCTCAAATGACCAAATTGGAGCTTTCTGCCAGAAGAACTATGGAGTGACTTTTCCAATGTTCTCCAAAGTGGATGTCAAAGGTCCTGAAGCTCACGCCATTTTTCGCTATCTGACCAATAACAGCAAAGGAATTTTAGGCAGCGGTATTAAATGGAACTTTACCAAGTTTTTAATTGGTAAAGATGGCACAGTATTAAACCGTTTTGCCCCAACCACAAAACCAGAAGCTTTAGAGGAAGAAATCGAAAAGGCATTACAACAATAAATGTCATGTTGAATAGATTGCAGCCTTCCAATGATACCTCCAAAGCTCAGACTGAGTTTTGGAGTGACCCGAATATGCCTTATGTAGAAACACGTAAGGCATGTCATAGTCGCGCCTGTTATCATGCTCATAGTCATCCAACCTTTTCCATAGGTGCTGTATATCTTGGGCAAAGTGTTTTCAGTAGTCGCTTTATAGGCGCACAAGAAATTGAGTCAGGAACATTGGTTTTAATTCCTGCAAATATTGAACACTCTTGTAATCCTGAACCTGATCAGGCGTGGAGTTATCAGATGATGCATCTGGATATGCTCTGGTTACGACAGTTACTACATGAAACTAAACAGGATTTTCGTTGTGACGCAGTTCCACAGTATAAACCTCAACTTTATCAATCAGAGCGATTGTATTCAGTTTTTTGTCATTTAAATCAAAACTTATTTGATTCTTCCATTTCATATTTGCAGAAAGAACAGTTGCTAATTCAGACCTTAACTGAGCTGTTATTTCCCAATTTGCACTTGGAATTGCTTACTGAAAATAGCTATGCGCAGCAGGAGTTCCAATTGCTAATTTCTAGGTTGAGTGGTAATGATGAGTTTTTATCCTTAGAGCAATTGTCTGAGCAAAGTGGTTTGAGTCGTTACGCGATTATTCGTTTATTTAAGTCGAATTTGGGTTTAACTCCACATGCCTATCAACTCAATTTAAAAATTAATCAAGCAAGAACGCTTTTAAGACAGGGTAAGGATATTATTGAGTTGAGTTATCAGTTGGGTTTTAGTGATCAGAGTCATTTTCAGCGTGTATTTAAACAGTTGACAGGGACCACGCCGAAGTTTTATCAAAAACAGCACCGTCGCGCAATTTTATACAATAATTAAATCTAAACACTGATTAGGCTTGTCTCAAAATTTAGTTGAGATGAGTTATGGAATTATTCTTTTTTATTGCAGTTACGCATTTTATGGCACTGCTTTCTCCCGGACCTGATTTTTTTCTCATATTAATTCATTCAATGCAGTACGGTTCGAAACTAGCCCGTTACACGGTATTAGGGATTGCAAGCGGGAATGCACTAATATTATTGATGATTTTTATATTGTTATGGTGGTTAGGGCAAATTCATCCCATATTATTGCAACTATTTCGTTACTTAGGCACCGCCTATTTACTGTATTTGGGATGGCAATGTTTTCGTTATCATGAAGCTGAGAATCAGTGTTTTGAAGATCATAATCAGATACAAATCAAGTCATCAGGTGTTCTATGTTTTGTTCAAGGTTTGCAGTCCAGCCTACTTAATCCTAAAAATGTGATGTTTTATAGCAGTCTTATTTTATTGGTCTACAGTCAATTTAGTGTTAAACAACTGTCTTTGATTTGCTTTTGGATGGTAAGTGTCGTCCTATTTTGGAATTTATTTTTGCTTAAATTGTTTAATTTTAAGAGTTGGAATCAGTTTTTAAAAAGAAATACGAAGATATTGTATAGGTTTACAGGTTGTTGTTTCTGGGGATTCGCTGCGGTTTTGATGGTGTTTTAATCCATTGCAGACGCGGTCTATTTTATTTTGTAATGAATTTAGCTAATGCTTTGTTTTTCTATCGCCTTTCAGATGCAGAAACAACTATAGATTTTCATATAACTTAATAAGGGCTCAGTTGATAAAAGATTAGATAATCAAAACTCAGAGGCACTTTGAAATGCCTCTGATGGTTTTAGATGCTTATGAATCAGAAGTTTCTATGGCTAAATTCTTTCAATAAATCGTCAAAAGATATTCACTTTGATGGGTTCTGAATGGATAGATTCATCATTTGAATTACAAGCTATTGTCGTTGGTCTATGAAATAAGTTGGTCAAAGTATTGCTGTTCAGTAGGTTAAAATAGAACTGAAAATACTGTTTATAAAATGTGTGTATTTGAATATTTCTTAGAATTTTAAAATTTAGATCAATTTTGTGAATCAGTGAGAGCACAAGTTCTTCATTATTATTTTTGTAAAATTTTCCAATAAAAAACCTCCCATAAGGAGGTTTTTTATTGGTTAAATAGGAATTAGAGAATCTTCTTTAACCGCGCGATGGCTTGCTCACATTGCGCAATATCAGCCACTAATGCCATACGCACGTGGTTTTCACCAGGATTACCCGTCGCAGTATCACGCGATAAATAGCGACCTGGAAGCACTTTAATATGAGCCTTTTCCATCAGCATTTTGGCAAATGATTCATCATTATCCACTTTAAGCCAATAATAAAAGCCAGCATCAGGTTTCTGAAGTGGTAAAAGATGTCCCAATTCATTTTGAAATAAATCAAACTTGGCACGGTACTGCACGCGATTTTCCTCAACGTGTGCTTCATCATCCCATGCTGCAATAGAGGCCAACTGATGTTGAACAGGCATGGCTGCACCATGATAAGTACGATATTGCAAATATGGTTTTAATAAGGCTGCATCGCCCGCAACAAAACCAGAACGCATACCTGGTAAGTTTGAACGTTTTGATAAAGAGTGGAATACGACACAATTTTTATAATCGTTACGTCCAATTTCAGCACAAACTTCTAATAGCCCTGTTGGTGCTTGATCAAACCATAGTTCCGAATAACATTCATCTGATGCAATCACAAAATCGTATTGGTCAGATAGTGCAATCAGCTTTTTAAATTGTTCTTTAGAAAGCACTGCACCTGTAGGATTACCTGGGGTACAAACAAACAAGAGTGCCGTTTTTTCCCATACTTCAGCAGGAACTGCATCAAAATCACCTAAATAGCCATTTTCTTCGGTACAGTTTATGAAGTAAGGCTCAGCACCTGCGAGTAAAGTTGCCCCTTCATAGATTTGATAGAAGGGATTTGGCATTACCACATACGGTTTTTCATCACGATTAATCAGCGCTTGTACAAAAGAAAAAATCGCTTCTCGCGTACCAGAAACAGGCAAAATTTCCTGTTCAGGGTTAATTTGATTCAGATTAAAACGACGTGTTAACCAGTTGGCAATGCTCAGGCGTAGCTCAGGCAAACCTTTACTGTTCGGGTAAGTCGATAGGTGTTGGAAATTATCAATAATCGCTTGTTTCACAAACTCTGGCGCAGGATGCTTTGGTTCACCAATAGAAAGTGGGATCAAAGGTAAATCTGCGGGTTGTACATCCTTAAAAAGCTTATTTAATTTTTCAAATGGATACGGATGTAATAGGGACAAACTAGAGTTCATGAAACGAATACCCGAACGTTAAAAATTAATGTTGACCACAGACCTGATTAGAGGCTTCATCTAAAGCAGACTTCAGTTGATTGGCAAATAATACAGTCTCTTCTTCCGTCATCGGAGAGCCATCTTTTTTGGTGACAAAGAAAATATCTTCGGCGCGTTCACCTAAGGTGGCAATTTTAGCAGAGTGAATGTCTAAACCCTGCATCATAAACAGACCACCAATTTTCGCAAGTAACCCAGGATGGTCAAGTGTAGAAATTTCCACCATATTTTGCTGTAACGCTTCGTTTAAGGTTACATCTACCGTATTTTCAATATCAAAATGACGAAGTTGGCGTGGAATACGGCGCTGCATTAATCCTGGATACTTATCGGATTGGCTTAGTGCTGAGGTGAGTGAGTGAATGACTGTAGCTTCTCGTTCAGGATCGGTTAATAACGTGCCAAAACGGTCTAAAACCACATAGGTATCTAAACTAAACGCAGTGGTTGCAGTAATGATTCGTGCATCCTGAACATCCAGATTCATTCGGTCTAAAATGGCCACAGTGGTTGCGAATAAGTTGGGTTGATCGCGCGTATAAATAAAGATCTGCACGGCATCTTGTGCTGATTTACGATGTGCTCTCATTAATACCAGAGGTGCAGGATTTTCACCGTGTTCCAATATTGCACGGGTATGCCAAGCAATTTCATCAGCCGATTCTTTAATGAAATATTCATCCCCCAGTTCTTGCCAGACTTTTTCCACATCGGCCAAGGAGAAGTCATTCACCAGCATTTCGCTGGCTGCAAACTTGGTATCTTCAATTAGCATTTGGTAATCCACTGGACGTCCCAAACCTGTACGAATAATGTCGCGGGCATGGGTATACAGTTGACGCATGAGTGATGCACGCCACGAGTTCCATAATTTTGGATTGGTCGCATTAATATCGGCAACAGTGAGGGTATAGAGATAGTCTAAATGCTCCATATCCCCCAGTTTTTCCGCAAAATCTTTGACTACATCTGGGTCGGAAATGTCTTTTTTCTGTGCCGTCAGTGACATGAGTAAGTGATTGTGAATTAACCAAGCCACCAGTTTGCATTCCCGTTCGGTAAAGCCATGCACGCGGCAGAATTCTATCGCATCTTCTGCACCGAGTTCACTGTGGTCTCCACCGCGACCTTTGGCAATGTCGTGGAACAAGGCAGCTAAGAATACGATGTCACGACGCGCAAGGCGTTGAAAGACTGAACTGACCACTGGAAAATCTTTGGCAAATTCCGGCTCTTTAAAGCGGTTTAAATTGCGTAACAATAGGAGCGTATGCGCATCGACGGTATAAATATGGAACAAGTCATATTGCATAAGTCCCATAATTTGTCCGAAAGCAGGAATATAATTGCCTAAAACGCCGTAACGCTTCATTGCGACCATGGTGTCGTATAAACGGTAAGGTGAACGAATAATCGCCATAAACAAGGCTTGATGTTCTGGATTATCCCGATAGGCTTGATCAATGCGTTTGGCAGCTAGAATCAATAAGCGTAAGGTTCGCGCGCGAATGCCTTCGATTTCTGGGCGGTTCGCGAGCAAATAGAATAATTCTAAAATTGCACTTGGGTTTTCTGCAAAAATTTTATGGTGTTGAACTGCTAACTTACCATCGACCAGTTTGAAGTTGTCATTAATTTCCACAATCTGACGTTCATATTGTGGCAGTCGAGGGGTGATGACCGATTCACTAAAATATGCCAATAACATTTCATTCAGGGTAGAAACCTGCTGCGCAGTACGGTAGTAGCGCTTCATGAACTGTTCAATTGGATAATTAGGTGATTTGTCTTCTTCACGCACATAGCCAAACATAGCGGCAATGTCACGTTGATAGTCAAATAATAAACGGTTTTCATCACGTTTGGTTAGGCGGTGTAAGTGATGGCGAATTTCCCATAAGAAACTCTCGGCTTCTTCGAGCACACCCAATTCAAATTCAGAAATAAAGCCCAAATGGACTAAATCATAAATACGATTGACTCTAAAGTGGCGCTTTGCAATCCATCCAATCTGGTTAATATCTCGGATGCCTCCTGGGGCATTTTTAATATCAGGTTCTAAATTGCTTTCGGTATTGTTGTGCTGCGCATAGCGACGGTGTTGCTCTTCCATCTTTGCATCAAAGAAGGTTTTATCTGTCCATGTTTGTGAAACGATACGACGCGGCCAACGCGCGAGATGTTCATAGCCGATAATTAGTCGTGCTTCAATTAGGGTAGTGGCAACAGTGAGATCATTGGTAGCTTCTTCGACACATTGGCGAATACTGCGCACACTGATGCCTGGTTTAAAATTGCCAACATCCCAAAGTGAAGAAATAAAAATGGAAATCAGTTTTTCTTGATCTGCGGTAATTTCATCTTCCGACAAGATCATGATATCGACATCTGAGTACGGCAGCATTTCACGGCGACCATAGCCGCCCACTGCAAATAGACCGAGTTTGGTTTGATCTAATTCGGCATGTTGCCAGAGAAATTGTAACGCTTCATCAATTAGATGAGATCGCGCTAAAATGACATCACGAATGGACTGTCCATGTTCAAAACTTTCCTGTAATTGTTTTTCTACATCGGTACGCCATTGGTTAATTGCTTGAATATCATGGTTACTTTTGACGTAATTCAACAATGGTAAAGTATTGATCATGAACAGTGGTCCGTAATATGTATAAGTTAGTTCTGATTCACAATGACTTGATCCGCAGCGTGTTGTGCCAACTCACGTGCTTGATCCGTAGTTTCAGCACGTGCAGTAGCAACACCCATACGACGGCGTTTAAAGCCTTCAGGTTTTCCGAACAGGCGTAAATCAGTATTTGGATTTGCCAAAGCAAGATTTAAGCCAGAGAAGGAAAGATTGGTATCATCCACACCCGCGTAAATGACAGTACTTGCAGCAATACTGTGGCGAGTTGTATTGACAGGCAAGCCTAAAATGGCGCGAGCATGTAATTCAAATTCGCTTTGATATTGGGAGGCTAAAGTCACAAGACCTGTATCGTGTGGACGTGGTGAAACTTCACTAAACCATACTTTGTCACCTTTGACAAACAATTCCACGCCAAAAATACCGCAACCGCCTAAAGCAGTTGTGACTTTGTGAGAAATTCGTTTAGCTTCTTCCAATGCCACGGCTGTCATGGCTTGAGGTTGCCAGCTTTCTACATAGTCGCCTGAATCTTGACGATGACCAATTGGGTCGCAGTATTGGGTTTCGATTTCACCTGTTTCGGCATTTTTGGCGCGAACAGTAAGAAGGGTAATTTCAAAATCAAAATCAATTTGCGATTCAACAATCACTTTACCCTGATTAACACGACCACCTGTTTGTGCATATTCCCAAGCTGCATCGACTTCGGCAAAGCTTTTTACACGTGATTGACCTTTGCCCGAAGAAGACATTACAGGTTTCACAAAGTTTGGATAACCAATGTCATCGCAAGCAGCACGGAAAGATTCGAGAGAATCGGCAAAACGGTAAGCGGAGGTGGGTAAGCCAAGTTCTTCTGCGGCCAAACGACGGATGCCTTCACGGTTCATGGTGAGGTACACAGCTTTTGCAGAAGGAATGATCGTTGCAGTTTGGCTTGCTTCAATTTCAACTAGAACTTCGGTTGCAATCGCTTCAATTTCAGGAACAATAAGGTGAGGTTTTACTTGTGCAATCAGTTGTTTTAATTCTTCAGGATTTGCCATATTTAAGGTGTATTGATAATGCGCAACTTGCATGGCAGGAGCATGGTCGTATCGGTCAGCAGCGTGTACTTCGACACCCAAACGTTGCAGTGAAATCACCACTTCTTTTCCGAGTTCACCTGACCCTAACAGTAGAACTTTAAATGCAGAAGATTGAAGGGGAGTACCAATAGTCACGCTCATGTGATTCATCCTTGCGTAAATGGGGTTTTAGCATAGCAGAACTCAGCGTAGTGTTCAGGTATGATTCACATAAAATGATAAGATTGTCGAACAATTTCTTTTAAGTTTACGCTGATTAGAATCTTAAGTTATAAAAGGAAAATATGATTACTTTCATAAAGTAAGTTTATTTTATATTTTTAGTTAATCACCTGAAAATTGCTCTCAAGTGATTAATTGTGCTGTGAATCATTCGTTCAAAATAAATTAAAAATGAAAAGGCATATAGGTATAAACCAAGCCGTAGGTCAAAGCAGCAGTTAATGTTGCAGGGACAATTTTCTTAAATTTGAAATATAAGCCCGTCAGAACCAGAAACCCTATCAGCATTGCTAAACTTTTGTTGGGTGTTTCTAACAGTGGAGGAAGTGTCGCAACGACCAACATGGAGCTAATAGCTGAAATCCCAATCGAGCCCAAGGCAATTTTTAACCACAATGCACCGCGCTTTTGCGAATTTTGTTGAAACTTCTGAATGACAAAAAAAGGACCAAAACGTGAGGCAAAATTTGCAATACCGACCACAATTCCTACCAATATGATTTCAAGATTCATGTGATGCTCCTGTAAGTTCTGCATCATGTTGTTTGAGGACATAGTGCTTAAACAAACCTGCAAATATACCTGATGAAATACCAATGAAAATTGCCGCAGAGAGATCTATGAAATAGCAGGCGATCGCAGATACTAAAATAGTCACACTGACCACAAAGGTATGTTTTTTCTCAAAAGCAGCCAATAGGAAACTGAGGAATAGCGCGGGTAATAAGAAATCTAGTGCCGCCTGCAGAAATAGCGGTAGATTGCCGACTTGATCAGCAAACAGTCCACCCAAGAATGAGCCAGTTGCCCAAGATAACCAGCTAAATAAACTCAGTCCCAACATCCAAGATTCAGACCATTCTTGGCGTCGTTGAGAGAGTTTGATCATGCCTGAAGCAAATACCTCATCTGTCAGTCCCCACGCCCAAATTGCGGTTTTTTTCAAATTCAAACGATCTTGAATTAAATTTTGTAGGGCAGGTCCATATAGTAAGTGACGAATGTCCAAGGCAATGACAGTCAGTGCCGTCATCCAGATGGAGGTTCCACTACCGAGTAGTGCAACCACCAGAAATTGGCTGGCACCCGCATACATGGTACAAGAGAGAAATAAGGCTTCCCAAGCACTAAAGCCAAACTGTGTTGCGGAAACCCCAAATGCAAAAGATACAGGTAAATAAGTAAAGATAATTGCTTGGCTATCTTTGGCACCTTGCCAAAAGCCCGCTGTTTGCGTGGGTGTTAATTTGTGTTGTGACACGACACACCTTGTTAGAGTTAAACGATAGGTCAAATAAGATTGTGTATTGTAGCCGAATTTACTAGCATAGTGCTTACTCGATTGTTGCGGTGATTCCCTAAATGCGAATACTTAGAGCGCCTGTGCTTGTTGTTTCTGTAATAAGTAGTGCTTTGTTTTTACAAGGTTGTGGTCAATCTTCAGATCATGCTGAAAAGAAAGCAGAAATTAAAGCTGCGCCTAAATTGACCAATGATGCGACCACTTATGCACATGAAGCATGGCGATTCATGAACGAGGCGGATCCTTATGTATATCGCAAGCAACGTAATTTAATAGAAGAAAAGGTACGTAAACCTGCGCGAAAACTCAGTACTGATTGGCGTATTAACGTCAAAATGACAGATTCGGTCACCGAAGGAAAATATGCATTGTGTCGTAAAGCTTTGACCAGTTTAGATGTTTGGGCGCGTGAAACCATGGAAAACTCAGCGACAGTTTCTCAGACAAAAGCGGATTACGAACGAGACAAAGCACAATGTAAAGATGCACTAGAGCATCCAGAGTTAGGTAACACCGATCCAAAGAAAAAAGCTTTTAGTTCGTAAAAGTTGAAGATCTAAAGCGGCATTGTAGTCTTGAAGATTGCAATGCTGTTATCCAATCAATAACGACAATAATAGAAAATAACACTGATTTGATTAATTTAATGCATTATCCTAATATGATAAAAGGTGTATAATTTATGTGAAAATTAACATTAAATAGCAATAAGGTTATCGTCTCATGCGTAAATTATCGATCTTCGGTTTTAGTCTGTTCTGTTTATTCAGTTCCACCGTAAATGCTCAGGTTGTGCAGCCTAAACCGCATGTGGCTTTGCATCATGCTGTGGCACACGAAGTTGCACCTTGCACCAATGGCTTTGATGAGGTCAATGTCTGTCAATTAAACTCTTAGTTGAGCTGCTTTTTGGTGCATGTATTTGAATATGCATATTTATGGTGAAAAGTTTTGCACCATAAAATGACAGTTGATGTTAGTGAAATCAACTCTGTCGAGTATGTGCCAAGCGATGTAATTGTTCCTGATCTAAAATTTCAATTTTTTTAAATGCCAGATTTAACACCCCCAGTTTTTCTAAAGCCTGCAATTCCTGATTCACCGTTTGCCGTGAGCAAGTTAGCATCTGCGCAAGTTGTTCTTGACTGAGTTGAATGACATTTTTTTCAATCAGTACATGATTGCCATAGCCTTGTAAAATCAGCATTAATCGTAGAGCAAGCCGTTGTCTGATGGTCTGAGTTTGAATTGAAATCAGCTCTAAAAAGGCAATACGTAATTTCTGGCTGGTGAGTTGAGCAATATGAAACCAGAACTGAGACTGTGTAGTGACTAAAGTGTGGATAGCCGCACTAGGAATATGCAGGATTCGTGTTTTTTGAATCGCAATGGCATCGTGGGAGCGCGGTTGCTGATCAATTAAAGAGATTTCACCGAACCACATGATGGGTTCTGCAATTGCAGCAATAGATTCTGTACCTTCAATATCGACATAACCTAAGCGTACTGCACCATTGAGTACCGCATAGATTCCATCAAAAGTATCTCCAGAATAAAAAATAGCTTGTTCTTTCTGATAGTGCTGTATAAGCGCATGTTCCTGAATAAACTGCTGAAAGGGGAGCGGTAATTCAGAATACCAACGGTTATTGGCAAGATGTTGAAGATCATCCATTTGCAGTGTCATGGGTATCCTTATTTTTTGAATTGTCGGCTAGGTGACAACTATAAAAATGATTTTTTTATATAGTGAGTTTATGCATCTTACAAGGACGATCCCAATGAGTAAATTAGAACAACTTTTAAGCCAGTATGCGGCTTATCATCTTGATCATAAAAATATTTTAACGCACTTTGTCGGGATTCCGCTGATTGTGTTCTCCATTATGTGTTTGACTGCACGGGCAGGGTTTCACTTTTCAGGATTTGAAATCACCTTAGCCTTGGTCTTGATTATAGTGAGTTGTGTGTATTATTTGAAATTAGATCTCTGGTTTGGCTGTATCATGTTATTGCTATTTTCTGCGGTCTATCCTTTGGCATTAAAGATTGCTGGTTTTGGTTTGGCGGCGTGGTTAATGCTCAGTATTGGTATTTTTGTGGTGGGCTGGGTATTTCAGTTTGTAGGACATTTTTATGAAAAGAAAAAACCAGCCTTTCTCGATGATTTAGTTGGTTTGATCATTGGTCCGTTATTCGTATTAGCCGAAGCGATATTTATGATGGGCTTTAGACAAGAATTGCAACAACGTATATTGGAACAGGCACGAAAGCAACGTGCAGCGATGGATACGAAACCAGTTCAGATTTAGTCTTTAAATTTAGCCTGCCCAATGCTTTGCATGATTGATAGAGACGCATTCGGCAGGATTCTTCAACGTTAGAATGCATTTAAGGATGTTGCCACTTTATAAATGCAAAGTAAGGCACCACTTAGCAAAATAAGTATTCCCAATATAAAGCGTAGTTGATGAAATGCGGTCATAGGTAGGTCAGTGGCTGCGTACATATTACTGAATGGCCTGTTCATAACGTTGGTTGACTTCTTGCCAGTCGACAACATTAAAAAAAGCTGAAATATATTCGGGTCGTCTGTTCTGATATTTCAGGTAATAGGCATGTTCCCATACATCGAGTGCTAAAACGGGCGTGTGACCCTGCATGAGTGGCGAGTCCTGATTGGCACTGCTCTCTACCAATAATTTTTGATCTGGAGTAACGGTTAACCAAGCCCATCCACTACCAAAGCGGGTGAGTGCCGCTTTAGTAAAATCTTCTTTAAAGTTGTCAAATCCACCCAGTTCAGCCTCTATCGCTACCGCAATTTTGCCTATAGGTTGTCCACCGCCTTGAGGACTCATAACAGTCCAGAATAAGCTATGGTTGGCATGTCCACCTGCGTTGTTGATGATATTGTTTTTGAGTTGTGTAGGAACATTATTTACCTGAGTGACTAATTGCTCCACAGTTAAGTTTTCCCACGGTGTCCCTTCAATGCCTGCATTAATATTATTGATGTAAGTCTGATGATGCTTACTATGATGAATTTCCATGGTTTTCGCATCAATATGCGGTTCGAGTGCATCATAGGCATAAGGTAAATGGGGAAGGGTATAAGCCATAGCATCATCCTTTCAATCTAAGTTTTTAGTTATGCATAGGAGTGTAGGCGATGTTGGATTTAATGTAAATATAATGATAATTATTATCATTATATTTATCAAATAAAGCTTTGCTTAACCTGAGTCACTTATGTTTGAATGATGTTAAAGATTTCAGGCGACAGAAACGGGAGGGGCACTTTGCATCTTATGTACACGAAGTTAAGTGTTGTTGTTGCTGAGCTTGGTTAACTCCTATTTAGGATATAAAAAAGCCAGTGATAACACTGGCTTTTTTGAAACATCTAAATGAAATTAGACATTGAAACGGAAATGTAAAACGTCGCCGTCTTGTACCACGTAAGTTTTACCTTCTAGACGCCATTTACCAGCTTCTTTTGCACCCGCTTCGCCGTTGTATTGAATGAAGTCATCATAAGCAATACATTCAGCACGGATAAAGCCTTTTTCGAAGTCAGTGTGAATGACACCCGCAGCTTGTGGTGCAGTTGCACCAACTTTTACAGTCCAAGCACGTACTTCTTGTACGCCTGCCGTGAAGTAAGTTTGTAAGCCAAGGAGTGAGTAACCTGCACGGATCACCACGTTCAGACCAGGCTCTTCCATACCCATCGCTTCAAGGAATTCAGCACGGTCTTCATCTTCAAGCAATGAAATTTCAGCTTCGATTTGGTTGCAAAGAGGAACTACAATTGCATTTTCTTCAGCAGCAAGTTTTTTCACTGCGTCTAAATGCGGGTTGTTTTCAAAACCATCTTCAGCCACATTGGCAATGTACATGGTTGGTTTTAAAGTCATTAAACCAAAACCACGCACCAATTTACGCTCATCGTCATCAAGCGTAGCAGCACGAGCTGGTTTGCCTTCATCTAATAAAGGTAGAATTTTGTCTAAAACCGCTTTCGTTGCAATCGCATCTTTATCACCACTTTTTGCTGATTTTGCTAAACGTGTAACGGCTTTGGTTACAGTTTCTAAGTCAGCAAGTGCAAGTTCAGTATTGATAGTAGCAATATCATCTAAGGGGTCAATTTTACCATTCACATGAATGACGTTTTCATCTTCAAAACAACGAACCACGTGTGCAATCGCATCAGTTTCACGGATGTTGGCAAGGAATTGGTTACCTAAACCTTCACCTTTAGACGCGCCAGCAACCAAACCTGCGATGTCTACAAATTCCATTGTGGTTGGAAGTACACGTTGTGGCTTTACGATGGCAGTTAATTTGTCTAAACGTAAATCTGGAACAGGAACAATCCCTGTGTTTGGTTCAATGGTACAGAACGGAAAGTTTTCTGCCGCAATTGCTGCTTTAGTTAACGCATTGAAAAGGGTAGATTTACCAACGTTCGGCAAGCCGACAATACCGCAATTAAAACCCATGAAATGACTCACAACGTATTATTTAAAAATTGGCGCTGATTTTACATGAAAGCCATGACAAAGTCAGGTCATGGCTCGTATCTTTCTTTTCAACACCTTCAAGTGCATGATTGTTAAACTTTTCGTTTGTCTAGTTGTTGTGCAAGTGCATCTCCTGTTGCTTGTACCAACATAACCAGAACCACTAAAACTACAATGACCGCAAGCATGATTTGCATATCGAAACGTTGATAACCATAACGGTAGGCAATATCACCTAATCCACCTGCGCCAATGGCACCTGCAATCGCTGAAGAATTAATCATGGTCACAATGGTGACGGTAAAGCCTGCCACAATTCCAGGTAAAGCTTCAGGCAGTAATACATGCCAAATGATTTGTTTACGGTTACAACCAATGGCTTGCGCGGCTTCAATTAGGCCTTGATCGACCTCACGTAAGCTCACTTCAGCAATACGTGCAAAGAAGGGTGTTGCAGCTAAGGTGAGAGGCACAACGGCAGCCCAAACGCCATAACTGGTGCCAACAATAAAGCGTGTTAAAGGAATCAAGGCTACCATTAAAATCAGGAAAGGCACCGAACGGGTAATATTCACCACCCAACCCAAAGCTTGGTTAATCGGTTTTGAGGGATAAATGCCGTGTTCACTGGTATTCACCAGTATGACTGCTATAGGTAAGCCAATTAGGAAAGCTAAAATTGCCGATACGCCGACCATAATCAGCGTATCAACAGTTCCTGTGAGCAAAAGGTCAATGAGTTGGTCATGCATAGCCTAATACCTCAATTTTGGCAAACTGGTGTTGCAGTTGTTGTTTAAGCTGATGGATATCCAGATCATGCTGTGGCACAGCCACCACGAATTTTCCAATCAAATGTTCCTGAATTGAATCAATATGACTTTGATACAGATGAACAGGGCGATCGATTGCCGAGAATATCGAATTTAGATCTGGTGCATGTTGCAGGGGTGAGGCATAACTTAATCGCAAGATCACCTGACTCGATTCTGCTAGTGGTTGCTCGTGTAACTGAAAGGGCAAATCTAATTGTTCTAAATTGAGCAACTCTTGAGTAATTTGCTGCTGAGGATTGGAAAATACCGACCAGACTTGTCCAGACTCCACGATTTCACCGTGTTCAATCACCACCACTTGATCGCAAATTTCTCGAATCACCTGCATTTCATGGGTAATCAGGACAATGGTAATGCCAAGTGTTTGATTGATTTCCTTGAGCAGCGATAACACCACTGAGGTACTTTCTGGATCAAGTGCAGAGGTCGCTTCATCACATAACAATATTTCAGGATGATGTACCAATGCTCGGGCAATACCAACCCGTTGTTTTTGCCCACCTGAAAGTTGTGCAGGATAGTTTTGCGCTTTATTGCTTAAGCCAACCAGTTCTAGTACTGCACTGACCCGTTGCTCGATCTCAGTAGCGCTGTAATGGGCGATTTTGAGTGGTAGTGCGACATTGTCCCAGACGGTTTTAGCAGACATTAAATTGAAGTGCTGAAAGATCATACCAATGCGCTGGCGTAGTTGGATCAGCTCGGCATGATTCAGTTCCGCCAAATTGTGTTGATGAATGTGGATGCTACCGTCACTGACTTTTTCTAAGCCATTCAGGGTACGCAATAGCGAAGATTTACCCGCACCACTTTTCCCAATAATCCCGAAAATTTTACCTTCAGGAATATCCAAATCGATATTTTTGAGTGCATGGACGTGTTGATTTTGTACTGCATAATACTTGTTCAAATTACGGATTTTGATATGTGGAAGGGAAAAATCCACATGAGAACCAAAACTCACCATTGTCTTTCTCCTTATTTCCAGCCTTCAAACCACATTTTGCTGCCAAAATCTCGGTCTAAAATCTCTTGAACTTGCTTCGAGTTTTGGAACGCTTTGACAAAGGTGGCGAGCTTTTGATTGTGATCGCTGTAGTCTTTACGCGTGACGAACAAAATTGCATATTTCTTATCAATCGGGTCAAGAAACAGAGCGCTATGCGGATCGGCTACTTTCGCCATTTTTAAGTAATGTGGAAAACCAAAGATGAGGTCGGCATCGTTATATGCATGTGCAGTTTGTGGTCCTTCAACTTCAATAAATTGCAGTTGCTTTGGATTTTGAACGATGTCCTGCACAGTCGAAAGTTCATTATTGATATCTTTCAACTGAATTAAACCTGCACGGTGCAGCAAAATCAGTGCGCGGGCAGAGTTTACAGGATCATTCGGAATGACCACACGCGCTTTGTTTGGGAGTTCCTGTAAAGACTTATATTTTTTTGAATATAGTCCGACATGACTGCCTGTACCTGTGGCAAAGGCATGTAAGTCATATTGAGTTTCACGAATTGCATTGCGTAAAAAGACGCTTTGTTGGAAAAAGTTGGCATCAATATCACCGTTTTGTACTGCAACATTCGGTGCATGCCAGTCAGAAAACTCGACCAGCTTCACCTGAATGCCTTGTTTTTTCACCTCATCCGCGACGCTTTGCAGTAGCTCTGCATAAGGTGGGCTAATACCGATGGTGAGAACCTCTTGTTGCGCCTGACTTTGGCTAGAGCGGTAAACCGCTACAGCAGCAATCAAGATCACCACAGTCAATCCAATCAACCATGCTTTACGATTTTTAGAAATAGAAACTGAATTTGTCATTGCTCAATCTCACTTCCAGCCTGGGAACCAAAGTTTTGAGCCAATTTCATCATTCAAAGTTTGTTTAACTTTGGCAGAAGTCTGATAAATTTTGATAAATTTTTCCAGTTGTGCTGCTTTTTCAGGATGTTGTTGCTGATAGTCATCGCGCACCACAAATAAAATCGAATAACGAGTATTGGTATTGTCATCTAAAATCAGCGCATCATTCGGGTCAATAGTTTTGGCAAGACGTAAATAATGTGGGTAACTGAAAACTAAGTCAGCATCATCCACTGCGCGTGCCGTTTGCGGACCTTCAACTTCAATAAATTGCAGCTTTTTAGGATTGGCAGCAATGTCTTGTAAGTTAGATAAATGATTCTCTGGATTTTTTAAAGTAATCAGTTTGGCTTGTTGTAACAGCAACAATGCACGACCTTGATTCACAGGATCATTTGGAATGACTACGCGAGCTTGATCTGGTAGTTCATCCAGTGAATGGTATTTCTTGGAGTATAGGCCAACATGGGTTGTGACGCCCTTATCCAATGCTTTCAGTTTGAATTGAGTTTCTTTGATAGCATTGTCCAAGAAGGGTTGATGCTGGAAATAATTGGCATCAATATCACCATGATTCAAAGTAATATTCGGGGTATTCCAGTCAGAAAATTCCACCAGTTTGACATTGATCCCTTGTTGTTTCGCCTCTTCGACGGCAACCTTTAATGGGTTAGCAAAGGGTGGGCTAATACCAATCACTAACTCGGTATTGCTGGTCTTTTTATGGTAACTCCACGCCACCAGCCCAATCACCAGTGCAGCGACAAGTACCCCTAAAAAGGTAAATTTATTGTTTGCAGTTAAAGCCATGTTATCTCTCGTATTTTCAAATTTACAGCTGTTAAGCTGTCTGTTTTTCTGAATGTGTGGGTAAGTCTGGAGACGAATTTGAGCTTAAACATCGGAACTGCTGTACAGGATGATGGTCGGCAAGATGGTCGCCTTGTTGAAATAGTTTGTGTCTTAAACTGCCTTCGCTGTAGCTTGTTTTGTAGCGCCCATGTTGTTGCAATTCAGGAATGACATAGCGAATAAAGTCTTGATGTGATTCTGGGGCAACCGTGCGGGTCAGATTAAAGCCATCGATGCCTGTTTCATCGATCCACCGAATCAGTTGTTCTGCCACAGCCGCGCCACTTCCAATAATGAGGGGATAACGTCCACCCAAGACATGCTGTGCTTTTAAGTCATTGCGTGTAATGGTTTGTTCTTTAAACTTTTGATTGACTGAGGCAATGCTATTAGTTTTTTGATAAGGAATCGCTTCATCATCAGCAAATTTGGATAAATCGATGCCTACCGAACTGGAGTAATGTGCTAAACCTGCTTCAGGACTGGCATAGCGGATATATTCAGCCAATTTTTCTTGAGCCAATGCATCCGTTTCTGCGGTCACAACAGTAATGCCAACAAAGATTTTAACGTTATTTGCATCTCGACCTTGAGCAACTGCGAGGGCACGAATTTTATCGACCTGTTGCTTAATCTTCTCTGGTCGATCTCCACCAATAAAAATACCTTCCGCATGTTGAGTCGCAAATGCTAAACCACGTGGCGAAGCACCTGCCTGATATAACACGGGGGTACGCTGAGGTGAGGGCGAGACTTGAAACACTCCCTGACTTTGATAAAACTGTCCCTGATGCTGAATAGCATGTACTTTAGCGGGATCGGTAAAAATACGCTGCGCTTTATCTTTCAGTACTGCGTCATTTTCCCAAGAGCCTTCCCAAAACTTATAGCAAAGCTCAAGAAATTCTTCGGCTTGAGCATAACGCAGGTCATGTTCTTTTAGGCCTTTTTGTCCCACCAATCGTTCTGCGCTATCCAAATAGCCAGTCACAATATTCCAACCGATACGACCTTGGGTTAAATGGTCTAAACTTGCAAAACGACGGGCAAATTGATATGGATTTTCATAGCTTAAATTAACCGTAACACCAAAACCCAAATGTTGAGTTGCGGCAGCCATAGCTGAAACCAAGGTACTTGGATCATGACTAGGCAACTGGATCGATTCTTTCAGAGTTAAATCAATGCCATTCTGATAGACATCATAAACACCTGTAATGTCGGCAATAAATAGACCGTCAAATAAGCCTTGTTCTAAGGTTTGTGCCAATTCAGTCCAATAACTGAGTTCATTAAAACGGTGCGATTGATCTCGCGGATGTGTCCATAAGCCATGATTGATATGCCCAACCGAATTCATATCAAAGGCATTTAAAATAATCTTTTTTTGCGTTTGTTGTGTCATTACAAGGTCCCCCGACGTGGAGGGCGAATGCCGTTGAGAGTGTAATTGGCAATGAAGTAATACTTCCAACGTGCCGCATCATGCAGGGTATGCACGCGGGCATTGCGCCAGAAACGATCTAAACCATCTACACGCTGGCTACCACGGCTACCTGCAAGTTCAATCAGTTTGGAAGATGCTTTAAGTGCGGTTTCACTGCTATGGGCACGTACTTTGGCAACGTCTAAAGACGCTTGAGTGATGTTGTCTTCGGTGGGTTGCGGTTTGGCGGCATCGATAGAGCGAGCGGCTTGTTTTAATAACACTTCGCTAGCGCGAACATCTGCCACGACACGACCTAATTCTAATAAGGTGAGTGGGTCTTGGGTTGCAGCATCTACACCTGAATCAATCCAAGGACGGGCTTGACGAACGCGAATCAATGTTTCTTCAAAAGCAGCACGGGCGATGCCTGTTTCAATTGCCGCATGCATAATTTGGGCAAAAGGTCCAACCAAAGTAGGCTGTTGAAAGGCTTGATCGAAAGGAATTACATCTTCTGCAGCAACAAAGACTTGATGGAATTTGACAGTACCGCTGCCTGTAGTGCGTTGTCCAAATCCCGACCAATCATCAATCAGCTCCAAGCCTTCACTGTTACGCGGAATAAAGGCCAGAAATTCACGATCATGGGCATCTTTGACCAAAGTTGGAATACGATGTGCAAACAAACTGCCAGTGCAGTAGAATTTTTCACCATTTACGATAAAACCATTTGCTGTCGGAGAAATTGCAGTTTGTTTTTGTGCGGCATTCTTAGTTTTAAATTCTGCAAGTGCATTACCAAAGCGCGCACCTTGCAATACCTCCTGATACAGTTTTTGTTTTTGTTGTTCAGTACCTGTATTACGCAGTACTTCAAGGGCGTAGAAATGATTTTGTGGGATCTGACCGATTGAACCATCCACACCACTCATAAGGGCAATAATCTGCGCCACGGTATAGCTCGAAACTTCAGCACCCCCATATTGTTTAGGTACCGTAATGGCCCAAAGTCCAGACTTGCTATAAGCTTCAATTTCATCAAAAGGCAAAATGCGCTCAGCATCGCGCAGAATCGCATTGTGCTTGAATTGTTCTGCCAAGGTATGCGCAATTTCTAAGGCTTCGGCATCGGATTGAATAATATGTGCAGGTGCAAGTTGTGCTGCCTGTGCAGGGGAAATAGTTTGAAATGAGGTCATGTTATTCTCCTTAAATCCATGCATGGCGGGCAGGTAATTTATGATTCAGGTAATAATCACCTAGCGCATGCAGTTTCCAACGCACAGGATCATGTAAGGTGTGCACACGTGCATTACGCCAGTGCTGATCTAAATTGAATTGACTTAAACTCGAACGACTGCCCCCGAGTTCGAGCAGTTTTTCAGAAATATTCAGTGCTGCATCATTGGCATAAATTTTGGCTTCAGCGACGAGAATAGAGGCTCGTGCAGCTTGCTCATCGGTTACGCCATCCAACTGATCTAACTCATCTAAATACTCTGCGGCTTCATCGAGCAGTAAAATAGCGGCCTCAAGTTGAATTTGCAGTTTGCCTACTTCTTGTAGGGTGTAATGTTCAAAGCTGGCTTTTTCTACTTGAGCATCGATAATTGGACGCGCCTTTTTGATGGTTGCCAACGTATCTTCAAAGGCAGCCTCAGCAATGCCGACATCAATCGCGACTTGTAACAGTTGCGAATAAGCACCACGATAGGTAGGTGCTGTCGTTAAAGGACGTTCATCAAAGATCAGGAAAGGATCGATTTCCACATGGTTCAGACGGACTGAGCCACTCGATGTTGTGCGTTGTCCAAAACCATCCCAATCATCAATGACTTCAATGCCTTGCGCTTCACGATTTACGATCACGAGCACCACATGACCTTCTGGGTGAATAGCCTTAATGGCTAACCAATGCGCGAAGCTGCTGCCTGTTGAATAGAATTTTTCACCTTGTAGATAGTAGTGGCCATTTTCAATACTCAAAATGGTATTGAGTGTTTTAGAGTCTTTGGTATGGCGCTCAGGACCACCATTGGCAAGGCGTTTTCCTGCTAAAATTTCTTGAAAAATGAACTGCTTTTGCGCTTCGGTGCCCATCAAGTCAATGAGATAAAGTAAGCTAATTTGATTTTGAGGGATTTGCCCGATGCTCGAATCGGCTTTATTCAAAATACGGAATACGCGTACCAGTGTTTTATTGGAAACATAAGCACCGCCATATTGTTTGGGAATTCTTAAACCGCCTAAGCCTTTTTGGCTAAATTGTTCAATTTCTGCAAAAGGTAATGTACGGGTTTGATCTCGAACATTTCTTTCCTCGAGTGCAAAATCTGCAACTTGGTAAGCTGCATTAATTGCATCCTGGTCATTTTTGATGATCTGTACGTTTTTAGAATTGATATAAGCCATGATGACACCTTCGAAACAATGTCAAAACGTTAATATCTCAGCTTTAAAAAACTAACTGACTGATTTCTATGTACTTATGAAAAACAATGTTTAAAACTTAAAGTGGTAAAGTTTGAATAAAAACAGATAAGTCAAATAATTGATTTTAAATAATAATTTAAATTTTGAAATTTCAGCTACTGAATTGAAAGAGGCGGATTATCTTGTTTAAAGATATTTAAGCCACAAAATTATATAACCGTACAAGGCTCAGCTATATTTATTTTGGGATAAAAATGACATTGTGTTTCTGGCTTTGACTGACTAAAGTAACAGACTGAAAGCGTTGGTTTTCTCAAAAATCAATGTTCCGATCAGCTTTTGGAGTGTTTATGCGAATTTTATACCAGTTTCCTTTATCTCATTATTGTGAGAAAGCTCGCTGGTTACTCGATCATAAACAACTTGATTTTGTTGCGCAGAATTTAATACCTGGTGTGCATCGTGCTTTTGCCCAACTTAAAACAGGGCAAAATAAACTTCCGATCTTACGAGACAACGAACATTGGGTTGCAGATTCAACACAAATTGCACTGTATTTAGATCAAACGTATCCTGAACATGCTTTATTACGTGCAGACCCACATTTAAGAGAAGCAGCATTAGAAATTAATGCGTTGGCGTCCGAGCTTGGCTTACATGTACGCCGTTGGGGATTAGCACAAAGTCTATCTGAAAGTGATGAAACTTTAGACATTATGATTGGTGAAAAAGGTTATCTGCGCCAATTTGAGAAATTTTCTAAACCTATTTTAAGAACACTGGTGTCTAAGAGCTACCAGCTTGATGCCGAAAAAGTTGAATATTCTAAGCATCAGATGGAACAGCTCATTAGTGTATTGAATCAGAAATTATTAGAAAATGATGGACGTTATTTTGTGGGCGAGCGTTTAGGGTTTGCTGATATTTCGGTCTGTTCCATGCTAGCACCCTTATTGGAAATAGCAGGAACCCCTTGGGAACGTGAAGAAGACTATATTTCAGGAAGTTCGGAAGATTTTTATATCTTCAAGCATCAACTTTTGGATTTACCTTTAGGGCAATATGTACAGCGTATATATTATACTGAACGTAATGCGCGTGTAGACTGGCGTGGTATGTAATCTTTGCTGTATTACTCATTGAAAAAAGATGTGTAATGATCACCCTTGAATAATTTTTAATTTGTATTCAAGGACATTTATGGCATTAAATTTCTATAAATCTAATGCCTGATAAAAATATCTAGTATGCATGACTTTATTTTTAGTGGAATAAACGAAATAATCGTCTTAGATATTGAACACGTATCTTGCATAATTCAAATAATTCTTACATGTGTTCTTATCTGTATTTTATTATTTTATCTTGGAGCCAGTGATGGAATTAGACCGCTTTGACAAACAGATTCTGGAAATATTAACCCATGAAGATGTGAATCTGAATGAACTGTCAGAGCGAATTAATCTTTCGGTCAGCTCAGTTCATCGCCGTATTAAACATTTGATTGATACCAATGTCATGACCAATGTACGTCGAGACATCAATTATCAAAAACTGGGTTTTAGCTTACATGTATTACTGCAAGTTTCTTTAAGTAAGCACGATACCGATACCTTTTCCAAATTTTTAGAAGAATTGGAAAGTATTCCAGAAGTGATTAATGCTTTTTTAGTCACAGGGCAGTCCGCAGATTTTATTGTGGAAGTGATTGCACGTGATATGGAAAATTACAGTCAAATTCTTCTCAATCGAATTGGTAAAATTGAGCACGTTGTTGCTTTACATTCGAGCTTCGTCATTAAGGAATACAATGTATTTAACTGTCGTGGTTTATTGAATAAGGTTTAAACTCTCAAAATTTTTAATGTTAGTTTAATCGCTGATATAAGCAATACCGTATGTATTCATCAATAAAAAAACGCGCTTATAGGCGCGTTTTTTTATTTTTTGAAAGATTACTCATCTAGCTGAGCTAAAACTTCTTCTGTAAATTCAACGTTCGTATAAACGTTTTGCACATCATCTAAGTCTTCAAACATATCAATCATTTTCACGATTTTTTTCGCTTGATCGATATCAGAAATCAATGCTTTAGTTGAAGGGTTCATCACGACTTCAGCATTGTCAGATTTTAAGCCAGCAGCAGTCAAAGCATCCTGTACATCACCAAACGATTCAGGTGTAGTAATGACTAGGATTTCATCTTCAGTCACTTCAATATCTTCCGCACCTGCTTCTAAAGCGACATCCATAATTTTATCTTCTAAAGAAACATCTTCAAAAGTAATTTCGCCACGTTTAGTAAACAAGAATGCCACTGAACCATTGGTACCTAAGTTACCATCAGTTTTAGAAAAACAGTGACGAACATCTGGCACAGTACGGTTTAAGTTGTCAGTCATTGTTTCTACGATGACCGCAACACCACCCACGCCATAACCTTCGTAAGTGACCTCTTTTAAATCAGCATTTTCTTCACCACCAACACCACGCTGGATTGCACGGTTGATAGTATCACGTGTCATATTTGCGACTAATGCTTTCTCAACGACAGCACGTAAACGTGGATTAGATGCAACATCACCACCGCCTAAACGGGCAGCTGTAACGATTTCACGAATAAATTTTGTGAATACTTTAGCGCGGCTCGCATCTTGTTTTGCTTTACGATGCTTAGTATTAGCCCACTTGGAATGACCCGCCATGCGAAATATGCTCCTTGTAGATTGGCTTTATGCCAAATCAAATTGAGCAGATTCTACCATAAGCCCTTTTTTCAGAGAAAGGGCTTAAGTTTGAGTTTTTAAACAATTGAACGGTGCTATTTGGCTTCAGGAATAATAATTTCCAATCCCACATTTTCTTTATAGAGTTTTTGCATTAAAGCAAGGTCATGATGCAATTCTGTAGGGTAAATTTTGCCAAAAATACCGCCTTGCTTGGTTTGTGAATTGGCATACATTAATACAATAGGCACATTGGCAGCTTTAGCAATATGCCAAAAGCCTGTGCGGATAGGTTTGCGTGCTTCGCCATTTTTGGCTCGCGTTGCCTCAGGCGCAATCACCAAATTAAATTTTTCATGAGAGGCAAAGAGGTCGACCATTTGTCCCACAATGTCTTGGTTCGATTTGCGGTCGACAGGGATGCCACCAATCGCTTCTAACAAGGGTTTTAAAGGACCTTTGAACAATTCTTTTTTGATAAGTGTATGAATTTTAATATCGTAAATTTGGAATAAGGCAAGAGATAAAACAGCATCCATCATTGATGTGTGCTCAAAACCTACAATTACTTGTTTGTTTTCGAGGGTATTCGGTTCTACGTGATATTGCCAGCCCGCAAGTTTAAATGCGGATTCGCCAATCATTTTTTTTAACATAGCGGATCTTAATGTTTTGGGATTAATCAAGCTTGCTAATGTCTGCCTATTTCAAAATAAGGTCAATGGCTGGAATGATGTAATTGCGTATATAAAATACAAATGTATATTTGAACTTTTTCTGTTTTGTAATGGTGTTGTGCTTATGCCAATAAATTAGCTTATTTATTGATTTTACTTATTAACTCATTGGAAAAAAGTCTTAATTTATTGGAAAAATCACTATTCATTACATTTAAACCATATTAGACTTTTGTCGTAGATGAAATGGGACTTCACTAGATATCTTTCGTTTTACCAAAGCAAGTTTAGGATTGAACAATATGATGTATTTTTCCGCTTTTCTGTTGGTCTTTTTCTTTTTTTTATTGGTTGTCATTTGGTCTTCAATTGAGTTTTATTTAGATTTTCGAAAAAAGAAATCGGTTAAACCTTAAGACTATAATTAGAAAAATTTCTATTCTTAATTTTTGAGCCTTATCGTTTTGATAAGTTCCGTTGAGGGTAATTAAGTAAATTAATCGATGAGTCTTTTACAGAAGAGCATGATGCGTAGCTCTTTAAATAAAAAGGCTGCACATAGGCAGCCTTTGAACTGATCTCAAAATGAATTAAAAAGACACCATTTTCCCAGGATTAATCATGGCTCCAATGCCATACATACTTTTGGCAATTGGAATCACAATAGGTGCTAACGCACGACCCATCGGAATATTGATGTGCTGAATTTTGGTCAGCATTTCAAAGTCATCCGATTGACCACAGAAATCGTCGGCAATGGCTTTACCGATGCGTACAGTTTGTGCCACACCATGACCACTCCAACCGTGCACCGCATAAATTGGAAATTTATTGCCAGACTTACGGCTATCGGTTGCACCATTCACGGTTAGGTCGGTTTTACCACTCCAAACAAAGTCAATTTCAACCTGCTTTAATTGTGGGAAAACGTGTTTAATACGCCCTAGTAAATAGTCGTGTGTTTGCTGTGCATCCCAACAAGAACCTGTGCCTTCACCCCCAAATAATAAACGGTTTTGAGAAACACCACGGTAATAGTCAATTTGGAATTGTGTGTCATAGACTGGCATATCAGTCGGGAGTAACGCTTTCAAATCAAGTTCGAGTGGCGCTGTCGTACACACATAGGTATAAAATGGAATTGTAGTTTGTTTACGTTCTTCCAATAACGTGAAAGAAGCATGATGTACTGCCATCACAACACTTTTACGAGCTTTAATTACGCCATTTAATGTGGTGACATAAATACCATCACCACGCTCTTGAATAGACTTTACTTCCGTTTTTTCATAAATTTTGCCACCATTTTGACAAAAACCATAAGCCAAACCGCGAGTCAATGCTAGGGGGTGAATATGACCACCGAGATGATCCAACAAGCCACCAAAATAATTTTCAGAACGAATATGCGTACGCAATTCATCCTGACTAAGCATGGACGTATTTTTTTCTTCTAAATATTCACGTGCTTGCATACCTTCACGTAAAGCATCTAAATGTCCTGAATGAACCGCAGCCGTGATATGACCGCGTTTGCGTTGCAAATTCAGGTCATATTTTTCACTAATGCTGTCAATTAATGACATCGCCTCGGTGGAAGTGAAATGCCATAACTTTTTGGCATCTGCAAAACTGAAGTGCTCTGCCATGGTCTCGGCCTCCCAACGTGCCAAACCTGGAGTGAGTTGTCCACCATTACGCCCAGAAGCAGCACTACCAATGCGGTTTTTTTCAACCAGTACCGTATCTACACCTTGTTCTGCCAAATGCAGTGCGGTCGAGGTTCCTAAGAGCCCACCTCCAATTACAAGCACATCACACTCGATATTTGTATTCAGTACATCAAAAGTATGCCAATCTTGCAATGAACTTTCATAGTAGTTGGCAGGATGTTCGAACTGACCGCGTGAAGCTGCAATCCAGTTCCATTCTTTACCAGTTTGTTGATATTGGCTGGCTTTAAATGTGACATCGTTGAGTAAAATGGGTTTAGTCACTTCGATAGACATATGGAACTCTCTTTTTAAATTTGGTAAATAAGCTTAAGCATTGCTCAGGACGATACTTTGTTTGCGAACTTTCTTATACACAAACAACACGATACCCACAGTTAGCCAGCCGAGACCAAAATGTAGTGCACTGGACTCAAGATTGAGCCACATTGCAACGAGGGATAGTACTGATAACGCGGGTAAAAAAAGATTTAAGAAGAATGATTTAAAGCCTGAACGTTGTTTTTCATGTATATAAAACTTCATAAATACAGAGAAGTTCACAGCCGTAAATGCAATTAAGGCACCAAAACTGATTAAATTCAGAACAGTAGATAAATCTAAAAACATCGCTGTCATAGAAACCATACCGATTGTGAGCACAGAATATAAAGGAGTACCTAATTTATGGTTCACAGAACCAAAAATGCCTTTATGGAAAATACCATCGCGACCCATGATATGAATTAAGCGTGCTGCACTAGCATGAGAAGCTAATCCAGAGGCAACAGTATTCATGATTTGTCCAACCAAAAATAATGCTTGGAATAAGGCACCGCCTACATATAACGCAATTTCTGGTAAAGCCGCTTCTGGGTCTTTAAAACGGGCGTTATCAGGGAAGTAAAGCTGAATAAACCATGATGCCGAAATGAAGATGAACCCGCCCAATAATGTAGTTAACATCACCGCACGAGGAATGGTTTTTTTCGGATCTTTAGTTTCGTGAGATAACGTTGTTACAGCATCAAAACCTAAAAATGAGAAACACAGAATAGATGCACCTGTAATTAATGGCACAATACTGGTATCACCATTAAATAATGGTTTTAAAGTTAGTACATGCTCATAGCCATTAGAACCAATGCCACTAATCACCAGATATATAAAAACGACAAGTAAGATTAATGGTACGAATACAAAGAGGAGGGAAAGGTTTGCAAGGATATGAATTCTAAAACAATTTACTAAAGTGACCAATCCTGCCGCAACAAATACCCATGCCGCATAAGGTATTGCTGGCATTAAGGCATGTAGATAAATTCCAGCCAATAAGGCATTAATTAAAGGCAGCAGAATGTAGTCTAATAATGAACACCATCCAACAAAGAAACCTGCTGAATTTCCACAACTTTCAGCGGTGTAGGTATAGGCAGAACCAGGGCGCTCAGTTTGCTGGCTTAATCGGGCATAACTGAATGCTGTGAGTAACATAGCGAAGAGGGCAAACAAGTAGGCGAGAGGAACTCGACCATTGGTAATGTCCGACACAATCCCAAAAGTGTCAAAAACAGTCATTGGGGTCATATAAGCAATACCCACAATAATGACTTGCGCTAATGTGAGTTTGCGAATGTTAATACTGCGATTGTCCATGTATTAAAACCTGTAAATCGTTTTAAATCATTTGGAAAAGTCATCCATGACTTAAAAAGCTGTAAATAAGGTATAAATGTCTATAGAGCGCAGTATTCAAAGAACTCATTTCTTTAGCTACCACGCTCTGAACATGTGTTTCCAACACGCTATAAAGACAAGTTTTACGGTTGAATGATGGATTTACCTTGCTTCTTATGAAGAAGAATTAAGCTGCATTACGTTTTTGGCGCAGTTCAGCCGCATGTGCAATTGCATCATTTTCAGGCGCTTGTGATTTGCCATAAGGTTTTGCAATAAACATGTAGAGCAGACCACTGATAATCACAAAAGCTAAACCAATCAGTACAATCCAACGGTCAAAGAAAGAAGGGACATCGGCAGGTTGAGCAAGTAGATAAATTGCAACTACACCATATGCCAGAGCAAGAGCATTGATTGGCAAGCCCCAAGTACCGACACTCCACTCGCCCGCAGGTTTCCAACCTTTTAAGCGATTTTTCAGCGCAGCAAATACAACCATTTGGAAAGAAACATAAATACCGATGACAGCAAAGGCAGTGATTCGTGCCAAGTTATCTGGTGAGAAATACACCACTACACAGAAAATTAAAGGCAATAAGCAGCTTAAAATCATTGCATTATCAGGTACATTTTGCTTCGATAATTTTGCAATCCATTTATTGCCAGGCAGCATTTGGTCGCGTGCGAACGAGAACAAAAGACGGCTTAATGCAGCTTGTAAAGACAAGATACAAGAGAGCATCGCAATAATGGCAATCACAATAAACAGATTTGCGCCATGCGTACCTAATGCATCACGTAAAATAAATGGAATAGGATCAGTTACTTGACCATTTACAATTGCTTGTAAGTTTGGTGATGCAAGTAAATAGCCTAATACTGAAACCATTGCAGAGATACAACCGAATACAATACTCAAAATCATTGCCACTGGAATTTGGCGGCTTGGATTTTTGACTTCTTCAGCGACGTTACCGCAGGCTTCAAAACCAAAGAACATGAATAAGCCAAGTAGCGAAGCAGAGAAGAAAGCTGTGGTGTATGAACCATCTTGTGCAAGAACGCCCATAGTGTCAAATACAATAGAGAACGGTTGAGCACGATGGAAAATCAATAAGTAGATCCCCAACGCGATTACACTCACTATTTCACACCAGAAACCAATTCGAGCAACACGTGCAAGGTTTTTGGTGCCAGACATATTTACAACCATACATAAGATTAACAATACGATGGTCGTGAGTAAGCAATTCATTGCTGTTGGTTCATATTGGAATAATGAGGCAACAAATCCTGCACTATATTCAGCAATAGAAGTCACAGTTACGACCAATGCCCAAAGGTAAACCCATGCAGCCATCCATGCATATTTTCTCCCCCATAGGCGTCTAGCCCAAGGATAAAGTCCACCTGTAATAGGGTATTGTGAAGCTGTTTCACCAAATACGATTGCAACTAATAATTGACCAAAAGCAGCAATCATAATCCACCAAATTGATGGAGGGCCAGCAAGTGTAATCGCGAGGGCAAAGAGTGAGTAAACAGCAGTTAAAGGCGATAAATAGGTAAAACCAAGTGAGAAATTAGAGATCAATCCAATTGATCGTTCGAATTGTGAATTTTGGACAGACGAAGAACTCGTTTCTTGTCCTACATTTTCACCTATAGGAAGGTCATTCATGCAATTTCCTTATTTAGCAATAAAGTTCAATACCTAAGTATTAAAATTTTCCCAATCCTGTTTTGGGAGCGTGGAATATTTTGGGTATAAAAGGTTTTCAATTTGAATCTAGAAAATTTAATCCTTTGATGAAGATCAATAAAATTTCCTGATTTTAAATGAAATCCATTTTCTATGATTTGAGGTCTAATATCATTTATTCCCTGATATTAAAGGTTCAAATCACTATACATCTACGTAGTCTAATTTGTCTTTTTTTATAATTACAAACGAGAGCCAATTTATTAATTGGAGCAGGAGCCAATTTTTTTTAAAATAATTTTTTTGCCGTATTATTATGTTGTTTTTTATATAATGTTTGTTGATTTTTTTATTTTATTTTTTTAATTAAACTTAAATAAATCAATATATTGAAGTAAATTTACATTATGTAAAAATGTAAAGTTAAAATAAAAATGTAAAGTTAAAATGAAAAAATGTAAGTATATTAATTATAATTTTAGGATAGGTTTGTCTTAGCTTGTGTTTAAAATATTCTTGACAAAAAAAATCATAAATAATAAATAAGCAGTTGTGGTGAATAGATAGATATTTTATTTAAATTGCTGAATAAGGAAATTGCATGACAGACCTACATATTGGTGAAAATTTAGGACAGGCGAATGGATTTGTTCAAATGCACGTTAAACAATTAAAGCATTTTATTAACGGTGAATTTGTTCAAACAACAGGGGTTGAATTCTTTGATTTAATTAGCCCTGTGAACGGTCAGATTTATGCACAATCGCCAAATGCGACACAGCAAGATGTAGATTATGCCTACGATTGCGCAAAAGCTGCATTTAAAGTTTGGAGACGTTCAACACCTTCAATGCGTCAAAAGGCATTATTGGACTTTGCTGATGCATTAGAAAAAAATGCAGAACAACTGGTAGAGACGCAAAGTATAGAAACAGGTCAGCTTAAACACATGATCGCCGCAGAAGAAATAAAAACATCTGTTGATCATATCCGTTTTTTTGCGGGTGCGGCTCGTTGCTTAGAAGGGAAGGCAACTGCTGAGTATTTAGATGGTTTTACTTCAAGTATCCGTCGTGAACCTATTGGTGTGGTAGGCCAAGTTGCACCATGGAACTACCCATTATTAATGGCAGTTTGGAAAATTGCGCCTGCTTTAGCTGCTGGTAATACCGTTGTATTAAAGCCAAGTGACACCACCCCAAATAGTACTTTACAACTTGCTGAAATTGCAGCTCCGTTTTTCCCTAAAGGTGCCATTAACGTCATTTTAGGTTTGGCAGATGCAGGTTCAAAAGTTGTTTCACATCCAGTACCTGCAATGGTTTCAATTACAGGTTCAGTGCGTGCAGGACTTCAAGTTGCTGCCTCTGCTGCAAGTAATTTAGCAAAAGCGCATTTGGAACTTGGTGGCAAAGCACCTGTACTGGTATTTGAAGATGCTGACTTAGAAAAAGCAACAGATGCAATCAGCGTAGCGGGTTTCTTTAATGCAGGACAAGACTGTACCGCAGCAGCACGAGTTTTAGTCCAAGAAAGTATTTTTGATGAATTTGTGGAAAAAATGGTTGCTAAAACCAAGCAAATTCATTGCGGTTTGCCAGATGACGAAACAGCTTTATTTGGCGCACTTAATAACCAACGCCAGCTTGTACATGTGAAAGGCTTTTTAGATCGCTTACCAGCGCATGCCAAAATTGTCACAGGTGGTAAACAAGTGACTCAGTACTCTGGTTTCTATTTCGAGCCGACCATCATTTGTGGTTTAGAACAGCACGATGAAGCCATTCAAAATGAAATTTTTGGACCAATTGTGACGATTCAAACTTTCAAAGATGAAGCAGACGCATTAGACAAAGCCAATGATGTTGAATTTGGTCTTGCTTCAAGTGTTTGGACCAATGATCACAGCCGTAGTATGCGTTTTAGCCGCGATTTAGATTTTGGTACGGTTTGGGTCAATGCCCATATTCCACTTACTGCTGAAATGCCACATGGCGGTTTTAAAAAGTCAGGTTATGGCAAAGATTTATCAAGCTACGGCTTTGAAGAATATACTCGTATTAAACATGTGATGAGTGCTTACGAAGATTAATTTTCCGCATGATGCATCTGCAATCATCATTTACTAACATATTTTTTCAGAAGGGAATATACATGAAAAATATTTTACAAGCGCTTATTTTAGTTCCTGCGATGGCTGGTGTCACAGTTGTTCATGCAGCTGTACCACCTAAGCAAATCGTTACATCATATATGCAAGCTTGGAATCAACATGATGCCAACAAAGCAGCCTCTTATTTTGCTAAAGATGGTGTATTTTATGATGCTACGGTAGGCACACCACAAAAAGGGCAAGTGGCAGCACGAGATAATGTCATCAGTGTATTTATTAATGCTGTGCCTAATTTGAAATGGGAAATGACGAGTGCTCCAATTGTGAGTAAAGATGGTATTTCTTTCCAATGGCGCTTTACAGGGAATAACACTGGTGCATGGAGCAAAGATACGCCAGCAACAAATAAGCCAATTAACTTTGAGGGTGTAAGTTTTGTTCGTGTTAAAAACGACAAAATTGTTTATCAAGGTGACTACTACGATGCTGCTACTGTGAATAAACAGCTAGGTTGGTAATTCGTTAGACATAACCCAGACTCTACCGCATATCATTTATGCTCTTATGAATGAGTGAAGTTGAGTTTGGGTTATGTACTTTTCATGGTTATGGAATTTCATCTTTCGGACATGACACGCAATTTTTGAGTGAGAACAGGGAGTAAAAAACTAATACAGCATTTGCAAGCACTAATTAATTTAGAGCAATTCCTATACGCTATGACAAGCTCAAGCAGATCTATAAAAATTCAAAAAAACGAAGCTGTATACGATTTCAGCAAACTATGCATATGATTTAAAATAATAATTCTATCGAGGATGTGCTTTGCTATAATCCCGAGGCTTTTTAATATATGACAATTTTATGAAATTTAGAATTTTATTTGCTTCGACTTTATTGTTAGGTTCAACTCAATTTTTAGCAGCAATGCCTGTTGATCAACTATTAGGCTCATGGAAGGTAATTGACGATAAATCAGGAAATTACATTACAGAAATTGCAATTCGTAAGAATTCTAAAACTCAACAATATAGTGCAGCCATCACTAAGTCGTATGCATTACCTGGTACGGCAGCCACTGATGTTTGTACGAAGTGTACAGGAGCCTTAAAAAATAAATATTTGTTTGGTTTGGAAATCCTCACTAATATGCAGGCAACGTCAAAAAATAAATTTAATAATGGGGTATGGGTTAACCCACAAAATGGTCTTGTTTATATTATTAATGCGGACCTAAGTAATACTGGTGAACAAATGAAGGTTTTCGGCAAGTCAAAGTCTGATAACACTACGACAATGATGACTTGGAAGAAATTATAAAGCAGTCTCCGAATCTCGCTATAGGAAGTCACTTTTTCATTCGTAAAAAACCATCATTTGATGGTTTTTTACATGAATAGAAGGGCGAAAATCATCAACCGATTGTTTGCTGTCTATTCTGAGGATGTCTCCGAGTTAGAATTATTCGTAACATAGAAACATAATTTCTATATTTTCCATATCAACAGTAACTCGCTTACTATCATTTGGTGCGAAGAAAAGGTAGCTGTATCCTTCGTTCAACTTTTTTTGTAATCACCTAAAATAATATCTTCAATAGTATTCATTGCTTCTCTTAATTTTCTGTCGCTGACTTGAACAAAGTCTCTTGTTCTATCTCGATCATCATTAATGTGATTCAGGAGGCGATCAATTGTGTACTGATCATAGCCCAGGTTTTCTGCAATAGCGCCAAAGGTTCTACGCAAATCATGGAAGCTGAACTCAATGCCACAGGATTTATTAATTTTCTGGCGTACTTTGGAAATATTTACAATATGACCAGAGGTCGATTTGGCAGAAGGGAATACCCATTCATTTGTGGCTTGATCATAACGTTTTGTCATGAGGGTAAATAGAAAGTCACCCATAGGTAAAGTGTATGGTTCACGATATTTTTCATCTATTAAGGTGATTCGACCATACTTTAAGTCGATACTGGACCAAGTTAAAGATTCACATTCTTCACGTCTGAATCCTGTAAGAACTAAGGTAAGTAAAAAATCCCGATTGGTTTCTAGCTGTTGACCACGGTCCGTATATTCGAATACTGCTTTAATCCATTCAGGGAGTTGATCTTGATGAATATAGGTTTTACGGCTGCGAATTTTATTCCAAGCCTTTTTAGCATTCAGTGTATTTATCGGATTATCTTGATCCAAAATAGATTGGTCATTTTCATCTCGATAATGCTCAACTGAGTAATTATAGATAGCTCGGAAAACACGCATCGCCATATTTGCTTGAGCCAAACTTCGTTGTGACAATTCAGAATGTTTTGCTTGAATCATAGATCTGGAGATTTTATCCAGTGTTATGTCATTCCAATCCTTTAGATAGTTATCAACAACCATAGTGTAGTCTTTAATTGTTCTAGGCTTAAGGGTTTTATATAAAAGGTAATGCTCAAATGCTTGTTTTAATGTTGGTTTAATTTTGAGTAAATCTAATTTTAATTTTTCTTCAGCAATAATTTTTCTTTTAACTTCATTTGGATTGATGCCCTGAGCCATCAGCGCAAGTTTATCTCTGGCTATATGACGCGCTTGGGCTAGGGTTAAATTTCCATGTAGACCAATTGTTGAGCGTACAGTCCTACCAAGGACTTTTTTCTCAACAATATAGGTTTTATAGGTATTATTTACCCGAATAGCAAAGCCAATGAGGTCACTGTCTCTGTAGATAGCAGGCATCAGTTCGAGTTGATCAATAAATGTCTTTGTTAGCTTTACTCTTTGAGATGACATCGCTAGAATCGCAATCAATTGCAATATTTAGCAATATAGCACAATATTTTCTAGCGTCTACTATGCGTCTACAAGCAAAAAATACTTGCTCAATAGGGAAATGTTAGATAGTATTGCTGCACAGCCAAACTATTGAATATAATGGTTTTGCAACAATATAGGGCCTATAGCTCAGTCGGTTAGAGCAGCGGACTCATAATCCGTTGGTCGACAGTTCAAGTCTGTCTGGGCCCACCATATAAAACAACCACTTACGTGTACTAATCGTAAGTGGTTTTTTTGTTTTTAGATTCTGGTAAGCAAATGGTAAGCAGCTTAAATCAACATTATTCTTAATTGGTTTTGTTGGATAAAGACTTTAAAGATAGAATTTCCTATAGTTACTCAAATTCAAGTGACGACTTGGGTATGGGGCGATCTAATTCTGGCATGGCTTAATCATAATTTAAGTCAATACTTTGAGATATGAAGTATATGATCGAATTTTAGATCAGTTTATTACAAGTTTCGTAAGCGTGGGCTGAACCCCACACCTATTTTTTAATTTTGGTCGGGTTGCCACCGGTGTGGCAGTAATTCTTCTATTTAGGTCACTTTATGTGTCGGTAACATAGGCATACAGATCCAAGCCATTCAGCTTTGCTGACTGGATTTAAGTCTTGATATTCGCCGCTCGTTGACCACTGCGCAGCGAGCCAACAAACAGCCAGTTCTTACTTCCCAAGGCCTAAGGGCGCATTTGGTTGTCGGGTAGTCAGACGCAGTTGCCTACGTCAACCCCCTAAGAACCGTGCATGCGAGTTTCCCAGCACACGGCTCAAGCCTCTTCTAAGGCGCCATTCGGCACCCGGTTATACCTCGTTGACATTGGCAAACTGAACACTCCTCGGACAATACAGATAGATGGTAAATCTCAAGATGAGCGACCGCATCCATCCTACCATGACTTAGCTTCACAATATGACGGCTGTGCCATGGTGTATCTTTGGTGACTGGTTTAAGACAGGCGCAGCAGGGATGACTTTGTTTTAGCCACACTCTATACAGCTTGGCTCGCCACTTTGGGGATCTGGTGATAGAATTTACCAAGGCAGTAAATGGGTTTTTTACACGGTAAAAATTGGCTGGCAGTGCCGCATTAAGAAATACATTTAAGAGAGCAATGTTGAATTAGCCGGGACAATTTCAGCTGGGATCTCACCTGCTTCAGGTGACGATGTTCAAGGTATTATTGCCAATACAGCATTTGGTGCAGGGGCAGGCAGCATGAGCACATGGAAAAAGGTTTACAAACGATAAAAGGGCAGGCTGCCATACCTGGGTGTTAATTGTGGGTGTCCGCTTTAGTTGGAATACAATATGATGTGGGAAGGAAAAAATTTATTAAGGTTAAGGGTGATTAGATCATTTGGATCAGTAGCAATTTTCGCATGCAATATTAAAGAATCAGAATTGGAAATGTAAATTTCTTTATTTTTAAATTTTTCTGATATAACAGATTTTTTGAACAACTCATATTCGGATACATATGAGTTCATTCGAATATCACTGATCCAATTTTTAGCTCTTAGCAGGCGCCAATTTATATTTGTGACGTCAGCTATAGTCAGGCCTCGATAAGATATTTTTCTAATTTTATCGAAAATTATGTCGAATAAAAATATGTGAGATCTATGCAAATAGCTAATATTTAATAAGAGAGTTTCTAAGTTTTTTTCAAGAGCTATAGCACAATAGTTACATAATTCATAGTTATTAATAATTAATCCCCATTGATATAGAAGATATATAGAATAGATAGCATCAAGATTTTCAAAAGAAATAATTTTTTCAAGTGTTGGATAACATATGGGTTGTGGACAACCTAATCCATCGGATATTACATAGCTGCGAATATCTGAAGATAAGTTATGCATGTCATTTATAATTTTATTTGATGTAAATTTTGTGTTTTCAATATCCCAAATAGGGTGTTGAATAATACAGGTTGCACCGGGTATATTTTTCTCAGTGCTTTCTTTCCATGATTTTTGAGGTGTAGATAAACCAAATTTATATTTTTTAAATAATTTATCTTCAGGTGAATGTTTAGAATTTGAATACATGAATTTATAAAACTTGTAATCATTTGTTATGTTTAAGTGCTTTAATTTTTTAGCTTCATTGAATAAATAGTCAAACCAAGTAATTGTTTTTGCATATTCCAAAATGCCACGAGCATTGCGTCCCATTTTTCCATTCCATACTAAAGTTGGGGTAAAGTTATTTAGTAATTATACCTCTTTTCTTTACCCCTTTAAACGTGCTTTTATAGTTTTAAAGCATTTTAAAGAGAGAAATATGGCACTAAAGCATAAACATAAGCCGATTACAGATGATCGGCTTTTATTGACCACTAGAGAGACAGCTAGGCTTTTAGGGTATGCAGAACAGACTTTACGTAAGTGGGCTTTATATGAAAATGGCCCAATTAATCCTATTAGACATGGACGTACTCTTCGTTGGAGTAAGGCGGAAGTCTACAAATTTGCTTGCTCACAAGAAGACTAAATTTGAAGATGATATGAGCTAGTTGCTCATATCTATTCATTAGACTGCTAGGCGAGTTAGGTAATGTAATAACGAATTATCTACAAGCCAGCAGAAAGTTTATTTGGGTTGTATAAATTTTATTTAAAGAGAACAATTACTTGAAGCTTTTAATTTGTGATTGATTGGGTGGGGTTAGAAGGCTTTAAAGCTTAACTCTGAATAATTTTCACTTTTGAAAAAATTCAATGCTTTCAGACTGTATGAGCACAAACTTCAAAGCTATCATCCTGCAGGTAAAAAAGTTAATCACAAATATACTTATAAATAATTGTCCTACGTTAAAGGATCAATAGTGTTAAAAATGCCAGTAGATGAAAATAAAATAGAATCTAGATTAAGAAGTCTTTCTGAAAGTATTGCTCTTATGCATATCGATTTTGCAGGATTTTTTGAGGAGTATAGCCTTAAAGAATCAATAGACAGTATAATGTTAAATTATGAAAGTGGTTCTTATACTAGTGCGATAAAATCATGTTCAGAACAATCATTTTTAATAAAAAATAATAAATTAATTGATCTATATAAAGCTGAATATGGTAAATCCTATTTTTCAAATTTAATCATTGAAAGCAAAATTGTATTTGAGTTGAATGTTGTTATTTCATATATTGCTCATAATTTACAAAAAAAAGGTTATAGTGAAAGCCATATTTCAACACTTTACTATTACTTTTATTTGTTACTAAAATTGATTTCACCGAAAAATTGTGAATATCGTGATGAAGATGGTTTTAGTGAGATTTTGGAATCGATTAATATATTTTTAATAAAATCATGTGAATCAATAGTTGATGATTTAGATGAAAAATTTGTTTCAGATTATAATAAAAAATTTAATAAATTATTTTTCTCGGTTACTAATATTGATAAAATAACTATAGTAAAAAAGATTTTTGAATATTTAAAAATATTCATTGTAAAAATAAAAAATATCGAAAATTTAAAAAACAATAAGAAAAGCACAAAGGCTAAATCAAAATTCAAAAGAATTAAAGTTAGTGACCCTAGTCCACAAGAGGCTATAAGTATTTGTGTTCCAGAAGGATCTTATGATTCTATTGAGGATGAAATATCTGAAGACGATACTCAAACAATCCTTAATGTTAAAGCTGATAGTGTTGCTGGTAGAGTAAGTGGGTATGTACAATCAGATAAAAAAATAGCTGAAATTATAATCAGGAGAAATTATCCTACAGTATCAAATCCTTCGTTTTTAGAACAAATTCTATTACGAAAAGTATTTCAGGTACTGATAGATAAATTTCAAGCTCAGCCAGACTCACAAGAAAGTGCTATTGCTGCAATGTTCTTAATGTCGTTATTTACTGGGGTGTCAGCGACACATTTTCTTAATATAGACCTTCTCTTAGAAGATCAGCGAATTTCTAAAGCTAAGGATGCAGATGGTTATCTTTTTAGATATTACGTTGGTTTAGATAATACTGAAAAAAGTAAGAATAGAACGCTAATCAACCAACTTTGTCTTACTACAGCACAGAATTGGGATATTCATGTTCCAGCTTCGTGGGTAGACACTATTTTAAATCATCAAAATTTGTTAATAGTGGATTTGAATTTGAAAATTAAAGACTGGTTCTCCAGATATTGTTTAGGTGTAATAAATATTGGTTCTATAGCGCAGCAACTACATTTCCATATGGCACGCATTGATCCTAAAGGCCTTTTGAAAGAATTTATTAAAAATAAAAAAATTCATCATGAACCTGAATTAGCCTATGCTGTTTTCAATGCCATTGAAATGAATAAATATTATCAAAAATATCTTGAGAACGTCACTGACGTACAATTCCAGTCTAGTGATGATTCTAGCTCCGATAAAGCAATAGATTATCCTGTCATTTGGGAGCGAAACGAAAGAAAAATTGGGAGTAGGAAACTATGGAATACAAAAGATGCTCGGAATTTTATTCATAGATTAAAAAGTGATTTGGAGTCAACTCTCAATAATGAAAAAAAATCGCTTTATGAAAAGGTGAATAGTTATGCCATATGGATGTGGACAATTTGTTTATTAACTCTTGGTATCCGCCCTAATTCAGGTGCTCCAGGACCATTGAAGTATTACGATGCAACAAATGGCTTTTATTACGTTCATGATAAAAAAAGCGAAAGTCGTCCTTTTGGTCGTTATATACCGATAACCAGTTTTTTGAAAGAAGAAATATCGAAATACCAAAATTTCTTAATGGAACAGGGTTTAGCTAATAAGGTTGAAAAAGATACAGATTTATCCCTCATTTATATCATGGATAAAAGGAAAAAATTGCAGGAAATCACGGCAGATTTCGTCCAATGTAATTTAGAGTCAATGAATTTTTATTTGTATAAAAATTGGGCTAGACATTTTTTAATCAATTCTGTGAAGTTACCGATAGATATTCAAAAGACATTGTATGCACACGATAGTCTAGATCTTGGATTTAGTTATGGGTCTTCACTTAGTTTTTATGCATATAAAACGAAAATTCTCAATGCTGTTGACGGAATGTTGATTGAGCTTGGCTTGGTGATAAAAGTATGAGTAAATTATCATTAGAACTTCAGACTGACTTAAAAAATAAAGCAATAAATTTATGTTGTGATATCACTAAGTTATTTGATGAATTTAATTCTAAAAAGCGAAAAACTGATAAGTCATGGCGTAATCTTAATGTTAATACTCAAAAATTAATTGGAGTTATGCAACATGAACTTAACGCTCAACTTAAGTTAATGAGTGAAATACAGTTAAAAAATGAATATTTAACGTATTGGCGCGAATTGTGGTTTGTAGAAAAAACAAAAATTATTGATAAATATTATGATATTACGAAAGTGGTAGATTTATCGATACCTGATTATTTTATATCTAATAGTGCAAAAAAGGAAATTAATGCTACTCCACACAAATTAATAGAGGGTTCGCAATTAAATAATTTTAAGAATCAATTAGAGAAATTTTGGATAGAAAAAGAAGTTTTTAACTGTGATTCAGAATATTTTAAAGATATAGAAAGTAAAGAAAATTTATCTACTAATCATTGTCTGTTGAGGATTCTATTTGCTCAGTTGACATTAAGTTTAATTTTTCACTCAAATTGTCCATTTGAAAATCATCTAGTTAGTATAGTTAAAACAGTCTTTAAAAACTTTACTGAATATGGTGTATGTGATCTCAGCCCTATTGATGGATTAGAATATATTTATGATGTTAAGGACGCATCAAAATTACAAGCAAATGGTTTTTTATTGAGTTATCTAATTCCAAATAAAAGATATGCAAATTTGTTTTTGGATGGGAATACGTACCAGAGTTGTCAGGTCAGTCTTGAACCTATTACATTGATTATTTTGAATAGATTAGTTGCCGAGATACCTAAAACACATTATTTGAGTTTAGATCAAATTTTAGGATTTGATATAAATGATACTAATAAATTTAAAAATTGGATGTTAAATGAGTTAAGAAAAATTTCTCAGAATAATGAAGTTGTTAAAAAATTTAAAGCTAAAGGGTTTATGGCATTTAACCATATTGATTATATTGCATGGAATAAGAGAAAGGTATCAATAGATGGGTTTTTATCCGCATTAAATGTAGGGAAGTATGCTACGTCAGCAATTTCAATAAATTACTTAAATCAGCTAGAGCAAAGATTAAAAATTCCTTTAGAGGAGTTAAGGATTCAATATGTCCAAAACAAACTAATTAAGAGTGAAAAAGTAAATCAGTTATCTTTTCAAGCCATTAAGTGTACGGATAATTTTTCTAATACTATGCCCAAAGAAGTAAAGAGAATTTTAAGGATAGGATCTAAAAGCAATGATCAAAAACGGTTCAAAAGATCTTTAAAATTTAATTTGGCAAAGGTAAGAAATGAATATGATTTAGAGTTTATTAAGGGCGAAAGTGATCCAGATATAGCATCATTAAGTGTTCAAATTTGTTTGCTAAGTTGGTTTGAAATGAATTTGACAAATGGTATTAAATTATCTTCTCTTCAAACCTACAAGTCGGTGTTTTCAGTAGAGCTTTATTGCTATGCTGTTGAACATTCAATTAATTTATTAGATGCAGATCAAAGTGATTTTGAAGATATGTATGAGTACATATTAAGCGTGAAGATAAAAAATGATAAAAATACCACACTTGAGGAAACTAACTTAGAGAGTTATGAAAAAAAGCATGATACATATTCAGCTGCTTTAAAGCAGCTTAAGGCATTTCATAAACATATTTCTAGTGTGTTCAATGCTCCAAATTTGGATGATTGGTTTTCATATTATAAAACAGAGAATACTCAAGTTTGTCGTAGCGGATATATATCAAAAGATATGTTTAAATACATTATTGATAAATTATTGCCTAACTCAAAAAGACTTTTTAACCTAAAGATGGATTGTCATGACTTACGAATGGTAAGAATGATATGTATTTTGGGATATCGTTGTGGTCTGAGAATAAGTGAAATTTTAGGGCTTAAACTAAGTGACTTAACGACGTTAAGCTTAGAAAAACATGAAAATAATTCTAATAAAATTGAATATTGGTTATTTGATGAAAAAATAGAGTTTTTGAAAATACAAATTAGAAATAATTATGATCGACAGCTTAAAACTAGAAATGCACAACGTGCTTTGTGTTTAAGTGAATTACTGACTGAAGAAGAATTGCTAGAATTTTGTCATCTGCTCAAAATGATAGTTATAAATAAAAAAGAAAATCGTATTTGTTTAGGTGCTAACCGGTTCATCTTTGAAAAAAATGGTGCTGGACTTATTAAAGCAAGTTCAGTTAGACAAGTATTCAAATGTTGTTTGGATTTAATTTTTGGTGATGAACAATATAATTTCTCTTTTCATACATTGAGACACAGTGCAGCGAATAATCTTGCTATTGTGTTGAAGGGTAGTGATCAACTCAGAATAGCTTGGACAGATTATTCAGATAATCATGTTAAAAATATTCGAAACTATATTTTAGCTGAATCGACTTCTTTGGAAGATAGAGCCGATGTTTGGAAACATTTGGCTTATATGTTAGGTCATTCATCGATAGAAATGACAGCAAACCACTATTTGCATGTTGGAATGATTTTGTATGCCGATGCATGTAATCGACAAGAAAATTACATACCTAGAAAGTTGTTACAGCATTTGCTACCTAAGCATACTAAAGCGGGAGTAGGTCGTAGTAAAAAGTTTATTATTGATATTAATATTTTGAATTACAGAAAAATATTATGTGATTATTTGAGAAATAGGGTAGGTTATAAAAATGAATTGACCCCTGATTATAAAATGAATGGTCACCAGTCACACTTTTTGGGAGGGGATCATACATTGAGCTTAGACCAAGATGTTTTTTTAGAAGAGCTAAATACAATACAAAATCCTATAGTTTTTAGTTCAGACTCCGAACTAAGAAAATTTTTTTTAGAATATATAGAATTGATATATAGCAATCGGTATTACACCCAAAAACGTGGGAATCATAAAAGATCCTCTGAAGAATTATTGGAGTTTCTTGCAGAATATGCTCAGCATGATAATTATCAAGCAATGCGTTTGATAAAACAGGCTTATGGTAAAGCTCAAGATCAAATAAGATTTCAGGATCAACTGACTCGGTTATCAAATCTTTTTCTCGATCATGTTTTGATTGTAGATGCTAAAATTAAATTTTATATTAGAGATGAAATAAGTTATGCAAATTATTTGGAGTTTTTAGTAAATCTAAAGGCAATTGTAGGTAATGATTTTTTTCGCAATATCTATTATAGAGAGCATGAATGGGAAGAATTTAGTAAAGTGATGAAGATTCGGAAAAATAAAAAATATGAAGTACTAGTTTTAAAGAATATTAATCCTAAAGCTAAGTATATGCAGATATTGATTTCTATTCTTTTTTATAGTTTGTCTTTGAAGATTGTAAATAAACATTTAGATACAGTTACTTAAGCTGCATATTGAGCAAGTATTTTTATATGTTGTACTTTAAATAAAAATATTTATACGTGCGTTAAATAATTTAACAGGTTTAAGAGTGCGATTTCAAAAAATGGAGGCGGACTAAATGAAGCATACGTATATAGATGTAGATCATTGTATTCAAGAAGCTTTACAAGGGAATATTGTCCACTTAAACGATAATTTATATTTTTTAAGTGCTGAAACAGCCTTACAGCAAGTCCTTATACCTGAGCATGTTTGCTGTACAGCACCATACTGGATCATTGGATATGAGTTGCCTAAACCGATTCAAAATAAACAGGAATTAGAGTCATTATTTGCATGGCATAACTTTTTTGTTAAATTTGCTAGCAATGCTGATGAATTTAAAGAGTTTAACCCTAGGGGCGAGTAATGAAACTTTATAGTGTCAGCCCTTATAGTTTTTAAATTCATCTTCATGAGTACATGATAACTTCAGTATTGACTGAATATTAAAGGATTATTTGTGAGTCGAAGTGTAAAGAGGCAACTCAGTTTCTTTTTAATCGTACTTTGCGGAGTAATTGCCTATAATTATGTGGCTACTCGTCAAATAGAACATACGGTGGTGAATTCTAGCGTTCAAGAGCGAGAGCGAGCATTTATGCAAAAACGAGCTGAATACATAAAAAATCACGGTGAGACCAGTATGGCTGATCAAGAAATTAAGCAAGAATTGGCATTCAGAAGAGCACATTTTTTAATTAATAGTTCGTCTTCGTATCAGAGTGCTAAAGAGCAAGATCTTGAAAAATTTGTAAAGTGAGGTACATATTATGGTAGATCAAATTATTTCTAAAGATAATGCGAAAATATTCGCTGAATCCGCAGCAAAAAATTAGTAAGATGAAATAATAAAGTGTGACGATCTCAGGTCTATACTAAACGCAACTAATCAACCTCCTATGAAAATCGTCAGAACTGGTAAAAATGTCATGGAGTTTTTAGAGGATTGATTTTTAAGACATTGTTTTATTTTTATTTGATCGCTGTGATTTTAATGAAGTATTGCGGGATCATTACTCAATTTTAATTTATGTCATAATTTATTAATCTTAATTTCAGATAAAAATCAAGGAAAAAATTAATGTCGAGAAAGGTAATAATGACTACAAATGAAAGACATCTTCAAGCATTAAATCAAATGCGTGCTAGCTACCGTGGTGTACAGCTTTTAAGGCAAGATAGAACTAGATTTATGCAAGATGGGTCTATTGTTCAATCCAGCTTTTCTTCCACAAGCGATAGTAGGTATCCTGCATGTGATGAACTATCAATGGAAACGGATGAGAGTGATGTGTTGAAAGAAACTGCTGAAGCTATGTACGCATCTACAGGTGATACAATTTGGTTAAGCTTTTAAATATAAAATTCAAGCGCTTTATATCGTTTCAATGAGCAGAGTTCAAAATTGCTTGAGTACGTCGTCAATTGATATTTCCTCTTCCACATAGAAAATACCATTTTGATCTGCTTTCATTTTTTTAATAGTCATACCTTCAAGCTTGGCAATCTCGATTAAATCGTCAAGTATTTGATCTGCAATTTTATTTTTCCAATCATTTTCTGGGTCTAAAGGATTCGACATGAGTTTCTCCTAGTTCATGGTGTAGAAGCTAAATCAACAGTTCTATAGGATGTATGATATTAGAGTTGGTTTAAATTGCTTCAATACGAGTATGACTACTTAAACTTCGATGATCAAATTTTCTCTAAACCCATTTTTACCTTGCTCTGGCGGATAACCCAATGGATTGATCACTAATCTACATCCATCGACTACAGTATCCACTGATGTATGCGTATGTCCTGCAATCCATAATTTAAAGCCTTTTATATCTAAGTCATTAATAAAATAGGGATTGAGTGCTGCTGCAACAGGATGCGTACCCCAATATGGATCAAGACAAGCTGTTCGGCGACAATTAGGATGACCGGTTGACGACAATTATCTTGGCCGGTTGGGTGTCACAATAGGTACCTTGTTTTCTGTTCGGAGTTCAAGGTGCCTGGACAACATATCACCCACCGACAAGAGGAGCTGTATATGCAGCATCGCCAACAAGGCATGACTCAAGAAATCGCTGCTGCGAAGTCTGCCATTTCCCCCCGCACTGCCCGACGTATTGAGCAGTCCAACACCTTACCCCGCGCTAAAGCTGATAGAGATTGGCGCACCCGCTAAGATCCACTGGAAGCCGTATGGGAAACCGATCTAGTTGTTCTTTTAAACGCTAAACCAGAGCTTACGCCTATTACTTTGCTGGAGCATTTGCAGGCGCTCTATCCAAACCAATATGACCAGCGAATTCTGAGAACATTGCAGCGTCGGGTTAAGAAATGGAAAGCACTACATGGCCCGGAGAAAGATGTCATCTTCCGCCAGCAAGCTCAACCCGGTTTACAGGGCTTCTCTGATTTTACTCATCCTGATAGCCCGATCACCATTAAGCAGCAACCCTTTGCTCATTTGCTGTATCAGTTCCGCCTCGCTTATAGCGGCTGGCGTTCCATCACTGTGGTTCAGGGTGGTGAGAGCTATTCTGCCTTATCTACCGGTTTACAGCGTGCGCTGACGCAGGCTGGTGGCTGTCCGGTGGAGCATCGCACCGATAGCCTCAGTGCCGCCAGGAACAATACGCAAAATGTCTGGACAGATGCCTATCAGGACTTGTGCGAGCATTACAACATGACGCCAACGCGCAATAACCTGGGGCAATCGCATGAGAACGGCGTAGTGGAGTGCGCTAATGGCTCATTTAAACGCCGTCTGGCGCAGCACCTGCTACTTCGCGGCCACAGTGACTTTGACAGTATCGAAGCCTACCAGGCCTTTATTGATCAAATCGTCGGCAAGCTAAACCAGCGCTCACGCAGCCGCTTTTTAGAAGAACAGCAAACCCTGCAAGCCTTACCGGAATATGATGCTGTTGATTACACCTTGCTGAGCATTAAAGTCACCCGTAGTGCCACCATTGAAGTGCGCCGGGTGGTGTACAGCGTGCCATCACGACTGATTGGCGAACGCCTGCAAGTACGGCTGTATCATAACAAACTGGTGCTCTATGTGGGCCAGCAAGTGGCGCTGACCTTGCCACGAATTTACCCGGCCCTCGGCCAAAGCCGTGCACGTTGTATCAACTACCGGCATATTATCCGCTCACTGGCCGCTAAACCGCAGGCGTTTCGTTACTCGCAACTGCGGGATGATATCTTACCTGACGACAATTACCGGCAGTTGTGGCAGTTAGTGGATGATGCGTTACCAGCACAGGATGCCTGTAAATGGATAGTCACGGTGTTATGGCTGGCGAGCGAATACGATAGCGAACAAGAGCTGGGAGAGACCTTGTTGCAAGAGGCCAGAGCCGGTCTGTTTGAAAGTGCCAAAACCATTCAGGAGCGCTTTTACACCCCGCAAAGCGCACCAGACATTAAGACAAAGCAACATAACCTGCAAAGTTATGATGCACTGCTAACGTCATTAAAGGCACAGGCGAAACACGATGTGGAGGTGCCATTTTGACTTCCTCCGTTGCATTACTGCTCAAAGAATTAAGGCTGCCGGCGTTCGTCAGGCACTATGAAAAACTCTGGCAAACCGCGGTAGAAAAAGGCTGGTCGCACAGTGACTACCTTGCGGCATTATGCGAATACGAGCTCGCAGAGCGCTTTACACGGCGCACACAAAGCTGGGTACGCGAAGGGAGGCTGGCACCGGGAAAAACCTTAAGCACTCTGGATAACAGCGTGCTCAGCCGGACAAATCAAGCGCTCATCGCCAAGTTGCACCAAGACCTGTCCTGGGCACATCACGCCGATAATATCCTGCTGATTGGCCCCAGTGGCACCGGCAAAACACACATAGCCAATGCATTGGGTTACCGGCTGATTGAGCAAGGCATACGCTGCAAACTGTTTCCAGCCATTGGCTTGGTACAACAGTTACAACAAGCCAAGCGCGAACTGGATCTGATGAGCGAGATGAGCAAGCTGGATAAGTATCAGGTGATCATCATTGATGACATTGGTTATGTGAAAAAAACCGATGCAGAAACCCAGGTACTGTTTGAATTTATCGCGCATCGATATGAAAGCGGTAGCCTGATCATCACAGCCAATCACCCGTTTAGTGCATGGGATCAGATCTTCCCAGACAGCATGATGACGGTAGCGGCCATAGATCGGCTGATCCACCACGCGACAATTATAGAATTAGAAGGAGAAAGCTATCGAAAACAACATCAGTTAAAACAAGCTGGAAGTAGGAAAAATGAGAAAACCTAACCGGCCATCATAATTGACGCGAACCGGCCAAGATAGTTGACGCCGAACAGCGTTCTCAAAAGACTGATAAATCTGAGTTCTACGCTACTGTCGATATTAATTCTGAAGATATCCAAGACAAGCTAGCCGAATGGCAGCATTACTATAACTGGATGAGACCACATTCAGCTTTGAAAGGTAAAACACCGATGGAAAGGTACTTTGAATTATGTGAAGAAACCCCTTTCTCTGATGAGGTCCAGAAGCAATACAACCCATCAAATGAACGGATTCAACACTCCAATTACAAGATGGATTTAGAGATCGCTAAATTGAAACGATCTCTATGAATCACACACATAAATCAGCACGGATCAGATCTTCCTGTACTAGTAGAGAGCATCACGATCTGACCATTGATCTTATTTGTACGATTTTAATCGATACTATTAACACAACTCAGAATCCAATCCTCATATTCTTGTAGCGTTTCTCGTAGCATATCCATAGGTCGTACGATATAGTGTCTTTCAACTAATGCACTTGGTTTATGACCTGATATCTGGGCTAAAGATCCCTCATTGATTTTAGCCCATATAGCTAATGTTTTATATGACCTTCTCAATCCATGGGGTGTAAGTTCAATATTTAGTTTTTTACATATTTTCTCTAAACTATCGTAAGGATTGACAATATGACCACATTCAGCACCCTTACTGCTAAATATGAATTTAGAATCAGAATTTTTCCTTAGTTCTAAAAATAGGCTTTCAACATATGCCGTCAGAGGAATTAGGCGACCTTCATCTTCAATTTTATCTCTAACTTTTGCTGTTTTCCATCGAAAATCGACATCTGTCCATTTTAATGAAAGCAGCTCATTCTTTCTGCAACCAGTGATTAAACTACATATAAAAAAAATCGCAATTTTTCTACTAGTTAACTTATTTACCTCTTCAAACCATGGTTTTAGGTGTTGTTTCATCAAACAATCATTTTTGGCTTTGGAGGAAGGGACTTTATCTTTAACCTTCTTGGCGTTATATGATTTTGGAGGTATTAAGTTTTCATAGTCTTCATGTTCCTCGCACCAATTCAGAAAAGCGCGTGTGAGTCGATATGCTTTAGCTGATGTTGTAGGACGATAGTCATTTTGATCAAGCCAATCACAAAACACATCTGCAGTTAATTCAGAAAGCTTGTACTCAAACAGTTGATAAATGGGTTGATTAGTATAAATACTATTTTTTTCAGGATCGTAACCACCTCTAGATAATTCGATATGATCCTGATAGCTTCTTGGTCGCCAATTAGGTTGTCTTGCTTTTAAATATTCAAACCATACATCTTTAAATTTAATAGTTTTACGCTTTTCTTGTTTTAGCAGTTCTTTATTATCAGCTAAAGCTTTCTTACGCTCGATTAATGGGTCAATCCCTTTGTGGCACATAATCGCCAATTCTTGTGCATATTTACGAGCGTCATCTAATTTCCATACCTCAACGTCACCAATTTTGATACGACGGTTTTGAAGACCAATACGGCCTTGGAAGATGTAGCTTTTATTATTTTTAGGTGTAACTTTAACACCGAATCCTGGGGTTTTCTCATCCCAAAAAAAAGTTGGTTTATTTTTGTCTGAGCAATCAATTTTATCAATAGCAGGTTTTGTTAACTTCATTATAGTAAGCGTCTGGTAAGCAAGTAGTAAGCAAAATCAATATATATTAATCAACAAAAAGAGTGAATAATAAAATTTTAAAATTATATAAATATATGATAGTATTGATTTTATATCTGTGACTTGTTGATTTTTAATTACCATGTAAACGGACTCATAATCCGTTGGTCCCCAGTTCGAGTCTGGGTGGGCCCACCATATATATCAACCACTTAGGTCTACTAATCCTAGGTGGTTTTTTATTTTTAGAATTCGTGTAAGCACTTAAAATAATTCTCATAAATACAAAAATATTCATGAATAATCCACTTAAATAAAAAAACCTCCAAATGGAGGTTTTTTATTATTTGACTGATTTGTGCATTTTAAGTACCCATCAAATTACGTATATCAGTTAACGCAATTTAGCACCATTTACTGTTATTACAGGTTTTAAATGACCTTTTCCATGACTGGAACAAATTTAAAGAGTGTTTGATTTTAAGCTTGGAATAGCAGTATTAATAACATTTAAAAGGCTTGCACTTAAATTTAATTTATAATGACCTTGATCCCCTTACCTTACTTCTAAGGGTATTCTATTTAGAAATGTGAGTAGTATGAAAAATAACAGTAAGGTAATTTATTTATCCATTACAGCAGTAGTGATAGCGTTTATAGGTTTGTTTATTTATTCCAAGAAAAGCGATGATGTAAGACTGAATCAACGAGCACAACCCTACAAGAACAGTACGAATGCTTTTATGGCGAATAGTGGTGCTACTGGCAATGCACAAAATCTTCTTTATAAGGCTGCTCCAAAATGGGCGCAGAGTATGATGGATATAAATGATAACTCTGCATATTCACAGGAAGATAAAATTCAAAAATTAGTTGAGTTGTTGAAGCAAAATGAAACGAATCCAGAGGCTTTAAGTGCAATTCTGATTACTTTGACCGCATTAAATCCTATTGAGGCGGCAGATGAAATTATTCCTTATTTAAAAAATCCTAATCCTAAGGTTCAAAGTGCGGCATTAGCTGTTCTCAATAATGCATCATTGCTTACTAAGCAGGAACATGAGCTTAAGCATTCATTACCTCATAATGAAGCAGTACGTCGACGTATAGCAAATGCAGTCAATCAGCTTAAAGCAGACCCAAATACAACTAATGAAGTGAAGCAGGCTTTAATTTCAACATACACGGTGGCTAATCCATCATTAAAAGATATTCGGGTAACCAATCCATAAATTCCGAGCCAAGATGCGATAGCTACTAATAAATCTAGTTTTATCATCTCATCACTTTTTAATAGAAAATAGATTTCATAGATATATACGAGATATAAAGTTCATAACGAATATATAAAATAAAAACCTAAGTACAAAAAAACACCTATAAGGACGGTCATCGGGTTTATAGTCATCTTGGCTTGATGCTTCAAAGCAGTAGTAATTTTAATTCAAAGCAAAACTTAAAAACTTTTTCCTATAACAACTATATTAGTGTGGACGGATCAAATAGCAATCTCAAACAAACCTTAATAAACATTTTCTAGTACAAGGATCTTTCTGTTGCTGTGCAATAAATATAAAGAAAAGATAGCTTCTCGCTCTTTACAACCTATTCACTGTGGGAAAGTAAATAGGTTGTAAAAATACTATTGATATGTTAAAAATCTAATTTACCAGCTGTACCGAACACCCATATTGAAATTGGTTGGCGCACCATAGTAACTATTGGTAGTTGATAAATGATATTTTTCATTGAATAAATTATTCAAGTTAAAGTTGAGTAATAAATTTTCGCTAACTTTATATTTCGCCATAAGATCTACTAATGCATAGCTATCTTGTATAAATCGAGCACCATTAGGTCCCCCATCTTGATAAATTTCACTTTGCCAGCGTAGTCCACCGCCGACTGTTAAGGCTTCATCCAGATAAGGCAGGGTATAAGTGGTAAATAATTTAGCCGTATTGTTTGGGATGTTGGTATTTAAGTTTTTGCCATTCTTGTCTTGAGAGAGATTACGTGAAAAACTGGCAGAAACTTGCCACGTATCTGTTAATTTACCTGTCGTTTCTAACTCAAAACCTCGGCTTTTGGTTCCTGATTCTGTACGGTATGCTTGAGAGCCATTTGGTGCAGTTTTTCCTTCTATCGCAATGCTTTTATTGTCTTCTTGTGTTTGGTAGATGGCCGCACCGAAGTTTAGTTGGTTATCAAAAAATTCACCTTTAATCCCCAGTTCTGTACTATTTCCGACTAGTGGGTTTATATAGCTACCAGTGATGGTTTGCTTATCTTGTGGTAAGAAAATATTGGTATAGCTTGCATAACCCGTCCATTGCTCTGTTAAGTCATAAGTAATGCCAACATACGGAATGACTTTACCTTTCTCTTCACGTTTTGAAGTATCCAGAGTTTGATTTGAGGCCGTATATTCATTATCTATACGTTGCCAATTTTCAACCCGCGTCCCTAAAATCACCGCCAGTGGATCTGTGAGTTTCAAACGGACGGCACCAAATACAGATTGGCTTTTCTCATCATTGCTGTACCAGCCACCGATAGGCATTTCAGGGCGAGTAGGGGTATTGCCATCCCATTCAAAAATATTATCTAAAGTATTCACACTCCAACCTGAATAGGTTGGGCGTTTATTTTTACTTCTGGCATAGGTCGTACCTAAAACCACATCATGGCTCTGGTTAAGTAAGTCAAATGAACCATTTAAGGTTAGGTTAAATAAATCCTGAGTTGGTTCGTAGTCCCAATGAGATCCATAAAGTAACGTACCAGCTCCGGTTTCTTTATTGATTCCTGAGCGTGAGTAACCATAGCCTACAATTTCATCAGATGCTGTGATTGTTCGAGATATAACTCCTTTGAGTTTCCAACGTTCGTTCAATTGGTGCTCAATATCTGCAAAATATGCAGTTGTTGTTCTGTCAGATTCGCTCCAACTTGCAGCATTTGAATCTGAACGTAACCAATTGATCAGACTGCCATCGGTATAAAATGAAGGTAAACCACCACGGGCTATACCAGAAATATCCATTTGTTGATAACTGACCCCTAAACTGGCTTTGGTTTTGTCTGTGAGGTTAGCCTCAACAACACCATAGGCAATTTTTCGTTTTTCGCTATAGCGGTCAATATAAGATTTACCCGTTTGGTAGGCTAAAACGGTACGCCCACGAAGTGTACCCGATTGATTTAATGGAGCAGAAACATCTACATCGGTTCGATAGGTATCCCATGAGCCTGCACTTGCACTAACAGAAGCTTTGAAATCTTGGAGTGGTTTTTTTCGAACCATGTTAATACTGGCACTGGCAGAACCTGCACCTGTCATTAAACCATTGGCACCACGTACAACTTCAATGCGGTCAAGTAAAGCAGTGTCTTGACTTTGGAATATACTGGTGTATGAACTCATCAGCTTTACACCATCAAGTAAATAGTTGTCTACACTTTGACCACGTGCATAAATCGGTGAGTTATCACTGCCAACATTACCATTTTGACTCATAGTTAAACCTGCGGTCTGTGAAACGACATCGGTTAGTTGGGTTAGGTTTTGGTCTTCAATTTGTTGGCGAGTAATTACACTGATCAATTGTGGTGTTTCTTTAAGAGACAGAACCAAACCAGTTGAGGCAGTTGAAGCCTTTGCGGAATATGAGCCTGAACCTTCAGTCGTTAATGGTTTGTTTTGATCAGCTTGTAGTGAGATTGTGGCAAGTTGTGCAATATTGGTTGTCGATGAAATGTCCGAATGAGTTACTGGAGAATGGTCAGCTTGGCTTTGAATTGTTTGAAGTTGTACGATACGCGGCTCTGTCTGACTTTTTTGACTTCTCTGTATACTGTAGCCACCGTTGTTTACTTTCACAGCAACTAAAGCATGTGATTGTAATAATGCAGCCAAAGCTTGATCTACAGCATAATTACCTTTAAGGGTTTTACTTTGTAAACCTGAAAGGGTTTTTGAGTCATAGCTAATAGTTATTTCCGTTTGAATAGCAAGCTGTTTGAGTGCCTGCTCTAAAGGGAGTTGGGTAATGTTCACTGGATAGGTCGTGGCAGCATAAACAGCAGTCGTTGTAAGGCTACCCCCCATAAGCGGTATGCCTAATAAGACTGCACGTATAGCAATCGCCAAGGTATGTTTAACTTGATCATCCTTCATGTAATTTCTCATATGAGCATCTATTTCTTTTTAAGTCGTAGAGCATGAAAAAAAAGATCAGAATTTTTGAGTTTTTTACAATTCAGAATTTTAAGCTTTGGGTTCATCTATCTTTTATCAGAAGATAAAACTTTTAAAGTCTAGCAAATTAAAATTTATCGATTTTTAAGTTATTGTAATAAATAATATTTTTTATTCTTAAGTTATAAGGTTTGTTTTTTCTAAAATAGGATAGGGCGTAAAAAAGGAAACTCTATTGAAGAGTTTCCTTTTTATTTTCTTATTGTGGGGTTTAGTGCTGAAAATATTGCATCACAAAAGCCAACTCTCTTTAGGACCATTATCTATGTATTCCCAAAATTGATGCACTCCATTATCGTGAAATTTTAAGGTAAAAGGTTTATCAGTTATAAGTTCAGTTACACAATTTTGATATGAAACAACAACTTTCGCAAAAATTTCATGATCATTATTTTGATAAAAGTTTATTGTTGGGCTTTGGTTTTCTAGGAAATAACAATTCTCTGGCAAAAATACCATTTGCTTTGCTGTATCAATCGCTTCATGACGATCTTTGTCAGAAAAGAATACATCGAAATTCATGAGTTTTGAACCTCTTTTTCTTATCCCTTCCTTCATTGTAGAAGCAAATCTAAAAAATGCAAAATAAATCACATTAAATTAATATAACGATACATAAATCAATTTAACCTATTTATATGTAAAATTAATCACATTCATGAGGTGTGGTTTTGTAAAATTTTTAATCAATGAATTTCATCTATTTAATGAGTTTTTACTTATAAAACAGTGATGTATTTATCATAAAATTATCATATATTGATAAAAATCAACATATATGCTAAAATTTAGGCTAATTTAGGCAGTTCGAGGTTGTTATGATCTTTTTTGACGGAGAACAAGTTTTCCCTGATCGAGCAAATAACTTTAAAACTTTCTTAAAAAAATATCTTAGTGAACAAGATGGCGAATACTTATTAGAAGAAAAATCTTTTGTTTATGATGCTGAAAATGATGAATTTCTAGAATCAGAGATTCAGGCATTTTATTCACTCTGGTCTGCTATTTTAGACTAGTAAAAAACCGCCTTAAAGGCGGTTTTTTGTATGCAATAACACGATGAATCAGAAGTAGGATAGTAAAGTTTTAACATGGCGAGTTTTTTGTGCGAGTTGTTATAATGCGCCAAATTGCTGCCAAGTCTCCCCATTATGTAAAGAGTCATAATAATTTTGCAGTTCTACTAAATCATAATATTGACAATAAGCCACGAGCAATAAGCCGATGATCAGTCCGATTTTAAGACAAGTAAGTCTGTTTGGCTTTCTATATAAATTATCTAGTCCAAAGGCAGTTAAAATTAAAGCAGGAACCAATACAATTGCTTTTAAATGGTTTAGAAAGTCCAGCCCATGTGTATACAATAGCCCAATAATAAGCAGCACAACCCCTAAACTGGCGTAAATACGGCTGTCGAGAGAAGTGCGTAAAGCAAAAATACATTGAAGAGCTAAAATAAAACTGGCAAATAAATAAAAAGTAGTTCCACCAATAATGACCGTATAAATTGCATTGAGTACGCAATACGCCAATATAAGAAAGATGATTAAAAAGTACATGAGCGTATAAAGTCGATGGGTTAATTCGGTTGTTTTTGCCATAAAAATCAATCCTTATCCAAACTCATTACGCTTAAAATAAGCATAGGCATATTCTCTGTAAGCTTCTATTTTTCTGTTGTAAGTATTGTATATTTCTCATGATTTAATGATGTTTTTAGTAAATTTCGGGTAAGAAAGTAACTGATGAAACAGAGGCTTAAACAAAGACTCGCACCAATCAATACAGCAGGTGTAATGGATAAATATCGGGTTGTAATACTGCTTTGTAGCCCTCCTAGTTGATTTCCAGAAGTCACCAATATGCCATTCAGAGCTGCGACACGTCCCAAAAGTTGTTTCGGTGGAAGCTGTTGTAATAAGTGTTGACGTATAACCATACCAATACAGTCGAAAGCACCGATGAATATTAACAAGATGAACGAAAGCCAGAGTAATTTTGAGAGTGCAAACACCAGTGTCAAAGTTGCTATGCCTGTAGTGACGAGCAACATATTCCGTAAAGCATTTTGCGCAGGAGAAAAATGCAGCAGAATGAATATCATAATACAACTGCCTAGGGCAGGTGCCGCTCTTAATAAGCTTAAACTCTCAGCACCAAGCTGTAGGACGTCTTGAGTAATAATCGGCAGTAATATTACAACGCTGCAAAATAATGCCGCAATGAGGTCAAGTAATAGGCTCCAAAACAACACGCGTTGTTGCAGCATAAAGTACAACGCTTCTTTTAAACTACGATGAAGTTTGGTTTCTAATGTGGCTGGGAAAGTACGTTTTGAAAGGTGAAAAAGGCTTACACTTCCTAAACAGCAAAAGATGAATACCACCATCAGTGTGAACTTGAGTCCAAACTGACTCAGTAAAAGTCCCGCACATAGTGGTGCTGTGATTGCTCCGAACTGCCATATCCCGCTTGTCCAAGTAGTAGCATTTGCTTGTGCATGAGTAGGAATTAAAAAAGGGCGTAATGAATTGAATGTAGGGCTGTAAATTCCACGTATGACGCCTAAGCAAAAAATTAGAAAATAGATACCTATTAATAATAAATTCTGTGTAATTTGTTGTTCTTCATAGCTTTTAAAAAGAATAATAAAGAGTAATGGAATTGCACAACTGCAACAGAAACTGCATTGTAAAATTTTCTGACGATTATAGTGATCGGCCCAATGACCGCTCATAAAAGAAAAACCAATAAATGGAATTAATTCTACAGCAGCAATTAAACCTAAACTTAAAGGGTCTTGGGTAATCTGATAGAGTGCATAACTAATGGCAATTTCTTGCATAACAAGAGCAAGAACCAGACAGAGTTGATTGATACTAAGTAAGGAAAAATCGCGCAAACGAAATGCAGCAAATGCATCGGAGCGTAAAAGAAACATAATTAAAAGCAGTAACGACGGGAAAGGTCAAAAGGATGAACCGAAGTCCATCCTTTTGTATTTTAGAAAGGCTTATTGTGCTTTAGCTACAGCAGCGGTTTCATCATTCGCAGCTTTTGCCATAGGTGTGTATTTCAAACCTAGGGTCGTGCTAGTGTACTGGCGAACTTGGTCAAGCAATACAGGGTTTGTGCTTAACTCCTGTTGGTACGATTTTACAATTTCATGTAATTTCGGATTCCATTGGCCTTGTACTTGTTGCGGGAATGCTTTTTCAAGCAGGCTCAACATAATATAAGGTGAAGTTGAAGCACCAGGTGAAGCACCTAACAATGCGGTTACAGCACCATCTTTAGAGGCGAAAATTTCTGTACCAAACTGAAGTTGGGCTGGTTTGCCATCTTCTTTCTTAATGATTTGAACACGTTGACCACCTTGATTTAAATGCCAGTCTTCTGGTTTTGCATCAGGATAGTATTTTTTCAACTCATTAAAACGATCTTCATCAGACATCATGACTTGGCTCACTAAATATTTCACCAAATCAAGGTTTTCCATGCCTACAGCAGTCATTGGCAGCACATTGTTCTTTGTGGTTGATTTTAATAAATCTAGCTGAGAACCTTGCTTTAAGAATTTATTTGAATAGGTCGCAAATGGTCCGAAGAGCACATATTTTTTACCATCAATATAACGGGTATCAATATGTGGAACAGACATTGGCGGAGCACCTAATTCGGCACGACCATAGACTTTCGCGGTATGGCCAGCAGTAACTTTGGGATTGTCTGTCATTAAGAACACGCCACCTACAGGGAAGCCAGCGTATTGTTTTGCTTCAGGAAGACCTGTCATTTGTAAGAGTTTAACTGCTGCACCACCTGCACCAATAAACACAAAACGAGTTTTGACATGGTTGGTTGCGCCTGTTTTCAAATTTTTGAAAGATACAGTCCACGTTTTGTCATCATTTTGGCTAATGCCAGTTACTTCTGTAGAGGTTTGCAGTTGGAAGTTAGATTGCTTTTTAAGGTGATCGACCAATTGTGTGGTGATTGAACCATAGTTCACATCAGAACCCACATCCATACGTGTTGCAGCTACTTTTTGTGTTGCATCACGGCCATTCATCACCAAAGGTGCCCATTGTTTAATTTCGGCAGGATTTTCAGAGAACTTCATGCCGTAGAACATTGGGTTTTTAACCATAGCTGCATAACGTTTTTCTAGGAAATTCACGTTATCACCCCATACAAATGCAATATGAGGAACTGGGTTAATAAAGCTATTTGGTTTGCCTAAAACACCTTGTTTGACTTGGTATGACCAGAATTGTTTTGCAACTTCAAACTGTTCAGCAACTTTTACAGCTTTGGTAATGTCCATTTTGCCATCTTTTTCAGAGGTATAGTTCATTTCCATAAAGCCAGAGTGACCTGTGCCAGCATTATTAAAGCCATTTGAGCTTTCTTGGGCAACTTGATCCAGTCGTTCGTACATACGAATTTGCCAGTTTGGCTCAAGCTCAGTCAAATAAGTACCTAGGGTGGCGCTCATTATTCCGCCACCGACCAAGACTGCATCAACGACAGGTTCATTATTTGAGGTTTGAATTTTTTTAGACACAGTTGGTCGGAATAAAAAAATCAATACTGCAAGCAAAAGCAGTACGACAAATACCGCGAGGTATTTTAAAAAAGTTTTCATGCGATTTTGACCTTGGGAGCAGGTTTTTGCATCGCTTTAGAGCGAATAGAGGGTAATAGCAAAAATAAAAAAGAGGTTGACGGAAATGGTGGCAAACTAAAAGTTCAGAAGAGAGGGAGTGAAATACATGAATCCTTAAGACTAAGAAAAAATGTACCTTTTAGTTTAACCACACATTTCCAATCGGTTGCCATTTTAGACGAAATAAGTATTGACTCAGTAATTTTTATTATAAATGTAGATATAATATCTATAAATTTGAGTGATGGTTAATTTATTTTTTATGAATTTCAGTGATTTAGAGTTAATTTATTTCTTCTATAAATCAATGAACTAGAGTTTTTCTCTAATATAACCCTATTTTTTACTGTCATTACAGCATAATACTTCCGCAAAGATAATGCGGAAGTACTGAGCCATTAAAAGAATGAAAATATATTCAAAATATATCTAGTTATGATACCTAATAAATATAATCGGCTCATAAGACCACAAGAATGGCTCTTAATAAAGTGGTCTTACGATATATCCAATCAACTAGACTATGTTAGTTTCAAGCGCTTGATAATAGGGTGCAGTGGATCGTGCTAAAGGCTGCCGACCACGGATTTGATCTGCAATTTTTTCGGCCATCATAATGGTGGTTGCATTTAAGTTACCCGTGATAATCAGTGGCATAATCGATGCATCGACCACACGTAAACTTTGCATACCATGCACACGGCCTTGTCCATCGACTACAGCCATATCATCTTCACCCATTTTACAGCTACAAGAAGGATGGTATGCCGTTTCTGCATGATTACGCACAAACTCATCCAACTCAGCATCGGTTTGTACATCTTTGCCTGGGCTAATTTCTTCACCACGGTAAGGGTCTAATGCAGGCTGCTGCATGATGTGACGGGTAATTCGAATGGCATCCCGAAACTCTTGCCAGTCTTGTTCGGTCGACATGTAATTAAACAAGATACTTGGATGGTCGAAAGGATTCTTAGATGTTACTTGTACACGACCACGTGAAGGCGAACGCATTGAGCCTACATGCGCTTGGAAACCATGTTCTTTGACTGCATTGCTGCCATTATAGTTAATCGCCACAGGTAAGAAATGGTATTGAATATTCGGCCAAGCAAAGTCTTTGGATGATCGAATAAAGCCGCCAGCTTCAAACTGATTGCTTGCCCCGATTCCTGTCCCATTAAATAGCCACTCTGCGCCAATGGCAGGTTGGTTGTACCATTTTAAAGCGGGGTAGAGAGAAACAGGTTGCTTGCACTTGTATTGTAAATACATCTCTAAATGGTCTTGCAGGTTTTCACCCACGCCTGGTAAGTCATGTACGACTGGAATATCCAGTGATTGAAGCAAAGTGCTTGCACCGACTCCTGAACGTTGCAAAATCTGCGGTGATGCAATTGCTCCTGCACACAGGAGGACTTCTTTATTGGCATAGACTTGGTGCAGATTGTTTAAATTTGCCCCTTGAATATATTCAACACCAATCGCTTGCTTGCCATTAAATAAAATTCGATTGGTCATGGCATGAGTGATGATGCTTAGGTTTGCTCGATCTTTTGCCATGTCTAAATAGCCACGTGCGGTGCTTGAGCGACGACCTTTCGGGGTTACGGTTCGATCCATTGGGCCGAAACCTTCTTGTTGATAACCATTTAGGTCTTCCGTTCGTGGATATCCTGCTTGTACACCCGCTTCAATCATGGCTTGGAATAAAACATTGTTGTCTACTTTAGGGGTAGCAACAGAAACAGGCCCAGCATCACCATGATAGTCATTGCCACCGATGTCACGTGTTTCCGCTTTTTTGTAGTAAGGCAGACAGTCGGCGTAGCTCCAATTTTCAAGGCCTTTCAAGCTAGCCCATTGTTCTAAGTCCATGGCATTACCACGGATATAGCACATGCCATTAATTAGGGATGAACCACCTAAGCCTTTGCCACGACCACATTCCATGCGGCGGTTATTCATATTGCGTTCAGGATCGGTTAAATACGCCCAGTTATAACGACGCCCTTGTAAGGGATAGGCCAATGCAGCAGGCATCTGGGTGCGGAAGTCGAGGCGATAATCAGGGCCACCTGCTTCGAGTAAGAGCACAGAAACATCAGGGTCTTCGGTTAAACGAGCAGCCAGTACGTTACCCGCAGAACCTGCGCCAATAATAATATAATCGTAGTATTGAGAATGCATAATGATCCTTTTCTATGGCAGTACCACGTCCTAGCAGAACGTGGTCACCTGTTGAGTTGAGGATGAAATAAAGAGAGATTTGAGACGGCATTGAGTTGTTTAAAATTTAAGCATTAAAAAATACTTTGATAGTCACCCAGTTCAACTTGAACGGATTTGATACGGGTGTAGTGTTCAAGGGTGGTAATGCCATTTTCACGCCCAACACCTGACTGTTTATAACCCCCGACAGGCATTTCAGCAGGGGATTCACCCCAAGTATTGATCCAGCAAATACCAGCTTCAAGTTGATGAATGATGCGATGTGCTTGGGAAATATCTTGTGTAACCACACCCGCAGCTAAGCCAAAATTGGTGTTGTTGGCACGTTGAATCGCTTCCTCGATAGTGTCGTAGCTTAAAATACTCATGACAGGACCAAAGATTTCATCCTGTACAATTTGCATGTCGTCGTGACAGTCGGTGAAAACGGTCGGTAATACATATGCACCTTGTGCGAACGCTGTTTCGGTGGCACGTTGTCCACCAATCAATAAGGTTGCACCTTGTTGTTTACCCGACTCAATATAAGACAAGACTTTTTCCATATGCGGAAAGCTGACTAAAGGTCCAAAGTTGGTTTCAGCCTGCATAGGGTCACCTATACGGATACGTTTGACACGCTCAATCACAGCTTGTTCAAATGCAGATTTCAAATTTTCAGGGACAAAAACACGTGTCCCATTGGTACACACTTGGCCTGAACTAAAGAAGTTTGCCATCACTGCAATATCGGCTGCGCGGTCAAGGTTGGCATCGGCACAAATAATAAGAGGGGATTTACCGCCAAGTTCCATGGTGACTTCTTTGAGGCTAGAAGCAGCAGCACTCGCCATCACTTTTTTACCTGTCGCGACACCACCTGTGAATGAAATTTTTTGAATGTCGGGGTGTTCAGTCAACCATTGACCCACCTCAGCACCAAAACCTTGTACAACGTTGAAAACCCCAGCAGGTAAACCTGCTTCAGTATAAATCTCTGCTAGTTTTAAGGCTGTAAGGGGGGTGACTTCGCTGGGTTTAAAAATCATGGCATTTCCCGCAGCGAGGGCTGGAGCCGATTTCCACAGTGCAATTTGAATAGGATAATTCCAAGCGCCAATCCCAGCCACCACACCTAAAGGTTCACGACGTGTATAGAAAAAACTATTTTCGCGTAGAGGGACTTGTTCGCCTTGAATGGCGGTCGCCAATCCTGCGTAGTATTCTAAAACGTCTGCACCAGTGACAATGTCCACAGTAGAGGTTTCACTGAATGCTTTACCTGTATCGAGTGTTTCGAGACGCGCTAACTCATCATTACGTGCGCGTAAAATATCGACTGCTCGACGTAAAATACGGGCACGCTCGACTGCCGTCTTGGCAGCCCATTCACGTTGCCCTTGTACAGCACTGTGTACGGCTGCATCGACGTCGGCTTTAGAGGCTTGTTGAATGCTGGCAATGACCTGTCCTGTAGCAGGATTGATACTGTCAAAAGTTTGACCACTGGTGGCATTAAAATATTGTCCGTGAATATAAAGCTTATGAAGCTGTACATCATTCATTTTGTTGCTCCTGCCGTATCTGTTGAATTAAGCGAAGTTGCATATCCACATAGTCGTATGCAATAGAACGTGCCAAATCACGATCAAATGCTTGATGACCACTTAAACTTCCACGTAACCACAATCCATCAATCAGTGCTGCTAACCCTTTAGCGGCTTGGCTGGCCTGTGACTTTGGCATGAGTTGCAAAAAATGAAACTTCAAATTCGAATAAAGACGTTGGTCATTGATTCGTTGCAGACGACCTAAGTCGGGTAGGTGCATACTGGCAGACCAAAAATCCAACCAAACCCGCATGGCGGTGTTGTTGACCTGACTGATGTCAAAGTTGGCATCAATAATGGCTTTGAGCAAATATTCTGGACTCGGCTGTGCAACCTGTGCTTTATAACTCGCCGTGGTTTCAGCCAAAACTTTGAGCATTTGTCGCATACAGCTGTGAATGAGACCTTGTTTATCGCCAAAATAATGACTCACAATGCCCGTAGAAAGCTGTGCTTTTTTCGCAATTTGAGCAATAGTGGTGTTGGATAAGCCCACTTCATAAATGACTGCATAGGCAGCATTAATGATTTCTTCACGGCGCTCATGCTCAGGTTTTACTCTACGTTTATTCATGATAATCCAGAACAATTTGCCTTAAATTTAAAGGCGTTAGATTCAATAATTTACATGGAAATCATCATAGCATTTTTTTATGATACTTTTAATTGATTGAACGTTCAATCAATTAAAAGTACACTGTTGTTTAAATTCACAGCAAAAGTTGCTCATCTGACCGTTGTATATTTGGATAAATTTATATTTATCAGCTAGATATTTAACTTGAGTCACTTTGTTTTTGTTTTGTTTAAAATTTAAACGGATTACGGTTTTATACTTTTTTCGAGTTGAGAAAGCTCATATAGTCATGTTGAAGGGAGATCTACAAGATTCCAATCGGAATATCGATGAACAAGGGTGGGCTCACATTTTAAGCCTGTGTAGCCAATGCACCTCATAAATGATTTAGACCGTTATTCAGGTTTAAAGAAGATAGCGTTTTTATTGTTGATAAAAATACTGTCGTTTTCGTTAGTCGATTTTTAAGCTCTCGACTACGAGAAGTTTAAAAATTGGCTTTTGTCTTTTTTTATTTACTTTCTTGAGGATTGTATGGCAACAGATAATCCAAGAGCAGTTGATGATCAAACATTAGCGCCTAAAGACCGTTTAAATGGTGTGGTCTTTTATATTTCAGCTCTCATTATTTTAATTTTTTCTATTACCACCATTTTATTTAATGACTTTGCCAATCAAACCTTAAATATGGTTTTGGCGTGGGTGAGTTCAACCTTTAGCTGGTATTACTTACTCGCAGCGACCTTGTATATGGTGTTTGTGATTTTTATTGCCTGTTCACGTTATGGCGATATTAAACTCGGCCCCAAACATTCCAAGCCTGAATTTAGCCTTTTAAGTTGGTCTGCAATGCTGTTTTCAGCTGGCATCGGCATCGATTTGATGTTCTTCTCAGTGGCAGAACCTTTATCCCACTATATGCACCCACCTGTAGGTGAAGGGCAGACCTTTGAAGCGGCCCGTCAAGGTATGGTCTGGACTTTGTTTCATTACGGCTTAACTGGCTGGTGTATGTATGCCTTAATTGGCATGGCATTGGGCTATTTTAGTTATCGTTATAATTTACCCCTCACTATTCGTTCAGCACTCTATCCAATCTTTGGCAAAAAGATTCATGGCCCAATTGGTCACAGTGTCGATACCGCTGCGGTGATCGGGACGATTTTTGGTATTGCCACGACCTGTGGGATTGGGGTGGTACAGTTGAACTATGGTTTGCATGTGCTGTTCGATTTACCCGAAAACCTCTGGATGCAAGCTGCCTTAATTGGAGTTGCGGTTGTGATGACGATTATCTCTGTCACATCAGGGGTAAATAAAGGACTACGTGTTCTCTCCGAGATCAATATTTATGTTTCTGTCGGTTTGATGCTGTTTATTTTGTTTTTAGGTAATACTGAATTTCTACTGAATGCTTTTGTACAAAATATTGGGGACTATATTAATCGCTTTCCAAGCATGACCTTGGAAAGCTTTGCCTTTCAACAACCGAAAGAATGGATGAACAGTTGGACTTTGTTCTTTTGGGCATGGTGGGTGGCGTGGTCGCCCTTTGTAGGTTTGTTTTTAGCACGTATTTCGCGTGGACGAACCATTCGTGAGTTTGTCAGTGGAACCCTGATTATTCCTTTATTTTTCACCCTCACGTGGTTATCAATATTTGGAAATAGTGCGCTACATAGTGTGATTTTTGATGGCAATTTAGCCCTTGCCCAGAGTGTGATTGCCAACCCAGCACACGGTTTTTATGACTTGCTGGCACAGTATCCGTGGTTTCCCTTTATTGTAGGGGTAGCTACCATTACTGGCTTGCTGTTTTATGTGACCTCAGCGGACTCAGGTGCACTGGTATTGGGTAATTTCACCACTCAATTTACCAATGTCGATCATGATGCACCACGCTGGTTAAGCGTGTTTTGGGCAGTGGCGATTGGTTTATTGACCCTTGCCATGTTGATGACTAATGGGATTACTGCGCTGCAAAATGCCACCATTATTATGGGGTTACCGTTTAGTTTTGTCATGTTCTTGGTGATGGCGGGTTTATACAAATCGTTAAGACTTGAAGATTATCGACAAGCCAGTAGTAGCTTAAATGCAGCACCTGTGGTAGGAAATGTTGACATTCTCAACTGGAAAAAGCGTTTGTCTCGGGTTATGCATCACCCTGGAACAACCGATACTCGGCGTATGCTTGATGACATTTGTCGACCCGCGGTGATGGCGGTTGCAGAGGAAATGCAAAAACGGGGTATCAACATCAGTGTTCAAGAGAGTGCGTTAGAAGAAGATCCAAATCTGTATCATTTAGATTTGATGATTCATTTGGAAGAAGAACAAAACTTTGTCTATCAAATTTGGCCTGTACGTTATATCGCACCGACCTTTAGTGAACGCGGCAAACTGGGTAAACGGTTTTATTACCGTCTCGAAACCTATTTGTATGAAGGTTCTCAAGGCAACGACCTTGTTGGTTATACCAAAGAGCAAGTGATTAATGATGTGCTAGATCGTTATGAACGCCATATGACCTTCTTACATATCAATCGAATTAGTCCGGGGAATCGTCCCTTATTTCCAGACCCTCAAGGATAATTAGGAGGAGCCATGTTGACCTCATATTTACATGCTTTCGCTTTGTTTTTCTCATTGCTCAATCCGTTCCTGATGAGCATTTACATGATAGGCATGATTCGTAACTCCGAAGCTAAAGTGTTTAATAAAGCCTTGATTCAGGGGTGCCTCATTGCTTTTGTGGTATTTGTCCTGTTTGCATGGGGTGGAGAAACGATTTTCAGCAAATATTTGAATGTACGTTTTGAGGCATTTAAAATTTTTGGTGGACTGATTTTCTTGGTGATTGGCTATCGCTATGTGTTTCAGGGGGCAGATACTATTGGCGAAATGCGTGGTGCACCTGAACATCTAGCAGGAACGATTGCCATGCCTTTTATGATTGGACCGGGGACTATTAGTGCGGCGGTGGTGACCGGTATATCCCTACCAATTGGCGGTGCAGCCATGATTATTTTTTTGACTTTGGCGTTGACCTGCGTGTTGATGATTTTAATGAAATTTGCGCATGATCATTTGCGCTATAAGCACGCCAAATACATTGACCGTTATGTCGACATCGTTGGACGACTGTCTGCTTTATTGATTGGTACGATTGCGGTCGATATGATTATTAATGGTATTTTGGGTGTTATATCGGAAATGTAATAGGGTTCCAAATCAAAAACCGAATGTTAATCATTCGGTTTTTTATGCCAGAAAAATGATTGTAATTTAAAAATATAATTTGATTCTTGGATTAAGAAGCCAATCTTTCAATAATTTGATCGAGTTTTCTGTCAAGTTGCTTACGATAAACATTAGGCAACAAGGATGAAATTTTTGTTAGGATACGAGTCTGTACACTAGGAATAATCATAAATTTATTTGAAAGAATACCTTGATAAATTTCTTTACATGCAGTGTGAACAGACATACTTCCCCCTAATTGTTTTAATGCAGCTGTAATAGGTGAGCCGTTCTTGTGTTCTTCAGTCACAAGCGGCGTGTCTACTTCTGGTGGACAAACCACCGCTACATCAATTTTTTGGTTGCGTAATTCCATACGAAGGACTTCAGCTAAACCAACCACACCAAATTTAGATGCACAATAACCAGCATAGCCATAGCAACCAACCAAACCAGCAGCAGAGGCAATAAACACAATCTTCGGGCGTTTACCTTGCTGAACTTTTTGTTTTAAATGCGGTAAAGCAGCATGAGCGACATTACGACTGCCAACGAGGTTAATCTGAATTTGGCGTTCAAACTCTTGCGAAGTCATATCATCGAAACTCTTTGCAATGCTGATTCCTGCTGAGTTAATTAGAAGATCAGGTGTTCCAAATGTAGCACTTGCTTGCGCAAATTGTTCGTTCAAGCTGCTTTCATTCTGCACATCGACTTCAAATCCATTAACTGTTGATGAAATCTCGCTAAGTTCTTTAACTGCTTGCTGAATGCCTACATGCGCAAAAATACAGACTTGGTATTGGTCTTTGAGTAAACGTTTAGTGAGCTCCAAACCAATACCACTACTGCCACCAGTAACCCATGCTGTTTTAGATATCTTTTTTTTCATTACACTATCCTTAGAAATATTCTATTTAATGAGGAAACCTAACTTTTTCTTTATGTTTTATACGTAACTATAGGACTTTAATTGAAATCGAATTTTTAGTCATTGAAGAATAGATGAATGTGCAAAATTGACATTATTCAGTACATGGCGCTATGTAGAGATAACTCTTGGGTTATGAAATATATTTCTGTTTGAGATTTTGCCAATAAAATGGCTGTATGCATGTTGGGAAAATTGATGCTAGTTCTTTAATTTTCCAAGGCTAATTTAGTAAGAGACGAGTAGATGTTGGTTGAATGTATAGAATGGCTTCTAGCGTAATCCAATAGAAATTAGCTGTAAGATGTAGATTTTAAGCTTAAGAATTAAAAATGAAATTCCGTTTTATGATCTTCACTTAACCTGAAAGATCTGCTGGCTACCGATTTAGCAAAATAGCCAGCAGGTTTTGTATTATGCAAGTGCACTATTGAGTAGAACATCACTAAACTTTGCGCGTAGTTCTGCTTTTACGATTTTACCTGTACCATTTATCGGAAGTGCGTCAACAAAAATTACAGCATCAGGAATTTGCCAATGAGCAATCTTGTTTTCAAAATATGCACGTACATCGTCTTCGGTTAATGCTGAGTTTTCTTGTTTTACTGCAATTAGAACTGGACGTTCATCCCATTTTGGATGACGCGCAGCAATCGCGGCAGCCATCCGAATTTCTGGATGACCAACAGCAATATTTTCGATTTCTACAGAGGATATCCATTCACCACCAGATTTAATTAAATCTTTAGCACGGTCACAAATGGTCATGTAACCATCCGCATCAAGGGTTGCAATGTCACCTGTATCGAACCAACCATCGGAGGTGAGTACACTTTTTTCTTGATTAAAGTAATTTTCAACAATCCATGGACCTCGAATTTGTAAATTACCCTGAGTATGACCATCATTTGGCAATGCTGTTATGCTGTCGCCGTTCACAATACGTAACTCAACACCAAATGGTGGACGACCCTGAGTTAAACGTAGTTTTTCAAACTCGTCTTCATTTAAAGCTAAATGTTTTGCTTTGGGTTGATTCGCTGTACCTAAAGGACTCGTTTCTGACATTCCCCAAGCATGAATGGTGTCACAAGCATAGTTGTTTTTGAAATCACGGATAATTGAAGGAGGGCATGCCGCACCTCCGACAACGTTACGAGTCATACTTGCTAAGCTCGTTCCACGTTTTTTCGCAGCAGTGAGTAGACCTTGCCAAATTGTTGGAACGCCTAAAGCTACTGTAACGTTATATTCATCAATTAAGCTTACTAGGCTATCACCATCTAAATTCGGCCCAGGAAGCACAATGGTACAACCGACCATTGCAGCAGCATAAGGGATACCCCATGCATTGACATGGAACATTGGAACCACGGGCATTACAATATCCTTGGCCGATAAATTTAACGAATCTGGCAGGCTAATTGCCATGGTATGTAATAATGTAGAACGGTGACTATACAAAACACCTTTTGGGTTACCTGTTGTACCTGAGGTGTAGCACAAAGAACTTGGAGTTTCTTCGCTAAATTGTGGCCAGTTCCATTCAGTTGATTGGTTCTGAATGAGCTCATCATAAAAAATTACGTTTGGAAGAGCAGTTAAGACCTTTTCCTCACGAGAGCCGTAGCAAATAAAGTGTTCAACCGTTGGCACTTTATCTTGAATTGCTACAATTAAAGGTAAAAATGTCGAATCAAAGAAAATAGCTTTATCTTGTGCATCATTAATAATAAAGACCAATTGCTCAGGAAATAATCGAGGGTTAATGGTATGGCAAACATAACCACTCCCTGAAATAGCATACCAAGATTCTAAGTGACGGTGGTTGTTCCACGCGATTGTTGCAAGACGATCCCCCATTTTTAGATTAAAAGTTGTTAAAGCATTTGCTAATCTTTTTGCATTTTGTTGAACTTTTGACCAATTTGTTGTAGTGATTTGACCGTTCAATTCGCGGGAAATAATAGACGTATCTGCATGATATTTTGCAGCATGTTCAATCAGGTTACTAATCAATAAAGATTGATGCATCATTTTTCCAAACATTTTTTATTCATCCTTGTTCGCTATTTTAATTAATAATAAGAACCCTTAGCAGGCGCTAAAGATTCTTATGAACTTATTTTTGAATGAAGTCAACAGCGCAGCTTAGACCCATATAATCATGTGGCTTTTGAATTGCTTATAGGAAATGTTGTTCGTATTTAAATGATCCATATAAGCGAGTATCAGGTCACATTATTGGTGGGTGTAATAAAAAAATACATTGAAAACCATTTAAAAAAATGACTATGCATCCATTTTTAATTTGTATCTAGAACCCATGAGTGATGAAAAAAGCATGGATTCTATCTTGTATGTATTTAAGGTTTATACAGTCCAAGTTGGACGAGATGCAAACGAAGAATACGTCTTAACTCTAACACGGCCTCAGGTGTTTCTTGGATTGAATGACCACCTTGAATAATTTTTTCAGAGACAGCGCCTTCTAGGTGAGCACTTTTATAAGGTACGATGCCATCGGTAATGAGGTTTGGATCATCACTTTTGGTGTCATTTCCCATAATCGAATGAAATAACAATCCCTTACGCGGCGTAATATCCGATGTGATCGCCATAAACTTAGATTTATGACTTAAGTCACTTGGACCATTTTGAATGAGCCCTTGGTCAATTTGTTTGACTAAATCTGAGAAATCTAAATCTTGGCTTTGTAGCGTGTCACCCACCGCAGTTAAAAAAGCACCCGGAAGTTTAATAATTTTACGTGCAGCACGAGTAAACCAAAGGTCAGCATAAGCCGTACCATGGTGTGGAGCCGAAATAAAGATTGCACGGCTAAAATTAGGAATATCTTGTATTTGCATACGCTGTGCAACAATAGGGACATTTTTATATTTACTTAGTTGTCGGTTGCTCATCATCGACAGTGCTTTTTTAGTGACATCAGCTTCACTGACCAAGAGGCGGGAAATAATTCCGCCCATACTATGTCCAATCAGGACAGCATCATTTTTTGCCGAAGCACTTGCATTGACTTGTGCAAAACTTTGTTTAAGAAGTGCGTAAATTTGCAAGCGACTTTCTATAATCGGCATATTGGTCGAATAGAACACTTGCCACACTTGGTAATTTTCTCTTAAGACTTTATCACCCATAATGTCGTTGGTTAGACGAACCCAAGCTTCAGGACTACTGGCTAAACCATGAACCAAAACAATTACTTTTTTATTTGGATTGTAAGGTTCTAGCATATATAAATGGGGCATGGTTAAACGGTTATCGCGGTCAATCAGAGTGAGATAAGCAGCTTTACCCAAGTTATTTTGAGCTAACCATAAACCGTATGGCGTCGAGAAGTTAGCGGCTAAAGGGTATTTATGTCCTGCAAGCTGAATAGATTCATATTTATACGGATCGTAGGCCCGAATCACAAATTCAGGTTTGGTTAAAATATCATTGACTGAGGTAGCTGCTTTAGGTTCAGCGGTAAATGTTGCTGCCAAGTAGCGCGCTTTATGAATATTTGGATTAACTCCACTTTCATAAGAAAAATGCAAAGGATCAAGAATGTATTGATTAGACTCTTTTTGCTGAGCATTGGAATCTGGTAGGACCACCACAAATTCAGAGCCAAAACCATCACGACGGTTAATCGAACGTAAACCTGAGAAATTAAGATTATAACTCGACATGAGTTGTTCAATTTTCTGATCTTTCAATAAGGGATAATTACTGAAATCAATATGATAAACACTTTGACCAATTTTAATCTGACGTTGAACTTCTTTTTCAGGGTAACGAAGGCTATAAGCGTTAGAAAGTTTTGCAATGGCTAAGTTATAGAAATCACGTATTTGTACTTGTCGGTTATCAAAAATTCGATCTTCGGGGCCACGTTGGGTTTTGAACATGTAGGCATAGCTGTAGCGAATACTTTTATCCAGCATGTCTAATTCTTGTTCTAGACATTGATTATAAATTTCTTGCTGAATTTTTTGCTTTTCTTCAGATTTACGGCTGGTTAGTAATCCAATTTTACAGTCTGAAGAACCTTCTAATGCGAGCGCCCGTGCTAGGTATAGTTCACTGGCCGCAGAATATAATTGCTCGTCTTGAATTTGTGGAATTTGCTGTAATTCCTGAACGCATTGAGTGGGATTGGTTGTGCAAATTTTAGCTTCTCGCCCTGTCATGGATAAAACATTCAGGCTTGCTTCACTTAGCTTATCACGTGTCAGAATACTTTCACGTTCATTGGCAATGGTGACTTTGACAGCCTGATTTTTGACAGTAACAACTTGGCAACCCGAAAGTAGAGTAGTGCCTAGTATGGAGAGCAGGACAATATGGCTAAAGTTCTTTGGCATAGGCAGATCTTAAATTTCATTTTGTTTATTTTTTTTAATCATACGATAATTATTAGCTTTTTCAATGCACAGAAAAAAATAGACCGTACTGGACGGTCTATTTGATGCAGTGAATGAGGCTAAGATGCTTTAGGGGTAGTGTTTAATACTTGCCAAACATTCCAACGCCCTTGTGTTTCAATTTCGTTAATTAAGCGATCTGCAACAGCAGCTTCTTGCGGATATTTGAGTTTGTAGTTTTTCAGAATTTGAATAGCGCTTTTCTTTTGTTCCATGGCAATGTAGTTATTGGCAGCAGACAAATAAGCTTCCTGAACACCAGCTTTCATGGCTTTGTCTAAGTAAGGGATGGCTTCACGTTGACCACCACCTTCAGATAAACCAAAACCAAACCAGAAGTTTGCTTCTGGGTCATCTTGATTGATCTTCAAGATGCGCTGTGCATAAGTTAAAGATTTAGTTGTATACACAGAACCTAAATCAAGATTACGTGCCATCACGCTGGCTTTAAATGCACGCACTAAAATGTCAAAAGAGGCATCATCACGCGAAGCAAGCGTATCTAACTCTTGGGTCACTTGTTTTAATTTTGCTTCGAAGCCTTTACGTTCTTTGCGCTCAGAAAAACGTGGTGGGTAGTGACGTGCTTTGCCTTCAACTAACTGTAAAAAGTCATCAATATCTGTGATATCAATTTCGTTTTCACCTGCTAAAACGGCATATTTCATCGTACGTTGGTTGTTATTCACCGTAGGAATGATCAAGCGATTTGTTTCTAAGGTAATTTTTTCATTTGGTTTAGCTGAATTCGTCACTACCATTTTCGTTACTGGCTGAGCAGCGGCTTGCTTCAATGCCAATTCAAATGGAGGCGGTGCTGCATAGTCAAATGGATTTAGGGCGTAGAATGGGGGAGTGATATCTGGTTCCGTGAAAATAATCGGTTCTTTAGAGTTTTTATCTTTGCTTGGGGTTATGCTACACGCCGTCAGAAATGATGCAGCAACTAATGCGAGTGCCAGAGGCTTTAAGGTCATAGTATTCATCCATTCTTTCTTTTAAATGTAATAAAAAAATTGCATGTCCGTCAGTCTAAGAAAACTAAGGCGAACATGCAATATAGGGCGTGTTACAGTTGGTTCTTAATTATGTTGTTATGGCTTTGATTGGCTACTTTGTGCTTCACATTCACGACGTACATCTTCAATAATTTTTAACTCTTCTTCACTGTAGGGTTGTTCATTTAATTGCTGCTTTTTAAACGTTGGATCAAGCAGAGATAAACGTTGGCAAAGCGTGTTCATACGTTTTTCATTATTTTGAATACGATCTAATAAAATACGCATACCTTCAAGCATAGGGTCTGATTGGTCTTGTGTTGCAGCATAGGCTTGGAATCCAATACTTTCGGCATAATCACGGCGACGTGCTTCATCTTGATCTTTTGGAATGTCTTTACTGATGTAGCGTGCAGGGTTGCCTACCGCCGTCGTACCAGCAGGTACAGCTTTGGTGACCACCGCGTTTGACCCAACTTTTGCACCTTTGCCTACGGTAAATGGTCCTAAAATTTTTGCACCCGCGCCAATAATTACCCCATCTTCTAGGGTAGGATGGCGTTTGCCTTTATTCCAAGTAGTACCGCCTAGCGTCACCCCATGATAGAGGGTAACATCATCACCAATCTCGGCAGTTTCGCCAATAACTACACCCATGCCATGATCGATAAAAAAACGGCGGCCAATTTTTGCACCTGGGTGAATTTCAATACCTGTCGCAAAACGGCTAAATGAAGACAGAAGTCGAGCTGAGCCTTTACAGTCTTTTTTCCACAGTTCATGTGCCATACGGTGCATGATTAAGGCATGAATGCCTGGGTAAGTGGTTAAAACTTCTAAAGTGTTTCGTGCGGCTGGATCGCGCGCGAAGACAGCTTGTATATCCTCTTTGAGCTGTTTAAGCATCAGACGGATCCTCTTTGTCTTTGGTTTTTGGTATAGATGGTTTCCAAGTGCCTTTATTCAAGGCTTGTACACGGCTGAAAATGCCACGTAATAAATGGTATTCCATTTTATCTAATTGTATACGCCCAAATAAGCGACGCAAGCGTAAAGGGAGTAATCTTGGGTTGTTTGGATCTAAAAATTCAATATCTTCAAGCATTTTCTCTAAATGAGGGTAAAATTGTTGCATCTGATCATGCGTGACTAATGGCTCGTCCCAATGCATTTGAGCGGTATCGGTAACGGGCATAGTTGCTTCAAGATCTTCAGTTTTTTCTACATGAGCCAGTGCTGCTATACGCATTTCGTAACAAATGACTTGAATGGCTTGTGCAACATTCAACACACCATAATCCGTATTGACTGGAATCGTGACATGATAGTTGGCTAAAGCCAGTTCTTCATTGGTTAAGCCACGGTCTTCACGACCAAACACTACCGCAATATTTTGCTGTTGAGAGACTACAGCTTTGAGAGACATTTCTGCTGCAGGACGTGCATCAAGCAAAGGCCAAGGAATTGTTCGGCTACGTGCACTTGTACCAAATACAATATGACAGTCCTGAATAGCTTGTTCTAAAGTTTCTACAATTTTAATATGCGGAATAAGGTCTACAGCACCTGCTGCCAATGCTTCAATGTCTGGATGCGGATAGGTTTTTGGGGCAACCAAGACCAACTGGCTAAGTCCCATCGTTTTCATGGCCCGCAATGCACTTCCAATATTGGCAGGTAGAGTGGTATTCACCATGACAATACGGACATGGGAAAGATGTGCTGCAACCGCAGTATTGTCGAATTGATTCATTACATTTCCAATTTTGTTAAATCACTGAATGTGTTTAATCGTTATGAATATTGATTAACATCAGCTTGATATAAATCCATTGCCTCATCCATGCTTAAATCGGCAGGTGGAGGAGGGACTTGCGCAGGTCTGGCTTGTTCGTAATTGACGGCTTTGGCAGCTTTCGACTTGACCTGATATTCAATATAGATGGCTTCTTTACCAAAATAATCGCGCAATTTACTTAAAAGTTCATCTAATGGCGCAACTTTCCATTGCATACCAAAATGTAATTCCGCAGAGGCGTAAGCATAATCAAGTTGCAATAACACAGGAATATGATTGCACAGATCGACATTGCAATAAGGCAATAAGATTTTCTGTAAATCTTGGCTTAAGGTTTTGCTCAGATGATCTGCTTGTAACTTAATTTGAATACTATTGGCACGTTTTTGGCGAATTTCGTTCAGACTAAAGGCTTTGGTTAAGCGTCCCATTGGACGGTCAAAACCTTCGCGCTCATAAATTTCACCTTCAATGACCACCACGCGTTCATTGACAATAATGTCTTTAAAGCGCTGGAAGCGTTCATGATTGGCAGACACTTCAATTCGTGATGTACCATCATCAAGGGTAATCATGACACGGTTCGGGAAGTTGGCAACATCAACCACTAAACCTGCAAAAACGGTGGTTACACCACGACGTGTTGGTGTCAGTTCATTAATTTTGGCAGGAATGAAGGATTTTAACTCAGGACGATACACATCAATCGGGTGTCCTGTTAAATACAAGCCGAGCGTGTCTTTTTCACCTTTAAGGCGGACTTCATCTGACCAAGGCTTCACAGGTTTGGCAGGTTTACGTTGAACTTCTTCAACTTCACCAAATAAATCCATAATACCCGTTTCACGGTTGCTACGTGCTTGTTCTGCGGCTTGGACAGCCTCTGGCAACTGTGCCATTAAGCTTGAACGTTCTATGCCTAAGCAGTCTAAAGCACCTGCACGAATCAGCGCTTCAAGGGTACGCTTGTTAATTTTCTTTAAATCAATTCGATGGCAGAAATCAAACAGGTCTTTATACGGACCGTCATGCAAGCGAGAGTCAATGACAGACTGCATGGCTTGTTCACCAACACCCTTAATTGCGCCTAAGCCATATACAATGGTTGTCTCATTGGTCGCATGGAAATGGTACAGTGACATATTAACCGAAGGTGGTAAAACTTCTAAACCATTGGTACGGCAGTCATCAATCAGGAATACCACGTTATCGGTATTCTGCATTTCCGAAGAGAGTACCGCAGACAAGAACTCAGCAGGGTAATGTGCTTTTAACCAAGCGGTTTGATAGGCAACCAAAGCATAGGCAGCAGCATGGGATTTGTTAAACCCATAGCCTGCGAACTTTTCCATATAGTCGAAAATATGGTTGGCCGTGGCTTCATCAATATCTTTTTTTGCTGCACCCTCAATAAAGATCTGGCGCTGTTTCACCATTTCTTCGGGTTTCTTTTTACCCATGGCACGACGCAATAAGTCCGCACCACCAAGTGTATAGCCAGCACAATACTGTGCAGCCTGCATCACCTGTTCTTGATAGACCATAATCCCGTAAGTCGGTTCGAGTACGCCCTCAAGTAAAGGATGTAAGTATTCAAACTCTCCACCATGCATACGATGAATAAAATCTGGAATCAGATCCATTGGACCAGGACGATACAAAGATACGAAGGCAATAATTTCCTCAAATTTGCTCGGACGCGCTTCTTTGAGCATTTTTTTCATGCCGACGGATTCAAACTGGAATACCGCTGTCGTATTGGCATTGGCAAAGACCAAGTAGGCATCTTTGTCGTCTAAAGGAATATTGGCAATATCCAGTGGTATCTCAGCAGGATAGTGCTTGTTAATATTTTGCACTGCATCTTCGATAACGGTTAAGTTACGCAAACCCAAGAAGTCGAATTTAACCAGTCCTGCCGCTTCGACATCGTCTTTATCGTATTGTGCAACACGACCTGTACCATCCGCATCACAAAGTACCGCAGAGAAGTCGGTAATTTTAGTTGGTGCAATCACTACACCGCCCGCATGCTTACCTGTATTTCGGGTAATACCTTCTAATTTAAGTGCCATTTCCCAAATTTCTGCGGCATCGTCATTGTCTGGGTTGGATGGATTGGTGACAATATCTTTCAGTTGCGGTTCGGCTTCAATCGACTCCTCTAAAGACAAACCTAGAGGTTTGGTTGGAATCATTTTAGAAATACGATCCGCTAAACCATAAGATTTACCCAAGACACGTGCCACATCACGGATGGCACCTTTTGCCGCCATGGTTCCGAAAGTTGCAATCTGAGAAACTGCATCTCGCCCATAGTTACGTGCCACATAGTCAATCACTTTATCTCGACCTGCAATACAGAAGTCGACGTCAAAGTCGGGCATAGATACACGTTCTGGGTTCAAGAAACGTTCGAAAAGCAAATCGTAACGAAGTGGGTCTAGGTCGGTAATTTTTAAGCTATATGCAACCAATGAACCTGCACCAGAACCACGACCAGGACCAACAGGTACACCGTTATTTTTTGACCATTGAATGAAGTCCATGACAATCAGGAAGTAGCCAGGGAATCCCATTGAGTTAATGATATTAATTTCGTAATTAATACGCTCATCATAAGGTTTACGGATTTCAGCCCAATCATCGCCACGCTGTTCTACTGGGTATAAGTGATTGAGGCGCTCTTCTAGACCTTCTTTGGACAAATGTTCAAAGAAAGTGTCAATGGTGTGACCTTCAGGAATTGGGTAGTCAGGCAGGAAGTATTTGCCTAATTGTAGTGTGACATTACAACGTCGGGCGATATGGAAACTGTTTTCAATGGCGGTCGGCACATCTGAAAACTGTTCAGTCATTTCAGCCGCAGTTTTAAAATATTGCTCAGGGCTATAGGGTTTAGGACGACGGTCATCCCCTAGAACATAACCATCTGCAATACAGACGCGGGCTTCATGTGCCTCAAAGTCTTCACGCGTAATAAAGTGCACATCGTTGTGTGCTACTACACCAATGTTATATTTTTTTGCCAGTTTAACGGCTTCTACAATGTAATCTTCTTCAAAGGGGCGATCAGTTCGAGTAAGCGCCAAATAAACACGGTTGCCAAATTTCTCGATCCACTGTTCAAGGAGTGGTTCGGCTTTTTGCGGATTCGATGAACACAGCATTTTGCCAACATCACTGTGCATACCCAATAATGCAATAATATCTTGATGTTGTTCTAGAACCCAGTCTTTCTGTACGCAGGGGATGTCGAGTTGTTGACCTTCAATATAACCACGGGAAACAATTTCAGTGAGTCCTCGCCAACCTTGATTGGTCATGGCCAATAAGGTCACACGATGTTCAGCATCATTGAGTCGAATGACTGAACCTAAAATTGGCTTGATGCCTTTAGATAAGCAAGAGCCATAGAATTTGACTGCTGCATGCAAGTTCGACAAATCTGTTAATGCTAAAGCGGGCATTTCATCATTTACGGCAGCTTTAATTAGATCAGGTATCCGAACGATAGATTCAGTGATAGAAAATTCGGTATGAATACCAAGATGAACAAAGTGCATAAATGAGTTCCTGCAAAAACCACTCAATAGTTTAGCATGCTCTGTGCTTATTCTGAGTTTAATTGAAATGAATTGGTTAAGTTTTAATAGCCTAAAGCTCAGAATCAGCTTGTTTTATTTTGTCGTACCTGAATTGATAATTCATTTCTTTGCTTGCTTAAAGAAATGAGCTGAAATGATTTGATAGGCTTTAACATGCAAGCGCTTGCTGAATCGAGAATTGTGCAAGTTTTCCATTTTTAAAACTGAAATTGAGATAGGCCGTATAAGGTGGGCTAAAATCTTCAGGATGTTTCATGAATTCTTTGACTTGCTCGACTTCTAAAATCAGGACTTGAGCATCTCCTTTGGGGTTCATACTTTGTGCACTGTGTTTAAAATCTTGTTTAAATTGCTGCAATGTATACTGCGGTGTAATTTGAGTGTTGTTCACAACTATTTTATCATTCATGTCTTTGCTGTTGTTCCAAGTTAACCACACGCGACCTTTGGTTTGCCCCAATTGCTTGAAATTAGATTTATCCTGATAAAATTGTTCATTTTTGATTTGAGGATTATCTTCTGCAAAAATTTCAAAGGTTAGGGCTTGATTAGAAGATGGATTCAGGCTGTATTCATAATTTCCTGTGCATTCTGAATAAGTTCTATGAGTTTTAGTACTTTCTGTTTTAACCAATTTGTTGATTTGATCTGCCGATACGGGAGCATTCAGTTCAATCTGATTCACTTTGATACTGGTGACATAATTATAAGAAATCGCATTTGCATGGCTGATAGTCGAAAGTACACAGAGACTCATTAATATCGTGTTTATTTTCATGGTTAAGTTTGAATTCATTTTGTTGTTATGCTGATTATATAAATTTTAGACCTGAAAAAAGCTCCCATTTCGGGAGCTTTAAAAGATTGGTTTTATCTTAAACGAGACAGCCAATCACCTAAGCTTTGTACCAACTGAACTAAAATCAGCAATACAATGACAGTGAGAATCACCACACTGGTGTCAAAACGTTGGTAACCATAAGAAATAGCAAGGTCACCAATACCGCCAGCACCTACAGCACCTGCCATTGCAGTGGCACCAATCAGGCTAATGGTGGCCGTGGTTAAATTTAAAATAAGCGAACTGCGTGCTTCAGGCACAATAAACTTGAAAATAATTTGCCAAGGACTCGCACCCATTGCTTGAGCAGATTCAATAATCCCTTCATTCACCTCTAAAAGTGAGGTTTCAATCAGACGACCAATATAAGGTCCTACATAAATGGTGAGGGGAACAATTGCAGCCCATGTACCAATAGAAGTCCCTACAAGCACTTTTGTGAGTGGAATTACCGCAATGAGTAAGATAATAAATGGCAATGAACGTAGGGCATTCACAACTGGATTGAGTAAGTGATACACGACACGATTTGGCAAAATACCATCTGGACGTGTTACCAATAAGGTAATGGCTTGAATAAAGCCCCAAATTGAACCAAATAGCATTGCAAAAAACACCATGTGGAAAGTTTCCTGCATGGCAGTGACAAATTGGTCAATGCTGAGTGAACTATGCCAGAAAGGTGCTGTGAGGTCTGTCAGCCATTGTACGATTAAATCTCTCATTCGCAGACTCCAGATTGTTCAACTTTTACGCCGTGTTGTTCAAAGAAGGCAATGGTGTCTTGAATGATGTTTGGATCGCCCAATAACTGAACAAACATTTGCCCAATGACAGAACCGTTAATTTCGGTCATGTTGGCAAATAAAATATTCAAACTGATATCAAATTGTTTAATTGCAGCTTGAACTACAGTTTCTTGCGCTGAAGTCCCTAAGAACTGCAAGCTATAAATACTATGCTGATTTTGATTCTCTAAATTATTAAGGATATTAATCGGCAATTGTTGCTGTAAAACAGTTTGAATGAAATTTTTGGTCGTTGGATGTTGCGGCTGACTGAAAATATCAAGGGTAGGACCTGTTTCAATCACTTTGCCTTGTTCCATTACAGCAACATAATCACAAACTGATTCAATCACATCCATTTCATGGGTGACCATAACAATGGTAATACCTTGTTCCTGATTGATCTTTTTTAGCAAGGCCAAAACGGACTTTGTGGTTTGTGGGTCAAGTGCAGAAGTTGCTTCATCGCAAAGTAAGATTTTTGGATGATTTGCCAATGCACGCGCAATACCGACGCGTTGCTTTTGACCACCAGAAAGTTCATCTGGATAAGCATCTTTTTTATGCTTCAGATCGATAAATTCGAGTAGTTCATTCAGGCGTTTTTCTCTTTCTGCTTTGGAAAAGCCTAAAAGCTTCAGTGGCATTTCAATATTGGCTGCAACCGTTTTGGTTTGCAGTAAATTGAAGTGCTGAAAAATCATACCGATATTTGCACGTTCTTGACGTAATGAACGTGCATCCAGTGCTGTAAAGTCGGTGCCACGAATAATGACCTGACCCTGCGTAGGACGTTCAAGCAAATTAATCAGACGGATTAAGGTACTTTTACCTGCACCACTATAGCCAATAATGCCAAAAATACTGCCATCTGGAATAGTCAGATTAATGTTATCCAGAGCACGTATGGTTTGACCTTTGAGCTCGTAGTGTTTTGAAATGTCTTTAAATTCAATCATAGCGTCAAAAACTGTACAAAATGAAAAAACAGGCAAAGTCACTTTGCCTGTTTTGTTTGCAGCATTATATTACTATTTGCTTTCGGTAAGATAGCTAACAGGTTTGTTTACATCAATTTTAGTTCCACCAAAGTGTTCTTGAACATATTGTTCTACAGCTTTAGTGTGGTAAAGCTCACCTACTTTCTTCAATACAGGGTCATCTTTACGTGATTCTGCTACCGCTAAAACGTTAACATTCATTTTAGTAGTTTGGTCAACTGGCTCGTAGTAAATCGCATCTTTCAATACATTTAAACCACCTTCCATAGCCAAGGTGTTGCCCAATACAATTGCATCTACTTCGTCTTTAACACGAACAGCCGTAGCCATTTGAATTGGTTTAATCACGATATTTTTGCTGTTCTCGACAACATCAGCAGGTGTACCTTTCACATCATCAAAACCAGCTTTTAATTTTACTAAGCCAGCAGATTGAAGCAATAATAATGCACGTGATTCATTTGCACCATCATTTGGAATAGCAATTGTTGCACCAGTTTTGAATTCATCAAGCTTTTTCACTTTGCTTGAATAAATACCCATAGGCTCAAGGTAAGTCGTAGAAACTGGTGCAATTTTATCTTTATTGTTGGCATTGAAGGCAACAAGGTAAGCGTAAGATTGGAATGCGTTAATGTCGATTTCTTTATTGGCTACAGCAGTGTTCATTGCCACGTAGTCAGTAAAGTTTTTCACTTCAAGCTTAATGCCTGCTTGTTTTGTTTCAGGAAGGGTTGCAATGAAACGCCAGATATCAGCGTCAGAGCCAGTAGAAGCCATGACTACAGTTTGTTCTGTAGTTGTTGCCGCATCGGTTTTGGTTTCAGTAGCAGGAGCTTCCTGTTTGCTGCAGGCACTGAGTGTTAACACAGATGCACTCAATAAAACGCTAAATAGCTTTTTCATGAATATTTCCTAGTACAGACATCATTCCATCGTTTCACATTATAAAGACATGCTAAATAAATATCTGATGCTCACAATGAATGAAGTTGTCTGATAAAAATTCGGTACTTTGCGATTTCTAGCTATATACCAAGCTAAAAGTTCGCTTCATCCCAACAAGACCAAAATAATTTCGTATTAAGCAATTCAAAATTTACACGTTATGATATTGAAATCACATCGTATTACTGTGGAAACAGCTTTTGAAGTCTTAAAAAGTTACGCTATGATAACAATAAAACTATATTCAATATAGTGAATAAGAATGCAATGTTTATCTGTTTAGTCGCAAAAGAAAATGCAGGTTTTAAATAAAATAACAATAAAAACAATATATTGTTTTAAATTAATCTGTTGAATTTGTTAATTATGCTGAAATATTATGCTTTATAAGATTTTATCCAATAGACATACGAAAAATGAATAATTGATGAAAATTGAAAGTATTTAATTGTTTTAATACTTTGAAACTATTATATTTTTTATGTATTGGAATTAAAGGTTGGAATATTTATGATGAGTCCGCGGGATTAGTTTATTTTATATATCAGACTAAAGTTGGATTCGTGGTGTTCAATTAAAGCCATGAATTGTTTGATTTAAGAAATCTAAAGCGATATTTCAGTTACATTTGTAAAAATTGGTTTTGAATGTCACCACGGGAGCTTAAAATCAAAGTTTCAAGTTCGTTATCAATTCCATGATTCTCTGAGCTAGATGTTAAAAAAGAGCTGAACATACTGAATGAAGCATGAATTTTTTGTTTGACTTACAGCCTTTCTAAATAATGATAAAATTAAAAAAACCCGCCAAATTAGCGGGTTTTCTACTACCGTATGAATGCGAGTTAAGCATTTTCACGTGCAATCGCGCGATAACCAATATCTGTACGATATTGCATACCTGTAAATGTAACTTGACCGCAAACTTCTAAAGCATTGACTTGCGCTTCAAGTACGGTATCACCAAGTGCAGTTACACATAAAACACGACCACCCGCAGTCAAGATGTGACCGTCAGCGCTCATTGCTGTGCCTGCATGGAAGATTTTAGTGTTTTCTGGAGATTGGCCAAGACCAGAGATAACGTCACCTTTACGAACTGTTTCAGGATAACCTTCTGCTGCAAGTACAATACCAATCGATTTGCGTTCGTCCCATTCCGCTTCTGCTGGGAGATTGCCTGCAATACCAGCTTCAACCAAATCGACCAACGAAGATTTTAAGCGCATCATAATCGGTTGTGTTTCAGGGTCACCAAAACGACAGTTAAATTCGATTACACGAGGTGAACCTTGTTCATCAATCATAAGGCCTGCATATAAGAAGCCTGTGTAAACATGACCATCTTTTTTCATGCCTTCCACAGTTGGACGCATAATTTCAGCCATGACACGGTCAAATACTTCAGGAGTAACCACTGGGGCAGGAGAGTATGCACCCATACCACCTGTGTTTGGACCTTGATCGCCTTCAAAGATACGCTTGTGATCTTGTGAAGTTGCCATTGGTAGGATGTTGTCACCATCGATCATACAAATGAAAGATGCTTCTTCACCGGCAAGGAATTGTTCAATGACTACACGAGAACCTGCGTCACCAAATTTGTTTCCAGCCAACATGTCATCAATTGCTGCAAATGCTTCTTCGTTGGTCATTGCAACAATTACGCCTTTACCAGCAGCAAGACCGTCAGCTTTAATTACGATAGGAGCGCCATGTTCTGTCACGTAAGCTTTCGCTGCATCGACTTCAATGAACACATCGTAAAATGCAGTTGGAATATTGTGGCGCTTTAAGAAGTGCTTGGCGAAAGCTTTTGAGCCTTCTAACTGTGCAGCAAATTGAGTTGGCCCCCAAATTTTAAGACCCGCTTCACGGCATGCATCGACCACACCATTGACCAGCGGAGCTTCTGGACCAACTACAATTAAATCAACTGCATTATTTTGAGCAAATTCAATAATTGCAGGATTATTTTGAATATCTAATGCAACGTTTTCGCATTTATCTTCAGTTGCAGTTCCTGCATTACCAGGAGCAACAAATACCTTAGCTACTTTTTCATCTTGAGCGATTTTCCATGACAAAGCATGTTCACGACCGCCACTACCCAAAACTAAAATATTCATCGGTTCATACTCCATGAATCGAAAATGACATAAAGTCTTCCGCTGAAGCGCCGAAGACTTTATGCAAGATTTAGAAATCTGTTTTAATTAATACGAATGACAAAGTCATTACAGTCGAAATCCGAAATTAATGACGGAAATGACGCATACCTGTGAAGACCATTGCGATGCCCGCTTCATCAGCAGCAGCAATCGTTTCTTCATCACGCATAGAACCACCTGGTTGAATAATGCACTTAATGCCTGCTTTTGCTGCATTATCAATACCATCACGGAATGGGAAGAATGCATCAGAAGCCATTACAGCACCTTCAACCACTAAGCCTGCATGTTCAGCTTTAATGGCTGCAATACGTGCTGAGTTTACGCGGCTCATTTGGCCTGCACCTACACCAATTGTTTGGCGGTTTTTTGCATAAACAATTGCATTAGATTTCACATATTTCGCAACTTTCCACGCAAAAATTAGGTCATCAATTTCTTGTTCAGTTGGCGCACGTTTAGTTACGACTTTAAGATCATCTTTGGTGATCATACCTAAGTCTTGGTCTTGAACCAATAAACCACCATTCACACGTTTATAGTCTAACTGTGGAGCACGTTCATCAATTGCTGGTAATTCACCACAAACTAATACGCGAACATTTTTCTTTGCGCCAGTCACTTCCAGTACGCCTTCAGCAATACTTGGTGCAATGATGACTTCTACGAATTGACGGTCAACAATTGCTTGTGCAGTTGCTACATCAAGTTCACGGTTGAATGCAATAATGCCACCGAAAGCAGATTCAGGGTCAGTTGCATACGCAAGATCATAAGCTGCTTGAATGCCATCTAATGAAACTGCAACGCCACATGGGTTAGCATGTTTGACAATTACGCACGCTGGTTTAGCGAAAGATTTTACACATTCAAGTGCAGCATCTGTATCTGCGATGTTGTTATAAGAAAGCTCTTTACCTTGAAGTTGTTTTGCAGTTGAAACAGAAGCTTCAGTTGCAGCAGGGTCAACATAGAAAGCAGCAGATTGATGCGGGTTTTCACCGTAACGTAAATTTTGAGCTTTATTTAATTGCGTATTGAAAGTACGTGCAAACTTGTCTGCCTCACCTTCTGCTTTGCCCACACGAGCACCTAGGTAAGAAGCAATCATGCCGTCGTATTGAGCAGTGTGTTCGAAAGCTTTTACTGCTAAATCAAAACGAGTTTCATAAGACAGCGCACCATTTGCTTTAAGCTCAGCAATAACAGTGTCATAGTCAGATGCATTTACCACAATACCAACAGATGCATGGTTTTTCGCAGCGGCGCGAACCATTGTCGGGCCACCGATATCAATGTTTTCGATCGCATCAGCAAGTGAACAGTTTGGTTTAGCGACTGTTGCAGCAAATGGATAAAGGTTCACAATCACTAGGTCAATCGCATCGATGTTGTGTTCAGCCATTACCGCTTCGTCTAGGCCACGACGAGCTAAAATACCGCCATGAATTTTTGGGTGTAAAGTTTTTACACGCCCATCCATCATTTCTGGGAAACCAGTATGCTCTGAAACTTCAACTACAGCGATATTGTTGTCTTTAAGCAACTTATATGTACCACCAGTTGATAAAATTTCTACCCCTAGAGCAGAAAGGTTTTGAGCGAACTCAACAATGCCAGTTTTATCGGAAACAGAGATTAATGCGCGTTTAATGGTCATGATCTTCGTCACAGTTATCAAGGATTAAAACAAAAAAAAGCTAAAAATAGCAGGTAAAAAAAATGCCCGCGGAAGCCGCAAGCATTTTATCATTTATTCACTCATTAAACCGTGAGCTTTCAACTTTTTACGTAAAGTACCACGGTTCAGTCCTAGAATCTCGGCAGCGCGTGTTTGATTACCACGTGTATACTCAAGAACTACAGATAAAAGAGGTTTCTCCATTTCTGCTAGCACCATGTCATAGACCTGAGAAGGTTGCTCGCCTTGCAATTGAGCAAAGTAATGGCGAACTGCGCGATCTACGTGAATACGTAGAGCAACATCAGATTGTGCAGTAAAAATAGGAGATTTGCTATTCATGCGAATTAATCCGAAAAATCAGATACCGCTTGGGTAAAGCGATATATTAATGTTGTCTATAAAAAATAAATGAACTCCGTTTTAGATCCTAAAACGAGGAGTTCTAAAACTCGTACATTTAGCTTGCCACAAATCAGCTATATTGATCAAAAAACATACGTAACAATAATTTAATATTTGTTACTGATCAAAATCAAAACAAAAAATAGATACCCTACGCATTATCTGGAATAAAGCGCATTGGCAAAACTAGTAGTTGTTGTGAAAATTAGCGAGGAGTTTGCAGCACAAAGCTTTCGTGGCGCGTATGATACCATTGTCTTAGAAAAAGTGAGCAAGAAAAGTGCATTTTTTTTACTTTTTTTTTACTTTTTTTGTAGTTTTTTCATTTTTTAAGGTCCAATGATTTCTAAACTATAGTCATCAAAGCTTTTTCGATCGACTGGAAGCTCAAAATGGATTTTAAAAGGCCTTTTTTGAGGGATGCGTTCAATACCGACCAAGTTGTCTGCCAAATATTCTTTGGGTTGAAGTGTAAAGTTACCAGTTTCTGTTCCTTGTTCACGTAAAATAACCTTTAGGGTTGGTAAAGGAAGACTCTTATCGTGATAATTGATTAATTCACCTATAAATAGAGTTTTGTTTTTTTCAATACGCTTGGCTTTTATTTTAGTGACGCTAATAAGGGTATAGTTTTCTTGTTGTATTTCACATTTGAACAAAGCACAAACTTGATTAAAGCTCGCGGCTAATTTAGGGCTATTTCTTAAGTATTGAGGATTAAACCAAAAGAATTGGAATAACAATAATAGGATGAGAGCAATATTAATCATACCCCACATGACATAATACATAGGGCTACGAGGTTTGCTGTCGTGATCTTTTTCTGCAAGGTTAAGGGCAGGGAAGTTACCGATTGGATCGGTACTAAAATAATTGAGATTGTTCAAATATGTTTTTAGATCAATATTTGAGTGCTCAATTTTTCTATCAAAAATCTCAAGTAATTGCTGGCGATTCGACAAAGAATGCTCAAAAGCAATATTCGACATTTGCGGACGAAAATCATTGTCTTGGCTGGATGAATTAAATTGATCATCCGAAGCTGGATAATTTGAAAGTTGTCCGAACGACTGATTAATCAAATGTGTTAAAGCATTAAACGTGGTTGAACACTTTGGGCAACAAACCATGCCCTGAGCAACAGTCAGTTGAGCCACAGAGACTCGATAAATTGTTAGACACTCAGGACAGCTGGTTTGTTTTTCGCTCATAGTTTTTAAGTTAGATAGTTAGGCTTTGTGGCGTTTGCCTGAAATACGGCACCAGTTTTCTTCACGTTTTTCAACTTCTAATATATCAAAAAATTCTGAGTAAATACTAGAAACATCAGCAACTTGCTCTTCAATTACACCTGCAAGTGCGAACTCTGCCTCATATTTCGTTAAAGTTGCAAACTCTGGTGCAAGAGCCATTAGTGGACCTGCTAAAATATTTGCCACTAATACATCAGCTTTTTGGCTGCCAAACGTTTCATTAAACTCATCAGGTAATCCCACAAAAATTTTGTCGATTACACCATTTAACTCAGCATTTTGTTGAGTCGCCAATACCGCTTGTGGATCAATATCTGTGGCGTAGACTTTTTTAGCACCCAATAATAATGCTGCGACACCCAGAATACCTGAACCACATCCGTAATCGATTACGACTTTATCTTTGAGGTCGGTTTTGCCAAGCCATTGTAAACAAAGGAACGTGCTGGCATGGTTACCCGTACCAAAAGCTAGACCTGGATCAAGTTTAATGTTCACAGCATCTGCTTCAGGTGGCTCTAACCATTCAGGCACAATCCAGAATTTTTCACTAATTTGAATTGGTTCATAGTAATCCATCCAAGATCGTTCCCAAACTTGATCTTCTAAGAACTCGCTACGCAAAGGTGCATCAGGCATTTGTGTACGAATGAAGGTTTCTAATGCAGCGACCTCAATTTCTTCATTTTCTTCTTGTGCATAAATACCAGTCACAATCACTTTATTCCAAAGTGGTGTTTCACCCGGAAGTGGCTCAAGTAAGTCCTGATTTTCAGCATCGTCCAAAGTCACGCTCACTGCGCCCAAAGAACTTAATAATGTTTCTGTAAAATCGACTTGTGCTTGATCAACAGTAATATGAATTTGTAACCACTTCACGGAATAACCCAAACTTTGCTTTTATAAAGCGCATATTGTAACTGAGAGCAGCACTTACAGCTACACTTTCATATAACTGTAAAAATGATGCCGAGACATCCTGATTAAATTTATGATTAAGATTCGAGTTTGAGTGAATCACTTTCATTGATTGGTGTTGTAGCACGATCAAATTTATTTAATAACATGCCGAATCCTGCGGCGATGATATACATAAATATTGAATATACCGCTGCTGGTATAGATATGGTGGTATTTTCCAGAACTGTAAGGGCAATCGTCATGGCTAATGTACCGTTATGAATGCCAATTTCAAAAGCACAGGCACGTGCTTGCGTTGTATGTACACCCATAACACGAGGTACGAAATAACCAATAGACAAGCTGATGATACAGAAAACAATTGTTGCCGCACCAATTTGGGCAAAGTATTCCATGATGTGAGCGCGCTCTTTAATAAAGGCAGCAACAATAATCAGAATTAAGAATACAACTGCAAAGATGCGCACAGGTTTATTCATTTTGTGTGTGAAATTCGGTGCAAAATGACGAATAAGCATTCCGATGCATACAGGCACAATAATAATGCCAAATACTTGAATAATTTTACTAAACTGTAGGCTAACTTGCTGTCCGTCATTCATAAAATAATTGATCGAGAAATTTACAATTATGGGTAGCGTTACTGCTGCGAGCACGGAGTTAATTGCTGTTAGGGTAATATTTAAAGCCACATCACCTTTAAATAAATAGCTAAACAAATTGGCGGTACTTCCGCCAGGTGAAGCTGCTAGCAACATTAAACCTACGGCAAGCAGAGGTGGTAATGCAAAAAGCTTACAGAGCAGGAAAGCTATCCCTACAAGTAAGAAAAGTTGACTAAAAAGTGAAATGAGTACGGCTTTGGGTTGTTGTGTGACACGCGCAAAATCTTTTGGAGTGAGTTCAAGACCTAAACCCATCATGACAATTGCTAACGCCAGTGGTAAAACAACGGTAATTAATCCTGCATCCATTCTTTATTCCTATTATTAAATTGATTTATTTTTAAAAAAATCAGTAAAAACTCGATCCTGAGTTTTTACTTGAAATTATGGTTATTTTTGTGTGGAGCTTTTGCTTAAGCAATACACAATTAATTTGATCATAGTATATGCATAAACGTAGCAAATGACATTCATGCACAAAATTTGTTGGTTTAAGCAGGGTATATAGGCTTTATAACTAACCCGAATCCTATTTAAGCCAAGGATTCCATAATTTGAATTTTTGGCTTATTTCGTTGAGTTAATTGATATGCGCATAACGATGCATAAATCCCACTTAGAAATCTATGAACACTACGTGCTTTACTCGTCACTAAATTGTATTGACTTTTACATGATTTTTTTAAGATATTTATATTGTCGATAGTAAATTCAGTTTGCATCTAGATGTATAAAACAATCACATCTGATATATAAAGTAAATTGGCTTTTAATAAACCTAACATTTTGAGCTGACAAAAATTCACTATACTTGGTATCTGTATCATGAAAAAAATTACACGTTCAAGTAAAGACGAGGGCCTGTTGACATTTACTGTGCAAAAAATAGCGAGAAAGTAAAATTCAATTGCCAAACCAAATCGACTTCTCGCTATGCATCAACCAATGCTGACTGCTCAACACTGCTTAAAGCTGAAATCTATTGTCCATAATTTTGGTATTTATATCATGTCCTTGGAGGGATACACCTGAATCCTTTGGTAAATCCAATATGATCTTTAAACGGTTCACCCGATGGTCTAAAGATAATAAGGTATTAAAAATATTTAAGTTATTTTCAAAAGATGCTGATCTAGAATGGGTATTTCTTGATGCTAGCCGTATTCGAGCACATCAACATGTTACAGGACTCAAGGATCAAGCTATTTCAAGGAGCATCGGTGGAAACAGTACTAAAATCCATTTAGCTGTAGATTAAAATGGGAACCCAATTCAATTTCTTATTCATGATGGCACAACTCATGATGTGAAAGTTGCTCTTGCATTGGTTGATAAAATAGATTTAACAGATACCGATGTTCTTAGCGCTGATAAGGGATGTGACTCGAAAGCTTTGAGAGAGGAAATAGAAAGAACATCCACAACAGCGAAGATTCCAAAGAAATACAACACACGTATATTTATTTGGTTAACATTATGAAATGTCAACAGACTCAAGGTTAAATATGTCTTATATCGTTCCTGATGAAGAATTATTACAAACGCGAACGAAAAAATTCCTGAAAAGAATTTTCGTTATGCGACAGCTTGGAACGATTTTGTGTTTTTTTCCTATTTTTTCTGTATTACGGGATATGCATTATGAAAGTAGCTATTTCATTTTATTGACAGTAAATGCTTTTGTTTGGCCAAGTTTCGCCTATTTAATTAGTCAACGATCTGACGATCCTGTGAAAACTGAACAAACCAGCTTGATTGTAGATACCATGTTTGGTGGGGCTTGGATTGGTGTGATGGGTTTAAGCCCCATGCCATCTTTTATTATTTTGGCTGTATTTATTGCAGATCGTTATGCTGCGGGGGGATGGAAACTTTTAGCTCCTTCAATTTTAGGATTTACCGTCTCTTTGATTGGCGTTTGGTTGTTGGTTGGTATGCCTCTAACCTTCACTTTTAGTCCGCATACGGTATGGCTCACCATTCCATTGGCGACTTTGTACTTAATTGCCTTGAGTATTTTATCTCGGAAGCTTTCTACCAATCTGAGCCAAAAAAATCGGCAGTTTGAACGGATTGCCTTAATGGATCCGCGTTTGCATATTCCCAACCGCCGTTTGTTTGAACAGCGTTTAGCCAGCACTTTTGTACAGATACAACGTGGAAATAGTACGGCTCATTTAATGTTAATCGATGTAGATCATTTTAAGGACATTAATGATACCTATGGACATGAAATGGGAGATTATGTCCTGATTGAACTGTCGAATATTTTAAGAGAATCGATTCAAAGCAAAGATATACCTGCCAGATTTGGTGGTGATGAGTTAGCAGTGATTGTGATGGACAGCAGTTCACAGGAAATTATGCAATTGTCTCAAACCATTTTGGATAAAGTCCGACATTTTCGTTTACCGAGTAATTCGAACTTTCGCATGAGTATCAGTATTGGAATTTCCTCGGCAGCCGCAGCAGGTTCTACAACGGACTGGCTGAAGATGGCAGATCAGGCTTTATATGAAGTAAAACGCCAAGGACGTGATGGCGTGCAATATATTTGTGAAATGAGTTAATAGAAATCATTTTAATACAGCCTTTAGGGTGAATTGTTTTAATTCTGGTGCAAAAAAGCACCTTTTTTTATTTTTGCATCATCTTCGCTCAAAAATAGTATTATGAATGATAAAAAACGTAATACTAAGTTGGCACAGCCTTTGCTTAATCATGACTATGAAAAATGTGATCTAGGGTTCCGATACGCACGCGTATGTCTGAGACCGAGAGTTCACGGTTCGAAAGAACTACACGGAGGGATAAAAGCCCGGGAGGTCATGCGAATCCACCGAAGAGGTAACAGCAATGGGCTTACAGCAATATCACAATAACCAAACACTATGGACTGAGGTTTTGCCGGGCGGGCATCACTGGTCGGGACGTATTCAAAAAGGTGCAATTCTCCGTTTTAAAGCACTTTCTAAACATGCCAATGTTTCACTGTTCTGTGTTAATGCTGCCGATAAATTAGAGCGCTTTAATATGCCAGACAGTTTAAAGGGGCAACATACCGCGTATTTAAGCGCAGGACATGTGCTGTATTCAGACCTTGGACGTGTCATGGCTTCGATAGTTACAGATGAACATGGTTGGAATGATGTGCTATGTGGTGCAAGTCGTGCCGAGCAGATTGCAGCGCAATATGGTAAACAGAACTTTCAAGCTGCACGCAATGCCATGTATCAAAGTGGTGTAGATGGCTTATTGGTGGAAATGGCAAAATTTTCATTAGCACAGACTGATTTAAGTGCCACCCTGAATTTATTTTCCAAAGTTGCTCCGAATGATGCGGGCGAACTCTCTTATGTGACTGCTGACAATACTGATCAGGTGATTGAACTGCGCTTTGAAATGGATTGTTTGGTGTTCTTATCTGCTGCACCACATGCTTTAGACCAAAATCCTACTTATCAACCTGCGGACATTCAACTTTCTCTGTTTAAAGCCAATCCTTTAAATGAACATGATATCTGTCGTGATTCATGCGCCCAAAATCAGCGTGCATTTCAAAACAATGCACGTTATTTCGCATTATCTGATGCTTGCTAAGAACTCGGGAGAACAGTCATGACAGTATTACAAAACTTTGAAAAAACAGTGTTAAGTGAAGTGTGCCCTGTGGGTGAAGCATGGATGTGCGAAGTGAAAAAAGGACAGTACTTCCGCATTGTCGATTTAGAAGGCAATCAGGCGGTGGATACTTTGTTTATCAGTGCTGAAAACCCAGAAGAACGCTATAGCGCAACTGATACCTTGGCGATGAATCGTCAGATTTATTTAGAAAAAGGCACCACGTTATACAGTAACTTGGCGCGCCCGATGGCGATCATCCACGATGATAACTGTGGTCGGCATGACACACTCGGTGGTGCCTGTTCTTGTGAAAGCAACACAGTTCGTTATGCGCATGACACTTACCCGATGCATAGTTGCCGCAATAATTTTATGTATGCCTTAGCGAAACACCCTGTGGCGTTAAAGCATGGTTTAAATGTGCGTCATATTGGTCCGAACATTAATTTCTTTATGAATGTGCCCGTTACCCCTGAAGGACATTTGAAATTTGAGGATGGTATTTCCGCTGCAGGAAAATATGTGGAAATTCAAGCAGAGATGGATTTAATTGTGCTGATTTCAAATTGCCCACAGCTAAATAATCCGTGTAATGCCTATAACCCAACGCCTATCCAACTGATTGTGCGTGAAGCTGCGGAGTAAGCACCATGTTTAATAAAGTTTTGATTGCGAATCGTGGTGCGATTGCTTGCCGAGTGATTCGAACCCTCAAAAAATTAGGGATTCAATCGGTTGCTGTGTATTCAGAAGCCGACCGTGATTCTTTACATGTGACCATGGCGGATGAAGCGGTATGTATTGGTGCGGCACCTGCCAGTCAAAGTTATTTAAATATTGAAAAAATCCTGCAAGTTGCACAGCAAACAGGGGCGGAAGCGATTCACCCCGGCTATGGTTTTTTATCGGAAAATGCCGAGTTTTGTGACTTATGTGAAGCCGCAGGAATAGCCTTTATTGGTCCGACTTCTGCCCAAATGCGCAGTTTTGGTTTAAAGCATACTGCGCGTGAACTGGCGATTCAGAGTCAAGTGCCACTTTTGCCGGGGAGTGGCTTGTTGGCTGATGAAGCGGAAGCTTTGGCAGAAGCAGAAAAGATTGGTTATCCCGTGATGCTTAAAAGCACCGCAGGCGGTGGCGGGATTGGTATGCGGTTGGTTTGGAATGCCGAAGAGCTAAAAGACGCTTATCAAACAGTATCTTATTTGGCACAAGCTAACTTTAAAGATGCAGGCTTGTATCTAGAAAAATTTGTGCAAAATGCCCGTCATATTGAAGTGCAAATCTTTGGCGATGGCCAAGGTCAGGTCTTGGCATTGGGTGAGCGTGATTGTTCGGTGCAACGCCGTAACCAGAAGGTGATAGAGGAAACACCTGCACCGCATTTGTCGGATGAACAACGTGATTATCTGCAACAAGTCGCTATACAACTGATGCAATTGGTGCAATACCGTTCTGCGGGTACAGTTGAATTTGTGATGGATACCGATACCCAAGAGTTTTACTTTTTGGAAGTGAATACCCGTTTACAAGTGGAACATGGCGTGACTGAACAGGTTTATGCTGTGGACTTGGTGGAATGGATGGTGACTTTAGCCAGTGGTGATTGGGTTGCACCGACTTCGGCTTTAGACTCTAAAGGGCATTCTATTCAAGTGCGTTTATATGCCGAAGACCCGATCAAAAACTTTCAGCCGAGTGCAGGACTTTTAACTGAAGTTGAATTTGATCCACATTGTCGTGTTGAAACTTGGGTAGAAACAGGCTCGAATGTCTCTTCCTATTATGACCCGATGATTGCCAAAATTATTGTGACTGCTACAGATCGTGATGCTGCAATTCAAGCAATGAGTGCAGGACTGGCAAACACCCAAGTGGCAGGAATAGAAACCAACCTCGAATATTTGCAGAACATTGTGGCAGGAGAAGTGTTCCAAGCAGGCACACAAACCACGCGTTTTTTAAATAGCTTTACTTGGAAAACCCAAAAGATTGAAGTGTTACAGGCTGGTATTCAAACTTCGATTCAAGATGTTACAGGACGCTTGGGATATTGGGATGTGGGAGTCCCACCATCAGGGGCGATTGATCCATTTTCTTTGAATGTTGCCAATCAACTGTTGGGTAATGAGAAAAATACTGCGGGTTTGGAATGTACCCTGCAAGGTCCAAGTCTGAAATTCCATTGCGACAGTCAAATTGTGCTTACGGGCGGCGAGATGCTAAGCACATTAGATGGCGTGAGCATTCCAATGTGGCAAACCGTGAATGTGAAGAAAGGGCAAGTTCTGAAATGCGGCAAAATTAGCACGGGCTGCCGCAGTTATATTGGGGTCAAAGGCGGCTTTAAAGTCCCTGAATATTTAGGCTCGCAAGCCACATTTACCTTAGGGCAATTTGGTGGTCATGCAGGGCGTAACTTATTGGTCGGTGATATGTTGCCAATCACATCTTTTAGCGATCAGCCTTTACACGCTTTAAATCAGGAGCAAATTACAGCATTCAATTCGCATTGGGAAATTGCGGTGATGTATGGTCCGCACGGTGCGCCTGACTTTTTTACCAATCAGGATATTGAAACTTTCTTTGAACATGAGTTTGAAGTCCATTTTAACTCAAGTCGAACAGGCATTCGTCTGATTGGACCAAAACCTGAATGGGCACGGGAAGATGGTGGTGAGGCGGGCTTACACCCATCAAATATTCACGATAACGCCTATGCTATTGGTGCGATCGACTTTACGGGGGATATGCCGATTATCTTGGGTCCAGATGGTCCGAGTTTGGGCGGCTTTGTCTGTCCAGCGGTGGTGATTCATTCTGAATTGTGGAAATTGGGTCAACTGAAAGCCGGGGATAAAGTTAAATTTGTACCAGTCAGCTATCACCAAGCCAAGCAGCTCAATCAAAACTATCAAGCCATGCTGGATGCGGCATCTCCTGAAAGTATTCATTACGAGCAAGTCATTCAAGCAGAGGAAATTACTTTAAACCATGTAATTTTAGATACCTTTAAAGGCGATGGTACACGTCCAGATGTGGTCTATCGTCCTGCGGGGAACCATTACCTGCTGGTGGAATATGGTGAGCTGGTGCTGGATTTGAATCTGCGCTTCCGTATTCATGCCTTAATGCAATGGATGAAAGAGCAGAACATTAAGGGCATTATTGATTTAACTCCGGGTATTCGCTCATTACAAATCCATTATGATTGTTTGGTACTGGATCAAACCGATTTACTGCGTTTGCTGGAAGTGGCTGAAGAACAACTGCCCAATATAGCCGAAATGCAGGTGCCATCACGCACAGTGTATTTGCCTTTGGCATGGGAAGATTCACAAACCCAATTGGCAACCGAACGCTATAGCCAAATTGTGCGTGCCGATGCACCGTGGTGCCCAGATAATATCGAGTTTATTCGCCGTATTAATGGTTTGGACTCCAAACAGGCGGTAAAAGATGTGGTCTATAACGCCAGTTATTTGGTGATGGGACTGGGCGATGTCTATTTGGGTGCACCAGTGGCAACACCTTTAGACCCGCGGCAACGATTAGTGACCACCAAATATAACCCTGCACGAACTTGGACACCTGAAAATGCAGTTGGTATTGGTGGTGCCTATATGTGCGTGTACGGCATGGAAGGACCGGGCGGTTATCAATTTGTGGGACGTACCACGCAGATGTGGAGTCGCTACCGTAAAAATGCGAATTTTGAAGAGGGTAAGCCGTGGTTACTACGCTTCTTTGACCAGATTAAATTCTATGAAGTGTCTGAAGCTGAATTGATGCAGATGCGTGAAGATTTTAAAGCAGGACGTTTAAATCTACGCGTAGAAGAAGGTGTATTAAACCTGAAAGAATACAACCAATTCTTGCAGGATCATGCTGAAACTATCCAAGCATTTAAGCACACGCAACAAAGTAACTTTGAAGCCGAGCGCCGTCGCTGGCATGAAGCAGGTTTGGCAGAATATGTATCTGAAAGTTTAGATACGGTGGATGATGGTGAAACAGTTTTAATTCCTGATGGTGGCTGTGCAGTGGAGTCGCACATGCCCGGTTCGATTTGGAAAATTGAATGTCAGATGGGTGATGTGGTTGAAGAAGGGGCGACTTTGGCAGTAATTGAAGCCATGAAAATTGAGATTCCAATTTTGGCACCTGAACGAATGAAAGTCGAAGCCATTACCATTGAAAAAGGGCAAACCGTGAAAACAGGGCAAGTACTGTTTACATTGGCACCTGTGGCTTAGATCTTATCTCAAAATTATCAAATCTAAACAGCCAGTGCGTGATCGCGCTGGCTTTTGCATTTAAAGATTCAGCCGAATTTCTCTCATGATTTTTCCCTGAAAAACTGTTCTTTAATTTAAAGCTCCATAACAGCGCGATTTGATTTATTTTGCCCAAATTTCAAGCAATTTTTCTTGTTTTCGTTTCTATTTTGATGGAGTGGATTGGCACGCTTTCTGCATTTATTCGAGTAATACAAAATTCGAATTTGGTAATACCAAAGAGGAGCCACAGATGCAAAAGCCACAGAATAAAGATAAGTCGACATCACAGCTCTTTAAACAGTTTTTACTGGAGCTAATTAGCGTTCGCGCGGGTTTTTATGTCAAGCAAGACCCTCATCATCCTGAAACATTGCGGAAGTAAATTGTGGCTAAACCTAAACTTGCCCGAATCAGTGTCACTGTACCTGAGAGTACTTTAAGTGCACTGGATCAGAAAATTGTTGATCAATGCTATGAAAGCCGCTCGCAAGCCATTGTAGACATGATTCACAAGCACTTAATTGCAGAAGAAGAACGGCAAAATTCGGTCATGGTCGGCACATTGACCTTGCTGTATGACGCCAGTTCTATGTCATTGCGAGTTCAGTTAATGGATTTGCAACAACAATATTTAGAACAAGTCATTAGCTCGCTGCATATCCAACTGGATGAGCAAAAAATTATGGAAGTGATGCTGATGCAGGGCAAAAGCGCCGAATTAAAGTTAATGAGCCAGCAATTTATTGCCTTGAAAGGGGTCATTAACGGACACCTTGAACTGATGGATGCGGTGATGCCACCAATTCCACAAAATGTTGAATAATCTAAGGGGAACCTGAAAATGATGAAAAAAGCAGTGTTATCAATGTCAGTAGTTGCGGGTATTTTACTCTCAGGTTGTGACAATACCGCCAAAGTGCCTGAAGCAGAAAAAAAATCAGAGACTACGGCAACGAGTCAACCGATGACCATTGGTTATAGTGACTGGCCGGGTTTTGTGGCTTGGCAAGTTGCCATTGAAAAAGGCTGGTTAAAAGAAGCGGGCTTAAATGTCGAATTTAAATGGTTTGATTATTCAGCATCGCTTTCGGCATTTGCAGCGAACCAGTTAGATGCGGTTTTGGTGACCAATGGCGATAATTTGGTTACAGCATCGGGCGGAACCAAAGGCATCATGATTATGGCAACCGATTATTCTGCGGGGAATGACGTGATTATTGCCAAAGAGGGCATAAACAGCATTGCAGATTTAAAAGGGAAATCGATTGCGACTGAAAAAGGGCTAGTGGATCATCTATTATTATCAACTGCTTTGGATGATGCCAAAATTTCATTATCAGATGTAAAACTGGTCAATTCAATGACCAACGAATTGCCGCAAGTTTTTGCAAGTAATAGTGTAGATGCGATTGCAGTATGGCAACCTGTTGCCAATCAGGCATTAAAATCAGTTGCTGGGTCTAAAATTATTTATACCTCAAAAGATAAACCGGGTCTAATTTACGATACTTTAACCGTGAATATGAGCCATTTGGCCGCCAACAAAGAACAGTGGTCTAAATTAATTCAGGTTTGGGATAAAACCGTTAAATATATTAATGACCCTGCAACTCATGCAGATGCGGTCAAGATTATGTCGAACCGTGTTGGGGTGGATCCGCAGCAATATGAACAATTTATTGGTGGGACACATTTACTGGATTTAGCTGCAAACAAGAAGGTGTTTACCAAAGGTTCAGGCTTCGATTCCATTTATGGTTCGACGTATCATGTGAATAAATTTAATGTCAGTAATGGTATCTACAAAACTGAAATGGATGTCAATGGTTTAATTTATCCCGCATTGATTGAAGGGTTGAAATAAGTCATCTATACGAGTAAAAGCCCAGAAATGTTCTGGGCTTTTACATTTTGAGATACAGCATGGCGATGTTTCGGTCATGCAATTTTTACATTAAAGATGGGTGCTTTGTGAAAAGATATTAATCACTAAAATCCCAGAAATCATTAAAGCCAAACCAATCAGTGCAGGCACATCTAATTGCTGCTTAAAGCCAAACCATCCCACCAACGAAATTAAAATAATGCCCGCCCCCGACCAAATCGCATAGGCAATGCCCATAGGAATGGTTTTTAAGGTTAAAGACAAAAAATATAAGGCAATCGCATAGCCTACGACTGTAATTGAAGAAGGGATGAGAATACTAAAACCTTGGGATGCTTTTAATGCTGAAGTGGCAATCACTTCAGCAATAATCGCAATGCTTAAGTAAATGAATGCAATCAAGAAATCACCTGCTTAATAGGTCGCTTGAGCATGATGTAACAGATGCTCAGCTTCTTGTGTAAGCCAAGTGTGACTGGCTGCTGTAGTAGAGGTTTGCGTTTGGAATTGATAATGGGGTTGATAGATGTCGATCTTGAAATATAAGGCATAGGTTTTACCTTCAATTTCTTTGACTTGCTTAAGCTGATTTTCCCCAATATATTCGAAGCCTTCGAGTGAAAAGAGCTGCTGCAAGCGATGGTTTTGGGTGCTGAATTGTACACCTGAAGATAACGAACCTACGGAAACTTCCAATTGATTGATTTGCTCTAAATCAATACCTGCTTGATGTGCTTCAATCAAATTGCTGAAAGGTAGAATGGCTTGCTGATTTTGCGGAAGTCGAGACTGTGCATAAGCCACCAAGTCACCACAAATAATCAAGCCTGCATCCAGTTGAACTGAAGCATTCGATTTAAGATGAACAGCTTTTTCTAAACGTAAACCAAGGTATAAACCTTGATTGGCTTGTTGACGCCAATCCTCCACATAGGCATTGCTAGGAGAGAATTCCAAAATACAGTTGCCGATGCAATGTAAGGTTGCGGGTTCTGGCCATTGAATGTGATTTTGGTAATTGGAATTTGAATCGACTTGCCAAGATAAGACTTGTTGTTCTCTATCCCAGAGAGTTTGTCCAAGCCAGCCCTGACGTTGCAACACAGGCGTAAGCTCAATATCTTTCAGTCTTAAATCAATGGTAAAAGATTTGGATTGAAACCAATAGACGATGGTTTTTTCATCCGTTTGACCATTAAAAAAACTAATACTTTTGCGTCTAAACGCACCGAGCAATGCTAAAGGCAGCTCTACAGTGCTTATATCTGTCGGCAAAAGTTTAGCTGATAAATCTGCACATAAATTGATTAAATTCATAGCTTTTCCTTGTGTTCATTTAGACCAAAGGAATACAACGGACGGGCATTGTTCAGCACAATTTCGCCAGAAGCGACTTTTTCTTTTAAATAATGAAAGGTTTGCGCCGTTTGGTTAAACAGGTGTTCTCCGCCACTTAAAGGGGCATATTTGGGTTGATCTGTTTCAATCACAGGCTGAATCACATAGTCATAATCGCAAGAGAAAAACAGCGGGAACGAGTAGCGCTCTTGTTGAACTTTTTTGACGCGATGTTTGGTCGCCAAATAACGCCCATTGGACAGAATTTCCATCATGTCACCAATGTTCATGACCAGTGTGTTTTCGAGTAAGGGAATATCGATCCATTCCCCTTGTTTATTCAGAACTTGTAGACCGGGAGCTGTCGGAAGGAGTAAGGTAAAACATTCATAATCGGTATGTGCTCCCATACCTTCTTGGTCTTGTGCCTGCGGATTGAACGGATAGTGAATCAGTCGCAGTTGACTTGGTGCATGGGCAATATGCGCATCAAAATAGTTTTCCTTTAAGTCTAAGGCTAAGGCAAAACATTGGAACAATTGCTGACCAATATCTTTTAGATGTTGATAATACTGCGATACATGTAGTTTAAATTCTGCATTTTTAGGCCACTGGGTTGGTCCCACTAAAGGACGTCGTTGTTCTGTGCCCAAATAGTCATAATTCACATCATAAGACTCTTTAAGGTCATAGACATTTTTGACAAATTGTTCCTCTCCAATCGGAACATAGCCGCTATGATTTTCAGAAAAACCAATGTAGTGCTGCATTTTACTTTGCTGATCACGAGCAAAATATTGTGCGCTGATGCGACATAAATTTTCAAAAAGTTCGGGTTGGAATTGCTCGCCTTTTAAATATAAAAATCCGACCTCTTTACAGGCTTGATCGAGTGCCTGCGCAACAGATAAACGATCTTCCAAATGTGGGCTGTTGAGTTTTGAAATTTCTACCAGTGGTAACACATAATCCGATTGCATGATCATCACCAAAAGTTGGTCGTCCAACATATTGTTCAACACTTTGGGTCGTCCCAAAGGTTATGATTATTTATAAGCTTTTTATTTGTGTGTACTGACTTGAGTCATACGTGGAATTTTTGGCAGCTCCTCTAAAGCAGGATCTAGTTCTTCTTCTTGCGCATGAACCAAGGCATCGACATGTTCGCGTAAGCGTTTAAATTCGGGTGTAAGCATCAATTCCGCACTGCGTGGTCGTGGTAAATCCACCTCAATAATTTCTTTAATTTCGCCTGGATTGGCCTTCAGAGCCACAATTCGATCTGCCAGTAAAATGGCTTCATCCATGTCATGTGTGACAAAAATAATGGTGATGTCGATGTTCTGCCATAAATCCATGAGATGTTTTTGCATTTTCTGGCGTGTATGCGGATCGAGTGCCCCAAAAGGTTCATCCATCAGTAAAATTTTCGGTTGATTGACTAAGGCACGAGCAATCGCAACGCGTTGTTTCATGCCACCCGAAAGTTGATGCGGGTATTGGTTTTCATATTTTTCTAAGCCAATAATGTTGATCCATTCGCGGGCATGTGCTTCTGCGGAGGCATGGCTTGCACCTTTCATGAGCGGACCGAACATGACATTTTCTTTGACAGTTTTCCACGGAAATAGGGTGTAACCTTGAAACACCATGCCACGTTCTGGGCTAGGGCCTATAATTGGTTGACCATCGACCAGTAGTTCTCCACTGTGATACGGATCGAGTCCCGCGACGACACGGCTAAAAGTAGATTTGCCACAACCCGAGGGACCAATCACACAAATAAATTCACGCTTATGAATTTTTAAATCCAGTTGATTCAAGACAGTGCGTTGGGTCTTACCATGTTGAAACACTTGCGTGAGTTTTTTTGCTTCAAGAATTACAGGGCGTTGATAGATTTGTTCAAAATACTGTTTTGCACCATTATTTGTAGTTGTATTCATTATTTTGCTCCTGCTTTCCATGTGAACAGTCGTTCGCCTAATTTCATTAAAATGACATCACAGACCAGTCCAATGACCCCAATAATCAAAATAGCAGCATAGACATTGTCAAAGTTTTGATAGCGTGCTTGTTGGGTAATAAACCATGTGATGCCCGAGGTCGTACCAATCAATTCAGACACAATTAAATAGGTCCATGCCCAGCCCAATAGTACGCGTAAATCACGATAAATATCTGGCAGGGCAGCGGGAATCACCACATGAAACAGACTTTTCATTTTTTTGGTGCCAAGGGTATAACCTGCTTCTATTAGTCCGCGGTCGACCATCCGTGTGGTGTTGGCAATAATTAAAATTTGTTGAAACAGCGTTCCTATCACAATAATCGCGACTTTCGGTGCATCATTAATTCCTAAGATGGCAACTGCAAGTGCACCGAATGCTGGGGCAGGTAAATAACGGAAGAACTCAACAAAAGGTTCAGTCAGTTTTGAAATTTTGAGGGAGAAGCCACATAAAATCCCTAAGGGAATACCAATTAGGGAAGATAAGAAAAACGCGGTAAACACCAGTTTAATACTATGCCATAGGCTTTGATGAAACCATGGAGCATCGGGTTGTACAGGAGGTGTCGTAAATGCAGTAATCAGTGCAGTTGCAACTTCATCGGGGGCGGGTAAATAAATCGGGTTGACCAATTTGCCTTGAGGTGGCGCATCGCCGTGATTGACTGCATTTTGTGCTTCATTATAGAACAATGCTTTATCAATCCGACTGTCGACTTGCAAATAAGGCACGCTGCCAGAGTCGGTAATTTGGACTTGAGGATGCCAAATAAATGGCAGATAACTGACTGCACACCAAATCAAAATTGGAATGAGAAATGAGCAAAAGCCCAGAATCAGCTTATTTTTTTGGTTAAGTTCAGTTGCAACATATCCCATATCGCTAGTCCGCCTAGTATTACGAATTTTTAAAACCGTATTACTGATAAGCAAAATAAATGCCAATTAGAGATTAAGTGCAGGAGACATGATTCAATCAAAAAACAAGATAGCTCTGCGTTGAGCTGTATTTTCAGCATATTGAATCAATAAAATTTTTAATGGGATAGTGCGTTATCTATTTGTTGAATATGCTGATGACAATTTGTATAGGGTTAATCAAAGATCATACCTTATGCAGTCCTCTATTATTTGATATCCCTCTGGCTGAGAGAAGAGTGCGTAATAACGGAGCATATGGAAAAAACGCTTTTCCGAAATTCAACACTATTGTTCAAACTACGCTATATCAGCATGAGTTATTAGAAAAATGAATTTTCATTAGCTGAAATAAAGATATTGTTTGGAGGATTCAAGCATTAAATCTTTTAAGAGTTTCTCTATAATCAGCTTTTTTATTTAATATAACTTAACTTTATGAAAATCTTAGATGGCGGTTTTGGTCGTGAACTTGCGCGTAGAGGTGCACCTTTTAGACAACCTGAATGGTCTGCATTGGCTTTAACAGAAGCCCCAGACATTGTAAAACAAGTGCATTTAGATTTTATTGAAGCGGGTGCAGAAGTTATTACCACCAATAATTATGCAGTGGTTCCATTTCATATTGGCGAGCAGCGCTTTGAAAATGAAGTAACAAGTTTGGTGAATGTTGCTGTAACTCAGGCGAAAAAAGCAGTTGAAGAGAGTGGAAAAGACGTTCGCATTGCGGGTTGTTTGCCTCCGTTATTTGGTTCTTACCGTGCGGATTTATTTAAAGAAGCAGAAGCTAAAACCCTTGCAACACCAATTATTGAAACTTTGTCACCGCATGTCGATTTTTGGTTGGCAGAGACACAATCTTGCCTCAAAGAAGTCGAAACCGTACATGCATTATTACCTAAAGATGGGCGAGATTTTTGGGTGTCATTTACCTTACAAGATGAAATTCAGTTAGAACAACCCTTATTGCGTTCTGGGGAAAGCCTTGAACAAGTGGCTGAGTTGATACAACGTCTTGGTGCCAACGCAATATTGTTTAACTGCTGCCAACCAGAAGTGGTATTGCAAGCCATTATCCAAATTAAAAAATTACTACCAGAAACAGTACAAATTGGGGCTTATGCCAACGCATTTCCGCCACAGAAAAGTGAAGCAACCGCTAACGATGGTTTAGATGAAATCCGTGCCGATTTAAATCCTGAATTATATTTAAGCTTTGCACAGCAATGGCAAGCTGCGGGAGCAACTTTAATTGGGGGCTGTTGTGGTATTGGTCCCGAGCATATTGCAGAACTTTCTCAATTTTTTAAACAGTAAGATTTTCTTATGTCTACAGCTAAAATTGGCTTACTTTCCTTAACTGCCTTAGTGTTTAGTTCTATGGTGGGTTCAGGGGTATTTAGTTTGCCACAAAACATGGCTGCAGTCGCAAATGGCCAAGCCTTACTCATGGCTTGGCTTATAACAGGCGTAGGAATTCTGTTTCTTGCTTTTGCACTGCTTTTTTTAACACGGCAAAGACCTGACTTAGATGGTGGTATTTATAATTATGCTCGAGAAGGTTTTGGTGAATTAATTGGCTTTTGTTCTGCATGGGGCTATTGGCTTTGTACCACCATCGGCATTGTTGGATATGTGGTAATTGCCTTTTCTGGTGTGGGTTTATTTACTGATAGCCCAGAGCATGTGTATTTTGGTGAAGGCAATACCCTGTATGCATTGATTGGTTCATCTATCTTTGTCTGGATTGTACATTGGCTGGTCAGTCAGGGCATTAAAGAAGCAGCATTGGTGAATCTTATTGCGACGATTGCCAAGATTGTCCCTTTGGTTATTTTTATTGCCTGTAGTTTTATTGCGTTCAAACTGGATCTGTTCAAACTTAATTTGATTGATTTTACGTTGCAAGTGCCGGTTTGGGAGCAAGTCCGTAATCTAATGCTCATTACCTTATGGGTATTTACGGGTATTGAGGGGGCTGTAGTTTTATCGTCCCGCGCCAAGAATAGACAAGATATTGGCCGTGCAACTGTTTTGGGTGTGCTGCTGGCATTAAGTTTCTATGTCATGGTGACTGTACTGGCTTACGGTGTAACTGGGCGAGCTGAAATTGCCAATATGCATAACCCTTCTATGGCAACCATATTGGAGCAACTGATTGGGCTGCCTGGCACGATTATTATTACGCTAGGTTTGATTATTTCGGTTAGTTCTTCTTATTTGAGTTGGACTTTATTTGCAACGGAAATTCCATTTTTAGCTGCAAAAAATAAAGCTTTTCCTTCTATATTTTTAAAAACCAATCAGAATGGTGTGCCGATTGCTTCACTTTGGCTGACGTCTATTGTGGTGCAAATTTCTCTGATTGCAGTCTGCTTCTTTGATAAAAACTATACGCAGTTATTGCTGATTTCATCAGTAATGATTTTACTGCCATACTTTTTGGTTTCTGCATTCTATTTAAAAGAATCTGTGAAACATAAACGTAGTAAGCATATTTGGATTGCCGCAGTCGCAGTCATCTATGCAGCATGGTTACTTTATGCGGCAGGCGTATCATTATTATTGTTGTCGGGTTGCCTATATTTATTGGGGTTGCTTGTATTTTTCTATAGTCGATTCACCCATAAAAAAGTGGTATTTGACTAAAGCTGATCAAATAAAAAACCGCGATAACAGAGCGGTTTTTTATTTTGCTAAGTCCTAAAAAAAATTAACACATACTCTGTGATTAAAGCACTAGATTAAGTATGTAGATTTAGATTGTTTATCTAGGCTTTTTATAAAATATTGCGCAACTCACGTGCCGTCTCTTGCAGTAATGGCAAAATGTGCTGAATTAGATATTCCTTCGTGGTACGAGTAGTTGGGGACACAATATTCAAAGCAGCAATCACTTTGGATCTTTGTTGATAAATCGGTACGGCAAGCGCATGGACGCCTAACTCATGTTCTTCACAAGAATAGCACCAGTCTTGTTCTTTGATTTCATGTAGCAAGTTTAAAAATGTTGCATTGTCGGTATGGGTATATTTGGTTAAACGTTGTAGTGGATATTTTTCCAGCCATTCACGTTGCTCATTTGGTTCCAGATGAGCCAATAAAATTTTCCCTGCGGATGTTGCATGTGCAGGTAAACGATTTCCTAAGTGTAAACCATAGGGGTTAACACGATCTGTTTGTTGATGCGCAGCGCTACGTGCAATGGTAATGGCTTCATATCCATCCAGTACCATCACGGAAAAGATTAAAGATGTTTGATTGGTGAGTAGATTCAATAGAGGCTGAGATATTTTAGGAAGTTGTGCACCACCGAGATAAGCACCTGAGAATTTTAAAATTTTAGGCGTTAAATAAAAATAATGACCATCCGACTCTAAATAGCCCAAATACTCAAGGGTGAGTAAGTGACGCCGTGCTGCCGCGCGGGTCATCCCAGTCCGTTCAGCAGCCATTGAAATATTTAAACGATGACGGTCAGCGCCAAAACAATCGAGAATAGCCATACCTTTGCTGATACCAGCCACAAAATCTTCATGCCGAATGATTTTTTTATTGTCTTTATTTTCAAGCAGTTTTTCAGTTTTATGCAATTCCTCACCCATCTTTGCGGTTCCATTCAACGCTGTTGTCTTTATATTTTTTACTATAGCGTGAAATCTGACTGAAAAAATCAGGTTTTGTTCGATAGTGGGTGAAAAAGTTCGATGATCGAACAAAAACACATGTAAGGATCTAGTTCAACACTAAGAAATGATAAAAAATGAACGTATAAGGAAATCGAACTAAAAGACTAGGGAATGTTGTTTTAGCAGAATTGCTCTCCAGTATAAGTTAGGTTTCCGTGCCTTTTCAAATTTTGCATGATGCACAATGGAGTTATCTAATGATAGATAAAAGTGCAGCGACCTTAACGGAAGCGCTCTCCCAGATACAAGACGGCTCAACCATCATGATTGGTGGTTTTGGAACAGCAGGACAACCTGCTGAACTCATTGACGGGCTGATCAAACTTGGACGTAAAGACCTCACCATCGTCAGCAACAATGCAGGCAATGGCGATTATGGTCTGGCGAAACTGTTGAAAGCCGGTGCAGTGAAAAAAGTCATCTGCTCATTCCCGCGTCAGTCCGACTCTTGGGTTTTCGATGAACTCTATCGTGCAGGCAAAATCGAATTGGAATTAGTACCACAAGGTAACCTCGCTTGCCGTATTCAAGCCGCAGGCATGGGACTCGGTGCAGTCTTTACCCCTACAGGCTTTGGTACTTTATTGGCCGAAGGTAAAGAAACTCGTCACATCGACGGTAAAGATTATGTACTCGAATACCCAATCAAAGCTGACTTCGCTTTGATTAAAGCCCAACAAGGCGACCGTTGGGGCAATCTGGTCTACCGTAAATCGGCACGTAACTTTGGCCCAATCATGGCCATGGCAGCCAATGTGACCATTGCCCAAGTGTCTGAAGTGGTGGAACTCG
>NZ_KE007367.1:300671-582911 GCF_000400735.1 Acinetobacter tandoii DSM 14970 = CIP 107469
GTGCCGATTCAGGCCTTAATGCAACGTAATCCAAGCGTGGACTGGAAACAAGTCGATGATGTGATTTACGGCTGTGCCAACCAAGCGGGTGAAGACAACCGCAATGTCGGTCGTATGTCAGCACTACTTGCAGGCTTACCTGTCGAAGTACCAGCAACCACCATCAACCGTCTATGTGGTTCATCCCTAGATGCGATTGCCATGGCAGCCCGTGCCATTAAAGCGGGTGAAGCGAACCTGATCATTGCGGGTGGTGTGGAAAGCATGTCACGTGCTCCCTTTGTGATGGGCAAATCAGAAACGGCTTATAGTCGTAGTCAGAAGATTGAAGACACCACCATGGGATGGCGTTTTATCAATCCGAAGCTAAAAGCCATGTATGGTGTAGAGACCATGCCACAGACTGCAGAGAATGTGGCACAACAATTTAAGATTGATCGTGCAGATCAAGACCAGTTTGCCTTGACGAGTCAACAGCGCACAGCAACCGCGCAAGCTCAAGGCTTTTTTAAACATGAGATCGTCCCTGTAAGTATTGCACAGCGTAAGGGTGATCCGATTGTGGTGGACACCGATGAACATCCTCGTGCATCGACCACCTTGGAAGGTTTGGCGAAACTGAAGCCAGTCGTCACAGCAGAAGGCACCGTCACAGCGGGAAACGCGTCAGGCATCAATGACGGTGCGGCTGCTGTACTGATTGCTTCGGAACAAGCCGTCGAGCAATACCAACTTAAACCACGTGCCAAGATTATTGCATCTACGGCTGTGGGGGTTGAACCTCGCATCATGGGCTTTGCCCCAGCACCAGCAATTAAGAAATTGCTGAAACAAGCTAATCTCACAATCGAGCAGATGGATGTGATTGAGTTGAATGAAGCCTTTGCGGCACAGGCACTGGCGGTTACCCGTGATTTAGGTCTGGCAGACGATACGACACAAGTGAATCCCAATGGTGGTGCGATTGCGATTGGTCATCCGTTGGGTGCATCGGGTGCACGTTTAGTCACCACGGCTTTAAACCAATTGGAACAAACGGGTGGAACCTATGCGCTATGTTCGATGTGTATTGGTGTCGGTCAAGGTATTGCAATGATTATTCAGCGGGTTTAAAGCAGAGTTAAGGATAGCGATCATGAGCCAGTTATATGCCAGCTTATTTTACCAAAATGAGGTGACTGAAATTTTCAGTGATCGCGCTTTGGTGTCTTACATGATTGAGGCGGAAGTTGCCTTGGCACAAGCACAGGCTCAAGTTGATGTCATTCCAGAATCTGCCGCAACCGCAATTTCAAATATTGCAGCAACTGCACTCGATCAGATTGACTTTGATGCTTTAGCTATTGCTACAGGCTTGGCGGGCAATATCGCGATCCCTTTTGTGAAGCAATTAACTGCGATTGTGAAACAAAACGATGAAGATGCTGCACGTTATGTACATTGGGGTGCAACTAGTCAAGACATTTTAGATACTGCCTGTATTTTGCAGTGCCGTGCAGCAATGACACATGTTGAAGCTTTAATTCAACAATGTTATCGCACAGCTTTGGCTCAAGCAGAACAGTATCGCTCACAAGTGATGATTGGGCGCACGTGGTTGCAGCAAGGTTTACCCATTACCTTAGGTCATAAATTAGCACGTTGGGCTTCGGCCTTTCATCGTGATTTGGCCCGTATTGAAGCCATGAAATCACGCGTGTTGACTGCTCAATTGGGTGGTGCAGTCGGTTCATTGGCTTCTTTGCAGCATCAAGGCACAGCAGTTGTACAAGCATTTGCAGCGCAGTTACAACTTTCTGTTCCAAGCTGTACTTGGCATGGTGAGCGCGACCGTATTGTTGAAATCGCGAGCGTCTTAGCAATGGTGACAGGTAGCTTGGGCAAGATGGCACGTGACTGGTCTTTGATGATGCAAACTGAAATTGCTGAAGTGTTTGAGCCAACCGCAAAAGGTCGTGGTGGCTCATCCACTATGCCACATAAGCGCAATCCTGTCGCGGCGGCATCTGTATTGGCCGCAGCCAATCGTGTCCCTGTGTTGATGTCGAGTTTGTATCAAAGCATGGTGCAAGAACATGAGCGCAGTCTAGGGGGATGGCATGCGGAATGGCTAGCATTGCCTGAAATTTTCCAACTCTGTGCTGGTGCTTTAGAGCGAACTTTGGATGTTTTACAAGGGATGCAAGTTAATGCAGAGAACATGCAGCGCAATTTGGAATGTACTCAAGGCTTAATTATGGCAGAAGCGGTGATGATGGCATTGGCGCCACACATCGGACGTTTACAGGCTCATCATCTAGTAGAGGACGCGTGTAAAACAGCTGTTGCAAAAGGTGTGCACTTAAGAGATGTGATTGCTGAATTGGATCAAGTTAAAAACTTATTTAGCGTAGCTCAGGTTTTAGAAATTTTTAAACCCGAATCTTATCTTGGCAATATTCAAGACCAGATTGATGCGGTGTTGCAAGAAGCAAAAGGAGAGGCAAAGTGAATATCACGATGACCAATCGTCAAGGCAAGACTTTAGCCGTTGCGATTAGTGGGCAAGACAATGCGCCTGTGATTGTATTTTCAAACTCGTTGGGTACAGATAAAGGCATGTGGCAGCCGCAAGTTGCTGCTTTTGAACAGCAGTTCAAAGTGGTGACTTATGACACGCGTGGTCATGGGCAAAGCGATGTGATTGAGCAGACCACTGTACAAAATCTTGCAGAAGATGTGATTGATATTCTTGATGGTTTAAACATTGAAAAAGCACATTTCTGTGGAATTTCGATGGGCGGTATGACGGCTTTATGGCTCGGTATTCACCATGCGGATCGTTTTCATAGCATAACTGTGGCGAACTCAGCAGCCAAAATTTGGACTGAAGAGGGTTGGAATGCACGTGCAGATGCAGTGACAGCCAATGGCTTAGCAGATTTGGTCAAAACTACGCACACCCGTTGGTTCAGCGAACAGTTTGATTATCAACATGATGCTTTGGCACAGCGCACCATTCAGTCTTTAGCGACTACGCCAGCACTGGGTTATGCAGAATCTTGCCGCGCATTGGCTCAAGCAGATTTGAGCGAAGAAATTCAACAGATTCAGATTCCTACTTTATTGATTGCAGGCGCATTTGATCCAGTCACGACAGTGGCAGATGGCGTCTTTATGCAACAACAGATTCAAAAGAGTGAACTTGCGGTGATTGATGCATCGCATCTTTCCAATATTGAGCAACCTGAGCTGTTTACCCAAACCCTCAGCCAGTTTATTGGATCGATTCAATAGTTTAAGGATTTTAAAAGGACTTTCAGCCCAAGGAGGCAGGTATGGCGTCTCAGGAATACGCTACTCAAAAAACGAGTATAGACGCACAAGCACTGATTAATGATGCACCGATTAGCAAATATCAGTGGCTTATCGCAATTGTATGTTTTCTCATTGTTTTTGTTGACGGTATTGATACTGCAGCAATGGGTTTTATTGCTCCCGCTTTAGCACAAGACTGGGGTATAGACCGTTCGCAACTGGGTCCAGTCATGAGTGCAGCCTTAGGCGGCATGATTATTGGCGCTTTGGTGTCTGGTCCAACCGCTGACCGCTTTGGGCGAAAGATTGTTTTAAGCGTTTCGATGCTGATTTTCGGTGGTTTTACTTTGGCATCAGCATATGCAACTGACTTAAATACTTTAGTGATACTGCGCTTTTTAACGGGTATTGGTTTGGGCGCGGCAATGCCGAATGCAACCACGCTATTTTCTGAATATTGCCCGCAGCGCTCCCGCTCGTTACTCGTGACCTGTATGTTCTGTGGTTATAACTTGGGTATGGCGACGGGTGGTTTCATCAGCAGTTGGTTAATCCCAACCTTTGGTTGGCACAGTTTGTTTTTACTCGGCGGTTGGTCGCCACTGATTTTGATGCTTCTGGTGATTTTCTTCCTGCCAGAATCCTATCGGTTCTTGATTGTGAAAGGTCGTGATAATGCCAAAGTTCATCAAATTTTGATGCATATTGCACCGACGCAAGTACAGGGTGTCACTGAGTTTCATGTGCCAGAGGAAAAAGCAGAAGGTGCAGAGAAGAAAGGCGTGTTTGGCATGCTGTTCTCTCAAAAATATGTCAAAGGTACAGTTTTATTGTGGCTGACCTATTTCATGGGTTTGGTGATGATTTACCTGCTCACCAGTTGGTTACCAACCTTAATGCGTGAAACAGGGGCTTCTTTAGAGCGTGCAGCATTCATCGGTGGTTTGTTCCAATTTGGCGGTGTACTCAGCGCTTTATTTATTGGCTGGGCAATGGATCGCTTCAATCCGAACCGTATTATTGCAGGTTTCTATTTTGTCGCTGGAATCTTTGCCTTCGCTGTGGGGCAGAGCTTAGCAAACCCGACATTACTTGCCATTTTAGTGCTTTGCGCAGGTGTTGCAATTAATGGTGCACAGTCGGCTATGCCAGCACTCAGCGCTCGTTTTTACCCGACGCAATGCCGTGCAACAGGTGTGGCTTGGATGTCTGGAATTGGTCGTTTCGGTGCGGTATTTGGTGCTTGGATTGGTGCGGTATTACTCGGCAATGACTGGTCGTTTACTGCAATTTTGAGCTTACTCATGATTCCTGCAACGGCAGCGGCTGTCGCAATTTTTGTTAAATCACTTGTTGCACATACTGACGCAACTTAATTGAGGATTCTCCCATGAATGATGAACAACGCTATGAACAAGGGATCAAAGTCCGAACTGAAGTGCTAGGTGAAAAGCATGTGAATCGTTCGATCGAGAACCTGAATGATTTCAACGCAGATTTTCAAAACTTTATCAGCCGTTTTGCATGGGGTGAAGTGTGGTCTAGACCAGGTTTGCCCCGCCACACCCGCAGTTTAGTGACGATTGCAATTTTATTGTCTCTAGGTCGTGAAGACGAATTACGTATGCATTTACGTGCTTGTTTTAACAATGGTGTGACTAAGGATGAGTTAAAAGAATTGATTCTGCACTGCTCACTCTATGCAGGTCTACCGGCAGCCAATGCTGCTATGCATATGGCAGAAGAGGTATTTGCAGATTTGGGCATTGCACCAAAAAAACTCAGTGAACTGCAATCTAATTCAGAACAAACCAATCAAGAGTAATGGAACAAGATTAAGAGGGACGTCACATGTCGCAACTTATTTTAGGTGCATACGCACAACGCAATACCGATGATCATCCGCCAGCATACGCACCTGGCTACAAAACCAGTGTATTACGCTCGCCTAAAAATGCATTGATCTCAATTGCAGAAACTTTAACTGAAGTGACCGCACCGCATTTCAGTGCAGACCAGTTTGGCCCTAAAGATAATGATTTGATCTTGAACTATGCCAAAGAAGGTTTGCCGATTGGCGAGCGCATTATTGTGCATGGTTATGTCCGTGACCAGTTTGGTCGCCCAGTCAAAAATGCTTTGCTCGAAGTTTGGCAAGCCAATGCTTCTGGTCGTTATCGTCATCCAAATGACCAATTTATTGGTGCAATGGACCCGAACTTTGGCGGCTGTGGTCGCATGATGACTGATGCCAATGGTTATTTTGTATTCCGTACCATTAAACCGGGTCCTTACCCATGGCGTAACCGTATTAATGAATGGCGTCCTGCGCATATCCATTTCTCTTTGATTGCTGATGGTTGGGCGCAACGTCTGATTTCTCAGTTCTACTTTGAAGGCGATACGCTCATTGATTCGTGTCCAATTATTAAAACCATTCCTTCGGAAGAACAACGTCGTGCATTGATTGCTTTAGAAGACAAGAGCAACTTCATTGAAGCAGACAGCCGTTGTTACCGCTTTGACATCACTTTGCGTGGTCGTCGTGCGACTTATTTCGAAAATGATTTGACTTAATTCAGGGAGAACAACATGAACAATTGGAACTTTCAAGAATTGCATGAAACTCCATCTCAAACAGGTGGACCATATGTACACATTGGTTTGTTACCAAAACAAGCCAACATTGAAGTCTTTGAAAATAACTTTAACAACCAGCTCGTTCAAGAAAACACTTTAGGTGAACGCATTCGCTTGGAAGGTCAGGTGTTTGACGGCTTAGGTTTACCATTACGTGATGTTTTAATCGAGATTTGGCAAGCTGATGCCAATGGTGTGTATCCAAGTGCGGCCGACATTCAAGGCAAAGCAGTTGACCCTAATTTCCTTGGTTGGGGACGTACAGGTGCAGACTTCGAAACTGGTTTCTGGAGTTTTAATACTATTAAGCCGGGTGCTGTTCCGGGCCGTAAAGGCACAACTCAAGCCCCGCATATTGCACTGATCATTTTTGCACGTGGCATCAACATTGGCTTAAACACGCGTGTTTACTTTGATGATGAAGCGGAAGCAAATGCACAAGATCCTGTGCTCAAAGGCATTGAATGGGCACCACGTCGTCAGACTTTAATTGCTAAGCGCGAAGAGCGTGATGGTGAAGTGGTTTATCGCTTTGACATTCGTATACAAGGCGAAGACGAAACAGTTTTTCTAGATATCTAAGCTTATAAGCGCAAGAAAGCTTGCGCTTATCAAAGAGATAAAAGTTTATACGTGGTGATTGCATGTCCCATTGCATGAATCCCACGTATGTTTGCGGCTGATGACTAAAGTCAGGCAATAGTTTGAAAATACAAGGAACTGTAATGATTACCATCAAAAAATTAGCAATGCAATTATGCTTAAGCAGCGCTGTTATCGCTGCAATGCCAGCGACCTTTGCCGCTGAAGTGGCTCAATCAAACGCACAACACTATATGGTGAAAAACGTCAATATTGGCGACTTACCTGTTAAAACCATCGTACCCATTACTGCAAAAACAGCTGAACAAGCGATTGCACAAGCCAAAGTGATTGCCAGCAATCCAGATGCCGACTTGGCTGAATTCCGTATCGATTTACTCAAATTTTCTGCAGACACCAAAAAAGTCATCGCACTCGGTCAGCAACTCAATCAAATTTTAAAAGACAAACCGCTTATTGCCACCATTCGTACTCATAACGAAGGTGGAAAAATGACGGTGTCTGATCAAGACTATGAAAAAATTTATCGTGAATATCTAAAAGCTCCATTTATGCAGTTGCTGGATATCGAGATGTTCCGTGATGCAGGCAGCGTCGCAAAATTAACCAAATTGGCGCATGATCAACATGTGTTAGTGATCATGTCGAATCACGATTTTAATAAAACCCCAGAACAACAAGAAATTGAAAACCGTTTGCTGAAACAAGACCAAATGGGCGCAGATATTTTGAAAATTGCGGTGATGCCGAAATCTAAACAAGATGTCTTTACCCTGATGAATGCAACGCTTGCTGTAAGCCAAAAAAGTCAAAAACCATTACTGACCATGTCGATGGGGCAATTGGGCACGATCTCGCGTGTCGCTACTGCCAACATGGGTGGCAGCCTAAGTTTCGGCATGATTGGTGAAGCTTCGGCACCAGGTCAAATTGATGTGACTCAACTTAAACAGTTCCTTAAAACTGTGCAGCCTACACCTTAAGACTTAAAGATATAAAAAGGATTTGAACATGAAATTATCAGCTTTACGTTTAAGCACACTGGTTTTAAGTTTGGCGGCTTCTGGTCTTGCCAGTGCAGAAACTTATATTGTTGACCGCTATCAGGACGATAGTGCCAAAGGTTCATTACGCTGGGCAATTGAACAATCCAATGCCAATGCTGCACAAGAAAATGAAATTCAGATTCAAGCAGTGGGCAAAGCGCCTTATGTCATTAAGCTGAATCAAGCTTTACCGCCCATCAAATCTTCCGTGAAAATTATTGGTACCCAGTGGGATAAAACTGGTGAGTTTATTGCCATTGATGGTTCTAATTACATTAAAGGCGAAGGTGCTAAAGCCTGCCCAGGCGCAAACCCTGAACAGTATGGCACCAACGTGCGTACTATGACTTTACCGGGTCTGGTGCTGCAAGATGTGAATGGTGTGACCTTAAAAGGTTTAGATGTTCACCGTTTCTGCATTGGTGTCTTAGTTAACCGTTCAAGCAATAACTTGATTCAGCACAACCGTATTAGTAACAACTACGGTGGTTCAGGCGTGATGTTGACGGGTGATGATGGTAAAGGCAACCCAACCTCAACCACCACCAATAACAACAAAGTCTTGAATAACTTGTTTGTAGACAATGGCGATGGTTTAGAGCTGACGCGTGGTGCGGCATTTAACCTTGTGGCCAATAACCTGTTCACTTCAACTAAAGCCAACCCAGAGCCATCTCAGGGCATTGAAATTCTTTGGGGTAATGACAACGCTGTGGTCGGCAATAAGTTTGAAAACTATTCTGATGGTTTGCAAATTAACTGGGGCAAACGTAACTACGTCGCTTATAACGAACTGACCAACAACTCGATAGGTTTTAACCTCACGGGTGATGGCAACATCTTTGACAGCAACAAAGTGCATGGTAACCGTTTAGGCATTGCTATACGTTCTGAAAAAGATGCCAATGCACGTACCACCTTAACCAAAAACTCGATTTGGGATAACGGTAAAGATATTAAGCGTTGTGAAGCGGGCGGTTCATGTGTACCCAATCAACGTTTAGGTGCCATTGTCTTTGCTGTGCCAGCACTTGAACATGCAGGTTTTGTCGGTTCTCGTGGTGGTGGTGTGGTGATTGAAGAGTCTAAATTGCAAAAAACCTGCACACAGCCAAACCAAGAAGGCTGTAATGCGATGCCTAACCAAAATATCCAAGCACCGCGTTTAAGCTATAGCAAAGGACAAATTACCGCGACAGTTCAAGGGCAACCAAATCAGCGTTATCAGGTTGAATTCTTTGCCAACCGTCAAGCGAATAGTCAAGAAGCTGAACAGTACTTAGGTGCTCAAGTGCTCACAACCAATGCACAAGGTCAAGGTCAAGCCACTTGGAAAGCACTGAGTGGTGCTGCAAGTGTGACAGCCAATGTAACCGACCATTTGGGCGCAACTTCTGAACTCAGCCCAGCTGTTCGCATTAAATAATAAAAACCGCATGGAAAGCTCACTTGAGTTGAGCTTTCCTCACAAAAAAGGATGTTTGGTATGCAACAACTATTAAAACTTGGCACATTATCTTTGGCACTTTTAACTTGCCAACTGGCTTCTGCAAATGAATTTTATTCGGCTGATCGTCAATGGTTATTTGGGGATTGGAACGGTGAACGGAAGCAGCTGGAAGATCAAGGTTATAAATTTACAGCAGCCATTATGAGTCAGGCGGCAACCAATCTGGATGGTGGTTATAACGATAACAATACTTTGGAAAATGCTGGACAACTGACCTTAGGTGCAAATTTTGATTTGAACAAAATTGCGGGTTGGGAAAATACCACAGCAGGTTTAATGATCACCAAACGTGACGGTAATTCTTTAACGCTAGAGCGTATTAAAGATCCACGTGCCAGCACATTAGGCAATACCCAAGAAATTTACGGACGCGGAAAAATCTGGCGCCTTACTCAAGCATGGATCAAAACTGGATTTGATGACAATAAAGTCCAATTCAAGATTGGTCGTATGGGCATGTCGGATGACTTTAACAGCTCACAATGTGAATTCCAAAATTTGCTGCTATGCGGCGGTCAGTTAGGTAAATCGATTGGTTCAATCTGGTACAACTGGCCTGTCGGGGTTTGGGGTACTAACCTGAAGTATCAATTTGCCCCTGCATGGTCACTCGGCTTGGGGGTGTATGAAGTCAATCCTGACAATGTCAAAACACAATCCAACAGCGATGGCTTTAACCTTGATATGGACAATGTTGAGGGTGCCACCATTCCTTTAGAGTTGGCTTGGAAACCCAAGTTAGCGGCATTCAACAGCTTGCCGGGGGAATATAAAGTGGGTGCTTTGTACTCTACTGCGGAAGCGAAAGATATTCGCAGCGGTGAAATGCAAGATAGCAAATACAGTTTCTGGCTGAATGCCCAACAACAATTGACGCAACACGGCACCGATCCAAAACGTGGTTTATACATTAGCTTTAATGGCGTCGTGAACGATAAAGCCACGACAACAGTGGAAAGTACACAACAATTGGCACTTTGGTACAAAGGTCCATTTGATAGCCGTCCGAACGACTCGATTGGTCTGGGCTTTGCAAATTATGTGGTCAATGATCGCGTTACAGATAAACAAATAGCCACCAATGAAGGTCGTGGTTACTACAGTTACGATGCCATTGCCAGCGACTACGTTCCGATTCAACGTGACGAGCTGAATGTCGAGCTGAACTATACCTACCAATGGTCACCAGCGGTCATGCTTAGACCGAACCTGCAATATATCTACCAACCAACAGGGGTTAAAGAAGTAGAGGATGCATGGGTTGCGGGTTTAAGTATGAAAGTTAATTTTTAACAGCACTTAGATTAGAAAAATGCTTAAAATATAAACAGTAGTGCTGTTTTGTTTAAACACTTAAGTCATGGCTTTCGCAACCCAGTTGCGAAAGCACAAGAATTTATTCGTGAAGATAAATGATACTCAAAGGAGAGAGGGAGTGATCATTTAAACGCACGGCACTTGGAGTAAGATGTATGTCTGAAGCTCAATCAAAGCCAGGACTCATATTTAAAATATGGTGCTTTGTCCTTGGCTTAGCCTTATTGTTAACAGGCCTATTTTATTTAATTGGTGGCGGAAAGCTTATCAGTTTAGGTGGCTCTTGGTACTTCTTTATTGCAGGCTTAGTGACCATTGTTTCAGCGATTTTCATTTTTAGAAAAAAAGCCCTTGGGGTTGGATTATTCAGTTTAGTCTTTATTGGCACTGTCATTTGGGCATTGATTGATACTGGCTTTGAATTCTGGCCACTGCATTCACGCCTGATGTTCCCAGCAGGACTCTTTGCTGCAGTACTGTTTACGCTGCCATCTATCCGTAAATACCAGCAACAAGATGCAATGAACGCGCCGGCTTACGTTGTGGGTGGATTAACTGTTTTGGGGATGATCGGCGGTTTGTATGGCATGTTTATTCCACATCCAACCGTTGAAGCATCGGGTCAGGAATTACCGCTTGTCCCTGTAGAACCAAATAAACAACAAGTGAATTGGGATCATTACGGTAGTGATGCAGGTGGAAGTCGTTTTGCTGCGCTTGATCAAATTAACCGCAACAACGTGTCTAAGCTCAAAGAAGCTTGGCGCTTCCAAACGGGTGATATGACTACAGGCTCAGGTAATGGTGCAGAAGATCAAATGACTCCATTGCAGGTGGGCAACAAAGTCTTGTTGTGTACCCCACATAACAACATTATTGCTTTGGATGCGGACACAGGGAAGCAAATCTGGAAAGCTGAGGTCAACTCTAAAGCAGATGCGTGGGAACGTTGCCGTGGTGTAGCTTATTTCGATTCAACTCAAGCATTGGTTCAGCCAAGCTTGGTAGGTGCAACAGCAGTAACTGCAGTCGCGACCAATACAGCTTGCCCTCGTCGTGTCTATACCAATACACCTGATGGGCGTTTAATTGCAGTCAATGCCGATACAGGCGAACGTTGTAAAGATTTTGGTGTCGATGGTACGGTAAATCTACTTGAAGGCCTCGGTGATGGTACTAAAGCACCACGCTTTGAAGTGACTTCAGCACCGACTATTGCAGGAACATCTATTGTCATTGGTAGCCGTATTGCCGATAACGTGGGTGCAGACATGCCGGGCGGTGTGATTCGTGCATACGATGTCATTACAGGTCAGTTACGTTGGGCATTCGATCCGCGTAATCCAGATCCAAACTATGTGTTAAAACCAGGTGAAACCTATAAGCGTAGTTCAGCCAACTCATGGGCTGCCATGTCTTATGACCCGCAAATGAATACCGTGTTCTTACCGATGGGAAGTTCATCTGTGGATCTTTGGGGTGCAAACCGTCAGCCACTAGATCATAAATACAATACGTCGGTATTGGCACTGGATGCGACCACAGGTAAAGAGAAATGGGTCTATCAAACGGTTCATAATGATTTATGGGACTTTGACTTACCAACGCAACCAAGTTTGGTGGATTTCCCGCTGAAAGATGGTTCGACTAAACCTGCTGTGGTGATTGGTACCAAGTCTGGTCAGTTCTTTGTGCTTGACCGTGTGACAGGTAAACCATTGACCAAAGTCACTGAACAGCCTGTTAAAGCCGCGGATATTCCAAATGAACAATATAGTTTGACCCAACCGCGTTCAGTTGAAATGCCGCAAATTGGCAATCAAACGCTGACTGAATCAGACATGTGGGGTGCTACACCATTTGACCAATTGATGTGTCGTATTAATTTCAAATCGATGCGTTATGAAGGTCTATTTACTGCACCAGGCACTGATGTGTCATTGAGCTTCCCAGGTTCGTTGGGTGGTATGAACTGGGGTTCTATCGCATTCGATCCAACACATCGTTATATGTTTGTGAATGACATGCGCTTAGGGCTTTGGATTCAGTTGATCAAACAAACTCCTGAAGACTTGGCGATTCAAGCCAATGGCGGTGAGAAAGTGAATACGGGTATGGGTGCAGTACCAATGAAAGGCACACCATACAAAGTGAACAAAAACCGTTTCTGGTCAGCGTTAAGCATTCCTTGTCAAAAACCACCATTTGGTACCATGACTGCAATTGATATGAAAACTCGTCAAATTGCATGGCAGGTTCCTTTGGGTACAGTCGAAGATACAGGTCCAATGGGTATCAAAATGGGATTAAAAGCACCGATTGGTATGCCAACCATTGGCGGTCCAATGGCAACACAGGGTGGTTTAGTGTTCTTTGCAGCAACACAAGATTACTACTTACGTGCCTTCAATTCATCTAATGGTGAAGAATTGTGGAAAGCACGTTTACCTGTGGGGAGTCAGGGTACGCCAATCAGCTACATTTCACCAAAAACAGGTAAGCAATATGTGGTCATTTCTGCAGGCGGTGCACGTCAGTCGCCAGATCATGGTGATTATGTGATTGCTTATAGTTTAGAAGACTAAAACGTATTATTGTTGGGAGAGTCCTTCCTTGAGGAGGGGCTTTCCACATTCCTACCAAGATGATAATAAAAGGATGTCTTGTGAAATTATATAGTCGCAATCCACTTCCCTTTAAATATGCTTTATTAGCCACAGTGATTCTAAAATCGATGGCACTGTATGCTCAAGATACAGGAGCATATCAACTCCCAGTCATTACAGTGCAAGCCGTACGTACTGAAAATGAATTGTTACAGACCCCAGCTTCTATACAGAAAGTTGAAGTTGCGCAATCGCAATCCAACACTCATGTGAATGTGTCTGAAGTACTGCAAGGTGTTGCGGGTTTACAAATGAATAACCGTGAAAATTACGCGCAAGATTTGCAAATTTCCATGCGTGGCTTTGGAGCGCGTTCTACTTTTGGTGTGCGGGGCATACGGCTTTATGTCGATGGCATTCCTGCTACCATGCCTGACGGTCAGGGGCAAAGTTCTAATATTGATTTAGACAGCTTGGACAATATTGAAGTTTTGACAGGTCCATTTTCTGCCATTTATGGGAACTCATCGGGTGGAACCATTCTCACCGAGACCAAAGAAGGGCAAGGGAAAGACTCGATTCAAGTGGGGCTAAATGCAGGTAGCCACCATAAACAACAAGCCAATATTCAATTACAAGGGGGTTCAGAGCAAGCCAATCAACCCGCTTATGTGATTAGTTCTTCCTATTTTGATACTGATGGTTTTCGCGATCATAGCGCTGCGCGAAAAGTGTTGAATAATGCCAAGCTCACTTGGAATTTGGAGGATGGTAGTAAGATTAATTGGCTCATAAACCGTACAAAAATTGAAGCAGATGATCCTGCTGGATTGACACGTAAAGATTGGCAGAGTAATCCAAAACAGCAAGCAAGTTTTTTAAGACAATTTAATATACGAAAAGAAATTGAACAAACTCAAACAGGCTTAACGTGGAGCAAACCCCTGAATGACCAAAATGAACTCTATGGCATGGTTTATTTGGGAAATCGTCAGGTCGTGCAATATCAGTCTATTTCTAAAAATACGCAAGAAGCTAATGATCGTCATGCAGGTGGTGTGATCGATTTTGATCGAGATTATTATGGTGCAGACTTCCGTTGGATGGGGAAAGAGCTCTTGCCGAATACTACATTTATTGCAGGTTTGGCATTTGATCAGATGCGGGAAGATCGTCAGGGGTATGAAAACTTTGATGCGACTGGGCGTTATGGTGTGAAAGGTAATTTACGTCGTGATGAAATCAATACCTTATGGAATCTCGATCCTTACATCCAAGCCTCATGGCAGTTTTTACCACAGTGGCACTTAGATGCAGGTTTACGTTATAGCAACGTCAATTATGAATCTGAAGATCATTACATCACCACAGTTAATGGTGATGACAGTGGTTCAACGGATTACCAAAAGTTACTTCCAACTGTCGCCTTAGGTTGGGAAATTTTACCCGAGCTTTATGCCTATACCAGTTATGGTAAAGGCTTCGAAACACCAACCTTTACCGAAATGGCTTATCCTACAGTAGGGACTTCAGGCATTAATTTTAATTTAAAACCTGCGACGAGTGATACCGCAGAACTTGGATTAAAATCGCAGAATAGCTTAGGACTGTTTACTTTTGCTGTATTTCATACTGAAACTAAAAATGACATTGTTCCTGACGATGCCAATGGTGGGCGTAGCACATTTCGCAATGCAGACAAAACCTTACGTGAAGGCTTAGAGTTATCGTGGCAAAAACAGCTCTGGCAGGCACTCAATGTTCGAACCAGTTATAGTTATTTAGATGCGACTTTTGATGCTGATATTCCAGCAACCTCAACTAAGCCGCTGATACGGAAAGGAACATACATTCCCGGAATTGCCAAGAATCAAGCTTTTGTAGGCTTGGCATGGCAACCTGAGCAGGGCTTTCAGGCAGGCTTGGATGCACGTTATATGGACAAGATTTATGTCGATGATATCAATTCCGATACTGCACCAAGTTATACGGTCGTTGCGGCAAATTTTGGCTATTTGTGGGTCAATAAAGACTGGAAAATCAATACTTATGCACGCGTCGATAATTTGTTTGATCGAAACTATGTGGGTTCTGTGATCGTTAATGATAGTAATAGTCGCTTCTTTGAACCTGCGGATGGTCGAAACTTTAGCGTTGGTGTGAGTGTGAACAAGACTTTCTAGAAAGCTCACAGTAAAACTAAAAAAGGGACGAAATAGTCCCTTTTTTACGATTTAAAATCTTTCATGATTTAATTACTCGTTTTTTTAGCCCAAATTTGCTTAAATACGCCTCGAAAAATAACAAACAGACATTGGGCTTTATATGAATAAACTTGCCAATTCTTTGGTTTTTGCAACATTGTGTAGCAGCATGCTTTTAACGGGTTGTGATTTCTTTAAGGGAAAGAAAGACAGCGCCGAAGCAGAACAAGCCACACCCGCAGTGAATGAATGGGACTGTAGCAATGAGGCGAAGTTAAAAGAGATTAAGAATGCTTTACAGCAAGACTATTTGAAAAAGTTAGATAAAGCCTTACGTAACTCGAGTTACTATCAGTCGGATAAAAACCTGACCGATACCATCACGCAGAATATTAAATTTGAAGTCAAAAGTATTACAACAGTAACGGAACAACCTGAGACGGCCAAACAACTGGAATGTCGTAGCGAGTTGGTCGTGAAAATGCCGAAAGGTTTACAGAAACGTGCTGAAAATGCTTTTGAGGCAGAATATTGCGAAGAGTGTGAACGAGAAGCAGAGACGCTTAAAGACTATATTGAAAGTGAAGTATATGGTTTAACGATGCAAAATGATCAACTCAAAGGATCATTTAATTATCAACTGATTAAAACGGATAAAGAAGGTATTCAACTCCAGCTACCAAAAGAAAATAAAGTGTTAGATGGACTCGTTTATATCACCGAAAAAGCAGTACAACTTGCTGCTTATGAAGAAGAGAATAAAGGTATTGCGGATAGTCAAGAAGCCAATGCCCAAGAAGAAGCTGCGCAACAAGAACTCGCTCAGAAATCTATGGATATCCGTCAGAAAGAGCTCAATGCTGATCAGGCAAAAGTGGTAGATCGTTTGAATCAAACATGGGATCGTTTTAGTAGTGAGCAAAAAGCACAATTACAACAGGACCAGTCAGATTGGTTTGAAAAGCGTGATGTAGACTGTAAAGTGCTTGCACAAACGAGCATTCATAATATTGCTGAAAAAGATCGTGAAACTTACCAACAGCATTACAACTATTGGGATGAGCAAATGAGAGCACAAAATCAGGACATGCAATACACCAAATGTTTTAATCAAAAAACGTCGGAGCGTATTGTTTATTTAAACAATGTCTTTAATTAATCAGAAAGTTGCTTGAAATGAAAAGGACGAATTGATTCGTCCTTTTTTTATTGGCATGCTTAGCGCAGAAATAGAGAGTCAGTGTAGACATGCGAATTAGTTTTATTGGTGCTGGACGTGTTGCCCACCATTTGGCATTTGCTTTAAAGCAACACCATCAAATTGTACAAATATATAGTCGAACTTGGGAAAAGTCACAACATTTGGCAGAGCTGGTGGCAGCACAAGCATGTCCCTCATTAACCGACTTATCTTCAGAAATTGATTTGCTCATTCTTACTGTCAGCGATCAATCTATTGCTGCCGTCATCGCTGAAGTTGCACCGTTGTTGCCAGAGGTTCTGATCGTACATACTTCAGGTAGTACTGATCTGCAAATCCTACAGCAACAGCATTCAAATTCGGGCGTATTTTATCCTTTACAGACCTTCAGTTTAGAGCGAGAGGTAGATTGGAAACAAACCCCATTATTTATTGAAGCTGCAAATGAAAACCATCAAAAACAGCTATTGGATTTGGCTCAACAGTTGAGCCAGCGTGTCTATGCTTATAGTTCACAGCAACGTTTAAGTTTGCATTTGGCTGCGGTATTTGCCTGTAATTTTGCCAATTACTGTTACGATATGAGCAAGCAAATTGTCGATCAGACGCAAGTTGATTTTAGTTTGTTATATCCGCTGATCTTAGAAACAGCAGCGAAAGCCACCCAAAATGATCCGAAAATGATGCAAACCGGACCTGCGGTACGCGGTGATGTGAATATTTTACAGATGCATCAGTCAATATTAGCAGATTTAAAACGACCTGATTTAGCAGAGGTTTATACCTTAATGAGTCAGCAAATTATGCAGCGACACAGTTAATTGAAGGATGAATAACTCGTGTACCTGTAATAAAAACAAGTAAAGCCGCTGAAAAAGTGGCTTTTTTTATGCATTAGGATTCGGTAGAGTGCTTCTGAAAATAAATACAAACAATTAGAGGGTGTATGCGTTCACATTTACTATTAGAACAGGTGCAGTGGAAAGATCTTGTGCAGTTAGGCCGTACTGATGTCATCAGTGAGTTACTCATTTCTTTACCATGGTTACTGGTCTCATTCATTTTCGCAGGTTTTCAGTGGTATCTTTTGGCACTGTTTTGCTCGTTTATGTTTTTCTTAACAGGGCTTAGACAAGTGCATAATGCCTTTCATTTCGCTTTAGGGATTAGCCGCCCCGCGACACATTGGGTCATGTTTGTCTTAAGTATTATTATGCTTGGTTCAATGCATGCGGTACAAATTAATCATCTTCGACACCATCATCACTGTATGCAAGAAGAGGATATTGAAGCAAAAAGTGCAACCATGAAGTGGTGGCAGGCTTTGTTATTTGGCCCTATTTTTCCGTTGATGTTGCATAAAAAAGCATTCGAGGTTGGAAGTAAGACGCAGAAAAAGTGGATGTCTGCTGAGCTTGTTGCCAATCTGATCGTGCTGTTTTTGGTTTTTATCATTTTGGATATCGGTGTCTTAAAATACCATGTCAGCGCAATGTTGATTGGGCAATGTATGACGGCTTTTTTTGCGGTATGGACGGTGCATCATGATACAGAAGATCATATTTATATGGCACGTACAGTACGTAATGAGTTCAAACGCGTAGTGACCTACAACATGTTTTATCATGTGGAGCATCATTTATTCCCCGCAGTACCGACACGACGTTTACATATTTTGGCAAAACGCTTAGATGCACATGATCCGACAGTTGAAATTCGGCATGTGTTTTAATCATTTCAGAATAAAAAAATAGGGCACTAAGCCCTATTTTTTAAAACACAAAACTTATTTAATTTTCTTAAATAAGAAGTCGTTAATTTTATGACCTTCTTCCAGTCCTCGACGTTCAAACTTAGTCTGTGGACGCCAGTCAGGACGTGGGTAGCTGTTGCCTTTACCTGCCATATTCTCAAGATTTGGACGGTTGTCGAGCACATCAAGCATCCATTCTGCATACGGTTCCCAGTCCGTTGCTGCGTGGAATGTTCCACCCATTTCTAACTTCTGTTCAACCAGTGGCATACGGTCATGTGACACGAAACGACGTTTGAAATGACGTTTTTTCTGCCATGGGTCTGGAAAGTAAAGTTGCACAGCGTTAATGCTGTTGTCTGGCATTTCACGCAACACTTGAATTGCATCGGCATCTAAAAGACGGAGGTTGGTTAAACCCGCCATGCCAGCCTCATATACACATTGAGCAATACCTGGAACATGGACTTCAATCCCGACAAAGTTTCGTTCAGGATTGGCTTTTGCCATAAGCACCAGTGAACGTCCCATACCAAAACCAATTTCAACAGTTAATGGGCGTTCAGGGTGTTCAAAATGTTGACGTAAATCACCAACTGGATATTCCAAAATTAAGTGACCATATTGTTCAAGCGCAGTACGTTGAGAAGTATTCAGCGGAGAAGAGCGACGCATAAAAGTCACAATTTCACGATGCTCATTCAAGTTGTCTAGCTCGACGACTTGCGGTTCTAATAGATCGGTTGACATAACTTCGGCAAATGTAAAAATTCGAAAGCGGTATTTTAAATCCTAAGACTAGCAAGTCAAATTATTTACCGTTATTTCGGCAATTAAATTGTTTTTGAGTTTTTCAAATCTCTTTTTTTCGACTTTTATCGAATTATAAAGTTCATTTATTGAATGAAATCTATAGGTGATTTGAAGGGCGAATAAAAAGAGCTGAATAAACAGCTCTTTAGTGAGATAGAAACATCAAAGTGGATTATAGCGGTCAATCAACGTACTACTGGCTTCATTTAAACCGAGGACTTCAATTTCAATGCCTTGATCTCGAAATTTTTGTACCACAGTATTTAACATATTCACCGAAGTAATGTCCCAGACATGAGCATGGCTCAGATCTAGAATCACATGTTTGGCTGAAGTTGTGAAATCAAAGAATTGATAGAATTTTTCGGCACTACTAAAGAAAATCTGCCCTGAAACTTGATATTGCAAAGTTTCAGCGTTAATCAATTTAGATGTAACTTTCACCTCACTTTCCAATTTATTTACAAGAAAGAGCGCAGAAAGGCAGACGCCAACAAAGACTCCTAAAGCCAAATTGTGCGTTGCTAAAACAATGAGCACTACACTGAGCATCACGATGTTGCTTTGTTTCGGATGTTTACTAAATTGTTTGACTGAGTCCCAGTTAAAGGTGGTAAAGGACACCATAATCATAATCGCAACCAGTGCCGCCATTGGAATATAAGCCAGCCAACCTTTTAAAAAAACAACCAGACAGAGCAAGAATACACCAGCCACCAAGGTAGAAAGTCGTGTACGAGCACCAGAACTCACATTGATGATGGATTGACCAATCATGGCGCAACCTGCCATACCACCCATAAAGCCGCTAATAATATTGGCAAGTCCTTGTCCGCGACATTCTTGATGACGATCACCTTCAGTTCCTGTCACTTCATTTACAATGGTGGTGGTCATCATGGTTTCGAGTAAGCCAACTGTGGCCAAGGTTATTGCGTAAGGAAAAATGATTTTTAAGGTTTCAAGATTCAGTGGAATATCTGGAATCAAAAAGACAGGCAACGTATCTGGAAATTGACCTAAATCACTGACAGTTCGCATATCTGCACCAAATAATAGCGCGACTAAGCTCAGTAAAATAATACAGATTAACGGTGCAGGCAGTAATTTCCCAATCTTGGGGATATATGGAAATAGATAAACAATAGCTAAACCTAAAGCCACAAAGCTATAGCCTATAAAGTCCATGCGTTGTATTTCAGGAATCTGTGCGACAAAAATTAAAATGGCTAATGCATTTACGAAACCATAGACCACAGATTGAGAGACAAAGCGCATCAATTTTGCGACTTTAAAATAGCCAGCAATAATCTGAATACAACCTGTCAAAATGGTGGTCGCAAATAAATACTGTAACCCATGATCTTTGACCAAGGTAATCATCAGCAATGCCATTGCACCTGTTGCCGCAGAAATCATGGCGGGGCGTCCACCAAAAAAGGCAATACTCACGGCTATACAGAACGAAGCATATAAACCAACCTGAGGATCAACACCGGCAATAGCAGAAAAGGCGATAGATTCAGGAATCAAGGCTAAACCAACCACAATCCCTGCAAGTACATCAGTACGAATATTGGATAACCATTCTGATTTTTTAAGGTTAATCATTATGGCATTTCATAAAATTTAAAGGATGTGTATGTTAAAACATCTAGCAATAAAAAAGCACACAGGATTAACTTGAAAAAAATTAAAAATTGAACAATATTCAAAAGGTAATTGTTTTTATATGTTTTATAGAATGGTTACGTTTTTGCAATTTACAGGTCTGATCGCTTGAAAGTTTGTCAGAAGCAATTTAAAAAAGTGAAAAGTTAGATAACAAGGATTATATATGAAGCTTTATTATTCCCCAGGCGCATGTTCACTGGCATCTCATATTATTCTAAATGAAATTAATGTCGATTTTGATCTGGTTCGCGTAGACCTAAAAACCCATAAAACAGAAAAAGGTGAAGATTATTATGCAATTAACCCTAAAGGTTATGTTCCTGCCTTAGAAATTAATCCTGGGTTAATTCTGACTGAAAATGTGGCAATTTTACCTTTCCTTGCTCAGCATGATCCTAAGCAGGATTTAATTCCACCATCAGGTTTAGGTCGTGCCAAAGTGCTGGAATGGTTGGGCTACCTCAACTCTGAGTTGCATGATGCCTATGCTGTATTCTTTGGTGGACCTTTATCGGAAGAGGCTAAAACCAAGGCTTATGCAGAAATTGATCGCTTATTGACCTATATTGATAACGCCATTGCTGAATCTGATCATGACTACTTGGTCGATGATAATTTTGGGCCAGCAGATGCATATTTATTTGTGCTAACAAATTGGTCAAATTCGATTGAGCACGATTTAACACCTTATAAGAACATTATTGGCATACGTCATAAAGTCGCAGAGCGCCAGTCTGTACAAATGGCGATGCGTGATGAAGGCTTAATTCCATAATTGCCTAAAAGTTTGGTCTAAAAAATGCCTCGTGAAGAGGCATTTTTTATTGATATTCAGCATATTCACTAAAATCTATGTCTTGTAATTGAATCTGATATTTATTTTTAAGTTTGCTCCACTGAACTTTCACAGGTTGTGAAGTGTCTGCAAATTCATTTTTACCTGTGGTAGTTTTCACTTTGCCAGTAGAAAAATTAATGCTCTTTTCGGTGATGTCACCTGAGGCACGATGGAAATCATTACTGTCAAAACCAATTAAATTGAAATTATTATTTTGATAACGGAAGGTATAGCTATTATTGGTAACATACCAAGAACCGCAGCTTAACCAATAATGTAGGCTTATTTTTAACAAGCCTTTAGTTATGGTAATACCGCCATCTTCTAATGGGTCTGCAAGGCAAGGGGATTCGGCATCGTTCTCACTAGGCAATAGCTCATTTTTACTTATTAATTGGTAACCTGAAGCGGTCTTAAATAAAACAAGCAGTGTTCTGGGGTTGGTATTGAGTACAGAACTGCCTAAACCAGCATTGGCGATCACATTTTCTGGATTGTTTTCTTCAATAACCAAGATGGTGTCATTCTGACCATCACGGTTCAAATCCCCAGTGGTTGTTTTCAAAATTTTCCAACCTTGTGGCACAAACTTTGAATAACCAGAAGTTTCTGAAGCTGCGAATGCTGAGGAACTTAAGGCTGCGAGTGTAAGAGCAAGTATATTTTTTAGCATGATGTTCTGAACTTTTATTATAAAAAGATTATAGAAAGTATAAAAAATGGATTCCGAAGAATCCATTTTAAGTGCAGTATTATTTAAAGAAATAACCTGTTTCAGGGGAACTAGCATTTGCCATACGTTTACGTGGCATACGTCCTGCAAGGAATGCTTCACGTCCTGCTTCAACTGCCTTTTTCATAGCAGACGCCATTAAAATTGGATTTTGAGCAGCAGCAATCGCAGTATTCATCAGTACGCCGTCACAACCTAATTCCATTGCAATTGCAGCATCACTGGCTGTACCTACACCAGCATCTACCAACACTGGAACTTTGGCGTTTTCTTTAATAATTGAAATGGTATGCGGGTTTAAAATACCTAAACCAGAACCAATCAAACTGCCTAAAGGCATAATTGCAACGCAACCCATGCTTTCTAATTCTTGCGCGACAATAGGATCATCCGAGGTGTATACCATAATCTCGAAACCATCATCAATCAGTGTGCGTGCTGCTTTTAAGGTTTCGGTAATGTTCGGATATAAAGTTTTTTCATCCCCTAAAACTTCCAGTTTTACCAGATTGTGACCATCTAACAGTTCACGAGCCAACATACAAGTACGGATTGCACTATTTGCATCAAAGCAGCCTGCTGTATTCGGCAAAATGGTATATTTTTCTGGTGGAATCACAGAAAGTAAATTGGGTTGATCAGGGTGTTGCCCAATATTCACACGACGAATTGCCACCGTGACAATTTCGGCACCACTGGCTTGAATGGCTAAATCAGTTTCATTTAAATCTTTATATTTACCTGTACCCACCAAAAGGCGTGAGTTAAAGGTTCTTGAACCAACAATAAGAGGGGTGTCTTCCATGGGAGCTCCGAATTAGCCGCCACCAACGGCGTGAATAATTTCAATGCGATCTTGATCACAAATTGGGGTTTGTTCGAGTTTGGATTTAGAAATAATCATTTCATTTTGTTCAACTGCAAAGCGTTTGCCTTCGAGTTCTAATTCCTGAACCAGTTGTAAAAGATTGCAGCACGTGGTGTCTTTTGCTTCACCATTCAGAAAAATTTGCATGTTTCATTCCCAAAAAATTGCGACTTTATTTGGCGTATTTGAAAGCATTCCAAGCCAGAATCAGCCATCCAGCAATCATGAGCGCACCACCAATAGGGGTAATGGCACCTAAGCCGCGAGGTAATCCCAAAGCCATGACATACAATGAGCCGCAAAAGAAGAAAATTCCAATTTGAATAAGAGTAAAACTCATTCTAATAGGAAGTTGGGGAACGACTTTTGCCAAAATGGCGAGCGCCAATAAGCCCAAGGCATGATAGAAAAAATAATCTGTTGCAGTGTGCCACCAAGTCAATTGAGCCTCAGTTGCACGCGCTTTTAAACCATGTGCACCAAAAGCGCCTAACATGACAGCAATTGCTAAATTAAGTGCAGAGATTGCAATCCACATAAGTCGTGATGACCTGAACAAATTTGCCCATAACCTTAGCATATTCTCTCTGAGGTAAAAAAGCGAAATGTGACATTGTCAAAGCGTTAATGTAAAAAAGGCACAATTTGAAATTGTGCCTTTTAAAAACAGAAAACTTAATTGGATGACATAGCGACTTTAATTTTTTCCATCGCATTTTTTTCTAATTGACGAATACGTTCAGCAGAGACGTTATATTCAGCAGCCAATTCGTGCAAGGTAGACTTGTCATCATCTAACCAGCGACGTTGTAAGATATTGCGTGAACGATCATCCAGTTGCTCCATGGCTTCATGTAAAGCAGAGGTACTTTGTTCTTCGTAATCTTCACTTTCTACTAAGCGAGCAGGATCGTAACGATTATCTTCTAGATATAAAGCAGGCGCGACATGGGTTGAACCTTCATCGTCATCATCGCCCTGTGCTTCAAATGCAGCATCATAAGCAGTTAAACGACCTTCCATCTCAAGAACTTGTTCTGGAGTCACGTTTAAATCGTTTGCAATCGATTGCGCTTCTTCAAGCGTCAATTTTTTGCTTGATTTTTTTAGACTGCGTAAATTAAAAAACAATTTACGTTGGGCTTTAGTCGTTGCAATTTTGACAATACGCCAGTTACGAATGACGTATTCATGGATTTCAGCCTTAATCCAATGCACCGCAAAGGAGACCAAACGTACGCCCATATTGGGGTCAAAACGTTTTACGGCTTTCATTAAGCCTAAGTTACCTTCTTGAATAAGATCACCTTGAGGCAATCCATAACCTGCATAACTACGTGCAATATGTACGACAAAACGTAAATGTGACATTACCAGCATTTTGGCTGCATCAAGGTCTTGGTCGTAGTAGTAACGTTCAGCCAACTCTTTTTCTTGTTCGGCTGTTAAAATTGGAATCTGATTGACAGTACTAATATATGCCCCAAGGTTTACACCTGGTGCAGATAATGACAGGGGCATCAATTGATTGCTGCTGTCACTCATAGGTACTCCTTAATAAAATTGGACATTGATGTTCCACTACCTTTCATCTTAATGCCAATACGCTCACACATTAAGGAAATTTGGGTAGTGTTATGTAATTTTTTATGCCAAATTGAAACCATTTAGTTTAATTGAAAATAATTAAGATTCAATTAAGTAATGGTATTCATGCTCTGAAATTTTTTGCACTACACAGGTCATTTGATGCATTTGGCAATACCTTGTTACATCAATTTGGCTATGTGGGTCGGAGGACTTTAGTAAGACTCGACCATGCGGCGAATTTTTTAAAGAACGCTTCAACATGAGTAATGGCATTGGACAAGGTTTACCCATTGCATCAATAATGAGGTCACATTCGCTTTGATTCGACATATGAAGTGAGAAATATCAGGATACATCGCCAAATATTAGCAAATTTAATGCCAAACCCCAACTTAAATCACAGTAAAACTATATTTATGTTTATATTGGTCATAAATAAGTATCGAAAAAAAAATACTAAATTTGATATGGAATAAGTAAAAAAAATTCTATTAATTGTCATAAACCCATGTTAAGCTCGATGCCGTATTGAGGATTTAACACAACTATAAATTGTTTTAAACCCATACTCTACAAATGGATGTAACCGGGATTTTGTTAATAGTTATACAGAATGATTACAAGCTTAGAAATAATAAATGTTTTTAAACCTTGTTTGCTCTGCTGTTTGCAACACCGGGTGGTCCTTCTTTTAAATACAATGAGGATTAACTTATGACAGCTCGTGAACAAGGCGTAGTTAAATGGTTCAACGACACTAAAGGTTTTGGTTTTATTCAACGCAATGGCGGTGACGATGTATTCGTTCACTTCCGTGCTATTCAAGGCGAAGGCCACCGTTCACTTCGTGACGGCCAACGTGTTGAATTCAGCGTTGTGAAAGGCCAAAAAGGCTTCCAAGCTGAAGAAGTTCAACCTTTAGACTAATACGCTAAAGATTCTTCGAAACGCCTCAATGTATATTGGGGCGTTTTTTGTTTATAATGACCCTGTTTTTCAATATTCATTAATTTGAGCACGTATTTATGTCATCTGGTTTTGAAACCCTAAATTTACACCCGCAACTTAAACAAGCGATTGATGCTTTAGGGTTTAAGGAAATGACGCCAATCCAGCAAAAGGTGCTTAAATTTACTTTGGCTGGGCATGATGCGATTGGTCGCGCACAAACTGGAACAGGAAAAACGGCTGCGTTTTTAGTCAGTGTCATCAATGATTTGCTTAATAATCCAATTAAGGAACAGCGTTTCCGTGGTGAACCACGTGCATTAATTTTGGCACCTACACGCGAATTGGCTTTACAAATTGAAAGTGATGCGAAACATTTAACTAAGTTTACTGAACTACATTTAGTGACTTTGCTGGGTGGTGTGGATTTTGATAAACAAAAAGCACAACTCGACAAAAAACCTGTTGATATTATTGTGGCTACACCAGGACGATTGATTGATTTTGTAGAGCAAAAAGAAGTCTGGTTAGATCAAATAGAATTTTTGGTGATTGATGAGGCAGACCGTTTATTGGATATGGGCTTCATTCCTTCAGTTAAGCGAATTGTGCGTTATTCACCACGTAAAGAACAGCGTCAAACCCTCATGTTCTCTGCAACATTTAGTTATGATGTTCTCAACTTGGCTCAACAATGGTTATTTGAGCCAGTGACGGTAGAAATCGAACCTGAAAAGAAAACTAATGCAGATGTTGAACAACGTGTGTATATGGTTGCAAAGTCTGATAAATATAAATTGCTACAAGACATTTTACATGACGAGCCGATTGAAAAAGTCATGATTTTTGCCAACCGTCGTGATCAAGTTCGTAAGTTATACGACACCTTAAAACGCGATGGTTATAAAGTAGTGATGTTATCGGGCGAAATTGCTCAAGACAAACGTCTGAAAATGTTAGACCAGTTTAAGAATGGTCAGCATAATATTATGATTGCAACAGACGTTGCAGGGCGTGGTATCCATGTAGATGGTGTGTCACACGTAGTTAATTTTACTTTACCAGAACAGTCTGATGATTACGTACATCGTATTGGACGTACAGGACGTGCGGGTACGCGTGGGGTGAGTATCAGCTTCCTTTCTGAAGATGATGCATTCCATTTACCTGAAATTGAAAAAGCAATTGGTCAGAAGTTACCATTAACCCGTTTGGAAGGGTATTGTTAATTCCATATTGAATCTAAAAAAGGGTTGGCATTAAAGCTAACCCTTTTTTATTCTATTTAGACGTTGAATTGGACGGTGTTATTTTGCTTTGCAATAAAAAGTCAAAACAGTCTGATAATCTGTATCTTTGGCAATACTTGTATTGGTACCTGCAATACTGCCGATCACATCCGCAGCCGATTGAATCATTTGCCCAGTTTTTTCATCAAAAACACCTTTTAAGGCACCATTGTATTCAGTCTTTTCACTAACGACGATAAGCGTTGAGTTTTTACACGTCTTGTTTGCAGCTTCAATCGCATTGTTTTTAGCGATAATATTGGTTTTACCTAGTCCTGTAACTTCAAATTGATTGTTTTCTTTTTGAATTACCGTAGAAGAGGTGGGTGTGGATGCACATGCAGTTAATAAAATAGTGAATAATGCAGTTGTGCCTAAAGTTAAAATTTTATTCATATTTTCCCCATCCATTATAAGAAACCTCTGAGGCAATGGTTTCATGATCATGCTGCGGATGCTGTATAAAAAATGCAGTTTTATTTTATTGCAATGTGAAAAGAGTTTTTGAAGTGACAATTTATTCAGTTGGCTAGAGTAATATGAAAATATTGTGATACTCTTGCTGAAGTATTTATGTATAGATCTTTGAATCAATGACGGATTTAACAGTTGACCTTGTTCATCAAAATATTCATCAACGTCAGTCAATTGGACATCTTGTTGAGCCTGCGCCTAATGCAGCGCAATTGGAGTTGGCATTTCAGGCAGCATTAACAGCACCTGACCATCATCGTTTAAAGCCTACAAGATTTGTAGTGATAGAGTCAGAGCAACGTGAAGCATTTGGGCAATTATTGTCTCAAGCATTAGCAGACTTGGGCGAGCAAGATCAAATTCAACTTAATCGAGTTAAGAATCATCCATTTCGCGCACCTTTGCTGGTACTCGCGCTAACCAAGTTTCAAGAACATATAAAAGTTCCTAATTTTGAGCAAACTTTAAGTACAGGTGCAGCAATTCAAAACTTTTTACTATCTTTACAAGCGCAAGGTTTTTCGACCATGTGGCGAAGTGGTGCGGTTATTGAATCAAAATTATTAAAACAGGCCTTGGGCTTAACGGAGCATGATCTTATTTCAGGGATTATTTATGTCGGTACAGCAGCAAAGGCAATTCCTGCCCGGGCTGAAATAAATACTGCCGACTATGTAAGTACTTGGAATAAATAAGTTAGATCCATTTTGGGATATAAAAATAAATGTCTGAATTAAACTTTAGTGATTTGGTAGAACCTGTAAATATTGACCGCAAAACTGCTTTACGTGTCACGGTATTGGGTGGGGGTAGTTTCGGAACAGCAATGGCCAATACGGCTGTGCGGAATGGTTGCGATACCATGATCTGGATTCGTGATGAAGCGATTGCTGAAGAAATTAACCGTACTCACGTAAATCAACGTTATTTACCAGATTTTCAATTAGAACAAAATTTGGTTGCTGTTTCAGATTTAGAAAAAGCGGTACGTGATCGCGATATTATTTTGGTTGCCATTCCAAGTCATTCATTCCGCGATGTGCTTAAGCAGATTCGTCCATTTATTAGCTCACAAGCTGTGGTGTCTTTAACTAAAGGGATTGAAGCGAAAACATTTTGCTTTATGAGCGATATTATTCAGCAAGAATTACCAGAAATTCCTTTTGGTGTGCTTTCAGGTCCAAACTTGGCAAAAGAGATAGTTGCAGGACAACCTGCGGGTACCGTTATTGCGAGTGACTCTGAATTAGTACGCTATGCTGTACAGCAAGCCTTACACAGCGCCTTATTTCGTGTATTTGCTAGTGATGATGTGCATGGAGTAGAGTTAGGTGGTGCACTTAAGAATATTTATGCAGTCGCAATGGGGATGGCGGCTGCTTATAATGTAGGTGAAAATACCAAAAGTATGATTTTAACTCGCGCTTTGGCTGAAATGAGTCGCTTTGCAGTGAAGTTAGGTGCGAATCCATTAACTTTCTTGGGGTTGTCTGGGGTCGGTGATTTATTTGCAACTTGTAATAGCCCACTGAGTCGTAACTATCAGATTGGCTATGCTTTAGGAAAGGGAAAAAGCTTGGAGCAAGCTACCAAGGAATTAGGACAAACCGCAGAAGGGATTAATACAGTTGTTCAAGTTCGCGCACGAGCGCAAGAGTTGGATGTCTATATGCCAATTACCTGTGCATTGTATGATGTTATTTTTGAAGGTGCTCCGCCCTTATCTATTGCAGTTTCATTAATGAAGAATGGTCACCGTAGTGATGTAGAATTCGTACTGCCTCACCATGAAGTTTGATGAATTGAACGCGTTAGAATTGTCATAAATCTTGTATATACTTGAAAATTAGACGCCTGCAGAATTTTAATTTGATCATGCTGCTGAGTGTTCTGAAATAATAAGGAAATTTTATGTTACTTACATTGGTTCGTCATGGCGAAGCCGCGCCAGCAATTGACGGTAATGATATGAAAAGACCACTTACTGCACGTGGTCATTTACAGGCACAAGAAACAGCAGATTATTTAAAAGATGTTGTGCAACCTGATATTTTTATTGTGAGTCCATTATTAAGGGCACAAGAAACTTTGGCGCATATCCAAACGCATTTTAAAGGTGTGCCAGTATTACTTTGTAATGCAATTAAACCAGATGATGATGCGCGTGTAGCAGTAGAATGGTTGTCGCATTTGCCTTATGAGTCAATTGTTGTGGTTTGCCATATGAATGTTGTGGCACATATAGAAGAATTGTTGACGGCCGAGCCTTTTCATCCTTTTTCGTTGGCAGAAGCCCGCTGTTATGATCAAAGTGTGATTGCAGCAGGTTTATCAACGGTTCAAAATCGCTTTATTCCTCAAGCTTAAATTATTCTAAACGGCAGATAAAAATAAATGTTGTATATATGGATGCCAGAAGCCAATGAGGCATGGCAATGGTCGCAAGGGGAATTCTGGCAAAGCGCTTTGAGTTTGGAACAGTTGATTCAAGATTTGCAGCCTTTTGCTGCTCAAGAAGCGACTGTTTTTTTTCCAAGCCGCCATGTGCAAATGTTACAACAGCAGTTGAGTAAGGCAAATTATAAACAACTGGGGCAAGAAGGTATTAAGTATCTGTTAGAGGAATATATTGTATTCCCTGTCGATAGTATGAAAATCTTGTATCATTTTCAAAATCCAGATCAACTCACATTGTTGGGCGTTTCTCAGCATTTGGTAGAAACATGGCAGCATTCGCTTTCCTTATTACCTACAAAAATTACTGCACTTCTTCCTGACTTTTATGCAGCACCACCACCCCAACAGGCAGATGAAACAGTTTTGTTGGATTTGCATGGACGTTTATTGGCAAGAGAAAGTGAATGGATGGGGTGTTCTATTGATGACTTGCCACTTTATTTAGATTATCAAGAGGTGTCGCGACTTTATACCGTCTCTAATTTAAATACAGCACAACTAAATAGTTTGCAGGCTCGTGTAACGCAAGATCAGATTCATGGATTTCAATATCACTTCACGGAACTGAAAAAGCCGAAACAACATCCTTTTAATGTTTTACCAAAGTTGAAATCGGAAGCAAAAATTTCTGGTTATTGGAAAGCTTGTGCAGCTGTTTTATTTGCAATTTTAATTGTTCAATTTGGTTACGATGCAAGTCGCTGGTATAAAAATAAAAAGGTGGCTGATGAAACAGCACTGCAAGCAGTATCGCAATTTAAATATTGGTTTGGACAAAATTATCCAGTAACTGAGCAGACGCTGAAAAGTCAATTTGAGTTTCAGATGCGGACCAATCAAATGGGGCAAAACGCAGGACTACAATTATTGAGTCGTGTTGGTCCAGTATTGATGCAGAATAAAATTATTGCGGATCGTGTCTCGTATGATGCATCAGTTCTTAATTTAGATTTAAAAGCCAATTCATCGGTAGTATTGCAAAATTTGACACAGCAATTGAATCAACAAGGCTTTAAAGTGGAGCTTGGTAATATTCAGCCAAATGGTTCTGGGGTAATTGGTTCGGTGAAAATACAATAATGAGTACAATAGAAAAATTTCAAAATAGATTAGATGGTTGGGTTGAGCAATTCACACAATATCTAGAGCGTTTGTCTGTTCGCGAGCGCGTCATGGTCATTTTTACTATGGTCTTTGTACTGGTTGCAGCGGTGGGATCTGCTTTATGGTATATGCATAAAGCAGCAGAATATCAACAGCAAAGGGTGAGCGAGTTGAAAGATTTAGTGGTGTGGATGCAAAGTAATGCGGTCACCATGAAGCCGGCAGGGGATGTGCAACTCAGCGCAGCTGAAAAAGTACAGCGTGCTGCGCAACAACAAGGATTGGGGGTTGCTTCACAACAAGTAGGGGAGCAAATTCAAGTTGTTGTGAGTCATGCAAATTATTCTATTCTGGCGAATTTTCTCACTCAATTAGCCCAGATGGGTTTAAGCATTGAAAAAATGGAACTTCAGTCTAATGCTGGACAGATTAAATTAACAGCGACACTACAATAATAGGTCAAAATAAACAGTTGCCAAGCATGGCGTTTTTGGTGGGCTACGCCTATAATATACCGACCTAAAAAGCAGTAGACTTTTCTAGATATGTTGTATTCTCTAGCCCGCCCTTTGTTGTTTTCTTTAGCACCAGAGCGTGCACATGAGCTAACATTGTCCTTGCTGAAATCAGCCCATGCGATGGGAATGATGCGCCAACATGTTGCAGCAAAGCCTGTGACTTGTATGGGTATTGAATTTCCAAACCCTGTTGGTTTAGCGGCAGGTTTAGATAAAAATGGTGCTTATATTGATGCCTTGGCTGCTCTCGGCTTTGGTTTTATTGAAATTGGAACGATCACTCCGCGTCCACAAGCAGGTAACCCCAAACCTCGTCTTTTCCGTTTGCCGCAAGCACAAGCCATTATTAACCGTATGGGTTTTAATAATGATGGTGTAGATCAACTAATTGAAAACGTAAAAGCATCTAAATTTAAAGGTGTGTTAGGAATTAACATTGGTAAAAATGCTGATACACCTGTCGAAAATGCAGTTGACGACTATCTCATTTGCTTAGAAAAAGTCTATAACTACGCGTCTTATATCACCGTAAATATTTCCTCTCCGAACACTAAAAACCTACGTAGTTTACAAAGTGGTGATGCGCTGACTGACTTGTTGGTGACTTTGAAGAAACGTCAACTTGAGTTGGCCGATGAGCATCAGCATTATGTGCCTTTAGTATTGAAAGTTGCGCCAGATTTAACACCTGAAGATATTAGCTTCATTTCGCAACAATTAATTACGAATAAAATTGATGGGCTAATTGTCACGAATACGACTTTATCTCGTGAAGGCGTAGAAAATTTACCACAAGGTGATGAGGCTGGTGGATTGTCTGGTGCGCCTGTATTTGAGAAGAGTACGGCATGTCTATCTGCGTTTGCTCAAGCGTTAAATGGTCAAGTGCCATTGATTGGTGTGGGTGGAATTTTGGCAGGCGAACAAGCACTAGTAAAACAAAATGCAGGCGCAACACTTGTACAGGTGTATAGTGGCCTTATATATACTGGACCTAAACTGGTTAAAGATTGTGTTGATGCTATGCTTGCAAAATGAATACCATTGATATCTTCATACTGATCATTTTGCTCATTGGAGGGCTAAACGGTTTGCGACAAGGATTTGTTAAAGCCTTTGCGAACTTGGTGGGTTGGATTTTTGCACTGATTGTCGGTGCAAAATATGCCGCTATCATCGCTCCTTCAATGGGTGCTCTCAGTCAAGATCCAGTGGTTCAGAAAATTGCAGCGTTTGCCTTTATTGTGTTGCTCATTGTTGTTCTAACTTGGCTCGCAACAGCACTGTTGAATAGTGTTTTAAGTACCCTGAAGTTAGGTCCGTTTAATCGTCTTGCGGGTGGTGCATTTGGCACACTCAAAGGACTGATGGTGGTTTTAATTACAATGCAAGGTTTAAGTCCATGGGTGGAAAGCTCTCCACATTGGAAGCAATCCAAAATGGTTCAATCTTTATTGCCTTATGCGCCTTGGGCTGCCCAGTTGTCTAAAGATGCAGCGCACGAAGCGCTTGAACATATTCAGTCGGAAGATGCTCAGAAATCTTCTCACTCTTTGTCTGAACCAGCGCCAAAAGATCATTCGCGTTCAGGCAATTCAACAAATAATCCTTTTTATTAATCCTAGCTTGTCTGCGAGGTTGCTATGTGTGGAGTTGTTGGTATAGCTGGTAAATCACCCGTTAACCAAATGTTGTTTGATGCATTAACGATGTTACAACATCGTGGACAAGATGCTGCTGGGATCGTAACTTGCCATGAAGGACGTTTATTTCTTCGTAAAGACAACGGCATGGTACGTGATGTTTTCCATACTCGCCATATGCGAGCTTTGCTTGGTAATTATGGTATCGGTCATGTGCGTTATCCAACTGCGGGTTCTTCAAGCAGTGCAGAAGCGCAGCCATTCTATGTAAACTCTCCTTATGGTATTACTTTGGCGCACAATGGTAATTTGACCAATGCCGAAGAAATTCATGACGATTTGTTTAAAACAGATTTGCGTCATATGAATACTGATTCGGATTCGGAAGTTTTACTGAATGTTTTTGCGCATGAATTGCAAAAGCGCAGTAAGTTAGAGCCGACGCCAGAAGATATTTTCCATGTGGTTTCACGTGTTCATGAGCGTTGTAAAGGTGCTTATGGTGTTGTTGCCATGATTACGGGTCAGGGTTTGGTTGGTTTCCGTGATCCAAATGGTATTCGACCACTCATTTACGGTTCACGTTTAACAGAAACGGGCGAGAAAGAATATATTATTGCTTCTGAATCTGTAGCAATTACTGCGCTTGGTTTTAAAGTTGAGCGTGATATTGTGCCGGGTGAGGCAATTTTCATTAATGCTGATGGCGAAATTTTTACACAGCAATGTGCGGAAACCCCACAATATCGCCCATGTATTTTTGAATATGTGTACTTTGCACGTCCAGATGCAACTATTGATGGTATTTCAGTGTATAAAGCTCGCTTAAAAATGGGTGAGAAGTTAGCACACAAAATTCTTAGCGAATGGGGTGAGGAGCACGACATTGATGTGGTGATTCCAATTCCTGATACATCACGTACTTCAGCATTAGAGTTGGCGAATACTCTTGGTGTAAAATTCCGTGAAGGTTTTATGAAGAACCGATATATCGGTCGTACCTTCATTATGCCAGGTCAACAACAGCGTAAAAAATCAGTTCGTCAAAAATTGAACCCTGTAGAACTTGAGTTTAAAGATAAAAATGTATTGCTGGTGGATGACTCGATTGTACGTGGTACAACGTGTAATGAAATCATCCAAATGGCGCGTGATGCTGGTGCAAAAAAAGTATTCTTTGCTTCTGCGGCACCAATGGTGAAATATCCAAACGTGTACGGCATTGATATGCCGGCGAAACAAGAGCTGATTGCATCAGAGCGTAGTGTCGAAGAAATTCGTGAGATTATTGAAGCTGATCGTTTAATTTTCCAAGATTTGGAAGATTTAAAAGCTGCGGTTCGCACCAGTAAGGTTCCTGATTTACAAGACTTTGATTGCTCTGTATTTGATGGTGTTTATGTGGCTGGTGGTATTGATGCAGCATATTTAGATGAATTGGAGCAAAAGCGTAGCGATACAGCTAAGAAATCGAAAGATGGCTATATTGATGTGAATATTGATGCTGCATCTGTTGATTTAACAGGTGTGACCGAGCAATAATTTTCAATGATTTTGCATGAAAAAGGTGGGTATTTCCCGCCTTTTTCATTTATGATGTGGCTGAATTACAATGTAATAAAGGAATTTTACATTGAAAGAAATAGGTGGCTTTTTGATCAAAAATAAAAATATGATGTGGACTGCCAGTATTTGTGCTTTGGCTGTTCTTTTGACTATGTTTATTCTCAATACTGTTTTGGGGCTTTTGGTTTATTATTTTGATCAATCACAATCTATTTTTTGGCATCAGCTTAGTCCCTACGTCATTATTTTACTGTTACTGATTATTGGCTCGTCTATTCTGTATGAATTTTATGTGTTTCGTTCAGGTGGACACTCGCTGGCAAAACAATTACGTGCAAGAAGACTGAGTCTGATAGAAAGCACTCCAGAAGAATTTATTGCACTAAAGATTACAGAGCAACTTTCTGAGCGTTTCCTTATTGATACACCAGCTGTATATGTGTTGCCTGATGAAGTTGGGGTGAATGCACTTACAGCAGGCTTTTTGCCTCGTGATATCGCGATTATTCTGACTTGGGGGGCTTTACAAAACTTAGATGAATCTGAGTTATTTGGTTTGTTAAGCCATGAGTTTAATCAAATTTTATCTGGGGAAACTGCGGACAACACCCGTCTAAAAATTTTATACAGTGGCTTAACCACTTTTAGTCAGTGGGGGAGTAAGGTTGCGAAATTAGGCTTTAGTCGTCGTGGATATAATCAACCCCAGAAGTTCGAAACTATTTTAGTGGCATTGGGTGGTGTCATTTGGTTGGCAGGAAGTTTGGGTGTCTTAATCACACGATTTATTAAGTATTTAACTTTAGGTAGTCGTACCTTTAGAAATGATTTGAAAACCAAGCGACTGATTCAAAATAGCGCCAATATCCAGACGCTTTTACGTATTTATGTTCATCATGCAGGCTCGCAAATTCATAGTGAATATTCTGAATCAATTTCACATATGTGTTTTGCTAATTCACTAAGTCCGCAAAGTTGGATGAATATTCATCCAAGTATTGAGCAGCGGATTTATGAAATGAATCCTGGGTTGGTGCAGGATTTACAGCTAGAAAATCTAAAAAGATTAAAAAATCAGCCCTTATTTGGTTTGTTTCGCCCGTTAGAAGAAACTAATGCTGAATACCATACGCCTTGGAGTTCACCTCAGCCTTTGCCTCTCTTGCGTTTATCTCCCATTAGTTTCGCTATTAAAGATGCAATCAAGCCGTTGAATCCCGAAGTGCGGAGCTCTATGCAGCGTCCAGAGTTGATTGAGCGAGCGTTACAAACAGCGACAGGCTCACGTGAGGTGATGGTTGCGATTCTCATGATTCGTCAATATCGCGAGTTTATTCCAGCCGAAGCAGAAGTCAGCCGTGCAATTATTGAAGCATTGCTTCATTTGGATGGACGTGTGCATTTATCTATTTTTCATGAAGCATGTGCTAATATTGGTGGAATGCCAGCGACTATTGCTCGTCAATTTGTCACTAAGTTGGCACTCATTATTCAAGAAGATGGCGAGATTGGACTATTAGATGCATTATTACTTGAGCGGGTAAAATATGAACTAAACTTATTGCCTGCGCATACTCCAACAGCTTTAGATGAAGTGAAGCCGCAAATTGTTCGTTTGATTGATGCCTTGCTGCACGTGCAGCAGATTAATAGTGATAACCAGCTTACTGTTCGTGAGCGTATATTAAAAAAAATCCTGACGGTAGATGAGCTTGATATCTACGAAGAAATATCTGATGAGCCGATTGATCTTGCAGAAATCGTGCATGATATTTCGGGATTGCTTTTGCGTGATCGCCTAATTATTTTGGGAATAGCAGAATTATGTCTTTGGAATGATCGTATTATTACCCAAGATGAATTGGATGTTTTAGAATTATTATATTGGCGTTTTGGCTTTGAAACTGCAGAAATCGTTGAGCAAATGCAAAAGAAAAATAGTTTAATGATTATGTGATTGGGATATAAGTGCAGATCTGATAGATATTGGTGAGCGCTTTAATAAAGCACAGCAAAATGATGCGAATGTCGTTAGAATAGCGCTAAAGATTGAAATGTTGAACACAGGCATGATGGGGCATCAGCGAGATATATTGGCAACGATGGGAATCGATATCTGGATTCCTAATCATAGCGTTCGCGTGCAGCAAACTCAGCCATCTTCTTTGTGGCGTGATCAGGCTTTACCAGAAGTAATGGTAGAACTGCCTCAAAACCAGATTGAGGTCCCAGCTTTTAGTCCACCAGATATTCGTGAAATTGATTCGACATTAACTCAGTTTGTTGAAACTGAAAAAGAAAGTCGCCATCAAAATACTCAGGTTGTCTCAATTGAACCGTTAGAAGCTGTTCCTCAAGCTGCGATTCAGATTGAGGCATTTGAGTTGCAGGCGATCAGTTCAGCATCATGCTTGATTGTGGTAGATGCTTCTACTTTAAGCGAGTCGCAAGTAGAATTATGGTTAAATATACAACGTGCCATACCCACCGAATATCATGAGTTGAAATGGCCATTTCCGTTAGCTGAAATGCAAGATGGCCGTGGAGCATCCAGTTATGTTCAGGGATTTATTGATGGTATGGGGGTAGACAAAGATCTGATTGCATTGGGAGAGATACCTCATTTACAACAAGTAGATCTGCATCAATTGGCGAGTTTGCAAGAAATGCTTGATCAGCCAATTTTGAAAAAACGTTTGTGGCAGTTTACGCAAAAATCACTCAATACACGGATGACTGATGAATAAAAAAGTTGTTGTTTTTAGCCAAATTGACCCTGAAATCTTAACTCGCTTAAAAGCACAATACCATGTTGTGGTTATAGACCCTAAACAGGGTGATGTGAATCAACAAATTCAACAGCATGTTCAAGATGCGGACGGTATGATTGGTGCGGGTCGATTGCTCAATCAAAGTAATTTGGCGACAGCGCAACAGCTCAAGATTATTTCAAGTGTTAGTGTTGGTTATGATAACTACGATGTAGATTATCTGAATCAAAAAAATATTTGGTTAAGTCATACACCACATGTATTAACAGAAACTACCGCCGATTTGGCATTTACCTTGCTCATGAGTGCAGCACGTAAAGTACCATATTTAGACCATTGGACTAAAAGTGGTGAATGGAAGCGTACAGTATCACAAGCGCAGTTTGGTCAAGACATTCATGGGAAAACTTTAGGAATTATTGGTTTAGGTAATATTGGAGCAGCAATCGCTCGTCGTGGTTTATATGGCTTTAATATGAATATTTTGTACCATAATCGTCGCGAAAAATTAGAAATGGCACAGCCACTCAATGCACAATACCGTTCTTTAGAGCAACTGTTGCAAGAGTCGGATTTTGTGGTGGTTGCAGTTGATCTGAATGCTGAATCAAAAGCCTTACTTTCTACCGAGCAGTTTGATTTAATGCAATCGCATGCGGTGTTTGTGAATATCGCGCGTGGTTCAGTGATTGATGAGCAAGCATTAATTCAAGCATTGAAAGATCATAAATTTTTTGCTGCGGGTTTGGATGTTTACGAGAAAGAACCACTTCAAACGTCTGAACTGTTTCAGTTAGACAATGTGGTGACATTGCCACATGTAGGTTCTGCAACAGCAGAGACGCGGAAGAAAATGGCTGAGCTTGCTTATCGTAATTTAGTCGATGCTTTAGATGGACGTCAACCACGCTATTTGGTGAATCCTGACTTTTAAAATATTGATAACACATCATTGCAAATCATAAGTTGTTTCAATGTTATAGTCTGTTCAGAACGAATAATATTTTGAGATGTAACATTGAAACGGTTTTTCGTCATTGGTAGTTTGTGTGCAATGGCTCATATCGCATGGGCTGATACAGCGCACTTTTCATCTTCTCCTCAGTTTAATGTTCCCGAAATTGGAAGTGGGATAGGCTTAATTGATCGCCAAAATGAAAAAATGATTGGTGAAAAAGTCTATCGTGAAGTGCAGCATCAATTACCTATTGCGCATAATACGTGGCTTGAAGACCAGCTTTTATCAGTATTTTCAAATATTTTAAGTCAAACTCAGTTGGGGCAGCCCATTGGTTTGGTTCTGGTTAATGATGCTCAAATTAATGCTTTTGCTGTGCCTGGGGGCTTATTTGCTTTAAATACAGGCATGATTACTTCTGCGCGCAATATGGATGAAATTGCAGGGGTGATGGCACATGAAATTGCGCATGTTACACAACGACATTACAGTCGTTCCCAAGATGCATTTAAAGGGCAGAGTCTATTGGCTTTAGCGGGTATTATTGTTGGGGCTTTGGTGGCTTCACAGGCAGACGGCAATGCTGGGGCTGCGGTGATGATGGGTTCTCAAGCTGCGTTAATGGATCAACAACTGACGTACAGTCGAAATCAAGAGCGTGAAGCTGATCGTATAGGTATGCAGTATATGTATGCTGCGGGCTATAACCCACAAAGCATGGCAGATTACTTTGAGGTGATGCACCGAGCAACCAGTCGAGTCAGTTTCTTGCCAGATTTTTGGTTAACCCATCCCTTAACTACAGAGCGTATGAGTGAAGCGCGTTTACGTGCGAATCAGTTACCTCAAGTTAAAGGCAGTATGCGTGATGAAAATTTTGAAATTTTAAAATGGTATACTTTAGTTATTACCAATCAAGCGACTGAATTACAATTGCAAACCCTTGCAAAACAAGGAAGCTTTGCAGGAGAGTTGGCTTTAGCGGCGTTTTATAATCAGCAGGGTGATTATGTATTGGCACAAGCACAGCTCAATCAGCTCAAAAAACAAAATAAGTTACATAATTTACTGACTTTAATTCAAACAGATGTTTATCTTGGTCAAAATAAATTAGATGATGCTTATCAGGCGATCGCATCATCCGCGCGAATTATGCCTGAGAATCGTGCTTTGGCATATAAACTGGCAGAAGTATTGATTCGTCAAAAGCAACCCGCACAAGCCACTAACTTAGTGCAAAATTTTGTGAATCAAAACCCACGTGATATTACGGGATGGAACTTACTACAACAGTCTGCGAATATTGATGTGGCTTCACCACTCCGAGTAGTGAATGTATTGCGTTATCGTGCTGAAGTTGAGTATTGGAGTGGCTTGGAAGAAGGTGCAATAAAATCATTATTGCATGCACAGCGCTTGGCAAAGGATAATGTTGCAATGTCCGCACAGTTAAAACAGCGTATTGATCAAATGCAAAAGGAGCGTCAGCTCAGAATTTAGTGTATGAATAGATTATAAATTATAAGAATAATAGGAGGATAAAATGATAGAGGGGCAGTGTTTATGCGGTACAGTCAGTTACCGATATCATGGGGAAATTGAGAAATCAATTTTATGTTACTGCCAGCATTGTCAAAAAGCCCAAGGGGGTTTTGCTGGTTGGAATAGCCCATTGCAGAAGTCGTTGTTTGAAATTGTACGTGGTGTGAAAGTCCTAAAAGAGTATTTCCATAGCCCGAACAAAGCTCGTGTTTTTTGTCAGGAATGTGGAAGCCCAATTTTTTCCTATCGTGTAGATTTGCCAGATATTATCCGGCTAAGACTGGGTACGGTCACTGTAGGACAAATACCCCTACCAACTGAAGAAGCATATAAGCAATATAAGCCTGAATTTATTCAAATTAAATAAACGATGCTAGTTTTGCTATAATAGGCGCTGTATGATGGCGGTCAATCATGTTTTGATTTTTAATGGTTCACATGAAGAATAAAGTTCAATTTTTAGCAGCACTTTGGCTTGCTGTTTCTTGTGGTTCGGCTTTTGCGAGTGTCGAAGATTATGTGGTTACGGTGGATAAAATTAATCGTAATTACAAAGCGGATATTCGACAGTTCTTTGCGCAACTTAATCCGCAGCAAACTAGTTTTACTGCTGAACAGCAAATGCGATATTGTGGAATTATGGGGCGTTATGTAGATCAGCTATATATAGCGGCGGATAAGAATAGAAGTTCGCTTGATGCGCAATATCGAAATTTAACTAAACAAGATGTGATTCAACAAGTAATGTCATCGAAAGAAATGATGATTTTGAAGAAATATAATGTGCAGTGTAATTTGACTTAAATGCTGTTATCTAAGAACTGTCTTATTGTTAAGGCAGTTCAACGATAAAGAAAGAATATTTTTGAAAGATTAAGCGAGTTTCGCTTTGATTTTAGCAGAAACGAGAGCAGGATCGGCGCGCCCGGCTATGAGCGGACGCAGAGAGTTCATCACCTTACCCATATCTTTCATGCTAGTAGCTTCTTGAGCAGTAATTGTTTGCTCAATGATAGAATCAAGCTCTTCCTCAGTCATAGCTTCTGGTAGAAATTGAGATAAAACGTCAATTTCGGCTTGTTCTTTACTAGCTAAATCATCACGACCAGCGCCTTCAAAGGCTTTGATCGATTCTTTACGTTGCTTTATTTGCTTTTCAATGACCGCAAGAGTTTGAGCGTCGTCAAGCTCTTTGCGCTCATCGACTTCGATTTGCTTGATTGCTGCTTGTAGACTACGAATGACCGTTAACTTATCCATTTCTTTAGCACGCATAGTGGCTTTTAAAACTTCAGTTATTTGGTTTTTTAAAGTAGTCATTTATTTTTCCAAGTCGTCAATCAATCACAAATTAATCTTAGTAAAGGCGTGTAGTACGAACTGATTCGCGCGCCAATTTCTTTTGGTAGCGCTTAACAGCAGCAGCTTTTTTGCGCTTACGTTCTTGAGTTGGTTTCTCATAGAATTCGCGCTTACGAACGTCAGCTAAAACACCTGCTTTTTCGCAAGAACGTTTGAAACGACGGATAGCTACGTCTACTGGTTCGCCTTCTTTCAATTTAACTTGTGGCATGAAGAATCCTCATTAAGTTATGGATAAGATCTCAGCTTGATTGCCTTGATCACAAGTGAAGGTCAGTATTTTACTCATTTACATCTCATACCACAAGTCTATAATAGGTTTCGCTTTAGATTTGATATAGGTTGTAGGCAGTTTAATGATCGTTTTAGGCTTAGAAACATCGTGTGACGAAACAGGTTTGGCACTGTATGACAGTGAAAACGGCTTACGCGGGCAAGTTTTGTATAGTCAGATTAAACTGCATGCAGAATATGGTGGGGTCGTACCAGAATTGGCTTCGCGTGACCATGTACGCAAATTAATCCCATTATTAAATCAATTGCTTTCGGACAGTGGCGTTAAAAAATCCGAAATTGATGCGGTTGCGTATACACGTGGGCCAGGATTAATGGGCGCGCTCATGACAGGCGCTTTGTTTGGTCGAACTTTGGCTTTTGCTTTAAATAAACCTGCTATTGGTGTGCATCATATGGAAGGGCATATGTTGGCACCGTTACTCTCTGCGACACCGCCTGAATTTCCTTTTGTTGCACTGTTAGTGTCTGGTGGGCATTCTCAGTTAATGGCAGCCTATGGCATTGGGCAGTATGAATTGCTCGGCGAGTCTATTGATGATGCTGCGGGTGAAGCCTTTGATAAAGTGGCGAAAATGATGGGTTTACCATATCCAGGTGGTCCAAATATTTCTAAACTGGCAGAGCAGGGTGATCCAAACGCATTTGCTTTCCCTCGCCCAATGTTGCATCAGGGCTTAGAGTTTTCATTTAGTGGTTTAAAAACAGCTGTATCTGTACAAATGAAAAAATTGGGTGATGAGAACCGTGATGCTGATATTGCTGCAAGTTTCCAAGAAGCGATTGTGGATACTTTAGTTAAAAAATCCGTTAAAGCATTAAAACAAACAGGTTTAAAGCGTTTAGTGATTGCCGGTGGTGTTAGTGCGAATAAGCGTTTACGCGAACGTTTAGAAGCTGATTTGGTGAAGATACGTGCTCAAGTGTATTATGCAGAACCTGCACTTTGTACGGACAACGGTGCCATGATCGCATTTGCAGGCTATCAGCGTCTAAAAGCAGGGCAACAGGATGGATTGGCGGTAACTACGACACCGCGCTGGCCGATGACAGAGTTAAGTAATCCTGCGGACATTTAAATCGTCTTAATCAAATTGTGTAGTAATAAAAAAAGCCCGACATCCTGTTGGGCTTTTTCGTATGGGGTATTTAGTATAACTCCTGTCGTACCTCACGTCCGAGTGCTGACTTTATCATTGTTGTTTTGAGTTTTTGGAACATCATGTTCTCTATGACTTTATAATATAAATCTTGTGGTGAATGGTATAGCGATTATCTGCCTGAATAGGTGTAAGCAGAAGCTCATAGAGTTGTAATACACTTACCCCTAGGGTTATCCACAGAAATTGCGGATAAAATTAAGGGTTCTAAGTGTTGATTTACCTAGTGTTATTGAATTTTAGTATGTTTTTTGATCTATCTGGAGTGTTGAAAGTAAGAATACTGCTGATAAGAAGTAGATGATCTAAAATATAAATAATTTTTTCATGTGATATATTTGCGGTGAGTTAAATTAAGTTGTGAGTGAGTTCATGTTTAGATAACTGTCAATTTTATAAGAGTTATTTTAATTTTGCGTATAATCAACTAGATTTAATTCATGATGTTTAAATGTTAAAAAATGAGTATTAAAAATATTTTATTCAAAGTAACTGTTTTACCTATATTGCTTGCTATTAGTCCAACTTTTACCAAATTTATAATCTTTAAGTACACATCAATATTCGCTAATCGAGGGCATGCAAATGCCCAGTATAATTTGGGAACACTTTATCAGGTTGGTCAAGGTGTACCTCAAAACTATAAGGAAGCAGTTAAATGGTTTAGAAAGGCGGCTATTCAAGGTAATGATTCGGCTCAGTACAATCTTGGAGTAATGTATCAGAAGGGGCAAGGTGTAGAGCAGAACTATGAAAAAGCTTTTGAGTGGTTTAGCAAGGCTGCGATTAAAGGGATTGATACAGCACAGTTTAACCTTGGATTAATGTATCAAAAGGGTCAAGGTGTAGAGCAGAACTATGAAAAAGCATTTAAATGGTTTGGCAAAGCTGCTGCACAAGGAGATACTGAAGCGCAAAATAACTTAGGTTGGATGTATCAGCATGGTGAAGGCACGTTACAAAACTATGAAAAAGCCTTTGAATGGTTGAGTAAGGCTGCAGCAAAGGGGAGCTCTTTAGCACAAACTAACCTTGGCTGGATGTATCAGCAAGGTCAAGGAGTTATTCGAAATTATACTCAGGCATTGGAATGGTATCGCAAGGCAGCTAAACAGGGCGTTACAAAGGCGCAATATAATATTGGAAGGATGTATCTGAATGGTGAAGGTGTGACCCAGAGTGATACGAAAGCCTTTGAATGGATTCATAAGGCTGCTCTTCAGGGAGATATGGATGCACAAAATCACCTTGGAGTAATGTTTGTTACGGGTCAAGGTATTTCTCAAAGCAATATGAATGCATTTGAATGGTTTAGTACTGCAGCGGCTCAGGGATGTGCTAGTGCGCAAACTAACCTTGGCTCAATGTACTACCAAGGTCTTGGCATAATTCAATGTTATGAGAAAGCGTTTGAATGGCTTAGTAAGGCCGCTGAACAGGAGGATATGAGCGCTCAATATAGCCTAGGTACTATGTATGACAACGGCTATGGAGTTGTCAAAAATATTGTCTTGGCAAAAGAATGGTATTCAAAAGCCGCGAATAATGGTCATGCCCAAGCCCAATTGGTACTTGATGAAATGCAATAAATATAGATTTCGCTAATGCACAAATATTTTTTATTTATAAGACAATAAACTAAATCGAATAAAAAAGCTCAATTTGAGACAATTGAGCTTTTTTATAAATTTAATATAGCGATAAAAAATTAGAGCTGCTGTAATTGCTGTGAACCTACCCAATGTTTTGAGAATTGATAAGCGGCGCGCCCAGAACGTTGCCCACGTGCCTGACACCATCTCAATGCTTCTGCGTGTACTTCTTCAGTCATTGGCATTTTTAATTTTGCTAAATAGTGCTCAACGATTTCTAAGTAAAGTGCCTGATCCATAGGATAGAACGACAACCACAAGCCAAAGCGATCAGACAACGAAATCTTTTCTTCAACCGCTTCTTGAGGGTGTAGTTCTGTGTATTGAGGAACGTCAACGCGGGTGATGGGTGTATTTTCATGCATAAACTCAGGAAGTAAATGACGACGGTTACTGGTGGCGTAAATAATAAAATTACTTGAGCCAGACTGTAATGAGCCATCCAATACACTTTTTAAACTTCGGTAGTTTTCATCTTCAGCGTTAAATGCTAAATCATCACAATAGACGATAAACTTTTCAGGACGGTTTTGAATAATTTTTTGAATTTCGGGTAATTCTGATAAATCATCACGTTCAATTTCAATTAAACGTAAACCTTGATCTTGATATTGGCTTAATAAAGCACGAACAATAGATGACTTACCTGTACCACGTGAGCCTGTCAGTAATACATCGTTTGCAGGTAATCCATTTAAAAATTGTAGTGTATTTTGAATGACTTTGGCCTTTTGACGCTCAATCCCTTTTAGGTCGTCTAAATCAATTTTTTTGGGATGGAAAATAGGAATAAGTTCCTTATTTTGCCACTTAAACGCTGGCGCAGAAAAATCAGGTTCTTGTTTCAATGAGGGGAGCGTTTGATGTAATTGAGCAAGAACTTGCGAGAGTGATTGTAAAATCGTGTCAGGTAATTCGATAGTTGCCATAGTCATTCAGCTTATAATTACGATAAAGTAGCAAATAAGACCAACATCAGCCTTGGTTTTAGACTGTATAGTATTATGACTATGATTGCTAATCGAATCGTAATTCGCTTAAGCCAAATTTTAAAATTGAAAATGAAGAAGTTAAGTTAATGTATTTAAGCGCAGGTGTTTGAGGGAAGCTATGTTATTTCAAGAATTCATACAGGACATGAATCCACATCAAGCCTATCGTATAAAAAAGTTAAAACGCCAATTAGAACATGCGGAAAGTTATGCAGAGTGGAAAAGTATTGCGCTCAAAATTGATCAAGAGTCGGGAGCGCAAGAGTGGAAGTATGATAACTGCTCGCCTTATTTTGATGCGGAAATGATCTCATATCGTTTGAAATTACTAAAACGCTATCGCTATCAGCACCGAACACGTGACTTAATGTATTTATTACGTGAGGGGCTAACCTATGACATTGCCAATATCGCACATCCAATGCTTTTTGCAGCGACGTATGTAGGTACTAAAACTATTATCGAGGACTATATTGAAGAAGTAAGCGCGAGCTTAGCGTTTATTGCCTCAGAAGCTTGCGAGTGTCTTTCTCATCAAGAGAAAATGGATTTCTTTAAACATTGTGAAAAAGCCTATGGACAGCCAGCGTTAATGTTCTCTGGAGGTGCAACTTTAGGTTTGTTTCATACTGGGGTGTGTAAAGCCTTACTTGAGCAGGATTTAATGCCTAAAGTGCTTTCAGGTTCAAGTGCGGGTGCAATTATGACTGCTATGCTTGGTGTCTCAAATCCTGAAAATATTTCGAAAATATTAAATGGCGAGAACTTTTTTAGTGAAGCTTTTCATTTTCGAAAGTTGGGTGACTTGTTAAAAGGCAACGGTGGCGTTGCCGATGTGAAGTATTTGAAAAAATTCCTCGTTGAAAATTTAGGCAATGTTACTTTTGATGAAGCATTTAAACAGTCAGGGTTATATATTAATGTAGCAGTAGCACCTTACGATGCTTCACAGGAAGCGCGTATTATGAATACCTATACTTCACCTGATTTATTGGTGTGGAGTGCGGTATTGGCTTCCTGTGCGGTTCCTATTTTATTTCCGCCTGTTAAGCTCACCAGTAAACGCTATGATGGTGAACTTACACCATATATGGCAACGACGCGTTGGGTAGATGGCAGTGTACGGAGCGATTTCCCACAACAGAAAATGGCACGCCTTTATAATTTAAATTACAGTATCGCCAGTCAGGTTAACCCACATATTGTGCCATTTATGCAGGATGATGTTTCTCGGTTCAGACGTGATATGTTGAGTTGGCCTGAGCGTATTATTCGTCGTCAAGGCAAAGTTATCGCTAAGGGTGTGATGGACTTTACGCGTGAACGGGTGGGGAAAGTGCCATCTATACGCCGTTTACTTGATCATGGTTATGGTGTGGTGGATCAGCGCTATTATGGTGATGTCAATATTATTGGTAGATATAGTCTGCGTCATTATAGTTATATGTTGCAAAATCCTCGTCCACACTTATTTAAGTTGTTACAACGCGAAGGAGAGCGGGCAACATGGCCCAAAATATCGAGCATTGAAACTCATGCTCGAATTGGGAAAACCATTCAGCACGCTTTAGAGCTTCTGAATTATCAGCAATTACACCGACAAGAAACACATGTCCAAGTTCATACTGCCTGATTCTAATCATATAGATTGTTTGGAATTAAAAACCAAGACGAACAGCCTGCGATATGGACGCAGGCTTTATTATTTTCAGTATCAAGAAAAACTTTATTGGTTAAAGATGCAAATGAAACAAGGGCATCATATCTACCAACAAGGATTTCAGCATGAATTGGCTTTTTATCAAGAAAGTCTGAACTCTACTTCATTGTCTAGCATCATATTGCCTTGTGACATCGTGCCTAAAGCATTTTTAGCATTTAAGGCAGTAGATATTGAAGTCGAGCAATCCTTAGCGCAGATGCTCATTCTGCCTGATGCAGTGCCATACTTTACAGTGGGTGCTCAGACATTGCCGATTGCAAGTATTCAGCATTATCTATTACGTGCTTTAGATGCCCTACAGGGATTACATGAAGCAGGATGGATACATGCTGATTTAAAACAGGAGCATTTTGTAGAATATCAGGGGCAGGTCAAACTGATTGATTTTGAGCAGGTTCAATCTGTTCGCCAACAAGCGATAACTGAAATGAATGCGACGCCACGCTATATGGCACCAGAATTATTTCACGGTGAAGTGAAAACAATACAATCCGATATTTATGCTTTAGGCATTATTTTCTATGAATGGCTATCTGGGCAGAAATTATATGCAGAAAATTATACAGAATGGGCATATTTGCATTGTCAGCGGTTGCAGATTGAATTACCTGAGAAACTTTTAAGTTTTCAATCACTTCTTTCGAAGATGTTGGCAAAGCATCAAGCCGCAAGATTTGACAATATTTATGCAATAAAACAGGCCTTAGTGTCTGAAATTGCTTAAGAAAAGTACATAAAAGAGGTTTTTGTTTCATATTTAATCAAACAGGAGTTTTTTTCATAAAAAGGGCTTGCCAGAGGAGGGTGATCTCTATAATATACACAGCCATCGGGGGGCGTGGCGAAATTGGTAGACGCACTGGATTTAGGTTCCAGCGCCGCAAGGTGTAAGAGTTCGAGTCTCTTCGCCCCCACCACTTAATCATCAGTTGATGATGTTTAGGTAACAGAGGATTGGTGTAATGGTAGCATGACGGTCTCCAAAACCGTTCGTCAAGGTTCGAGTCCTTGATCCTCTGCCAAATTTATTCACGATAAAGTGAAACCTGGTATGGGGGCGTGGCGAAATTGGTAGACGCACTGGATTTAGGTTCCAGCGCCGCAAGGTGTAAGAGTTCGAGTCTCTTCGCCCCCACCATTTAATATACTGGGAAAGATGAAGCAAGGTTAAAACCTTGTTTTTTTTCATCTGGAGAAAAGTGAATGTTTAAAGTTCACTAAGAAAATTGTGCATATTAAATTTTCTAAATATGAAAATGGGTGTAGAGGATGCTCAATCACTTTCAAAGGATGTTGGATTTGAGAATCGCTGTATTTTAGACTAGCCTGAATGAGTTAAATGTGGCAAATAAAAAAGCCCCGTAGGGCTTAAATCTATAGGAATAGCAACTCGATGAGCTGTGAAAATCGTGTACGACTTACAGGAATGCTTATTTCATTACGCTTTTAAATGATCTTCAAATTCTTCGCCTAATTGCATTGCTAAAGAATTTCCTGCCAAATCACAGGTAACTAAGCCATATTCTTTTTTAAAACTAAAGGTAAAACCACGATCATCAGCGAGGCTTTTAACTGAATAACCTAATTTTTCTAACCAAATACGAAATGCGATTAAATTTTTTGCTTTCACAACCTTTTTCACGAGAGAACTCCTGTAAACATATAAATATTTAATAGGGATAGGCAAAATTTTTTAAAGGGCAAAAACCTACTTTTTTATTTATAAGCATTTTTTTGCCTAATTTCTATGCTGTTGTGTAATTGATTTGGTGAACTTAATTGAGGGGGAATAGTTGAATGAAAGTAAAAATCAATTAGTATTTTTAGATTAAAGATTTGATTAATAAAATATTATTTTCTTTAAAATCGGAAAATATTTTTGTATTAAGGCATTAAGCATCAATATGTGAGAAATATTTTGTTATGAGAAATTATTTTGCAATAGATGTAAAAAAGCTCACCGAAGTGAGCTTTTTTTGATGGTGGGAAATATTAGAGACCAGCAGAAGACTTAAGTGCTTCAACTTTGTCTGTTTTTTCCCAAGTAAATGCAGTATCTGAACCTTCGCGACCAAAGTGACCATATGCAGCAGTTTGCTTGTACATAGGTTGAATAAGGTCAAGCATACGTGTAATGCCGTATGGACGTAGATCGAAGTGTTCACGAACCAATTGAATAATCAATTCATCAGGCACTTTGCCCGTGTTAAATGTATTAATAGAAATAGAAGTCGGCTCGGCAACACCAATTGCGTAAGACACTTGAATTTCACATTTATCAGCTAAGCCAGCAGCCACAATGTTTTTCGCAACATAACGACCAGCATATGCAGCAGAGCGGTCAACTTTAGATGGGTCTTTACCAGAGAAAGCACCACCACCGTGACGTGCCATACCACCGTAAGTATCTACAATGATTTTACGACCTGTTAAACCACAGTCACCTACTGGACCACCAATCACAAACATCCCTGTTGGGTTGATGTGGAATTGAGTGCCTGTGTGGAACATATCGGCAGGAATAATTTTTTTCACGATTTCTTCAATCACAGCTTCTTTTAAGTTCGCTTGTGAAATTTCAGGATCGTGTTGTGTAGACAGTACAACTGCGTCTAAACGTACAGGCTTGCCATTTTCATAAGCAAAAGTCACTTGGCTTTTTGCATCTGGGCGTAACCATGGAAGTGAGCCATTACGACGTAATTCAGCTTGTTTTTCCATTAAACGGTGTGCATATGAAATTGGAGCAGGCATAAGCACGTCAGTTTCACGGCTTGCATAACCAAACATTAAACCTTGGTCACCTGCACCTTGGTCTTCAGGTTTTTGACGGTCAACACCCTGAGCAATTTCAGGAGACTGTTTACCAATCATGTTGATGACCGCACAAGTCGAACCATCAAAACCTAAATCTGAATGGTGGTAGCCAATACCGTTTACAGTTTGACGAACAACAGCTTCGACATCAATGTTTGCAGTTGTTGTGATTTCGCCAGCAAGTACGACAGCACCCGTTTTTACAAGCGTTTCACAAGCAACCCGCGCATATGGGTCTTCTTTTAAGATTGCATCCAAGATAGCATCACTGATTTGATCAGCCATTTTATCTGGATGGCCTTCGCTTACAGATTCCGAAGTAAATACAGCGTACTCGCGCATAAGTCCTATCACAGTTAATTTTAAAGACGCAATATCTTACATCGAGTTAGACTTTAGGACTAGCTCAACTTGTATAAAAAAGGATGAATTTATTTCAATTCAATGACTTTTTATTTGATATAAGCATCTATAAAACTGATAAAGAAGGGGTAATTCTTTATATAGTTAATATTAAGAGTAGATAAATTACACAATTAGATGCAATTTTCTCAGATACAAATCACGGTCTATTTGCCTGAAACTAGCTAAATAACTTATCTGAAGTTGAATTATAGCAACTTAACCTTTCATTTATATTAAAAAATAGAACGGTTTGAATGTGGTTGGTGTTAGCGCAGAGTTTTTCTTGGTGGTTTAAGATATTTGTTCTGCGATGCTGTAATGTTGGGGGTAGAAGTTCTATTCAAAGATTAGTTATATGCATTCTTGGTTTGCCGTTTAGATCCTTTGTAATATGTAGCTAAAGGATGACTAGATATCTATCATGATCACAAAAAGACTGAGATGTTGTATGCAACAAATCAGTCAGATTTTGGAGGTCAGTGAATCGCTATGGTTAAGCGTACTTTGAATTAATTAAATTGATACGTGTAGGAGAGGATCAAACGTTCATCAGGATTGTCTAAATAGGTGTTGTTATCCATCATAAAAGCTATCTTATTAGAGGAATCACACTTTTTATGGGAAGGGCTTCGTTAGAGCTAAGTTAACTTTGCTTTGATTCTGTATTGAGCTGGAATAAACATAAATTTTGAGTAAGGGGGAGCTATTTTTCATTTTGATCTGTGTTTTAAAGCTTTAATCTGATTTTGCATGTACAGCGATAGAACGGAAGACATGGTTGGGCGTAACTCTAGATCAAAATAATAATTTTTTTGTTTGCTCGTATAAATAAAATTCTTAATATTTCCATTCATTCAAGTCCACATAAGTAGCAATTAATAAGGAAAAATTGTGTATAAGGCTTTACCCATATCGCTTTTTTTAAGACAATAGTGCCTAGTTTTGAATGTGATATTCATCTTCTTTAAATTGTTTTAATTGGACTCTGATCTATGACAACCCCTTTGAACGAACGTCGTATTGCAAATGCAATTCGTGTATTGGCTATGGATGCTGTGCAAAAAGCCAACTCAGGACATCCAGGTGCACCAATGGGGATGGCAGATATTGCAGATGTCGTTTGGCGTGAATTTTTAAATCATAATCCGACTAACCCGCAATGGGCGAACCGCGACCGTTTTGTATTGTCGAATGGTCATGGTTCAATGCTTCAATATGCATTGTTACATTTAACAGGTTATGAGCTTTCAATCGAAGATTTAAAAGCGTTCCGTCAGCTTCACTCTAAGACACCGGGTCACCCAGAATTGGGTTATGCACCTGGTATTGAAACTACAACTGGGCCGTTGGGTCAGGGTATTGCCAATGCTGTAGGCTTTGCGTTGGCTGAAAAAACTTTGGCAGCGCAGTTCAACAAAGAAGACTTGGCAGTTGTTGACCATTTCACTTATTGTTTCTTGGGTGATGGCTGCTTAATGGAAGGTGTTTCACACGAAGCATGTTCACTTGCAGGTACTTTAGGTCTAGGTAAATTAATTGCTTACTATGACGACAATGGTATTTCAATTGATGGTGAAGTTGAAGGTTGGTTCTCTGACGATACAGAGCAACGTTTCAAATCTTACGGCTGGCAAGTACTTCGCGTGGATGGTCATGATAACGATGCGATTCGTGCTGCAACTTTAGAAGCGAAAGCGGAAACTCAAAAACCGACCATCATTATTTGTAAAACAATTATTGGTTTAGGTTCGCCTAACAAGCAAGGTAAAGAAGACTGTCACGGTGCACCACTGGGTAATGATGAAATTGCATTAACACGTGAAGCTTTAGGCTGGACTGAAGGTCCATTTGAAATTCCTGCTGACGTTTATGCAGCTTGGGATGCGAAAGCGAAAGGTGCTGAATCTGAAGCGGCTTGGGATGCGTTGTTTGCTCAATATGCAGCTAAATATCCGACTGAAGCAGCGGAGTTAAAACGTCGCCTTTCAGGTGAATTACCAGCTGAATTCCTTGCGCAAGCCGATGCGTTCATTGCTGAAACCAATGCTAAAGCAGAAACAATTGCAACGCGTAAAGCAAGCCAAAATACTTTACAAGCGTTTGGTCCATTATTGCCTGAATTATTAGGTGGTTCTGCGGACTTAGCTGGTTCTAACTTAACACTTTGGAAAGGTTGCCAAGGTGTTCAAGATAACCCTGCTGGTAACTATGTACACTATGGCGTACGTGAATTTGGTATGACTGCAATGGCGAATGGCGTTGCTTTACACGGTGGTTTCATTCCTTACGTTGCAACATTCCTTATGTTTATGGAATATGCACGTAATGCGGTGCGCATGTCTGCACTTATGAAACAACGCGTAATTCACGTGTATACGCATGACTCAATTGGTTTAGGTGAAGATGGTCCAACGCACCAACCTGTTGAACAAATTGCATCTTTACGTGGTACACCAAACCTAAATACATGGCGTCCAGCAGACACCGTTGAAACTGCGGTTTCTTGGAAGTCTGCGCTGTCTCGTCAAGAAGGTCCTTCTGCGTTAATTTTCTCTCGTCAAAACTTACCATTCCAAACACGTACTCAAGCGCAAATTGAGAACGTGGCAAAAGGTGGTTATGTATTGGCTGAAGAAAAAGGCGAATTAAAAGCAATTATTATTGCAACAGGTTCTGAAGTATCGTTAGCGATGGAAGCTTATGCACAATTAGAAGGCGTGCGTGTCGTTTCTATGCCATGTGCTGAAGAGTTCATGAAGCAAGATGCTGCGTACCGTGACGCGGTTCTGCCTGCTCATATCCGTGCACGTGTAGCGGTAGAAGCAGCGCATGTTGATTACTGGTGGAAGTTTGTTGGTCTAGACGGCAAAGTGATCGGTATGACAACGTATGGTGAATCTGCACCAGCGAAAGACTTATTCCAATTCTTCGGTATTACCACTGAAGCGGTTGTGAACGCGGTTAAAGAATTGACTGCTTAATCGGTCATTTCTAAATAAAAAAACGCCTCACTATGAGGCGTTTTTTTATGCGCTTAAAGTTCATAAATCATAACAATAAGAACAAATAAAACTTTATTAGAGAGGGATCGCACCGCTAAAAGCCTTAGGGTTTTATATTTCTAAAAGTAAATAGATCAAGCTTTATTGGAGAGATGCTGAGTTGGCATGCAAGCGATTCATTTACTGTGTAATCTGTCACAATCGTTCTACTAAAATTCAGAATCATATTAATTCGTTAAACTGTTCTAAATTTGAAACATATCGTCTTATTCATAACAGTGAATTATAATTTCAAAGGTATACACTAATAATCATTCTGAAACGAGATACAATCACATGAACTTCAAAACATTAACTTTGGGTTTGGCAGTTGCTTCAGTTGCAACGTTCTCTATGGCAAAACCTGTTGCATATCAAATTGATCCAACACACACAGCAACTGTGTTCTCTTGGAGCCACTTTGGTTTCTCTACGCCATCTGCGAACTTTAGCGATATTCAAGGCACAATTAACGTTGACAATGACAAGCCTGCGAATTCTTCTGTAAATGTGACGATTCCATTGGCAAGCTTAAATACCAATGTAAAAGCATTAGATGAGCATTTGAAAAAAGCTGAATTCTTTGATGCGATCAATTATCCAAACATTACCTTCAAAAGTACGAAAGTAGAATCTTTAGGTAATAATCAATATAAAATTACAGGTAATTTAACAGTTAAAGATGTGACTAAACCTGTTGTGCTTGATGCTGTAATGAATAAGCAAGGTGAACATCCAATGACTAAGCTACAGTCGATTGGTTTTAATGCTACAACTTCATTTGACCGTTCTGCATTTGGTGTCGGTGCATATGTGCCGAATGTGGGTGATAAAATCACGGTCAATATCACCACTGAAGCATCAGTTCCTGCGAAGAAATAATCTCCCCACGATTTCTTCAGGAAAGTAAAAGGCACTCATATGAGTGCCTTTTTTAGGTTCGTTGCTTATTGGAAGATAGGGAGGATTGATTTGATCTAGCGATCTTACTCAATATGCTGCATGAAAAATTGTAAGACTTGTGGTGCGCTTTGTTCTAAAGCAGGTGCAAAACACTGGTTATCTGTACGAAGGGCTTGAATGTCAATTTTCGCATGACGTAATTCACAGGTATGGCCGATCAGCCATTTTTCCATTGCATCTGCGGCAACCTCAATGTGGAATTGTAAGGCCAAAATGTTGTTACCCACCTTAAATGCTTGATGAGGATAAAGGTTGGAGCTTGCTAAAAGTTCAGCTTGTTCAGGTAAATCAAAGGTATCGCCGTGCCAGTGCAAAACTGGAGTGTCCTGCAGTGTTGCAAGTGGGTTCTGGACGACAGGTTTGATCTCCAAACTGCTCCAGCCAATTTCTTTTTGTGCGCCAGCATAGACTTTGGCACCCAGCGCATGTGCAATCAATTGTGCACCTAAACAAATCCCTAAAGTGGGTAGGTTACGTGCTAAACGCTGTTGTAATAGTTCAATTTCTTGTTTTAAAAAAGGGTAGTCTTCAGTTTCATAGACCCCAATTGGACCGCCTAAAATAACAGTGAGTCCTTCATGTTCTAGGGCTTTACGTAGGTTATCGACACCTGCTTCTACATATCTCACACGAAAGCCGAGTTGATAAAAAGTATCCTCTAAAGCACCAAGGTCTTCAAAAGCAAGATGTTGAATGGCATAAATGGTCTCAGGAAAATCGGGAGCTGTTGTTTTCATACGCTTTGAATTGTGATGAATAAACGAAATGGTTTTGAATATATACTAAAATAATAAAGCTGAGTAAGTAATAAAGTTTAAACATTAAGGCTTGCTTTTAAAAAGCTTTGCTAGACTTGATCACTTGTTTTTGTATATTTTCATCTGCCATACCACGCGCAAGGCTAATCGTACCCACCAGTTGGCAAAGGAGGCCTCATGCTTTGCTGGTTTATTTGTAATACTTGTGCTTAGAGAGAAATTAGATGGGTTTGGCTGTAATAGGACTGATTTTTGTTTGATGATCTTATTTAAAAAACAACCCGAATTTTAATCAAATCAAAAGATTGTTCTCACCTATTCAAAAATAAAAACAGCGAACCTAAGTTCGCTGTTTTCGTTTGCAAGAAAATGAAAACAAGTTTCAAAAGAGGGATTAGAAGAAACCTGCTGGTTTGGTTGAGTAGCTCACTAACAAGTTTTTAGTTTGTTGGTAGTGATCAAGCATCATTTTGTGGTTTTCACGTCCGATACCTGATTTCTTGTAGCCACCGAATGCCGCGTGCGCAGGGTAGATGTGGTAACAGTTGGTCCATACACGACCTGCTTCAATCGCGCGACCAGCACGATAAGAAGTGTGTGCTGAACGTGACCATACACCTGCACCTAAGCCATAAATGGTGTCATTGGCAATTTTGATGGCTTCATCAAAGTCTTTGAAGGTAGTTACAGACAAGACAGGTCCAAAAATTTCTTCTTGGAAAATCTTCATGCTGTTATTACCTTTGAAGATGGTTGGTTCAATGTAGAAACCACTGCCGACTTCGTTACGTGCACCACCGCCAGTAAGTACTTCTGCACCTTCGCCACGACCTGTTGCAATACAGCCCAAGATTTTTTCTTGTTGCTCTTGAGAAGCTTGCGCACCAATCATGGTGTCTGTGTCTAATGGATGTCCTGTTTTAATACGTTTTACACGTTCAATAGCTTTTTCAAGGAATTTGTCTGCAATGCTTTCTTGAACGAGAGCGCGTGAAGGACATGTACATACTTCACCTTGGTTTAAAGCGAACATTGCAAAACCTTCAAGGGCTTTGTCTAGGTAGTCATCTTCACGATCCATGATATCTTCAAAGAAAATGTTTGGAGATTTACCACCAAGTTCCAGCGTTACAGGAATAATGTTTTCAGTCGCATATTGCATAATCAACTGACCTACTTGCGTAGAACCAGTAAATGCGATTTTCGCAATACGTGGGCTAGTTGCAAGTGGACGGCCCACTTCAGCACCAAAGCCATTGACGATGTTCAAGACACCTTCTGGTAATATGTCTTGAATTAATTCAGCAACCAATAAAATACCGACAGGGGTTTGTTCGGCAGGCTTAAGAACAATACAGTTGCCTGCTGCCAGTGCTGGAGCAAGTTTCCATGCCGCCATAAGAATTGGGAAGTTCCATGGGATAATTTGACCCACTACACCCAATGGTTCATGGAAATGGTAAGCAATCGTATCTTCATCAATCTCAGAAATTCCGCCTTCTTGTGCACGAATACAACCTGCAAAATAACGGAAGTGATCGATTGCTAGAGGGATGTCAGCCGCAAGTGTTTCACGGACAGGTTTACCATTGTCCCAAGTTTCTGCAACTGCCAGTAATTCAAGATTTTGTTCTAAACGATCTGCAATTTTAAGTAACAGATTTGAACGTGTTGTAGGAGAGGATTTGTTCCATTGAGCCTTAGCTTTGTGCGCTGCATCAAGCGCAAGTTCGATATCTTCAACCGTTGAGCGAGGAATTTTTGTGAATACTTTGCCATCGACAGGCGAGATGTTTTCGAAGTATTCTCCTTTAATAGGTGCAACCCATTGGCCACCAATAAAGTTTTCGTATTGTGCTTTAAATTGAACCTTAGAACCAGGTTGATTAGGATCGACGTAACGCATATATAATTTCCTTTGCTTGTTGTTTATCTCAGCTTCTACAGCTTTGGTATAAGGTACAACAGTACATTATTTGTTTAGCATAACTAGCATAAGGTTGGAGAAAGGTTGGAAAGTAGAAGGTTTACAACAGGACGACAAATGCTTACAAAAACAGTTAAGTACAGGACGTCGAATCATTAGTTGTTGAGAGAAAGCAATGATGAATAAGCAAGCATTATTAGAAAAAAGACAAAGGATTGATCAGTTTCGCCAAAGCAGTAGCCTTTCGCCATTACATGCAGAACAATTAGGGCAAAGTATTGCAAGTTCATGGCAGCGTTCTGCTTCGGCAGCGATTCCCAAAGACCGTATGGCAGCGCCAATTAATCATCAGCATCGTCGTGGTTTAAACGGTGCATTAGAGCATGCCTTACAACTTTGCACGGAAGATCTCAAACATATTGCACAGCAATCTTCCATGGTGATTGCTGTAGGTGATATCGGTAGTACCATTGTGTGGTCGGCATCGAGTAATCAAATGCAAAGAGCTGCTGAAAGTGTACACTTTGTTGAAGGTGGGCAGTGGCGAGAAGAGTTGGTCGGTACTAATGCATTAGCATTGTCGTTAAAAACCCAGCAATCGAGTTGTGTGTTTTCTAATGAGCACTACATGACTTCTATACAGGACTGGGTGTGTTATGCGGCACCTATTATTGATCCTTATTCAAAGCAACTATTGGGGGTCATCGATTTATCGACCACATGGAAAAACCACAATAGCTTGGGACTTTTGGCTGCTGAGCGCTGTTCTTCGATTATTCAATCCGCCTTATTGGAACATCAAAAGCAACAGTTATTTATTCGTGCATTTGCTGTGCCACAAATTTTGTTTAATGGTAAAGCTTTGGTACTGACGCCACGTCAAATTGAGATTCTTGCGATTTTGGCTTTGTGTCCTCAAGGGCTAACTTTGGATACCTTACATCAAGCACTATATGGGGAACGTAAGGTTAGTGTGGGAACATTAAAAGCTGAAATGTCACAACTTCGTGATATTTTGGGAGGCATGTTAGGCTCAAGACCTTACCGTTTGTTGGTCAATGTAGATGCGGATTTTTTACAGGCTGAGCAAGCTTTAGATGCTGGATATTTGGAAACCGCATTAAAGTTGTATACAGGCGTGTTCTTGGCGAAAACCGAAAGTCCATTTTTATGTGCTTGGCGGGATTGTTTAGAGTCACGTTTAAGTGATGCCATTTTTAAAGCCAACGAAACAGATGTATTGCTGAAACACGTGGCGCATTTTCCAGAAGCTATAGATGCGGTAGAGCGTTTGATTGAACTGATGCCTAAGACACATCCTGTCCATCAAACGCTATTGAAATTTAAGGATAGAGAGGACTTTTAATTCAGATTCCTTTCTCCTTTATCCAAGCAAATAAGTTCTGATAAACCTGTTCACGCACTTTAGGTGCAGATAAAACCAAATCGTGCAAACCATTTTCAATGGTTTGAATACTGATATCTCCGATCATTTTCTCAGCGTATTTTTGAATATCATGAACGTTTAAAATCACGTCACTGGTCTGAGCTTCAATCCCCCATTTTTTCGGGTTGGTGGTTTGATGTGAATGCATGACTAGGGTGGGAATAGTGAGTGTTACACCTGCGTGAATCTCTTTTTGAGCTTCATGGATGGCTCGAACAAAGCTGAGTTTTACCATTTTATAGCTTGGTTGTTTCCACTCCAGATTAAAATTCCATTCACCGTGATAGTGACAATGTAGGCTAGGGACGTACCATTTATTCAAACCGCTTGGAATAGTGAGATTCGGAAGCAATCGACCTAGTTTGCTAAGTTGCGGTAACGCTTTATTTTTCTCAAACTCGCTCATGTTGAAATCATAAAAAGGACTGTTTGCCCATAAACCCTTAATCAATGAATGCTGCGGGTGATGAGCTGCAAATAAGGTGCAAATGAGGCCTCCCGTTGAATGCCCGCTTAACAACACAGCATCATGACCTTCAGCTTGAATAATTTCTAACGCTTTATTAATTTCTGCATCGTATTCACTTAAATCACGTACATTATAGAGTTGTTGATGCCCTAAACGGGAACGTCCATATTTGCGTAAATCCAGTGCATAGAAATCAAAACCCTGCTGATTGAATTGATCTGCCATTTCAGTTTGAAAAAAATAATCAATAAAACCATGAATGTACAAAATTGCTTTGGTGGTGGTTTGAGTATTTTTTTTGCGGACTAAAGTCGCAACGACTTTGCCTTCATAATCATCGGGGAATTCAAGCACAAGCTGTTGATAATCTGATCCCAGAACATCGGCTTGATAGGTGGTAGGAATTTTGAGCGATGTCATTTTTATACTCATCAAGATTTATTATGGTTTAATCCTTGATGATGTTGGAACATTTGTCAAATTGAATTGATTGTAAAATAAAAAAATGCAACCCAGTGCCTTCTTCTGTAAAGAATCTAGACTGCAGCCAATGGTTAGTCAACATTGGCTACATTCCATGCCCGATTCAAACAGAACTGGGTTGCCAAAAGCAAAAAGTAAGAGATTGGAGAGACTTACACCGCTGCTTTAAAATCTACAACTTCAGCGCCACTTTTTAATGCCGCTTTGAAAATATCAACCACTTGAGCATGAGTAGCTTTACGTGGGTTAGTCAACATACAAGCATCTTTTTGAGCATTTTCAGACATAATGCCTAAATCTTGCTCTTTCACACCGAGTTCAGATAGGTTTGATGGAATACCGATAGAAGATGACAACTCACGGATTGCATCAATCGCAGCATAGGCAGCTTCAGTCACGGTAAATCCAGTGGTGTTAACACCCATTAACTCGGCAATACGTGCATAACGGTCAGGGCAGGCAATTAAGTTGAATTCGCATACATGTGGTAGTAATACCGCATTACATACACCATGTGGTAGGTTATAGAAGCCGCCTAATTGGTGTGCCATGGCATGAACATAACCTAAAGAGGCATTGTTGAATGCCATACCTGCAAGATACTGTGCATAGCTCATTGCATCACGTGCTTCAAGGTTTTCACCGTTGGCAACCGCTGGGCGCAACCATTCACTGATCATTGAAATCGCTTTTTCAGCACATGCATCGGTAATTGGATTTGCAGCAGTAGAAACATAGGCTTCTACAGCATGAGTCAATGCATCCATACCTGTAGCAGCAGTTAAGCTAGCTGGTTTTGCAATCATGAGTTTAGGGTCATCAATTGCAATCAGTGGAGTGCAGCGCCAATCGACAATTGCCATTTTTACATGCGTGTCTGTGTTGGTAATAATACAGAAGCGCGTCATTTCAGATGCTGTACCAGCAGTTGTATTTACTGCAATCAGAGGAGTCATTGGGACAGAGCTTTTATCAATGCCTTCATAATCACGAATATGACCGCCACCTGCTGTTACCAGACCAATGCCTTTTGCACAGTCATGTGATGAACCACCACCTAGTGAGACAATAAAGTCACAGCCATGGTCATTGTAAGCTTGTACACCGTTATGTACGTTAATATCTGTTGGGTTTGGTTCTGCACCTGGGAAGATGTGACTGTCGACACCCGCATCTTTTAGATAGCTTGCAATCGTGTCTGCGACCCCAAATTTAAATAAGCCTGCATCGGTAACAATCAGTGCTTTTTTAGCACCTAAATTTTGTGCTTTGGTCCCAATCTCTTTAGCACAGCCTGGACCAAAGAGTGAAACACATGGAATGTAAAAACCGTTTGTTTGATCTGCAATATTTTTAAAAGCCATGGTGCGATTCCTTCTACCATTGTTATGTTTTAAGCGGTGACCCTCACCGTGGCTTGAGTATTAAATGAAGACACATTTAAGCCTACCTACCAAACACCTACCATCATATTGAGATTGGAAAATTGTCGTGGAGAGGAAGAGTGCTGTTAAAAACAAATATTGAAAAATATTTCTATAATGTTTTGAAAAATAACAAAATATATGAATATCTTTCTTGAGGTGCTTTTTTAAAAAATTTGATTACAATAAAGAGAGGCATTATACAAAAGTAGAATGAGGGGCGTGTATGGAACAAGAGCGTTTAATACCGCAACAACGTCAAATTGCTCAGTTGATTCTGAGTTTTTCCCCAGATTTGATGACCATGCAGCATCAACAATGGCAAATCTTGGGGGATATTAATGCGCAAAATATGTTTCGGATAGATCAAGAGAAACATACCATCTATATAATGAATGAGATGTTTCATCTTTCTTTTGAATTAGTCCAAAATCAACAGACGCCTTTTATTCAATATAACTTCCATTATCAAGATCAACATGCAGAATTACTTGAAGATTTCTTTTTGAATGATGTCGGTTTTTTGACTGATCAATTGAATGAACAACACTCCTTATTTCTTAAAAATAAAGCGCAGCAATTACGTGAACTTATTGCGAAACAAATTTATCAGTGGGTAGATGGACCTACGCGTGTTATTACATGTTTAAACCGTATGAGCTTGGCTCAAGCTGAGTTGTTAGATCGGCGTTTAATGGTACTTGGAATGGCAAAATACGCTTGTTTTGCCCAGTCTAAACAAATGGGAACCGATTGGGATCCTGCATTACAACAACATTTTAGCCAGCTTTGTGCTTTACATATTGTGAATGGAGATGATTTTTTACCTTTGCAGGGTTTAATGGATTGTTATGATGAGCTTTGTCACAGTGCAGCGCAGTTTTTACCTTCAGCACTGTATCGGATAGCGACTTTAACTTTTGAACAAAAATTTAATTTAGATGAGTTGCTTGATCATCAAATGGATTTTGCATTACTGCAACCTTATGCCTTACAGCAAAGTCATGTTTTATCTTTTGTGCGTTTGATGAATCGGGAGTTGTGGCATAAAGATGATTTATTGGCTAAACAGAATTTTTTGCAGCCAAATGCGCAGATTTGGCAAAAAAAAGTGGCGCGTTTACCTATATTTGACTATTCCAGAACGGTCAATTGGCTGTTTAAGCAAGACGCAATGGTACTGGACTGGTTAAGTGCACACATCCAACACAGTCATGTACGCGTCGCCGTTACTGCTTTAAGTTTTGTCGATACCAGTCAAATTCATCCTTGTATTATTTTATTAACATTGCAATATTTTCAACATACTTGTGCGCGTATGTTCATTCAAAGTTGTGATATTCATGCGACTACAGAACAATGGTTTGAACACCAGAACAATCAAAGCGTAGTACTGAAAGGGCAGCAGCAAACGGTAGAAGATCAGCGTATCGCCATCAGTCCATCTATTTTATATTTGGATGAATGGATGAATTTACTGCGTAATGTTGCCAATAAGAATGAAACCATAGTGAAGCAGGTCTACAAGAAAATTAGCCGTGTCATGCAGGCATATATGTTGCATTTACATCATATTGTGCAAGATTTACCTCATGAGTTATTGAATTATGTACATCCAAGTACACACCAAAATCGGGGGTTTTATCGTACCTTACGTCGGCATCATGTCCCTGTGAATGAGTTTAGGGCTTTATTTTATTTGAGATATCAGAATTTAAGAGTGTCTGTATTTGATGCTTATGTTCGAGATTATTTGATCTATTGTTTTAATGAAAACCGTGAAATTGCCAAAAATAGTACATGGCTAGGTTTGTTTCACCACGCCGTAGAATGGCATCGGCAGTTACATAAAGACGAAATTTTAGCGCGGTTAAAACAAAATTTTGCAGTGAATACTTGGAATGCTGTATCGCCCCAAACCATTTTGCAATATTCTGGTTGGAGTTTTGAGGAACTGCATCATATTGAAAGAATAATCGAAGAGTCGAATATATTTCATCACTGCTTGGCGATGAGTTATGCGGAACGGATTATGCAGGGAGAATATGTTGCTTTTCATATGTCCTCACCGCATTACGCACAGTCTTTAACACTAGGTTGTCATATTCAGGCAGGTAAATTATTGTTTGATCAATTGGAATATCCAAATAATCAAAAAGCGGAGCAATTGTTGGTGACGATTGCAGAACAATTCATTCAATGGTTTAACGAACATTTTTCACCAGCACTGAAATAAACTTCATAAAAGTTAAACAATCAACAAAAACTATTTTGCTTAATTTTAAAATTGATAGATAAGCTTTTGTAATTTATGGGATTGATCTAAGAAAAGATAACTGTGTTTCTTCTCAGACTTAACTTTTAACACAAAACTCGTTAGGCTATAGCCGTTATTTATTGGTTATCGGTCATATGAAACAAGAAACTGCACTTAAGCTCCTTAAAGCTGGCGAAAATGTCTTCCTTACAGGTTCGGCTGGTGCAGGAAAAACCTATACTTTAAATCAGTACATCAATTATTTGAAAGCGCGTAAGGTACCTGTTGCAATTACAGCGTCTACAGGTATTGCTGCAACGCATATGAATGGTATGACTATCCATACTTGGGCGGGTATTGGTATTAAAGATAGCCTAAGTGATGATGACCTGAAGCGCATGAAAGAGCGTAAATACCTGAAAGAGCATTTAGAGAATGCACAGGTATTAATTATTGATGAAATTTCGATGTTGCATGCAAAACAACTGAATTTGGTCAATCAAGTTTTAAAATACTTTAAAGAAAGTGATGATGCTTTTGGTGGTATTCAGGTGATTGTTGCGGGTGACTTTTTTCAGTTGCCACCCGTTGGTAAAAAAGAAGAGCTGAATCGGGATAAGTTTTGTTTTATGTCCGAAGCGTGGGTAGAAGCCAAGTTTCGTGTTTGCTATCTGACCGAGCAACATCGTCAAGGTAATGATTATCTGAATGATATTTTGAATGCTATCCGTAGTCAGAGCATTACTTCAGAGCATATACGTGCATTAGAACAAACGCGCTCACAAGATATCGGCGAGACTTTCACACGTTTATACACCCATAATATGGATGTAGATTCGATTAATTATCAACATTTAAATGCGATTGAGCAGCAAGGTCATGAATTTATGGCTGTCTGTGATGGTAATGATAAATTAATTGAAACCCTGAAATCTTCTGTACGTGCCCCAGAAGCATTAACTTTAAAAAAGAATGCTAAAGTGATGTTTGTGAAAAATAACTTTGACATGGGGTATATCAATGGCAGTTTAGGCGAAGTCATTGGTTTTGAAGAAGATGATGATCATGGTATTTTGCCAAAAGTGAAACTCACTGATGGTTCAGTCTTATTGGTTGAACCGGAAACATGGTCGGTGGATAACGAAGCGGGGAAGAGTATTGCTAGTTTGCAGCAAATTCCACTACGTCTGGCATGGGCAATTACTATTCATAAATCACAAGGTATGACCTTGGCAGCGGCAGAAATAAACTTAAGTCATACTTTCGAGAAAGGACAAGGTTATGTCGCGTTATCACGGTTAAAATCATTAGATGGTTTAAAACTGCTCGGCTTTAACATGCAAGCTTTGGAATTAGACAGTCTTGCTATTAAAGCAGACCGACGCTTTCAAGAACTCTCTGCTGAAGCTGAAACGAATTTTGCTGAAACCGATTTAAGCGTACAACATAAAGCCTTTATTCGACATTGTGGTGGAACGTTGAATGAAGTTGAAATTGAGCGAAATGAAAAGAAAATTGCTCGGAGTGCGGGTAAGCAAAACTATGCTTCAGCAACTTTAGACGAAACTCGTGAACTATTTGAATCTGGTTATGAGATTGAAGATATTGCAACGGAACGTGGACTCACACCAGCCACCATTATTAATCATTTAGGACGTTTACATAAAGAACAAGGTTTGGATATTTCTGTTGCGCATCCAGGTGAAGAGGTTGTAGAGGAAGTCCGTAAAATCTATAAACGTTTACAGAAGCGTCAAAGCCCAGATCATTTCGCAGATGATGGTGCCATTAAATTACGTCCAATTGTAGAGGCAACCAATCCACGTATGGGCTATGACCAAGTGCGTCTAGCGTTACTTTATATTGAATAAAACTTAAATGCGAAAATGAAGTAGGCAGGAGGAATTCTTGCTTACTTTAATCTAAAGTTCATATACACTGATTTATAAGCGATAAGAATAACTTAGAACAGCAATGAAATTTACGGCATGGTATACGCTACGCAAGTTTGTTTATAACAATTTGCACAATGAAGATTATGAAACCCGCTTAAGTCGTGCGATTAATTATTTTCTGATAGCACTCATTATGAGTAATGCTGCTGCGGTATTACTTGAGTCAGTCCATCAATATTATATACGTTATGAAACTTTTTTTTATTATTTTGAACTTTTTTCAATTTTTATTTTTACCACAGAATACATTTTACGGTTTTGGTCAGTTGCAGAGGCAGACAGTTTTGAATCGGCTTGGAAAAATCGTTTAAATTGGGTTAAAAGCGGTGGGGCGATTATCGACTTACTGGCTATTTTGCCTGCATATCTCAATTTCTTTGTTCATTTCGACCTAAGATTCCTCCGAATTGTCCGTTTACTGCGATTATTAAAACTGACTCGATATTTTGTTTCATTGCAAATTTTATTACGAGTCATCGAACGCGAAAAAGGTTCATTCCAAGCCGTCATTTTTATCTTGGTGATTATGATTATTATGGCGGCAGCAGGTGTGTATTTGATTGAAAGTCGGGTACAACCTGATGTTTTTAGTTCAATCCCAGCATCGATGTGGTGGGCGGTCGTGACTTTAACTACGGTGGGGTATGGTGATGTGACTCCTGTAACGCCGCTTGGCCGTTTTTTAGGGGCACTGATTACCATTTTAGGTGTGGGCTTGGCCGCTTTACCCGCGGGTATTCTAGCCAATGGTTTGGCAAATGAGCTTGAATTGCGAAAACAAGAATTGGAACTCAGATTTCGTGAATTGATTCAAAACAGTGATATTGATTTTATTCTAGAAAAAGAAAAGATTGAGGAAATACGTAAAGAAGTGGGACTGACTCAAGAGCAGACCCAAGATATTATTCTTCAGTTGATTCGAGAGCAAAAAGAGGAATCTTTGAAACAGGAACGTGAACAATATGCTTATTGTCCACATTGTGGTAAGAAGTTACCTGAATAATATTTAAAAATTGAGAGTCAAGCGATGGGTAAAGCAATGAAAGCAGAAAGCACTTTCATTGCTTATTTCACATATGCACACGCCTAGGCATTGTGTTAGATAGATTCATGATATGATGAAACGACTAGATTATTTTTCTCATGCTGAAAAGCACAAAATAAAATAATTAAACCACCGAAACTCAGTAATGTACCAACCCAAATGGGCGCGAGCCACCCCAAGTTTTGACTAATTAACCAACCGCCCAGAAAAGCACCAAAAGCATTGGCAATATTGAATGCTGAATGATTCAGAGAAGCTGCCAAACTCTGAGCATTGCCCGCAACATCCATGAGGCGCGTTTGCAGCAATGGTCCTAAACCTGCAATGCTAAAACTGACTAAGAATAATGCAGCAAATGCCGTATAGAAGTTGCCTATCGTGAGTGCGCAAATAATATAAGAGCCAGCATTTGAAAGGAGTACCCAAATAATTGCCTTATTCAGATTTCTATCAGCGAAATGTCCTGCAACTAAACCACCAAGTACTAAACCTAAACCAATACTTGCAAGTGCGAAAGGGACGATTTCAATACGGGCATGTGTGTATTCAGTCAAAATTGGTGAAACGTAACTATATACCGAGAAAAGACCGCCAAAACCAATAGCACCGACAGCTAAAGTTAACCACATTTGCGTATTTTTAAGTCCGCGAAGTTCATTTTGAATGCTGGCAGTGTGGTCGAGTTGAATTTTTGGCAAGCAAAAACAAATTGCAATCACTGTTACAAATGCAATTGAAGCTGAAAATTCAAACCCAGTACGCCAACCATAATGTTGTCCCAACCATGTCGCAAAAGGCACGCCAATAACCGTTGCAACATTTAAGCCCATCATGAGTTTGGCAACAGCAGAAGCACGTTTTTGTTTGCCTGCAAATTCAGCAACAACTAAGGCTGCGATACCGAAATAAGCACCGTGAGGCAACCCTGCGATAAAACGTGATAGCAACATACTTTCATAGCTATTTGTTAAAGCAGTGATGACATTGGCGATACCATAAAAAAGCATCAACCCAATCAATAAGATTTTTCGGGGTACTTTAGCCGCTAAGATTGCGATGATTGGAGCACCAATAGTGACGCCTAAGGCGTAAGCACTAATAAAATGACCCGCAACAGGAATACTCACATTTAAATTATGTGAAATTTCTTGGATAAGACCCATCGCGACAAATTCAGTTGTGCCAATACAAAAACCACCTAAAGCAAGCGCAAGAATAACCCACAATAGGCGATAGGATGGCGTAGGATCAGTCGCCGTATTTATATCCACAGAGATCATTTTTAATAGAAACATTGGGAGGGGGAGAATGGACAATTATAGGTGAAATGAACGAATAATGTTAAGTAATTTACTCGGAATTTATTGTAATTTGAACGTAATTAAAATTATAAATGTTAGATTGGCTGTTTTAAATTAATGAATTTAATCATATAAATGAGATAATTTTTTGTATATTTTTGATATAAATTAAAGGATATGTTCAGTATTTTTTTAAAGAAAAAGTATTAAAAAATCTCACTTGATGCCTGAGTATGTTCACCCTAAAAATTAAGGAAAATGCATGTAAATGCGATTTAATTAAGAGATGCTGAAATGAACAAGTGGTGAAATATATTAATTTATTTTGTGATAGAATGAGTTAAATTCATTTTTTTGATTTTTGTTTTTAATTATATCAATCAACATTTATGTCGTTGCTCGCTCGGTTTGCGGTATTTCATCCGATTTAAACTATTACGCGGACATTTTACTTTTGATTTTTGCGGACTGATAATAAACATGCTTGAAATTCGACATCTAAAAACATTACTCGCACTTCGTGAACATGGCTCTTTGGTTGCTGCCGCCAATGATTTGTGTTTGACGCCTTCGGCTATTTCGCATCAATTAAAAGAGTTAGATCATTGGTACGGGGTAGAGGTGGTGAATCGTCGTAGCCGTCCTGTCTCATTTTCCAATGTGGGACAACGTCTATTAAAGCTTGCAGACGATGTTTTGCCGCAAATTCAAATTGCACAAACTGACATTACGCGAATTGTACATGGTCAAACGGGACGTATTATTTTCTCCTCAGAATGTCATAGTTGTTTTGATTGGCTCATGCCATTGTTAAATCAATATCGCCAGCAATATCCAGATGTAGATTTAGATTTTGCTTCTGGCTTCGAAGCCAATCCGCATGAGTTGTTGCAAAATGGCGAGTTTGATTTGCTTATTACTGCAGACCCAATCGCTTTGAAAGGGGTGGATTACTTTCCAATCTTCGAATACGAATCGCGTTTAGTATTATCCAATACACACCCTTTGGTGCGTGCCGAAAAGATTACAGTACAAGATTTGGCTGAAGAAACTCTAATTACATATCCAGTTGATAAACATCGCTTAGATATTATGTCAAAGCTGTTCATTCCAGCGAACATACTACCTAAACAGATCCGTACCACGGACTTAACTCAAATGTTAATTCAATTGGTGGCAAGTGGGCGTGGTATTGCGGCTTTGCCTGATTGGGTTGTGAATGAGTATGAGCAAAAAGGCTGGGTAACATCACGTCGTTTGGATTGTGTTTCTGAAAGAGGTCTGCGTAGGACATTATATGCTGGCTATCGAACAGAGGAAAAAGAGAAGAATTATTTTGAAGGCTTCTTGAAACAGTTGGATAAATTTTCACAGAAGCGTCATCAGTATTATTTGTCTTAATCTCATTGATATAGTGTGCTGTGATGGTGCAATTCAAAGATTGCATCATCACATTCAATTGAATTGGGCTAAGAGTGTCCTATAAATAATGACAATACACCTGCGGCAATTAAAGGACCTACAGGTACCCCACGTAACAGAGCAACCCCTGCTACAGTTCCAATCAGTAAACCTGCAACTATATTGGGTTGATGAGTCATCAGTTTGACCCCACGTCCACCTAACCAAGCCACAAATACGCCGATTGCAATTGCAAGTAATGATTTCCAGCTTAAAAATGATTTAAGAATAGCCTCACCAGGGATTTTGCCACTGGCAATTGGGGTTAAAACACCGATGGTTAAAATAACAATACCAATATTTAAACCGTGTTGTTGTAATAGCGGGAAAAACTCACTTAATGGTGTTATTTTGAAGACAATCAGTACAGCAGCAGCAATGGTAACAGCAGAGTTGTGACTGAAAATACCACAAGCCACTAAAACCAAAAGTACTATCAGATTTAAATCTAAATTAGGCATGAGATGCAGGGAGAATGTGTGAAAATGCAACTATTGTAACGACTTTTTGTACATTGCATTCAGAAAATCAGCGGGAAATTAGAAAATTGTTTAAAATGCAGCACTTTGATGTAAGGCTTTAAATTATGTATTTGGAAAAAATGTTGCAATCTCAAGGTTTTGGTTCGCGTAAGCATTGCCAGCAATTAATTAAATCTGGAGCTGTTAGCATTGACCAAGACATTATGCAAAATCCTAAGCAAAAGCTAAATTTGGAAAACTTAGTTTTTGATGTATATGGAAAACGCTATCAATATCGAGAAAACGTTTACATTGCACTAAATAAACCTACGGGCTATGAATGCTCTCATCAGGCAACGCATCATTTTAGTGTATTCGACTTGTTTGATGATGTACTGTTAAATCGTGGATTACAATGTGTTGGGCGTTTAGATCAAGACACCACTGGCTTATTGCTGCTTACGGATGATGGTCAATTTCTTCAAGCATTAACCCATCCCAAAAAGCATGTGGATAAAGTTTACCGTATGCAAACTGCTGATCCAATTTCCTCTGAACAGATTGAGCAGCTTAAACAGGGGGTTGAGTTACGTAATGAACAAGGTACTTTTGCAGCTACAGATGTACAGCAATTGGCAGCCTGTGAGTTGCAAATGACAATTCATCAAGGCGTTTATCATCAAGTGAAAAGAATGTTGGCTGCAGTGGGCAATAAAGTAGAACAGCTGCATCGTGTGCAAATTGGTGCGTTAGAGTGCCCTGAGCTAAAAGAAGGCGAATGGATTTATTTGACACCTGAGCAGATAGCGTTAGCACGTACCCGAGAAGCTATTTGAGGAAACAATGGTAGGTTCTAAACTCATTATCAGCAATAAAACCCATAGCTTCATATAGCCGATGAGATTCACGATTGGTTTTTTGCGTTTCGAGGCTAATGCGAAGCGCATTTTCATGTCGAGCAAACAAAATGGCAGTATCAATAAGTTGTTTGGCTGAGCCTTGACGGCGAAATTGGGGTGTTACATAAACATCGTCTAAAATATAGTAGGTTGAACAGGCAACAGAAGAGAAACCTAAATAAAGCAAAATGAAACCTGTAAATACTTCATCTTTGATATGAATAAAAATGACACTTTCTTGGTTTTCAAAGCGTTGTTTTAAAAATTGTTGGGAAAGATTTAAATTGGAAGAAGCACCATAAAATTGGCGGTATTCATCAAATAAAACTGCAAGTTGATTGAGATCATCTAATGTCGCTCTTTTTACAATCATTGATTGCTCCATGCATTTTTTATTGTCATTGCATGAAGCATACCTAAGTTTTTAAATGAAAAAATTTAAATAATGTATAAAAATGCAACAGGGTTAATTTTTATCACCTTCACCCAAGATTGCGTTAAGTTCTTCAAATAAGTCTAGATGGTCATCATCAATGAGAAATTCATCGTTATGTTGAATGCTGTTTGAGCTGTCATTGCTTTCATGCGTAACAGCAGCCGTTTTCTGCTCTTGTTTGAGTCGTCTTAACTTAATCAATTGCTCTAAATTGATATTCTGATTTTCAATAGAAAAGGGGATGGACTTTGTTAGTACAACTTGTTTGAAAAAAAGCCGCACCGCTTGTGCTGGCGTGATCCCCAACTGTTTAAAGACAGCAAAAGCCTGTTTCTTTTCCTGTGAATCGAGACGAATTTGATAAACTTCGGTTTTTCTCATGATTTTTATAAATTTGAAGATTAAAATTTTAGACTTCATTTTAATCAATTTTATTGTAATTTCAATATTCTTGAGCTTAAAACTTCATTTTTTTGTAATGACAAACAAACTACAGTGTCAGTTCAAAATTGGATGAAAAGTCCATAGACTTGTTTGTAACAGGATCGATGAATTGAATTCGCTTAGCCAGTAGTTGTAATGGGTTAGAGAAATCATCATCAGATTTGTGTTGCACTATTGGGTAAAGAGGATCATTTTTAATGGTTATGCCTAAATGATTCAGGTGAACACGTAATTGATGCTGTTTTCCTGTTTCGGGTTGTAACAGATATTTCGCCCATTGAGAATTGTGTTCCAAAATATCAATCTGGGTTTCGCTATTCGGTTCACCATCTACAATTTTCATGGTGTAAAAGGGCTGTCCTTTGTCCATTCTTAAACAAACGGTACGAGGGAATTCAAGGGTGGAATGATAAGCTGCAATTGCGTGATAGGTCTTTTTAACTTCACGATGAGCAAACATTTGTTGGTAAATACCACGTGTTGCTGGTCGTTTGGAGAATAAAACTAGTCCAGCCGTTTCACGGTCTAAACGATGAATCGGAGTTAAATCCGCATTTCCCATTTGATTTTTTAAGCGTACTAATAAGGTTTCCTGCACATACTGACCTGTAGGGCTCATGGTCAGGAAATGTGGTTTATCGACGATATACAGATCATCAGTTTCATACAAAATATGATGCTGAAACGGAACATGGATTTCGTGTGCTAAAAAACGATAGTAATAAATATGTTGATTGGCAAGATAAGCACTATCTAAACTTAGAATTGTACCGTCGGCTGCATAAATCAATTGGTCTTGAAAACGCTGTTGCCACTCTTGTGCTGAAATATGTGCAAACTGTTGGCAGAGATAATCATACAAACGTTGTGGCGCAGGTTGTAAAGCTGGTAAAAACAGTTTGCTTGCAGTTACTCCACGAATCATCGGTGGAACAAAGTCATGCGCAGTCATAAGATATCAATCACAACAGGTTAGTGTAAAACGTGCACTGTACTAAAAATGCACATTTCGTATGCGTGGCATAGGTATTAACAGCGTGGCGATGCTATCATAATTCTACTTTTGAATCATGTTGTGAGTCATATGTCGTATTCATTTCATTTGCCCCTAAACTCTGAAGCAGATACCCAGCAACTTGCGCTTGTGGTTGCACAACATTTTACTGAGGGTGTAATTTATTTAGTCGGTGATTTAGGTGCTGGGAAAACGACATTTACGCGTTATTTGTTACAACAACTTGGGCATCAAGGTTCAGTAAAAAGTCCAACGTATACCTTGGTGGAACCATATAGCATTCAGAATAAACAAGTATTTCATTTTGATTTGTATCGACTGAATGATCCTTATGAACTTGAGTTAATGGGTATTCGCGATTATTTGGATACACCCAACGCTTTATTCTTATTTGAATGGCCAAGTAAAGGTGGTGAAGAAATTCCTACAGCAGACTTCACCATTAAGATATTAAAGTCTGAAGACGAACTATCCCGTCATGCCACATTGAGCTTTAAAGATGAAGTGCTCTATAAAGCACTTGAGCAGGCATTTCAACATGCATGATGAAGTTGCTGTTCGCCGCATTCACACCTTAGATCCCGCACTTGCCAACCAGATTGCTGCGGGTGAAGTAATTGAACGACCAGCTTCTGTCGTCAAAGAGCTGTTAGAAAACTCAATTGATGCAGGTGCGACAGAACTGATTATTCGTGTTGAACAAGGTGGTAGTACGCTGATTGAAATTATCGACAATGGTCGAGGTATTCATCCTGATGATTTGTCTTTGGCGGTGATGCGTCATGCGACCAGTAAGATTCAGACCGCAGAAGATTTACAAGCGATTGTGAGTTTGGGTTTTCGTGGTGAAGCATTAGCCTCGATAGCAGCAGTTTCCCGTTTAACCTTGACCAGTAGCCAACTAGATGATGGTATTGGTTATCAGGTTGAAGTGAATGGCACTGCATTTCAGCACCAACAAATTCAAGCTGTAGCAGCAGCACGCGGTACACAGATTCGGGTGCAGGATTTATTTTTTAATGTCCCTGCACGTCGAAAATTCTTAAAAAAACCAGGCACGGAATTCGGTCATATCGAAGAAATTGTGCGCCGTTTAGCGCTTACTCATTTTGATATTCGTTTTGTGCTGGAGCATAACAATAATATTCGTTTGAATTTACCCGTTGCTGATAGTGGTGCACTACGTTTTCAGCGGGTACAACAATTACTGGGGCGTCAATTTACAGAAAATGCATATTGGATTGATGCAGACAGCGTCAATATGCGTCTTAGTGGTTGGTTGGGGCATCCTTCGGATGCAAGAGCACAAGCAGATTTACAGTATGTCTATGTCAATGGACGGATTGTCAAAGATAAAACGATTTCTCATGCTTTACGCATGGCTTATGATGGTATTTTGCACGGGCATCAACACTCTGCATATTTGTTATTTTTAGAAGTTGATCCTGAAAATATCGATGTCAATGTTCATCCAACTAAGCATGAAATCCGTTTTCTGAATCAACGCGAGGTTCATGAGTTTGTACGTCATTTTGCAAAAGACACGCTGTCTCAATTTCAAACTGCGAGCGCAGATTTAGCCCAAGCATTGAAAGTTGAGCCAACAAGCCCAATTAATACACAGCAACCGCGTTATCAGGAGCAGTTCCAACTGCATCGTTCGGTAGAGTCTACACCAACACCGGAGTCTGTCGCCATATTAACAGACTTCGAATCTTCACAGCCACATGCTGTGCAATATGTGGCGCAAGATTCCCGAGCGTATCAAGTCAATCCTACATCAAGGATAAATGCTGCTTTACAGAGCTACCTCGCACCATTACGTACAGTAGCTGAGTCTACTGATGATGTTGTAATTGATGATGTGGCACCTAAGGTAGATGAACATCCCTTAGGGATTGCAATTGCACAGCTACACGGCATTTATATTCTGGCGCAGAACACTGAAGGTCTGATTATTGTTGATATGCATGCGGCGCATGAACGGATTTTATTACAACAAATGAAATCCGCTTGGGAAAATCCAGAGTTTTGGATTTCTCAGCAGTTATTGATTCCAAAAGTAGTTAATGTGAATCGGATGCAGGCACTTCGAGTAGAAGATTTGAAAGAACCTTTAGCACGCTTGGGTTTGGAAATTGATCAATATGGTGATGAACAGGTTATTGTTCGTGGTGTGCCTGCTATTTTGCACAAAGCTGATTTTTCGGCTTTGATTCCTGAATTACTCAATGATTTGGATCCAACGGACGAGGTGCGTGGGCTATTGCAGAAACGTGATCAAATCTTGGCGGGTATGGCGTGCCACGGTGCTGTGCGTGCGCATCGATTATTAAGCCTTTCTGAAATGAATGCCTTGCTTCGTCAAATGGAGCAGACTGAATTTGCGAGTCAATGTAACCATGGTCGACCAACTTGGCGTGCATTTCCATTGGCTCAGCTAGATAAACTTTTTGCTCGAGGAGAGTAAACCTAAATGTCGAATCAATTGCCTGTCATCAATTTGATGGGACCTACAGCCAGCGGTAAAACGGCTTTAGCATGTGAGTTATATGAACAGGGCAATTTTGAATTGATTTCTGTTGACTCGGCATTGGTTTATCGAGATATGGATATTGGGACAGCGAAACCAAGTAAAGCTGAGCAAGCGCAGTATCCACATCATTTGATTGATATTATAAGCCCATTAGAAGTGTATTCTGCTGCGCAATTCGTAGAAGATGCATCTAAACTTATTGATGGCATACATGCCAAAGGGAAAACGCCGATTTTGGTCGGTGGAACGATGCTGTATTTCAAAGCTTTACTAGAGGGTTTATCGAGTAATTTGCCAAGTGCAGATTATGCAATCCGTGCTGAAATTGAAGCGCAAGGAGAGCAAGAAGGATGGGAGTCTGTTTTTGCTGCTTTATGCAAAGTGGATCCACTTGCAGGTGAAAAATTCAAAGTCAGTGATAAGCAGCGAATTATTCGTGCGCTCGAGGTGTATCGTATTACAGGGCAACCGATTACCAAACTACAAGCAGAACAACCTAAAAATGTACCATATCGTTACACTTTTCATAATTATGCTTTGCTACCAGATCGGTTAGAATTGCACAAGCGAATTGAGAAACGCTTAGAAATTATGTGGGATATCGGTTTTTTAAATGAGGTCGAGTCACTAATTGAAAAATACGATCTAACCGATGATTTGCCCTCAATGAGATCAGTAGGTTATCGACAAGCCTTAGATTTTTTATTAAAAAGCGACAAAAGTCTCGAAAATAAGAAAGAAATGGAGGATAAAGCCCTTTTTGCGACACGACAACTTGCCAAACGTCAATATACTTGGTTAAGATCTTTGCAACAGTCGCATAAATTTAAAACATATTTAACAATAAAGCAGGCTCAAGAAGACTTGCGAAACTGTTACGGATAAAGCAAAATTTACATACTGTCTTTTTTATAATTTTTAATTGAAAAATAAAGATAGTTTTTTGCGCTGATTTTTAATATTTTTGGAGTTGTATAACATGTCTAAAGGTCAAACTTTGCAAGATCCGTTCTTGAATTCTCTCCGTAAAGAACGTATTCCTGTATCTATCTTCCTTGTAAACGGTATTAAGTTACAAGGTCATATTGAATCTTTTGACCAATATGTTGTTCTATTGAAAAATACTGTAAGCCAAATGGTTTATAAGCACGCTATTTCTACGGTTGTTCCTGCACGTAACCCTCGTCCTGCTGGTGCTCCTGCTGGTGCACAAGGTGCTGGCTTTGGTGGTGGTCAAGGCGGTGGCTTTGTTGGCGGTCAAGGCGGTGGCTTTGGTGGTCAAGCTGGCGGCTTCGGTGGTCAAGGCGGTGGCTTTGGTGGTCAAGCTGGCGGCTTCGGTGGTCAAGCTGGCGGCTTCGGTGGTCAAGCTGGCGGCTTCGGTGGTCAAGGTGGCTTCGGTGGTCAAGGTGGCTTCGGTGGTCAAGGTGGCTTCGGTGGTCAAGGTGGCTTCGGTGGTCAAGGTGGCTTCGGTGGTCAAGGTGGTTTTGATAGCGAAACTAAATTTGATGACTCTCAAGAAGACGATAACAATCGTTAATTGATATTCATTAAAAAGCCTCTCATTTGAGAGGCTTTTTTTTTTAATAAAAATTATAGGTATTTAAAAAATATTCTGAGTGGATAATGGGGACTATATTCACGCAAAGTTAATAATAAGTATAAAAAGCGCATAAAATTTTTATCAATGGCGAATGAATTGCCTAACAGTAGTAAAGCAAAAAGCCAGTCATTTGACTGGCTTTTTTCAGTTATCACTTAAGATGTTTTATTGTTCTTACGGTCCAAATTTGGGTCTTTAATTTCGACAAAAGCATTATTACGAATTTCACGTAACCAACTATCTAATTCGGCATCAAATTGACGCTCACCTAGAATTTGGCGAGCCATGCGCTCTTGATATTCCTGTGTCATATCTTGCTGGCGCGTCTCAGTCACTTGAAGAATATGCCAACCAAACTGGGTCTGGAAGGGTTGGCTAATTTGACCTACAGGAGTGCTCTTCATTTGCTCTTCAAATTGAGGAACCATCATACCAGGGCTTACCCAACCTAAGCTACCGCCATCACGTGCAGAGCCGGAATCATTTGAGAATGTAGCTGCCAATACTGCAAAATCTTCACCCGCTTTAAGACGATTGTAAATGCTATTAATCATTTGTTTAGCACTGTCAGGGCTTACAACTTCAGAAGTTTGAATCAAAATATGACGCGTCTGGTATTGAGGAATAATGGCTTTTTGTTCAGAACCTTTGCGTTCTAATAGCTTAATCACGTGAATACCATCGCGTGCAGTAATTAGTTCACTGGTTTGACCAACTTGTAGTGGGGTGACACGTGCTGCAAGTTCAGCAGGGATTTCAGAAAGATTTCTGAAACCCATATCCGCACCTTCAACTTTTACGCTATTGGTACTAAATTGCTTGCTAATTGCGGCAATATCGTTGCTGCTATCTAAAGCAGTACGTACCTGTTTGGCAACACCTTCTATATTGCTATTACCCGCTATACGAGCATGAATGACATGAACTTGACTGCCTAGAGCTGCTTGTCCTTGCGGGGTTTTAAGGAAATTGGCAACATCCTGATCGCTAATTTTAATGCGTGACATCACAATCTGTTGGCGTAAACGAGTGATTGCTAAATCTTCTGCAATACGTTTGCGAAGTGATTCGTAGGTGCCTGGAGCCATTTTGTCTAACTTTTGCTGAAATGCTTCTAATGAAGTGATTCCAGATTGATTGGCTACTTTGAGTACAGCCTCATTTAAGCTCTTTTCATCGGCTTTAATGTTATAGCGTTTTACCTGCTCTAATTGAGTTTGACGTAAAATAAGTTGCTCGAGGGCTTGTTGCTCAAGATACTGCTCTGGCGGAACAGGGCGCTTTTGAGCTTCTAATTGATGTTTGGCTTCGGCAACATTTTGCTGTAAATCACTGCGTAAAATGACACTGTTGTCGACAACTGCTACAACTTCATCTGAAGTTTGGGCAAATGTCGGCATTGATGAAGAAAGGGCAATTGCTAGTGCAGTCGCCTTAAAGAATTGTTTTAACTGTTTTGTCTTCATTAACATCGTGTCCAAATTAATTAATACGATCGTAACCTAAAATTCGATTTTCAAGCATGGATGCCAATTTATTATTGAAACCAGCCAAACCTTTCAGGTTAATTTCAGCCATAAAAGCACGTTTTGGTTTAACGCTAGAATCGCTTACATCATCTAAGTCGTTGTAGTAAGAACGTCCGTAGAGAGAAAGCCCCCAACAGCACGATTCATAATTCACGCCGAGTAAGTATTCACGCGCAACATTGTTGTCCATGTCATATTGAGCGTGACCCATAATACGCCAGTTGTTATGAATGGGTTGTATAAATGATGCAACAAACTGGTCATATTTATCTTGGCGGTTAGCAATTTCCTTGCGATAGAAATAACCTGCACTATAAATATTCCCTTGATCACCCATGTAATAAACTTGTACATCACGTTGAGCATTGTCTCCATTTGCCATCCAAGCCGAGTTGGCGCTTACACGATAATGTTGAGAAAGTTGGCTGGAAAGACTGACAATTGGGCCTGTATGTGACTCAGTATTTAACTCATCTGTTGTGCCATCTAAAGTGACTCGACGATCATCAAAATAGAAACTCTGACCTACACTCGCTTTTATGCGTTCTAAGCCAATATCATCAAATAAGCTATAACTTAAGCCCAACGATAAGAAATTATTATCTTCTAAACGGTCATGACCGTAGAAGCGTCGTGAACTAAACAATTGATCATAGTTGATTGAGGCGCTAATGGTATCGAAGTTTGGATAATTCGCTTGGTTTTCATAAGGCGAATATGCATAGAAGGCGCGTGGTGTAATCGTTTGTAAGTATTTTCCATCTTTCTCGAATGTTAAGCCAGTGTCCAAGCTAAATTGTGGAACAACGACAGATTTGTTTTGGTCGGCATTGCTTACACTTGTGGTCTGATTCTGCTGTGCAGTAATCGTGTCTTGGTCATAAAAAGTATTGATACTGCGTACCGACACTTCTGGAATAACAAACGACCAAGGATTGCGGTAATTGTAACGTACAGCAAAATCGTTATAGAACCTTGTGCCGCTTGGTTCTGAGGTTGCTGAGGTTGTACTGCCAATATTCTTTTTGAAATAAGCGGTGTCGTTATTAAATTCATACTGGAAACCTTGTGGATTTCCACCTTTGTAGGTGAGTAAGAATTGAGGTAAACGCGCGTAAGGACGCTTTTCATCGGAAACTGATTTATCTAAGGTCTGGAAATCTTCGACTTTTAACTGAGCCGTCAGACCTGGGATGCCGTTTTTGTAATTAAGCTCCCAAGCACGGCGTAAGTTCAGGTCAGTTTTGGTATTTGGATTGCTGTTTAGGTCGGTAAAGTAGTCTTTATCTGACGCATAGTTGTATTCAAGGTTGGTTGATAAGCTGTCGTTGATTTGCCATTTGTGGATAACGTGCAAATCTTTACGATCTTGATTTTTATAGCTCTCATCTGAAGGTAAATAGCCACCCCAAATTTTACCTTCACCAAAGTTTTCTGTTAAATAACGGAACTCAGCATCTATCATGGCGCCACGGTCGCTCATATAGCGTGGTGTCAGTGTGGCATCATAATTCGGTGCAAGGTTTAAATAAACAGGAACTGAAAACTCGATACCACCATCGTTGGTATAGCCAAAACCAGGAGTCAGAATTCCTGTAGTTCGACGGTCATCAATCGGAAAGTTGAAATATGGTACAGCTAAAACAGGAACATCCTTCACATATAACTTAGTGCCTTTGGTAACACCACGTCCAGTGTCTTGATTCAATTCAATTGTATTGGCTTGAATTTTCCAAGTTGGTTTTTGTTCCGGTGGGCAAGTGCTATAGGTGGCATTGCTTAATACGACAACATTTTCAGAGGTGCGAGCAATTTTGGCTGCATGACCATGTGCATGTTGTTCTTCGGCAATGTAGTAACTGTTATTTAAATCACCCTGTTGGGTTTTCAAATTGTAATTGATTTGGTCACTTTGCGCCAAAAGACCAGCTTGCGCCATTTGCACACGTCCTTGCGCATTGGCGAAAGTTTGTGTTTTATCAATGGTAATTTTATCGGCACGAATTTGACGTCCTTCTTGATCTATCAGAACATTACCTTCAAGAACAGAATCACCGTTCGGGTCATAATGGCCATAATCGGCCGTAACCACGGATGTTGCTTTGCTTGGATCAACCGCTGCTGTGTTTGAGGCAATTGGAGTGACCCAAGCTCCTTGACAATAAGCTGCACTTAGTGATTTCCCCTGGCGTTGCTGTGCTTCAGGTGCAGATTTGTCGACATAGTATTGTTCAAAAAAATGTTGCCCCGCATAGGCTTCATTTATACTTGCTTTCAGTTGTTCATTGGTTAGGGATGAAACAGTATTAGATGTATCTGCGTATGCCGTAATCGAGCTTCCGCATAAGAGGCTGAAAATAGCAGTCGCTAAAGGATTGAATTTAAACTGATGCTTCATTTGTATCATTAACCAAGTATGCTTAATCGCAATTAATTATTGTCGCATCATAGAGAAAAAGTTGATAAGTGGCTACACTTAGCACTTTAAAAACTCAGCCTGTATTAGAATTTATCGCAAATGAATACACAACGTGAACAATTGATACAAACATGGATTACATCTGTACTTGGTTCAGATCAATTTGAAATTAATTTTTTAGCAGGTGATGCCAGCTTCCGTCGTTATGCACGAATCAATTTGAATCATAAAACATTTATGTTGATGGATGCACCTCCTGAGAAAGAAGATTGTGTACCTTTTGTGTCGATTGATGAATTTTTTGATGCACATGGTGTACGTGTACCCCATATTGTGGCGAAAGATTTAGAGCAAGGTCTGTTGTTGCTTGAAGATTTTGGCGATGTGTTGTTATCAACTCAGTTAGATGAAAACACCGTCGATGCACATTATGAGCAAAGCTTTAAACAGTTGATTCAATTACAGTCAATTAATGGTGAGGGACATTTCCCCGCATATTCTTATGAAAAGTTAATGACTGAAATGTCGTTATTAACCGATTGGCTGCTGCCAAGTTTACAGATTCAACCCTCGGAAGAGGAATCTGCATTGATTAAAAGAACATTTGCGATTTTAGCTAATGCTGCTTTGGCCCAGCCACAAGTGATTGTACATCGTGATTTCCATAGTCGTAATCTCATGCTTTTGGCAGACGAGCAAGAGCAAGGTGTGATCGACTTTCAAGATGCGGTGATTGGTGCAGATACTTATGATCTAATTTCAATTACGCGTGATGCTTATGTACAGTGGGATCCTGTGCGCGTGTATGGTTGGTTTAAAGTGTTTTATGACTTATTGCCTGTTTCTGCGAAAGAAGGTCGTGACTTTGAGCAGTTTAAGCAAGATGCAGACCTAATGGCGATTCAGCGCCACATCAAGATTTTAGGCATTTTTGTACGTTTGTTTGAACGCGATGGAAAATCGGGGTATCTCAAAGATTTACCGCGAGTGATGTGGTATTTGCTGGAAGAAAGCAAGCCATATGCAGAATTACAACCATTTATGCAGTTCATTCGGGTTAAAGTTATGCCAAAATTTGAACAAAAATATGGCAAATACGAGGTCGTTGCTGCATGAAAGCCATGATTTTAGCTGCGGGATTGGGCAATCGGATGCGTCCCTTAACGCTGTATAAACCTAAGCCTTTACTCGAAGTTGGTGGTAAGCCACTGATTGTATGGCATATTGAAAAACTCAAAGAAATTGGTGTGACAGACATCGTGATCAATTCTGCATGGTTGGCTGATGTGTTGATTGGTGCATTAGGTGATGGCTCGCAATTTGGTGTAAATATTTTGTGGACACGCGAAGAAGAAGGTTTAGAAACAGCGGGTGGCATTATTAATGCATTGCCTTTATTGGGAACAGAACCTTTTATTCTAGTCAATGGTGATGTCTGGACGACCTTTGACTTTGCTTCATTACTGGAAATACAACTTGATCAGGATTTGGCGCATTTGGTCTTTGTGAAAAATCCCCCACAGCATTTACAGGGTGATTTCACATTGGTGAATGGACGAGCATATACTTTTGAACAAGCACAGCAAGGCGAAGATTTAACCTATAGTGGTGTGGCTGTTTTACATCCGCAGATGTTTGCAGGCTTGGAAAATGGTAAACGTCCTTTGGCGCCTTTATTGAAACAGGCGATGCTAGATGGTCGAGTTTCTGCAGAAAAAATGCATGCTTCGTGGGTTGATGTGGGCACGCCAGAGCGTTTAACTGCTCTAGATTTGCAGATTCGACAAGGCATGTATGCTTAAGTGAATATTCACTAAGCACAAGCCACTATGACTTCATGGATAAATCGGTATACTTCACCTAACATTTTCGAGACGTTAATTGTATATGCACATGTTTTTTCAAGAACTAAAGCAGGGTAGTCAAGCTTTAGGTTTAGAGCTCAGCGAAGAGACTTTAAATTTATTACTCAAATACCAAGACGCTTTAGTTCTTTGGAATAAGGCGTATAACTTGACAGCAATTCGTGATCCTAAAGAAATGCTGGTCAAGCATTTGCTTGATAGCCTCAGTATTTTAAAAGACTTGCCAGAAGGTCGTTTGCTCGATATTGGTACAGGTGGTGGTATGCCAGGCATGATCATTGCATTATGTCAGCCTGAACGTAATTGTGTGTTATTAGACTCGAACGGTAAAAAAATTCGTTTCTTAAAGCAGTTTATTGCAGACTTAAAATTAAAAAATGTGGTTGCTGTACAAACGCGTGTTGAAGATGAAGGTAGTATTCAAAATTTAGGAAAGTTTGATGTCATTACCAGTCGAGCATTTGCTTCACTGACTGACTTTGTAACTGCATCTAAGCCATATATGCATGAAAAGAGCATCATTGCATCAATGAAAGGCTTGATTCCTCAAGATGAAATTATCGCGTTAAAAGATGAATACAGTTGTGAAGTGATCGAGTTAAAAGTACCTCGATTAGATGAGCAACGCCATTTATTATTATTGAAACAGATTTAATTATTTTCGAAGGACTGGGGTTACCATGGCTCAAATTATTGCGATTGCGAACCAAAAAGGTGGCGTAGGAAAAACCACAACCGCAGTTAATTTGGCAGCATCATTAGCCGTGCTGAAAAAAAGAGTTTTACTTGTGGACATGGATTCACAGGGTAACGCCACAATGGGGTCAGGCATTCAAAAGAATGACCTATTATATTCAGTAACAGATGTGCTTTTGGGTGAAGTGCCGATTGAAACGGCAATTACCAAAGCTGAAGTGGGTTATAAAGTTCTTGGGGCAAACCGAGATTTGGCGGGTGTAGAGCTTGCAATTGCCGAGCAAGAAGGTCGTGAGTTCATTTTGCGTGATGCTTTACAAAGTATTGATCATGCATTTGATTATATTATTGTGGACTGTGCGCCAAGTTTAAGCTTAATTACAGTAAATGCATTAGCTGCCGTTCAAGGTGTGATTATTCCAATGCAATGTGAATATTATGCATTAGAAGGCTTGGCAGACTTAACTCAGACCATTGACCGTATTCAACAAGCTTTGAATCCGCAGTTAGAAGTTGTGGGTGTGTTACGCACCATGTATGACGGTCGTAATGCTTTAACCCGTGATGTATCAGCTGAATTAGAGCAGTATTTTGGTAAAAAGCTATATGACTGTGTAATTCCGCGTAATGTACGTCTGGCTGAAGCACCTGCTCACGGTTTACCGATTATTTATTTTGAAAAAAGTTCCAAGGGTGCAGTTGCCTATTTAAATTTAGCAGCTGAGATTTTAAAGAAAAGCAAAGTGAAGAAAGGAAGTAAAGCATGACCTTAAAAAAACGCGGACTTGCCAAAGGTCGTGGTTTGGATGCCTTACTTGGGTCAATCCAAAAAGAAAAACTACAACTTGAAGTGCAAGCATTAGATCATGGTCAGCTAAAACAAATTGATGTTAATTTGCTTAGACGTGGCGAATATCAACCGCGTCGATTTATTCAGGAAAATGATTTACAAGAATTAGCTGCATCCATTAAAAAACATGGCGTGATGCAACCAATTGTGATTCGTCCGATTGCCGATGAAGAGCACCCGTACGAAATTATTGCGGGTGAGCGTCGTTGGCGTGCAGCTCAATTGGCGGGATTGACTGAAATTCCAGCATTAGTTCGTGATTTGAATGATCAAGTCGCAATTGCTTTGGCGTTGATTGAAAATATTCAACGTCAAGATTTGAACCCAATTGATCAAGCGCTTGCTTTACAGCGTTTCCATGATGAATTTGGTTTAAGTCATCAAGAAATTGCGGACACTGTGGGTAAAGCACGTACCACAGTGAGTAATTTATTGCGTTTGCTGACACTGGCTGACTCTGTCAAAGATATGATGCAACAAGGTCAACTTGATATGGGGCATGCGCGAGCAATTCTGACTTTGAAGGCGAAAGAACAAATAAAAGTCGCAGAGTTGGTGATTGCTAAAAGCTTGTCGGTACGTCAAACAGAGCAACTTGTACGTGATTTGACTGCGCCAAAAACTGAAAAGGCGAAAACCGATGTTGCGCCAGATTTACAACAGCTCACACAGCGTTTAGCTGAACGTTTTAGTGCAGATGTAAAAATTGATCATAATAAGCAAGGGAAAGGCAAACTCGTAATTCATTATCATTCACTTGATGAGTTGGATGGTATTTTGAATATTTGTTTGGCTGATTAATATTTTAAAATTCTTGGGGAAGAATAATGTGGGAATTAGTAAAAGCTGGTGGATGGTTAATGATTCCACTGGTTTTGTGTTCCATTTTTACAGTGGCGATCACCATTGAGCGTTTTATTCGTTTGAAACGTTCAATGGTATTACCAAAAGAGTTGTTGTTGAGTGGTGGGCAGGATGTACATCACGTCGTCCAACAATTACAAAATAATCAAAATTTGCAGTTAAGTAGTCTAGGACGCATTTTAGTTTCTGGCTTAAATAGCCAAAAGCAAACAGAGCAATATGCACGTGCGCAAATGGAAGCAACAGCATCACAAGAAATTGGTTTTTTAGAAAAAAATATTAATTTCCTAGGCACTTTAAGTGCGGTTGCGCCACTCTTGGGATTATTGGGAACAGTTGTGGGGATTATTGAATCCTTTTTAGTCATTGATATGGGAAGTAACAGTAACCCAACCATGATGATTCCAGGGATTTCAAAAGCTTTAATTACCACAGCTGCGGGCATGTTGATCGCAATTCCAGCTTTATTTGCCTATCGTTATTTCCAGCGTTTGGTACAGGAATATGTGGCAGAATTAGAGCAGCAATCTACCTTATTTCATGCAGCACTTTACTACCAAAACTCTGCTGTTGAAGAGCAAGAACTTCGTAAAGCAGGCTAAGGTGAAATATGAAATTCAAGCGTAGGCAAGTTGAAGATATTCATATTAATTTGACACCAATGATTGACTGTTTATTGTTTATCTTGGTGTTTTTACTGTTATCGACCACATTTAATCAATTTAGTCGCATGAACCTGACTTTGCCCGATGCGCAAGGCGTTCCACCGAAGCAATACAATCAAAAGATTGAAGTGATTGTGGACTCTTCAGGGCACTATGCCGTGAATGGACAGGCGTTATCGAGCAAAGAAGTTGCTGATTTAAGTACTGCAATTAAACAGATTTCTAATGAGCGACGTGATTTAATGTTTGTGATTGCTGCTGATGCAAAAGCTACGCATCAAGATGTCATCCGTGTCATGGATGTTGCAGGGCAACTCGGTTTTGTGAATATTAATATCAGTACCAAAGTACCATCTCGAGGTTATTAGTGAATCAGGATTTCAAGGTCTATCTGCGTCTTCTGAGCTATCTGAAGCGATTTTGGGGCGTAGCGATTTTAATCGTCATTGGTTTTGCTATTAACGCAGCAACCGAAGTATCAATTGCCAAGTTGCTGGAAAAAATTATTACAGCCATTCAACATCGGGATCAGGGTTTTACCAACCTTATCCCGTTTTTGGTTGTGTTATTGATGTTCTTTCGAGGTGTAGGTTCCTTCATTGGTGGCTATTTTACGGCGGTTATTTCACGAAATTTAGTTTTTGATATTCGTCAGGAAGTGTTTGCCAAGCTATTACGTTTGCCTTCGCAATACTACTTAGACAATACCAGCGGACACATTACAGCCAAAATTATGTATAACGTGGAGCAGTTAACCGCTGCTTCATCTGAATCACTAAAGACCATTGTTCAGCAGGGCTTAATTACCTTGGGGTTGTTGGGATATTTGATTTATACCAACTGGCGCCTAACCTTAATTATTCTGATTTTCGCGCCACTAATTGGTTTGTTGATTCGTAAAGCATCAAAACGTATGCGTAAATTGTCATTACAAGTGCAAGACACGATGGGTGACGTTAACCATGTCGTACAAGAAACGGTCAATGGTAATGTGGTGGTGAAAGGTTTTGGTGGACAAGCTTATGAACAAGAGCGTTTTAAAGCGACATCTGTTGAAAACCTAAAACGTGGTTTGAAAATGGTTGTGGTACAGCAGTTGAACAGCCCAGTAGTGCAGTTCATTATGTCGATTGCCATGAGTATTATTATGTGGATTGCCTTGCGTCCTGAAATTTTGCGAGATACCACAGCAGGTGAATTCGTTGCCTATATTACTGCCGCAGGTATGTTAAGTAAGCCAATTAAAGCTTTAACCGATGTGAATGAAAAACTGCAACGTGGTATGGCGGCTGCGCATTCAGTTTTTGAATTAATTGATTTACCTGAAGAAAAAAATACGGGGACTTTAACACCAGTATTACAAGGTAATATCCAGTTTAAAGATGTTAACTTGGTTTATTCTGATGGTCATCATGCCATTCATGATTTTAATTTGCAGGTTAAAGCAGGTGAAACGGTTGCATTGGTTGGCCGTTCGGGCGCAGGTAAAACATCTTTAGTTAACTTGTTACCACGTTTTCAAGAGTTAAGTTCGGGTCAGCTATTGTTGGATCAATATCCAATTGATGACATCGAAGTGAATTGTTTGCGTTCGCAAATTGCGATGGTGAATCAGCAAGTTGTGTTATTTAACCGTACAGTGCGTGAAAATATTGCCTATGGTTTATTGCAAGATGCAACTGATGAGCAAGTGATTGCTGCTGCAAAAGCCGCTTATGCACATGATTTTATTATGGCGTTACCACAAGGTTATGATACACAACTTGGTGCGCAAGGCTTAAATTTATCGGGTGGGCAACGACAACGAATTGCAATTGCACGTGCGATTTTGAAAAATGCACCGATTTTAATTTTAGATGAAGCAACTAGTGCATTAGATAACGAATCGGAATACTTTATTCAGCGAGCGTTTGATTCAGCAATGCAAAACCGTACTACGATTGTTATTGCACATCGATTATCAACCATTGAGAATGCTGATCGAATTGTGGTGATGGATCAGGGGCGTATTGTTGAGCATGGCTCTCATGTAGAATTAATCGAAAAACGTGGTGCATACTTCCAGTTACATCAACGTAATTTTGAGGAAAATTAAGCATGTCGGTAGCACAACTTATTCAAAATGCTTGGAATAGACAAGCAAAGTGGTTAATTGTGCTACGTCCTTTGTCATGCTTGTATCATTTGGGTTTTTGGGTGAATCAAAAGCTTTATGAAAAAGGGATAAAAGCAGTTTACACAGCACCAGTGCCAGTCATGATTATTGGCAACATTACTGTGGGTGGAAGTGGAAAAACACCGCTCTTAATCCATTTGGTGAATTATCTACAGTCCCAAAATGTTCGCGTAGGAATTATTAGTCGCGGTTATGGTGGTAAAGGTCCATTCCCAGCATATGTAGGGTTGGATGCTACACCAGATCAAGTGGGTGACGAACCGTGTCTGATTGTACAGTCTACTGGCGCTGCGATGGCGGTGGGGTCAAATCGTCAACAAAGCATAGAGTTGTTGTTGGCTAAGCATGAGCTAGATCTCATCATCAGTGATGATGGTTTACAACATCACGCGCTTGCTCGACAACTCGAATGGATTGTACTAGATCGTAATCGTGGTTTAGGTAATGGAAAATTGTTGCCTGAAGGTTATTTACGTGAACCGAAAAGCCGTTTAAATACTGGAACAGTGATTGAACATGCTGCTCAGCCTGAAACAGAGCTGAATATGCATTTAGAAGTTGCAACACCTTACTTACTGAATGCCTATGAATCGCGAACATTTGATCCTAAACAAGATTTTTATGCCGTTGTAGGGATTGGCTTTCCGCAGCGTTTTTACCGTACGCTTGAGTCTTTAGGTGTACAACAGTTTCAGTGCCATGAATTTCCTGATCATTATGATTATGATCTAACAGATTTACAGTTTGAAGATACCAATCCGATTATTACTACGGAAAAAGATGCAGTTAAACTGCTGCCAATTTTAAAACATCATCCAGATTTTAATCGTGAAATTTGGGTAGTGCCCGTTGAAGCTGTACTTTCAAGTGCATGTTATCGTGTGCTTAATCAGCAACTGGCTGATTTAGGCATTTCAATTGAATAAGAGTAAATTATGAAGCATATCGTCATTCCTGCGCGTTTTTCCAGTTCAAGATTACCAGGTAAACCATTATTAGAAATTCATGGTCGTCCAATGATTTTACGTGTGGTTGATCAAGCAAAAAAAGTGCAAGGTTTCGATGATTTGTGTGTGGCCACAGACGATGTACGTATTGCTGAAGTGTGTCGTGCGGAAGGTGTAGATGTTGTACTGACTAGTGCAGACCATCCATCGGGTACAGATCGTTTAAGTGAAGTGGCACGTTTAAAAGGCTGGGATAAAGACGATATTATTGTGAATGTGCAGGGTGATGAGCCATTATTGCCTGCGACATTGGTGAAGCAGGTGGCGGAGCTTTTGGTTGCTCAACCAGATTGTTCAATGTCCACTTTGTGTGAGCCAATACATAGTCTAGATGAATTTCTGCGTGACAGCATCGTAAAGGTGGTTAAGTCTAAGTTTAATCAGGCACTTTATTTTAGTCGTGCGACTATTCCTTATGACAGAGATGGAGCTAAACTGAGTCATCCAGAGCTGCATCAACAAGCGTTTCGTCATTTAGGTTTATATGCCTATCGTGTTAGTTTATTGCAAGAATATGTCACTTGGGACATGGGTGTTTTAGAAAAACTAGAAAGTCTTGAGCAACTACGTGTATTGGAAAATGGACATCGTATTGCCATTGCTGTTGCAGAAGCGAATTTACCGCCAGGTGTAGATACGCAAGCGGACTTGGATCGTTTAAACAGCATGGATGTTGCACATTTTGAATAAGACTGATTGATGATGCTAACTGATATTCAACCGCAAATTTTTCCGTGGCAACAACATGTCTGGGATACCCTAACAGGGCGTTTCCCACAGTTAGGGCATGGATTATTGTTTTATGGCAAAAAAGGCTGTGGTAAAGAAGCATTTACCCAATATTTTTTGGCATGGATTTTGTGCCAACAACGTCAATTGCGTAATGCACCTTGTGGAGAGTGTGGTAGTTGTCAGTGGTTGAAATCGGATACACATCCGAATTATGTGTATATCTCGACGGATGAAGAAAATAAAAAGCAGAATGCTAAAATTAAAATTGAAAAAATTCGAGAATTATTGCCATTTGTGCAGCAAACCGTCGATGGTTGGCGAGTAATTGTGATTGATCCAGCCGAAGCCTTAAATACTGCTTCTGCAAATGCGTTGTTAAAAACTCTGGAAGAACCAGGTGATCGAGTTGTCATTATTTTGTTGGCGGAACATTATTTAAAACTACCGGCCACAATTCGTAGTCGATTGCAGCATTTTGCACTAGATCGTATCAGTACAGAACAAACTCAAGCATATTTGTCAGCACATCTTGCTTCTGAATTGACACCGGAGCAATTGCAGCTGTTGTTGAATCTGTCGAATGATATGCCCTTGCAAGCTTTAGAGTTGGCGCAAAGTCAATGGTTGAATTTACGTCAAGATTTTTTAAATGATTGGCAGAAGTTGGTACAGGATAAAAATATGCCTATGGCTATTGCGACCAAATGGCAGAAAGCCTTGCCCTTTGATGATTTTAGTCGCATGTTTGAATACTTGTTGGCTGACCTGATTTGTGTCAAGCTAAATCAACCAATAAAAAATATAGATTTGGAATTGGTGCAGCTTTCTGAGCAATATTCTTTAGAAACGCTTTTTAATTTGTATTCAGATTTACAACAGTCCAAACAGTTTATTGAGCAAAACGTACAAACAAATTTAGTACTCGATCAACTGTGTATAAAACTAATGAATGTTTAAAGGGGAAAACAATGCAACCACGTATGGGCGGTATTATTCAGGCAAATATTCCAGATAAGGAAACCTTGTACCAATCGTATATGCCTTATGTTGTAGGCGGCGGTTTATTCATTCCTTCAAAACAAGCAGTTAAGTTAGGTGATGAGGTTTTCGTACTCACGACATTACCAGAACAATCTCAGAAAATTCCCTTAACGGGTAAAGTGATTTGGATATCACAGAAACAAAATGGCATTAAACCACAAGGTTTTGGTATGCAATTATCGGGTGAAAAAGGGGTTTACTTCAAAACCGAAGCTGAAAAAATTCTGGCAGGCTTTAAAGCTGAAGGTCGTTATAGTTACACCATGTAAAGTGGTTGAGAAATAGGAAAAAATTGTGTTTGTAGATACTCATTGTCATTTAACTATGCTAGATCTAACTCCATATGATGGAAATTTGGATATGGCATTGGCACAAGCCCGCGAAGCGGGTGTAACCAAATTCATGGGTATCTCGGTCGATTTAGACGACCATATTGCTTTAGCGCAAATTGCAGCAAGACATGCTGATGTGGGTTATACCGTAGGTGTGCATCCATGTGAAGATGCGGCGACCATGGCGCGAGCAACAACTGAATATTTAGTTGAGTTAGCACAAGCAGAAAAGGTTTGGGCACTCGGTGAGACAGGATTGGATTATTTTCATAGTACCGACTTTGTTCAAGCACAAAAAGAATGTTTTGCTCGCCACATTCATGCTTCTCAAATTGTGAAAAAACCTGTTGTGGTACATACCCGTTCAGCGAAGCGTGACACAGTTGATATTGTTCGTGCAGAAAAATCAACACATGGTATTTTGCATTGTTTTACAGAAGACTGGCCGACAGCAAAAGCTGTTTTAGATTGTGGCTATTATATTTCTTTCTCAGGCATTATTTCTTTCAAAAATGCACAGGATTTAAGAGATGTTGCAAAACAAGTTCCTTTAGACCGCGTGCTGATTGAAACGGATAGTCCATATTTGGCACCTGTGCCTTATCGTGGTAAAACAAATGAGCCAAAATATGTGCCATATGTAGCCAAAGCCTTGGCTGATGTATATGATAAGTCGCTGGAAGAAATGGCATTGATTACCACACAAAATTTTGAAAACTTGCTGCAATTAAAGTAATAGATTGTGTGGCTTTAGACTGAATATAAGAATTGAAGAGAGTGTAGAGTGAAGATGGATCGTCAAGCTCAGTTTCGAGCAAGAGAAACTTTAATTTTTCAAGTGGCTGAGCAATTATTGCTAGAAAATGGTGAATCAGGCATGACACTCGATGCCTTGGCTGCTGAACTTGATTTAGCCAAAGGCACACTCTACAAACATTTTCAAAGCAAAGATGAGCTGTATATGCTGCTTATTATTCGTAATGAGCGAATGTTGCTAGAGATGATTATGGATTCGGGAAAAGCATTTCCTGAACACCTTGCATTTTTCATGCTTCATCATCTTCACCATCCTGAACGTACTGTCCTTTTTCATCAAATTGAAGAGCGCCTTTCAATTACGGGTCAAGGTATTCAGCACTTATTCAGTGAGTTATATAAAGTGCGACGTCATCGCTTGCGACTCATTATTAATATGACAGAAACCTATTTGGATTCGATTCAGAGTTTAATGTCTGTACGCGATTATCTGGCGTCAATTTGGTCACTGACTCATGGTGCTGCTGCGATTTTGAATTCTAGCTTCTATCAGCGCTATCTTGGCTCGCGTGATACTTTACGTGTTGCGTATATTGATCAAGCTCTTGCATTACCCAAACAAGTCAATTCGTAGACATTTAAATCATGAAATACCATCAATATGCTTCGAGTCGAGGTTTTACACTGATTGAGGTAATGGTGGTCATTGTGGTTGTCGCTATTGTGACATCATTAATCATGATGAATTTTGGTGGGATTGATCAGCGTAAAGCCATGCAAGCACGTGAAATTTTCATGATGAATCTGAAACGTATTGCTCGTGAGGCGAATGATCAATCGCTTGTTTTGGCTTTGAATGTACAACCAGCAACAGATGTAAACCCTTTTCGATATACCGTTGTTGAATATCATCCTGCACAAACTGAAGTAAATATGGTTGAGAATCAGCCCACGTGGACTGAGTATTCTGCTTTTAAAATACAGTCTTTACCTGAAGATGTTAGCTTTCAAATACAATCGACAGATTATCAATATGATAAGGCGCAGAATTCAACTTTATTAGATGCTAAGGCACCCCAGTTAATTTGGTTGGGTAATGGTGAAGTTAAACCTGTCAGAATACAATTTTATTTTGCGCAGCAACCGATTGGACCTGAAATTGAAATTGACCATTTAGGTAAAATGAATGAAATCTAAAGGGTTTACACTATTAGAAGTCATGGTGGCTTTGGCGATTTTTGCAACAGCAGCAATCGCATTGACCAAAGTTGCAATGCAATATACGCAAGCAACAGCACAAGCAATTTTACGAACGAAAGCTCAGTTTGTTGCACAGAATGAAATTGCTGAAATGCAAATTAAAGGTGAATGGTTGGATGGTACTCAATCCGAACAACTTTCCCAGCAGGGTGAGCATTGGCAAGTAGAGAAAAGTGCACAATCCACAATTAGCCCAGATGTGCAACGGGTAGAAATACAAGTACGGTTGTTTAATACAGAAACTGGTAAGGCGGAAGTGGGAGTTACCCATCTGGTCTTTTTTAATAATAGAACATAATTATGCACAAACGAGCTGGTTTTACTTTGGTCGAGCTGTTAGTTGCTATTGCAATTTTTGCAGTATTATCTGCTTTGGGGTGGAAAGTTTTTGATTATTTAATAAAAGTAAAAGAACGTAATGCTCAACATGAACAAAAACTGGCGAATTTACAACAAGCCTATCAGCAGATTTTAAAAGACAGTATTCAGATTGCACCATTGACCTCAAATATAAATGGTGAAATTGAACCTGCTTTGGTTTTGCAGAATGAACGTTTTGCTTTTAGTAAAATAGGGGTCACAGATCCGCTATTACAGGGTATTCCAGCAGAGGAACGTATCCAATATCAATATCAGGCAGATACACAACGATTAAATCGATTGCGTTCACGTGGTTTAAATGCAGCAACACAGATACAACCTGAGTCGAGTGTATTGCTTGAAAATGTTGAGCAGTTTCAGGTGAGAGTATTGAACCCGAATGAACTCACGACTTGGCCTGAATTTGCAGAACAGCAAGATGATTTGGTACAAAAAAAGAAACTACCAAAGGGAATAAAAATAAATTTAACGGTCAATGGTGTGGCCTATGAATGGGTATTTAATCTGCTGAATACAGATTATTTAGAGCAGAAACAAAAGAGTTAAAGTGCAGTCAATGTTCATTACTGCACACAATGGGATGTCAAATGAATAAGCAAAAAGGTATCGCATTAATCACGATATTGGTGATGGTGGCTTTAGCTACTATTTTGGCTGCAACGATCGGTCAACGTCAAAAGTTTACAGCAGATAATACAGCTTATTTGATGAGACAGAATCAATCATTGTGGTATGCAAAAAGTGCAGAAACTTTTTTTGCGGAAATGTTAAAAGAAGATGCTGAAAATGCAGGTGATGTGGACTATTTACAAGAAAACTGGGCAAAACCTATGCCTGCATTCCCTGTTGAAGATGGCTACGTGACTGGGCAACTCTATGACGAATCAGGTAAATTTAATCTGAATAATCTGGTAGATGATTCAGGACAAGTCAATGTGGCAGCAAAACAATGGTTTGAGCGATTACTTGTGAATGCGGGGTTAACAGCAGAATTAAGTGAAGCTGTGATTGATTGGCAAGATGCTGATAATGACAATATTGGGCCGATGGGAGCTGAAGAAGGCTATTATGGTGGGCTTAATAATGCGTATTTGCCAGCAAATACTAAATTTCATGCGGTAGATGAGTTAAAAATGGTTCGAGGGTTTGAAGGTGAAAATTACCTGAAAATTGCACCCTACGTCAGTACTATATCGGTGAAAGATGCCAAAGTGAATGTGAATACTGCACCTGCAATCGTATTGGCGAGTTTAGGTGAGCATTTAGATGTAAAAGCAGTCCAAGCTGCATTGGAAACCAAGCGACAGAATATGGAGCATTTTTCTAATTTAGAAGAGTTCTGGAAGTTAGAGCCTTTTAATCAGGTTAATTCGGATATACAGAGCTCAGTGCAAGGTCTACTTGGAGTCAAGTCGAGCTATTTTCGTGCCAAAATTGAAGTGATGCTCAGTGAAAGGAAGCGGAAGTTTCAGACATTTTTTTTGAGAGAAGATAAGAAAATTTCAGTATTAAGTCGTTCTCTTACTCCTGAATAAGTAAATCAGAATAGACCGATCATGATAAATGGGAAAATTAATGTGCTTTGGGTCACTTTTGTTCTATAATTAGCATTATTTCATTGATGACTGATACCATTAAGGCACATGTTAATTCGTAAGTTATTTAAGTTCGAGAATGCGCATATAGTGCGAAATTGCACATCAGATCGCTGCAAGCGTTCGATTCATGGGCATAGCTATAAAGTTGAATTATTACTTAAAGCTTCGAAGTTGGATCATGGTCAAATGGTATATGACTTTGGTTTACTTAAAGGTTTAATCAAAGATATTTTTGACAGTTTCGATCATGCGATTTGTTTTTGGCAACATGATGACTTGGAATATATTCAAGCATGTCAAAAATTTAGTGCACGTTGGGTCTCATTACCAGTTTCGCCATCAGCAGAACAGTTTTCCAGAATATTTTTCTTTTTAGCACAGCAAATTTTAGCATCGACTGAAACACAAAATGGTGAAGGTGATGTTGAAGTTTATTCAGTAATTGTGCATGAAACTGATACAGGTTATGCACAAAGCTTTATAGAAGATATTGAAAATGAGCAAATGGGAATTTTACGCCTAGACGAAATTATATTTTCTGAGCAAGTACAATCAGAATGGACTGATCCATTCATGTACGACAAGCTGAAACAAGGCTTTAAATTCCAAAATCCAAGTGTGGATTTACAAGTAAAAATTTAATTTAAAAACTAAGAAAGAATTCAAAGGGATTAGGAAATAAGCATGTCTTATACCGATCAACAACTCTACAAGTTGGACAAAGTTCAGCTTGAAGCCAGTTGGAAATATGGACTCAGTGATTTCTTACTCAGCCCAAAAATGGATGAGTTAAGAGATTTTTTGGTGTCAGAAAAACAAGCGCAGAAAGAAATTTATCCACCGAATAGCTTGATTTTTAATGCGTTTAATATGACACCTTTAGAGCAAGTCAAGGTGGTGATTTTGGGGCAAGACCCATATCATGGACCAAATCAGGCGCATGGCTTAAGTTTTTCTGTGCAAAGAGGTGTTGCATTACCTCCATCCTTACGTAATATTTTTCATGAGTTACATGCGGATGTTGGTGTAGAAATTCCTCGGCATGGTGATTTAACCCGTTGGGCGGAACAAGGGGTGCTCTTGTTAAACAGTGTACTTACCGTTGAAGCAGGTCAGCCGACTTCACATCAAAAGCGTGGTTGGGAAAATTTTACCGATCATGTTATTGATGTATTAAATGAACAACGTGAACACATCGTATTTATTCTTTGGGGCGCATATGCTCAACGTAAAGGGCAAAGAATAGATCCAAATAAGCACCTCATTTTAAAAGCAGCACATCCATCTCCGTTGGCTGCAAATCGTGGTGGTTTTTTTGGATGCAAAGTTTTTTCGAAAACAAATAATTATCTCAAACATAATGGCATTGAGCCTATAAATTGGCAGCTGGACGCATGACACATTCTCCCGTAGTAAAAAATTATCATCCTGACATCCTCGTACAAGAAGCGATTAATGGCTGGCGTATTGTGCGTTTGAATCGCCCAAAGTCATTACATGCTTTAGATGAATCAATCGTCACGGCATTATTGGAAGTATTTCAAGATTTCCATCATGACGATCAAGTAAAAGCTATTTGGTTGGATTCAACCACACCAAAAGCATTTTGTGCGGGTGGTGATGTACGTAAATTGCGTCAGTTGGTCATTAATTCTGAAGTTGCTGCTGCAAATAAATTCTTTGAACAAGAATATGCGCTTGACTTGCTTTTACATAACTATGCAAAGCCTGTATTAGTTTGGGGTGAAGGCTATGTCATGGGTGGTGGCTTAGGATTGTTTATGGCTGCTCCATTCCGTATGGTGACACCATACTCACGTTTAGCCATGCCTGAAATTAATATTGGTTTATATCCTGATGTTGGGGCTACACGTTTCTTGGCAGATCGTGGGGCGATTGGATTATTTACTGGTTTGACTGGTTCGATTATGACGGCTGCTGGTGCTTATAGTATTGGTTGGGCGACGCATATTTGTGATGCACATCGTGATAAAGTGCTAGATAAGCTCATCAATATTGATTGGGGACATTACCCAGCAGGTGATTTTCGTGCAATTGATGACACTTTGAATAGTCTACATAGACCTGTTGGACCCGGGCCATTACAAAACTCTCTGGATGTGATTCAAAGTGTTTGTCGTGGTGTGAATTTTGAACATGATTATGAATCAATCATAGGTTTACGTGATGCGCGTAGCGATTGGTTGCGTCAAGCCAGTGAAAATTTACAAAAAGGGTCGCCTGCAACTGCTGCACTCACTTGGCTATTATGGCAATGGGGTAAGCAGATTCACTCTTGGAATGAAGTATTTGAATTAGAAACGCAAATTTCTGATTGGAAAATTCGCCATGCAGACTTTGTGGAAGGTGTACGTGCACGTTTGGTAGATAAAGATTTAGCACCTGAATGGACAAAAGGAACAGATTTGTCCCTAAAAGGAATTTTATCTGCAAACCCGCCTGTAACAACGATTGAAAGTTGGAATCAATTGCTGAAACAGTATGGTGTGATTGCCTAATTGAATGGCTGAGTTTGAACTTTATTCCGATGAATATTGGATGCAGCTTGCTTACGAGCAGGCTGCTATAGCTGCATCACAACAAGAAATTCCTGTGGGTGCTGTTTTAGTGAGTCAGAATCAAATTCTTGGAATGGGACATAATGCACCTATTTCAAAAATCGACCCAACAGCACACGCGGAAATACAAGCAATCCGACAAGCTTGCCTTAATTTGCAAAATTATCGTTTGCCTTCTGATGCAGTTCTATATGTCACTTTAGAGCCTTGTACAATGTGCGTTGGGGCATTAATACATTCACGCGTTGCAAAGGTGGTATTTGCTGCAACCGAACCCAAAGCAGGTTCTTTGGTTAGTGCGCGTAGGTTATTGGAAACAGGTTACTATAACCATCAGTTTGAAGTGGTTTCTGGATGTTTGCAGGAACAATGTTCTCAGCAGTTGAGTGATTTCTTTAAAATGCGTCGTCAGCAGAAGAGAGAGCAAAAAAGACAAGAAAAACTTCAGGGTTCTGATTAATTAAATAAATTCATGTAAAATCTAATGACAATGAAAATTGTCAAAATGGATATATGTATGAATTCAATTCAAGTAAAGAAGAAATTTGAAGCGCCAATTCAACAAGTTTTTGATTTATTAGCAAAACATGCAACGTATAATGTTGCTTTTGCTCCCATTCAAGTCGAGCGAATAATCGACTCAAATGATTCGCAAAGACCTGATGGTTTAGGTTCGGTTCGTCGAATGGGGATTGGTCCTGTAAAGCCATTACGTGAAAAAATAACTTTAATGCAAGAAAACCAGCGTATTGAATATAAAATTATTCAGAACCCTCTCATTAAGCACCATCTTGGGATTATTGAATTTGAAGCATTAACGCCTGATTCAACATTAGTCACCTATACGATTGAATTACAAGCACGTGTTCCTTTTGTGAATAAATTAATTCTTGCGCAGCTCAAATCTGCGATTAAACTAGGTTTTTCTAAACTCGCGAAATCTGTATAAGGCAACAACGGAAAAGCAATGACAGTTAAAATTATTACGATTGATGGACCTAGCGGTTCGGGTAAAGGTACTTTGGCGGCTAAATTAGCTGCACATTATCAATTTCATTTATTAGATTCTGGTGCTTTATATCGGTTGCTAGGCCTGTCATTGCATAAACAAGGCTTATTGGAAGAAATTGATTCCCATCTTGATCATTGTGCTGAAATTGCAACAAATTTAGACATACAATTTGTAACAACCCCAAATGAAACACAAATTTTGTTAGATGGTGAAGATGTCACTCAAACTATTCGTACGGAGCGAGTGGGTGAGTTTGCCTCAAAAGTTGCTGCAATTCCTGTGCTTAGAACAGCATTATTCGAGCGCCAGCGTGCCTTTGCACAAGCGCCAGGCTTGGTTGCAGATGGTCGCGATATGGCAACTTCAATTTTTCCAGAAGCGCCAGCGAAGATTTATTTGACCGCTTCGGCACAATCCAGAGCTGAGCGTCGGGTAAAACAGTTGCAGGGCATGGGGCTGGATGTTAAAATAAACGACATTTTAGCTAATATTGAAGCTCGCGATAAACGAGATATGGAACGCGAAGTCGCTCCACTCAGACCCGCAGCAGATGCTTTGATTATTGATAGCTCTGAATTAAACATTGATGAAGTGTTTAATCTCATGACTCAATATATCGACAAGCAGTTAGCCAAGTAAAGAAATTTTTAGCGAAAGCATAGCTTGATCAGTTTATAACGGACTATGTAGACGCTTAACTAAAACGGCCTTGTCTGATCCAAGACCGCATACTTTATCGGGTATATCATGACCGAATCTTTTGCAGCCCTCTTTGAAGAAAGCGAATTAAACCTCAACGTTGAAAAGGGTGCTGTCATCCAAGGCGTTGTAGTAAGCATCGACTCTGACTGGGTAACAGTTGACACTGGCCTTAAATCTGAAGGCGTAGTTGACCGTGCTGAATTCTTAAACGAACAACGTGAACTTGAAGTTCAAGTTGGCGATACAGTTGATGTTGTTGTTGAAGCTCTTGACAACGGTATGGGCCAAACTGTTTTATCACGTGAAAAAGCGAAACGTGCTGAAACTTGGACTAAACTTGAAAAAATCTTTGAAGATGGCGAAATCGTTACTGGTGTTATCTCTGGTAAAGTTAAAGGCGGTTTCACTGTTGACATCGGTCCAGTTCGTGCGTTCTTACCAGGTTCTTTGGTAGATACTCGTCCTATCCGTGACACGACTCACCTTGAAGGTAAAGAGTTAGAATTCAAAGTAATCAAACTTGATGCAAAACGTAACAACGTTGTTGTATCTCGTCGTGCTGTTATGGAAGCTGAATCTTCAGCTGACCGTGAAGCTCTTCTTGCTCAGCTTGAAGAAGGTCAAACAGTTACAGGTACTATTAAGAACCTTACTGACTACGGCGCGTTCGTTGACCTTGGCGGTATCGATGGTCTTCTTCACATCACTGACATGGCTTGGAAACGTATCAAGCACCCATCAGAAGTTGTTGAAGTTGGTCAAGAAGTTACTGTTAAAGTACTTAAATTTGACAAAGAGCGTAACCGCGTATCTTTAGGTCTTAAGCAATTAGGCGAAGATCCATGGTTAGCGATCATGAGCCGTTACCCTAAAGGTTCTATCGTTAAAGCTCGCGTAACTAACTTAACTGACTACGGTTGCTTCGCTGAAATCGCTGAAGGCGTTGAAGGCTTAGTACACGTTTCAGAAATGGACCACACAAACAAAAACATCCACCCATCTAAAGTTGTTCAGATTGGTGATGAAGTTGATGTTATGGTTCTTGAAGTTGATGAAGAACGTCGTCGTATTTCTCTTGGTATTAAACAAACTCGTGCTAACCCATGGGAAGAGTTTGCTAAGAACCACGACAAAGGCGAGAAAGTTTCTGGTACGATCAAATCTATCACTGACTTCGGTATCTTTATCGGTTTACCAGGTGGTATCGACGGTTTAGTTCACTTGTCTGATATTTCTTGGAACGAACAAGGTGAAGAAGCAATTCGTCGTTACAAGAAAGGTGACACTGTTGAAGCGGTTATCTTATCTGTAGACGCTGAAGGCAACCGTATCAGCCTTGGCATCAAGCAAATGAACAGCGATCCATTCAATGATTTCTTAGCTGCTAACGAACGCGGTGCTTTGGTTAAAGGTACTGTAACTGCAGTTGACGCTAAAGGCGCTACTGTTAAGTTGGCTGACGAAGTAGAAGCTCAATTAAAAGCTTCTGAAATCAACCGTGATCGCGTTGAAGATGCAACTAAATTCTTAGAAGTTGGTCAAGAAGTTGAAGCGAAAATCATCAACGTTGATCGTAAATCTCGCTCTATCAACTTGTCTATCAAAGCGAAAGACGAAGCTGAAGAGAAAGAAGCTGTTGCTAACTTGAAGACTGCATCTGCATCTCAAGACAATGGTCCTAAGACTATTGGTGACTTGATCAAAGCTCAAATGAACCACTAAGTAGGTCGTATAAATTGTATTGTTAATGTAATTTAACTAATACTTTTTACACAAATACTGTAAACGGTAGCGTAGTATTTAATTATTGCGCTACCGTTTTGTATTTAAACAGGTTATTATCAGTTTAGGTACAAGTAGCTTGATAATTAAAGAGGTCGCCGATGACTACTGAAGCACTTAATAAGTCTGACTTAATTGAGCGTATTTCTCTAAAAAACCCGCACTTAGCGGAGCCGTTAGTAGAAGAGGCTGTTAAGATCATGATTGATCAAATGATTGCATCCCTTTCATCTGATAGTCGTATTGAAATTCGTGGGTTTGGTAGCTTTGCATTGCATCATCGTGAGCCACGAATTGGTCGCAATCCGAAAACAGGAAAATCTGTTGAAGTGGCAGCAAAAGCAGTTCCACATTTCAAACCTGGTAAAGCATTACGTGACGCAGTGAATGAAGCTATAGAATAATAATAGGTGGGGTGTATATGCGTTATGTATTGGTCGCCATATTAATCATTTTATTTGGTTATTCATTGGCTTTGGTTTTACAGAATGGTACCGAAGTCACTGTCGATTTGTTATTTACACAAGTTCCAGCTATGCGCTTAGGTTTGGTTCTATTACTGACTTTAGCCTTAGGTGTGGTGGTCGGATTATTACTTGGTGTGCAAGTATTCCGCGTGTTTCAAACAAGTTGGGAGATTAAGCGCTTACGTAAAGATATTGATCACCTGCGTAAAGAACAAATTCAGGCTGCGCAATTGGCTGCTGCTGAAGCTGCTGCAAATGCAAGGTATGAAAAAACTGTATTTGATGTAACAAACGATAATAAAAGCCCATTATAATGGGCTTTCTTTTTGTCTAATCAAAGGTAAATTCTCTTGAGTATCATTGTTGCACTAGATGCTAAAAGCCAAATTGATGCATTGCACATTGCAGAGCAGTTAGATCCTGCATTATGTCGAGTAAAAGTTGGTAAAGAGTTATTTACTCATGAGGGACCATCTGTTGTTAAAGCTTTGCATGCAGAAGGGTTTGAGGTTTTCTTGGACCTAAAATTTCATGATATTCCAAATACCACAGCACAAGCAGTTTGTGCAGCTGCGGATTTGGGTGTATGGATGGTCAACGTGCATGCATCAGGTGGCCGTAAAATGATGGAAACCTGCGTAGAGCGTTTAAAAGCAGGAAATTATACAACTCAGTTGATTGCTGTGACTGTTCTAACTTCTATGGGTCGTGAAGACTTGCGTGACATTGGTTTGGATGTTGAGCCATTTGAACAGGTTAAGCGTTTGGCACAATTAACCAAAGAATCAGGCTTGGATGGTGTAGTATGTTCTGCGCAAGAAGCAAAAATGTTGCGTGAATTGTTGGGGCAGGATTTTGCATTGGTGACACCTGGAATTCGTCCTGAGGGGGCTAATGCAGATGACCAAAAGCGAATTGTTACACCAAAGCAAGCAATGCTAGATGGTTCTACACATTTGGTGATTGGTCGTCCAATTACAAAATCTGAGAATCCACGTCAAACCTTAAAAGATATTTTGGTAACACTGTAATCTTTAATATTACGAATAATTGATAAAAGCCTTTCTAATGAAAGGCTTTTTTGTATGAATACACTATTAAAAAGGTGAATAGGTGGTAAATAAAAAATGTTAGAGCTTGATGAGATTGGTGAAGCGGAGAATGTTGCTTCGTTACAGAACACTTTAGAAGAAGCGAAGTTACTTGAAGAAAAGAAAGAAGGCTCTTCTACTGATTGGTCATCTGGAATGGATTTGGTAGATATCGGATCTGCTATTATTGAAGCTGTGGGTGATATTATTAGTAATATTGATATAGACCTGTAGGGCATTTGGTTCGACTTTATTAATCCCCTTGGTGTTAACTCTTAAATTAATACCAAGGGATGTCTTATTTTTAAAGTGCAGCAAGTACACTAACAGCAATAGGGGCAAGAATAGAGAGAATAAAACCGCTGACCATTGCATGGGGGATAAAGTCATTACCGCAAGCTTGTTTAACCATTGGAAGAGAAACATCCATTGCGGTGGCTGCTGCTGAAGCGATTGCTGAACGCGGATAACGCCAGCCAATACAATACATGAGAATGATTGCAAAGATCTCTCTAAATAAATCATTAATTAGCGCAATACTGCCTAGAGCAGGATTTTTAAGTTCTGAAACAACAATTCCGCTCATGGAGTAGAAACCATAACCTTGAGATAGCATAATCAGATCTTTCAATTGTAGTTGTTTTAGAAAAATACTACACAGTAAGGCTCCAATAATAGAACCAACAATACAACCAATAGGCACTAAAAGAATTTTAAAATTTAACCAAGAGCGATCTAATGGGCTGAATGCAAGATCGAGTCCAATCAAGAACATGAAAACCAGAAGTAGATACCATGTATTTACTTGGGTTGGAATTCCTATATTTTCCAGTAATTTTGCTAAAAGAAATCCTACTGCTAGTGCTATACACGCGTAGGAGATACTAATGCAGGACTTCAATAATAATAACAGTGAAATTTTGCCAGAAACAGGTTGTATGCCAATAAATTTATAGAGAGCAAAACAACATAAAAATGACCCTATTGTCGTAAAAAAAGCCAATGCGGTTGCACTACTTAATATTTGAGAAGAGCCATGAATATTTTCAAGGGCATGGGTGAATTCCATGCTAATCCCAATCAAGAGCAAATAAGAAAAGTAAGGTAAGACTTTAAAGCATAGTTTAATTAAACTACTTGGAATTTTTTTTGCAAAGAAATATCCAGCGGCTAAGCACAAAAGAAGCTGAGATATAAGAATAAATGCTTGCATAGGTAAAGCGATATTTTAATGATGTGCCATCATAGCCTAAGTATGCAAATGTTGCAGTGGTTGATGTCGATATGATCGAAATTTTGACATTAGATTCAGGCGGCATGAAATCCTACATCTTTATATGCGATTGTAGTTTGATAGATTCGGCAATTTTCAAATAAGGGGAATTGAGTTAAAAAAGGATTCTTATCTTTATTGACACAAATATGAAAAGATCGATTCTCAGTCTCATGTATTTAATACAAGCGATGCGTAAAGCTGGGATTGATGTTGATCAGCAGTTAAAAGGCATTGGTTTAAGTGTCGATACCTTGGACCCGACTGCGATTATTCACCCCAGTTTAGAGCGTGATGTATTGATGGTCTTGGGTGAGCATATTTCGTCTGAGCAAGGCTTAAATATTGGGCAACATTATACGTTAGCAGGGTATGGTCCTTTATTGATGCTATTGGTGACCAGTGACAATATTAGAGTTGCCCTTGAAAAAGTGATTGCATATCAGCCGCTAACACATCTTACAGCTAAACTGAGTTTAAAATTTCAAAATCATCAGGTGGCATTGTGTTATGAAGCCAATGATTTAACTGATGAGCTAAATATGCTGCGTACGCAATCTGAATTGGCGGGTACATATAAGTTTATTCAGGAGTTGTATAAGAAGATGGGGCTAAGCGTGCCTCAGCTAAAAGTTGAGTTACCCTTTGATCCGCCTGAAAATACTGAGATTTTGGCAATGTATCAAGCATACTATGGGATGGATATTACCTTTTCAAAGCCTTATGCTGCATTTTGGTTTGATGAGGCTGTTTTGGAGATTAAAATTCCTTCGGCTGATCAAATGACATTCCGTATTTATGATTATAAATGTCAGGCTGAAATGAAGCGATTGTCTCAGCAATCAGCAGTACCTGATTTGGTGGAGCGCGTTCAGGACTATTTGGACTTGCAGCAAGGTGTTATTCCAACAATGGCGGAAACAGCACAAGCATTACATATTCCAGAGCGCACACTGAGACATCAGTTGCAGCAGCTAAATAGTAGTTATAAGCAGATTAGAGAACAATTAATTAAGGAAAAAGCGCTGAGGTTAATTGAATATCAGGAGTACACCATTGAAATGATTGCTGAATTATTGGGCTATTCTGAACCAGCGGCATTTAACCATGCCTTTAAACGTTGGTTTGGACGCAGTCCTCGGCAATATTCCAAGTAGTGTTACTCATGCCAAAGTTTTATTTATTGTTCCCTAATTTTCGTTATACTTTCGTCAGACCAAAATAGTAATCAAGATATGTCGGATTTAAATCTTCACAGCACCGCCTTTGCTCCATTATCACCAGCTGAACGTTACGCGCAAGCTTTGGCTTCTGGGCAATTTATGCCTGATGAAGCTCAAGCACAGGCCGTACATGAATTAGACCGTGTCTGGCAAGAACTGATTCAGCGCTATAAGGCATCAAAGAAGGCATTTCGTCGCTTTCGTCGTCAGACATCTCCACAAGGTGTTTATATGTGGGGTGGGGTGGGTCGCGGTAAAACATGGTTGATGGACCAGTTTTATGATTCGATTCCATTCCGTCGTAAAACACGCATGCATTTTCATCACTTTATGCAGCATGTACATCGTGAGTTGAATAAATTATCTGGTCAGCGTAATCCCCTAGATGCGGTTGCAGATCAGATTTATAAAGATGCGGTGATTATCTGTTTTGATGAATTCTTTGTTACAAATGTCACGGATGCAATGATTCTGAGTGAACTATTCCAGAAGTTGTTTAGCCGTGGTGTAACTTTGGTTGCGACATCAAATATTGCTCCAGATGGTTTGTATAAAAATGGAATCCATCGTGATCGTTTTATTCCAACCATTGAGATGGTGAAGAAAAACTGTGTCATCTTAAACGTAGATGCGGGTGTGGATTATCGTTTGCGTGTACTTAAGCAGGCACAATTGTTTAAGCATCCTTTAACACATGATCATAAAGTTTGGATTGCTCAGCGTTTTACAGCATTGACGCAAACACAACTTCAGTCGCAAGAGCCGATTGTAATTAATAATCGCTTGGTGGAAACAATTGGCCATACCGAGGATGTATTGTGGTGTGAGTTTTCTGAACTGTGCTTGAAACCTCGCAGCCCAGCAGATTTTATTGAAATTGCGAATATCTATAACACGGTATTGGTGAGTAATGTTCCGCATTTGACCGATTATCTCTCTGAGGGAACGCGTCGTTTCATCTATTTAGTGGATGAATTCTATGACCGCGGAGTCAAATTGTTGCTGACTTCGGAAGATACAATCATTGATATTTATCAGGGTGAAAAATTAGCATTCGAAATTGAGCGGACACGTTCACGGTTACTTGAAATGCAATCCGATGATTATTTGCATTCAGAGCACCGACTCATTGAGAAATCTGCCAAAGATTTTAACGAATAAGCAAAAAACGCCATGAATTGGCGTTTTTTTATGGCTAAAAGTATTGTATGTTAAATCAACATTTTTGCTTGTATATGGAAAATGCGTCAGATCAAACAAGAAATGAAAATAAGTAATTGGGATGAGTTTGATAGATGTTCTGAACTTAAGTCTAATTTCGGCATTTCAAAAACTTAATACACTGTAAAAAGAGTATTCATGAGCGTGATAATACAAACTAAATAGGATTTTATTTGATGATGTCAATATTTATTGCACAGAAAATGCTTACTATTTAGGAATGTGATATTCGTATTCAGAAAAGTATAAATAGGTATACTGGAATCTCTTGTTATAAAAAGTAGCAATATCAGGAAAGACAATGACTGTACGTATTCAAAAGGGTAAGTTAGCGATTGCTAAAGAACTTTACGATTTTATCGAGAATGAAGCTTTACCAGGTTCTGGTTTGGACAGCGAAACATACTGGAAAAACTTTGAGCAAGTCGTTGTCGATCTTAGCCCAAAAAATAAAGCGCTTTTGGAAAAGCGTGAAGATCTTCAGGCTAAAATTGATGAATGGCACCGCAACAACACATTTGAATTAGAAGCTTACAAAGCTTTCCTTAAAGAAATTGGCTACTTGGTACCAGAAGTAGAAGATTTCCAGATCAGCACAGAAAATGTTGATGAAGAAATTGCGTTATTGGCAGGACCACAATTGGTTGTACCTGTGCGTAATGCGCGTTATTGCTTAAATGCGGCAAACGCACGTTGGGGTTCACTGTACGATGCACTTTACGGTTTTGATGTGATCCCTGAAGAAGGTGGCGCTGAAAAAGGTAAAGGTTATAACCCTGTTCGTGGCGATAAAGTTATTGCATTTGCTAAAAATTTCTTAAATGAAACTTTCCCGCTTGCACAAGGTTCACATGCTGACGCAACACGTTATGCGGTGGAAAATAACAAATTAGCTGTAACACTTAAAGATGGTTCTACAACTGGTTTAGCACATGAAGCACAATTCGTTGGCTTTAATGGTGAAGAAGCAAATCCTTCAGAAGTTGTTCTATTGAACAATGGTTTGCATGTCATTATTGAAGTTGATGCAACAAGCCCAGTGGGTAAAACTGATGCGGCAGATGTGAAAGATTTAGTTCTTGAAGCAGCAATTACAACGATTCAGGATTTAGAAGACTCTGTTGCAGCAGTTGATGCTGAAGAAAAAGTAGAAGGCTACCGTAACTGGTTAGGCCTAATGAAAGGTGATTTACAAGAATCAATTGAGAAAAATGGCAAGACCATTACTCGTACATTAAATAAAGACCGTACAATTAAAAACTTGATTGGTGGTACGACAACTTTACATGGTCGCTCGTTAATGCTTCTACGTAACGTCGGTCATTTAATGACGAACCCTGCAATTTTAGTTGATGGTGAAGAAATCTTTGAAGGCATTATGGATGCCTTAGTAACGCCATTACTCAGTGTTGCTGATATTCGTGGTCAAAATGAGAACAAAAACTCTCGTAAAGGCTCAATGTATATCGTTAAACCAAAAATGCATGGTCCAGAAGAAGTTGCATTTGCAGTTGAATTGTTTGAACGTGCAGAACAAGCAATTGGCTTACCAGCGAAGTCTTTAAAAATCGGTATTATGGATGAAGAGCGTCGTACATCAGTTAACTTGAAAAACTGTATTGCGGCTGCAAAAGACCGTACGATCTTTATTAACACTGGCTTTATGGACCGTACAGGTGATGAAATCCATACTTCTATGGAAGCAGCACCAGTTGTTCGTAAAGAAGCAGTAAAAACACAAAAATGGATTGCAGCTTACGAAAATCGTAACGTAGCAATTGGTTTAGAGTGTGGCTTACAAGGTAAAGCGCAAATTGGTAAAGGTATGTGGCCTAAACCAGACAGCATGAAAGATATGTTGGCAACTAAAGCTGCACATCCAAATGCAGGTGCATCATGTGCTTGGGTGCCATCTCCAACAGGTGCGGCACTCCATGCAATGCATTACCATCAAGTGAATGTAAAAGCACGCCAAGATCAATTGAAAGCAGAAGAAATGCTTTCTCTAGATGATTTGTTAACGCCTCCGTTTGCTCCAGAGACTAACTGGTCAGCTGAAGAAATTAACAATGAACTTGAAAATAACTGTCAAGGTATCTTGGGTTATGTAGTTCGTTGGGTCGACTTGGGTGTAGGTTGTTCTAAAGTTCCAGATATCAACAACGTTGGTTTAATGGAAGACCGTGCAACATTGCGTATTTCTTCACAACACGTTGCAAACTGGTTGCGTCATGGTATCGTTACACGCGAGCAAGTTGAAGAAGTGTTGAAGCGTATGGCTAAAATTGTAGATGGTCAAAATGCTGATGATCCGTTGTATACGCCAATGGCAACAGACTTTGATAATAATATCGCTTTCCAAGCTGCTTCTGATTTAATTTTCAAAGGTGGTGTTCAGCCTTCAGGTTACACTGAGCCATTGTTACATGCTGCACGTTTGAAACTTAAAGGTTATACAGGTGACTAATTTCGACTAGTTACGTGAATTTGACAAAGACCTTTCAATTTTGAAAGGTCTTTGTTTTTATAAGAGAAAAAATCTAACAACAAAAAGAATATGATTGTATTTAGATAAGTATAAGAATTGAGATTCAATAGAATGATTTATTCCGTATGGCGATTATGAAGCCCACTATGATTATGTCTATAATATTGAAGTTGCAGATTCTAATCGTTATTTTGTGACTGAAATGAGAATTCTAGCTCATTGTGATATGAAAGAAAGCATCTATCGGATTCAATAAATGTGTGCCAATTTTAAACCTCTAACCTTGTCGCAACTACAGCAATTGGGCTTGCCACAAATTCCATTTGAATATCTGGAAGAGGTTTATCCTAGTTATAAAACTCCGTTATTGTTTAAATCTGAACATGGATTGGAATGGCGAGAAGTATTATTTGGTTTAGTGCCGAAATGGGCTGAAGATGCTAGTACCTCTAAGCGTACTTATAACGCTAGACATGAGACTATTTTTGAAAAACCAAGCTTTCAAGATGCAGCTTATAAATGTAAGTTTGGTGTGATTCCAGTCACTGAGTTTTATGAAAGTAAATATATTGAAAATAAACCACAACGATGGGGTGTGAGGCGTAAAGATGGCAAAGCCTTCTTTATTGCTGCAATTTATGAAATTTGTAAAATCAATAACGAAATCATTCGTTCTGCAGCAATGCTGACGATGAATGCAATAGACCACCCTATGATGAAAGAGTTTCATGAACCTGGTGATGTAAAACGATCAGTTGTCATCATTCCACATGAGTATCTTGATCATTGGCTAAGCTTAAAACAGCCACATCAAATGACTCAATTTATGCAGGGATTCCCAGTTGAGGAGTTTGAATGTTCACATGTGCCTAAAGCAAAAATAGAGAAAATAACAGCTCAGTTGAACATGTTTGATCTTTTCTAAATATAAAAAAAGGGTTTCATTTGGAAACCCTTTTTTTATGGTTTATAAATTAACGGTTAAGATTGTTAAAAATATGTTTTAAGCTGTCCATCATTTTTTCAATCTGTAAGGGCGTTAAACCTTCAAAGGATTGTTCGAGTACAGCACTAGTCAAATCATTGATTTTATGTGTCATTTCATTGCCCTTTTCGGTAAGAACAACACGTGTTATACGAGCATCATCTTCACATGAATAGGTGTTAACGAGCCCTTCGTCTTTAAGACGATAAACAATCTTTGTCGTTGTAGACATTTTCGATACGACCATATCGGAAAGATCGGATACGCTAGCATTTGGTTTAGATTTTAAAGCAAGTAAAATACGACGACGAGAATTATCTAATCCGTATTTTTTTAGGACTTGATCGACCTTTTGCACATGTTGCGAATAAACCTGAGTGATCCAAAAAAAAGGAAAATTCTCTAGAGTAAAGTCGTCAGCGGTAGGTAAAAACTTCGCATACTTTTTAGTCATATGGGATTCCAAATATTTATTTTTATATTGCTTAATATTATGTGAAATATGACACGTTAAGCAATATAATTGTGATGAAATGTTCAAAATTCGATTTGTGTATTTGCAGTGACTTGATGGCGAGTCTATACCCGAGGAAATTTAAATGACTGCTCTAGTGCTAAATGAGCATCGTTTTGATGCAAATTAAGAATGCGCATTAAGGGGAGATAAAAGGTCAATCCTGTTCCTTCTGTCATAGCAACCAATCCTGTAAATAAATCTGAGTTAAGTAGGTAATTCATTTACCATACATATTGAGTAATAAATAATTTGATAGATATTCCATTTAATTTTTTCATTTTAGTATAAAAACTTCTTTTGAAAACTGGCTTTGTTTACAAAACATTTCTGTTATTTGAAGCATTAATTTAAGAAAAATTAATATTTAAATACTAAATAATCAATAAAAAGAATAATTTAATTCATTAGAAATCCTTACACAAGCAGTATGAGACTATTTGTGACTACTCAGTTTTCTTTTTTTGTTACAATCAACTCTGTCAATGTATTTGAATTGTATCTGATGATAATATTTTAATCTTTCTTGACAAGAATATCTAGTAAGTTGATTTTGTAAAAAAATTAAAAAAAATAATTACAATGTAAGAAGAGTATGCATAATAAAACTATCTATTGTTAAAAAGAGGTTTTACATGGATCCGTCGCCGTGCAGGTCTAGCTTATTAAAATTTTGCCTTGAGTTAATCGAGGTGCGTCAATAATGGAATTCTTATTAGATCCAGGAATTTGGGTTGGCTTACTTACCCTAATTGTCTTAGAAATTGTTTTAGGTATTGATAACCTAGTCTTTATTGCCATTTTGGCAGATAAACTTCCACCAGAACAGCGTGATAAAGCGCGTATTATTGGTCTTTCACTCGCATTGATTATGCGATTGGGGTTGTTATCCGTTATCTCTTGGTTGGTTACTTTAACCAAACCGCTCATTCAAATTGCTGATTTATCTTTCTCGGGGCGTGATTTAATCTTGCTCTTCGGTGGTCTGTTCTTGGTCTATAAAGCCGTGACCGAGTTACATGAGAAAATGGAAGGTAAACCCGAAATTAAATCAACATCTTCAGTGGTGTATGCAAGTTTCTGGGCAGTCGTTGCTCAAATTATTGTGCTTGACGCGGTCTTTTCTCTGGATTCTGTCATTACAGCCATTGGTATGGTAGATAATATCTACGTGATGATGGCGGCAGTAACAATTGCAGTTATTGTAATGTTGTTTGCCTCTAAACCACTCACTAGCTTTGTAAACCGTCACCCTACAGTCGTCATTCTGTGTTTAAGTTTCCTATTGTTGATTGGTATTAGCTTAATTGCGGAAGGATTTGGTTTCCATATTCCGAAAGGTTATATTTATTCGGGTATTGGTGTAGCTATTTTAATTGAAGCCTTCAATCAATATTCAAAACGCAATGTGGCGAAACATGAATCTAAGATTCCATTGCGTCATCGTACTGCCGATTCTATCTTGAAATTAATGGGTGGAAAAGTAGAACCTTCTCATATGGATGCTGAGCAAATTGAAGCTCAGGAAGCCTTTGCAGATGAAGAGCGTTACATGATTGGCGGGGTCTTAACTCTGGCAGAACGTTCTGTTGCTTCTATTATGACACCTCGAAATCAGATTTCATGGGTCGATTTAAATGATACCCCTGAAAAAATTCGAGAGCAGGTACTTGCAGTACCGCACAGTTTATTTCCAGTATGTCGTGGTAGCTTGGATAAAGTTATCAGTGTAGTGCGTGCGAAAGAACTGCTTGATGTGCTGGATGATGGTGAAGAGGCGTTAAAATCATTGATTAAACGTCAACGTCCAATTTTTATCTTTGAAAAGATGAAAGTGATTGATGCCATTAATACCTTAAGGACATCAAAAGGTTCATTGGTTCTGGTCACTGATGAATTTGCTAATGTTAAAGGGTTAATATCTCCACTGGATGTTTTTGAAGCAATTGCAGGTGAATTCCCTGATGCTGATGAACAGTTGGACTTGGTCAAAATTAATGATCAAACATGGAAGGCTTCGGGCATGTTGGATTTATATCAGCTTGAGCTTGAACTTGGTGTTTTTGATTTAGTCGAAGATGATGCAGGCTACATGAGTGTGGCTGGTCTTATTCTGGATAAGACGCAAGGCGAAGTTCGAGTTGGAACTCAGCTTGATTATCAAGGTGTCCATTTTGAAGTTACTGAATTAGATGAAAATCGCATAAAATTCGTGACAATTATTTATCGCCATTAAGTTATGTAATGATGAAAACGCCCGAATAATCGGGCGTTTTTTTTGAAATAAAAAGCCATCAAGCTGGATTGGAGATGAAATACAACTTGATGGGAAAACTAGATGTAAAGTTGTTGTTCGATCAAATCCCAAATATTCCGATGTGACTTACGGAACATTTGCATATGACCAATGCTTTTGTGTTGAAATTGTTTGGGCTGAAGTTCAATTATATTTGTTTCAGCATTCGGATAAAGATTGAGAAGGGCTTGAACATTCGCCTGAGTTGCAATTTCATCGTCTGATGCCCAAATTGCAGTAATTGGGCAGGTAATTTTGCTGTGATAATCAGGGAGCTGTTGTTTCTTGACAGCATGCATTACATAGCCTTGTGTCCCACAAAACTGAGCCCATTGTTTTGCGACATTTTTAGGTAAATTTTCGCCCATTCCAATCATTTTAGTAGCACCAAACCCTTTTAACTTACTTGAAATTGGGAAAATGACATGGAACATAATGGGTGCAAGGAACTTAGTTTTGCCTTTTAAGCCGCGAACATGACCTGTTGATCCTGCAACAGCAATAATTTTTGCGACTTTATTATAATTTGGTGAAATACCCAGAAGCTGACCACCAGCGCTATGGCCAAGGAGAATAATTTTTTCGGCTTGTGTTTGTTCTAGTAGACAATCAATCGCTGCTGTAATATCTAATTGCCCCCAATCGACAATGTCTGCTTCAGATTGGTGCAGTGGGCCGTATAATGAAGCGCCAATTCCTCTAAAGTCAAAGCACATGACTGTATGCCCAAGCTTATTTAACCATTCAGCATAAGAGTGGTAGAACTCTTTCACAATACCAGTTGCTGGGCAAATGAGAATAGGGAAAGGTTTGTCGGAACTTATTTGATTTTGATAGAGTTTGGCACTTAATTTATAGCCATCGACACATTGTATTTGAATAGATAGTGGTTGAGTATTCATGAGCGTCTTGTCGTTGCTGTTTTAAACATACTTTATCTAAGTTCTAAAAAGAAACTTGCTAAAAGTATGACTTTGAAGTCAGAAAATTCATATTTAAGAAGGATAAGGAGGGGTGGTGTTTGATCATTTTTCAATTGCTATGAAATTGGCAATTCTTTTTAGTGGTGTGTATTTGTGGTTGGGTATGTTAACTGGGGTTTGGAAGTATTGGCAGATTAGACATTCGATTCAAGCAAGAGCACATTATTATGTGGATATCGCGCATAGAAGTAGTTTGTTATATGCATCTGCAACTTTGATTTTAGCTGTGCTTGCTGAATTTTCAATTTGGTCTGAAACGTGGAATCTGATTTTTGTAATGATAAATTTGGTTTTCTTTAGTGCATCAATATTGAGTTATGCATTGCATGGTTATTTAAAAGACACAACCAATCAATTTAAAGTACCACATCAATTGGGTAATAAGGTTTTACCAAGAACGATGATGACTTTGGCGATAGTTTTACTGGTTGTAGGTGAGCTGTTTGCGACGGGAATGTTGGTAATGGGTACTGGGCTTAATTTATTTTAATTATTTGTATATTTTTTAAAGATGGATGAATAATCATCCATCTGTTCAATCAAAATTCTTAGATTTTTTCTGGGCACGGACTTTTTGATCAATTACAGCCCAACTATAGAATGCTGCAGAGACGAACAGAGCGTACGCGAAATATTCAGCTTTCAGGTGACCTTGAATCAGTCCATGAAAAAGCAAAGTAAGCATAAGTGCCACGGTCGTACTTAAGTACGTGACCATATTCTTGTTTGCCTTTAGAGCGTTAATGAAGACTTGCTTGTTGAAATGTAATGATAACATCTCCATCCCTCCTAATGAATTTGACCTAAACCTAGTGTTTCGGTCGGATTGGTTACTAATGTTGTACTGTGAATTAAAGGGTATTTCAATAGCTAATACCGTTATTTTTTCATAAAATTTTTACTAGTATTGCAATTTGGATGGTGGATTGTTTAATTTATGAATAGTTCATATTTTGTTGAGTAATAATTACCTGTACATATTGTTTTGATCAAATATGTTATCAATATGATATTCATAACCCTAACACTTAGCCTACTTCTATATTTGAAAAAGCTTAATAGTGCTTAAGTTGTATAAAGCAAAAATTAGACCAAAAAAGTTCAATTTGGCAAAAGAGATTAACTCGAAGGGATATTTAAGCATGCAGGGCATGGTATTGCATGACTGCGAAAAGTAAACAATAAAAGTTGATTTGGGTAAAACCGACGTTTATTGGTCACATATAAAATCAAATTTGGGTAAAATTGGATTTTAATTACAAATTGAAAACTTATTTTCTAAATTTGTCGCAGATTAAAGCAATAACCAAGACCAGCAAAGATGGGATTAACCATGCAAGATTTTGTTCATTTAGGGGTAAGTGTTGAACAAACTCTGGTAAAAATGAATTAAGTTCAGCTGCTTTTAGACCTTCTAAAATTCCAAAGACAAAAGCAATTGCCGTTACTGGTGCAATTACTGCTGGAGGATTTTTCCAGAATTTTGCAAAGAAACTGAGCATGATCACTACAATTGCAGGTGGATAAATTGCACATAGCACAGGCACAGATACCGCAATGAGTTTGGTTAAACCTAAATTAGAGATCAGAAGCGAAAAACCAACCAAAACAAATACAAAAATCTTATAAGGAATTTGAGTCAGTTCTGAAAAGTATTCAGCACATGCACAGGTTAGGCCAATTGCAGTAACCATACATGCAAGGAAAATCATCCCCGTAAGGAAGATGGAACCTAAATCGCCAAAAGCATGTTGCACATACGCGTGCAAAATAACAGCGCCATTTGCTGCATTTGGTGCGACTTCATGACTTCCAAGTCCAAGTTTAAACAAACTGAGATAAACCAGCGTTAAACCAATACCAGAAATAATACCTGCGATAACCGCGTATTTTGTCACTAACTTTTTGTCAGTCACACCACGTGAGTGAATCGCATGAATAATCACGATACCAAATACTAAGGCACCTAGCGTATCCATAGTGAGATAGCCATTGACAAAACCTTCAGACACAGGGCTGCTTGCATAATTATTAATTGCAGGAGGGATGTAACCCGCTGGAATTAAGAATGCTGCGATACCAAGTACGGCTAAAGAAACGATTTTGATCGGTGCGAGGAAGTGACCTACAGTATCCAATAATTTGTTTGGATAAAGTGAAACCAGCGTCACAATTGCAAAATAGATAATGCTGTAAATTAGCAAACTATTTGGCGAAGTACCAAAATATGAAGAAAAACCAATTTCATAAGAAACTGTTGCTGTGCGTGGTGTAGCAAAGAGTGGACCTACAGCCAAATAACAGACAACAGTTAAGATTAAACTGGCAACTTTACCTAGAGGTGAGCTAAGTAGTTGAATTGAACCTTCAACACGTGAAAGTGCAATGATGGTAATAACAGGTAAACCCACTGCAGTAACTAAAAATCCGGCAGCGGCTAACCAAACATGTTCACCCGCTTGTTGGGCAACAATAGGAGGAAAGATAATATTGCCTGCCCCAATGAACAGAGCAAAGGTCATGAAACCCAAAGCAATAATATCTCTAGTACGAAGATTCGTCATGTTGAGAGATGCATTGACTAAAAACAGGCGATTCTAGTAGAAAAATAAGGACTTGGGAAAATTTTTTATATGTAATATGAATTTTTTTTATACAATATTTCTGTAGTTTAACTAATGGTTGAATTATATGGCTGAAAATTGATAAAAAATTATTAAAGAGTCTATTTAGAAATTTATAAAAAATTTAGCGGGTAGAAACATTGTCTGTTATTTTTCTGCGGTTATTTTAAGATCGTTGCAGTTGTTGTGGTTGCTTAGATTACTCGCAACATTTTTAAATGAAAAGGATTATAATGCCTGCATCATTTAAGAGGGTGAGAATATGCTAGCTTCTTCAGTCGTGATTAAAACTGAGCAAGATATTGAAAAACTGCGCGTGTCAGGGCGTTTAGCGGCACAAGTTTTGGCAATGATTGGCGAGCATGTTAAGCCTGGGGTCAGTACTGAATATCTGGATGATATTTGTCACGACTATATTGTAAATACCTTAAATGTGATTCCTGCAAATATTGGTTATTACGGTTATACCAAAACCACGTGTATTTCACCAAATGAAGTGGTTTGTCATGGTATTCCTTCGGCTACTCGTATTCTACAAGATGGGGATATTATTAATATTGATGTTGCTATTATCAAAGATGGTTACTTTGGTGACACCAGTCGTATGTATTATGTGGGCAGTATCAAACCAGAAGCAAAAAAATTGGTCGATACAACTTATGAAGCTATGCTAGCAGGAATTCAAGCTGTTAAACCTGATGCAACATTAGGGGATATTGGCTTTGCAATTCAGTCTGTTGCACAGCGGGAAGGTTTTAGTGTTGTGAAGGATTATTGTGGTCATGGTATTGGTAAAGTTTATCATGAGCAGCCAAGCGTCTTACATTACGGGAAACCAGGCCTAGGCTTGAAGCTTAAAACAGGCATGGTATTTACTATTGAGCCCATGATAAACATCGGTCGTGGTAGCGTAAAAGAACTTAAAGATGGTTGGACGGTCGTGACGACTGATAAGTCGCTGTCCGCTCAATGGGAACATATGGTAGCAGTCACAGATACAGGGTTTGAATTATTGACACCTTGGCCAGAAGGGACAGGGGATTATCCAGAAATTAACTGTCAATCAAATTAAATCGAATTTAGACTTAAGTCTAAGTTGCTTATTTATTCATCTTTATTAATAGCTAATTTCGATCAAAACTTACGTTGAGCTAGATTTTTTCAGCTTTGTATGATTTTTAAGTGAAAATATTAATCGTTTTTTTGTCTTTGATTGAATAAGTGTCTGTATATAGAATGCATTCCAAGATTCTCGCTGTAGTTTCTTATTTCAAGCTTATCCTCCTTGGATAAGCTTTTTTTTTTTATCCTTACTTATGTTTGTGTGCTAAATGTTCGACTAAGTAATCAATAAAAACCCGAACAGCAGGAAGTTGTCCTCTGCGAGATGGGTAGACGGCATGGAAAATACCATGAGGTGCTTTCCAGTCGGGTAAGACGCGGACCAATTCACCTGTTTTGATATAGTCCTGAGCAATCGAGTCTGGCAATAAGGCAATACCGCAGTTCTGCCGAGCTAGCTGTGCCAGCATCATTAAATCAGAACCCATGACAACAGGATTTACCTTGATTTTCTTCTGATGATTTTGATTGTCATGAACAATGATCTGTTGATCAAGATGTTCATCAACCATACTTAGTATATGGTGATGAGCCAAATCTTCGGGTTGTTTCAGCTCACCAAATTCATTCAAATAGGCTTGACTGGCAAAGAGATGTTGTTCAATCAATTCAAATTTTCTTAAAATTAGGCTTGGATCATCATCAAGATTTGATCGGACACGTAGAGCTAAGTCGATCCCTTCATTAATCACATCCACTCGACGATTACTCACCAAAAGTTGAACTTTAATCTCGGGGTATTTTTTTAAAAAACCAGGAAGAATTTTGGTCATTTCGTTTTGGGCAATCGAAACAGGTAAGCTGACTTTAATGACACCACGTGGTTCAACGCTTAAATGATCGACTAAATCATGAGCAGCCTGTGCGGCATTCATCATGACTTGGGCATGGCGATAGACATTCATGCCGATTTCAGTTACTGCAAAATGACGTGAGCTGCGTTGAATAAGGCGTACACCAAGACGTTCTTCTAAATTATAGACACGACGGCTCAGTTTGGACTTGGGGATGTCGGTCGCCCGTTCTGCTGCACTAAAGCCCCCATGTTCTACAACTAAAGCAAAGCAATAAAAATCATCAAGGTCGGATAACATTTATAATTCCATTTATGCAACAATTTCTAAAATTTAGTGTTAATGTTGCATGTTGTCAATTTTAAATCCTGTGTCTTTTCATGTAATTTTGCTGTTGAATCTATTAGACTGCACAGAATAGATTACAGTTGATAAAAGATGTACCAGCAAATTATTGAAATACATTCAGCAGAAGAGAATATTCGTTGTCCTATATGCCAACATGCTGTGGTGGATTGGACGGAAGAGCAATATATCCAGCCATGTGAACATACATTATTTATTGCAATGGATTTGGGCTTTGAATTTGTCTCGGATCGTTTTGAAGAAAAAATGTCACGTTCTGTAGATCAAATTCATGATGATGAAGCGGCAAATGTATTTCAAGAAATCCTCAATGTTGAGTTTAATGATGCCATTTTGGTGCGTTCAGAATTGGGGATAGAGAATATGTATCGTTATACTGGTTTTGCAGCGTAATGATAAAATAAAAACAGCTCCATTAGGAGCTGTTTTTATTTAAAGATTAGCCTTCAATTTCTTCTTCAATGTCATCATCTGCTGTATCCATACCAAGTTCTTTCAATTTACGCGTCAGAGTATTTCGTCCCCAACCTAAAAGCTCAGCAGCATGGCGTTTGCGACCACGCGTTTGCTGTAGTGCAGCATTGATGAGAGTGCGTTCAAACATTGGCGTGGCAATGTCAAGAATCTTCATTTCACCATTTTTGAGTTTCTGAATAGCCCATTGACCGAGTAATTCATCCCAGTGGTGTAATGAGATACGGTCAAAATGTGGAGTTGCCGCATGTTCTGATGCTTTTTCAATTGGAATTTGTTTTAGCTCAGATGGAAGATCTTCTGGATAAACTTCACGACCTGTAATCATGACCGTAAGCCAGCGGCAGGTATTTTCCAATTGGCGTACATTACCTGGCCAAGGAAGTTGCTGCATATATTCCTGTGTCTCAGGACGGAGAATTTTTGGACTAACGCCAAGTTCTTTGCCTGCACGTGCAAGGAAATGCTGTGCCAGCATAGGAATATCTTCGCTACGATGCGCCAGTTTAGGAATATGAATGCGGATCACGTTAAGACGGTGATACAAGTCTTCACGGAAGCGGCCTTCATTGACTAATTTTTCAAGGTCTTGGTGAGTTGCGGCCACAATACGGACATCGACCTTAACAGGGATATGACCGCCTACGCGATAAAACTCACCATCGGCTAAGACGCGTAATAGACGTGTTTGAGTTTCAAAAGGCATGTCCCCAATTTCATCGAGGAATAATGTACCGCCATTGGCTTGTTCAAAACGACCTTGACGTTGAGTATTGGCGCCAGTAAACGCGCCTTTCTCATGACCAAAGAGTTCGGTTTCGATTAAATCTTTTGGAATTGCAGCCATATTTAAGGCAATGAATGGTTTGCTGCTACGTGGTGAGTGGCGATGTAGCGCATGTGCAACTAATTCTTTACCTGTGCCAGATTCCCCATTAATCAATACAGTGATGTGTGATTGTGATAAACGACCAATCGCACGGAAGACTTCCTGCATGGCAGGAGATTCACCAATAATTTCTGTAGATTGAATAGGTGATGCTATTTTTGCAGATTCTTGTTGTTGTAACTTGGTGATATGCAAGATTGCTCGATTCACCAGTGCTAATGCTTCGTCAATATCAAAAGGTTTTGGTAAATATTCAAAAGCACCAGTCTGATAACTAGACACTGCGGATTCAAGATCGGAGTGTGCGGTCATAATAATGACGGGTAGGTCTGGATAATTGTTCTTAACTTTAGCTAAAAAAGTCAGACCATCGATTCCTGGCATGCGAATGTCGGTAAGAATCACGTCAGGTGCATCAGTCGCAAGTTGATCTAAAGCAGATTGTGCTTCTTCAAAGCTAGTAACATCAAAACCTTCTTCTTTGAATGTTTTTTCAAGCACCCATCGCATGGCGCGATCATCATCAATTACCCATATTTTATTTCGCGACATGGTTAGACTCCCAAGGTAAATATAAGCTAAATACTGTTTTTCCAGGAATAGATTGGCATTCAATCATTCCGTTATGTTGGTGCATAATGTTTTGTGCAATGCTTAGGCCGAGACCAGTACCTTTGGCACGACCGGTCACAAGTGGGTAGAACACAGATTCCAAAATTTCCTCAGGAACGCCTGGTCCATTATCTTCAATATCAACACGAACCGCAGAGCGATTCAGTACACCATTAATGGTGACAAGACGTTGAATTCGAGTTCTTAAGACCAGTTCTGGTTGATGTTCGGTAAAGAAATCTTTGTTTTCCATCATGGCTTGTACTGCGTTCACGCTAATGTTTAGCATGACTTGAATCAATTGATCACGATCTGCTTTAACTTCAGGTAAGGATAAATCGTAATCACGTGTGATCTTGATTTTTTTCTTGGTCTGGTTGGCAATCAGAGATCGAACGCGTTCTAAAGGCTCATGTACATTGACTGGTTCATAGCTTGGTAATTGGCGAGAACCCAACATGGTGTCGGCAAGATTGCGCAAACGATCAACTTCACTGATGATAATATCAGTGAACTCTGAGTATTCTGGATTATTTAAACTGCGAGCTAAAAGCTGTGTAGCACCGCGAATCCCACCTAAAGGGTTTTTAATTTCATGGGCTACCCCACGAATTAATTGACGAGCTACTTGATGTTGTTGAATCAGATTTTCTTCTTTGGAGATTTTCAGCATCCGATCAATCGGATTAAGTTCAATGAGCAGTAAAGGGTGGTAGGGTTTACCTGCATTGAGTTGTGAAACGGTATAATCTACATGAATGTCTTTAAAGTTGACGTTAATTGTAGCTTCACGGCGAGTATAAGGCTGACCAGTTGCTAAAGTGTTAAATAATGCTTCTTCTGTATTAAATTCATCATTCGGCATATGGAGCAAATTTAGGACAGGCTGCCCATTTGCTCGTAATAAACTCATATCAAACAAAGATTCACATGACGAGTTTAAGTAAAAAATATTAAGTTTACTGTCGACAAGCAAAATCGCGGTGGTCAAATTGTCCACCAAAACGCGATAGTCGATAGTATGTGGTTGATCCATTAGCGAAGGTATCCTGTGTTAAAATGGCGCAATGGCATCTTCAAAAAGCAATTAATAGTCCAATATTGGAACGCAATTGATGCAGATTAAGCAAAATGCACGCCAACTTTAAATTCAGGGTGTCAAAGTTGAACCTTTATTAAAAAAATGCGCTGAAATTGGACTTTATTAAAATTGTAGGCCGAAGATATTAAGTAATTAACTTTTAAAATGTATCAAAATGGTGCAAATGTAAATATATAAGACAAACAGTGGATTAATTTTGGTGCATTACATAAAGAGTCGGCTTCCCACCTATTTTTATCAATCGAAAAGTCTTACAATACGCGCATTCTAGTGGAGCGCAGATTCATGAAGTCCCCCAAAGTCGGTTTTGTTTCTTTAGGTTGTCCTAAGGCATTGGTAGATTCTGAACGAATTTTAACTCAGTTAAAGACTGAAGGTTATGATGTGGCATCAGATTATGATGGTGCCGATTTGGTTGTTGTTAATACCTGTGGTTTTATTGAATCTGCAGTACAAGAATCATTGGATGCGATTGGCGAAGCAATGAGTGCCAATGGTAAAGTTATTGTGACAGGCTGTTTAGGCAAAGACGAAGATAAAATTCGTGAAATGCACCCAAATGTCTTAAAAGTCACAGGCGCGGCAGCTTATCAGGATGTCATGGAAGCAGTACATGAATATGTACCAGCACCGCCAAAGCACAATCCATTTATTGATTTAGTGCCAGAGCAAGGCATTCGTTTAACCCCGAAACATTATGCCTATTTAAAAATATCGGAAGGATGTAACCATCGTTGTACCTTCTGTATCATTCCAAGTATGCGCGGTGATTTGGTATCACGCCCAGTTGGTTCTGTACTTGACGAAGCGGCTGCATTAAAACGTGCAGGTGTAAAAGAAGTATTGGTGATTTCTCAAGACACCTCTGCTTATGGTGTAGATACCAAATATAAACTGGATTTCTGGAATGGTCAGCCAGTTAAAACCAAATTTTATGACATGTGTGAAGCCTTAGGTCAATTAGGGATCTGGGTTCGTTTGCACTATGTTTACCCATATCCGCATGTAGATGCTGTTATTGATTTAATGGCTCAGGGTAAAATCTTACCGTACTTAGATATTCCTTTTCAGCATGCCAGTCCGCGCATCTTAAAATTGATGAAGCGACCAGCCCATAGTGAAAACACATTAGAGCGCCTGAAATTGTGGCGTGAAAAATGTCCTGAATTGGTGATTCGTTCAACATTTGTGGTCGGTTTCCCAGGCGAAACTGAAGAAGATTTCCAAATGTTGCTGGAATGGTTGAAAGAAGCGAAGTTAGACCGTGTGGGTTGCTTTACTTATTCACCAGTCGAAGGTGCTACGGCTAACGATTTACCAGATCACGTACCTGAAGAAGTTAAGCAAGAGCGTTATGAACGTTTTATGGAAGTTCAGCAGGAAATTTCAGCGGCTAAGCTACAAAAGCGTATTGGTCAGGTCATGACGGTCTTGGTTGATGATCTTGAAGAAGAGTTTCCTGTTGCAGTAGCTCGTTCATATGCGGATGCACCTGAAATTGATGGGAATGTCTTTGTTGAAGATATCGACAAGAATCTGATTAAAGCAGGCGATTTGCTTGAAGTAGAAATTACTGATGCAGATGAATACGATTTGTTTGCGAAGTTGATTCGAGTGAAATCGGCTTAAGTAAATCCATATATAGAAAAATAGAAATTAAGTTAATTTGGAGTTTGGAATGTCAGATTCAAAGAATCCACGCTATTCACGCATCTTGCTAAAGCTTTCAGGTGAGGCGCTTGCGGGCAACAAGGACATGGGGATTGATGCGCAAGTATTAGACCAAATGTCTTTATCTATTGCACATTTGGTTGGCCTTGGTGTGCAAGTTGGTATTGTTGTTGGTGGTGGTAACTTATACCGTGGTAGTCAACTACAGAAAGATGGTTTGGTTGGCCGAGTAACGGGTGACCAAATGGGTATGTTGGCAACTGTTATGAATGGTTTGGCTATGCGCGATGCATTGGTACGCCGTAACATTAAAACACGTTTAATGTCAGCATTGCCAATTGGTACTGTGGTGGAATCATATTCTAGCCGTGATGCAATTCGTCACTTGACTCAAGGTGAGGTATGTGTATTTGTTGCAGGTACCGGTAACCCATTCTTTACGACAGATACTGCAGCATGTTTGCGTGGTATTGAAATTGAAGCTAGCCTTATCTTAAAAGCCACTAAAGTTGATGGTGTTTATAATAAAGACCCAAGCAAATTTGATGATGCAGTGAAATACGACAATTTAACATTCGATCAAGTGTTGGATGAAAAGTTGGGTGTAATGGATTTAACTGCAATCTGTTTGTGTCGTGACCATCATGTACCGCTTCAAGTATTTGATATGAACAAGTCTGGTGCGTTGCTTTCAGTGGTTATGGGTGAAAAAGAAGGGACTCACGTTACGAACTAATGTACGTGAGCCTGAAAGCTCTTTATACTACACGCTATTTTAGTAATGACATCTTTTAGAATTAAGTAAGGAAGATCATATGATTAACGATCTTAAAAAAGACGCAGAAGACCGTATGAACAAGTCACTTGACTCGTTGGAACATGGTTTTGCAAAGGTTCGTACTGGACGAGCGCATCCATCCATTCTGAACGGTGTAATGGTTCCTTACTATGGCTCTGATGTGCCTTTAAATCAGGTTGCCAACGTTGGTGTTGAGGATTCTCGTACACTTTTAGTTCAACCTTTTGAACGTTCAATGGTTGCGGCAATTGATAAAGCAATTCGCGAATCAGATTTAGGTTTGAATCCTATTACAGCAGATGCGATTCGTGTGCCAATGGCAGCATTGACAGAAGAAACACGTCGTGACATGCAGAAAGTTGCACGTAACGAAGCTGAAAATGCAAAAGTAGCAATTCGTAACATTCGTCGTGATGTGTTGGGTGATATCAAAGCATTGTTGAAAGAAAAAGAAATTTCTGAAGATGATGAGCGCCGTGCAGGTGAAGATATCCAAAAAATCACTGATAAGTTCGTTGCTGAAGTTGAAAAGCGTTTGGCTGCAAAAGAAGCTGAATTGATGAAGGTCTAAAATTAATGACCACATCTGAAGACACTACACATCTTCCAAAACATGTTGCCATCATTATGGATGGCAACAATCGTTTTGCCAAAAAAATGCAGATGCAAAAGGGTGCGGGACACCGTGAAGGTAAAAATGTCCTTGATCCAATTGTTGAGCATTGTCGAAAAAGAAAGATTCAAGCTTTAACCGTTTTTGCATTTTCAAGCGAAAATTGGAACAGACCTCAGTATGAGGTGGATTTGCTGATGAATTTGTTGGAAGAAACAATTCATGAGCAAATCCCACGTATGGAAAAATTTGAAATCGCTTTAAGATTTATCGGTGATCGTTCTCGCTTGTCTCCGCATTTGCGCGAGTTAATGTTGCATGCTGAGCAAAGGACTGCTAAGTTCACTCAAATGACTTTAACCATTGCGGTGAGTTATGGTGGCATGTGGGATATGGCGCAAGCTGCACAACAAATTGCTCAGGAAGTCAAAGCTGGTAAGCTAGAAATGAGTCAAATTAATACTGAGCTTATGGGGCAGTATATTAGTTTGTCGGATCTACCTGCTGTTGATTTGCTGATTCGTACAGGCGGTGACTATCGACTGTCGAACTTCTTGCTTTGGCAAGCTGCGTATGCAGAATTGTATTTTACTGAAACTTTATGGCCTGAATTCGATGTGCAAGAGTTTGATCATGCACTTGAAGTTTTTGCAGGACGTGAACGTCGTTTTGGTAAAACATCTGAGCAAATTCAACAAGATAAATTTGAGAATTAATAAATGTTAGAGCGGATTATTACCGCCTTGGTATTGGTGGCAGTTGTACTTAGTTGTATGTTTGCTACTCAATCTCAGTATCCAATGTTGATGCTGATGATTGTTGCCGCTGGGGTTGCTGGTTATGAGTGGTTTAAGCTCATGCCGAGAAAAACAAATCATATTATTAAGCCTTTTGCATGGTGCTACGGTATTGTTACTGCTGCATTGGCAACTTTGGCTTTGTATTTTAAAGATATTGCACTTTTATTATGGTGTGCATCCATTTTGTCTTGGTTAGTCAGTGTTTATTGGGTAAAAAATTATCCAGAATACGATGGTTGGTATAATAACAGTCTCTATTTTTCAGGATTTATTTTAGTTTCTGCTGCCGTAACAGCAATTTTCGCGCTATGGGTGAGTTCTCCATGGTGGTTAATGTATCTGTTCTTGTTGGTTTGGGGAGCAGACAGTGGTGCATACTTTGTTGGGCGTAAATTGGGTAAGAAAAAACTTGCGCCAGATGTAAGTCCAAATAAATCCGTTGAAGGGTTGTATGGTGGTATTTTAACCTCAATGCTTATTGTAATTGTTGTTGAAGTTTTATATCTAGATTTAACGTTAGCGCAACATATTTTGTTCCTGATTCTCTCTATAGTCACTGTGTTTAGTTCAGTCTTGGGAGACTTGTTTGAGTCCATGATTAAACGCCGAGCGGGAATTAAGGATTCTGGTCGAATCTTACCTGGGCATGGCGGTGTATTAGACCGTATTGATTCTTTGCTTTCTGCAGCGCCAATATTTGCTGCGGGGATGTATGTGTTAAAACTAATTGGCGTAGATTTGTAAATGTCACAAGCAGTTTGTATCTTAGGTGTAACGGGTTCTATTGGGCAAAGTACCTTAAAAATACTGCAACAGCATCCTGAAGATTATTCTGTTTTTGCAATAACGGCATACAGTCGAATTCAAGAATTGGTGCAGATTTGCAAACAGTATCGCCCCAAAATTGTGGTTATTCCATCTGCCAAAGAGCGAGAGTTACGACAAAGCTTTGCGCAAGAAAATATTAATGATATCGAAATTTTATTTGATGAAGCGGGCTTAGAAACAGTTGCTCGTCATCCCGATGTCGATGTGGTGATGGCTGCAATTGTCGGAGCTGCGGGCCTATTGCCAACTTTGGCCGCGGTTAAAGCGGGTAAGCGAGTACTGCTTGCCAATAAAGAAGCCTTGGTCATGTCTGGTGATTTGATGATGCAGGCTGCTCGGGAGCATCAAGCCTTATTATTGCCCGTAGACTCTGAGCACAATGCAATTTTCCAATGTCTACCTGAACAATATTTGAATGTAGAACGTAATGGTCAGCCTAAACTGGGTGTTTCGCGTGTTTTATTAACAGCATCTGGTGGGCCATTTCTTCATCATTCTCTAGATGAGTTGAAAAGTGTTACACCTGAACAGGCCTGTAAGCACCCTAACTGGTCTATGGGGCAGAAGATTTCTGTTGATTCTGCGACTTTGATGAATAAGGGGCTTGAATTAATCGAAGCGTGTCATCTTTTTGCAATTTCAGAACATTTTGTAACAATTGTTGTTCATCCACAGAGTATTATTCACTCCATGGTGCAATATGTTGATGGTTCAACTTTGGCGCAAATGGGGAATCCGGATATGTGTACTCCAATTGCTCATGCTTTAGCTTGGCCTAAGCGTATTAATACCCATGTTCCAGCTTTGGATTTATTCGTAAACCATCAGCTTGATTTTCAAGAGCCAGATACAACGCGCTTTCCTGCTTTAACCTTGGCTCGCCAATCTATCCAAGCGGGTGGCTTGGCTCCTACAGTTTTAAATGCAGCAAATGAAATAGCGGTGGCATCTTTCTTGCAAAAACAGATTGGTTTTACCGATATTCCTGTGGTGGTTGAACATACGTTGAATCAAGTTGAAAATGGTTCTGCGGATTCAATAGATTTAATCTTACAAGTGGACTCAACTGCCAGATCTATTGCTCAGCAGTTTGTAAGCAGTAAAGGAAGCTAAAATGAATGCCTTGTTTATTATTGTTGCAGCAATTTTATTGCTCGGGCCTCTTATCGCGATTCATGAGTTCGGACATTATTTTGTAGCACGTAAACTCGGCGTTAAAGTTTTGGTTTATTCGATTGGCTTTGGGCCAACTGTGTTGAAATGGACATCTAAGAAGTCAGGTATTCAATATCAATTGTCTGCTTTGCCTTTAGGTGGCTATGTCAAAATGTTGGATGAGCGTGAAGGTAATGTGGCGGAAGCTGATTTACCTTATGCATTTAACCGTCAACATCCATGGAAGCGTATTGCGATTGTAGCCGCAGGACCGCTGATCAATCTTATTTTTGCAGTGTTATTATTTTGGGTGCTATTTTTACCTGCACAAGAACAATTAAATACACGAGTGGGTAAGGTCTTGGTGAATTCACCTGCCGCAACTGCCCAAATGCAGGTCGGTGACAAGATTACAGCTGTTGATGGCGCTAAAACCACGACTTGGGAGCAATTGAATTTTGCTTTGGTTGATCGTGCTGGTGAATCGGGGGTTATTCAGATTGAAGCAGATCGAAATGGTCAAGCAAAGTCTTTTCAACTTCCTATTCAAAATTTCTTAAAAGATCAAAATCAATCGCCATTGGATAGTTTGGGCTTTATTCCATATCGCCCGTATTTTCCTGCAACTGTCAAGAAGTTAAGTGAGGATGGTGCAGCGATTCGACAGGGAATGAAAGCGGGTGATCAGATAGTTGCAATTGATGGTGTAAAAATGAAAGATTGGTTTGATGTTGTTGAGGTGGTTCAAGCCTCACCTGAAAAACTACTCAAAATTGATGTATTAAGACAAAATCAGTTGGTGCATTTAGAAGTGATGCCACAAGGTAAGCGAGACAACATGGGTAATGTGTCTGGTGTGCTTGGTGTGCAAAACAATCCTGGTCAAGTGGTCATTCCTGAGGAATATAAGCAAACGATTCAATATGGTCCTGTAGAAGCATTTGGAAAAGCGCTTGATAAGACAGGGCAAATCAGTACCATGATTTTGAACTCTATCGTGAAGATGGTTCGTGGTTTAATTGGTTTGGAAAACTTATCGGGTCCAATTACGATTGCAAAAGTCGCTGGACAAAGTGCTGAAATGGGATGGCAAACGTTTATTTCTTTTATGGCATTGATGAGTGTTAGTTTAGGAATATTAAACTTATTGCCGATTCCTATGTTGGATGGTGGGCATTTAGTGTACTACTTTGTGGAATTGATTCGTGGTAAACCTGTTTCTGAACAAATACAATTGGTTGGTTTAAAAATTGGTATGGTACTGCTGGGTAGCATGATGCTCCTTGCATTATTTAATGACTTTATGCGTTTATAACAACGTCGCTTTGAAATTAACATCGGAAAAGACTGGCATGCAGCACACACATTTATTTATGCCTTTGGCACTGGTTAGTGCTATGGCAGCAGTACAACAAGTATATGCAGCGGATGAATTTATTGTCCGTGATATAAAAATTGATGGACTCGTTCGTTTAACTCCTGCCAATGTGTATACCATGTTGCCAGTACATAGTGGTGATCGTGTTGATGATCAGGCTATTTCGAATTCAATTCGTGCATTGTATGCCTCAGGAATGTTTGATGACATTAAGGCATCGAAAGAAGGCGATACGCTTGTATTTAAAGTGATTGAGCGTCCGCTGATTTCTAAAGTTGAACTGAAAGGTAATAAACTTATTCCAAAAGAAGCTTTGGAAGAAGGTTTGAAAAAAATGGGCTTGGCTGAAGGTGAAGTGTTAAAAAAATCAACACTTCAAACAGTTGAGTCTGAATTAGAGCAACAATATGTTCAGCAAGGTCGTTATGATGCTGATGTAAAAGTGACAACTACAGCAAAACCCAATAACCGTGTAGATTTATTGCTCGAGTTTAATGAGGGTAAGGCTGCTAAAGTTGTCGATATCAATGTTATTGGAAACACCGTTTTCAGCGATAGTGATATTCAACAAGCTTTTGCTGTAAAAGAAAGCAGTTGGAGTTCAATTGTTTCACGTAATGACCGTTATGCACGTGAAAAAATGGCTGCAAGCTTAGAGGCATTACGTGCTTTATATTTAAATGCAGGTTATATCAACTTTGATATTACCAATTCTAGCTTGAACTTGAGTGAAGATAAGAAGCGAATTTTTATTGAAGTTTCTGTCAATGAGGGTCAGCAATTTAAGTTTGGCGAATCTAAATTCTTAGGAGATGCATTATATAAGCCTGAAGAATTGAAGGCGATGCAGATTTATAAGGATGGCTCGACATATTCACAAGAAAAAGTAAATGCTGTAAAGCAATTGTTGTTACGTAAATATGGTAATGCAGGTTATTACTATGCGGAAGTGAATGTTGTTCCGCAAATTAATAATGAAACACGACAAGTTGATCTAAATTACTATATTAATCCAGGTCAGCAAGTGACTGTACGTCGTATTAATTTTACAGGTAATACCAAAACTTCTGATGAAGTATTACGTCGTGAAATGCGTCAAATGGAAGGTGCTTTAGCAAGTAATGAAAAAATTGACTTGTCTAAAGTACGTTTAGAGCGTACTGGTTATTTTAAAACAGTTGATGTTAAACCAGCACGTATTCCGGGTATGCCTGATCAGGTCGATTTGAATGTGAGTGTTGAAGAACAACATTCAGGTACAAGTACCTTGGCAGTGGGTTATTCACAAAGTGGTGGTGTTACATTCCAAGCTGGATTAAGCCAAACCAACTTTATGGGGACAGGTAATAGCGTTGCAATCGATTTGTCTCGTTCAGAAACTCAAGACTACTACAATCTCAGTGTAACCGACCCATACTTCACCATTGATGGTGTGCGTCGTGGCTACAACATGTACTACCGTAAAACCAAATTAAATAGCGACTATAACGTTAATAACTATGTGACGGATAGTTTTGGTGGTGGTATTAACTTTGGTTATCCTATTGATGAAAACCAAAGTGTTAGTGCAGGTTTGAATATTGATAAAACTGATGTAACGACGGGTCCGTATGTATCTACTTATGTGCGAGATTATTTAAAAGCACATGGTGGGAAAGTTAAAAATACAGCAACTTATTGTATGGTGGATTTAACTGAAGCAAATAATTATACCTGTCCAGATGGTCAAACTTCGGCTCCTTACGAATCTGAATTTACAGGTGATTTCCTCACTTATAATCTAACTTTGGGTTGGTCATACAATACACTGAACCGTCCAGTATTCCCTACAACTGGTCAGTCGCACCGTGTCAATGCTGAGGTTGCTTTACCTGGTAGTGATGTTGAATACCAAAAAATTACTTACGATGCACAAGCATTTCTACCTCTAGGTAAGGATTTTGTGCTGCGTGGCTATGGTAAATTAGGTTATGGTAATGACTTACCTTTCTATAAAAACTTCTATGCAGGTGGTTATGGGTCAGTACGTGGTTATGACAACAGTACTTTAGGCCCAAAGTATGATGGTGTTTACTATAGTGAAACAAAGAAACCTGATCCATCACCAGAAGAAGTGGGTGGTAATGCTCTAGTTCAATTTGGTACTGAGTTGGCGTTACCTTTACCGTTTAAAGGGGATTGGACACGCCAAGTCCGCCCAGTGTTGTTTGCAGAAGGTGCACAAGTCTTTGATACTCAATGTGATGTGTTTAGTACAGAAGCTGCAAAGAAAACATGTAAAGATGAATATGGTTTTGATTTAAGCAATATGCGTTATAGCGTGGGTGTAGGCTTTACATGGATTACCATGATTGGTCCATTGTCGTTAAGTTATGCCTTCCCACTAAATGACAAGCAAGGCGATCAAACTAAAGAGCTTCAATTTGAAATCGGTCGTACTTTCTAAGTACGATCTTTCTTAAACCAAAGACAATATACAATAAGGTTTAATAAATGCGTAAAATAATCAAAGCATTGGCTATTGCTAGTGTTTCACTTAGTTCAATGGTTCATGCAGCAGGCTATGGCGTGGTCGATCTAGAGCAGGTAGTAGAGAATAGTACTTATCTCAAAGCGCAGAACGCAACCCTGCAACAGTCGATCAAGCCGCAAACTACTCGTTTAGAGCAGTTGGGTAAAGAGCTTGAGGCAATGAAACAAAAGGCTCAGACAAGTAAGCTTTCTGAGGCTGAAATGCAGAAAATGAGTGCGGAATATCAAACTAAGCTAAATGAGCTAAATGGTATTCAACAAGGTCTGCAAGGTAAAGTTCAGGCGTCTTTGCAAGTAATGAACAAGACATTGGATTCTCGTATTAAGCAAGTTGCTGAGCAATTGCGTAAAGAGGGTAATTTAGATGTAGTGTTGAATAAAAACTCTGCACTTGCCTATGACGCTAAGTACGATTTAACTGATAAAATGATTCAAAAGGTTAATGCAATTAAGTAATCAATGAATCTTAACAAAAAAAGTTTAGAAGACCTTGCTCGTCTTGTTCAAGGCGAGTGTATAGGTCAATCCAATCTTGTTATTCAAGGTTTGGCGAGCCTCGATGCAGCATCTGCGCAAAATATTTCCTTTGTGACAGATGAAAAGTATTTGGATAAGGCACTTGCGTCAAAAGCGGGTGCTCTTATTGTCACTCAGGCTTTACAAGAAAAAATGCATAGCCATAAAAACTTTATTCTTGTTCCCAATCCATATCTTGCTTTTGCAATTCTCACACATGTGTTTGAGAAAAAGCATCATGATGTTGGTATAGAAAGTACTGCACAAATTCATCCTTCAGCAATTATTTCAGATTCGGCTTATATTGGCCATTACGTTGTAATCGGTGCGCATTGCGTGGTTGGTGATAACACTGTAATTCAACCACATGTACGTATTGATGATGATGTAGAAATTGGTAAAGATGGATTTATTGATTCGCATGTGACATTAACAGGCGCATGTAAAATTGGTGATCGTGTGCGTATCCATGCCAATACTGTGATTGGTGGAGAAGGGTTTGGTTTTGCACCTTATCAAGGTAAATGGCACCGTATTGCTCAATTAGGTTCCGTTCAAATTGGAAATGATGTTCGAATAGGTTCAAATTGTAGTGTCGATCGTGGTGCTTTGGATGATACCATTTTGGAACATGGTGTTAAGATTGATAACCTTGTGCAAATCGCACATAACGTTAAAATTGGTGAAAACACTGCAATTGCAGCGAAGAGTGGAATTGCAGGTAGTACAACAATTGGCAAAAACTGCATCCTTGCAGGTGGTTGTGGGGTAGTTGGGCACATTTCAATTGCTGATAATGTGACAATTACAGGAATGTCAATGGTCACAAATAATATTTACGAAGCAGGAAGTTATTCTGGTGGTACAGGATTATTTGAAACACCGCAATGGAAGCGTACAGTTGTAAGGCTTCGACAATTAGCAGATGTGCCATTGACCCAATTAGTCAAACGACTTGATCATATGCAGACTCAAATTGAGTCCCTTGAATCAACTTTTAAATTGCGTAAATAGAAATATGATGACTGAGTCGACTTTACTATCATTTACGAAACCAGAATTGCCAATGCATATTCAGCAAATTCGTGAATATTTACCACACCGTTATCCATTCTTATTGGTTGATCGCATTGTTGATGTAACTGATAATGGGATTGTGGGCTATAAAAACGTTTCAATTAATGAAGAGTTCTTACAAGGACATTTCCCGAATTACCCAATTATGCCTGGTGTGTTAATTGTTGAAGCCTTGGCTCAAGTTTCAGGTATTCTGGGCTTTATTATGAACAATGAGAAACCAAGTGAAGGTTCTTTGTTCCTTTTTGCAGGTGCAGAGAAGGTAAGATTTAAAAAACAAGTGGTTGCAGGTGACCAACTTGTATTAAAATCTGAGCTGATTATGCAAAAACGTGGTATTTACAAATATAATTGTATTGCCACTGTTGATGGCGTAGTTGCGACAACCGCGGAAATTATGGTTTATCATCAGAAAGTATAGAGCAGGCATGAGCAATAACGAATTCATTCATCCAACCGCTATTATTGACTCATCAGCAGTAATTGCTCCGGATGTGCAAATTGGGCCCTATTGTATTATTGGTCCACAGGTCACAATTGGAGCTGGTACAAAACTTCATTCACACGTTGTGGTTGGAGGTTACACGCGTATTGGTAAAAATAATGAAATTTTCCAGTTCGCGAGTATTGGCGAAGTATGTCAAGACCTAAAATATCAAGGTGAAGAAACCTGGTTGGAAATTGGTGATCACAACTCAATTCGTGAACATTGCAGTTTACATCGTGGTACTGTGCAAGACCAAAGCTTGACCAAAATTGGTAGTCATAACTTATTGATGGTAAATACCCATATTGCACACGATTGCATGGTAGGTGATCATAATATTTTTGCTAATAATGTAGGGGTAGCGGGTCACGTTCATATTGGTGATTACGTTATTGTTGGTGGAAACTCAGGTATCCATCAGTTCTGTAAACTTGCTTCATTTAGCATGATCGGCGGTGCATCTTTAATTCTGAAAGACGTGCCTGCTTATGTAATGGCTTCTGGTAATCCTGCACATGCTTTTGCAATGAATGTGGAAGGCATGCGCCGCAAAGGTTGGTCTAAAGAGGTTATTCAAGGCTTGCGTACAGCGTTTAAACTTATTTATAAAGAAGGTTTAACGACAGTTGAAGCTATTGAGCGTATCCGTCAAGAGATTTTACCTACGGTGGCTGAAGCTCAATTGTTGATTGATTCTCTGGAGCAGTCTGAACGCGGTATTGTGCGTTAATTAATTGTAAAAAAAGACACCTTAAGGTGTCTTTTTTTATTTCTTGAAATAGCCTGCTTCTTCGCTTTTTGGATATTGTTTTAAGAGCTTTGCTTTGTATTGATTTGCCAAGGCTGTATTACGGTCAACATCTTTGGCTATGTTATATAGTTGATAAAGCGCTCGTGATGCTTTAGAAGACTGCGAATATTGGTTGACCACAATATTATAATTCCGCTTGGCTTCGGTATAGTTCGTAGGTTCTATGGCTAAGTTAAATTCTGCTAACCAGAAGTAAGCATTACTAATATAAACACTATTAGGATGGTTTTTGATGAAGTTTTGCATTGGAGCAATCGCTTTTTTCGCACCACCTTGTTTATATGCATCTAGAGCGACGGTGTAAGCGGCTTTTTCCAAATCTGTAGTTTGTTGTTGAGTGTTTGGTGTAGTTGTTGTATCTATGCTTGTAGCTTTAGTTGAGTTAGTTGCTACGGGTGCGGGATTACTTACATTATTTACTGCTGGAGCGGTGGTTGAGGTGGTGGTGCTGTTGGAGCTGGGAGAAGTATCTTGTTGATTATCCTCCGTTTGGGTGGCACTGTCAGGATCAACCTTTTGTTGTAATAATTCTAAACGTTGATCTAGGTCAGTATAGCGATTGTTTAGATCATTTTTAAGTTGCTCAATCGTATTTTCTTGTTCTTCAATACGTCCACGCAGACTTCTAATATCATTTTCAAGTTGCTGATTTTTCTGCATCAGTTGCCAATTGATGTTGGTTGGCACACTAGTCTCTGCAACAGGGGTGTTGGTTGATGTTGAGCCATAGTTAGAACCAGAATCGTTTTGACTTAAACCGCGAGTTTCAATTGGGACGTTGGCAAAAATAGAACTGCTGCTGAGTAAGGTGAGTGCATAAATTGCATGCTTATATTGCATCATAAAAACATATCCATTTTGTATTACTTGCTTAAAGCCTTGAGTTTGTGTGGCTTTATTCATTACATCTTGAACACATTTAAAATGTTCGAGTAAGGAAAAGCAATAAGTGTTTACAATCTTGTCGTATGTTTAAGGTAAACTTATCCTGCATGTCGAAGAAAAAATGTCATAAATTGGTATTTTTGTATTTTAAATAATCAAATGAATGGCTTAGCTATATAAATGCAGATTAAAGGCTTGCAACTTGAGTAAAAATCTCTATACTCTGTTCTTGCAATGGTAGCCCTGCCGGTTACTTCGCAATTGCACTCTGCGAACCCCGCCAGGACCGGAAGGTAGCAACGGTAGTAGAATTGTGATGTGCCGAAGCTTTGCTGGTAGGGTTGCCACCATTTTTATAGCATTTTATTATAATTATTCATCATCTTCTTTTTTGTTAATTACTTTCATAATCACCTCCATATCAAATCCTCTATATTGTAGAAAACGTATTTGTTTTGCTTTGAGTTTTGGATCTTTTTCCACTGTATTGCCAAATTTTTTGATTTTGAGTTGATAGGCTTGTTCAACCCAGTCGATTGCTTTTAGTTCTTCTTGAATCAGGTCACTATTAATTTTCTTGTTTTTCAACGCTAATTTAATACGTTGCGGCCCTTTCCCTTTTCTTTTTTGGCTTGATAGCACAATGTCAGCTACGCGCTGATCGCTTTGATAGTTCTGCTCGGACAATTCATTTACAAGATTTATCACTTCCTCACGACTTGCTGCGTAGACGGCAAGCTTTTCGATCAGTTCGGCTTTGGAAAATTCTTTACGAGTGAGTACAGCAAAGGCGTAAGAACGCAAGCGTGAGCCTGTCAGCCTTATATTTTGAGGGGGAATGGTCTCTATGGTGGCATCGGAATCATTGGTTGTGTCTTGCGATGCTGTATGTTCAGTAGAGGAAGTCCCAAATTCTTGTTTTAATCTTTCATAGTCAAGCAATTTAGGGAATTTAGATTGGCTCATAATATATCTAATCTTGATTGAAAAACGCCCCGAAGGGCGTTTAATTGTAACAGGTATATTTCTAAGAGGCAGATGCTTTAAGCATCGAGCAAGAGGTCAGATTCATCCTCTTCTTCTTTGTCTTCTACAACACCGCCCGTTGTTAATAATTGGTCACGGATAATGCGTTCCACTTCTTGTGCCAATTGTGGATTTTCTTCAAGGTGGCGAATGACATTGTTTTTACCTTGACCGATTTTGTTCCCTTGATAAGAATACCAAGCACCTGCTTTTTGAATGATGTCTTGTTGAACAGCAAGATCAACCAATTCACCTAGCTGGTTAACGCCCTTACCATAAAGAATCTGGAAAAGAGCTTCTTTAAATGGAGGCGCCATTTTATTTTTAACCACTTTAACTTTGGTTTCTGAACCTATAATTTCGTCACCTTCTTTAACTTGACCAACACGGCGAATGTCAAGGCGAACAGAAGCATAGAATTTTAATGCGTTACCACCAGTTGTAGTTTCAGGACTACCAAACATCACACCAATCTTCATACGAATTTGGTTAATGAAGATCACCATACAGTTCGAACGCTTCGCATTACCTGTAATTTTACGTAAGGCTTGGCTCATTAAGCGCGCTTGTAGCCCCATGTGTGAATCGCCCATTTCACCTTCGATTTCAGCGCGTGGTGTAAGTGCTGCAACAGAGTCGACTACGATTAAGTCAATTGCACCAGAACGTACTAGCATGTCTGCAATTTCGAGTGCTTGCTCACCATGGTCTGGTTGAGAAACTAAGAGGTTGTCAATATCAACACCAAGCTTGCGAGCATATTGTGGATCAAGTGCATGTTCAGCATCGATGAAAGCACAAGTACCACCGGCCTTTTGACATTGCGCAATCGCTTGTAATGTCATGGTGGTTTTACCTGAAGATTCTGGACCGTAAATTTCAACAATACGACCCTTTGGTAAGCCACCAATACCTAGTGCAATATCGAGTGTCAATGAACCTGTTGAAACGGCTTCAACAGCTTGTACTGTATTGTCACCAAGGCGCATAACTGTATTTTTACCAAACTGTTTTTCAATTTGGCTTAGGGCAGCATTGAGTGCCTTACTTTTATTCTCATCCATCTTACAACCTCAAAACTTTGTCACTTTACTTTTAACCTAAAGTGGATGTCTTACATTACAAACGTTTTCCACTTCAGTATAGTGACAGAATTATTTCTGTTATTCTATGCCTATTGTATCTTGTGCGACACAACATGACGCGACTAATTTAATCATCATTATATGACCAATGTTGGTCAAATTGCTGATCATTTTCTTGTTTAAATCTACTGATTTGTCGACGATCTTTTTTCGAAGGTCGATGATCAGGTCGAGCAAGATTATGCAATTTTCTTTGCGATGCAAGCAATTCTCTTTTTGCTAAACTGACTTCAGTTTCTTCATATAATTGCTGAGCAATAGGAGCAGGGCCACGCATATTAGAAATAGCTTTAATAATCACAGTTTTTTTCTCGAAACCTTGTTGGATGGTAAGTTCCATGCCTACACGGACTTCTTTAGAAACTTTGACGCGTTCTCCATCGAAATGGACTTTGCCGCCTTCAATTGCAGACTTAGCAATGCTTCGAGTTTTAAAAAAACGTGCAGCCCATAGCCATTTGTCGATACGTACAGTTTCGACAGGAAGATTTTGCTCTGCTTTAGGCATATTGCTTTTGTTCCTCAGCTTGTTCAAGTAAAGGGATTAGGTCTGTGAGTCTATTAATCATTGGGAAATTGGAATTCTCACGTATTAACCCTGTAGATGAGGGCTGTTGGATCGTAATCAAATGCTGTAGTCCAAATTTTTGTGCACCCAATAAAACTTTTTCAGTGTCATCAATAAAATAAGTTTGCTGCGCATCAAAAGGATGCAATTGGTGTAACTTTTCCCAGAATGCAGTAAATTCTTTGGCGTGCCCTAGTGTTTCACTGCTCACAATCACATCGAAATATTGCTCAATACTTGTTTGCTTAAGTTTAAATTTTAGACTGGCACAGTCAGCATTTGTGGCTAACCAACATGGATAATGGTTGGCTTTGAGATATTCTAATAATTCAATACAGCCTTCACGGCGGCTTACTTTATGTTGCTGCTTTTTTTGTAATGCAAGCACATCAAAGCCGACTTTAGTCGACCAAAAATGTGAAGAATACCAGTTTAAAGTGTGGCTATGTTCTTGATAGAATTGGAATAGGACTTCTTTACTTTGTTCGATCGAACATTGATGCACTTCAGCATACTGAATGGGCACAAGCTGATTCCAAATCAGGTCATCATAAGCAAGATCGAGTAAGGTTCCGTCCATATCAAAGATAATGGTCGGTTTTTGAGAAAAGTTCGACATATATAAGGTGATCTATGTTTAAAACAACAACAGCACCGCAAGACGCAATGATCTTGCAGCTTGTGCCCATTGTGACACAAGCGTGCGAAATTTTGCGAGAAGAATATCAACGCTATTGTGCTGGTGAGCAGTTTGATATCACCCAAAAGCATGATGATTCACCTGTCACTCAGGCAGATTTCAGAGTGAATCAATATATTACAGAAGCCTTGGCACAGCAATATTCAGATATCCCCCTGCTGTCAGAAGAAGGTGAGTATGATCAACGCCAGCAATGGCATCGGTTTTGGTTGCTCGATCCCTTAGATGGTACCAAAGAGTTTTTGCATAAACGTCCTGAGTTCACGATCAATTTAAGTCTGGTTGAGGGTGTGCATACGGTTTTTGCAGTTTTGGCAATTCCTGCTGAGCAGGTGATGTACTTTTGCCCTAGGCAAGGGATGCCATTGAAGTTAAATCTCAACAGTCAGCGGTGGTCTGTATATGAATTGGAACAAGCAATAACTACACCTGTGCATATAGGTTTAAGTCAAAGTACACAGCATAAGTCTGAATATATGGCGTATTTAGATGTGCTGAAAGATCTGGCTGCCTATGATGTATTTAAAGCAGGTAGTGCCTATAAGTTTTGTATGATCTTGGAACATAAGGTGGATATTTACCCACGGTTCCATCCAACCAGCGAATGGGATACCAGTGCAGGACAATGTTTAATTGAGCGAATTGGTGGCGGATTGGTCGATTTCAAAGGGCGACCATTTGTTTATAATCAACGAGAAACTCTGTTGAATGGTGGTTTTATTGCGTATCGGAATGCAGAGATGAAAGAACTCGCATTACAAGCACTTGCGGCAATGTAGAGTAAGCATTGAGCAAAAAAATTAAAATGTTATAGTGTAAGCTCGACGGAAGAATGATGGTCTTATGGCATTAGAACGACTCCCACATAGTATGCTAAAAGCAATCGATTTATTGCCAGATACACATACTCCAGTCACATTATTTACACGGCATTCCATTCGCGAAATGGTGAGCGGGCAAGGCTTGGCTGGTTATGATTTGCAGCTAACACCGCAAGGGCGTGATTTGGCGTTAGCATGGGGCGGACATTTAATTGCTCAAACAGGTCGAATTATTCAACATTGTATATCGAGTCCTATTCAACGTTGTGTGGATACGGCTGCTTTAATGATTCAAGGTGCAGATTCAATTAGTCTGCAAAGCAATACGCATCATATCGAAATAGTACAACAAGGGCTCTTAGTTGAGCCGGGCAGTTTTGTGCTTGATATTAAACAGGCAGGTCCCTATTTTCGTGAACAGGGAGCTTTAGGCTTTATCAATAGCTTTGTAAATAACGCTTTACCGGGCATGAAACACCCGATACGAGGTGTGGTGGATGTGCTTGAATTAATTTATAACACACATCCACAGCAGCATAATGGGCTTAGTCTGGCAGTAAGTCACGATACCATTATTTCTGCAATTATTGCGGTAATTTCAGGTCGAAATGTAATTACTCAAGAAGACTGGCCACAAATGATGGAAGGATTATTTGTTTGGTTTGAGGGAGATGAGTTTTTAGATTCAAAACTAAAATGGATTTGGCGTGGTGAATTACATGAGTTGAATATTCGACAGTTCAATCAGCATCATTAAAAGAACTGAATTAACCTAAATTTTAAAATATCTGCTAGATCAGATATGTCTTTCATTATTCTCAATTTTTGTATTTTATAAAAGTATAATATATTATTTAAAATAAGATCATGTTTTTTAATGATTTATTTTACATTTGCATTTTGGAATTTATAACAATTGGGGGTTTTTGTGAAAAATGTGATGAATTACCATTCGCATGTTCTGAGTGTGTGTATTGCCTCTATATTATTGTCAGCATGTGGCGGTGGAGGAGGAGACTCCGCTGGAGGAGGCTCTAAAAATCCAGATTCATCTGTTGATACCGCACCGAGTGAGCCTGTATATCCTGAGCCAACAAAAGATGTATTGGATGAGGATACGTTTGGTTTTTATGATTATGATGCAACTTCTGCAACGCGAGTAATTCGTTCTGATTTGACAGGTTCATTTCAGGGTATGGTTCAATTTGCGCAAGCGCATGTAGTTGATCCGAGTGGCAATGAAGCTAAAAAAATGCCCCGACTTACCTCTGAACGTGAGGCATTATTGTTGCTTACCCCTACTAGTGCAATGGGTGATATACAGAGCTTAGAGATTGAAATATATCAGGATGGTTTATTTGTACGGAAAGTTAAGCTGGATGATCCATCACAAATCCCACTTTCAGATCAGAGTAATCAGGATCAACGACCACAGGTGCTTTACAGTAAGCGAGCTTGGTCAGCTAAGTTAAATTGGAATGAAGTAAAACCTGGCCTGAAACTCAAATTTGTTGATGGGTCAGGTCGTGTGGGAGAGTTGCTGGAAACTCAAATTGACTTTGCTGCACCTGGCGTATTGGTATTGAATAATATCCGTTTAGGTCTGCTCACAGATCCACCTGTTTCTACAGGGCATTATATGTTGCTTGAACCTGAAAAGGCGGGCACGGATTATTTTCAAACCATTCCTGCCTCAGAAATGATTGTCGCGAAATATGATGACATGAAGCTAAATCGAGTCATGGTCGCGAATGGAACCATTTATGACACCAGTAGCGCGGTAGAGGGCGGTGTATATTCGGGTGATATGCGCGAAAATGTTGCGAAATCGACTTTTAGTGTTGGTATTAATTTGGCTAACTGGGGTGTGACGAGTGCTTCAATGGCAAGTCAGGAACAACCTCAACTCACTGAAAGTGTGATTGTGCATCATGCACGTGGTCAATATACCAATGGTATTCAAAACCACGGTTTGAGTGGTGGTAATGGTATGTTGACGCTGATTGATTCGATTGGTAATGAGTTTAGCCATGAAATCGGACATCATTATGGCCTAGGTCATTACCCCGGTTCGGTCTCGGTTGAAGGACAGCCGACCAATTATTTCTGGTCAGCACACCATGCAGACAGCGGATGGGGCTATATTTCTTTCCGTAATAAAATGCGCGGTAATCTTAACTGGAAATCGACCAGTTTAGGTGATGGCGCTAATGGTGTTCCAAATTTTCTAAAACTTTACCCTTATGGTTGGGATGCTATGGCTGGTGGTGCAACGGCTAGCTCAATTTCACGTTATACTCACTATACGGGATATAGTACATCAACCAAGATACAACCACATTTCAACCGCTATATCTGGGATGCAAATTCGAGTACAGGCTATACAAAGTGGAATGCAACAACCCGTAAAATGGAAGTTGTGCAACCCCGTGTCCCTAGCTCATCAAAAGTTTGGTATAACCGAACAGATTGTAATTATCTGAAACCTCGTTTATTCGGTGTTCCTGTATATACAATTTTAGGTGGATATGACCCTGAAAATCAGGTGGGTTTATTGTATCCAGCGGCACGAAGTAACTGGGGTAATGTGTTTGATTTGCCTGAAGCAAATACGGCAGTAACTCAAGCAGCGTGTTGGCTCAATATTCGTTCGGTAAGTGGTAATAAGACTGTTGGATTGGCGCCGAATCGCATGGATTCGACGAATAGTCCTGCAAATAAATTACACGTCAATCTGGCGATTTCTGATCAGCCCCAGCACGTCGATTTGTATTGTAAAAAAGCCAATCAGGCTGAAAAATTGCTTTCTAGTATTGATATTCCGACCTATGCTGAAGCGATGAGGCCTGCGGTGAAAATTGGTCGTGAAAATGGCTATGATGCTTTACGTAAAATTGAATTACCAAATTTAGAACAAGAATTAGAGGCTCAAAATGGTAAACCAATCGTAGCTTTATCTACGCAAAATAAATTACTGTACGATTCTTATCGAACTAATCAAGAAGGGCTATCTGCCACTGCTCAGCAAGTACTTGCACAATATTCTGACCAACAGCAAAAAATTTATCGTTTAAACCGTTGGATGAATGTGTATGCACAGGATTTAGCTGCAAATAATGTAGCAGCTAAATCTGCTTTGGCTTCATTTATTCAGCAGTTGGGTTTAGAAACGGACTCTTTACTGAATCAACAAAGTACTTTGCTGAATAGAACTAATTGCTTGAAAGTGGAGAAAACAACTTCGGGGCAATATAATCCTTATATTAGTGGTCCAACGGGGTGTACGGGTGATGACTCGGAGAAATGGATTTTAGATGGTTTGGGGCGTATTCATAGTAAATGGGCTGTGGATCAATGTTTAACCAGTAATGGAAGTGGTGGAAAAATTACACTTACTACGTGCTCAACGCAATTAAGCAGCCAAGTCTGGATCATGGCAGCAGATACTCAGTCTATTCGTCAAGGCAATCAGTGTTTTGATTTGAATCGTGGATATTTGGTTGATAATCGTGCTGATTTAATCCGTTATTCTTGTACAAATGGCGCGAATCAGAAGTGGAGTATGTTGACTCCGAATAATAATTTAATTTTATCGTATTTAAAGCCTAAAAACTTAGCTGTACTGGTAAATTAAAGTTTGCGCTCCTTCACTGATGTGGGGGAGTGCATTTGATATCTTGTTAGAATTTATAGGTTGAATTATAAAGCTATAGATGTAAAAAAAGCCCAGATGGGCTTTTTTTAATACAACAAATTAGTTAGCTAACGCTTTAACTTGTGCATTTAAGCGGCTCTTATGACGAGCTGCTTTGTTTTTATGGATGATACCTTTATCAGCCATACGGTCAATTACAGGAACAGCTTTTTTGTAAGCTTCTGTAGCAACTGCATGGTCACCAGCAGCGATAGCAGCTACTGTGCGTTTGATGTAGGTACGAACCATAGAACGCAAGCTTGCGTTGTGTTTACGTGCTTTAACGTTTTGACGAGCACGTTTTTTTGCTTGAGCAGAGTTTGCCACTCGTGCACTCCTTGAATTAGATTGGTCTGGGCGGGCTGAAATTCATACTGAAAACCAACATCAGTAGAACTATCACCAGCCCGTAAACAAGTGCCATATTTTGATTAAACACGACTACGAAGTCAAGTCTTGACATGCTTTGACAACATTTTAGATGCAGAAAAATGTTAAAGAAAACGTTAGATTACTCATAAAACATGGAGAACGGTCAAAAAATGATAAATTCGATTCAAAATGCAATTGTGATTGGTGCAACAGGTCTTGTAGGTCGGGCCTTAATAAAACAATTAAATGAATTAAGCAGTTGTGAACAAATTACGGCAGTGGTGCGACATTACGATGTTGAGTTAAGTCAGTTGGAAAAAGTCCATCAATTTGTACTGGAAGATTTTTTGTTACTAAATGATGAGGATGTGCATGGTCATACTCATGCATTTAGTTGTTTGGGGTCAACTTTAAAAAAAGCAGGCTCAAAAGCGCAGTTTTATAATATTGATTATGAAATAAATGCACATTTTGCAGATTTATTTGATGGATTAGAAACACATTACTTGTTGGTGAGTGCACTTGGCGCCAATTCGAAATCACCAATTTTTTATAATCGCGTTAAAGGTGAGTTAGAACAGCATATTCGTGAATTGGGTTTAGCGAAGACTTCAATACTACAACCTTCTTTATTGTTGGGTGAGCGATCAGAACAACGGTTGCTAGAAGGCGCTACTCAGCGCTTATATCAGAAGATGTCGCATTTGGTTCCAGATTCTTTTAAATATAAGCCAGTGACTGCGGAACAAGTGGCTCATACTATGGTCGTGGCAGCTCAATATCAAACTGAAAAGTTTGAAATTTATGATAATTTACGCATACAAAAAGCCAAATAAATGGAGAATGATGTGACAACAGTTCCTTTTGTAACTTGTGATTTATTAGACGATAACCCTGAAAAAGAACTTCAGGTGGTTACTCCATCGATTGACGGTAAATTTTTTAAAAGCTATGGGGCGCGCAAAAGTTTTGGCGGTCAGGTGGTGACGGTCAAATGTTTTGAAGATAACTCGCGAGTCAAAGAGCTTTTAGCGACTGAAGGTGCTGGTAAGGTGCTCGTTGTAGATGGGGGAGCTTCAATGCGCTGTGCCTTGATGGGGGATCTGATTGCTGAGTCAGCAGTTAAAAATCATTGGAATGGCGTGATTATTTATGGATGTGTTCGTGATGTGGATGCCATTGCAGAATTAGATTTGGGTGTACATGCATTGGCTGCAATTCCACAAAAAAGTAATCGTAAAGGCATAGGCGAAACGGATATTCCGCTCTATTTTGGTGGGGTAAGTATTCAATCTGGCGATTACATTTATGCCGATAATAATGGCATTGTGGTGGCTAAAGAACCATTGGTCGAACTATAAGACCATTAAAAATAAGGACAAAATATGGTGAATCATCAAATAAAAGTCATTCAAGCTTTGGCTTCATCATTTGTGGAAGGTGGTCGAGGAGTCTCTGGTACAGCTTTTCCAAAGCAACCAGAGAAATCATTGAAACTCTATGAATTTGAAGGTTCTCCATTTTGTCGCCGTGTGCGTGAAGTTTTAACTTTATTGAATCTGGATTATGAAGTTTATCCATGTCCAAAAGGTGGAACAAAATATCGTAAAATCGTAAAGCAATTAGGTGGAAAAAAACAATTTCCTTTCTTCATTGATGATAATACTTCAACGCAGATGTATGAGTCCCAAGACATTATTCATCATCTATTTGAACATTATGGGCGAACAGGGAAAATACCGAAAAAATTTGCGCATTATCCCAAAATTCCTGTTATGGCACTTGCTGGAACTATTATCAATGGCGCGCGTGGTGTTTGGGTGGATCAACGTATTGTCAACCGTGAAGCACCGCAGCAGTTGCTTGAATTATGGGGATTTGAGGCGAGCCCATTTACCCGTGTCGTTCGAGGTGTATTAACGGAATTAGAGCTGCCATTTATATTTCATAATGTGGCAAAAGAGCGCTGGCAAGATATGGGACCTGCTGTATTACGCTTAAAGCCAGGAAAGTATATCCCAATTAAAGAGGGTAAACGTGAAAAGGTAATGCTGTTGATGGGACGTGATATTCAAGTGCCATATTTAGTTGACCCAAATACACAAGTAAGGATGTTTGAATCGGCAAAAATCGTCAACTACCTTAAAAAGCAATATGGTGCTTAGAATCCTAGGTATAAAAACTTGAACTCGGATTAGATAATGGATAATAGTTTAATTTGAGTGTTAGGTTTAAGTGGTCAATAGCGTGAATAATTGTTGCATGCCTTCGGTTGCGGTTTGTGCAATAAGCTGATATTGCGGAGGCATGGTTTGTTGATGCGCTTTAGGGTCAATATAATATGCTTTACAGTGTAGTGGAATTTCATGGATTAGTCCTGCAACAGGATATACCTCTAAACTTGAGCCAATCACAATAAAAATATCTGCGTGTTGTACAATTTTTTGTGCCTCGGCATAAGCAGGTACAGCCTCACCAAACCAGACCACATGCGGTCGTAGTGGGTAGCCTAAAGGGCAACGATCTGTTTCTAAATTAAGTTCCCAGCCTTCTATAGGGTAAAACTCAGTCGCATATTCGGCATGGGGCCCAGAACTCTTGGCGAAGCGAATATTGCCATGTAAATGTAATACATTGTCATTACCTGCACGTTCATGCAGATCATCAATATTTTGTGTAATGACATTGAGATGATAGTGCTGCTGTAATTGGGCAATCAGTTGATGAGCACGGTTCGGTTGAGCGTGTAAAATATGTTTACGTCGTTGGTTATAAAAATCTTGAACCAACTGCGGGTTTCTTGCCCAAGCTTCAGGTGTGGCGACATCTTCAATGTTGTAATTTTCCCAGAGGCCGTCGTGATCACGAAAGGTTTGAATACCACTTTCGGCACTCATACCAGCACCTGAAAATACCACTAAGTTTTGCATGATTTCCTCATTGTTTACTTATTCTTGGGCTTAGGTATCAACTGAAGTGAAGTTTGAAATCATTTTTACTTCATGTTGAATCCAGTCGACAAACTTGCTCAAAATAGTTGATGGCGCTTGACTAGAATGCACCAAATAATATGCACGATTACTCGGTAATGGACTGCTACTAGTAATCACCAAGGTTTGATTTTTTAGTTCTTGTTCAATCAGCATTTGCGGAATTAAAGCAACGCCCATCGAATGTGATGCCGCTACAGCGAGCATGGAAAACAGCTCATGTCGTTGTCCTTCGTCGGCTTTAGGGTGGTCGATTTGATGGGCTTGAAACCATTCCTGCCAAATAGTAGGTCGTGTGGTTTGCTGTAATAAAGGAAGTTGCGTAATTTGCTCTGGGTTTAAATGATAGCTATATGGGGTGAGTTTTTCAGCGTTTGGAAAATGTTTCAAAATAAGTGAAGGTGAGCAAACAGCGATAACATCTTCATGCATTAAAAAATAGGCTTGGATGCTTGGCCAGTGTTCAATCTGTTGCTCTGTACCTGCATAAATGGCTGCATCGAACATATGGTCATTAAATAAAAAAGGCTTAGTACTGGTTTCCAAATGAATGGTAATTTCAGGATAACGCATATTAAAACCATGGAGTTTTGGTAATAACCAACGAGTAGCAAAGGTCGGCACAACACCGAGTTTTAGTGTCCCTCCTAAACCTTTATGTGCCATGACTTCTTGTGTGGATTTTTCTAAACCGAGTAAATAGGGTTTTATCGCCGTATAATATTGTGTACCCGCAATGGTCAGTTCCATACCATGTCGTGTTCGTGTAAATAATTGAATATCTAAAAATTCTTCCAATTGCTGAATTTGACGCGATACTGCACTTTGGGTCATGGATAGTTCTAAAGCTGCATGCGTGTAACTGGCATGTTTAGCAGCCGATTCAAAGCAGAGTAAGCTCTGCATAGAGGGAATTTTTCTTCTCATTAGTCTTGTCATTCAGCCATTAGGATATTTCAAAAGTGCATAAAGCATGTAGATTGCATCATAAGAACATACTGTAGAAATGTCATTTTTACCAATTTATTGTTTTTTTAATGTGAAAAAAATAAACAAGATATGCGTTTAAAGCATATCTGCATGCGAATTAATCGTTTGAATTATTTTGTGTTCAAGCATAGCATCATTATAGATAACAAGACCTAGCAGAGGATGCGTAATGAACCAAATGGTGAATACAAAAGCGGCACGTGTACAATTTGATTGGAAAGATCCATTTTTAATTGAGCAGCAACTCACAGAAGAAGAGCGCATGATTCGTGATACGGCATATGCCTATTGTCAGGAACAGTTAATGCCACGTGTATTGGAGCAGTTCCGTTATGAACGAACTGATGCTGGTATTTTCCGTGAAATGGGAGAACTGGGCTTATTGGGGCCAACGATTTCTGAACAATATGGCGGTGCAGGTTTAAATTATGTGAGTTATGGCTTAATTGCACGTGAAATTGAACGTGTAGATTCAGGCTACCGTTCTATGGCGAGCGTACAAAGTTCTTTGGTGATGGTGCCAATTCACGAATTTGGTACAGAGCAGCAAAAACAACAATATTTACCAAAACTCGCATCAGGTGAGTACATTGGTTGCTTCGGTTTAACTGAGCCAGACCACGGTTCAGACCCAGGAAGCATGATTACACGTGCTAAAAAAGTAGCAGGTGGTTATCGCTTATCTGGTGCGAAAATGTGGATTACCAATAGCCCAATTGCAGATGTATTTGTGGTGTGGGCAAAAGAAGTGTCTGAAGAAGGACATGTGGGTGACATTCGTGGCTTTATTTTAGAAAAAGGTTGGGAAGGGCTTTCGGCACCTGCGATTCATGGCAAAGTGGGTTTACGTGCATCAATCACAGGTGAAATTGTGATGGATAACGTTTTTGTTCCAGAAGAAAATGCATTTCCTGAAATTCGTGGTTTGAAAGGTCCATTTACCTGCCTAAATAGCGCACGCTATGGTATCGCTTGGGGCGCGATGGGTGCAGCAGAATTCTGTTGGCATACTGCGCATCAATATACAATGGATCGTAAACAGTTTGGTCGCCCTTTAGCAGCAAACCAACTTATTCAGAAAAAACTTGCTGATATGCAAACTGAAATTGCTTTAGGGTTACAAGTTGCTTTGCGTTTTGGACGTATGAAAGATGAAGGGATTGCATCGGTTGAAGGAACCTCTCTAATCAAACGTAACAACTGTGGTAAAGCTTTAGATATTGCCCGTTTAGCCCGTGACATGATGGGGGGAAATGGGATTAGTGATGAGTTTGGTGTCGCACGACATTTGGTCAATTTAGAAGTGGTGAACACCTATGAAGGCACCCATGACGTACATGCACTAATTCTTGGTCGTGCGCAGACGGGTATTGCTGCATTCTAATTTTAAAAAATCATTTGATCAAAATCAGGGTGCTCGAAAGAGCATCTTAAGGGCAAATGCATCTTTGTAAATCAAAAGTAAAACGAAAATGCAAGATTGAGGAGCAAATAATGGGTGCGTTAAAGGGAATTCGGGTTTTGGATCTGAGCCGAGTATTGGCGGGCCCATGGTGTGGGCAAATTTTGGCAGATCTCGGTGCCGAAGTCATTAAAATTGAGCGTCCACAATGTGGTGATGATACTCGCATGTGGGGGCCGCCATGGATGCTTGATGCTCACGGTGAACAGACGCGTGAGTCAGGTTATTACCAGTCGGCCAATAGAAATAAATATTCAGTCGCGATTGATATTACACGCTCAGAGGGACAGGCTATTCTGCATGAAATGGTCAAAACGGCAGATGTCGTGATCGAAAACTATAAAGCGGGTTCATTACAGAAATATAGTCTGGATTATGAAACTTTAAGTGATATTAATCCGAATCTTGTTTATTGCTCGATCACAGGTTTTGGACAAACAGGACCACGTGCGGCTGAACCAGGCTATGACTTTATCATTCAGGGTATGTCTGGACTGATGAGTATTACGGGTGAAGAGGAAGATTCAGGGTGTGGCGCACAAAAAGTGGGTGTCGCTGTGGTCGATATTCAAACAGGCTTATATGCCACGATTGCCATTCAGGCTGCACTATTGGCTCGTCATCAGATTGGACGAGGGCAACATATTGATTTGTCATTACTGGATGTTCAGGTGGCAGGTTTAGCCAATCAAGGTATGAATTATCTCACTACGGGTGTATCTCCAAAGCGTATGGGAAATAGTCATCCGAATATTGTTCCATATCAAACTTTTAGCGCGAAAGATAAAGAATTTATTGTCGCTTGTGGTAACGATAAGCAGTTTAAAGATTTCTGTATTGCGATTGGTTATACCTCGCTATTGGAAGATGGGCGTTTTAATCGAAATCAGGATCGAGTACGCCACCGTGAAGTACTTATTGAATTATTATCTGCTCATTTTGTACAGCAAAATGCAGAGTCGTGGGTGAGTGCGATTCATGCATTTAAAGTCCCTGTTGGGCTTATTAATTCTGTTGCCGAAGCTCTGCAAGAACCCCAAATTCAACATCGGGAAATGGTGGTGAATATACAACATCTACTTAATCCAGAGTTTCAGATGATTGGTTCGCCTATAAAATTGTCTGAAACACCTGTTGAATACCATCATGCACCGCCACAATTGGGAGAACATACCATGTCTGTATTGTCTCAATTTAAAGCGGAACATGAATTACGACTGTTAAAAGGAATGGGTGTGATTGATGGTAAAATAGCCTAAGCAGATGAATTATTAAAAATATGACCTAGAAGGGCATTTAATTCTGTTTGAGATCAAAAAAGTTTAACCAAGGCTTTCTTTGATTTGAATCGATGAGTTTGATGCTCTTTATAAAATAAAGCTCATCCTCATCACCAGGCCCGACAATGCGTCCAGCATTAATTTCATAAGACAGATCAACTACAGCTTGGCGACCTTTGAATTGGTTTTTGAGTTTCTCACCCAGTGAGTCTTGATCAAACTCAAACCAATCACCACATTGCTGACTACAATAAGCGTGATATTCTTTTCCTTGCTGATCTTTTAAACCAAGTCCGAGATCATCTACGCCACCCCCATAAATGATGGTGTAGGTTTCGAATTGTGAATTTGCAAAAGCAGACATACTTGAAAGCATAAGAATACAGTTGAAAAAATATTTTTTCATTTTTATAAATTCTAGGGGTTATGAAGTTAGTGGACGGTATTTAAACAAACATTTTAGACAAAGAAAAGCCTCAACAATGTGAGGCCTTTGAGGACGGTATTCTTATACAAGAAACTGTTTTAAAGCTTCATTAAACGCCGTTGGCTGTTCCACATTCGAAATATGCGATGCATCAATTTCTACCAACCGACTCTTGGGAATTTGACTCTGCATAAACTCAGCATCCGCCACCGTTGTCACAGGATCTTGCTGTCCTGCAACAAGCAACACAGGAACCGTAATTGTCTTTAATTGTTCCCGAACATCCGCTTTAGCCAAAGCTTCACAACAACTCGCATAACCTTCAGGGCTGCCAGCACCTAAGTCGTTTGAAAGCGTTGCAACCGTTGCCGCGTTGCTTTGGATAAAGGGAACTGTAAACCATCGCGAAGCTGCACTGTCCGCGATGGATTGTAAACCTTGAGATCTGACCAAAGCCGCCCGATCCAGCCAAGCCTGCTCCTGACCAATTTTAGCCGCCGTATTACATACCACCACATGGCTAAAACGCTCAGGATAATGAATCGCCAACCATTGACCGGTTAAGCCACCCATGGAGATGCCACAAAATGCAGCTTTTGAAATCTGTAAATGATCCAGCAAATGAATCACATCCTCACCTAATTGTTGCAAGCTATAAGGACCTTGCGGGGTAGATGAAGTACCATGACCACGCGTGTCATAACACACCACAAAGAACTGCTCTTTTAAAGCATTAAACTGCTGCTGCCACATGCCATAATTGGTACCCAAAGAATTGGAAAATACCAAAGCAGGATTGGTGGCATCACCAAAAGTTGCGTAATTGATGGTTGCATCATTTGAAATAAATGTTGGCATAAATCCCTCCCGACCTCCCTTTAAAAAAGGGAGGGGAAATATCTTAAATAGTTATGATTTGTTAAACCCGCTGAATAATCATTGCAATACCTTGACCGACACCAATACACATCGAACACAAGGCATAGGTTCCACCCGTTTGTTCCAATTGGTTTAAAGCCGTGGTGACTAAACGTGCACCCGATGCACCTAACGGATGACCAATCGCAATCGCACCACCATTGGGATTTACTTGTGTCGTGTCATCTGCCAGACCTAAATCACGGGTAACCGCCAGTGCCTGTGCCGCAAAAGCTTCATTCAGCTCAATCACATCCATCTGTTCGATGCTGAGATTAGCTTGTTTCAGCAGCTTCTTAATCGCTGGTGCTGGGGCAAAGCCCATGATGCGCGGTTCAACCCCCACAGCCGTAGACGCAATAATCTTGGCACGTGGTTGAAGCTGGTATTGCTCGACGGCTTGTTCCGAAGCAATTAGTACAGCAGCCGCACCGTCATTGATGCCTGACGCGTTTCCCGCTGTGACGGTGCCTTCTGCTGTGACGACTGGCTTCAGTTTCGCCAAACCTTCCAAGGTGGTCGATGCACGAGGATGTTCATCGGTATCCACCACAATCGGATCACCCTTACGCTGCGCAATACTTACAGGGATGATCTCATGTTTAAAAAAGCCTTGAGCTTGCGCGGTTGCTGTGCGCTGTTGACTCGTCAAGGCAAACTGGTCTTGATCTGTACGATCAATCTTAAATTGTTGTGCCACATTCTCTGCAGTCTGTGGCATGGTCTCTACACCATACATGGCTTTCAGCTTCGGATTGATAAAACGCCATCCCATGGTGGTGTCTTCAATCTTCTGGCTACGACCATAAGCCGTTTCCGATTTACCCATCACAAAGGGTGCACGCGACATGCTTTCCACACCCCCTGCAATGATCAGGTTCGCTTCACCCGCTTTAATGGCACGGGCTGCCATGGCAATCGCATCCAACGATGAACCACATAGACGGTTGATGGTGGTGGCTGGAACTTCAACCGGTAAGCCTGCCAACAATGCCGACATACGCCCCACATTGCGATTGTCTTCTCCCGCTTGGTTGGCACAGCCGTAAATCACGTCATCGACTTGTTTCCAGTCCACGCTTGGATTACGTTGCATTAAGGCTTGAATCGGCACAGCACCCAAGTCATCGGCACGGACTGGGGCGAGTCCACCGGCATAACGGCCGAATGGGGTACGGATGGCATCGATGATATAAGCGTCTTTCATGTTAATCTTGTCCTTTGAAACGGGACTCTGCTGATAGATAAACTGTATCTAGTCACAATGGAGTCTTACCATGTTCGGTTAAATGCCAGTAGCTCGTTCTTGTCACTTTTTTAAAAAAGTGACCAAAAACCTTTGTTGAACAGATGAGGCTTCCTTGTCTCCCTGTTCAACTTAGCGACATCCATGTCGCCTGTCACGATAGTGAATTACGGGGAAAATCCAAATCTTAAGAAGTGAGAACCGTATTCAAAGCGTTCCATTCAGTATTTCTCGATGGCGGCATGGATGCCGCCCGTTGGACTTTGGTATATGGATATACCATCAGCCCAACAAAGATTTTTGTTACTTTTCATCTCTGAAAAGTAAGGGTATCGCCTACACGGAACGTTTTGCTTGAACCAGTATTCGAGGCAATGACCTTATTCAAACAATTAAATTTTCAAACTAATCAGTTAATGTGTCGCATCCACCAACGGAGCACCCGTCATGGCCTGCAATTCTGCAAAACTTAGACCGTCGACTTTCTCAATCACTTTTAACCCTTCCGCAGTGACATCAATCACACACAGGTCGGTATAAATACGGTCAACACACTTTTGTCCTGTGGCGGGGTAAGTCAGCTCAGCCACAATCTTCGGTTCACCGTTTTTGGTGACATGATCGGTGGTGATAAACACTTTTTTAGCGCCGACGGCCAAATCCATCGCTCCACCTACTGATGGAATTGCATCGGGTGCACCAGTATGCCAGTTGGCCAAGTCACCATTGGCTGCGACTTGAAAGGCACCAAGGACTGCAATATCCAAATGCCCACCACGCATCATGGCAAACGAATCCCCATGATGGAAAAAGGCGCCGCCTTGTAACATGGTCACATATTCTTTACCCGCATTGATCAGCTCAGGATCTTCTTCACCTGCGGCAGGTGGTGGACCAAAAGCCAATAAACCATTTTCAGAATGCAGGAAGATCTCTTTGTCATTCGGTAAGTAGCTGGCAATCTTGGTGGGTAAGCCAATACCTAAATTGACATAAGCTCCATCGGGAATATCTTGGGCCACACGTTCAGCAATCTGGTTGCGGTTGAGTTTTTGATAGCTCATGATGTTCTCCCGATTACACAGCTACAGGTTCAGGCTGAACCTGCACCACATGTTGAACGAAGATGCCTGGGGTGATGATGTGTTCTGGATCAAGCGTCTCGAGTTCCACCACTTCAGACACTTGGGCAATGGTCACATTGGCTGCCATGGCCATGATTGGGCCAAAGTTACGTGCCGATTTACGGTAGACCAGATTGCCCCAACGGTCGCCTTGTTGGGCTTTAATCAAAGCGAAGTCAGCTTTGATTGGGTATTCGAGTACATAATCTTTACCGTCGATGTGACGAGTTTCTTTACCTTCGGCCAATAAAGTACCAAAGCCTGTAGGGGTAAAGACTGCACCGAGTCCCATGCCTGCGGCTTGAATACGGCAGGCCAAATTGCCTTGAGGGACTAATTCCAATTCGATTTTGCCTGCACGATAGAGTTCATCGAAAACCCAAGAGTCGGACTGACGCGGGAATGAGCAGATGACTTTTTTCACTGCACCGGCTTTCAACAGTTTCGCCAGACCATAATCGCCATTGCCTGCATTGTTGCTGACGATGGTGAGGTCTTTACGTCCAAGTTTGATCAGCCCGTCAATGAGTTCAGCAGGTTGTCCTGCTGTTCCAAAACCACCAATCATGATGGTTGAGCCGTCTTGTATCTGGGAGAGCGCTTCCGTTAAGGTCGCTGCACTTTTATCTATCATAATATTTCCTAGACCCTATATAGGTCGGACTAACTTTTACTAGATTGAGTGGATGAAATAGTGGTAGGTTCAGTAGGGCGTTTGGTTAAAATGACATGTGCGAATAAACCAATCACAATGCCCCAAAAAACGGAACTTAGGCCTAAAAAATGCATTCCTGAAGCCGTAGCTAAAAAGGTAATGAGTGCGGAATCCCGTTGAGGCTCATCCCTCATAGCAACAGCGATATTGGTTGAAATGGCGCCCAATAAGGCCAATCCAGCCAGTGCTGCAACAAGCTCTTTTGGCAGTAAGCTGAAGAGCAGAACGATACTGCCTGCAAACAGCCCACCTAAAATATAAAAAATGCCGTTGGCAACCCCTGCGATGTAGCGTTTTTCCTTTAACTCATGCGCATCTTTACCCATACAAAGCGCAGCGGTAATCGATGCCAAAACGATGGTAATGCCACCTACACAAGCGACAGCCAATGACGCAATACTGGTGGTCGTGATAATTGGCTTGGCAGGTATGTCATAACCACTGAGTTTCATGATGGCCATGCCTGGTAAAAACTGTCCCGTCAGACTGACTAAAATCAAAGGCAGGGCAAGGTTTAAGGTGGAATGCCAAGTCCATTCTGGAGTGATCAACTGAGGAATAGCAAGTTGGAAATCTAAACTCACCGCATTCATTTCACCAAGCCCAAAGCTCAATGAAACACCAGAAAGAAGTACCCAAAGCATGCTATAACGTGGGGAAATTCGTTTTGCGACTAAAAATACAAACAACATGCTAAATACAATAATTGGCATGCTATTAGTTGCGCTAAATAACCCTAAACCAAACTGAAATAAGATTCCTGCCATCATGCCTGCGGCAACGGATTGAGGAATCCATTTCAACAATTTATCGAAATAACCACTTATACCAATAAGGAAAATTACCACAGCCGAGGTGATGTAGGCAGCAACTGCTTCATTCAGGCTAATATTCGGGAACAGGGTGACCAATAAAGCCGTACCCGGTGCAGACCATGCCGTAATCACAGGGACTTTAAATTTAATGGAAAGGAAGATCCCTGCCACAGCTGCCCCAATCGAAATACCCCAAATCCATGAAATCATCATGGTTGGGGAAACCTGAGCTTGTTGCGCAGCCTGAAAGAAGATAATAAGTGGGCCTGAATAGGAAATCAGCACTGCCAAAAATCCTGCGACAGTGGCTGAAATAGACCAATCTTCTTTCAAGGTTTTAAACAGGGTAGCCATTTATTTGCCTCCATGCAGACACGATCCTGTATATAAAGTTGTTTAGTGATCAATTAGCCTTGATCACCACCGCCGACGGGAACAACTGTACCTGTCATATATGACGAATCATCTGAAGCAAGGAATACAATTGCATTTACTTGTTCCTGAATCGTGCCATAACGGTTCATAAAACTACGATCAATGGTCTGATCGACCACTTGTTGCATCCACGCTTTTTCATTTTCGGAAAGAGGGTTTGCATTGCGTGGTACTTTACGTGGCGGTGCTTCTGTTCCACCTGTAGCAATTGCATTTACTCGGATCCCATCTTTGGCATGTTCAAATGCCAGTGATGCGGTGAGGGCATTGACACCGCCTTTGGATGCTGAATAGGGCACGCGGTTAATTCCGCGAGTTGCTATAGAGGATACATTTACAATCGTACCTTTCTGATTTTTAATCATTTCAGGTAAAACAGCGCGACAACACCATAGCGTTGGAAATAATGAACGATTGACTTCTTTAATGATTTCTTCTTCAGAAAATTCTTCAAAGGGTTTCATCCAAATTGCACCACCGACATTATTGATGAGTACATCAACACGGCCATAGATTTCAAGTGCTTTTGCTACAATGGCTTGTGCGCCTGCGAAAGTTTCAAGATTGGCTTTGACTGTTATAGCATCACCTTGATGTGCTTCAATCTCTGCTAATGTTTCATCTACATAGTCAGATAAATCAGCTAAGACAACTTGTGCACCTTCTTCAGCCACTTGGAGTGCAACCCCACGACCAATGCCTTGAGCGGCACCAGTCACAATCACGACTTTGTTTAAGAATCTTTGATTTGACGCCATTTTTTGAACTCACTTATCATCCAATATAAAGATGAATTTTTAAATTTATACAATTTGGCACGCCTACATCCTAATAGCTGGACATCAGTTACTGGATTAACCTTTGGTTAGATTTACTTTTCTTTTGGGAAAAGTAAGCAGAACCATTGTCATTTGTAGAACTCGTCGAAACCTATGACTTGATATCCTCCTCGCCAAAAAAGCATTTTTACCAAGTAGTCTGGCCTCGAACAATTGCAAATGACATTTTCGCGTACCATCTTTTCTATAACTTAAATATTGGGTGATGTATTAGTTTGCGGAGAATTTTTCAAATAGGAAGTTTGCAGGTTTTACACCTTCACTATCTAACCAACTGCGAACAGCATCGACCATAGGAACAGGGCCACATAGGTAGACATCGACATCACCGCCATTGAGCCATTCATTTTCAATGTGTCCAGTCACATAGCCTTTGCGCTCATGTGCTGAGTCTGGGCTTGCAACCACGGTACGATATTCAAACCATGGAAGTTTGGCTTGAAGTGCATCAAGTTGTTCTAAAGCAACTAAATCAAAATCATTGGTTACACCAAACACTAAACGTACAGGGTGCTCTGAGCCTTTTTCTTCTAACACTTGAAGCATGGACATAAATGGCGCAATTCCCGTTCCGCCAGCAAGCATGACGACAGGGCGAACTACATTACGTAAGTAGAAACTGCCAAATGGACCTGTAAAGGTCATTTTATCGCCTGCTTTGGCGCTATTACTTAAAAAGCTACTCATTTTTCCATTAGGTACGTTGCGCACCACAAAACCTGTTAAACGGTTGCCTGGTTTAGAACTAAATGAATATGAACGTGTTTCTGTGGTATCTGGAATGCCAACATTGACATATTGACCAGCAAGGAAGTGAATATCAGGTTGACCTTCGTCAAGTTGAATATCAAAAGTGATGGTTGAGTCTGATAAGTTTTCCACAGCAACTAAAGTGCCTTGGTATTGGTGAATCTCGGTTTTACATACTTCAGATGATGCTTGAATTTGGAATACAGCATCGGATGTTGGGCGGCATTGGCAAGCTAGAATATAGCCTTGCTCAGCTTCTTCTGGGGTGAGTGCATCTTCAATGTAGGTTTCTTCAGGCATGTCATAACTTCCCGATTCACAGAAAGCTCGGCATGTTCCACAGGCACCATCGCGACAATCTAAAGGAATATTAATTTTTTGACGGTAAGCCGCATCAGACAAAGTTTCGCCCTGAGCGACGCTAATAAAACGGGTAACACCATCTTCAAATTGAAGTGCAATATTGTGGTTTGACATGGCTAGAATCCTACTAAAAACTTTGAAACTTGACCTTCAGTCAACATTCCATTTGACTGAAGGGATGACGCTTAAATCAGAGGTGGTAAATATCAATGACTTGATTGATATAGTCATTTTTCAGGACCACGTATTTGCTTAAAATCTGTGGTTGCGCGCCTGAAAAATCGATTTCATAACGTGACATGCCAAAATAGCTGTAGTTGGTTTTGTAACGGAAACTTAAGGTGTTCCAGTTAAAACGAACTGTCACTTTGTTGCCATCACGTGCCATCACTTCAATATTGCTAATATTGTGGCTGGTGCGGGTATCTGGCATGGTTGCAGAAGAGCGTTCGGTTTTAATACGGAACACACGGTCTTCAAGACCTTGACGGTCTGGGTAATAAATTAGTGAAATTTCAGACTGAGGATCTTCAGTTAAACGGTCATCATCATCCCAAGCAGGCATCCAAAAAGAAGCAGATGGAGCATAACAATTTAACCAGTCATCCCATTGTTCATCATCTAGAAAACGTGCTTCTTGATAAAGAAACTGTGCAATCTGTTCGAGAGAGCTGCGTTCTAAAGTGGCAGTGGCATTCATGCGATCTCTCCTTGTTCATTCACGAGTGCTTTTTCTGAGGCAATGGCATGTTTCATCGTTTCTAGCCAATATTGATGTTGAGCGAGGTACAAGCCTTCATCTTCGGTTTTAATGCCGCTGAGTTTTGGTTTTAACCCAATTTCGTTGGCAGCGTCATCAGGGCCTTGAATCCAGTGTTTCGAGCCACGGCACATGTCATTCCATTCCAGTTCAATCCCTGCATAACCTGCTTGGCAAGCACGGAATTCTTCAAGATCATCGGGTGTTGCCATGCCTGAAGCATTAAAGAAATCTTCATATTGACGAATACGGCGAGTACGTGCTTCTGGTGCTTCACCTTTCGGGGCGATACAGTAAATGGTCACTTCAGTTTTGTTGACTGCCAGTGGGCGTAAGACACGAATTTGTGAACCAAACTGATCCATCAAATATACATTTGGATATAAGCAAAGATTACGTGAGCGCTCGATCATCCATTTCGACATTGGTGCACCGAATTTCTCGGTATATTCCTCTGCTTTAGGGTAGTTCGGACGATCTTCTGGGTTTGCCCATTGTGTCCAGAGCAACATGTGACCATTGTCAAAACCGTATGAACCACCGCCTTGTTTACCCCACGAACCTGCGCTCATGGCACGGATGTTGTCACCTGCTTCTTTCTCTTTACGCTGTTGGGTTGTGGCTGCATAGTTCCAGTGTACGGCAGACACGTGATAACCATCGGCACCATTTTCAGCAGTCAGTTTCCAGTTGCCTTCGTAAGTGTAGGTTGATGAACCACGTAAAACTTCCAGACCTTGCTCAGACTGATCGACAATCATGTCAATGATTTTGGTGGTTTCACCTAAAAATTCTTCCAGTGAAGGAACATCAGGATTCAAGCTACCAAACAAGAAGCCTTTGTAGTTTTCAAAACGTGCTACTTTTTTCAGGTCATGTGAACCTTCTTGATTAAAGCAATCTGAATAACCAGCTTCACTTGGATCTTTTACTTTTAGGAGTTTACCTGAGTTGTTAAACGTCCAACCGTGGAATGGGCAGGTGTAAGTTGCCTTGTTGCCACGTTTATGGCGGCAAAGTTGTGCACCACGATGTGAACAGGCATTGATCATGGCATTGAGTTCACCATTACGGTTACGCGCAATAATGATTGGCTGGCGTCCCATATACGTGGTGTAGAAGTCATTATTATTTGGAATTTGGCTTTCATGTGCCAAGTACACCCAGTTACCTTCAAAAATGTATTTCATTTCAAGGTCAAATAAGGCTTGATCAGTAAATACTGAGCGATGCAGTTTAAATTCGCCAGTTTCAAAATCGTCAACAAGCAATTCATCAATACGATCGAGGTGACTGGTGTTAATTACAGGAATACGAGGCATGTCCGTTCTCCGAGGTTCCAAATGTGGGGAACACTCCGAAATGACAGTTGATTTAGATGTCATTTCGGTTCCTAAAATATGGGTTAAGCGCTAGCGCGACGACGATCTACTTCAGTTGAAGGAGCGCCTTGCTGTTCTTTTACTAACTCAATATTGAATGTGATGTGCTTGAACGGTTGATTTAAACCGCGACGAGCAATTTCAGCTTCATCGGTCACATCTACAGCAGTGGCAACTAAACCATCACGGGTTGCAAAGGCAAAGTCATCCCAAAGGTATTGATCACCTTCAATGTTGAACTGAGTAGTGAGCTTGCGATAACCAGGAGCAGAGACAAAGTAATGTACATGTGAAGGGCGGTTACCATGACGACCTAGCTTATTTAACACCGCTTGAGTCGTGCCATCAGGTGGGCAACCGTAGCCTACAGGCATGGTGGTCTGTGCCACATATTTGCCATCAGCATCCGTTAAAATACTACGACGTAAGTTAAAGTCAGATTGAGATTTATCGAAGAATGAGTAGTTGCCTAAGCTGTTTGCATGCCAAACTTCAACTTTGGCACCTTCAATAATGTTGCCATCAGTATCAGTTACTGTACCTTCAATAAACAAAGTTGGAATTTTGTCAGTTTCAGAACCATCATCCATGCGGGCAAAACCAGTAGATTCTGGTGCACCTGCAACATAGAGTGGACCTTCAATGGTACGTGGCGTACCACCTGTAATACCTGCTTTAGCATCGGCTTCATCGGCACGAAGGTCTAAATAATGTTCTAAGCCTAACCCCGCTGCGAGTAGACCTAATTCATTGGCTTGACCTGCATCGGTAAAATATTCCAGACCTTTCCAAAGTTCAGTTTGACTGATGTCGAGGTCTTCAATGGCTTGGAATAGATCGCCCACTAAGCGCACAACAATTTGTTGTACACGTGCATCGACAGGACCAGTTGCAGTGTCGACGTTCATTTCTTTTACGAGGGCATCAATTTGTTGGCGGTTCATACTATCGCTCCTTAAGTATGTTTGAGTGGCTGGCGCATGCTTGATCTCATCAAAACACTTAGCGGGCCACATTCCTTGTGAATACAGATTTTTTTTACACGTTGGGAAGCTGTCTTCCCATTATTCCTTTGCTTAACGATCATCTTCACGAATAGAAGAGGGATGTCGGTTCAGTGGCATCACTTCAATATTCATGTAGGGATAAAGTGGTAAACCCTGCAACAGGTTATGCAACTCATCATTGCTCTCGACATCAAAAATACTGATGTTGGAGTATTGGCCTGTAATACGCCAAATGTGGCGCCATTTGCCTTGCTGTTGCAGTTCTTGCGAATATGCCTTTTCAACCGCTTTAATTTCATTTGCCTGTTCTGCTGGCATATCCTGCGGTAGGTTTACATCCATTCTTACGTGGTAAAGCATGTAGAATTCCTTTAATTACTGACGACGCATACGGTCAATTTTGTCTTCATCAATTTCAATACCCAGTCCAGCTGTGGTCGGTAACATCAGCTCGAAGTTTTGATATTGCAGCGGAGTTTTTAAAATTTCTTCGGTCAGTAACAGTGGACCAAACAGTTCAGTACCGTATGCTAAATTATGAAAGGTGGAAAAGACTTGCGCCGATGCCATAGTGCCAATTGGACCTTCAAGCATGGTGCCACCGTAAAGGTCAATTCCTGCCAGTTTGGCAATTTTTCCAACTTCACTGGCTTCAACCAAACCGCCTGATTGCGCGATTTTGACTGCAAAGACTGAAGCTCCATTACGTTTTGCTAAGCGATAGGCACTGTCTGGACCCATTAGCGATTCATCAGCCATGATGGCGATATCAAAGCGACGGGTAAGACGTTGCATGGCATCAATGTTGTCGATAGCACAGGGTTGTTCAATTAAATCCACACCACCATCTTGTAACTGTTGAATGCCCTTAACTGCTTCAAGTTCTGACCAAGCACGATTTACATCTACACGAATAGAAACATCTGAACCTAAAGCTTGTTTGATGGCTAAAACATGCTCTACATCTTCTTCCACACGACGCGAACCAATTTTTAACTTGAAGGTATTGTGGCGTTTGCTGGCAATCATCTGCTGTGCTTCAGCAATATCTTTTTCTGTATTGCCAGAAGCCAATACCCAAAGTACTGGGACACTATGTCTTAAACGACCACCAAGTACTTCACTGATGGGTAGACCTAAGCGTTGTGCTTGAATGTCAAATAGAGCGGTTTGAATGGCATTTTTAGCAAAACGGTTGCCATTGATATTGCGTTTGATTGTTTGTATGGTTTGTGCCACATTCAAACCAGATAATGACTTGAGTAATGGCGCAAAATAAGTTTCGATATTGGTTTTGACGCTTTCTGGACTTTCTTCGCCATAGCCTAAGCCACCAATTGTGGTTGCTTCGCCCCAGCCAATAAAGCCATCTTCTGTGGTGACTTTAACCAGAACCAAGGTCTGAGTTTGCATTGTTGCAACCGCCATTTTATGTGGGCGGATTGTCGGTATTTCTACAAGCAACGTTTCAATCGATTTATACATCTTTCGGCTTCGCTATCTTGATTTGTCTAATTTATTTGATATACCTTAAAAGAATGAACTAAACCTGTCGAAGATCATTTTTGCATTTTTTTATATTTAAAAGGTATGAAGTCTTATGGAACTTAGACACCTACGCTATTTTGTAGCGGTTGTAGAGGAACAAAGTTTTACCAAAGCAGCAGAAAAACTGTTTATAGCCCAGCCTCCGCTGAGTCGGCAGATTCAAAACCTTGAAGCTGAGTTGGGAATTCAGTTGTTTGAGCGGGGTAGTCGGCCTTTACAGACCACGCCAGCAGGTCAATTCTTCTATCAGCATGCGGTTAAACTTTTGTCTAATGCTGAAGAAGTGAAGTCGATGACTAAGCGTGTGGGTATGGTCGAACGTACCGTAACAATGGGATTTGTTGGGTCATTGCTCTATGGTTTATTGCCAAGAATTGTGTATTTATTCCGTCAGCAGCAGCCACAGCTTAAAATTGAACTGATCGAAATGAGTACTAAAGACCAAATTCAGGCGCTTAAAGAAGGGCGAATTGATGTTGGTTTTGGACGGTTAAGAATTTCTGATCCTGCAATTCGTCGTGTGTTATTGCGTGAAGAACCTTTGATGGTTGCGGCTCACAGCAGTCATCCTTTAGCATCGCAAAAACAAGGGGTATATCTTGCAGATTTAGTTGAAGAAAGTTTGTTCTTATATCCAAGTCATCCTAAACCTAATTTCTCGACCCAAGTCCGTAGCCTATTTTCAGAGTACGGTTTAGAGCCACGTAGTTTGCGAGAAGTCCGTGAAATTCAATTGGCACTGGGCTTAGTGGCAGCAGGGGAAGGAATTTGCATTGTGCCTGAAAGTGCTTGTAGTATTCAGTTTCCTCACTTGAACTACATCCCTTTGTTGGATGATGCCGCAGTTAGTCCAATCTTCCTCGCTATTCGTAGTATGGATGAAAGTGAAGATATCCGCTCGCTATTTGATTGCATTTATCAAGTTTATGATCTTGAAGCAATTAAATATGATCGAGCGGTGCTTTAATTAAACTAAAGTTTTGTTATTCGGACTGATTCAAAAGAAAGCGGGAAATTTCTCGCTGAAATTTGAAAGGTTCATTAATCAAAATAGCATGACCTGAGCGTTCAAAAATAACTTGCTTGGCATTTTTAACACTATTCGCGATAATTTTTTGCCCTTGAGATGGATAAAGTATCGAATTTTCCCCAATGAAAAAAGTTGTGGGACAGCTCAATTCTGTTAAAGATTCTCGATAATCTTCATTGTGATATAGATAGTTATTGATATACCACGCTAAATAGTCGAGACGGTGTAAGGGCAAGAGATGTTTTTGTAATTTATCGTATTTTAAGGCGGTGTTCCATAAGATGGGGCTTAAACGATGACCATTTTGTAATGATACGAATTTACTCCATATTTTAATAAATTCTTGACGTGAAGCTGGGTCAAGATCTTCTAGACTTTTAATAGGAGGTAAGGCCGAGAAAAACAGTGAAATTTCAGCTAAGAGTTTTTTAAAATTTGAGTGTTGTTGACTGAGTAAACCATACGGCCAACGGCTATCTACTGTAATTTTGGGTGCTTGATCAATATGTAAATAACAATTGATCGATTGTTTAAAATTTCCATATTTCATGCCATGCATGGCTATTGTTGCACCCATTGAGAACGCAATAACAGTGAAGTCAGGATACTTTAATTGTTGGATTAATGCCTCTAAATCACGCCAATGACTAGAAATAGCATCTATTTCAGGTATACGGCAGTGTTTTGAACGACCAAACCCGCGCCAATCCGGAATAATGAATTTAAATTGGTTACTGTTTTGAATTAAAAAAGGTAGCCATTGCCAACTTTGCATGCCTAAACCTGAGAGTACTAAAACAGGTTTGCCCTGACCAAATTCACGAACGTACAATTGTTCTTGATCGGGCATTTGATAGTAAGGCATGGTAATTTCTCTATTTCTTAAGATTGCTCAAATTTTTTCAGGCCTGTAATCATGGTTTCAAGCCATTCAATCCAGCCCACTTCTAAGTTAATGCCTAACTGTAAAATCATTTTATGAATATATAAAGTGCGATTTTCATTTTCTGTAGATGAGAAGTCTTTGGCAAAAATTTGTTGATAAATTTTCAATTTTTCTTGATGCAACATCAAGTGTCTTTCTAACTCAGGCAATACAGTAGCCTGACCGACTTGTGCTTCTGCTCTTAAACGTACCATCAGTTCTTCACGCAGTTGAGCGGGCGGGCTTTGCTTGACCATCCAGTCAGCCAATTCAGTTCGACCCATTTGCTCTACTTGATAGGTTTTTTTTCGGCTATTGGAACTTTCATCTTCAATGGTTGAAATCCAGCCTTTTTGCTGCATGGCACTGAGTTCACGATAAATTTGTTGATGTGTCGCATTCCAAAAGAAACCCATAGAACGGTCAAAACGCCGTGCCAGTTCAATCCCTGTACTTGGTTTTTCCATCAGACTGGTCAACAGAACATGTGCTAAAGACATAAGTTAGCATCAAAAAAATAAGGTACAGATATTATGCAACATGTTGCATAGATTTCAAAATTGGATTATAAATTAGTGCAACAAGTTGCATAAAAGCAAAATTTAGCCAGCACATTGCAAGCCATGGAGGTCTCATGTCCAATTATCCACATTTACTCGCCCCATTAGATTTAGGATTTACTACACTTAAAAACCGTGTACTTATGGGTTCTATGCACGTTGGTCTTGAAGAAGCGCCAGGTGGTTATGACCGTATGGCAGCATTTTATGCAGAGCGGGCAAAAGGCGGTGTTGGACTGATTGTGACGGGCGGTATTTCACCCAATGATCATGGTTTGACTTTTAAAGGGGGTTCTAAGCTCGATACCCGTGAAGAAGCAGAGCACCATAAAGTCATTACGCAGGCAGTCCATGATGCGGGCGGTAAAATTGCACTGCAAATTCTGCACACTGGTCGTTATTCATATCAAAAAGATATTGTTGCACCATCTGCAATTCAAGCACCGATAAACCCAAGTCGTCCTAAGGAATTAAGTTCTGCTGAAGTTCAGCAAACGATTGATGATTTCGTAAACTGTGCCAAGCTTTCGCAATACGCTGGTTATGATGGTGTAGAAATCATGGGTTCAGAAGGTTATTTAATCAATGAGTTTATTGCTGCCAGAACGAACCATCGTGATGATGAATGGGGCGGTAGTTATGAAAAACGTATTCGTTTCCCAATTGAAATTGTAAAGCGTACCCGCGAAGCAGTCGGTGAAAACTTCATTATTATTTACCGTTTATCTATGTTGGATTTGGTTGAAGGCGGTTCAAGCTTAGAGGAAGTTATTCACTTAGCCAAAGAAATTGAAAAAGCGGGTGCAACCATTATCAATACAGGTATTGGTTGGCATGAAGCGCGTATTCCGACTATTGCGACTAAAGTGCCTCGTGCGGCATTTACTTGGGTGACTAAAAAATTAAAAGGTAGCGTAAACATACCTTTGGTTACTTCTAACCGTATTAACACACCTGAAATGGCAGAGCATGTTTTGGCATCTGGTGATGCTGACATCGTATCGATGGCTCGACCAATGCTGGCGGACCCTGAGTTTGTACTTAAAGCTGAACAAGGGCGTAGTGATGAAATTAATACTTGTATTGGTTGTAACCAAGCCTGTTTAGACCATATTTTCTCGATGAAAATTGCAACTTGTTTAGTGAACCCACGTGCATGTTATGAAACAGAATTAATTTTCAAAGAAGCAGGTCAAGCGAAAAATATCGCTGTGATTGGTGCGGGTCCCGCGGGATTAAGTTTTGCAACTTATGCAGCAGAGCGTGGTCATAACGTCACCATTTTTGAAGCTGCAAACCAAATTGGTGGTCAGTTCAATATTGCAAAAACTGTACCAGGTAAAGAAGAATTTTATGAAACCTTACGCTACTTCAAGCGTAAAATTGAATTGTTACAACCGAAGATTAAGCTGCAATTGAACCATAAAGCGACTTATGAAGAACTCAGCCAAGCCAACTTTGATGACATTGTAGTCGCTACAGGTGTAACACCACGCGAGTTGAGCTTTGAAGGGATCGATCATCCAAAAGTATTGAGCTACCTCGAAGTATTAAGAGAGCGTAAGCCCGTGGGTAAACGTGTCGCGGTGATTGGTGCGGGTGGTATTGGTTTTGATACGGCTGAATACTTGAGCCACGAAGGTGAAAGTGGCAGTTTAAATCCACAGAAATTTTATGATGAATGGGGTATTGATACGCATTACAACGATGTGGGCGGTCTAAAACAACCACAAGTAGAAGCTTCTGAGCGTGAAATTTTCTTGTTGCAACGTAAACCTACATCTGTGGGTGCAGGTTTAGGGAAAACCACAGGCTGGATTCACCGTGCTGGTTTGAAAAACCGTGATGTACAGATGATTGCGGGCGCAAGCTATGAAAAAGTTGATGACCAAGGTCTGCACATCATTGTGAATGATAAATCAATGATTCTAGATGTAGACAATGTGGTGATTTGTGCAGGGCAAGAACCTTTCACTGCAATGTTCGATCAATTAAAAGCTGATGGTAAAGCCGTACACTTAATTGGTGGCGCAAAAGAAGCAGGTGAATTGGATGCGAAACGTGCAATTCGTCAAGGTGCTGAGCTTGCAGCAGTCATTTAAAACCAAGGGGACCTACGGGTCCTCTTTTCATCAATTAAGGAGAACACAACAATGCAATTAAAACAAACCCAAGATGCATTACATAAATGGCACCACATGGTTGCAACACGTGACATGGACTATTTAAATGAATTGTTAGCAGACAATGTGGTCTTCAGATCTCCTGTTGCTTTTCATCCTTATGAAGGTAAAGCCGTGGTGCAGTTTATTCTGAGCAATGTTATTCAGGTATTCGAAAACTTCACCTATCACCGTGAATTTCTGACAGAAAATGCTCAATCTGTTGTTTTAGAGTTTTCGGCAAATGTCGGGGAAAAAAAGTTGAAGGGGATCGATATGATTCAATTCAATGAACAAGGTCAAATTGTTGATTTTGAAGTGATGATTCGACCCAAAAGTGGTTTGGAGGCATTGGCTGCTGAAATGGGACAGCGTATTAAGCAGTTTCAGCCTGCTTAATTTATATTTTTTCATACAATTACTGAGATGAAACAGATGTGGTTAAAACTTTCGACTTTAGCTTTATTGCCTGTGTTGGTGTTCCAAGGAGTAAAAGTTCGCAAGAATACACCACGTCTTTTAGAAGCCAGTGGTGATCGTGAGGGAATAATTGGTCAAGGGCAGCCATTATCCTTATTAATTTTAGGAGACTCGGCTGCAGCAGGAGTTGGAGTAGAATCACAAAGTGAGGCTTTGTCTGGCGCGATTCTTCAAGCATTACAAGATGAATATCAGATTCTCTGGAAACTACATGCAAAGACTGGCGATACGACGGAGCAAGTCATTCGGGCAACGCAGCATTTAGCACCCCAGCAATATGATGTGGTGGTGACATCGGTCGGTGTGAATGATGTCACCAAATTGACTTCAGTCAAATCTTGGTTGAAGCAACAACAGCTTTTATTTGAAGAAATACAGAATCGGTTTCAGCCGAAATTGATTATTGTTACAGGTGTCCCACCGATGCAGCATTTTCCTGCATTGCCGAATCCATTGGCATGGTTACTGGGTCAATATGCAACTGCAATGAATCAACAATTACAGCAATATTTAGCGCAGAACAGTCGGTTTAAGTTTCTACATTTTGATATACATGCTTTTCAAACAATGAATTTGCCGATGGCAAGTGATGGTTTCCATCCAAGTAAAGAAATTTATGCCATTTGGGGTCAGCAGATCGCCACATTAGTACAGCAATCTTTTACTCATCATCAATAATGGTAAATCGATATGAGAATATCTACTTTAAATAAAATTAAAGTTCTAGGTTCGGAATGGATTGATTCGGTTATCGGTGCTGAACAACCAAAACTGTACTATAGCCCACAAGGGCAAAGTAAAAAGGTGCTAGAAAAGTTACCTCAGCTTCAACAGAAATATCGCCCAACCCCGTGGTTATCAAACTCACATGCACATTTATTATATTTTGATGTGATTAAGAAGCGAACCATTCAACTTGAGTATGATCGAATTGATCAGTTGACCATGCAAGATGGTGGTGTGACTGCGGTGGCGTGGTATGGTCTAGCTTTACCTCCAGAAACCCCGACGATCATCATTTTGCATACGATTACGGGTAATCTGGCCAGTATGAGAGAGTTGGTTCGAGATCTGCATCAATATACGGGCTGGCGTATTGCTTTGTGTTTGCGCCGTGGGCATTCAGATTTACCTTTACCTGTACCAAAAATGAGCTTGTTTGGTTTTACTTCCGATTTACGGGAGCAAGTCACCTATATTCAGCAACAATTTCCAGATTCACCTTTATATGCTGTAGGTTCATCTGCGGGTACAGGCTTATTGGTTCGTTATTTAGGTGAACAAGGATTTGATACTCCTTTTAAAGCCGCTTTCGCATTATGTCCTGGCTATAACACTGAACTTGGCTTTGTGAACATTCATCCTTTTTATAGTAAGGTCATGACTAAAAAGTTATTCAAGACTTTTATCCAGCCTTATTTAACAACTTGGGAACCTGTGACTTCATTGTCGAAGGTATTGGCGGTCAAAACACTGGCCGAATTTGAGAAAAGTTATTTTGAATTGGCAGGTTATCCTGACTATGCCAGTTATACCCAAGCCATTAATCCCATTCATGTATTTGAAAATATTAAAATACCTTTGATGGTTTTAAATTCTGAGGATGACCCCGTTTGCCATATCAAAAACTTTTATCCTTATAAATCAGTGATTGAAAGAATGGAAAATGTTATTGTTGTGACGACCAAAAAGGGCAGTCACTGTGGTTTTTATGAAGGGATTACGCAAACCCGATCATGGGCTGCAAAATTAATGGCAGATTATTTAAAATTGCATGTAGATTAAAGTTTTGATGACTTTTTATCGAGCATTAAAAAAACCAGTTCATTTGAACTGGTTTTTTTAAATAAATTTTAAATTATTTATTGTCTAATGCAGGAGTTGCAGCGGCAATTGCAGCAGCGACAGCATCATCTTCTGACTGAGCAGCTGTATTTGGTTTCGGCTGTTGTACAGCTTGAGCTGGTTTCTCTTCAGCTTTAGGTGCTTCAGTTACTTGAGAAGTAGCTGGTTTAGGTGCTTCTTCACGACGAATTTCAGTCGTAGTATTTGGAGTTTGCTCACGCACAACTTCAACTTGAGTCGGGATTACAACTTCAGCTTCAGGTTTAGATGCTTCTAACGGTTGGAACTGCGCTTGTTCAGTTGCTTCAGAAGCAGCTTGAGCTGTTTCAGTTTGCTCATCCTTAGGCTCTTCTTTTTTCACACATGCTGTAAGTAATAAACCCATTGCAAGGGCACCACAAATTAAAAATTTCTTATTCATAATTGCACAAAATAAAGCATAAATAGAGTGCGCGTAGTATAGCAGTAAAATTACAGATGAAAAATCCTGAGATTCCCCACTAAATTTTTATCGGAAATGCTGATAGAATAGCCAATTGTTTATTGATCTATGAATTGCTGCTAATTGACTTTGCTTTCTAGGTGCAGAGTAAAGTAAAATCGCACAACATTGTAGGCCGATTTAGGCTCCATTGTACGAGAAACTTAATGACCCATTTTATTTTCGTTACTGGTGGTGTAGTTTCATCACTAGGTAAAGGTATTTCAGCTGCTTCAGTTGCTGCACTTTTAGAAGCCCGTGGTTTAAAAGTCACCATGGTCAAAATGGATCCATACATTAATGTCGATCCAGGGACGATGAGCCCATTCCAGCATGGTGAAGTTTTTGTGACAGAGGATGGTGCTGAGACTGACTTGGATTTGGGTTATTACGAACGTTTCTTACGTCGTGCGAAAATGACCAAACTCAATAACTTTACTTCTGGTCGTGTTTATCAAGACGTACTCAATAAAGAGCGTCGTGGTGATTACTTAGGTGGTACTGTTCAAGTAATTCCACACATTACAGACAATATTAAAGAACGTGTTCTTCGCGCTGGCGAAGGTTATGACGTTGCCATCGTAGAAATCGGTGGAACTGTAGGTGACATTGAATCTCTCCCATTCATGGAATCTGTACGTCAGTTAATGGTTGAATTAGGCCACAAACGCACAATGCTGATGCATTTAACGTTGTTGCCATATATCAAATCTGCGGCTGAGTTAAAAACCAAACCGACTCAACACTCTGTAAAAGAGCTGTTATCTATTGGTATTCAACCAGATATCTTAATCTGCCGTACTGAATACGATGTGGATGCGGATACAACACGCAAAATTGCATTATTCACCAACGTAGAAGCGCGTGCGGTTGTGGTGTGTAAAGATGCGAAAACGATTTATCAAATTCCTCGCACATTCTATGAGCAAGACGTTGATGATTTAATTTGTGAACGTTTTGGTTTTAATAATTTACCAGAAGCTGATCTTTCAGATTGGGACAATGTAGTAGAAGCATTGTTAAACCCTGAATACACAGTTCGTGTTGCAATGGTGGGTAAATATGTTGAACTTCCAGATGCGTATAAATCTGTAAACGAAGCTTTATTACATGCTGGTATTCAAAATCGCGTTAAAGTTCAAATCGATTACGTGAATGCTGAAGACCTTGAAAGTCAAGACGTAGCAACTGCATTGAAAGATGCTGATGCGATTCTTGTGCCAGGTGGTTTTGGTGAACGTGGTACTGAAGGCAAAATGAAAGCAATTCAGTATGCGCGTGAAAACAATGTGCCATTCCTTGGTATTTGTTTAGGTATGCAGTTAGCTGTAATTGAGTTTGCTCGTAACGTTGCAGGTATTGCAGATGCGACTTCTACAGAGTTCAATCGTTCAACTAAATCACCATTGATTGGTTTGATTACTGAATGGTTAGATGAGCGTGGTGAAGTCCAACAGCGTAGCCTAGAGTCTGACCTTGGCGGCACAATGCGTTTAGGTGCACAAAAATCAGAACTGGTTGAAGGCACAAAAACACGTGAAGTGTATGGCAAAGCTGAGATTGTAGAGCGTCACCGTCACCGTTATGAAATGAATAATCGTTTCATTCCAGTACTTGAAGAAGCAGGGATGAAAATTTCTGGCTATTCACCTGTACAGCACTTAGTAGAAACAGTTGAAATTCCTCAACATCCTTGGTTTATTGCTGTACAATTCCACCCGGAATTTACAAGTTCTCCACGTGATGGTCATCCATTATTTGCAGGTTTTATTGGTGCAGCGAAAGCAAAACATCAAAAAGCTTAAGAATAAGGTAGGTCTAGGACTAAACTAGGAAAGTTTAAATGTCACAATTAAAACCACAAGAAATTGTACGTTTAGGCGATATACAAATGGCAAACCACTTGCCATTTGTACTATTCGGCGGCATGAACGTATTAGAGTCAAAAGATTTAGCTTTTGAAATTGCAGAAACTTATGTTGATATTTGCAAGCGCTTAGACATTCCGTATGTGTTTAAGGCAAGTTTCGATAAAGCGAATCGTTCGAGCTTAAATTCATTCCGTGGTCCTGGTTTGGAAAAAGGAATTGAATGGTTGGCAGACATTAAAAAGCACTTTAATGTGCCAATCATCACCGATGTGCATGAGCCGTATCAAGCCGCACCAGTGGCAGAAGTTGCAGATATTATTCAGTTGCCAGCTTTTTTAAGTCGTCAAACTGACTTGGTTGAAGCAATGGCAAAAACCGATGCCATCATTAACATTAAAAAAGCACAATTCCTTGCTCCACACGAAATGCGTCATATTTTGCATAAGTGTCTAGAAGCTGGAAATGACAAGCTTATTCTATGTGAGCGCGGTTCTGCATTTGGCTATAACAACCTTGTTGTAGACATGTTGGGCTTCGACATCATGAAAGAAATGAATGTACCTGTATTCTTTGATGTGACGCATGCATTGCAAACGCCTGGTGGTCGTGCAGATTCAGCGGGCGGTCGCCGTGCGCAAATCACGACACTTGCCCGTGCAGGTATGGCAACAGGCCTGGCTGGTTTGTTCTTGGAAGCACATCCAGATCCTGAAAAAGCCAAATGTGATGGTCCATGTGCATTACGTATGGCCCAACTTGAGCCGTTCTTAGCACAGCTAAAAGAATTAGATACCTTGGTAAAAGGTTTCGCAAAATTAGATACTCATTGATGCTTTCTAAGGCATCTCGTTATTAATCAACTGAGGAATTATTCATGAGCCAAATCGTTGACATTCGTGCACGTGAAATTTTGGACTCTCGTGGTAACCCAACCATCGAAGCAGACGTTATCCTAGAATCTGGTGTTGTAGGTCGTGCATGTGCACCTTCTGGTGCTTCAACTGGTTCTCGTGAAGCTTTAGAACTTCGTGATGGCGACAAAGCACGCTATTTGGGTAAAGGTGTTAAAAATGCGGTTAACAACGTAAACACTTTAATCCGTGACGCTTTAGTGGGTAAATCAGTATTTGAGCAAAAAGACATCGATAACACGATGATTGCGCTTGATGGTACTGAAAACAAAGAAAAACTAGGTGCTAACGCAACTCTAGCTGTTTCTTTGGCTGCTGCACGTGCTGCTGCTACTGAAAAGAAAATTCCTCTTTTCCAATACATCGCAGACTTACGTGGTCAAACGACTTTGAGCATGCCTGTACCAATGATGAACATCATCAATGGTGGTTCACATGCTGACAACAACGTTGATATTCAAGAGTTCATGATTGAGCCAGTTGGCTTTACTTCATTCGCTGAAGCATTACGCGCGGGCGCTGAAATCTTCCATTCTCTAAAATCAGTTTTAAACAAAAAAGGTTTAAACACTGCTGTAGGTGATGAAGGTGGTTTTGCACCGAACTTGCGTTCAAACGAAGAAGCAATTACCGTTATTCTTGAAGCTATTGGTCAAACTGGTTACAAAGCTGGTTCTGATATTATGCTTGCGCTTGACTGTGCATCTTCAGAATTCTACAAAAATGGTCAATATATCCTTGCGGGTGAAGGCAATAAAGCATTCACAAGCAACCAGTTCTCTGACTATTTAGCAGGTCTTGTAAACCAATATCCAATTATCTCAATTGAAGATGGTTTGGATGAGTCTGACTGGGAAGGTTGGTCTTACTTAACGTCTATCCTTGGTGACAAAATCCAATTGGTTGGTGACGATTTATTCGTAACAAACCCTAAGATTTTACAACGTGGTATTGACCAAAAAGTAGGTAACTCTATTCTGATCAAGTACAACCAAATCGGTACATTGACTGAAACCCTTGATGCAATTTACCTTGCGAAAGCAAATGGCTACTCAACTGTAATCTCTCACCGTTCTGGTGAAACTGAAGATTCTACAATTGCGGATCTTGCAGTAGGTACAGCGGCTGGTCAAATCAAGACAGGTTCACTTTGCCGTTCTGACCGTGTTGCAAAATATAACCAATTGCTTCGTATTGAAGAGTTGACTAATGCAATCTATCGCGGTAAAGCTGAGTTCAAAGGTTTGAACTAAGCGATTGAATGCTATTTATGTTAAATGTATTTGACTCCGTTGCGAGTAAATTACTATTGGGCCTTGCGATCGTACTGATCGCAGGGTTTCAGTACTTATTTTGGTTTGGTGAAGGTGGTTACCATGATCATCAACAACTGACTCAAAAAATCCAACAACAAACAGAAATTAATGATGAGCTTAAAGAGCGTAATCGCGTTCTTGCAGCTGAAGTTTATGATTTAAAAAATGGTGTTGAAGCCATAGAAGAACATGCTCGTTTAGATTTAGGTTTGGTTAAACCGCGTGAAACGTTTGTTCAAATGAGTACCATCAGTACACAATATAAACCTATTTATATTGATCCTAATGCTAAAGCAGATTTGCGCACCAATGAAGATGACAATGCTATCCCACCAGAGCCAGTTAATGAGCAATAAGCTTTGGGTTGTGATTCCTGCCGCAGGTTCTGGACGTCGTTTTTCGCAGTCTGAATTAAAACAATATCAATTGCTTGATCACAAAACTGTATTAGAGCATACAGTGGAGAGATTAAACGGTTTAGCACTAGCAGGTTATGTACTTGCTGTCGCACAAGATGACAATATAATTTCAACCTTGGCTTTGGCTGCTCCTGAAAAATCACATTTTTGTATTGGTGGTAACGAGCGAGTTGACTCTGTATTAAATGCCTTAACTTATCTCACGCAAATTGCGGATAAAGATGATTGGGTGTTGGTGCATGATGCAGCACGTCCTTGTGTCACTTTGCCTGTGTTAAATACATTGGTTCATAAAGCGATTGAAACAGATCAAGCTGCTATTCTTGCCATTCCAGTCCGCGATACTTTAAAGCGGGTTGAAACTGAAGCGATCATCAGTCAGACAGTAAGTCGTGATTTATTATGGCAAGCTCAAACTCCGCAAATGGCTAAACTGGGTGTATTAAAACAAGCAATTGAACTGGCTTTACAAGATCAGCAAGTGATTACCGATGAAGCCAGTGCGCTTGAATATGCAGGACATCCTGTACAAGTGGTTCATGGGCGCTCGGATAATATCAAAATTACCTATCCAGATGATTTGCAGTTGGCGCGTTTGATCATCCAGTCGCAAAGCTAATTTAAAAAACTTCTGCGCTTGCAGTGAATGTTTACGAAATAATTTTCCTGAACGTGGAATTAAGCATTCACTCTATCGCAGTTTAAATTTATACTTTGCTCACTTTTAGCTGTATTGCCTCATCAGATGATACCTTCTCAACAGTATCGTTTCTTACGCCAATCCTTACGTGATGGTCGAAGTATTAAAGACGATTCCTCCAAATGGCACCGTTTACATCTTGATCCTTGGTTGTTGGGATTGTTGGTTGTAAATTCTATTATTGGTTTAATGGCTGTTTATAGTGCCACTGCTGAAGATATGGGAATGGTACTGCGTCAGGCCACCAGTTTTGGTGTGGGTTTTATTCTGTTATTTCTTTGTGCACAAATTCCACCGAAGGTTTATCAGGCGACGAGTCCGTATTTCTATCTGATTTCAATTGTGTTGTTGGTTTTGGTACTTGTGATAGGTGATACTCGTTTAGGTGCTAAGCGTTGGTTGACTATACCAGGTATTGGCAGTATGCAACCCAGTGAGTTTATGAAGTTTGCCATGCCGTTAATGATGGCATGGTATTTTGCTAGAAAGCGATTTCCACCCAAATTGATTCATATTTTGGGGGCACTGGTCATTATGTTTGTGCCATTTGTGTTGGTTGCCTTACAGCCCGACTTATCCATTGGTTTGATTATTCCAGGGATTTTTGTACTGTTTTTAAGTGGTATGTCTTGGAGACTCATTCTAGGGGCTTTAACCGCGTTAGCTGTTGCTGCACCCGTGTTATGGATGTATGTTTTACAGGCTTACCAAAAGAAGCGGGTATTAACGCTATTTGATCCAGAATCTGATGCGCTAGGTGCGGGCTGGAATATTATTCAGTCGAAAATTGCGATTGGTTCTGGTGGATTAATGGGTAAAGGGTATTTAGAAGGTACTCAATCTCATTTGGGTTATTTGCCTGAACATCATACCGACTTTATTTTATCGACCTATTCAGAAGAGTTCGGATTTTTAGGTGTGATATTCCTATTTGCGCTTTATGCAGCCATTATTTTCCGCTGTATGATGATTGGTCTAAACTGCTTCCATAACTATGGTCGTTTGTTGGCGAGTGCAATTGGTCTGACCTTCTTCTTCTTTGTTTTTTTAAATTCTGGCATGATCAGTGGTATTTTACCTGTAACAGGGGATCCCTTGCCTCTAATGAGTTATGGCGGTACAGCGGTAATTGCACTACTAGCTGGCATGGGAATAGTTATGTCAGTGCATACGCACCGTTAAAAAGCATTAGCCCCAATCGGGGCTTTTTTTATACTTTGAAACATTATTTTTTCATTTATTACATTAAAAATCTAAAAAATAATAATCTTATAAATATATGAATTTAAAGATAAATAACTTGGATTATGCTGATTTGGTATAATACAGCATTTAATTTGTGTATTTTGCACTCGTAAATGGTATATATATTGCTCATATTATAATAAGCAATTATTGCAGGAGAGAAGCACAGTATGTGCTCGCCGAAGGAGCAACGACCCCGGAAACTCTCAGGCAGAAGGACTGTAATAATTTCAAAATCTGGAGAGAAGTGCATAAACATAACAAAGGCACTCACCGAAGGGGATGGTTATATGTTTAATATGACCGAAGCTCTCAGGTACCAATGACAGATGGGGCACAACACAAGGAATGCATGCATTTCCAAGGAGTGCTTTATGCCACATATTATTGTTATTGGCTCTGGAATTACTGGGGTAACTTCAGCCTACGAATTGTCACAACTGGGCTACGACGTAACCGTCATCGATAAACATCTTTATCCTGCAATGGAAACTTCATTTGCCAATGGTGGTCAGCTTTCGGCATGCAATGCAGAAGTTTGGAATCAAAAATCGACTGTATTGAAGGGCATTAAATGGATGTCTCGCAAAGATGCTCCGTTGTTGTTAAACCCATCTTTTGATGTGCATAAATATGCATGGTTAGTCGAATTTTTGGGCAATATTAAATACTATAAAGAAAATACCCGTGATACGGTGAAATTAGCACTAATGGCGCGGAAACGTTTATTTGATATTGCTGAACAGGAACAAATTCAGTTTGATTTGGAAAAACGAGGCATTTTACATTTTTATCATAATCAGGCTGATTATGAAGTGGCAACACGAGTAAATGAATTACTTTGTACAGGTGGTTTAGAGCGCCATGCGGTCACACCTGAAGAAATTAAACAGATTGAGCCAAGTTTGACGGGTGACTACTATGCTGGTTTTTATTGTCCTGGTGATGCAACGGGAGATATCCATAAATTTACCAATGGACTAGCCAAAGCGACAGAAAAATATGGCGTAAAATATCGTTTTGGCTTAGAAGTGACTGATGTACAGCACCATGAAAAAGGGGTGACAGTAGTCTGTAAAGCCAGCACTGAAAATATGCATTCAGTAGAACAGACATCAGAATATTTTGACGCCGATGCTGTGGTGGTTTGTGGTGGTGTAGGTAGCTATCAATTGGCACACTTACTGGGTGATAAAGTGAATGTTTATCCTGTAAAAGGCTATTCAATAACCATTAATTTAAATGATGAGCAAAGCGTACAACATGCACCATGGGTGAGTTTGCTCGATGAAAGTGCTAAGATTGTTACATCACGTTTAGGAGCTAGCCGCTTAAGAATTGCAGGTACCGCAGAGTTTAATGGGTATAACCGTGATATTCGTTCCGATCGAATTCAGCCTTTGGTGGATTGGGCGAATAAAAACTTCGATATCTCCACGCAGAGTGTCGTACCTTGGGCGGGTTTACGCCCCATGATGCCAAATATGATGCCAATTGTGCGTCGTGGTCGTCGTGAGCGAGTGTTTTATAATACAGGGCATGGGCATTTAGGTTGGACTTTGTCTGCTGCTACCGCAGTGATGATTAGTCAGGAGATTGCTTCAGCTTATCCAGCTTAATATCAGCAAAAAAAGGCACAGAATTTCCTGTGCCTTTTTTTATTTCGTGAAGTTGTATAGATTAATCATATAGGCGATAAACACCAGTAAATCGCTCACAACCTTTTTGTTGGGTTTTGACAGTTAAAATTGCTTTGTAATAATCAAATTGATATCTACAGTCATGTTCATTGTCGACAATATTTTGTTTTTTCTCTGGGGTAGTATAAGCCAAGAAAGGAATTGTTTGAGTTTCCTTCTTATTGTTTGGATTGCGGTAGGCAATTCCTTCAATTTTAATACTGTCTTTACCAAGCTGATGAACTTGTAGATGAATTGGTTGTTGTGCAAGCTTACCATTTTCAAATTTTAAATAATGTTGGGTCAAGCTCTGATTCAACGAGGTATAAAAATTTAAATCATCAGTACGAAGTTCAAATTGCTGTTTAAAACAAGATTCAGATTTACATTGTTGTGTGCGTTTCAGCCATACACTATGGGTATCATCTAATAATCGTAATGGTGCATCACTGATTAGAAATGCAGTCAGATATTGATTTTTGAGTTTTTGCCGTTGCTGTTCGAAACTGCTAGAACACATTGTTTTAATTGCAGCGGTGTCAGTTTTACTACAATCAATTTCTTGAGCGTAACTCAGGTTGGTGTACATGCAACCGATACCAATGAAAAATGCTATAGTTTTAAGGAATTTAATGTCTGTATTCAACAACATGATGGCTTATACTTTCACAACACTGTGCTAGTGTAACTATAGCGAAGTCGAAACACTGAATACAAGATTTCAAGCATTTATTTCTGAGGGAGCGTAACTTAATGGTCGCACATATTCGAATTGGTCAAGGAATGGATGTACACGCTTTTGAGGAAGGCGAATTTGTTACTTTGGCTGGCGTTAAAATTCCGCATACACACGGTTTAAAAGCACATTCCGATGGTGATGTGGTACTACATGCGTTATGTGATGCATTATTGGGTGCACTTGCACTGGGTGATATTGGGCAGCATTTTCCAGATACAGATCCTGAATTTAAAGGCGCAGACAGTCGAGTGCTGTTAAAACATGTGTACCAGTTAATTTTAGATCGTGGTTATGTATTGAATAATGCTGATATGACAGTAGCCTGTGAGCGTCCAAAATTAGCAAAGTATAATTTAGAGATGCGACAATCAATTGCGGATGTGCTGAATGTGGATGTTACTCAAATTAGTATTAAAGCAACAACCACAGAAAAACTAGGTTTTACGGGCCGTCAGGAAGGTATTTTGGCAACCGCTACAGTTTTGATTAGCCATCAAGCAAAATGATTTGCACTCATTAGTGACTGTTGTAACTCTTTGGTAGCTTTACGGCCTTGAAGTTGTAAGGCTACAGCATGAATTAGCCCTGTCCATGTCTCATTTGGTTCCCAAACAGCATGTAGTAAATCTTGAGCGCTGGCGATATCTATGTCCATATAGTACTGGCGATAAAGATAGATTAGGCTACTGACACGAAGGTTATGAGCACAATGAACCCAAACCATCTGCTCTTGAACCAAATGATGCAACATGTCTAAAACTAAGAGACATTGTTCATCTGAAGGTGTGTCCCAAAGAATAGGAATATGAACATAATTCAATCCTAGTTCTAAGCAAATACGGTCTTCATTCAGAAGATGGTTTTCAGCATCGTTTAGTGCCAGATTGATTACAGTTGTTACACCATATTCTTTGATGTGTTTTAACTGTTCAATTGTCGGTTGCCCAGAACTGAATAAATGTTCATGCACGAACTGGAAATGGTCAATGTGGCTTAAGGCGTTTTCAAGTTGATTCATAACGGTAACTTTTCATTGGCATTAAACAAAACGCCATCCTAGGGGATGGCGCTTGGATGCTTAGCGATTTGGTAATACATCTTTCAAAGCGTTGTGCATTTCTAGCAATACTTTCTCTGTTGTATCCCAGTCAATACAGCCATCTGTAACTGACTTACCATATTCTAAATCACATAGGTTGTCAGGAATATCTTGACGACCGCCTTTTAAATGGCTTTCAACCATAATACCGACAATCGATTTGTTTCCATCTAAAATTTGTTCAGTAATATTTTTTAGAACAAGAGGTTGCAAGAATGGGTCTTTATTTGAGTTGGCATGACTGGTATCAATCATGATTTTGGTACTGACTTTGGCTTTTGCTAATGCATTTTCAGCTTCTGCGACTGAGCCTGCATCATAGTTAGGTTTACCATTACCACCACGTAAAACCACATGTGCATAAGGGTTGCCGCTGGTGCGAATCACAGAAACTTGACCAAGTTCATTCAAACCTAAGAAACTATGCCCGTGTTTAACCGATTGCATCGCATTAGTTGCAACAGTTAAGCCGCCATCTGTGCCATTTTTGAAACCAACAGGAGACGATAAACCTGAAGACATTTCACGGTGAGTTTGACTTTCAGTTGTACGTGCGCCAATCGCAGACCAAGAAATTAAATCTTGATAATATTGTGGCGAGTTCGGGTCAAGCGCTTCAGTGGCACAAGGTAAACCTTTTTCATTCAATTCCAACAGCAATTGACGACCAATACGTAGACCTTTTTCAATATTGAACGAGTCGTTCATATCTGGGTCGTTAATTAAACCTTTCCAACCTACTGTAGTACGCGGTTTTTCGAAATACACACGCATTACGATATAAAGTGTATCTTTAACTTTTTCGCTGAGTACTTTTAGGCGATCTGCATAATCATGAGCAGCAACTGTATCGTGAATAGAACAAGGACCAATTACGACAAAAAGACGCTTATCTTTACCATCTAAAATATTGCGAATCGTTTCACGACCTTTAAGTACGGTTTGATATGCATTTCCCGTTAATGGCAATTCTTTTTTTAGTTCTGCTGGAGTTACTAAAGGCTGAATGCTTTTCACATTTAAGTCGTCAATGTCTGATTGAGTAATAGGGGTTGGCTGTTGTGTATTCATTGCTGTCACTAGATCGATCATACAAGAGTTTTTTAGTTGATTGAATATAGCACGATTTAATTAGCCTTTTGCTATACAAAAGACTAATAAAACCGTGAAAAAAATAGATTATCCGAATAGATAGTTTAAACGCTGTGTGATTTTTCTACAGTATAAACCATTGCAGTGGTCGGTTTTTGAACAGGTTTTGCTTTTACAGGGTGAATGATAAAATTCACACCTAGGGCAAAAAGTGTGATCCCCAAGATTTTACGAATAATTTTTTCAGGTAATCGAGAACTAATCAATGTCCCGATAATGATGGCAGGAATTGAGCCGACCAATAACCAACCTAAAAGTTGGAAATCGACATTACCTGAGCTCATGTGACCAAGACCAGCCACGAGCGTGAGTAGAACAGCATGTACTACATCAGAACCAATGATGCGAATCATAGGTAAATTAGGGAACATGATGACCAATGCCATGATACCAAACGCGCCTGCACCTACAGAGGATAAAGTAACAAATACACCAAGCACCACACCCATGATAATGATATAAGCGCGTTTATCTTTGGCTTGGAAGTTTACTTTTTCCAAGTCTTCGGTCATATCCAATTGTTCATCTTTGCGGAATTTATTGAAAAAGCGTTCAATATGCCCACGGAAAATAATAGATACACCAGTTAAGGTCAGCATAAAGCCTAAGACCATTGTCAGAACAGCTTTATAGTGTGTGGACTGACTTAAATAATTATCAAGCACCCAATGTGTGGCAAAAGAGGCTGGAATACTGCCTACTGCAAGCCAAATGACGATGGGCCAGACAATATTCATTTTTTTGGCATGAACCATCGAACCGCAAAATTTAGAAATCGATGCATACAATAGATCGGTTCCAATTGCGATGTGAGGCTCAATTTTAAATAGGCTAATCAGAATAGGGGTCATGAGAGAACCACCACCTACACCCGTAATACCCACACAAAACCCAACCAAAACGCCTGCAAGAATATATTCAAGAGAACCAAACATGTATAGAAGCCAAATATGATAAACCATGCATATGTTATGACTTTTTAAGATAAGTGTTTGTCTTGATAAATGATTTGCTTATGCAAAAAAACGCTAAAGCAATCTTTAGCGTTATATGAAATGATGTAAATTTTAGCTTCTTTTCTTTACCGAACTCTTTTTTAAGTCATTGATACACATAATTAAAAGAAAGGATACTGGGCTGGAAAAAATCCACCAACTGACAAATCCAATTGAAATTCCATAATGATCAATGAAAACGGCAGCAGCACTAAAGAATAGAAGATAAGCTAAACAGCGACTAATGAATGGATATTGCGTCAAAACATGTAGCGAGGAATGCTTGGTTTTCATAATCTGCTTGCTACTAAGCAAGTGCAAAACCCACAAACCTAGAAAGATAAAAGCAAAGCTAAACATAATCATCATGACGCTTTTACCTCTGGTGTTGAAGTGAGTTTCTTGATGATTTTTTGTTTAGCTGTTGTTTGAATCGGATGAATATTCTTAAAAATAAAATAGCTTAAAATAGCGAGTAAAATAAAAAATAGATCTACACGGAAAAAAGCCCAGTAGCTCCTAAGACTATCAATATACTGGTGCTGAATTAAGTAAAATAAATCAAAAGCAGGTAGACATGCAGCCAAGATAATTAAGCAGGCCAGTTGAGACCGCCACAGCCATTGTTTTGGCGTGAAAAATGCTGCGACCAAACTTAAGCCCCAGAATATAAAGAAATTGTAAATTTCATAATTGGGCATATCAGCGGTGATATAGACCAAACGATTGGTATAGAAATAACCCATCATTGCAAGGGGTAAACCTACAAAAGTCGCTACATTCAATCGGTCGACAAGATAATGACCCAAATGAAACTGCTGTGTTTTATTTTGGAGTTGTCGTTTTAGACTCCATAACAATAGTCCTGATGCAATCATGCAACAACCTAACAGCCCTGAAAAAAATAAGGCCAGACGTAACAAGGGTTGAGCAAAGGTCGCCATATGTAAGCCATACACGCCAAAGCTTAAGGTGGCAACAGCACTATTATTCCGTGTTGCAGCTGTTATCAATGCATCGTGCCCACGTAAAGTAATTTGAGGTTGATTGCCCGTAATACTATGATCTTGTAGCTGTGTAAACGTGTATAAAGCTTGATTTGTATTTGGATTTTGTACCGAAATGGAACGCAATTCTTGTTTGCCCCAATGCTGTTCCACTTTTTGCAGTAATTCTGACATTTGCAAATTAGCCTGAGGTGTTATTGATGTGTTTTGCGTTACGACATTGGTTCGGATTTCAGTAAAATACTGATATGGATTTTCAGGATAAAGCGCTTTCATACCCCACGGAAGATACAAATAAAAGAAAATTGCTAAACCCGTAAAGGTAATCATCAAGAAAAAAGGCAGTGCAATCACAGAGGATACATTATGAAAATCAAGCCAAGAACGCTGTGATTTAAAGGTTCGAAGAGTAAAGAAATCAGTGAAAATCTTTTTATGGGTAATAATGCCTGAAATTAGGGCAATCAGCATAATAAAAGCAGCGATAGAAACGGCAACTCGTCCGATATCAACTGGTAGACCAAAAAGTTGGTAATGGAAGTGATAGAAAAAGTCGCCACCTTCAGTAGCTGAAAGGCTCAATTCTTTTCCTGTAGTTGCATCTAGAGTTTTACTTTCATAGCCGCCATCTGCTTTTTGCCAATAAATATTATTGACAGGTGATTCGGCTGAGGCAATACCTATAAACCATGATTTTGCGTCGGGTGCATGATTTTGCAAATAGTTTGTCGCCGATAGAATGGCGATTTGTTGTTGAATTTCATATTTTGCCAGTTGGGGTTGCATCCATAAGTTAATTTCGTGGCGATAATACGATGCTGTTCCCATTAGGAATATTGCGAATATGACCCATCCGAGCAATAACCCTGTCCAAGAATGTAACCATGCCATCGATTGACGAATACTTTTATGCATGAATTAACCCATTCCTAGAAATAATAAAAGAAGAACAACAACACATGAGGCTATGCTCACGAATGTGAGCTTTATAAGAGATTGAATACAGAAACTGGTAATCACAAAGAAAACATAAAAAATAAGACTGATGAAAGCCGCTAAAAAGATTGATTCTGCTTTGGGTAAACTCAGATGAAACAGATGTGTTAAGGCTAAACTGAGTAAAGCTGTACAAATAAAACCAAGTATGAAGGCTATAATAAAACGATACAGCACTTGAATACGGTAGGTCAGTGAAAGAGGTAATGCTTTACTCATAAAATAAATCACTATGGAAATGCAAAAAACCAAGCCTGATGGTTCAGGCTTGGCGGGTTCATTAATACTTAAATTTTACAGACATCGTATAGTTTGCTGGCTCGCCATAAAATGCTTGACCATTAGGGAAGCTATTTAAATACTTCTTATCGGTAATATTATTACCGTTAACCAGTAGGCTGACATGTTTGTTGACTTCATAGCTTGCCATTAAGTTGATTAGGGCATAATCATCCTGAGTGATGGTGCTGTTTAAATTTGAGTCATAGAGTTTAATATTATCTTGCCATTGAAAACCAGCACCAACTTTTAATTTAGGTAAAGCAGGCACTGTATATGTCGCTAATAGGTTAATTGTCTGATTTGGATTGTAGGTTCTGGCGGCACCACCATTTTTCAGATCTTTCAGGCTGAATTGTGTATATCCAAATGCCAGATTTATGTTATCAGTTAATTGACCAGATAGACCAAGCTCAACACCTTGAGAGCGTAGTTCACTGCTTTGTACCTTATGGTTTAATGGATTGCCATCAGAATTGCGCAGAGGATAGTTATTTTGCAATGTTCTAAATACAGCAAGTGAGCCAGTTAATTTATCGTCTAACCATGAGCTTTTAAAACCAGCTTCATAGCTTTCACCTTCGACCGGTTTGAGTGCTTGCCCCGTGGTTTCTTCTATACCCGTTTGTGGTCTGAAAATAGATGTATAGCTCATGTAACCCGTATATTCTGGTGTGAAATTATAAGTTAATCCTGCATATGGGGAGAACTTACTTTCATCATAGTTCATGGCAGAGCCATAACTTATGCCTTTACTCGAGGCCTCAACATAATTGCCACCTAAAATGAATTTTAAATTATCGGTTAAATGTAGACGTGTGGCTGCATAGAAAGAGTTGATATCTTGTTTATAGTCGGCTGCATCAGAAAATGCAGACCATGTGACTGATTTGGGTGTCCAGCTTGCCCAATTGGTTGTGTATTGTGTTGTATATGAAACACCATTATAAACACTAGTAACATTGTTGATATTACTGTCATTAATAAAGCCGCTAGATTGCTGATCATTCTGTTTAGATTGAATGCGGCTGTATCCGAAAGTAGCTTCGTGTTCTCGATTAAATAAGTCGTAACTTCCTTCAAAATTTAGGTCGGCAAGATGTTGACGTAGATGTTCTTTACCACCCCATGCTGTGAGGGAAACTCCTGAACCATCGGCTTGTGGATTGCCGTAATAATAGAGTAAACGGCTATTATGTTCTAAATCATTGTAGTTATAGGTAAGTTTAGCAGCCCATTTATCTCCAAGTTTTTGTTTTAACTCTACAAAGGCATTTTGAGCAGTATTGTCCCAATGTGCCCAGTCTGGGTTTGGATTGTATTTTTGGTCATAAGACAGTTGTTGACCATTTGCTCCAAGTAAAGGTAAAGCTCCCCAGTTGTTTGCATTTGGTTTATTCTGATTTTGGCTATAACCAACAGTTAACAAGGTCGTATCTGTCAGATCCGCTTCAATAACTCCTGCAAAACCATTTTTTTCAGAAGAATATCGATCTAAATAAGAATCCCCCATTTGTTCATAGCCCATTAATCGGCCACGAACGCGTCCATCTTGAGTAAGAGACCCAGAAATATCTGCTTCATAACGTTCAGTATTCCATGAACCATAACTCATTCCTGCATTGGCTTGAAACTCTTTGGTTGGGCGTTTGCGAATATTGTTAATTGTCGCGCTAGGGTCACCAAAGGCATTGGAAAGGGCATCGGCACCTTTAATCACTTCAACTCGATCATAAAAGAAAGTATCAGGATTGGTATTGTTATAGTTCCAGTTAGAAAGAGGGAAGCCAACACTGTCAGTCAGAATATTAGAGATTTCAAACCCACGTGCCATATAAGTGGTTCGTTCAGTTTCCTGATTAAGAACCGTCACCCCTGGTGTATTTTTTAATACTTCGCGTGTTGAATTTAAGCCGAAATCATCAATTTGCTGACGTGTCACCACATTTACAGTTTGTGGTGTTTCTTGTGTATCAATATTCAGTTTGGTGGCGCTATTACTTTTTTTAACCTTGTACGCCTTGGTTTCCTCGGAGCTTTGATTGGTTGTTACATCGGCTCGTAGCTGAATAGTAGACAGCGTTGTAACATCATCTTGGGCAAAACTAAGATTGATATGTGCAATGGTAAAAGCAAGTAAGGAATACTTAAATAACGCGGGGGACTTTAACATGATGATTGAAAATGTAAATGATTCGCATTAAGTTTATTTTTAAATTTAAGAATGTTCAATTGTGTAACTATTGTAAATCTAGATGAGTTAAAAAGACTTCATGGTCAAATTAGATTTAGAAAGTGGTGTAGTTTTACGCTTTAACCATTTTCCTAAATTTTTCAAATGCATTGCCTATGCTAGAATATTGAGACGTTTAACTTTGAACAGAGCATAAAGTCTTGAACAACAAAAAATTAAAAATAGGCATCGTCGTCGGTGAAGTTTCTGGTGATACTTTAGGTGCCAAATTAATTCGCAGTTTTCGTGAACAAGGAATTGATGCTGAGTTTGAAGGAATTGGTGGTCCTCAAATGATTGCGGAAGGCTTTCAAAGTGACTATCCGATGGATATTTTATCGGTTATGGGGATTGTTGAGGTCTTAAAAGACATTAAAAAATTATTTGCAGTACGTGATGGTCTGGTTGAAAAATGGACGAAACAACCCGTAGATATCTTTATCGGTATAGATGCACCTGATTTTAATTTGCGTTTATCTAAAAGTTTGAAACAAAAACAATTACCGATTAAAACTGTGCAATATGTCAGCCCTTCGGTTTGGGCATGGCGACAAGGACGTGTGCATGGAATTAAGGCAAGTATTGACTTGGTGCTGTGTTTATTTCCATTCGAAAAAGCTTTCTATAAACGGTTTGATGTACCAGCAGCTTTTGTTGGTCATCCATTAGCAAGTCAACTGCCTTTAAAAAATGATTTGGTCGAAGCTAAGCAAGAACTTGGTTTGGCAACGAATCATAAGCATATTGCGTTATTACCAGGCAGTCGCCGTGGAGAGGTGGAACGCTTAGGTTCATTGGTACTCAAAGCAGGAGAAATTCTGAGCCAAAAATACCCAGACTACGAATTTCTGATTCCAGCGATTAATGATGCACGTAAACATCAAATTGAACATTTACTGCAACATTATTCTGATGCTTTCCGCGCTAAAGTGCATTTATTAGAAAATACAGACACGGAGTCTAAAATTGGTCGTCAGGTGATGAATGCAGCTAATATTGTGGCTTTGGCTTCAGGCACCGCAACTTTGGAAGCGATGCTGTTACACCGTCCGATGGTCACTTTTTATAAGCTCAATTCTTTAACTTATTTCATTGCAAAATTGCTAATTAAGATTCCTTATTATTCTTTGCCAAATATTATTGCAGGCAAAAAAGTGATTCAGGAATTGATTCAGAACGACGCAACACCAGAAAACTTAGCGTATGAAATCGAAAAACTCATGAATATTGAAGTGGCGCAAATTCAGGTTATGCAGCACATTACCATGCATAAACAGCTACTTTCTGGCAATAGTGAAGATCCCGTACAAGCCATTTTAAGTTTGCTATAACGTGCGACATATTTGTGCTATTGCATAAATTGTTGGCGGTATTGAGTGGGTGTTAGATCAAACTGCTTTTTAAAGGTTTGACTGAATGCCGTTTCGGAAGCATAGCCCACCAAGTGGGCAATTTGTTGAATCGTGTATTGTCCTTGTCTTAGGTATTGTGATGCTATGCGTAGCCGATGTTGCTGCAAATAGGCAAGAGGCGTTTCACCCACAATTTGACTAAATAATTGAGCAAATTTGGAACGTGACATACAGCATTGCTCTGCTAGTGTTTCTACCGTCCAAGCGCGTTGCGGTTGCCCGTGAATGGCTGCTAAGGCATTGGATAATTCTGGATGAGAGAGTGCCGCTAACCAGTTGTTGCTATCACTCAGTTGTAAAATGTAATCGCGAACGCATTCAATAAAAAATATACTCACTAAATGATCTAAAATTTTGTCACGACCTGGCTGGACTTGTAGCGTTTCTACCGCTAAAAACTGTAAGCCAATTTGTAGCCATTCAGGAATCGTTTGTCCATTCATTTGATGCAGATGAATAGAGTGGGGTAAGGCATTGAGCAATGGTCGTGCCATGATACTGTCCATATGGCAGCGGATTGCTAAGATGACAGTCTGTTTTCCTACACCCGTGCCAAATTCAATACTTTTTTCACCAGTTTCATCGAAACGATGGGTAATATTTAATGTATCAACCAAGGGGTTTGGCGTATTAAAGGCGGTATGGCTTTGACCTGAAGGGATTAAAATTAAATCGCCCGCACGTGCTTGAACTTGTGTAGTTGCATCTAATTGAATGATGGCATGACCTGTGACCATAGCATAAGCCACCATCGCACTCTGGTCTTGATATTGAAAACACCAGTCTCCTTGCGCTTTCAAATAAAGGTATTCCGATTTGTTCAGATGAATATCATCAAAAATTTTACTTAGTGCATCCATGTCTTTTCATTCTTTCTTATCTGCTGAAATATACAATGATCAGCAGTTTGTCATATGTGTTTGTAGGTCATTGTTTATCAAATTAAGCCAAGGACGATTACATAGTTTTTATGGACGGTTACTACTGTAGCTTGAGGACGAATTAAGAAAATATATACATAACAAGAAAAGAAGGAAAGGTTTGCAAATGAATGCAACAGTCAAAGTAACAGAACAGGATTCGATTTTGCTTCCAGTTAAAGCGGGGATGGCTTTAGATAAAAAACGCTATTTATGGGCAATCAGTCCCGCTTTACCTGTGATTGGCATGGGAATTTTAGCAGGCTATCAGTTTGCACCACGTCCATTAAAAAAGGCATTTGCTTTAGGTGGCCCCTTATTGCTTCATGTCATTATTCCTACAATTGATGCATTCATTGGTAAAGATCAAAACAACCCTTCTGCTGAAGATGTGAAATTACTAGAACAAGATCCTTATTATGCGCGTTTGGTAAAAACTTTTATTCCACTTCAGTATGCAGCCAATGTTTATGCGTGTTATTTGGTGGGACGTAAAGAGACGTCTTTATTGGATAAAATTTTACTCGGTGTTTCTATGGGAGCAATTAACGGTATTGCAATCAATACAGCCCATGAATTAAGCCATAAGTCAGATCGCTTGGATCATATTCTGTCACATTTGGCCTTGGTCCCGACAGGCTATAACCATTTTCGTATTGAGCATCCGTATGGGCATCATAAGCGTGCGGCAACACCAGAAGACCCTGCATCCTCGCGTATGGGGGAAACTTTTTATGAGTTTTTACCTAGAACCGTGATTGGCTCGTTTAAATCTGCAATTGAAATTGAAAGTAATCGTTTGAAACGTAAAGGCAAGACGTTTTGGTCTAAGGATAATGAGTTGTTACAAGGCTGGGGAATGAGTGCCACATTTCATGCCAGCATGATTAAAATGTTTGGTGCAGGTATTACGCCATATTTACTCACACAATCTTTATATGGCATTAGCTTGTTTGAAATTATTAACTATATTGAGCACTATGGTTTGTTGCGCCAGAAAGATGAAAATGGCAAATATGAGCGAACCATGCCTGAGCATAGTTGGAATAACAATAACATTGTGACCAATTTGTTCTTATATCAATTGCAACGCCATTCAGATCATCATGCTTATCCAACTCGACCATTCCAAGCTTTGCGACATTTCGATGAAGCACCAGAGCTGCCAAGTGGCTATGCGAGTATGCTTTTACCTGCCATGATCCCACCTTTATGGTTCAAAATGATGGATAAGCGTGTATTTAAACATTATGGCGGTGACTTAAATAAAGCCAATATTCATCCTAAGCGTAGAGCGAAGATTTTTAAGAAATTTGGTGTGATAGACAAATTACTGAACTCATAATGATTTATACATCATTTAAAATTGAGTAAGAAATGACATCAATTCAGTAGGATTGATGTCATTTTGTGCGTATTTTAAAGTGGTTTTTCCATCCAGATTTCACAGGCATGGCTATGGCCCGTATGACCTTTGGGTGTTGATAGGTGTTGAAAGCCCAACTTTTCATAAAGTTTGACCGCTTGCCATAAAGATTCGGTTGTTTCCAAATAACAGGAACGATAGCCTCGCGCTGAAGCGAATTCGAAACATTGTTCTAAGATTTGCTTGGCAAAGCCTAAGCCTCTAATTTCAGGTAAAAAATACATCTTTTGAATTTCAAGCGTCGCATGATCGCCACTAAGCGGCGAAAGTCCACCACCACCTAAAATTTGACCTTGTGCATTTTCAATTACCCAATACTGTGCATTCGGCTGACTATAGACTTGATATAAATTGTCTAAAATAGGGTCTGCAACAGCAAAGCCAGATTCAGGCGCAAGGCCAAATTCTTTGGACACTTCACGAATAATTTGGGCAATTGCAGGATTATCTTGTTCTTGGAGTGTACGAATTTGAAACATTGGATAAGTAAAGTATTTAAATGATGGATTGTTATAACAAATAATCCATCATTTGTAAGGGTGTTTTTAAGCGGATAGGGCTTACTTTAACTCACTTGAGCTTTTACCCAGTTCGCGCCGTGCAATAATGAGCTGTTGGATTTGCTGCGTACCTTCAAAAATGTCCAAGATTTTAGAATCACGTGCCCATTTCTCTAAAAGCTCTGTTTCGTTATAACCAACAGAAGCGGCAAGTTCCACACACTTTAATGTAATGTCATTGCCAACACGACCTGCTTTGGCTTTTGCGATAGAAGCCTCTTTAGAGTTTGGTTTTTTATTGTCTGCCATCCACGTAGCTTTTAACATGAGCAGACGTGCGGCTTCCCATTCTGCTTCCATTTTATAAATCTGAGCTGCTAGGTTGGAACATTGCAAATAAGGGGTGGCATAGTTTGAATCAAGTTGATCCTGAAAAATTTCTTTGATGCGTTCTAAAGAGGCTTTGGCACATCCAATAGCCATTGCAGCGACCAAAGGACGCGTGTTATCAAAAGTTTCCATCACCCCAGCAAAGCCTTTTGCGACATCAATTTCGGCATTGCCGAGTAAGTTTTCCGCAGGGACACGACATTGGTCAAAACGAATCACGGCAGTATCAGATGCTTTAATTCCGAGTTTGTGTTCCAGTCGTTCAACTGTCATACCTGCTGTACCTTTTGGTACTACAAAAGATTTGATGGCAGCACGACCAAGTTTTTTATCCAGTGTCGCCCAGACCACAACAGAATCGGCACGTTCGCCAGAAGTCACAAATATTTTTTCACCATTTAAGATGTAGTCGTCACCATCTTTAGTGGCTGTGGTGCGAATAGCAGCAGAGTCAGAACCACAATTGGGTTCGGTGATTGCCATTGCAGCCCATGTGCCTTTGAAGCGCTCCAATTGTTCATCGTTCGCAACGGCAGCAATCGCTGAATTGCCAAGTCCCTGACGTGGCATAGACAGTAACAGCCCTGTATCGCCATAACACATTTCGATAATGCCCAATGCTGTAGACATATTGACGCCATTTTTATTGCTGTCATCTTGTGAACCGCGTTTTCCTACCGCAGCTCCAGCGTTAATGCCTTCACCGCCGTCATTCATGCCATCGAGTAAGGATGCGAGCATATCCAGTTCTTTTGGGTAGGCATGTTCGGCTTTGTCGTATTTGCGTGAAATTGGACGTAATACATTTAATGCAACTTCATGGGCTTGGTCGAGTAAAATTTTAAATTTTTTAGGGTTTTGTAAGTTCATAATCGATACCTTTATTTTATTCTTTTAAGCGTGTAAACCTGAATGTAAGATCGCCGTAGCACGTAAATCACGGTACCAACGTTCTACGGGATGTTCTTTGGTGAAACCATGACCACCTAGAATTTGCACGCCGTCTGTACCAATTTTCATGGATTTTTCAGCGCAGAGTAGACGAGCAAGATATGCTTCACGATGATAAGGTTTACCTGCTTCTGCCAAACTTGCAGCATTCAACACCAACATACGCATGGCATCAATTTCAATCGCCATATCTGCAATCATAAAAGCCACGCTTTGACGATGAGAAATCGGTTCACCAAAAGCTGTTCGTTCATTGGCATAGCGAATACAGTATTGTTTAACTGCTTCACAAGTGCCTACGGCCATGGCACACCACATAAGATTTCCTAGATCTATAAAAGCTGTGTAATCAAAGTCATCATCTCCTAAGCGTTCAGCTGGAGTTTGATTAAACTGTAAAGTCATGGTTTCCGTGGCTTTTAAACCCATTGCAGGATTTTTCTGAGCACGAATAGAAGTATCACGTTTCACCACAAATACATCTGGTCGACCTTGAAATTCAGCAGTTACAAGAAATACATCGGCGGTTTCACCCAGCATTACCAATGTTTTTTCACCACTTAAATAAATTTGACCATCATTGTTGAGGGCTTTGGTTTTAAGCTGCATTGGATTGAATGCAGGTGTATTTTCTTGGACAGCAAAGCTGGCTCTGACTTCACTATCTTCAGCAAATGCAGATAAATAACGTTTTTGTATCTGTTCGGAACCCCATTGTGTTATGGCATTAATTACACTAAACGTTGAGAGCATTCCTGCTGTTAGGCTGAAATCGCCTTTGGCCAAGTGTTCTGCAATTAAGATATGACTGATGATGTCTTTTTCAGTGGCAACACCCCCAAAAGATTCAGGTAATGCATAATAATTTAAGCCTAATTCATCAACGTGTGCCCAGAGTTGCTGAGGGAATTGTTCTTGATGGTCGGCTTGATGGGCAAGTGGGTAGAGAACTTCTGTCGCAAATTGACTCATGGCATCACAGGTCATCTGCTGTTCTGCGGTTAAGCTGAGGTCGAACAGAGATTTTTGCTGACTAGGTAGGCGTTGTTTAGTATGAGGCTCCGCACCATTAAAAACCTTTTGTGTTTTGCTTAGGGCTTTAAAACTGGTTTTAGAGCCTTGATATAATGATTTTTCTAAGAATTTTCTAAGCTTAAGTTGATCCAGAACGTCGCTTCCAGCAATTTTTGTAATCAGCGATAAACCTAATCCTTGTGCCTTATTGACCATATTTGTCATTATTTTTCGTTCCATATGAGCATAATTGCTATTTTTATGCTGACATGACGTTATATAAAAAACTATGTCATTGTTGACATACTCAATTGTCAAAGATAAACGGTAATCTAGTAGTTGGATTTGGTTTAAGATACTGATTTATATTATGAAGATTTATAGTTGAATTTTCGAAATGGGGTGTGTATTGACTAGAATGACAAAGTTGCCATTCTAGTCTGAGTAAATTAAATAAAAGATTTGATCATGTCACGGACATTGGTTTTGGCATCAATCACGGTCATAAAGGTATATGCCCCGATAAATTTGCGACTAATAAACATAAATTCTTTTGGTGGAACACTGAAATAACGGGAAGCCATTGATTTAGATGCTTGTTGCATCACGCGGCTATGTAACAAACTTTTTTTCCAGTCGTAGCGGTAATGCTCATCCATCACACCAGCAGGCAAATCTTTGTTATTGGCAGGACAGCTAAATGCTTCGGTTGCTAATAAGAAAACTTTTGCCATATCAGGTTTAATACTTTGCGGAATTGAGTCAAAAAACTCATATCCAGTCATTGCATTCACCATTGCTTGTGGATCATGCTGATAACCCGCATAAATAAGATTACGGGCCACACTGAGTAAGTGTTGATCGAATTGACGAATGGCACCGAAGTCGAGTAAGACAATTTGGTCAGGTTGCTGTTCACCATCTCCTAAGCGAACTAAATAGTTGCCAAAATTAGGATCGGTTTGCATTTCACCCCATTCAAAAATCTCACGTACCGCAATTTCTAAAGAAGCTTCACCTAAAAGATTACGACGATTTTGTGGTAAGGAGAGCATCACAGGGCTGTTAATCGGCACACCACGTTCAAATGTCATGCATAAAATTTGGTCAGTACAAAATTCATCAATAATTTCAGGCACGATATAACGCGGATCATCTTTCAATCGTTCAGCAAAACGTCTAGTGGTTGCTGCTTCAATGTCGTAACTTACTTCACGATGCATCATTTCACGTACTTCATCAAACCACTGATCAAATTCTCGGGTTTGTGGCACCATCCGCGTCAATTTGAGCATGTTTTTAAACAAGCTCATATCGGAATCAATTGCATCAGCAACCCCTGGATATTGAATTTTCAATACCAGTTCTAATCCGTCCGATTTACGTGTTGCACGATGGACTTGTGCCAATGAAGCCGTCCCAAGTGGCTCATGATCAATAGTCAGTTCATGAATTTTATCACCCAGTTGTTGCTCTAAATGCTGCTTAATCGCAGGCCACGCCAGTGCAACGGTTTGGTTGTTTAGGGTGTTTAGAGCTTGAGTAATTTCCTCTGGCAAGAAATGTTCGCCATATAGCGCCATCATTTGTCCAATCTTTACAATCGAACCTTTTAGTTTGCCAATTTCAGCAACTAAATAGTTCGCTTGCTCTTTCATGGCTTGTTTACGTTTTTTTTCTTTTTCAGCTTCACTAGAGAACATTGATGTCGCATTGGATGCCGCCCAACGAGTTCCCGCCAGTAAGGATGCTTTTGCAATAGATAAGCGACGATCCATAGAGGAGGTTTTAAGTTGTTTGAGCTTATCATTCTGATCTGACATTCAATGCAATCCTTAATCAGCAATTCACAGAAAAGTTAATTGTAACGGATATTAACGTGTCTTCACGTATTAAAAAAGTTCAACTTGCTGAATGACGCGGTTTTTTTAGAACTGCATCTAAATTTATGCAGAATCAGACCATTCTGTTTAGAGGTGAAATTTTATTTTCAGTGCTTCTTTGTTCGAGAGTTGCACCTTATGGTTTTGGATATAGGTCGTAATCATGTTTTGCACGCTAATGTGGGTAAAACCATGTGCATAACCTTTAACAATCACAATACTGGGTAGGCTGAAAAATAAATATTTAGCATCATCTAGAGTAGGGCTGTTAAAAACCTGATGTTCTGAGAGTTGTTGCATTAAAAATAATTTTTCAGAAAGAATATCGGGCGATTCATTGCTCCAATAGTTTTGGCGCATCGCCATAAGATTGTTGTGTTTATAGCTCATATCAAGAAAAGGAGTAAATAATGAGCTATTTATAAGTCTCTAAAGTCCCTAATTCAAGTTGCTTTTGGCGAGAACGGTTAAAGTTTTGTATCCGTTTATTAAGGGGCAAGTTTGGATATTAAATCTATCCAGTGGTCTTATATAGATTGAATTTTAATGAAATTGCAGGTGATTGAAAAATGGAATGAAATAGAGAAGAAACACAGTTAAGCATTATAAAATCAGGCAAAACAAGGTATCATAAGCCGTTTTTTATGATTTTGACCTTGGAGACGCCTTAAGTGGATCGACCGACTATTAGCCCTGAACATTTACAGGAAGCCGCTGAAACCCTTACCACTATTCGTGATTTTATCCGTTTTGGGGTAACAGCATTACGTCAATACGATGCACACTTAGGTCAAGGTACAGAAGACTTTTTTGCTGAAAGCTCAGCATTAGTATTACAGACGTTATCTTTAGACTGGAATGCTGATCCAGAAATTTTAGATGCAAAATTATTAGCAAGTGAAAAAGCAGAATTCCTACAATTGCTTGAACGCCGTATTAATGAAAAAGTACCCACTTCATATCTATTGAATTTGGCGTATTTCTTTAATAAGCCATTTTATGTGGATGAGCGTGTACTTATTCCGCGTTCGCCAATTGCTGAACTCATTGAAAACCGTTTTGCACCTTACTGTTTAGATGAAAATGGTGAAATGCGTGCAGCGGACAATAATCTTCCTGTCAATACTCAGCCTAAAACACCGCAACGCATTTTAGATATGTGTACTGGTTCAGGTTGTATCGCAATTGCTTTGGCTTATGCATTCCCAGATTCGGAAGTGGATGCAACCGATATTTCAAAAGAAGCATTAGAAGTTGCTTCAATTAATGCCGAACATCATGACAAACAATATCAAGTTGCGTTATTAGAGTCAGATTTGTTCGCTAAAATTCCTGCTGAAAATCAGTATGACTTAATTGTATCGAACCCACCGTATGTGGATGCGGAAGACATGGCAGATTTACCCGATGAATTCCGCCATGAACCAGAGTTGGCTTTGGCTGCTGGACAAGATGGCCTTGATTTAGTGCGTAAAATGTTGGCACAAGCCGCAGACTACTTAACAGAAAATGGTTTAATTGTTATCGAAGTTGGTAATTCTGAATGGGCGATGAAACAAAACTTCAATACCATCGATTTCCATTGGTTGAAATTCCAAAAGGGTGGTTCAGGCATCTTTGCTTTAACAGCCGCACAATGTCGCCAATTCCGTGATTTATTCATTCAATCTGTTCAAGCATAAGGAGTTGTGAACATGGCAGGTAATAGTATTGGACAACTCTTCCGTGTAACGACCTGTGGTGAATCTCATGGTGTAGGCTTGATGGCAATTGTGGACGGCGTTCCACCGGGGCTTGAGCTTTCTGCTGAAGATTTGCAAAAAGATTTAGATCGTCGTAAACCAGGAACCTCGAAATTTGCCACGCAACGTAAAGAACCTGATGAAGTTGAAATTATTTCAGGGGTTTTTGAAGGTAAAACTACAGGTACACCGATTGGTTTATTAATCCGCAACACAGATCAAAAATCTAAGGATTATGGCAATATCGCGCAAACTTTCCGTCCAGGGCATGCGGACTACACTTATACACAAAAGTACGGTTTTCGTGACTATCGTGGTGGTGGTCGTTCTAGCGCGCGTGAAACAGCGATGCGTGTTGCTGCGGGAGCTATTGCGAAGAAATACCTTGCTGAAAAATTCGGAATTTTAATCCGTGGTCATGTGACTCAAATTGGTACTGAAAAAGCAGAAAAGTTAGATTGGAATGAAGTTCCAAATAATCCATTTTTCTGTGGCGATGTCGATGCAGTGTCACGTTTTGAAGCCTTGGTGACTTCTTTACGCGAGCAAGGTACAAGCTGTGGTGCAAAATTAGAAATTTTGGCTGAAAATGTTCCAGTGGGTTGGGGGGAGCCAGTATTTGATCGTTTAGATGCGGATATTGCCCATGCCATGATGTCAATTAACGCCGTGAAAGGGGTTGAAATTGGCGATGGTTTTGCTGTAGCAGAACAGTTTGGGCATGAAACACGTGACGAATTAACCACAGATGGTTTCTTGGCAAATCATGCTGGCGGAATTCTGGGTGGTATTTCCAGCGGTCAAACCATTCGAGTTGCGATTGCACTTAAACCTACTGCAAGTATTACCACACCTGGTAAAACCATTAATATTGATCGTGAAAACACTGATGTCCTTACAAAAGGACGCCATGATCCATGTGTTGGTGTGCGTGCTACACCAATTTCAGAAGCCATGTTTGCGATAGTGTTGATGGATCATTTCATGCGTCACCGTGCACAGAATGCCGATGTAATCGCACCATTTGCACCGATTGAACCAAAATAATTTGCATCAAAAAAACCAGTTCACATGAACTGGTTTTTTATTTAATTTTAAATAGCCTAAGCATAGAAAGTAATTATAAATTCCAGAAATAGATCGCTTGCTATAAAACAATTTCTCACACCAAAATCTTGAAAATATTTAAGGCTAGATTTATGCAATCATTAAAGTTTCGTAAAGCGGAATTAACCGATTTAGACCGTCTATTACATTTAATTAATTTAGCTTATCGCGAAAATCCTATCCAGAGCTGGACCAATGAAGCAGATTATGTGTCGGGGCAAAGAATTAATAAACTGCAATTACAACAGGCTTTGATGGATGATAATTATCATCTATATGTTGCTGAAGTTGATGATGTTATTTCTACAACATCCTTAATCGGATGTATTGGTTTGGCGTTTAATGCGGAAGAAGTGGAAATAGGTACTTTTTGTGTAGATCCTGTCTTTCAAAATGCAGGTGTGGGCCGGGTGATTTTATCATTCGCTGAAACGCAGGCTTTGCTAATACAACCTAATCTTAGATTGTATATGATGTATGTACTTGATATTCGTTCTGAGCTTATCGCTTATTATCAGCGTCGGGGCTATAGTTTAACTCAGGTGCGGAAGCCATATCCGATTGATGCTAACGTCGGAAAGCCATTATTAAATATTGAATTACAACAATTAATTAAGCATGTCAGTTAATGTTTTAGTTCATAAAAAAGCCCTCATCATAATGAGGGCTTTTTTATTAGGCAAGGAACCAAGTGTAATATCCCCATAACATCAGGGGCCAAGCAATGAAAGGGCTAAATAACCACTTCCAGAGCCAAAAGCGAGGGATAAATCCTACGCCGTAAATGAAACCACCTGAAATACCAATCATGATAAACATCATGGCGCGGTGACTATATTCACCATTGGCATCTAACATTGCACTTGGGTGGATCAACAAGACCGCTGCGAGAGGCAATGCCAACAAAAAGGACACTGCCATTACAAACTTATTTGGTTTTTTTGGCTGTTCTGTTGTCATTGCTACGTCAGTCATGCTTTATTCCTCATCTAAATCTTGATGATGCTCGATATATAGGGCACTGAGAACACCAGCAAAGCATGCCATCAAAATACCGAGAATCCATGCAAAATACCACATAATTTATTCTCCTTAGCATCGCCTTAGTACAGGCTATGTGAATTCTCTTGAATATGTTTTTTGGTAATAACGCCCCACATTTTGTAGTAGCACCAAGTGGTGTAGCACAAAATAAGTGGTACAAAAATACATGCAGCAATCGTCATCACAGTAAGCGTAGTTTGACTTGAAACAGCGTCCCACATGGTCAAGCTTGCAATAGGATTGATACTTGACGGCATGAGGAATGGGAACAAAGCAAAACCTGCTGTTAAAATTGCACCTACAACCGCTAAACTTGAACCTAAGAAGCTAAAACCCGCTTTGTTTTTGCCTGCTGCAAGTACCACAATCAAACCACCTAAGATCCCTGTAATTGGGGCAATCATGGTGATTGGATAAGTCGAGTAGTTGTTCATCCAACCATGATTGGCATTGGTAATAACTTCTTTTGCTAATGGGTTTGCTGCACCATTGGTGTCAAATGGAGTAACTAAGGTATAACCTTCGATTCCGCCAAAATACAACCAAGCGCCAGCACCCAAGAAACAGATAAGGTAAACAATGCCCATCAATTGTGTCGCTTTAGCAGAGCGCTTTCTTAAATCACCATCTGTACGTAGCATAAGCCATGCACCACCATGTGCGCAAAGCATGGATAAACTTACAATACCGCAAACTAAAGCAAATGGATTGAGTAGTGCAAAGAAGCTGCCTGTGTAGGTCGAACGTACAGTCTCATCAAGTGTAAACGGTACCCCCAAGAACATATTGCCAAAGGCCACACCGAAGACTAGAGCAGGTACTGCACCACCGATACATAATCCCCAATCCCAAGATGTACGCCATTTGGTATTTTCGAGTTTAGATCGATAGTCAAAACCTACTGGCCGTAGAAATAAGGCAAATAGAACCAGCAATAATGCCCAGTACATGCCAGAAAAGGCTGTCGCATACACCATAGGCCAAGCAGCAAATAAAGCACCACCTGCTGTAATAAACCAAACTTGGTTGCCGTCCCAGTGCGGAGCAATCGTATTGATTGCTGCGCGTCGCTCTTCATCTGTTTTACCTACAAATGGCATGATTGCCATAGAGCCCATATCGAAGCCATCGGTGAGGGCAAAACCAATCAGCAAGACACCGACTAAAACCCACCAGATAATTTTGAGTAATTCATATTCGATCATGCTTGAGTCTCCTCATTGCGAGCTGCTTCAAGTTTTTCAAAATGGTATTTACCTGTGTGAAGCGAACTTGGACCAAGACGGGAGAATTTGATCATTAAATACATTTCAATAATCAAAAGTACAGTATAGAACGCAGCTAAAGCAGCGATAGAACCCCATACATCACCAGTGCTTAAGCTAGATGCTGACAAGTGTGTAGGTAATACTTCACCAATCGTCCATGGTTGACGACCAACTTCAGCAACGTACCAACCTGTTTGTGCAGCAACCCACGGAAGTGGTAAAGCTAAAAGAGCAAACTTGAGTAACCATGGTTTGTTTTCGGCATTGCGTTTTGCTACTGCAAAAGTTGCTAAAACAAATAGTAATAACATTAAGAAACCAGATGCTACCATTGCACGGAATGCCCAGAACAAACTTGGTACATGTGGAATAGTATCTAACGCGGCAGATTTGATTTGATCTTCAGACGCATCTACAACATTCGGTGTATATTTTTTCAAAAGTAGACCGTAGCCTAAATCTTTTTGAGATTGCTCAAAAGCAGCTTTAAGTTCAGGAGATGTGTCACCTGCACGAAGCTTTTCAAGTTGAGAATATGCAACCATACCATTGCGAATACGATTCTCGTGTTGAACTAAGAGGTCTTTAATACCTGTTACCTCTTTAGTTGTCGAGCGTGTTGCAATAATACCCATGACATAAGGAACTTTAATTGCATAGTCTGTGGTCATGGTTTCTTTATTTGGAATACCAAACAGCGTAAATGGTGCAGGTGCAGGGTGTGTATCCCATTCTGCTTCAATTGCGGCAAGTTTGGTTTTTTGAACATCACCTAACTCATAACCAGACTCATCTCCGAGTAAAATTACAGAAAGTGTTGATGCTAAGCCAAAGATAGCTGCAATCGCAAATGAACGACGTGCAAATGGAATATCACGCTTTTTAAGTAGGTAATAACTTGAAATTGCCAATACAAAGATAGCGCCAGTTACATAACCTGCTGAAACGGTGTGTACAAACTTAACCTGTGCAACTGGGTTGAAAATGAGTGCGCCAAAATCGACCAATTCCATACGCATGGTTTCGTAGTTGAACTTAGAACCAACAGGGTTTTGCATCCAGCCGTTAGCAACAAGAATCCACAGGGCTGACATATTAGAACCTAGAGCAACCAACCACGTCACACCTAAATGCTGAACTTTGGAAAGTCGATCCCAACCAAAGAAGAATAAGCCAATAAAGGTAGATTCTAAGAAGAAAGCCATGAGACCTTCAATTGCCAATGGTGCACCAAAGATATCGCCTACATAGTGTGAGTAGTACGCCCAGTTTGTACCAAACTGGAATTCCATCGTTAACCCTGTTGTTACCCCGAGTGCAAAGTTAATACCGAAGAGTTTCCCCCAGAATTTGGTCATATCTTTATAGATTTCTTTACCAGAAATGACGTAAGTCGTTTCCATAATGGCAAGAATAAAAGCTAAACCAAGAGTTAGTGGAACAAAAATAAAGTGATACATCGCGGTCATTGCAAATTGAAACCGCGAAAGATCGACCACGCTTTCAGAAATCATCAACGTGTCTCCTTGATTTGGGATGGACTGCCAGCAATACGCTCAGCAACTTGATTGTCAAAGTTTTTGGGAATAGTCGGTGCATCAAACCAGATGTGTTTAATCGTGAGTAGGATAACGACCTTAATTATTAATATGATCGTTATTTCACGGACTAGGCGTTGATTAAAATCTTTTGGAACTAAGCTCATGGGAATAAGCCTGTTTTGAAACATGATTAATATTATTAAACAATTTCATACAAAAAATAAATAGGAAATACAATTAAAATAGAAATATATTATTAATTTGATATAAATCAATATTTTATGAATCACAGTGTATTATTTTTATTCTAATTTACATGGTTTATTTCAGACTAAAACAGTTGTAATTTAATTAAATTAAATCTGACTAAAATGCTTATATTTCAAAAATATTAAAACAAAGTATTTTGGTCTATTTAAAAATGGATTAATTATTAAACTGTACTAAATAAGTTGGATTAAATTTTAGATTTATTAACTAATTCTCATTGATATTGATAATTGAACAATAAATATACACTCAATTGGGTGGGATGAGGAAGGTTTATTTATTTTTCTGAAAAAATGAAAATACAGGTGTATCTATGTCGTAGAGTGTTGGATTGGATTGGATTGGATTGGATTGGATTGGATTGGATTGGATTGGATTGGATTGGATTGTGAGCAAAACTACATTGTAGGAAATCAGCGATGAATTTATCAATAAAGACGATTTGACCCCTCGATATCATTTAGATTGGTTGGAAGTGAATCAAAGTTCCGAAATTTATTTCTGCATTTCATTTGAGAAAAGCTCATTTGATCTTGAAATTTTTTTGGCGATGTAATGCGAGTGTTTAATGCGAATTAAAATAATTTGAGATTGAAATTCCAACTCGCCAAATTCTGGTTCTACTTGTATGTAGTGTAATTGACCATATTCATCTCTAACGCGAGCTTGGGCGGAAAAACCGGGGCGAGCATTACCACTTGAAATCGTTGCGAGTCTACCTAACAAATTAGACTGGAGTTGCATTTGCGTAGGTTTAATCACCTGATCCAGACAGTGAATCATAAATACAGTAAAGAATATCGCAATAATTAATGCAGGGAGAATGACATAATATGCGGGTAAAAAATGCTCTTGCTGTGCGAAATAACTAAACTGAAGGAAATAACCTGAGAAGCTAAAATTCATTAACAGAAAGACTAAAATTAAGATTTTAGAAAACTTTACGTTGAGTAAGGGGGCTTCTGCGAGTTTTTGTGGGATAACACGCTTAAAAAACTGGCTTGGTCGGATATGTAGAAAATAACCAATGGTTTCTACCAAGCTGAGTAATACAAGGGCCAATAAACTTAAATGAAACGGCATTAAATTTATATCGTGTATTAACTCAAGCATGGCAAATTCCATAGGTTATTCAGGTAAGTAGATTCCGCCATCAGAATGCACAGTTATCTCGACCTTTTCAAGTGACTGACCTAAACAAGGACCAGAGATACATTCGCCAGTTTCTACGGTAAAGAGTGCACCATGAGTCGAGCATTCAATATATTCTTGGTCACGGTCAAGGAACTGATTTTCTAGAAATTCAAGTTCTACTTGTAAGTGTGGGCAAACATTTTGATAGGCAAAAAAAGCACCATCTCGTTGTGTAATAAAAATCGTATCACCATTTGGCGTTTCAAAAGCACGTGCTTCACGCTCTGGAATATCTTCGGTCACACAAAGTTTATGCATTAGGCACATTCCTTCTTTTGAAAGTTTGTTAGCAATTGTGCATAGTCTTGATTGGCTAGACGTGGACCAAACTGTGAAACCACTTCACTGGAAATCAAGATCGCAAGTTCTGCCGCAGTCTGTAAATTATCACCTGTGTTCAATGCATATAGGAATGAACCAGCGAATGCATCGCCAGCACCATTGGCATCAACCGCAGTCACAGCACGACCAGATACACGAATGGTTTCTTGTTCAGATGAAATAATCGCACCTTCTGCGCTTAATGTAATTACAACGTATTTACTATGTAGCTTCAATTTAGCCAATGCATCTTCAACTGTGGTGGTTTCGGTATACATCATAGCTTCTTGTTGATTACAGAAGAGTAAATCTACGCCATCATCTAACAATTCATTTAAACCTTCACGCGCATATTGCACCATGGCTGGATCAGACAGCGTTAATGCAATTTTGACTCCATGAGCACGTGCAATTTCTCGGGCTTGTTTAACTGCTGCACGTGCTGTAGCGCTGGTAGATAAATAACCTTCGATATAGAGCCACTGTGCAGTTTTTAATGGCTCAAAATCAATTTGTTCTGCAGAAAGTTCTGCGGTAATGCCTAGGTAGGTTTGCATAGTACGTTCTGAGTCAGGACTGACCAAGACCATGCAAGTTCCTGTTACACCTTCACTGACTGATTTAGCTGTTGTTTGAATACCAGCTTCATTTAAGCCATCTAAATAAATTTTACCTAATTCATCATTACCTACGCGGCAACCATAAAATGCTGTACCGCCAAGTGCGCTAAACGCTACGGTTGTATTGGCAGCAGAACCACCTGAAGCCTGACCTTTATATACTTCGGACTGTTTAAGTTGAGTATATAAATTTGCTTGTTGATCACCATCGGTGAGTTGCATGGTTCCTTTTTGCAGGTTGTGTTGCGTAAGAAATTCATCAGAAACTTTAAATTCTTGGTCAATCAGCGCATTACCAATTGCAAAAAGATCAACAGAGGTCATGTCGTTCAATCACATCTAAAATAAAACACTAAGTTTACACCAATGCTCAGGATTGCAGAAGTTTTGTGAATAAAATTCAAGATTGTACCTAATTGATTGTGTTTTATTGTTTAATAGGCAAAACCAGTGTTAGGTAATAGATAGAAAATGGAACTCATCATTAAAGAAGCTGAACAATTACCTGCTCAAATTGAGACTTTACTCAAGTTGGCAAATAAGGAAGGAGTGAATGTTGTTCAGCGTCTCATTGACGAATATGCAAATGGCCAAAATCAGTTTAAAGACGAAGGTGAGTTTTTATTAATTGCATACGATGGTGATAAGTTAATTGGTTGTGGTGGTTTAAACCAGCAACGCGAAGAAGAAGGACAAAGAAGTCGAATTGGACGAGTGCGACGTTTTTACGTACATCCCAAATATAGACGTCATGGAGTAGGAAAAGACTTGTTGGCGTATTTAGAAAATAAAGCCAAGCCTAATTTTTCAGCGCTCTGCTTACAAACTGATACACGTTTGGCAGCAGATTTCTATCAAAAACAGAACTATGTTTGGGTCGAAAATAATCCAAGCTATAATTATTTTAAATATTTAATTTAGTTTTCAGTTATTTACTTGAATAGATACGATGCGTAGTGTGTTACTGTGTATGGTTCTAGACCTGAATAAAATACTCGGGTTTATACGTGAATTATGGCTCAAACTAAAGCTATAATCATTTCAGTTTTATTTAAAAGATTATTAGGAGCGCACATGACTGTAGATGTGACTGAAACTATTTCTCAAACTGTACATCCAGCGTTTCAGTTGATTCGTCAACACCATGTTGAAGCCTTAGATATTTTAGTGACTGAATACCAGCATAAAGTGACTGGTGCGGTACATTATCATCTTGCGACTAATCATGATGAAAATGTGTTCTTGGTGGCTTTTCGTACTCAGCCCATGGATTCAAAAGGTGAAGCACATATTTTAGAACACACAGCATTGTGTGGTTCAGAAAAATTCCCAGTGCGTGATCCATTCTTTTTAATGATTCGTCGTTCATTAAATACCTTTATGAATGCCTTTACTGCTGCGGATTGGACAGCGTATCCATTTGCGACACAGAATAAAAAAGATTTCCAGAATTTGCTTGAAGTGTATTTAGATGCTGCTTTTGCTGCTAATTTGAATCCATTAGATTTTGCGCAAGAAGGTATTCGTATTGAGCTTGAAAATGGTGAGCCAGTATATAAAGGTGTGGTTTTTAATGAAATGAAAGGAGCGATGAGCTCACCCTCAGATCAGTTATATCATCAGTTAGCACATCACTTATTTCCTGAAACCACCTATCACTATAATTCAGGTGGGGACCCTAAAGATATTCCAGATTTAACTTACGATGAGTTAGTGCGTTTCTATAAGTCACACTACCATCCAAGTAATGCAGTTTTTATGACCTTTGGTAATGAATCTGCCTACAACTTACAAGAACAATTTGAAACTTTGGCATTGGCGAAGTTTTCAAAAGGTGAAACGCTCTTTTCTAAAGAAGAGCGTCGTTTGACTGCACCACTTGAAGTGACTGAAACTTATGCAGTGGACGCAGAAGATTTAAAAGACAAGACTTACCATATTATTTCGTGGTTATTGCCTAAAGCCAGTGAGATCAAACTGCGCTTAGGAATGCGCCTTGTAGAAGGTGTATTGTTGGAAGATTCAGCTTCTCCGCTACGCCATTATTTAGAGACTTGCGGTTATGCGCAGTCTACAGGCCCAATTATGGGTGTAGATGACTCTAACTATGAAATGACCTTCTACTGTGGCGTACAAGGTTCAAACCCTGAGCATGCCGCAGAGTTTAAAGCAGGTGTATTTAAAGTTTTAGAAGATGTGGCTTCGAAACCTGTCGATCAAAACATGGTCGATGCGATTTTACATCAAATTGAATTACATCAACGTGAAATCAATGGTGATGGCATGCCGTATGGTCTAAGCCTCATTTTAAATGGTTTAGGTAGTGTTATTCACCACAGTGATCCAATCACAGTGTGGGATGTAGACTCAGCGATTGCTGCAGTGAAAGAAGAATTGAAAGATCCAATGTGGTTATCAAACTTGATCAAAACACATTTGATTGATAACCCTCATCGTGTCCAAATGACTTTAGTGCCTGACGCAAACAAATCTGCGGTAGAAGCGGCGGCAGAAAAAGCGCGTTTAGCAGCCATAGGTGCTCAACTGACAGATGCTGAAAAAGCAGAAATTCAGGCGCAAACTGAAGCATTGAAAGTTCGCCAAGATACACCAGATGATCTTAACCTTCTGCCAAAAGTAGGTTTAGAAGATGTACCTGTGGAACTACAAATTGTACAAGGGCAATTGCGTGAGATTATCTCAAACCGTATTGATTACCCGTTAAACCTTTATCATGCGGGTACGAATGGTATTTACTACAATCAGGTGCTGATTGAAATTCCGCAAGAGGTGGTGCAATCACCATACTTTAACTTGTTATCTATTTTGATGGGTGAAGTTGGTGCGGGGCAGTATGACTATCTTCAACTACAACAACTGCAAACTGCAGTGAGTGGTGGTTTGGGGATGGGGGCATCTTTACGCTCTAAAGTCGATGATAAACACAAGATTAGTGCATGGTTAACTTTGACCACTAAATCGTTGGTGAGTAATTTTGATAGTATTGCTTTGTTAAAGTTGGCGTTTGAACAACTCCGCTTTGATGAGAAAGATCGAATCATTGAGTTATTACAGCAACGTAAAACGCGTTGGGCATCGCGTCTTTCGGGTTCAGGGCATAGTTATGCTATGCAAATTGCGGGACGTAACCACAGCGCTTTAGCGCAACGTGACTATCATAATACAGGCTTAGGTGCATTAAATTGGTTAGGCGATTTGGTCGGTCGAATTGAAAAAGATGCAGCAGCTTATGATGATTTAATCAATGAATTAAAAGCGATTCATTTGAAACTTTTACAAGCACCAAAACAGTTCTTATTGGTCTGTGAAGAACATCAGTCAGACCGTTTGGTTGAAGAAGTGCAAAATGTTTGGGACAAGTTAGATGTTCCTCAGCATAGCGTTGCGCTTAAAGCTGTTGAACAGGTCAATAACCATGCAAATGAAGCATGGTTAATTCAAGCCAATGTACAGTTCTGTGCATCTGCATACCCAGCGGTAGATGTTGCACACGCTGATGCAGCGCCACTCATGGTATTGGCAGCATATTTACGTAATGGTTTCTTACATAGCGCAATCCGTGAAAAAGGTGGAGCTTACGGTGGGGGTGCAAGTTATGACGGTAACGCTTGTTCTTTCCGTTTCTATAGCTACCGTGACCCACGCTTAGCAGAAACATTTAATGATTTTGAAGCCAGTGTGGCTTGGTTGTTGAATACTGAGCAACAACCGCATCAGTTGGAAGAGGCTATTTTAGGTCTGATTGCTTCAATGGATAAACCTGGCTCACCAGCGGGCGAAGCTATTACTGCGTGTTATTCATTATTACATGCACGTACCCCTGCATTCCGTAAGCAATTACGTGAACGTTTATTGGCTGTGACATTAGATGACTTGAAGCGTGTAGCGGAACAATATTTGCTTAATCAAGAAGCCAATAAAGCTGTTGTGGCTCCGATGGCGAAAAAAGATGAATTGTTAGCATTAGGCTTCCAAATTCATCAAGTGAATTAATACAATAAGAAAAGGGGTGTGTTTATGGCGTTCAAATCATTTGAACGTGGTGTGCTATCGCTGAGTGTTATTATGCTCAGCTCAGCATATACTGCTGCCTATGCGCAAGATCCAGTAGAAAAAATCTCACCTGCGAGTCCAGAAGCTTGTGTAGGTTTGGAGTCTAATGCAGATCGATTAGCTTGTTATGATGCTGTATTTAAGGTACCTGTAACTGAAGTAAAACCAAAGGTTGAGGAGCCTGTTTTAGTCAAGCAAGCTGCAGCGAAACAGGAACCACAAAGCTCGGAAAAACAAGGCGGCAGTTTTAGCAATTTATTTGCACTGGAAGGGCCTAAAATCGACCCAAATCAATCTTTGCTAGATAAACGCTGGGAACTATCTCCGGACAGTAAATTAGGCACTTGGAATATTCGTGCTTATAAGCCTGTATATTTGTTGCCTGTGTTTTGGTCAAGCAAGAAAAATGAATTTCCAGATAGTCCAAACCCGCGTAATACCGTGGATGAAGACCAAAACTTAAAATCGACTGAGGCGAAATTTCAAATTTCACTCAAGACCAAAGCTGTAGAAAATTTATTTGGTGATAATGGTGATCTTTGGGTGGGATACACGCAGTCTTCACGTTGGCAAGTTTACAACGAAGATGAGTCGCGCCCATTTCGTGAAACCAATTATGAGCCTGAAGCGAGTTTAATGTTTCGCACCAATTATGAAATTTTGGGTTTGAATGCACGTTTATTTGGAATTACCTTAAACCACCAGTCTAATGGTCGTTCAGATCCTCTATCGCGTAGTTGGAACAGAGCAATTTTGAATTTAGGTTTTGAGCGCGACAACTTTGCTTTGATGATCCGTCCTTGGTATCGTTTTGATGAAAATGCTAAAGATGATAACAATCCAGATATCAAAGATTATGTGGGACGGGGCGACATCACAGCATTTTACCGTAAAGATGATCATGATTTTTCTTTAATGTTACGCCATTCTTTAAAAGGCGGAGATGATTCTCACGGTGCAGTTCAATTTGATTGGTCTTTTCCAATTCATGGCAAATTGCGTGGTCAATTCCAGTTGTTTGATGGTTATGGTGAAAGTTTGATTGATTATAATCATCGAGCAACTTATGTCGGTTTAGGGGTATCGTTACTGAATTGGTACTGATACTTTTTGAGTAAGTTTTAAAAGCCTGAAATTTTAATTTCAGGCTTTTTTAGTTGGAATTATTTCTAATTTTTTTGCTGTTTTGAGTCCTTTATTTGTCAGTATTCTGTGTTGTAAATTACACGTACTCACTCACTGAAAAAGAGTTTGTATTCACTTTAAATTTGACATTATTTGAGCTTCGCTCATGGTTTATCCGTACAGAATAGAATTGAATGCCGCTTAATTTTTCAAACATTTTCTCTTTTGAGTAACAATCCATCCTGAATCCTTCAACCGATCTGAATATCCGTAGGTGGATGTTTTAAACGTGTTTTCTTTGGCGTGGCAATCATATACGCCAAAGTAAGTGGGCCAAGACGGCCAGCAAACATGAGGAGCATTAAGGTTATTTGGCTGGCAGGTTGTAAGTCGGAAGTAATACCACGTGATAGACCAACGGTACAGGCTGCTGATACAGCCTCAAAGAGTAAATCGAGAAAATGGTGTTTGGGCTCTAAGAGCAATAAGGTCAAAAAACCCATAAATACCAACATGGCAGTAATAGACACTACAGCCATTGCTTTAAATGAAGTATTTTGCGGTATCGAAAAATTAAAAATACGTATTTCATCAGCACGGCGTAAAAAGCTCACTACGCTTAAAGTGACGACAATAAAAGTACCGACTTTAATACCGCCCGCCGTACTTAAAGAACCTCCACCAATAAACATCAGCACCATAGTGACCAGTGCGGATGCATCGGTCATGTCGCCCACATTCAAACTGTTAAATCCTGAGGAGCGCGGAACTGTCGCATGGAACCATGCATTAACAGCTTGTTCCATCGTGCTCATCGGAGCTAGAGTAAGAGGGTTATTGGCTTCTAATAGCCAAAATACTACAAAGGCAAATAGATTAAGACCAGCAATAGTTAATAAAATTAGTTTGCTATTCGGACTGAGTTTTTTCCAGCTTCTTTGCTGTTTAATGTCCATTAAGACCAAGAAACCAATCCCACCAATGATATACAGCATGCTAATAGTAAATGTAATGAAATATTGGCTAGAAAAGTCCATTAAACTATTGGGAAATAAAGAAAACCCACCATTGTTAAATGCGGAAACACTGTAAAAAGCTGCATAAAAGAAAGCTTTTAAGAAATCATATTCTTGCATCCAAGCGATAGTGAGAATGAATGTGCCGATAGCTTCGAAAAATAATGAGTACAGTAGAACCGCTTTAATGGTGTGCGAAACCTTAGATAAACTGGTATGGCCAATAGTCTCCTGCGCCATAATTTGCTGTTTTAATCCAATTTTATTTGAAAGGCTCATCACCGCTAAAATTGCGAAAGTCATAAAGCCTAAACCTCCGCATTGCAGTAATAGCATAATGATGACTTTGCCAAATACCGTATAAGCCTCACCAACATTCACGGCAGACAGACCAGTAATGGTCACTGCTGAAGTTGCGGTAAATAACGCGTGAATCCATGACAAGTCGCCATGATGGGCAATAGGTAATTTGAGTAGTAAAGTTCCCATCAGAATAAAACTTAAAAAACCAAGTGCTAATAAGCTTGGAGGACTTAAGTTGACTGTATTTTTTGGTTTTTTTCGTATTGTTTTCATATTATTTAAAACGATTCGATAATTTTCGTAATTGTTCCAGATGACCCTCAACGACAATAATATCGCCACGCTGTAATATCAAATTGGGGTCTACCTGATATAAAAGATCTTTGCCACGCTTATGTAAGATGACATTAACTTCAGGATTGTATTCACAAATTGTCTGAAAACGAGTGCCATGTAAATTGTCTTTAACTTCAATTTTTACTATATAACGATCATCTTCCAGAGACATGTAACGACTGACCATTGGATAGCTGAGTGACTGAGCAACACGGACGCCCATATCCTCTTCTGGATGAATAATTTTATCGATGCCTAAATGGCTCAGGATCATATGGTGAGATTTTGATTTTGCTTTTACCCAAATTTTTTCGATGCCCATATTCTTGAGATGTAAAACACAAAGAATACTGGCTTCAATATCTTCGCCGATGGCGACTACAACAGCATCACAGTTTTGGATGTTTAATTCATTGAGTACGTGTTCATCGGTTGCATCTGCAATTACAGCATGAGTGAGGACATCAGAAATGTTTTCTACATACTTTTTATTGCTATCGATTCCCAGTACATCATGCTTTAACTCAACCAATTCAGTTGCAACAGTTGCACCAAAACTTCCTAAACCAATCACTGCAAATTGAGCCATGTTAGGTCCTTATCTTGTTAGGTGTATTATTATTTACACATTTGAATTTCATAATGTCTAATCATAGCGTTAATTGATGCTTGAAATGAAGTTTTGCTGTATCGACTGTGCATTTAGTAAAAGCAAAATGACTAAAATAATTAGGGTTTTAACATGAATGAAAAGAAAATTTATAAGCAGTTAACAAAATGGTTTCCTGAGTTGAAGCAGAATCCATTGCCTAAAAAAAAGCATCGCGCAAAAGCGGAGTACTTTTTAACTTGGTTAAATTCTCAGGAGAGTGAACAAGCTGTTGAATATATGATGGGACTGAATATTCATCAATATTTGGAAAATGGACTGGCAGAACATCCTTTTTTTCAGCACATGACCACTGAAATTGAAATGGTGCAAGCACAAATACAATCACGTGCAGATCCGATTTTAAAACACTATGAGCAATTTGAGCATGTGATTGGGCGTTTTTATCGGGTACAAGATCAAATTTTAGAAATCATTTTGGACGAAATTTATAAATTTCTAAAATTGCAGAATTTCGCACTATTGTTGCTTTGGGGTAAAGAACATTATTGGTTGGCCGTGCCGAATCAACCAAAAAAAATTGAAGTATTCTGTGAGCTATTTAATCGGCAATTCGATGAGGCGGGTTTGAAAGTAGAAAAATATCAACCTTCAGAAATGTCTTGGTCTATTTGAATGACAAACAGAGCCCTAAAGACTCTGTTTGTATAAGTTCGATGGATTATTTTAAGAAGCGTTGGTAACCAAGATTGTTGGTAATTTCCACGTATGGATAAGTGATGCTTTCTAATGTTTCAATTAAACCATCTGGGTTTTGTTTGGCATCGCTGGCTTCTAAACCGACCAAAACACGACCTTCGGCAGCACCGTGGTTACGGTAGTGGAAGAGGGTAATGTTATGAGTTGGTCCTAAACGCTCAAGGAATGTCAGTAATGCACCTGGACGCTCTGGGAACTCGACACGGAATAAACGCTCATTTTCTAAGTCAGCATGACCACCGACCAAGTAACGGATGTGTAGTTTTGCAACTTCATCATCAGAAAGGTCGTCTACATCATATTGAGTCTTCAGTAATTCATGAATGTCATGACGTTCTTTTTCACCATTTTTTAGGCTAATGCCTACAAAAACTTGTGCGGCAGATGCATTGCTTGCACGATAGTTAAACTCGGTGATGTTACGACCTTGTAGTGCACGACAGAATTTGAGGAAAGAACCTTTTTCTTCTGGAATAGTTACTGCAAAAATCGCTTCTTTGTGTTCACCGAGTTCGGTGCGCTCTGCGATATAGCGTAAGCGGTCAAAGTTCATGTTTGCACCGCAAACAATTGACACCATGTTTTTACCGTGAATATTGTGCTCTTCAACGTATTTTTTAATGCCAGCTAAAGCCATTGCACCAGAAGGTTCGACAATGCTACGACATTCGTCATAAGTATCTTTAATGGCTGCACAAATTTCGTCAGTGTTTACTAGAACGACTTCACGCTCAACAATAGGCCCAGAGTTGTCCGATTTTTGCAATTGTAAGACTTCAAATGGCTTTTCACCAATTTGTGCAACGGCTGTACCATCGGCAAATAGACCAACTTGAGGCAGAATCACACGCTCATTGGCTTCAAATGCTGCTTTTAAACAAGCCGATTCGTCATATTCAACAGGAATAATTTTGACATGCGGCGCAACATCGCCTAAATAAGCTGCAATACCTGCAATGAGACCGCCACCACCAACGGCAACAAATACATATTCGACATCACGCCATTGACGTAAAATTTCATTGGCAATGGTGCCTTGACCCGCCATGACCAGTTCATCGTCATAAGGGGGAATAAACGTCATACCTTCATCTTTGGCACATTGAATCGCATATTTATTGGCAACATCGAATGAATCACCATGTAGAACGACTTCTCCACCCAAGCGTTTTACTGCTTGTACTTTAATGTCAGGTGTCGTTTTTGGCATGACAATAATGGCGCGAATACCTAACTTTTGACCAGATAAAGCCACGCCTTGAGCATGGTTACCTGCTGAAGCAGTAATAACGCCACGTTCCAACTGAGATTTCGGTAATTGACTAATACGGTTATACGCACCGCGTAGTTTGAAAGAAAAGACAGGTTGTAAGTCTTCGCGTTTAAAGCGAATGTTGTTGTTTAGCTTTTCACTAATTCGTGGCGCTGCTTCGAGTGGGGTTTCGATTGCAACGTCATACACCGTTGCTTGTAAAATTTGTCGAACCAAACGAGACAGCATGTTAATTTTCCATCTAACAGTTTAAAATAGGCGCTTATTGTAACAAACCCCTACACATTTGCGTTTTAAAATTGCGCAAAACGTGAAAAAAAGTTGAGTGATGTCATGAGTCTATATGCAACCCAAGATGAGAAAAAACAAGCAGCAGCGAAAGCCGCTTTAAAACACTTACCAAAAGGTGGCATTTTAGGGGTAGGTACAGGCAGTACCGTTAATTTTTTAATTGAACTTTTACCAGAGCTTCAACTTGAAGCGGCAGTAGCAAGTTCAGAAGCAACTGCAGAACGTCTAAAGAAACTCGGTATTGAAGTGGTTGATATGAATCATGTCGGTGGCTTGGATGCTTATGTTGATGGTGCAGACGAAATTGACCGTCATATGCATATGATTAAAGGCGGCGGTGCTGCTTTAACTCGTGAAAAGATTGTGGCATCAATTGCAAAGAAATTTGTGTGTATTGTTGATGATTCGAAATGGGTTGAACAATTGGGTCGTGAGTTCCCATTACCTGTAGAAGTGATTCCAATGGCGCGTTCGGCTGTAGCACGTAAAATCGTGAGCTTGGGCGGTGACCCAGTTTACCGTGAAGGTGTAGTGACAGATAACGGCAATGTTATTTTAGATGTTTATAACTTGAATATTCTAAATGCGCTTGAACTTGAAAAGACTATCAATAACATTCCGGGTGTGGTGTGTAACGGCATTTTTGCGTTAAATAAAGCGGATATCGCTATAGTTGCAACAGACAACGGCATTGAAGAACGTACTGCTGTTTAAAAAATCCTCCCTGACCCTCCTTTGAAAAAGGAGGGTAGTTTCTCTATTTGAGCTAACAATTTAAGTCATGTTTTAACTTTTAGCTTAAAGTGAAGACTGAATAATCTAAATAAAATTTCAAAATAAATGACCCATACACTGCCAGAAATCCAAATCACCCATCATGCACGCGCAACACGTTTAAGATTACGTGTAGAGCCAACACAAATTCGTTTAACTGTTCCAAAGATTTGTACAAAAAAACAGATTCAGGCTTTTTTACAGCAGTCTGAGCAATGGATGATTGAGACTTGGCAGAAACAGCAAAAAAAATCAGGACAGCTTGACCGAAGCCTGCCGATACAATTGAACCTATTTAATCTAGAGCAACCTTTACCAGTAATTTATAAAACACAAAAGCAATCTTTTATTTTTGATGAACAAAATCATCAGCTTTGGGTGAGTGAGCGACAACCAGAACAATATCTCAAAGCATTTGTGATTGCCTATGCTAAGCATCATTTACAACATTTTCTAAAACAAGTCAGTTATGAGATCGGTTTGGAATATTCGGCTTGTAATATTCGACAAGCAAAAAGCCGTTGGGGTAGTTGTAGTGCGAAGCATGACATTATGTTGAATAGTGGTTTAGTATTGTTTCCACGGGAAATTACGCGCTATGTGTGTGTGCATGAATTGGTACATACGGTTTACTTTGATCATAGTGTACATTTTTGGGCAAAAGTGGCTGAATATGATCCAAATTTTAAGTCGCATCGTCATACATTAAAAAATACAGCATTGCCGTTTTGGTGGTTCTCTTCTTGAAAAAGCTAAATTTTATGATGTGATTAATCTGATAGATTTGAGTTTGAATGAGTAAATAAATCATCTACACTGCGATTACTTTTAGTACAAGCTTTTAGTCTTGGGCGTGAATTTTACAGATACCCATTATTTTATATTAATTGTTCCAGCTTGCCTGATCTTAATGGGAAGCTTGTTTTTAATATGCCATTATTTTTATCAGGCTCCAAAATACTTATTTTGGCTAGGTCTAGGTTATATCGTGCCTTCTTTTTCATTGGCAGCACAAAGTTTTATGTCTAATTCAGAGCTGGCTCTGTCTGCACCTTTACTGGGAGGGATGTATTTATTTGGCGCTTGGGCAAGTGCCTATGCAATGGCATTAAGAAAAAAAGGCCATGCGCATTCATATTGGTGTTTGGGGTTAATTGCGATAGCTCTATTGTTGCTAAGCTATTTTTCATACGTAGATAATCAATTATGGATCAGGATGTTGATTCTTAATTCCACTATTGCAACAGTAGAGTCATTGGTTTTATTCTCGATATTTAAAAACTATCAAAACATTGATATATTTAATAAAATTGTAGATTTTTCTTATTTTTTTATTGTAATTTATACTTTTACACGCAGTTTAATTATTTATCTATTTTTGAGTGATATTGACGCTGACATGCTGGTCACCTCCGTTTGGTGGTTAATTATGCTTGCTGCAAGTATTTTTTTAAGCATGTGGTTTGCGATTGTTCTGTTAGGGACTTTGGTGCGAGATATTATTCATAAGTTGAATGATGAGCGTCAGAAAGACCCATTAACCAATTTATTAAACCGACGTGGTTTTTATGAAAAAGCCAAGTCAGTACTTTCATATACATCTCAAGACACCCATTTTTTACTGATGTGTGATATTGATCATTTTAAGCAAATCAATGATCAATATGGTCATTTGATTGGTGATAGCATTTTGCAACAGGTTGGTGAAATTATTCGGGAAAATGTTCGTGGTCAAGACTTGGTTGGGCGCTTTGGTGGTGAAGAATTTATTTTACTTCTAAAAGTAAAAGACCAATATCATGCTTATGCAATTGCCGAACGTATTCGCATCGCTATAGAAACTAAGCGGTTGTCAGTGAGCAAAATATCGGTCACAGCCAGTTTTGGTTTAGCACAGATCGTTGAGCAAGATTTTATACGTGCGATAGGTGTTGCTGACCAATTACTGTATTCCGCGAAGCAATCTGGACGAAATTGTATTGGTTTGGATTGTACCCAGATGATTTCTACAGCATTGAATTAAAGTGTTAACAACACTAAAACATATAAAATCCAAGCAAAACAGTTTAGAAAGCCTCAACTTCCTGTCATACTACGCAGTTACAAAATGGCTGCTTTTGAATAGGGGTAAAGCGCGTGATTTCAGTAGGTATTGTTGGTGGAACAGGTTATACAGGTGTTGAATTATTGCGCCTATTGCTTCGACATCCAAATGTACAAGTAAATGTACTGACATCACGTACCGAAGATGGCCGCCGTGTCGATGATATGTTCCCAAGTTTACGCGGACATACAGATCTTAAATACTCAGACTTAAATATCGAACAATTAAAAAAATGTGATGTAGTGTTTTTTGCAACACCGCATGGTGTAGCGATGAAACATGCGGAAGAACTCGTTGCAGCAAATACTAAAGTGATTGATTTAGCTGCTGACTTTCGTTTACAAAATTTGGTGCAATTTGAAAAATGGTACGGTATGCAACACGCATGCCCTGAGCTGCTTAAAGATTCTGTGTATGGTTTATCTGAATTAAACCGTGACAAAATTAAGCAGGCAAATGTGATTGGTAACCCAGGTTGTTATCCTACAACAGTACAACTGGGCTTGGCACCATTGTTTAAGCATAGTGACACGTTGGTTAAACCTGAGAGTATTATTATTGATGCGAAATCAGGTGTTTCAGGTGCTGGGCGTAAAGCAAGCATGGGTATGATTTACACTGAAAACGCTGATAACTTTAAAGCTTATGGCATCGCAGGACATCGTCATCATCCTGAAATTGTAGAAGCCTTAGAAAATATTTCAGGTCAAACTGGTGTTTTTGATCAGATCTTGTTTGTTCCGCATTTAGTACCCATGATTCGTGGCATGCTCAGCACTATTTATGTGGATTTGACTGATGCAGGTGCTGAGTTCGATTTGCAAGCATGGTATGAGCAATTCTATGCAAATGAAAGTTTTGTAGACGTGATGCCTGAAAATAGTTCACCTGAGACCCGCTCAGTGCGTGGAGCCAATCAATTGCGCATTGCTCTATATAAACCACAACCTAAAAAATTAGTGGTTTTGGTTGCGCAAGATAACTTGGTTAAAGGTGCTGCTGGTCAGGCTGTTCAAAATATGAACTTAATGTTCGGTTTTGATGAAACAGCAGGTCTAGAAGGCATTGGTTTATTGCCATAAAACTTATTAAATACCTTCACACACATTTAAATTTAGATTTAAATGTGTGTTTTGAATAATTCAAAATAAGAGATGACGATGCAGAATACTGACTCGAACACTACGTCACAATCGAATGAACCTGTCAAAAAGCCTTTTCTTGAAACCAATTTACCTTTGGTGATTGGTGCTGCCGTTTTGGTGCTCGGAAGTGGGTTTATTGGCTATTCGGTCGGACATCGGCAGGGTTTAACAGTGGTTGGTTATGATGCAGATGCCGAACAACTGGTTGAAGTTGTGCAAAAGCAAAAACAAACGCTTGAAGGCTTAAACAAAAGCATGAATACCGCAGTACAAGAGCGTGATGTTGCGGTCAGTAATTCAAATGATTTATTCACCGCACTCAATCAGGCAAAAGACAGTGAAACTCAGGCTAGAAGTTTAAGTGCACTATATCGGGAAATATTACGTCAACGTGGTGGTTTAAGCCTTACTGTACAAAATTTAAGTATTAAGCCTTTACCTGAAAATGCTTTTGAATATCAGCTAGATTTAGTACAAGTCAGCCCAAGTAAACGTAATACTTCTGGGGAAGTAGCCTTACATCTTATTCAAGGCACTGAAGTTTTGGTTGTTCCAATGGAAGATAAAAACTTTAACTTTGATGAATATGAGCGTTTGACTGGACGTTGGACAATGCCTAAAGGCTTTACCCCGCAATTTGTAGAAGTTCGTTTAACTGGAACGAATACACCTGTAATTAAACGCTTTAGTTGGGCGAAAGGGAATGCAGTTGAGTCACCATCTGCCAATATCTCTGAAATCCCTCAAGCTGAAGCGAATGCTCAATAGTTGTAAATGATCATATGCGAAATTCGAAACGCCCAATTTGTCTAAACGACATTAAAAGTAGTTTTTATCAGTCTGGTTTAGTGGACTGGCATTTTAATCCGCGTTTAGTGGATGAACCTCAGCACGATGAGCATGGGGATGTTGCTGTACAAACTGCGCCACCCGAATTAAAGCGTCCATCTTTGTATGCTGTCGTTTTAATGAACGATGATTACACCCCAATGGACTTTGTAATTGAAATTTTACAACAATACTTTGCAATGAATCTTGACCAAGCCACTCAAGTAATGTTAACAGTACATTACGAAGGTAAAGGTATTGCAGGCGTATATCCAAGAGACATCGCGGAAACCAAAGCGAACCAAGTCAATAATTACGCTCGATCTCAAGGTCATCCACTACTTTGTCAGATTGAGCCAAAAGATTAAGGGGGTTACATGCTCAGTCGTCAATTAGAAGTATCATTACGTTTGGCTGTAAGCATGGCTCGTCAAAAGAGACATGAGTTCTTAACAGTTGAGCATTTATTATTGGCATTACTGGACAATGACTCTGCTGTGAATGCATTAAAAGCATGTGGCGCAGATATCATCGTCTTACGGAAAGAATTAGAAGAATACGTAGAACAACATACTCCTAAACTTGGTGAAAACAGCGATCAGGCGCCGCATCCAACTGAAAGTTTTGATCGTATTCTGCAACGTGCCATTTTCCACGTACAATCGAGTGGTGGTGACCGCACTGTAGAAGGGGCAGATATTTTAGTTGCAATGTATTCCGAACGGGATTCATTTGCAGTTTATTTATTAAAACGCCATCAAATTAACCGTTTAACCTTAACGCAATACTTGTCGCATGGTACGCGTAAAGATGAAGTGCAAGTCGAAGAAGAAGCCGAAGAGTTGGATGGGGAGTCCGCATCTTCAGCCAATGCTGGTCCATTAGAGCTTTACACGACCAACCTGAATCATGAAGCACAAAAAGGTAAAACCGACCCACTGATTGGTCGTGAAAAAGAAATTGAACGTGCGGCACAAATTTTATGCCGTCGCCGTAAAAATAATCCATTATTGGTGGGCGATCCAGGTGTGGGCAAGACTTCGATTGCGGAAGGTTTAGCTTGGCTTATTGTTAATGGTAAGGCACCAAAGCCGCTTGCAAATGCTGAAATTTTTAGTCTGGACATTGGTGCATTAGTGGCTGGTACTAAGTATCGAGGAGATTTCGAAAAACGTCTAAAACAATTGTTAAATGCGTTGAAGAAAAGACCTGAGGCTGTCTTATTTATTGATGAAATTCATATGATTATTGGTGCTGGCTCAAGTATGGGTAGCACAATGGACGCATCGAATTTAATCAAACCAGCTTTGGCGAATGGATCGTTGCGTTGCATTGGTTCAACCACATTCCAAGAATATCGCCAAGTGTTTGAAAAAGATCATGCACTGTCACGTCGTTTCCAAAAAATCGATGTTAATGAGCCATCCATTTCTGAAACGATTGATATTTTACGTGGTTTAAAATCTAAATTTGAAGATTTCCACCACGTGAAATATGACGATAAAGCACTAGTTTCGGCAGTAGAACTATCTGCGAAATTTATCAATGATCGTTTCTTACCAGATAAAGCGATAGATGTAATTGATGAAGCCGGTGCACAACGTCGTTTGAAAGCTGAACAAGATGAAAGCTTGATTACTGTTGAAAACATTGAAGATATTGTTTCCAAGATAGCCCGTATTCCACCAAAAACAGTATCCAAAGATGATAAAACAGTTCTGGAAAATCTTGAACGTGATTTAAAACGTGTGGTATTTGGTCAAGATGAAGCAATTGATGCATTGTCTTCTGCCATTAAGTTGTCACGCGCGGGTTTAAAATCTCCAGACAAACCTGTCGGAAGCTTTGTTTTTGCAGGCCCTACAGGGGTCGGTAAGACAGAGGTTACCAAACAGTTGGCGAAGTTGCTCGGTGTTGAACTGGTTCGTTTCGATATGTCTGAATATATGGAACGTCATGCAGTTTCACGTTTGATTGGTGCGCCTCCAGGCTATGTAGGATTTGATCAAGGTGGCCTATTAACCGATGCGATCCATAAGAATCCGCACTGTGTATTGTTACTTGATGAAATTGAGAAAGCACATCCAGATGTCTTTAATTTGTTATTACAAATTATGGATCATGGCTCTTTAACTGATAATAATGGTCGTAAATCAGATTTTCGCAATGTGATCTTGGTTTTAACCACAAATATTGGTGCAGAAAGCATTTCTCGTGTCAGTATTGGTTTTATGGAACAAGACAATAGTCGTGATAATCAGGAAGCGATGAAACGAGCATTCTCTCCAGAATTCCGTAACCGTCTGGATGGTGTGATTCAATTCAAAGCACTCCCTACGACTGTTATTGAGAGTGTGGTAGATAAATTCTTGACTGAGCTGCAAGCGCAACTAGATGATAAGAAAGTCATGCTTGAAGTCGATCAAAGTGCGCGTGAGTGGATGGCTGAACATGGTTATGACCGCCTCATGGGTGCTCGACCAATGCAAAGATTGATTCAAGAGCACTTGAAAAAACCACTTGCTGAAATGATTTTATTCGGTGAACTGGCAGAACATGGCGGCAACGTAGCAGTTTCTGTGAAAATGGAAAATGGTGAAGCTGTTGGTTTGAAACTTGAAGTGTTTGAAGATCAAACTGCTGAACCTGCTTAATTGACTTTTTTATAAATAACCCGTGTTTACACGGGTTATTTTTTGCTCATTTTTTAGTAGCACTCTATTTATAGTTTTCTGACGGTGACAAATATCTCTATGGATATGCCATTAATCAAATTTTTGACCACAGTTTTCTTATTTGTCCTTACAGCAATTGCTGAGATTTTAGGTTGCTATTTTCCATATTTAATTTTAAATCAAGGGCGTTCTTATTGGTTATGGATCCCAACGGCGCTCAGTCTGGCTATTTTTGTGTGGTTACTGACTTTACATCCCGCAGCTTCTGGTCGGATTTATGCTGCTTATGGAGGAATCTATATTTTCACTGCACTTATGTGGTTACGATACGTCGATCAAGTTATGCTATCAAGATGGGATGTATTGGGTGGGATAATTGTATTGGCTGGGGCAGCAATTATTATTATGCAGCCCCAAGGACTCATTCGTTAAAGTATGTTATTCAAAATTACAGTCTGAGTTCTTTAAAGTAAGATTATAATTTTTTTGTTCTGAAGTGAGTTTAATTTGAACTTGATATGGATTTACTCTTTGGAATTGATGTTCGAAAAATTTAGGACAACTATGCACTAATGTTTTTTTCATCATTTCATGAACTTGATCATCACCAATGTCTTGGGCGAATTGTTTAAAGTCTGGCGAAGTAATTAGTCCTGATATTTCCATGCGATTTGCATATAAGCGCATTTTTTCAATCACGATGTTTTGATCAAGTTGATAGGGCATCGTACGAGAATCTTCATCACTAATATAATCTAAGATTTCATTCAGCGCAGTTGAGTTTTTAACTGTGTAATTTGTATCGACGATCTTTTTCTTTAATAAATATTGATCTAAATCTGTAGGTTGTGCCAAAGCAAACATGGTGAAAGTCGTGGTGAATACACCAAGAATAATAGTTTTTAATTGCATATGTTTAATCACTTATAGACATTATGGTTTTGATTATATCGTCGCCGAAATAAAAAAAGCACCCAAAGGTGCTTTTTTTAGATGGATTTCTTAGTCTTTTTTAAGATTTTCATTAATAAGAAATTCAACCAATGCCTTTTGAGCATGTAAGCGATTTTCAGCTTCATCCCAGACTACAGCATTTAAATGGTCTAACATGGTTTCAGAAATTTCTTCACCACGATGAGCAGGTAAGCAATGCATAAATAGACAGTCTGGGTGAGCAAGATTCATTAAGCGTTCATTGACTTGGTAATCAGCAAAAGCTTTTTCACGGATTTTTTGCTCTTCTTCTTGTCCCATGCTTGCCCAGACATCGGTTACGATCAGGTCAGCATTGACGGCCGCATCTTCCGCAGAGTCAACTAATTCAACACAGTGAGCAAACTCAGATAAGAATTTTTCTTGTGGTTCATAACCTTTCGGCGCTGCAATCTTTAATTTAAAACCCCACATATGTGCAGCTTCGATGTAAGAATTACACATGTTATTACCATCACCAATCCAAGCGACGGTTTTGCCTTCGATTGAACCACGATGTTCAAGGAAAGTCTGCATGTCCGCAAGTAATTGGCATGGATGATGGTCATCTGTCAAAGCATTAATTACAGGGACTTTTGAATAAGAAGCAAAACGTTCAACAATATCGTGCCCAAAAGTTCGGATCATCACAATATCTAACATGCTTGAAATAACACGTGCTGAATCTTCAATAGGTTCACCACGGCCAAGCTGAGTATCACGTGGAGATAAGAATATTGCGCTACCACCAAATTGGCTCATGCCTGCTTCAAACGACACGCGTGTTCGGGTACTCGATTTTTCAAAAATCATGCCCATAACTTTACCAACAAAAGGTTGAAAAATTTCGTTGTCGTGCTGTTTTCGTTTCAATTCGATTGCACGATGCAAAATTTGATTGAGTTCTAAAGTTGATAAATCGCGTAAAGTAAGAAAGTGACGTAGAGCCATGGTTACTCCACAATAATTGCTGTTTCAAGTACAACAATTAGTTGTTGGTTGGTTAAAAGAAAAGACTAACAGTTATATACTAAAAATGTTAGGAAATGCAAAAAAACTAGACTTTTTGATGACCGTCTAAGAAGCGATCGACACAATAATGAATATATTTTAAGTTTTCTTGCTCATTTTCCTGCACATAGATATTCATGAGCACTTGCCATTCTAAATTACGCACGATGCCAAAAAAGAGTTGTGCAGAATATTCAGGTTCTTCACATGTAATGAGCCCAAGTTCATTGGCTTTGGTTAATATACAAGCAATCGCATTTTGAATGTGCTTTGGACCCTGTTCATGGATATGTTGAGCAAGCTGCTTACTACGCTGGGTTTGTTCCATGATAAGACGAAAAAAAGAAGCATTTTCAGGTAAGATGAGATGGATTTGTAAATTCAGTAAAGTCTGAATGAGGTAGTTGCGTAAGTCATCTTTCTCAATATTGAAGGGCATACAAATATCTTTAAAAAATTGCTCACGACGATAGTCACAGATTGCAGTAAATAAGCCTTCTTTATTGCCAAAAAATTTGTAGATAGAGGCTTTGGAGCCACCAGCATGATTGACGATGTCATCTAATGAAACAGCATCATAGCCATGTTTTAAGAACAAGTCGTTTGCACTCAATAAAAGCGCAAGACAACGCTCATGACCACGTTTGGTGTGTGGCACGTCGCGTGCAATAGGTTCTAAATCTGCTATATCATGCATCTTTCTGAAAAGTATCTTTAAAAATCACTTGAAATTATAGCAAAAGTTTGTACAAATTTATTTAATCCATAGTATTTATATGTATTTCTGCTGTTATGAGATTAATTAATAACACTATATTTATCTATTGTTGTAGCGCATTAACTTTTAGATTGGATCAATCATAACATGGAGTAATGTTTCTCCATGTTATTTAAGGTGTTGTGGCTTAGTGACTTAAGCTTATTGTGCAATAACTTTAACTAAAATGGTTTGGCTTTCTTCAAAGTCATCTTGAATTTGTTTGCGCTGCAACTCTTTACTTTTCACTTTGAAATCTCGATCTTGAAAGTGAATAACTAATGGGATTTGATCAAAATATTGACCATCGACATCTAATTCTTCTTCAAACAGTGGTGTGCCAAGTTGGTAATCTTTACTTTTTAAAACCACATATTTGACGGTTGTTTTCATTGTAATCTCTACCTTTGTTTCTATGCTTTATTTTTAGTTGTATCAGTTTTTAAGCATAGAATAAACCGTTATGCTTAGGGTTTGACTACGAATTGGACAAATAACACTTAAATAAGCTCATGAGGCATTATGGGGAAATTATGCTCAAGCAATGTTGTAATGAATTAGAGCGGCAGCAGCTCAAAATAGCATTCATAGAAAGTGCCAGTTCTGGTTTTTTGTGCAGCCAATTTTCGATTTATAAACATAGTGGTGCAGAAATATTATTGGGTGGTTTGGTTTGTTACGATCCAAGCATTAAGCTACAAGTGTTGCATCTTGATCCAAAATTAATTGAACAGTATACAGCGGAGTCTGCAGAAGTCACGCAGGCATTGGCAAAGACCGGACAGAAACTATTTACACATGCTGATGTGATTGTCGCGTGTACAGGTTTGTTAAAACCTGGTGGAAGTGCAACAGCAGAAAAGCCAGAAGGAACTTTTTTTATAACCATCCTATTTGCTGGAAAATTATATGATTACCGTTATTTGATTACAGGCACACCATTACAAAGGTTAAATGAACTAACAGAAAAAGTTGCTACGTCGGTTTTGTTATTAATTACGACAGACTGAAAATTATCTCATGAATAAAAAAGAGTGTGATGTTTGATTAATAATGTTTCTTTTTTGTCTATAATTGTCAAAAAAAGTCACACTTTTGGGTTGTAAATGTAGTTTAAACATGTCTAAATAGAACTACCTCTTAAGAAATGGGGGTGGGGTATGAAAGCTTTAGAATTATTAATAACGTCATCGTCGGTTGTGATGTTGATGATAGTAGTTTATGCCTTTGGGCAAATGATGCATTAACGACTTTGAAAATATCATCTTATTTTTAAAAGTTAGATAAACCCTAGTTTTATAACTAGGGTTTATGCTGTGAGCGATGAAAATGAATGCTTTTCTTTAGCTCCACCAATAACGCAAAATATGAAAAAAAATCGGTGCTGAGAAACAGATTGAATCTATACGGTCTAACATGCCACCATGACCATGAATTAATTGCCCCCAGTCTTTGACACCGCGATCTCTTTTGATCGCAGACATGACCAGACCGCCAAAGAAGCCAAAGATACACACAATTAAACCAATGAGAGCTGCCTGCCAATAACTAAAAGGTGTTAACCATTTCATAAGTATGCCGAGACAGGTTGCCAGAAAAATACCGCCTAAAAGCCCTTCAATGGTTTTAGATGGTGAAAGTATCGGAGCAACTTTATGTTTTCCAAATAGTTTTCCGCAGACATATTGCAGTACATCAGAGGCTTGTACAACAATAATCAGCCAGATGGCGAGCCAGATTTTTTCACCTTGAAAGCCAGGTAATTTTAAATTGATGAGGGCTGGTACGTGCGAAATACAAAACACACAAACCATGAGTCCCCATTGAATTTTGGCACTTCGTTCTAAGAAATGTTTGGTATCTTCCTGTTTCAAGCTAGCGATTGGGATTAACAGAAAAACATACAATGGAATAAAAATAGAATATAGGCCGTACCAATCGATATAGACCAAATAATATTGATAAGGAATAACAAAATAGAAAGAGATTAATAGCGGAAAATAATCACCACGTCGGGTCGGCAATAAGCTGATGAATTCTCTGAGTGCAAAAAGTGAGATAATTGCAAAAAGTAAAATAAAAGTAACTTTTCCCATTAATATCGCAGTCGCAAGAACGACTAACATGACCCACCAAGCATTGATACGTGCGTTTAAATTATCAATGACAGGTGAAATTTGCTGAGCAGTCCGTTTCTTTAAGATCCAACCAACGGTTGAAGAAAAGACCAATATTCCAGTAAAAATTGCAAAGAGCAAATAGGTTTGCTGTAAGTTGGTTGCTGTCATTGGAACTCAACCTCTTTCAATTCTAGTAACGCTTTTTGAGCTTGCGCTAAGAAATCATTTTTACCTGTGTTGGTTGTAAACGTTAGTGGTGCACCAAAAATTACAGTCGATAATAATGGGAGCGGCACCAGTGCACCTTTAGGCATAACACGTTTAAGATTCGAAATCCAAACAGGAATAACTTCAACATCTGGAAATTGTTGACTTAAATGATAAAGCCCGCTTTTAAAGGGTAATAGTTCGACATCATCATTTAAGTTACGCGTTCCTTCGGGGAAGAAAATAATAGAGTCACCTTGCTGCAGAACATTTTTAATCGGTTCAAGTGGGTCTGATTGACCATTATGGCTTCTTTGAATCGTCACCCCTGTAAAGGTGTCATGAATCAGAAAGCGTCGAAAGCCATCTTTCAGCCAATAATCTGATGCGGCTATAGGGCGGGTTTTACGGCGTACAGGCGTTGGTAGTGAAGACCATAATAATATAAAGTCAATATGACTATTATGATTGGCATAATAAATTCGCTGCTTGGTGGCAGGTTTGCAACCGACCCATCGACTACGTGCACCTGTTAACAGTCGTGCGCTACGACGGGTTAAAAAAGCAATAAAACGTGCCAGTGACTGAGAAAGAAAATGGGCTTTATGATCGGTTTCAGTTGAGGAAGAATTTGTACTTTGCATAACGTCACCGAGTTTTATTTTTGTTGTAATAAAAATATCATGAGCGATATTAAAACGATATATTGGCATAAGACCAGAAATACATGAAGCTTAAATAAGCGCATACAGCCTTGAATGCGAATATCCCAACTACGCTGACATTTTTCAGTAGGAATGAGTCCTAACTCGAGTAAACTCTGGTCAAGTATTTGCGTTTTCTGAACGATAGATTGTGCATCTTCAATGTGCCCAGAGTTAGTCCCGATCAAACTTAACAGCTCGGCATCGAACTTAATTCGAATACTCAGATAATGTTGAAGTAGGCATAAAACAAAAATAACGATGAGCGAGAGATAGACACCAATCGACTGCCAAGCGTAAAAAAAATAGCAAAGCACGGAAAGTGTAAATGCGATATAACCTGCAATACGAATGCCATCTGTATTTTGTAGTAACTTGGCGACAATCAGTAATTTCATGTCTTGACCTGCTGTAAATATTGTTTTTGATAGGTATCTATCGCTGCGAGTTGCTGGGCATTCAGTACAATCCAAGGTCGAGCCTGACGAATGATTTGAATGGCATCATCAACTTGATGAGCATGTCCAGTTTGGAGCAACCATGCAGCAAGTATACTGCTACTGCGTGAATATCCTAAGGCACAAAAAATCAGAACTTTCGTATTGCCGTACTGTGAAGACAGCAATTGATTCAATGCTTGTACTGCAAGATTTAGCTGTTGTGCTTGTAAGGGAATGAGATCAAGACTTAGATATTGCTGATAATCATATGGTGGTTTTAAAGGCAGTTCTGCGCAACAGTCAAATAAACTATCATACTGCTGCATGTTTTGAGTTGAAGGAATTCTGCCTAGAAAAATCTGAGTATTCTCTTTGGTCAGAATTAAAGAATCGTTGGGATGTGTTCTGGTCCAGATACGGCTATTGAGTTTTGCGAAAAGAAAATAAGGTGCAAATAAAACCCACGCTGCAATGCTCATGGTGCCATTGGGTTGTTTCTGAAAAAAATGTGGACGATTCAGGCTATAAGCGCAAGCAACCAAGAATAAACTGCTTGCGGGGTAAGCCAACCAGAGCATCCATCCTTTAAAAAACACAGCTAAAAATGTGAGAAGGAGTGCGGCAATAAGATAATAACTAGCTAATTTAAAATGCTTTAAAGTTCGTTGCTGTACTTTTTGTGTTTGTAATGGAGATGATGCATACAACGGAAATAACCACAAACAGAATGCACCAACCCAAATGCCAGTCGGGATATCAATAAAATGATGCTGCCATGTGGTTAGTACCGATACACCAATGAGAAAACTCCAAAGATCGACAAACCAGCGATAAGAGGAAGGTACATGTCGACGATAAAAATCCCACAAGATCATTAATAGGACAATATGTAAGGATGGGGCTTGATTAAATGGTTTATCAAAACCCATGAGAATATCAAACCAAACACCAAAGAAGCCTTGTAGTTCGGGGCGCTCAAAACTGAATTTCAGTGGAAATAATAAAAAACAGCAAATAGAAATCAGTTGTGCGCTGAAAAGTCGAAACACATGCTGTTTGAGTTCAAATTTATTCCAGCACAGCAGCAGTGAAAGTCCATAAAATAAGTCGATTGACCAATAAGGAACAATTGTCCATGGCCATAGCGGAATATATTTTTCCCAAGTGAACACAATGCTTGGAACATAATTTAGCCCCGCAGCATAATGATTGGCAAAGCCGTAACTTAAAAAGAAAAAAGGGGCAAGAAATAACAGGCAGAGTATTCCCCATTTCCATGTACCTGCCTGATGTATGAGTGCCTGCATAGAATGTTACGGCTCGATCTTTTGCGCGACAGAAACCGTAAAAATGCCGAACTCATCAATACATTGATCAATTTTCTTAAATCCAGCTTGTTCGACTAAAGCATCCATCTCTGCCTGTGAACGTAAGCGCATGACCCATGCTTCACCTTGACGATGTGAAGTGAGTGTGCGGGCAATAAACTCTTGCTGCGGATGCCAAATTTGTCCCGTATAAATCAGATAGCCATCTTTGAGCATGGCTTTATATAGTCCAGTTAGAGATTGACGTAATAAATCATTATCACTAAACAACTCATAGAGTCCTGAAACAACAGCTAAGGTTGCTTTGGGTTTAATGTTTGCGAGAGATGCTGTATCAAAGGCATCGGCTTGAACAAAAGTTGCAATTTCGTTTAGGCCTCTTTCTTGAATGAGTGCTTGTCCAGCTTTAACATTGAGTTCGCTATAATCACGTAGCAGAATAGATTCTGGTTGTTTAGGTAATTGTGCAACTGCATCTAAAATATAACGCCCATGTCCAGCCGCAATATCTAAGATACGAACTGGTTTACGTTTTTTAGCCAACAATGCGGCATATTTTTCCAGTAGAGATTCGATATTCTGTTTACGAGCTCGAATGCCACGCCAGCCAATCGCATTTAAATACTGTTGATCAATGACTTTACCCAGTAAATTTTGGCTTTCTGATTGATTGCGATAGACAAAGTCTAGGGTACTGCCAGAGTCGTAACCCGTTTGTTCACCAATTTTAAGGCCTTTAGAAAACTGACTACCAAATTTGAGTTGACGTTGAGTCAAATCCCAAAACAGTTTTTTAAGAGATGTTTTTGGTAGTGCTTGACTGAACTGTTCAGCAGTTGAGCAACTTGCGCCAATTTTATCGGCATTTAAAACGTCTGGCATATCATAAGGATGTGCAAAACATTGTTGAATAAAGCGACGGACTTTTTTAACGGCAATCTCGCGGTTTTGTTCCCCTAAAGTATCGTGAAAAAAGCCTTCTAAAACATGAAATTCTTTATTTGGATGTGCCAAACGTTCATAAAAGTCGCGTTGCGGTTTTTGCTGCACCACAAAGTCGGCACCTGAACATAGGACTTGAGTGGGTACATAGATATTTTGGGCATCTTTAACCAACCGTTCGGCAGCATCATACAGTCCCAGTAACATACGTACAGAAATGGCTTTGGCAATTTTCGGGTCATGATCATACTGCTGGGCACGGTCTAAATCATGCGTCAGCATTTTGGCTTTGACATAACTTTGGATAAAGAAATTGCCGCGTAATTTATTCAGTAACGTTAAACCTTGTTTGGCAAAGGGTACATACAACTTAATGTCAAAGGCAGGCGATGCTAAACATAAGGCACGAATTTTAGGTGCATAGTCATGTACCCATGTCGCTGCTAATACAGCTCCGACACTTTGAGCAACTATTGCAATATTTTCAGGTGGGATGGCATAGGTCTGTTCAATATGCTGAACAAAATATTGAATGTCTTTCACACAAGCCGAAAAACTGGGTGCATCGCCACGTTCACCAGGTGATTCACCATGACCGCGTGCATCCCATGCAAAAAAATCAAAATCAGGCAGGTCTAACTCTTCCACCAAATGCGCCATACGACCCGAATGTTCATGCCCGCGATGAAACATCACAATGGCTTTTTTCTCTGGGTTGTGCGATGAGGCCCAATGTTGATAGAACAAGGATGTGCCATCATGGCTGGTGAAATGTTGCTGATTATTGTTATAAGGCATTCTTTATTGTCCTAATGATCAATTAATTTGAAGTTTTTTCAATTGCATTACGTATACGGTTATAGATCGTAATCACGAGTAAAAGGGTAATAATAGCTAATAAGCCATTACTTATTAATTCTTGTAGCTTAAAAGTGATATGTGCTGAAAGATATTGGCTGAGTACGTAAAAGACGGCTAACACACTAAACCAGAATGCACGGTCGCTCTTTCCCATAGGGCCATCATAACGGCGCTCTTGCCCAATCACAGGGGCCATGACTCCTGCGTATTCACTGAGGATGGCTAAGAATACAACGCATAATAACAATGTTGGAGATATGCAACTCAATACTATAAAGCACAAATATAGCGCCGTGTCTGAAATCACATCACACAATTCATTTAGATAAGCACCTAATTGTGATTGTTGATTAAATTCGCGTGCCAACATGCCATCAATTGCATTAAATGCCATCCGTATAAGCATCCAGATTGGAACAAGTAAAAAAAATGCGGCATTTGCCATCGGTTGCGCGTGGAATGTGTAAGCCAAGAAACTTGCGATCAGCAAAGAAATCAACATTGCAAACAAAGTTACCTGATTTGCAGTAATACCATGTTGATATAAGCGACGAACAAAAGGTCGTAAAAAATTCTGAAAAGCTGGTTTAAGCTGATAAATAGAAGGCATTGGCTTTTTTAAGTATCGTATTTTGCTTGGATTGTACCCATTTCAGGAAGTTGAATTCAAGCTAGATGAATTTCGAAACTAATAGCCTAAGTCGAATTCACATTTTGATTATGAAATGCCTATAATTATGCGGTTTATTTCAATTGTAGAAGCAAGATGACGCCAGCCTGCAAATTATTAAAAAGCAAAAAAATTGACTTTTCTATTCATGAATATGAGCATGATGCCAATGCGAAAAGTTTTGGTTTAGAAGCAGCAGAAAAGTTGAACCTAAAAGTAGAGGAAGTGTTTAAAACACTTTTAGTCACGGATGATAAGAGCTATTACGTTGCAATTTTACCCGTACATCATTTACTAAATTTAAAAAAAGTGGCAACAGCAGTTGGGGCAAAAAAACTGCATATGGCCGATCCTAAAGATGCCGAACGCTTAACAGGTTATTTAGTTGGAGGCATTAGTCCTATTGGACAAAAGAAAAGACTTAAAACTGTAATTGATAAAAGTGCTCAAACCCTGACCAAGATTTACGTGAGTGGTGGAAAACGTGGGTTGGATATTGGTTTAGCACCACAAGACCTGAGTGAAGTTTTAGGCGCTATTTTTGCAGATGTTGTTGATGAATAATCATCCTTTAAGGGAGATGTAAATATTATTTAATGATCTGATTTGTTCAGAGAAAGTCAGAATGATAATATGCGCGACCTTAATCAGTAGCGAACAGGGATGAAGTAAGATGGGGAAATTTCGGATTATAGCAACGCTATGCATGAGTCTTTTGCCTTTATGGGGATGTTCTGTAGCACCTGTAACAGCGCCTCCACCACCAGTTGCCATGATACCTATTCATGATTCAGACGTGATGACTCGACAATTTACGACATCATTGGCCGATTTAACGCCTGTTGCCCATAGTACTCGACCTTCCGCCGTGATTTTTTTTAATAAAGGTGTGAATGCAGAAAAATTTAACAAAGCGCTGTGTAAGGGATTTGTACAATTAGAAACAGCTCAAGATGTTGAATCCAATCAAGGTGTCGCTATTGAGAATCAGGTTGTAACAAAAGTTCCTGTAACAACGGATTTGTCACAAAATACTCGTGATTGCGATTTAATTTTAAGAGTATATGACTACAATCTTGCGGAAAGTGAATTGGTTAAGCTTAATCCTAAGTTACTCTATTCAACAGGTCCTTTTATTGCAGTATACAATCCTAACTCTTCTCAGATAGATCAGATTATAGATTTAAGAGGCACTTCTACTGCCGATTTGGAAAAATTCGGAAGAAATTGGAGTGCTATATTTACTCAGGCTGCTCAGCAATATGAGCAGGCGAATTCAAACATAGCAAATTCAGATGAAGCTAAAGAATTTAATATTTGGTTGTTCGTTCGAGATTTATTTCAAGCTTCGGTATGTGCTACAGATCCAAATTTGATCTACATTTTTAATGAGCCTGCAGGAAAAATAGCAGATATTGTTTGTAAAGGAACTAAGGCTTAAGTTGCTAAAAAGCCGCAGCCCATCATTAGATGGGCTTTTTTGTGCTGTTTGCTTCGTATGTCAAGATCGCGTAGTATGTAAGGTCAAAGTTGGATACGTTTTGATATCCATTCTACATGCTTTGCTGATGTAAATATTATAAGTTCATAGGCACAATGCCGCTTTATAGAATAAACTCCAAACTCCCCGAATGGTCTTATTTATGAAATACTTTTTGTTTGCAAAGGCTCAATATATGAGTAATTAAATTGATTTTTTTAAATGGCTGGACGACAGCAAAAGCCATAAATGGCGATGAAATACGTGTGAAAATTATCCCGCTCAAGCGCAAACAGAGTAATTTATCTGGAGTGAGCTGGGTTGAAGTGGGCAAACAAGTTGAATTTGAGTCTGGCGAAAAATGCTCTCTTAATCTCGATGGTAAATCGTTTTATACCGAGTTGAATAAGCTTTACAAGTTAAAGAGTTAAATCTGCTATCATTTCGTCAATAAAACGTATATATTGATACATACTAGAAGAATAATTTTATTGTGTTTACTGATTTTATTGTGTTGTTGATGTTCATCCTTCATTGTATTAAAGGTTTATGTTAAATAAATTATTTTCTATTCTCAGCTTAATCTTATAGGAAATATCTTATGTCTAATTTAACGACTGGTACTGTAAAGTGGTTCAACGAAACTAAAGGTTTTGGTTTTATCGCTGCTGACAATGGTGAAGACGTATTCGCGCATTTCAGCGAAATCCAAACCAACGGTTTTAAAACTTTGCAAGAAGGTCAACGAGTACAATTCACTGTAACTGCAGGGAAAAAAGGTGCTCAAGCTAGCGGCATCACAGCAATCTAAGTCTGACTTGGTTGTTTTTGTCAAAAAAAAGCTCGCATTAAGCGGGCTTTTTTCTTGATTGGCTAAAATACATGAATAACAACTATTTAGTTTACCAATCCATCAACAGTTAGCTTTTCAAGAATTTGATGATATCTCCGTGCAATGTCACCAAAAGTGTAACTTGAATCAATATCTTCGACATTGACTGAAAAAACCGTACTGGGGATCAAAGCGAAGCTTTCACCTTGATCAACACATTGAGATCTTTAGAAAGCTCAACTCCGCTTTCACGTTCAAACTTAAGAACAATTTTAGCTGTGGAGAATTTCCAAATGGTTGCTCTACAGCTGGCGACTACCTTATCCGTATGTTCATCCTTTTCAGCTAGCTCTAAATAATAATGTCCACCTTGGATACTCAAGTTGCGAATCTTAGCTTTTACCCATACTGGTTCATTGAAAGCAACTTGAATGACTTCCTGAACAGTAGATAAATATTCGCTTAAGGAAAATTGAGGTTCTGACATTAAATTTAGGTTTTAGAGCACTTGGTTGGATATTATAAAAGCATCCTTAGAAGTGCAAATTGAGTTTTAATAATTATTGACCTTGTACAAGGCATATGGCATATTTCTGCTATAGTGGAAGAAGTTGTATTGATTCACTAAATATTTAAAAGCTCATCGAAAGATGGTTTTTTTGTATTAGTAACAGAGAAAAGTGATGTTAAGAAAAATATATAATAACCTTCCAGTATTTGTTTTAATTTTAATTGTCTTATTTGTTCCATACCTTATGTACAAGTGGGGGAGATCTCGCCTCAAGTTGGCTATATAAAGGATTGCTCTGGTGTTCCAGTTCCTGAGAACTTAGAAAAAATAAGCTAAATAGCTACTGTGATTGTGTGAAGAATCCAAGCGATTTTAGAGCCAAAAAAGAAAAAATTGTTTCATGCATAGATGAAGTGAAACAAAAACTTTCGATATTTGATATTTTTAAAGACTAAATTTTTAATTCTTCAGAGTCTTAGTACAGTATTTAATACTCCAACACATTCACTTAGTATCTTTTAGAATCAAATGATTAATTACATAAAAAACAATTTTCCTATTATTGTTCTCTTTCTCATTGTAGTTGGTGGGTTTGCATATCCATTTTATTCTGGGAAGTGGTTGGTTGCTAATCGATTGTCAGATATTGACTCGAAATGTTATGGAGTAGATGTTCCTGAAAGTATTCCTTACAACAAGGCAATTTTATTTTGTTCCTGCGTACATGCTAATGGTCATGTAAGTAAGGAAGAGAACTATAAGTATTGTGAAAGGAAATTCGTGGATAAAGAAGATCAAAATTTCCTAAGAAGATAATGTCAAAACACGCCAAGCACTTCTTATACAAACCACTATTAACAGAATGATACTATATAAAAGAAATTGACCAATTCCTGAAGCTTGATCAAGTCTGTAATGGTATGCAATGAAGAGTAGAAACAGAATTGCAAATATATAAAGCATGGCGATTCGTAATTAAATTTAATATTTATGACATGATAAATATTGTACGGAGAATTGAAAACCTTATTTCATCTGTTCAAGATATTGATTGACCATGCCACATCCGTAACATTTACCGAACGCATTACGGCTTATAAAACCCCAGCTCAATTTTAGATATTGGCGGTTTTTTTCTTTTATTTAAACTATTTTTTATCTTTAGCGATATACTTTCTCAATAAAATTACCTTCCTAGAATTTTAATGAATATGAAACTGCATTTAATAATAAGTTTATTGCTTTTGGGACTTGTTTCATCTCAAGCATATCCAAAATCGAAATTAGAGTTTTTAAATGAGTTACATGAGTTATTCAATACACGTGAATATGCCATCAATAGATTTCAAACATTAGGAATATTTTCAGAAGAAAGACAACTTAACTTTAAAGAAGAGTTGGAACTTGCAAATTCAGTTTGTGATCTTGCTAATGCAAATGAGCAGATTAAAAAATTTTATAATGACAATTTTGAACAATCTCAAGAATTTGAAAAAGAGAAAACCACTCGTGAACAAATGAATCTGGAATTTGAAAAAGATAATCAGTCTTATCTTGATATTGCTAAACAATTAAAAGGTACTCCTTACGAATGCGGTAAGCAGAATTACAAAAATTGCTGTGATAGTTTTAATATTAAGTAACCACAGAAAGCTCTTTCTAGTTGAAAGTGGAATGAACATTGAATAATTTTTAAATGAATTAATTCAGCGCGAAGGTGGTTACGTGAATGATCCAACTGACCGTGGTGGTGCGACCAAATATGGCATTACTGAGGCGGTAGCCCGAGCAAATGGCTATAAAGCGCAGATGAAGGACTTACCAGTAGATGTGGCCAAAGCCATTTATAAAAAACAATATTGGACAGCGCCACGCTTTGATCAGGTGAATACCATCAATTCCAAAGTAGCGGAAGAGTTATTAGATACAGGCGTGAACTGTGGTGTTGTCTTTGCAAAGCCATTGTTGCAGCGTGCTCTTAACCTTTTAAACAACCAAGGTAAAGAAGGGTGGTCTGATTTGGCGGTAGATGGCATATATGGTCCAGCAACATTATCAGCGTTAAAAACCTACTTGGCTAAGTGTGGCAAAGACGGTGAGACCGCTTTATTGCGAGTGTTGAATATCTTACAAGGCAACCGCTATATTGAAATTGCTGAACGGAATCCAAGTCAAGAAAAGTACTTTTATGGATGGGTTTTGAATCGGGTGGTGGTTTAAAGAATGCCCTCTAAGAGGGCATTTGCCATAATCGCCAATATGTCAAATGAAGGATTCTTTGATATCTTTAAATCATATGATAATCTATTGATATCTTAATAAAAAATCTCAAGAAATGAGCATATATAACGACTTTAGCATTGATTATTTAAGCGATACTCAATATGAAAAGATTACTATAGAGATCTCGTATAAAGAACAAATACTTTGTCAATTAAATAAAGATAAGGGGAATGATAATATCGAAATTCAGTTTTTTCATGAGTCGAGAATATTACCAGATCAAGTAATATTCAAATTCCCATTAGAAGAATTTATCAGCCTATTAAATGAATTGAAGCAAGACTTAGTTTCTGCTTGATTTATACATACTTTTAAAGGAGTTTTTAGGCTATCAAAACTAGTCATTAGGATTTAATATCTGGATCAATTGACATGTATTTGATATGGAGTTTAATGCTTTGAAAGTAAAAGGTTCTTCAAAAAAACAAAATCCACCTTTTTTTGATGAAAATACAGATATTTTCAAGAACTCTCCAACACTAAAAATAGAAAAGCTCTGGGGGATGTGTAGTAGAAATTTTAGTGATGTTGCTAATAAAAACTACGCTAAAGTAATTCAATCTGTTTTTTCTAAATACAAAGTGAAGGAACAGGTTCGCTCATTTGAGTCCACTGGGAGAATATTAGAGTTTGATATTTCATGCTCTATGTATGACTGTTTGGCATATGAAGAAACCAATGGATTCTTCGATGAGTGCGATTGTCCACCCCCAGAATTCTGGATTGCCTATATTGACGATAAAATATTTGCTTATATTCCAAAAGAATACTTAGATATTGCAAATTTAGGTGTCGAAATATCTATGAGCGGAAGCTTGCAATGGGTCAAAACATTTGTGGATTAATTTTTTATACGTATATAAGCTTTCCTGAAATTCACGGAATACACCTTATATAAAATTATAAATTTATGAACCTTAGTCAGCATCGTAAGTAAAATCTTTGTTTTAGAGTCGCAAGCTTCAACATCGATTAGCTTAAATGGAGAACTTTGCATCCCATCCGAATTTCTACAATGCGAAATAGGTATGTTTAAGGCATTGTGTTGTAGTTTCATCAAGGTTATTTTCTATTTCGTTCCAACTGTCTAGATATTTCTGAAATTGATCATTCATAAAGTTTGGATCTAATGCTACCTGCATATAGTAGCCGTCAACAACCAGAGCTATAAAGCTTAGATTACTTTCAATAATGGCATACCCACCATTTTGCATTTGCAAGAAAGAACGAGAAGCATAGTCTAAATACTTAGTTTCGATTGGAGTCTTAGCAATCATTGCTGGAGTATATGCTGCAAAGGTATTTTTATTTTTTACACTATTTATGGGTAGCCAATAAAGATATCCATCTGTTTGCTTTAGACTCTCACATAGCAGTTGGTATAAATCTTGACTGCACTTTCCATTGTATTTATTTGAGTAGTCTAATAAATTTAATTTTTTATTTTTATGAATTACTGAAGGATCGATATGATTATGATGATTAATCCATAATGTAAATATCTTAGAAATATTGGTATATTCCTGATTACTTAATCTCCCATAGTAGGGCTTTAATGGATCACAATCCTCAATCCAAGGTTCAGTTTTCATACTTGTATAGATGCCTCATTCAAAAAAAACATACTTTACGTCATAAAACTAAATATCAAGTCTGTTTTTGAGTCGATGTTCAAAAAACCACTTAGAAAGTTAGAATATTAGAGTTAAATTTTCATGAATCAAATAGATGTAATTTTAAAACATTTTAAAGAATGGCACCCTTATGCGGGAATAGAATATTTATGGTATAGCTGTGATGGTGAGATAGATGATGAAAATTATCCAGACGTAAAATTTGAATTTAATCCTGATACTGCTTTTTTTATGGCCTTAGAAAGACTCTTAAAAAGAGGTGATGCATGTTTGTTTTACGTTGATTGTATTGAGCATCCGAAACGAGGGGAACGTTTAACAGAATCACCAGATGAGCAGCTAGCTTTACTTAAAGAAATATGGATTGGTAAGGAAAAAATGGACAAATTGGATGAAGAGCATGGTTATTTAGGTTGGTATTTTTTATCAATTTGTCCTTACTCATTAACTCAGAAAATGTTTGATGAAGATGGATATTTTTTAAGGTGGTATGTTAATTAATTTTTGTAGAATGTTCAAAAGATAACACTTTCGGAATTTAATATTTTTTCTATTGAATTGAATAAGTGCTTTAAAGTTTTTCTAAAATTAACATAATGCACGTTATATGAAATTTGAAAATAATATTATCTACTCGATATTTATATAAATTTAAAAATTCCCTATAACCACCATTATGTTAAATGGGAGAATTAGATCCATCCCCCAGTAATAAAATCTCCTGAATCATATCCAATAGAGTACCCAACTTTTCTCTCTGGGTAAGCGGTTTTATAATGATTCATTGACGCTTGTGCCAGTTTAAGTGCATAAGCTAAGAACAAAGGATATTCAGCATAATTATCTAGTTCTGTTTCATCTGCTAAATCTTCAATAGATCGTAAAATTTCAGAACTAAAAGTGCCTAGCTCAGGATAGTATGTTTTGGCCTCAGACATCCAATCAAGGTTATCTTCTTCTGCAATGTATTGATCTGATACTGCAAAATATAGATATCCATTATCAGAAAGACCAAACCAAAACCCTTGCTCAATAAAGGGAGAAGCCTCTTTTTCTAAAGAGTCAATTACGTGGGCTGCTAAACTTTCAACTTCTGTTGCGTAATCTAATGCTTTGAATAGTTCCCAGCTTTTATTTGGCTGCATTTCATGACAATGTTTGATGATCGTTGTCATGAAATTATCAATATCTAGATCATTTTTATGAAGATCAATTTCTTTAAAGATTTTTACGAAGTCAAATGACATAAACAGCCTATATCTTTCCAAAATTTAAATAAGTAAGACACTTTTTAGATCTCCTAAAATTAGCACAATGCACGTTATACGAAATCAAAAATGGGGGGCTTAAGCTTCAATTTTTACAGGAATTTTTTAATATTCAATATATTCATGTAGCGAGTTTATAAAGTGTTCAAATCTATCAGCTAAAAAAAGAATTTTTCTTTTATCTTGATTTGATCCGTAATCGTAGAAATTATCATGTAGAACTAAGACAATTTTAGGTTGATCTTTTGCCCATGGAAATCTGTAATCAAAGCAAATGGAATCGCCATTAGGTGTGCCACCAAATCCGATTAGCTTACCATCATAGTCATCATCACCTTCAGGGAACTGGAAACCTTCTATTCGAGGTGTATGCATATATCCACCAAATTCCACACAAGAAATATTTAGTTCTCCATCAGTGTCAATAAAGTCAAAGCTGCTAATTTTGGGGGTTAAACCATCATGTTGTGAAATAAGTTCTATATATTCAGGAGGAAATTCCACCCCCAAAGTATTAGCAAAATTTTTAATTATTTTCTTGTCAACTTTACCATTAGGGTATAAATCACCAATATCTTGCATTATTCATTACCTTTAATCATATTCACTAGTATTTTCTATATTTTAAATTATTAACATAATACACGTCATACGTAATACTTGAAATTTTCGTATAAGCATCAATATCTTGACCAAAGCCGTTCTAGGGTTCAATGCACTTGAACAGTTTTTTGATTTTGCGCAATTTTCATAGGTCAGAAAGAGGATAGTCTATTTTGAACATATGATAATTATCTAATTCACTGTTCCTAAAACAGGTATCAACTTAGGTCCAGCCATTCTCGCCTTACTGATGATTTCCAACAACTCATCATAAGTCAGCTCAAACTTATCCTCACTATCAAAAACATAAACCATGTTCTTGCCTTCAAGTTCAGGTGGAGTAGGTGGCGCAAAGCGTTTTGGGATAATGATCTGTGCAAGTTGTTCATCAGTTAATTTAAATAAGTGCATGTTTTATCCTACTCTTGGTAAGTCAGACCATTTTGTTAAATACGATGGTTATCTAAGGTTTTGATTCATGTGCCATGTGGCTTCTTGATTGTTAGCAATGCCAAGCGTGACGAGATTCTTTCCAAACCGTTCACTGATGGCTTCAATTGCATCGGATAGTTTTTCGCGCTCTTGCTTATGCGAATAGTCGGTAAATAAGTCGGGCATAAACTTGGATTTATTTGTGATTTCGAGCAGCACAATTCCTGCCTTTTTATACTTAAACCCTTCTTAAATATCTGATCGATGCCTTTCATTGCAGCTTTTGTGATGAGTAATAAATCATCTGTATGCTCATGCATCTGGACCACAATATAGGGCGAATAGCGCTCAGTCTTATCAAATCGACTGGTTTGAATATAAACCCCAATCATCTTGCAGATTAAGCCATCATCTCGCATTCGCTTCACCGCTCTGGCTACATAGAGTCGTACCGAGGTTGAGATCATCCACTTCATACACAGAGCTGCCATACGAACGACTACTGATGATTTGTTTCTTCGCTACTGCATCATCAGTCAAGTAGAATAATACAAATTTAGCACAACAAGTAATTGAGCACAATGAAGATTTTTTAATCGGGGATGTCGTTGTACTTGAGGGTATTCCACTTGATTTTGATGCGCTTTACCACGTGACAGAGGTTTATGAATACACAGTGGATTTTTTTATCGGCATGGGAATTTTGACAATAAATAAAAGATTTGTCCGTAGTGCTTCAACCACGGAACTTATGACAAAACGCCGTCTAACCGAAGCTGAACATTCAATAGCGGAGGTTCCATGATTACCAACAAAGTCCTTAAGAAACAACCTGAGCATAAACACGCTCAAGGTGTCCAGTCATGGTATGAGCCAGCACTTCGCACATTAGAGGGATTGCTAGAGATCCGTAAAGCCAACCTGCGTAGGATTAACAATGACGAATCAAAAGCTGCAGTGATGCGAAGTGAATTCATAGAAATGCTGATGACCGAACATCGAATCTCAGCTTGGTATGCAGGAGAGATCATTGCCAGCCTGTTACGTGCCGAGCGAATCATGATGTTTGGTCGCTTTATACAGATTATTGAAAAGGAAGGTGAAGCGTGAGCCTAGATGCAACGATATGGGCTTGGAAGGCAGATATTGAAAGTGCTACCCAACGCTTAATACTACTCTCACTTGCTGATCGCGCTGGTGAAAATCACAAGTGTTACCCAAGCTTAATGCGTATGGTGAAAGACACAAAAATGAATCGGAAAACCATCATCAAAGGATTGGACGATTTAGAGCAAAAGCAGCTTATCAGGTTCACTGGTGAGATTGTGGGGAATGGCGTAAAAGTCTATCAACTTATCGGCATTGTTGGACGTGAAGAGGAAAATGCCAGTACCAAAAAGGGGACTAGTGGTAAAAACGGTACTAGTTCCAATTTAGGCACAGGTTCCGAAATTGGTACTAGTACCGAAAATGGAACGGGGAGTAGTACCAAAAACGGTACCGAGACCAGTACCGAAATCGGTACACAGAATCTCCCAAGGAATCTCCCAATTGAATCTAAAAATAAAAAAGATTGGCTTTGCTTTAAAAAACTTCGAGAAGAAATTACTTTGGCCGATGACAGCATCGATCCAAAAACCATCCTGACAGCGAAATGGGCAGAACGGGAGAAACGAGCATTCGAGAATTACAACCGCAGTAAATCCCTTTGTGATGAACTCATGAACTTCCACTTTGCAGATTGGCTGCTGAACGCATATCGAAGTAAATATTCCCAAGAGACCAAAGCGGGATACAGCAAAACACCTACAGCCAATAATCCAAAGCACCTGACTGAAAAACAGATAGCCACTTTCGCGCAGAAACTTGCTCACCATCCAGAATTTTCAAGCAAGTACAGCGAACCAGGTGAGTCCTTTGAAAAACTTGCAGCTCGTATCGCCGTAAAACTTGAAGATCCAACACAGGCCAAAAAATGGGAGTCCTACCTGAAGCAGGTTGGTTTTAGTGGCAACTTACTGGAGGTGGCATGAGCTCAATCAGCGTTGCCCAGTATCGTGAAATGTTTCCACAGCCTACTCAACCAAAGGGAAAGAGCAAAGGCAACAAGTTTAAAGCCATGAAGGTTGAACTAGATGGAATGACCTTTGATAGCAAGAAAGAGTTTAAACGGTACATCGAACTTAAAGCGATGCAGCAACGTGGTGAGATTCGAGATCTAGAGCACCACACTAAATTTGAATTGGCACCAAAGACGAAAATTGAGGGGGAGAAACGGGCAAAACCAGCTTTGAGATACTTTGCTGATTTCACGTATTACCGCAGTACTGGAGAGTTTGTAGTGGAGGATGTGAAGTCAGTAGCGACAAGAAAATTAGCGAGTTATCGCCAAAAGAAACACTTGATGAAAACAGTGCACAACATAGACGTAAGAGAGGTATAGGGGATGAATTTAGCGGTAGATCAGCAACACATTATGCAGGTTATAGACTGGTCTCGTTTTGACTTGGAAGGATGGTTATATCAGTTTGGGGCATGGATGTTTTCAGCATCAGGTACATGTGGGAAAAGTATCAATCCAATTGCAGTTGCTATGGATAATGCGGTGAAAGCTCAGAAATACAAGAAGCTTACCAAAGCCCAGCAACAGCAAATTATCGTGGACTATCTTTCTGGTGACTTTGAGCCACCTAAAGCGAAACGTAGCCGTATTGCTTGCCAGATTAGCGATAATGAAGCTCGCGCCGTACAGCGTTTAATTCTGGATATACAGGGGCAATCCGAAATTCTGGACGACTGGATGGATGCAATTATCAGCCGCTACTTTTATGGCAACTCATGGGCTGAAATGGTGACAAATGAACGAAGCCAGATGGATGCACGTATGGATGTAAAGTGTGGTCTGGCTGCGTTGCATTGTAAAAATATGATAATAAAATTTAAAGGTAAATAATCTTTATAAAGTACATGTACTTATGTCTTATTTTTAAACTGGTAGGCTAAATTTCTGCTCTAGATTGATTTACCTGCCTCTTCTAAAAATGATTTTATAAATATTTTTTCACGATGCCATTTCATATATTTTGCATGAGAGGGTTGAAGAGCCACCTTAGTATCTTTCAGAATACCAAGCGTATTACGAACGTCATTAGATAAGGCTTTCGAAATAAGTATTTTGCCGTCATCTTTAAAGGAAATTAATCCTTTATCAAAAAGTGCATCCAAGTTAGGGGAAAGGAGCAACCCATTAAATTTATCAAGACGCTCTTCATTTGTAGAGTCTCTCCAAGGTTTAATATGAGAAGCACGTAAAATATCAACATAGTTACAACTACTCACACAACATTTACCCCACATATGAATTAGTTCTCTCCTAAAACTTCCTTGTCCAATACGAGCATTTATAAGTTGTTGCTTAACAGTTTTATTTAATTCTGGATTACTTCGGATTTCGTTTTCTGCATCAGCTTCAATAATAATTTTAATTTCATCAGTAACCCAATATTTCCTTTTCTTATTATCGGGTTTTACACCATGATTCTTACAAAATTCTAAGAATTGTATTTCTAAAGTAGAATTATGACTAGGAATGGATTTAAAAATTTTGGTTATGGCTACATTAGTTTCTCGTCCATTTTTGCCATCATTTTTAGAGTGAATTTCTAAATTATTGTCGATATATCCTATAAATCTTGAAGGTGCAAAAGCAATTCCTGAATCCGACATGTAAGGTACAAAGCATAGGCCTTTCTGTATTAACTTTAAATACTGACCTAAAGTTGTTTGTGAAGTGTCTTTAGATTTTTCAAATTCTTTAATATTATTTCTTATTTGGTCAGTATTTGTAACAACTTCCATTAATTATTCTCCAGAATAAGTATGATTTATCAATTTGTTATGTGCTCAAAGATGATGCAGTTATAGTAAATTGTACATTAATCCTTAAACGTCTCATTCAAAGCCTGTTGCACTGCATCCACGCGTGACTTACAGGCTTTGTATGCATTCATCGACTCTTCAACGATCTTCATCAAATTATCGATATCTGGCTGTTCTTGGGATTCAAGCAGTTCAGCATTTTTCTGCAGAATATCGAATCCCTCTTTAAAGCTTAATTCTTTCTTAGTCATTTTGAATCACCTGTGTCACATTGGCTTCGATTAGACCATCCTGTAGTTCTATTTGAATGGCTTCAACTGATATTTGTTGGATAGAACGAATAGCTTTTCCTTCACTACGGACAATCCCATAGCCTTTGGCCATTACATTTCTAGGGTTTTGTAAAAGAGTCTCGCGGAGTAAGCCTTCAATTTGAGTAGAGGCAAGCTTCAATTGAGATTGAGCAAAGTACAGGGTATCACTCTTCATTAACTCGAGCGTTCTGTTTGCTTCATTGATTTGGTTTTGAGCAAGCGTCTTAATCACTTTGATGTATTGATCGTTCTGACTCTGATACGCCGTGATTTGATGTTGGGAGAGCACCTTTATCTTCTGTAGTGATTCAAGCACGTTTTGTACTCGCTCTTGGATCAGATTTCGAATCCCGCCAATCACTTTACTTGGTGTATCAAAAGAACGGTTGGCCACTTCATCTAAAATTGTACGGTCTTTTTCGTGGCCAATACCTACCCAAATCGGTACAGAACGTTTACACAGCAGGGCAGCCAAATCATAGTCATTCAAATAGGCCAGATCATTAACTGCTCCACCACCACGAATAATGACGATCAGATCAGGTGGGGAGTCAAAATCATTAGCCCATTGTCTTAAGCCTGTACTTAAAGACTCGATGATACTGGTAGGGGCTGTATTACCTTGGAATGTTGCTGAGTGATAAACAAAGTGGCAAACACCTGCGTGATCTAGTACATCGGCATCTTTGCGGAAGTCTCCCAGACCTGCCGCATTCTCTGGAGCGATGACCAGGACATTTTGAATATCGAAAGGTGATGGTAATGCTTTATTTTTATTTACCAATCCTTCAATGGTTAGCTTTTCAAGAATTTGTTGATATCGCCGTGCAATGTCACCAAGGGTGTAACTGGAATCAATATCTTCGACGTTGACTGAAAAACCATACTGGGGATCAAAGCGAGCTTTAACTTTGATGAGTACGTTGAGATCTTTAGATAGCTCAACTCCGCTTTCACGTTCAAACTTAAGGACCATTTTAGCTGCTGAGAACTTCCAAATGGTTGCTCTACAGCTGGCGACAACCTTATCCGTATGTTCGTCTTTTTCAGCAAGCTCTAAATAATAATGTCCACCTTTGATACTCAAATTGCGAATCTCAGCTTTTACCCATACTGGTTCATTGAAAGCAACTTGAATCACTTCCTGAACAGCAGATAAATATTCACTTAGAGAAAATTGAGGTTCTGACATTAGATTTAGGTTTTAGGATGTATGGTGGGATATTATAAAAGCAGCCTAAGAAGTGCAAATTGAGTTTTAATAATTATTGACCTTGTACAAGGCATATGGCATATTTCTGCTATAGTGGACGAAGTTATAGTGATTCACTAAATATCTTAAAGGCTCATCGAAAGGTGGGCTTTTTCGTTATTTGCCATTATTGAAAGAGCATGCAAGATTTTTAGAGGGTAAATATGGCAGTATCGAATTTAGATGAAATAGATCAGGATATAGAGCTTTGGCGGTATATGGATTTTTCAAAATTCTGTGATCTCATTGTGAACGAAAAAATATACTTGAGTCCTCTAAAGAAATTTGAAGATATATATGAAGGACATTTCAGTAAAGTTTCAAAGCTAAAACAACAACAGTTTGTACAAACAATTGCAAATTGGTTGAATTATGAAAGCTCTGAAGTTGACGAGGAGGAATATGAAGCTACAGCAAAATTAGTATATTTTGCTTATGCAAATTGTTGGCATAGTAATAAATTCGAATCAGCAGCAATGTGGAAGCTTTATGCTCAGACAAATGAAGCTATTGCAATAAAAACAACAGTTGGTAGTTTAATGGAAGCTACGGTACCATTAGATTCTATGCGCGGTGAAGGTCTTTTCTGCGTTAAAAAAATAGATTACGTTGATTATGATGATGTAACAACTTTTCCCGATAATTATAATTTTCTACAACCAATTGCTCCTTTATTTACAAAACGTTTGAGCTTTGAGCATGAAAGAGAAATAAGGCTTTCATTTATACGTGTAAATCATCTTTTTCCTTCTTGCCACCCATCTAATAAATCCAAATTTGAAAATCTGAGCAAGGTTGAACTAGAAGAAATAAGTAAAGTTGGAATTCATGTAAATGTTGATCTTAAAAGGTTAATTGAAAAAGTCTATGTTGCCCCAGATGCACCATATTGGTTCTATGAAATGACAAAAGCTTTTTTGAAAAAAATGGGGCTTGAGCATATAGAATGTGTGAAGTCTTCATTATATGAAATAAAATGATATTCGAAAAAGCCTTCATTAAAGGGGGGCTTTTTTGATTTCTTCTAATACAAGAAAAAAGTACAAGTGATACAAGACATAAAATTTTGCAATACTAGGCTGCACAAGTAGAAAAAGTTAAGTCGATCAGGTTTGACTCGAAATGAGTTGATAGCAATTGATGGCATCATGATTAAGTTGAAAGAGCGGATTAAGAATTTGCGACTGGCTCTATGTGAATAATATAAATTATAACTCTAGGGTTATTGTTATTAAATAACTCTAGAGTTATAATTTCTCCATAACGTTAATATGGGGGGTTGGATGAAGAGTCTGGATTTAATCAAGATGATTGAGGCAGACGGTTGGTATCAAGTTAGATGTAAGGGTGACCACCATCACTTCAAGCATCCTACAAAGAAGGGGTTGGTAACAATTCCTCATCCCAAAAAGGATTTACCGCCGGGCACAGTAAACAGCATTTTGAAACAAGCGGGTCTAAAGTGACCCGCCCACAATCTGGATTATTTAAACCCTTTTTTGGAGTAGTAAAATGTTATATCCAATCGCAGTAGAGAGAGGCTCAGATACAGAAGCCTTCGGTGTGATTGTCCCTGATATTCAAGGGTGTTTTTCAGCAGGAGGAACTTTTGAGGAGGCTCTTGAGAATGTCAAAGAGGCAATTGCAGGGCATTTAGAAATTTTGGCAGAAGATGGTGAGGATATTCCTTTAGCATCTGAGGCTGCTAAATTTCTTGATAATGACGATTATAAAGGCATGATTTGGGCTGTAGTCGATGTTGATGTTAGTCGCTACTTAGGTAAATCTGAAAAGGTTAATGTGACTTTACCAAGTCGCTTAATTCATCTAATTGACGATCGTGTAAAGAAAGATGCACGCTTCAAATCTAGATCAGCATTTTTGGCTGCAAGCGCAGAGAGAATGCTTCATGCTTAATTAATTGATGATAAAGAACCCGTCAATATGGCGGGTTTTTTATTACGAGGGTGATTTAATTCTCTTAACTCTTGAATAGTATGAATTAATCCCAAAATATTAATTTCATTATTATTACTTTAAGAGAAAAAAGATGATTGAAGAGCGTAAAGCAAAATTCCAAGTTGGTGACATTGTTAAGCTAAATGCTGGTGGTCCAGACATGGCTATCAAGCAACTATATGCAGGTAATGTCCCTACGAGCTTTAAAGGGCAATATCGTTGCCAATGGTTTGCTGGGAAGAAATTAGATTTTGGTGATTTCCCGGAAGAGTCACTAATACCAGCGAGCAAACAAGAGGCATCTAGTGAATCTTGATGAAGTTATTAAATGGATGCTAGATAATCTTGAAAAAGATGGTTGTTTATATCAAGAAGATGTTGTCGACTTTCTAGTTAAAAATGATCAAATGGATCTTCTGAAAGAAAATGCAGAAGGTAATTTGGTCTTAAAATTAAGTGTAAATAGCGCATTCAAGAAAAAAACTGAGCACAATGTAGTTTGGGTGAAACCTGATAGATATTGGCGTTACAGAGTTCCTGAAGACGAACTGGGCCGAGAGGCTCAGGGTTAAAAATTAGCTGCCAATGGGCGGCTTTTTTATTAGGTGTAATTTATGGATCCTAAAACATATAAAGCCCTTACTGAAAAACAACCACCCAAAACAAAGCCACGATCTAAACCACTGCCTAAAGCAAAACTGAAATATTTAGAAGCTGAAGAAGATTTTCAGAAGGCTTTAGATGTCTTGGGTATCAAGTACGAGAAGAAATTTCACTTCAAATCTACCAAGCATTGGCGGTTTGATTTTCATTTAATTGAGCATCGAATCTTAGTTGAAATATCTGGTGGTCCTTGGTCAGGTGGTCGCCGTGGAAGATTAGCGAATAAAGCTTGGAGCATGGATCGATATGATCATGCTGCTGAAATGGGTTTTACCGTTGTTCGCTTAGAGTCTGCTAACAGATACAAGATTGATGAATTTGGACCATTACAGATAGAAGCTCAATTTGCATCTCAATGGCTTAAAAACTTAAAGAGAGAATCATTCAATGGACCAGATCAGACCATTCCCGCCAACGGATCTGATTGATCAGGCCGAGGAAGAAGACGCAATACGCTTGGCACCCGCCGTGGAATTAAAAGATTGGGTGATTAAAAACTTCTTAACACTTGGTGGTGAACTTCACAATCCCGACCATGACCATATTGCTGAACTACTTCATGATGACGAAACATTTCTGGCATTTGCTTGGGCATCATCTGCATGTATGGCAAAGAAACGCATGGTGCTTGGTCAATGTGAAAAAGTGATGTTCAACCAAGGTGGCTGGAAGAAAGCACGCCAAGAACAACAGATGCGGGATTGGTTTGGTTATATACCGGTTTATCTAATCACTATCGATGCAAGCTTTTGTGAAAACTCAAATGATCGTGACTTTTGCACATTGATCGAGCATGAGCTTTATCACATTGGTGTTGAGCGTGACGAAGATGGTGAAATCATCTATAGCGACCATACAGGCTTACCTAAACATCACTTGGCCGCTCATGATGTAGAAGAGTTCATTGGTGTGGTCAAACGCTGGGGAGCAAACGAGAATGTACAAAGGCTTGTTGAAGTCGCTAAGCAAGCGCCGTTTGTATCAGAGAAGAATATTGCTGCGTGTTGTGGGACTTGTTTAATTAATTGAGCTTTATGGCTCTTTTTTTTGCCTATCTTGCTATACGTAGCTATACAAAGGGGTGTTTATGGCGGCACTAAAAGAGCCTGTAAAAATGTTTATAGTTCAGTCTCTTGCATGCTTTGAAACCCCTCAACAAGTAGTAGAAGCTGTAAAGCAAGAATATAAGATTGAAATCACAAGGCAGCAGGTAGCTTTATACGATCCAACGAAAGTTGCAGGTCGCAATCTTAGTAAGAAGCTGAAAGATTTGTTTGAGCGTACACGCAAAGATTTTCGTAAGAATATTGAAGATATTGCTATTGCGAATAAAGCATTTCGTTTGAATGAACTCCAGAAAATGTATGAAGATTCTGGAAAAAATAAACGAGCAAAACAAAACCTGCTGAAACAAGCCTTTCAAGAGACAGATGGTCGTGTGACCAAGCAGGAAATTACAGGCAAAGATGGCAAACCAATCGAGACTGTAAATTCCAGCATATCAACAGAAAGCTACCTTAAAGCAAGGGAGCAGGTTTTAGATGAGTACTGATCCAGCACGCGAACTTGCGATTCGTATTGAAGCCAAAGAAGACTTGTACTTCTTTTCTCGATACATGTTTAAAGAGCGGCGAAAATATAAGTGGATGCATAACTGGCACCATCGAGTCGTTTGTGATGCCTTAATGAAGGTATTTCGGGGTGAGACAAAGCGATTAATCATCAACATACCTCCGCGATACTCCAAGACTGAATTGGCTGTAATTAATTTTATGGCCTGGTGTTTTGGCAAAGTGCCTGATTGCGAGTTTATTCATATCAGCTACTCAGCAACGCTGGCAGCAAACAATGCATTTCAGACGCGAAATTTGGTTCAAGAAACAGCTTTTAAGCGAGTGTTTCCAGACTTTGAGCTTAGAGACGACAGTAAAGCAAAGGATGACTGGAGAACTGTTGCTGGTGGTGTCTGCTATGCACAGGGGACAGGCGGTACAATTACGGGTTTTGGTGCGGGTAAGATTCGAAAAGAGTTTGGTGGTGCGATTATCATCGATGATCCACATAAAGCCAGTGAAGCAAGCTCAGACACAATTCGGGGCAATGTAATTGAATGGTTTCAAAACACATTAGAGTCTCGAACCAACTCTCCAGATACGCCGATCATTGTAATCATGCAGCGTCTGCATGAGCAGGACTTAGCAGGTTGGTTACTTGATGGTGGAAACGGTGAAGAATGGGAGCATTTGTGTCTACCTGCAATTCAACCTGATGGCTCAGCATTATGGCCTGAAAAGCATAGCATTGAGCGATTAAACGTCATGGAGGATGCAGCGCCGTATGTATTCTCTGGTCAGTATCGACAATTACCATCACCGCCTGCAGGCGGTTTTTTTAAGCCCGACAGAATTGAAATTGTAGAAGTCCTACCTGCGGAGTTCGTTAAAGAGGTTCGGGCATGGGATCTTGCTGCATCTGAGAATGAAGGGGATTGGACAGCAGGACCAAGAATGCTCAAGACCAAAGACAACATCATCTACATTGTTGATATGGTTCGTGGACGATGGGGACCAGATGGTGTTGAGAATACGATCATTCAGACAGCAAAAATGGATGGTCGATCAGTAGGCATCAGACTTCCTCAAGACCCAGGACAAGCAGGTAAAGCACAAGCTAAGAACTTCATTACAAAGCTCAGCGGATTTAACGTCAAAGCTGAAACGGTATCAGGTGACAAGATTACCAGGGCACAGCCATTTGCAGCACAGGTCAACATAGGCAATGTGAAGATGCTTAGCGGTGACTGGAATAAAGCACTCATTGAAGAATTACGAAACTTTCCAAATGGTACTCATGACGACCAAGTGGATGGTTGCAGTGATGCTTTCAATGATTTGAATGAAGCAAGAATTGGTAAAAAACCTGCAGGTGCAGGTAGTCGTACATATTAAAAGGAAATCACATGGCAAAGCCTAAAAAAGACAAAGCGTCAAAGAAGTCTTTGTCACGCGGTAAACTTTACACTCAAGAAGCTATTTCAAACTTCTTTTCACATTTTGGCAGACAACCAGATAATGATGAAGTGCTTCGTAAGGCGGGTATTACTCGTCATAGACTGCGAGTGCTTCTTGATGATGATGAAATTGCACAAGCTGTAGAGACACGGATTGATGCATTATTGGCTACGCCATATCGAATTGAGCCAAGTGATACGCCTGAGGCTGTTCACTTAAAACAACAGTTGGATGAGTGGTACTTTGAAATTGCATCTGGTGCATTGAATGCATTGTTCTTTGGTTACTCCGTTCAAGAAGCTGTGTATGAGTTAAAGGAAGAAGGTTATATCGGGCTGCAATGGATTGGTGAAAAGCCAATGCAATGGTTTGAGCCTAAGAATGATGGTCGCTTACTTCTACGAAAAGAGGGTAGTTCTCAGGAGTTAGAGGTTGATAAAATTTTTAAATTTTTCCTTACTCGCCGCAAAGCTTCTTATGAACAACCCTATGGCAAAGCATTATTAGCTACACTTTATTGGGTGTTTTTCTTTAAGCAAAATGGGTTCAAGTTTTGGGCTAAATTTCTGGAGCGTTTTGGCACACCAATTCTTCTTGGTAAATGCGAAGATTCAGAAATTGATGATATGAATCAGGCACTGCTTAATGCACATGCTCAGAGTGTCCTATCAATTGATGCTAAAGATGATGTACAGGTTTTAGGTACAACTGGCGCAAGTGGTACTGCTGGATCAGCCTTTGAGACGTTTAATAAGACGCTCGCACAACAAATTCAGAAGATCGTATTGGGACAAACCCTTACCAGTCAATCTGATGGCACCAGTGGCTATGCTTTAGGTAAAGTTCACGAGAACGTTCGCGCTGACAAACTGAAGTCAGATATTCGACTCACCACCCCAACATTACAAGCGGTTGTTAACGCGTTGTGTTGGCTGAATAACTGGCCAGAACATAAAGTCATTATTGGTGAAGAAGCAAAGCCACTTAATAAAGAACAGGCTGAACGAGATGCTCACCTGAAGAACGCAGGCGCCAACCTGACGAATCAGTACTTCATGCGAGAGTATGGATTGCAGGAAGGTGATGTTGCTGAAGTGACACCTCAAGATGCCACCTTGGTGTCACCAACGTTCACTGCCTTGCCAAATCAGGCATTCAGCTTTAAGGCATCTGCAAACAAGTTATCTGCAGAGCAGCAAGAAGTTGAAGAACTTGCCGATGGTCAGCGATCGATTGATTTGCTGGATCAGAAGCAAGTGAATGAGCTGATTCAGTCCAGTGAAACCCCTGAGGCTTTGGCATTTAATATGATGAAGCTTATGCCAGGTGCAAGTGAAAGCCAATTTACGGCCAATCTAGAAATGGCTTTGTATGCAGCCGATGTGCTGGGGTATGTCACGGCAAGTGGGGATAAATGAAACCAATCACTTTTTTAGAGGCTCTGCAATTCGCTCAGTCTCGTAAAATCGTATTGCCTGATGAATTCTATTCAATGGATCTCAATACACGGCAATTGGCAACTACAGTGAGTTTTCTGTCCAGCATTGAGCAGATCGAGACAGTCATTAAATCGCTCAATAAGACCTTGGCAGAGGGTGGAACATTCAACGACTTTCAGAAGTTGGTTGAAGAAAACGAGATTGTGCTGAGTAAGCATTATCTCAAGAATGTATTCCGAACCAATATCCAGACAGCTTATGGCCATGGACGTTGGCAACAACAGCAGAAGAATAAGGCGAAACGACCTTATTTAATGTATTCAGCGATTAATGACACTCGTGTTCGTCCCAGCCATTTGGCTTTGAATCGAATCATCAGACACATCGATGATCCTTTTTGGTTGTTGTATTACCCACCATGGTCTTTCATGTGTCGGTGCACCGTAATTGCCTTGACTGAGAAAGAAGCGAAGAAGCTCGGTATTACTTCTGATGAAGATCTACCACAAATTGCAGAAGATATGGGCTGGTCTACGAGTCCATTAACATTCGGTGAGATGGAGTCAGCTGTTGATCAAAAGATTACTGACTCAATCTTAGATAAGGAATATTTACTGGAGCAGAAACAAGCAATTCAGGCTGAATGGACTGCTAGCAAGAAGTTGATGAGCCTCTTGTCACCGATGACGGATTCGAGTCGAGATCTATTCAATACGATTGCAGATACGGTGGTGCCACTTGATCCAACACTACGACCAAGTGCGATCAGGACGCTGGTGGATTATGTACAGGGCAATGCTACTGCATTAACGGCTTATGTTCAGAAACCTGCTATCTCGTTGGCAGAAGAAGTGCTTAAGCGCTGGGTGAAAGGGGATATGGCTAAGATTCAGGCTGTATCTGCAAACGCCGTGGATGTGGTCAGAGGATCTACAACACTGGCTTATGCGGCTTCGCTTGAAGTGGGTAAAGTCATAACTCTGGATTCGCCGTTACTGCTAACGGGTGCACAGTCAAATATAGTGATTCAAATTGAGAATGCAAAAGGCTTAGGTATTGATCTTGAAAAACTCAATGCAGGGCAAGGCGTGTTGTTTGAGATGGGGTTGTCGTTTGAGGTGGTTTCAGTAGCACCCTCAGATGGGAAGATGATTTATGTGTTAAGAGCATTGGTGAATTAGATGAAATTGATTTTAAAAAATGGAATGAGCGTCTTATATAAAGATGTCATGAGCTTAACGGGGATGAACATTGTTTCAATCGTTGCTGATTCAAAAGAAGACCGATTTAATTTGCGCATGCTTCTCACTGGTGGTCTAAAGGTTGATAAAGATGGATGCCATCCATTGGGTTGCAATTTTGGTTCAAACGCCTTGAATCAAAGCTCCGATATGTCGAACTATAACCAACCATTAAGCTTAGTGCCGAACGGCAGTAATGTGTCAGCGGATGGTGGAGCTTTAACTACGAGCATTAAAAAAAATTATTCACTTGAAGAAAAATTGCGAATTATCGATACGTTGACATCTGTAATACAGCGCAATGAGCCAATGATGTATCAACATACAAGGGAGGCGGAAACAAAACTGCTAGCCTTAGTTCAAAGTAATTAAATAATCACAAGCATACAGAACCGCCGTCAAGGCGGTTTTTTTATGGAGCATGAAAATGCCAGAAGAAGATAAGCCCAATCAGTATTGCTTTCAGCTTGGGCAGCTAAATGTAAATCAGGCTGAAGAGGGTAAGAAAAAACGTACCTTCTCCGGCGTGGCTTACAGCGGAGAAGTTATTACAGACCATTGGTATTGGGATCGAATCGTCTTTGATCTTGATTCAATGCAATTGAAAGGACGCATTCCTGCATTACTTGAGCATCGATCGAGTCAGCGTGCAGGTGCAATCAATACGCACTCAATTAACCACCAAACAGGATTAACTGTCTCTGGTGACTTGATGAGTAATGAGTTTGGTACTCAGGTAGCCCAAGACTCAGATGACGGCTTTCCATGGCAAATGTCAGTACGTATTGAGCCATCTTCAATCGAAGAAATCAAAGCTGATGCATCTGTAATGGTAAATGGGAAGGTTCACCAAGGACCTATCACCGTATTCCGTGGCGGTCGTATTCGCGAAGTGTCTTTCTGTGCTTTAGGTGCGGATGACAATACAAATGCTGTGGCAGCAAGTCATAGCCCTAAATCAAAAACTTTCAACCAAGAGGAAACGGACGTGACCGAACTCGAAAAAGAAAAAGCTGCTCGTGAAAAAGCGGAGCAAGATCGTGATGCTGCGCAAAATGAGCTGAAAAAGTTCAAAGCGGATAAGCGTGAAGAAGACATTAAAGCACTGGAAACCGCCTTGAGTAAGCAGTTCAGCGCTGAAGAAAAAACGTCATATACCAATATGGATGATGCTTCATTTGCCTTCATGTCTCAGCAACTAAAGCAGTTCTCAGGACAGCAACCAGCACCACCTGCAGGTCATCAACAACAGCAAACCAACGTCGTTCCAGCTCACTTGCAGCACTTGTTTAGCCATCAAGCTACTGGTGGTCAGGGTGGACAGCAGGGGCAAGGTGGTAACGGCAATGAACAGCATCGTTTCACATCTGGTGCACAAGCATTCGCATCACAAAATAAAGGGGCTTAAATCATGAGCGGAAAGACATATTTAGGGAGCGTGACCCGCGAAACACGACCATTCATTCTAGATGTCGAAAAGTTGCGCCGTGCTAATGCAAAGATTACCGCTGCCAAGGCTTACAAGACTGGTGATTTGCTGACTTTGTCGGATGCAAATGTGGTTGATCTCGCTGCAGATGAAAAAACTTGGCAAGTGATTTGTGGTCGTGATGTGACAGCAGTCGAAGCTACACAAATGGCAGCTGATGGCGTAGAGCTTCCGATCTACTTTGGCGGTGTTTTTAGCGTGGAAGCGATTTGTCTCTCAGGTGAATATCTTGTAACCGCTAAGTACGATGCTGCACGTGCGAAGGCAACCCTAAACAACATTGAACTTTCAAAAGTATAAGGACTTTAAAACATGCCTCAGTCATTTACAGTTAATGGCGCACCACTTGAGCTACTTAATGTTGGTGAGCTTGCGTTAATTCATACGAATTACAAGCCAATGGATACTTGGCTTTTAGATAAGTTCTTCCCGAATCGCCCATCATTCGATCGCGATGAAGTGCCATTAGCAGAAATCAATACAGTGCACGATTTAGCGCCATTGGTCTCACCACATCAACCCGGTAAGCCTTTTGATACTAAACGTGCTGCCAAAGTAGAATTCGTACAGCCAGCTTATTACAAGCCAAAAAATATGGTGACTCCTGCAACTGCTTTTGATGAAGCACTCATGGAGCGTTTGCGTACTGCGGGTATCATCTCTACTGGCAGTCAGCAATTGTCTGATCAAGAAAAGATGGTGATTGCTCAGATCGCTGTCATGAAACGCAACCATGATGCAATTGATAACTCAGTTTTGTTAATGGCCACTCAGCTTTTACTTAACGGGAAGTATGTTCTTCAATCAGATGATTATGAATACAACTTAGTTGATTATGAGCGCGATGCGTCACTCACATTTACACCGTTGACTCCTTGGAACCAAGCAGGTGCCAAGCCTGTAACTGATATTGAAACAATTGAAAAACTCTTGCTGGATGCTAATGGCGGTAGTTCAAAAGCTTACTTGATGTCTGGAAAGGTTTGGATTGCATTATCTTCAAATGAAGAGTTCAAAGAACGTTTTGTTAAGCCTTATGCGGGTATCGCTGTTCCTTACAAGCCAAGCTTAAATGTTCAAGAGGGCGCATCATTCAAAGGTTACTTGGATGAAAAAGAGTTATGGGTATTCGATGCTACATACCGTTTATCATCTGGTGTACAACGCTTTATTCCTGATGATTATTTTGGGGCGATTTCAGACCTCAATGGTTCTATTGCTCAGTGCAAAATTAAGAACATGTTAGCGAATGGTGCTGTTCAGAAGTACTTTGACCGCCAATGGTATAACGAAGATCCAAGTGGGATTTTCTTAATGACAGAATCTGCTCCACTTGCCGTACCATCAAACAAAAATGGCGTATGTGGTGGTACTGGATTTATTGTTTAAGGAGGCTTAGATGCCAAAGTACATTGCAAAGCAATCCATCGGGCAGTTTATGCCAGGTGATGAAATTAAGGGCTTGAATGAAGAACGTATTCAGGCCCTTTTAGCAACTGGGGCTATTGAAGAATATCAAGAGCCTGAGGAGCCTAAGGCGGATGGTGCTGCAGCACAGTTAGCAAATCTTGCTGCAGAAGTTGCAGAGCTGAAAGCGAATGAACTTAAGCTGATTGAAGCTAAGGGCAAGGCTGAACAAGAAAACGCAGAGCTGAAAGCGAAAGTGGAAGGTTTAGAGAAATCGCTAAATGCTCCAGAAGCGGCTTTGAAAAAGGCTACCGCCGAATCGAAGAAGGCTGCAACGCCAACTGAAAAATAAGTAGGTGATCCATGTATGCAACCCGTGAGGATTTAATAGCTCGGTTTGGTAATGAGATTGATCAGTTGGAATCCATGCTATCAACCACGAATTCAATTGACGAAGCCATTCGTGATGCTACTGAGGAGATTGATAGTTATGTGGCGGTGAAATACAAGCTGCCATTACCTAACATCCCAAGTACGTTAAAGCGAGTCGCATGCAATATTGTGCGATATCGTTTGTATTTTCAGCATCCTACCGAAGAAGTTGAAAATCGCTATGAAGCAGAGATTAACTATCTCAAGCGAATCGCTGATGGAAAGGCTGTTCTCAATATTCTTAACGACCAAAACCAAGTCACTGAAGAAAAGCCAGCGAATGCACCAGCAACGATGCCGATCGGTAGTACATATCGTGGAGGTGTATTTGGGGATGCAACTTTAGACAAGATGCCTAGCATCAAGTGAGGTGCTTATGTCTGGTGTGGGTATCACCATTCAGGCAAATGGTGAATCTTTAATAGTTCAAGCGCTGGAGCGATTCTCAGGGCTTGATCAAACTAAGCAGCAATTGTTTGAGGCTATAGGCTATACAGTCTCAAACAACATTCGACGCCGTTGGATGGTGGGCGAAGGCTTAGAGGGTAAGTGGCGTATTTCAGGTCGGGTGGCTCGTCAAGGCGGGACCACGCTTCGAGATACATCACGCTTGATGAATTCAATTACTCATAACGTTCTGCCGAATGGTGTTGAGATTGGAACAGATGTTGAATATGCCGCAATTCATCATTTCGGTGGTGAGATCCATCATGAAGCCCGTATGAGAAGGACCTACTTTCGACAAGGGCGTGACGGTACTGTTGGGAATCGATTTGTACGCCAATCGAGATCCAACTTCATGCAGGAAACTATGGGCAAGCCGTACAAGGTCAATATGCCTCGCCGTCCTTTCTTAGGTCTCACGGAATCCGATGAAAATGAGGTGATGGATATTATTGTGGAGCATTTAACCCATGAGTGATGCAGAAAACTTCTTTGCTGTTCGTTCTGAAATTGCCGAAAAGCTCAGTGAAATTGCAGACTTTAAGATGATTTATACACCTGCTAATTCAGCCAAAATCACTGAAATGACACAGGTAACTCCAAACACCCAGGTGTATTACCGCCGTGTACGTAAAGTAGATGATGCGGGACGATCATCGATCAACATGCTAGCCAAGCAATGGGAAGTAACTGTTGTTGAGCGGCATGCTGCATCACAGTTGAGTAATGGAGCTGAAGCACTGGACCGAGCTGGGATATTGACGCAAAAGGTTCTAGAGCTTCTATGTGGTTGGAAACCAGATTCAAGTGTAAGACCACTGGATTTAGTCGCCATAGAGGAAGACTACTCGACCACCTGTGTGTATATCACTTTGGTGTTTGAATCAAAAACATTCGTATAGGAAATTATATGACCAAGCAATATAAAGCCAGGCAACCTGTCGGGCGTTTTCGTACTGGGGATATCGTGGGTGGTTTGACCGCTGCGCAAATCCAAGACTTACTGCAGCGTGGTGTGATTGAAGAAGTGAAGGAAGCTTCTGAGACTAAGCCTGCTGTACAAACCAAAACTACAAAAGAGGCTAAAGTAGATGGCTAAACCTGATCTAATTTCACTGCAAGGTGAGATGCTTGCCGCATTAATTACTAATGGTGTAGTGGGGCCTTATTTGACGATGGGTAATGCACCCAATATGCAAATTGCGATTTCATCCGATTCAACTGACCACTTCACAGCTAAAGATGGAACACGCGCAAAAGATGCTATTTTGCGTAAAGCAACTGGTGTGACCTTTAGTGGCTCGCTTGAGGAGCTTAATAAGCAAAATAAGAATATTTTGTTTAGCGGCGAAACAACTAAAACTACTGCTCAAGCTCTTACCGATCAAACATTGGGTACTGTGCAGGCTGGTCAAATGATCAACCTTGGTTATCGCAATCTAACTGGGGTTGCTTTCAAAACTGGCAGTACGGATATTGATCCATCCACTTACAGCTTGGATTCGGTATTTGGCACAGTCGAATTTCTTGTAGAACCTGCAGGGCCTGTAACTTGGTCTGGTAGTGCTGGTGTGGTAGAGCGAACCACTATGGCAACCCATTTTGGGCGTGAGTACGCCTTACTGTTCAAAGGGATTGATACCTACTCGGGTGACAAGCTTTCTGTTGAATTGTGGAGAGTACAGTTCTCACCTGATACTGAATTTAACTTGATCAATGAAGACTTTGCATCATTCGATGTTGAAGGTGAGTGTTTAGCTGATTCATCCAAAGCGAATGATCCGCAAGCAGGTCCATTTGGTTGTATTGATCGATTTTTCGTAGCATAAGTTTACAGGCACAAAAAAATACCAGGCGCATGAGCGTCTTTTTTTGTGCCTGTTTTTTAGGATTACATCATGAATGATTTCTTCATTGCAGCGAACCGTAGCTTAAACCTTGAGATAGATGATGTTTCGCTTGAGGTACGTCAGATCCTTATGCGCCAGTTTGATTTATGGGTAGGTGCTGCTGATCCTATTAAGAATACACTTAGCAATGTGAGTGATTATTCAGATGAAATTCTTAAGAAGGTGATTCAAAAGCATTTGATTGAATGCGTAGTGATGCTTCAACTCATCACTGATCTAGACCATCAAGCGATCTTAAAAACGACTGAAGATCAAGATGTGTTTCGACAACTTCTCAAAACTGGCTTAAAAGTCAATCAGGCGTATTTCATCGATAAAGAGCAGAAATCGAAACGCCGCAAGAAGCGTACGGAAGTAAATGATCATGAATCAACTTGGTTTGATTCATTCCAGTTGCTGGTATCAAATGGCCATAGCCATGACAGCATCATGAATATGACCTATGGAGCATTTAAGCTTTACTCTGAAGCAGTGGTAAAACGTGAAAAGCAGAATATTGCTACTCAATCTAATATTATTCGTATGGCGCATCACGCAGCAGCGAAGCAATTTAAAAGTTTTGTTGATGAATTAAATGGTTGATACATGGTGTTAAGATACTGGGAAATATAAAAATCTGAGGGTAACTAAGTGGCAAATAAGTGTGTAAGTTGCAACAACTGTGGCCACACAGGATGGTCTAAGAATCGTGGCAACTTTCTAATTACTATTGTTCTGCTTATTTTCTTTTTTGTTCCTGGTGTGATCTATGAAATCTGGCGTAGAACTGGATTAGGTGTTTGTTCAAACTGTGGAAGTGATCGAGTGGTTCCATTATTGGCTTGTGATACCAAGGATCGGAATTTTCAGCTTGATGTGATGGGGATTGTGATTGTGACTGGCAGCATCGTTGTCGGAATCATGGCGGTAATATTTTTATGCATGATCGTTTATGTTGGTGTTGAGAGATTTATAAAAACAGGTAGTTTTTTACCACCTAAAAGCTCAGAAGACCTATATTCTGAATGCTTTAAAGATGGCATGGAGCACTACCAATCATTAAAACAATTTCCAATGATGCCTGATGGAAAGACCCTGACAATGGATAGGATTGAGATCTATTGTAAAGGCTCTATCAACGGAAAATACCCAAGGTAGAGTAGCTATGGTTATCACTAAAGATTTTTCAGCAGAGACACTTAGAGAAGCTATGCAATTAATGGATGAGTTTTTTATTGAAAATCCGTACTACAGATTGCTTCATCATGAAATTGTAGAAGACCGGACAGTGAGAGTTGAATATACAGTTCTACAATAATCTTTAGTTTTATAACCATCAACCACCGAAAGGTGGTTTTTTTATGCCTGTAATTTGAGGTTTCTATGTCTGGAAAAAATTTAACGTTTAAGTTGGTGATGGATGCAGACACCAAGGATTATGTATCAAATACCAAGCAAGCCCAAGATGTAACCATTAAAGTCTTCGATACCATTAAAAGCGAAGCTCAAAAGGTAAAAGTCACTGAGCTTGTGCAGGGTCTGCATGAGGCAACCAAAGAGATTACAGATTTAGGTGATAAGAGCACCATTAGTGGTACGAAGATCCGTGAAATGTCGATGCAAAGTCAGCAAATGGTTGCATCACTCAATAATGAATTGGTTGAGGCTCAAGCTGAATTAGTTCGCTTATCGCAATCAAAAGCATCTCCGACGGATATCAGTAATGCCATTAATCGAGTAGCAGATCTTAAAAGCTCTATTCAAGATGTTCAGGCCGCATTTGGTTCATACCAGTCTGTCGCAACCAATGCTATGACAGGTTTAGACAAAGCAACCAGTGAAGTAATTGCTGAATTACAGAGATTCACCACTGTAGATTTAACAGAAATAACGACAGAGGTTCAGAATGTTACACGTGCTATTGAAAGCATGGGTGATGGGGCTGTTATATCAACCAAGGAAGTAGAGCGAATCTCTACGGTTGGTGCGGCTGCGATTGATTCTTTAGAGCGTGAGTTATTATCTGCACGCAATGCATGGCAGGCGCTAATTGATGCTGGTGATAACGTTACTCTTGAGGAGTTAAATGCTGCAAAAGAGCGTGTAACTAGCTTAGAGCGTGCACTAAACTTAGCTGATAATTCAATGAGTGATTTCAGGGCTGCAACTCAGCAAGCAGTCCCTATTATTGATAGCTTAGATCATGCTTTAGAAGGGACAAATCAAGAGCTTGCTGAGACAGGAACAACTTCCGAAGCTGTAGCTCACAACATTGAAGGCCTTAAGACTGGATTTACAGCGCTAACTGGTGCTTTAGCTGCATTAGGAATCGGAGTTACCGCGCAAGAAATGGCGCAAACAACCGATAACTATAAAAACCTGATAGCGACATTAAAAATTGCAGTAGGAGAGTATGGGAATCTAGAGCAGGCTCTAGATGATGTCATTGCAGTCGCAATTCGAACAAACTCAAATCTTGAAGCAACAGCTAATCTTTATGCCAAATTATTAAAAGCTGGTAAGGAGTTCGAATTAACCCAGAAAGATGCACTTCAACTTACCGAAGTCATCAATATGGCGATCCAAGTCAGCGGCACTTCGGCTGAATCGGCGGAGGCTGCACTTTTTCAACTGAATCAGGCTATAGGATCTGGGGTTCTCAGAGGGGAGGAATACGCCTCTGTACTCGAACAAGCACCTCGACTCGCAGAGGCAATGGCGGATGGTTTAGGTGTAACGATTGGTAAGCTGAAAGAGTTTGCTGATAATGGAAAGTTGACAACTGATGTAGTGACTAAGGCATTACTTAGTCAAACAAGGACCATTAGCGCGGAGTTTGAGAAGTTCCCATTAACGATTGGTAAATCAACTGAGAATTTAAAAACTTCATGGATGGTTTATCTTGGTGAACTTGATCGCACACATGGCATCAGTCAACGTGTAGCAGAGGCGATTAAATATATCGCTGAGAATCTCGACCAACTGGTTTCAACACTTACCTTTGCAGCTCAAGCATTCATTGCTTACAAAGCTCTAGGCATGGCTGCTGTATTCCTTGATAAAGCAAATAGTGTTCGTGCTGCAAGTTTAGCTGTTCAGCAAGAAACCGTTGCAGTCGTTGCCAACACTCAAGCACAGTTAGCTAATGCAAATGCGGCCAGAGCAAATGCTGTAGCGCATACAGGTATCAAAGCATCAGTTGAAACAGCACTTCCGACATTCTCTCGAATGTCATCTGGTTTAACTGGTGTGATTTCACGATTTGGCGCTTATGGTGCCGCTACAGCAGCCGTGATTGTTACTGGATCAATGGTAAAAGATCTATTTGTTGATACTGGTGAGGCAATAGGTGAATTAGTTGCTAAAGGATGGTTATTAATAAATGGTAATAAAACTTTAGAGCAATCAGAAAAGGAACTAGCTGCTCAAGAAGAGCTATCCAAGAAAAAGGTGGAAGAGGCTGCTGAGGCTCATAAGCGTAAAGCCGCCGCAACTGAACTTGCAAAAAATGCTGCACTCGGCTTAAACGAAGCATCGAAGCAGATGGTCGATGAATTCGATAAGCAGGTTAAGGCGGGTGAGAGTGTTGTTAATGTCTTAGAGAACATCGCCAAGAGTTTTAACTTTGATACGGCCACTGGTATCAATAATGGCATTACAGCTCTTATTGCCTTGCAAACACAGGGTAAAGCTACTGGAGAGCAAATCCAAGCTGCTTTATCTGGCATTCTTAAAGATGAGGATCTGGTTGCTTTTCAAGGTAAGTTGGCTGCTATCCCGGTTAACATTGAGAAGCAGATTGAAGCAACGAATGCCAAGGTTAAAGCCAAGCAACTTGAGCTGGATAACTGGAAGAAAGCTAATCAAGATATGGAGTATCAAGCTTGGTTAAAAAGTGTTGCAAAGTATCAAGACGATATAACCAAGTTGCAAGCCGAAGCAAGTTCTCTTCATGTTCAATATGCCAACTCTGTTAAATCTGCCGCCATGGTCCAAGGGGCAGTACTGGATGAGGCAATTCGCCGTACTGGGCTAAGTTACGAGGAGTTAAAGGGGGAGTCGACTGAGGCCTTTAACAAAGCTAATAACGATGTGCGTATCTTGGTTCAAAACTTGGGGGAGTTGGAAAGTGAAGGCGTTGATGTTAGTCGTGCTTTGGGCTCAAGTATCTCGAATGCCATTGATACTTCAACCAATCAGCAAGAGATTGAGGAATTAAAAAAACGCATTGAAAGCCTACGATCTAAATTAGGTGAAAAGGTTGCTGATGGTCTACTTAGACAAGCTGAACAGCAACTAATTGACTTAAAAAAGCGTACGGATGAAGCAACTGCGGGGGTTAATTCAGTTGCGGAAGCATTTTCTGTATTCGGAATGGAAACACCTGAGCAGTTAAAGGTGGTTGCAGCCAAATATAAGGAGGCATTTGAAACACTTAAAAGTAGCGGATCAGCAACGTTAAATCAGCAGCAAGAAGCATTTAAGCAATATGCTGAAAAAGCTATTGCAGCAAATAAAGGGGTTGCTGACAGTATGATACTTTCACAAGCTAGAATGGTGGATATGAAAGTTGAAGTGGATTCAACAGGTAAGGCTTCTGTCACTGCAATGAATGACCTTACTTCGGCGAATGAGCGCGTCGGAGACTCTGCTCGATCAGCGATCAGTGGATACCGTGAACTCGGTGATGCTGTTAAACAGGAGGCCAAAAGCTCAATCGAAGCGTGGAATGAGATGATGGATGCTCGATCCAAGGCCGAGAAGGAGAATAAGACGCAGCGTGTAGGTGCTGATTTCACGACTTACAACGTTATGGATATCCAATCTAAGCTTTCTGGTATGGGTTACGACGAAGCTGAAGCAGTCAAGATTGCCAAGAATATTTTGAATCAAGGTTTAGAGATTGATAAGAATAAGGCGAGGGATGCACGTGCACGCGGTGATGAATACACCGCTAAGGCATTTGAGAAGTTGTTAAACAATGGTCAAACCTCTGCATTCGGTACCCAAAAAGTGAATGAGTTACTGGCGCGATATATGTCAGGTCAAGGATCTGCAACAGCAGGTACCAAGAGTGCAGCTGTTAATGCTCTGGCACCCGAAGTGAATGTTGCGGTACCGACAACCAACGTAGAGCAATCTAAGGAGAGAGTCGTACAGAACAATATCACCATTAATGGCAAAACCATAAGTGTGCCTGTCACTGAAAGCAGCCAAGGAAGTTTTGATGAATTTTTGAGTGAGCTTGAACAACTTAAACGAGCGATGTGAATGCAATGAAACTAACACGTAAATCAACAAACGAAACCGTCACCTTGAGTGACGGTTTTTTATGGTCAGATGAATTTGATTGGAATGGCATTGAGCAAATCATTGAACCTGCTTTAGATGGCACTCCAATTATTCAAGAAGGGAAGTGGAAATCTGGTCGGCCAATCTCTTTAACGGCTGACAAGAATATGGCTTGGTTAAAACGACATGTTGTGAGTCGCTTAAAAGAATGGTCTCTACTGCAAGATGAATTCTTTACTTTGAAATTTGAGTATTTACATGATGCTCGAGAGTTTGATGTGAAGTTTCGGCATAAAGATACCGCGATAGAAGCCCAACCTGTTAAAGAGATTCCCTCTGTGTCAGAAGACGAGTATTACAACGTCACTTTAAGATTTGTGGAGTTAAGCGATGCCAATTGAAACCAATAATCTCGTCATCTATAAGTCGCAGCGTTTGACTGACACAGAAGATGGTGGAGGAAAATACTCTGGTCAGATTGTGGTGGATGGGGAGAGCAATAACCTATTCCCCGATATCTCCGAACTTGACCGTACCATGGGCGATGTATCGATGCGTAAGATCTTTCCTGGTCTGACCAATGAAGATACGGATCCACTGATGGGTGCTACAGCATTCATTTCCGAAAACCCAGCAGATCCGAATGTATCGGCTTTGCTGTTCAGCACAGAATCGTGGACAGATGAACGAGTAGCTGCTCAAAACCGTGTAGAAAATTATTTAGCCAAAGGTGCACAGGCGGTTGGATCGTTACTTGATGAAGCCTACATTGGCATGAAGTCAATTCAAGTGGTCATGGATAAGTCTGAAACTGAAAACAACATTGGTGACTCGATCGTATTGGTTGTGAATGAAGGTACAGCAAATGAAGTCACTCAGTTTCTACGCCTAACTGCAGTTGAAACGCGCATTGGCACGGTCCGAGTGAATAACAGCAATGTTGAGTTCAAGATCGCAACTTATTCATTTAATGATCCACTCAGCCGAGATTTCATTGGTGTGTCCGCGACACAGTGGTACAACAATACCAAGCCAGCAACCATCATTCGGGACACGATTGTGGCTGATAGTGGTCGTTACTATGCCAGTGTGAATCTGGTTGAAGATGTCAATGTGGGCAGCTTTACCGTCAATGCTGAAAGTATCTATGCTCAGCTCATCCCATCTTCCCAAGTTGAAACCCCATTAATGGACCTGAATGCAGTCAGTGAAAATACCGCCCTGGTTGCAGGCAGTGATGGAACGATTACAGTTCAATTCACAACAAACGTGAATACAGCACAAAGTCTGTTTCTTGGCTCTAGCGTTATGCCAGGTAGCATGTCGTTTAGCTTGTTCAGTCAATCAATCACGGACAATGGCGGTACGCTTCGCACGGCAACGGGTACCCAAGTGGGAAGTATTGATTATCAAACGGGTCAGATTGTGTGGACCAATGCCATCGGTACAGGTAATCAGGTATTGAATATTACCTTTACACCTGCTACAGCACCAAACCAACCTTTTGAGTCCTATGCTTTGCCCGTGACTCAGAATAACCAAGGAACCAACTGGACAGGAGTACTACTTCCGATTCCTGCACCTGGCGCACTTTCGATTTCTTATATGGCGCAAGGTAAGTTCTACGTGTTGAAAGACAATGGCACAGGGCGTTTGGTTGGGGCAAACAGTGCAGTCGGTAGCGGTACAGTCAACTATCAGACAGGCTCATGGCTCTTAACCACAGGTGCTTTACCAGATGTGGGGACACCGATTCTATTGCAATGGGGTTCGCCGATTACCACTTTTGCTCGATCAAATCTTGCTGTATTACCTGCAGCGATTGAATTTGATTTAGGGCAAGAAGGAGTTAAGTCTGGCAGTGTCACTGCCACATGGTTACTCGATGGGGTGACTAAAACTGCAACCAGCAATGCGCAAGGGCAATTCACAGGGGATGCGATCGGAAGCATCAACTATGCCGCAGGTACTGGAAAGTTGATACCGAATAAGCTTCCGCAGAAAGGCACCGTATTTAACTTCGTGTTTGATTATGGTGAACCTGAGTCGCAAGTGGTTACTGATGTTGTTCCTGATGCGAATAACAAGCTGATTTTTAGCATAGGCACAGGTGCAGCCATTCAACCTAACAGTGTTGAACTCGATATTCCATTAACCAATCAGCTTTTGCAGGCGGGTGGTTCGGTCTTAGTAACAGATGTACCAGTAAGTGGAACCTTGGGGAATTTGGTCGATCGATTGGGCAATGTCATGGGTACGATCAACTACAGCACAGGTGCTGTGGAGATCACGCCACATTCAACCTACACACGCTACACGCAAAATTTCAAATCTCAATCTTACTATTTAGCGGGGTAAAAGATGGGCTTCTATTTACCACAGACTGACAAAGTTATTGCGACACAAGAAACCTATAAAGCCTATGGCACGACTGATATCACTGTGCGTTACCGAGATACTGCAAGTGCAACTGCAGGCTCTAAACAAGTGACCGCATCAAACCTTAAGTTTGATCTGACCAATGACTTTGATGAACAGATTCTTACTGGTTCAGTACGCTTTAAAGCGGGTGCAGACACCTTTATTGACCGCAGTGGTTTAATTTATCGTAATGTAGATCCGACCACAGGCAGTGCAACACAGAGTGGATCTATTCAATATGGTACAGGTGTTGTCACTATTGATAGCTGGACACCAGGAGCGGATAACACGCTCACACTCCAATCGCTCACGACTACAACTGATCTTTTGCCCATTCATCATGTCAGTTTTAGAACACCAACGATTCCGATTCGTCCTGGCTCTTTGACCGTTGTGGTTGGGGCAATTAGCGGAGGGCAGTTAACCCTGACTGCGAATGAAGCTGGTCTGATTAAGACGACACAAGCGCATGGCTCGATTAACTATGAAACTGGTTTTGTAGATCTTTATTTTTATACCAAAACCAAGATTACCGAAGCCAATCGCGCGGAAATCGAAGCTGAAGAATGGTATTTGCCTGAACTGGAGTTTATCGAAGGTACAGATCATTATATCAATGTGCCATTCTGGATTGCTGCGGATAGCGTGCGTTTCAATGCAGTGGCATATACATATATTCCATTGGATGCTGATATTTTAGGACTCTCTGCAACTCGATTGCCGCCAGATGGACGAGTACCGATTTTCCGTATTGGTGATCTCGGCATTATCAGCGCAACAAAGTTACAGGAACTACCTAGTCATGTCGCAGGGCAAACTTACAACTTGAATGATCAGCGTATTTCATGGTGTGAGCTTGAAGATAGTGCTGGAACTAAGGTTCCTTATGACATGTATGTGGTGGACTATGACTATGGCAAATTTACCTTGAATGGTGATTTCGCATTAGGAGCATTGGTAGTACCACTCAAAGCTAAATATCGCTATCAGGATATGGGCTTGATTAATGATGTGCAGATTAATGGCCAAGTGACATTTACCAAGCCCTTGACGCACAACTATCAAGCAGAGAATACAGTGGTTGGATCTGCTTTAGTCATCAATGATATGCAGTCGCGCTATACCAGTAAATTTGTCCAGTCTATGTGGAATAACACATGGACCGATACAGCCTCAGGCGCAAGTCTTTCAGCCAATTACAATGATGCGCTTTATCCGATTCAAGTCACCAATAAAGGTGCGATTCAGGAACGTTGGGCGATTGTGTTTACCGACACCACTAACTTCAGAATTATTGGTGAGGATGCGGGTCAAATTGGAACGGGTTCAATTAATGTAGATTGCTCTCCGATCAACCCAGTTACTGGTTCTCCTTATTTCACCATCAAGAAAGAAGGTTGGGGAACGGGGTGGGCATCAGGCAATGTACTTCGCTTCAATACCAAAGCTGCCACATTCCCAGTCTGGTGCATCCGAACAGTGAAGCAGTCAGAGCCAACAACCATCTCGGATCAATTTCAGATCATGTTCCGAGGCGATATTAATCGCAATATATAAAGTGAATTAAACGAATATGACCGCTTTAAGCGGTCTTTTTTTATGAGTAATAGAAAATGGTCGCAAGTACAGATCTTAAGTTCTATGTGCATACTAATAACAATGCACCACAGTTGATCAATAATTTTGGCTGCATGATCGATGTGCTCGATGCGTGTTTAGTCAATGGGTTTGGCGCTCAGACGATAGCCACACTAACAGCCAGTGGAACGACAGTGACTGCAACATTTGGTGCAGCGCATAATTTTATGCAGTATCAAGTGATTAAAATTGCTGGAGCAAATCAAACGGAGTTTAATGGTGAACATCGAATTCTCACTGTGCCGAATGCGAATACCATTACATTCCAACTTGTCTCTGTACCTAGCGTAAATACACCAACGGGTGCTATGACGTGTTCACTACCGCCTCTGGGTTGGTCAAAGCCGTTTAGTGCTGCTGGAAAAGCTGCGTATCGCTCTAATAACACATTGCTGCCGAGCAGACCATATTTACGTGTCGTGGATGCTCTTGATCCTGCATATACATCAACATTCGCTAAATATGCAAAAGTGGGCATTGTTGAAGATATGACGGATATCGATGCGATGCTTGGAGTTCAAGCACCATATGACACTACAGCACCAACTAAGAACTGGGTTGGTACAGGATCTGGTACTTCAGCTGTGAATGGTTGGGCTAAATGGTACTATGCAGCATCAACTCATAATTACGACTACAGTTCTGATGATGCTACTGCTATAAGTGGAAACAGACAGTGGATTTTGATTGGGAATAGAGACTATTTTTATATACTACCAAGCTCAATTCCATCGAATAATGCTGCATTAATTTATGGGTTTGGCGCTTTTGATACGCTGTTAAATGTTGATAGTGCTAACACATTTTTATCTGCAACTTGGCTATATCAGACAGCTGGTACGGCTTATTATAGATCGCAAGGTTCAGCAGGATCTAGCAATGTAGGAAGTATCAAGCTAATTTTGCAAAGATCATATAACCAGTCTGCAAACTACAGTTCTGCATCCACTGTATCGTTAGGGGTAATGCCAGATAATGCTGGAACAGGCATTCAAAATTATATAGCTGATAAAAGCGTAGCTAATGTTATTCCATTCTCACCTGTATTTTTGCGTGAAACAGTTATTAGAGGACAACTGCCAAATTTATTTTGGCTTTTTCAAAATCTTCCATACTCGCATTATTCAATATTTGAGAAATCGAATGAGTTATTTATTGCTGTGAATATTGCATCATTATCATCATCCCAATCTGGTCAAGCAGTTTTTAAAATTGGAGATATGTAGTGCGATTAAATCTAAATGTCATCTCCATTCATAATTCTGACAATGATTCTGTTTTAACCAAAAATAAAGGTCTTACAATTAAAGGTGTGATAAAAGAGAGAGGTATGTCAATTCCATGCAGGCTTCGTTTATTTGAAAAAACTTCAGGGCGTATGGTTGCAGAAGTGGCCACTGATCAGAACGGATTTTACGAGTTTGATCATCTGGCGGAGACGAAGTTTTTCATCGTTGCTCATCATCCTACTTCTGAATTCAATGCAGTGATTCAAGATAATGTGGTGCCAAAATGACAGTACAAATATCAAAAAAAGCAGGAATTTTAGCCCTGCAAGCACATGCTGATTTTTTGGATACAGGTAGTGGTTCCGCATATTTCGTGTATTACAGTGACACTAAACCTGAGAGCACTGGAATTGCAGCAAATCCTGCAAATGCATTATGTACATTGTCATTACCCGAGCCTTGCATTAAACAAGTATTGGTAGATGGGATTGAGCTCTATCCAACTGACACAGCTCTGGCAGCTAAAGCGGGAACTGCTATCTGGGCTCGTTTATACAATGGAGATGATGAACCTTATGCAGATTTCACAATTGGTATGTCAGGCACAGATATTGTTTTAAATAGCGCTGATATAGCACTGGGTTCTCATCAAAAGCTCGACAGCATCATTCTAAAACCCTACTGATTTAGGGGTGGTCAATGTCTTATACACCACCAGACGCGCTTAACGTCATACTTGATTTTGAGCAACCAGCTACACCAGTCGATAGTCATAACGTTGTATTAAATTTTGCTGATGTTGAGCCGCAATTAGGTGTTTTAGAAGCGGCGATTGACACTCGCATTCAAGTATTGATTCAGGGTTCAAATGCCGAAATCGTCATTAATCATGGTGATTTACTCGCTACGATTAATACCAATATTCAAGCTACAATCAGTGGTAGAAATTGGGGGAATATCGATAATCGAGGCGCCTTGCTTGCTGTTATTGATACGTCTATTCAATCCAGGATATCTGGCATCAATGATATTAATCATACACGTGGTATTGAAACTTACTGGGCTGCTGAATACCAGACAGCAATTCCATATTTGACTACACCTGAAATATCATGGTCAAAACCAACCTTTAAGGCACATCACAGTGCCTTTTTTTATGATTCAGGGTTGACCATTAGTCATTCTGCTGAGAGTAACTTTCAAGCAGGACTTGCTCTTAGAACAGCGGTGCAAAAAGCCTTTGAACAAGGCACAAGGTTAAGTAGTTCAGGTTATTTGTATTGGCAAGAGAATCAAAAGTCCTTCATCAATCAAAGCTTGGTTTTTGAAGAATCAGCCAAGCTAAGGATTCAGCATCTTACAGAATGGGATGAGCTTATTCGCAAGCGCAAGCAATTGACATTCAGTCATGAGGTTGCTGAAGTTTTTGAGCACCGATTGGTATTTGACTGGGATAAAGGTTTAGAGCTTGTCACTCAGGATTCTATTCCCTGGGAAAAGGCACGACCCACTTATTACCGCAAACATGTAATTGAGCCTTGGCCAGAACCTGAGATTCCTGAATACGTTGGTAATACGGATCTGGTTTTCAATTGTCTCTGCACAGATGTGGACTCACATAACGTCATTCTGAATTTTGGCGTAGACGACTGTATTCCTACATTTGAATCAAAACCATGGTTGTATATCGTGAATGAAATTAGCGTAACGCGCCTTGATAATGGGCAAAACATTAATGTGCTAAGCGGGAACTACCGTACCGATCGGCAAAGCTGGTGCTGGTCCTATACCTTAGTGATTCCAGCATATGAACTGTCGAAGTTAGATCCAGTCGCCGGACAACCCGTCATCTTGAAAATTGTAGTGAATGGTTTTGAGCACTTGATGCTGCTTGAGAACCGTACTCGATCACGGCAGTTTGCTCAAGAAACATATACTTTAACGGGGCGTAGTCCATCAGCTTTGCTAGATTCACCATCTTCACCACCTCGGGCATTCCTTCAAGAGAATGAGCGTACGTCAGTGCAACTGGTTCAGGCGGAGATTGATCGTTCAGCTTATCCTGATCTGGCGCTGAATTGGCAATTGATCGATGCATTGGGTTGGATTGTACCTACTGAAAGTTTTAGTTATTCAGGATTGACGCCGATCAAAGCCATTCAAGAAATTGCTGCAGCTGCAGGTGGTTTTGTATATAGCGAAGCGAATAGTCAGGCGATTACGATCAAGCCGCTTTATAAGAGAACCTTCTGGGATTCGATGCGTATTGATGACTACGACATTCTGCTGCCTGAGTCGATTGTCACTGAGCAATCCACTGACTATGAGACTTACCCAGACTATAACGGCACCAGCCTAACCAATGACAAAACAGGTGCTACTGGACTAGTCAAACGCACTGGTACCAGTGGTGATGTATTGCTAGAGACGGTTAACAATAATCTGTTCACCTCCGCATCGGTGATGGGGGCTTATGCTAAGTCGGTATTGGCCAAAGCAGGAATGGTAGAGATACATACTTTTACCATGCCCCTAACTCAAGAAATCGGGCTGTGCAAACCTGCAGATATTCTGGCATTCAACGCTGAGTGGTGGGGCATTGTCGATTCTATCAGTGGTTCATTTACTTATAGCAAAGTCACGCAGACTGTCACTGTGGAGCGAGTCAATCATGAGTAATGCATATAAGCGTCTGCTAGACCTCATCCCGAAAGAGCCTGAGTTTGTAGGAACTGTTCAGAGTGTTGAGCATCCCAACTACAAGGTATTGGTAGTTGATGGCTCTGGTTTGGTGGCCTGTACAGCTTCGACCACTTTTGTGGTTGGTAATCGGGTGTTTGTGCGTGGGCAATTAATTGTAAGGAGTGCACCTGCAGGTGAAGTCATGAATATTGAAGTTTAAGTGAAAAGAAGTGAGTGCCGCGTGAAGCGGTTTTTTTATGTCAAAAATTTGGGGAAGAACATGTCTGAAACAACAACTGCAGTTGCTGAAACTTCAGCAGCGATTGCAGGAAAAGTCACTACAGCAACAGGCACAGGGGTAACACTTGTGTCCTGGGCAGCAACATGGGACTGGGGTTTTTTAATTGGTGTTGGAATTGGTTTGGCTGGTTTGATTATTAGCTTCATGAATTTCCTATCGAATCGCCAATTTCAGAAACGTAAAGATCAACGTGAGCAAGAAATACATGAATTAGAAAAGCGCAAATTAAACGGGGAGTGCAATGTCAAAGACTAAATATTGGGTGATGGGATTAGCAGCTTCGGCTGCTTTTTTTACGTCTTTAGAAGTGAAAGAGGGCTATTCAGCTAAGCCATATAAAGACACTGGCGGGGTAGTAACTCAAGGCATTGGATCAGCTACTAAACCCGACGGCTCAAAGATCAAAATGACAGATCCACCCATCACGCGAAAAACTGCACAGGAATGGGCAAAAGCCCATGTGGTCAAAGATGAAATTGCATTCCGAAAATCTATGCCGGGAGTGAAATTGTCGCAGGATGAATATGACGTGTATCTCGACTTTACTTACAACTTTGGCCAAGCCAATTGGAATCAATCTTCCATGCTTCGTAATTTGAAATCGGGGCAGTATGTCCAGGCGTGCAAGTCGCTTTTGAAGTGGAAGTATGTGACTAAGTATCAAGGTATCAAAAAAACTCATCTTGATTGTTCAATTCGATCTAACAAATGTTATGGCGTTTGGGTTCGTCAGCAAGAGCGTTATCAAAAATGTATGGGGGTGCAGTAAATGGGTGAATTTAAGAAGGTAAGCAATGTCTTGCTGGTATCAAACGGCATTTATTTTATTGAATGTCCCGGATGTAAAACCTTACATCCCTTTCATGTTGATCAAAAGCACAAAGTTCATTGGAGCTTTAACGGGAATCTAGAAAAGCCAACGTTTAGTCCTAGTTTAATGGTGAATCAAGGACATCCAAGTCAATGCCACTCATTTGTGACAGATGGAAAGATTCAATTCCTATCCGATTGTCATCATAGCCTGGCTGGGCAGACCGTCGATCTACCATCAGTAGAGGAATAATCATGCCAATACTCATAGCCTTATGGAAGTTCAAAACTGGGATCGCAATAGCGGTCTTTTTTGTTTTATGGATCTGCCAAATTGCATACAGCAATCATTTGGCGGGGCAATTAAAAGAAGCCGATTCCAAGTGCATCGCCAAAATCCAAGTGATAGAACAGAAGCACTTAAAAGCCCTGGCAGCCAAACAAGATCAAATCAATAAAGTGAGTGCAGATTATGAAGCTGAAAAATCAAAGCAACGAGTGCAAGTCGAAACGGTTACACGTGAAGTGCAAAAGATCATTGATCGTCCTGTGTATCAGCAGCATTGTTTTGATGATGATGGGGTGTCAGCAATCAACTCACTTATCGCCAACGATTCCAGCGAACCTCCTTGAGCCTTGTGCAGATTTACAAAAGCTAGAGTCAGGGCATGGTAAAGACGTTATGCTTTGGTCGATTGATACAGTTGCTAAATATAACGACTGTAAGGCGAAACACAGTGCTATTGCGGATGCTCTCAAGTGAGGGCTGTTATTCACCAATTAAAATGTCTATGCGATAAACCATTTAAAATGTCCTGTTTTTAATTACAACAGTCAAGCACAGGATTTAAATTTCTTTGTTCAATCACAGCTTTCTGAGCTTTACGACTTGGCATACTTTTCTTGGCACGAGTACGTTTATTCTGTTTTTCCAACTCTTCATGTTGTTGCTGAATATGGGCCAGAACTGAGCCTAATCTTTTATTCTCAACCACTTCATTCTGCTGTAATCCAGACAACTTGTTAAAAATACTGTAGTTGATCTTCTGTCCTTCATGCGTTATCGCCACAGTACCATCTGGATATTCCATGAAAGTAATGTATTGCCCAACGAGCTTATGATTCAGCGCTGTTGGCTCAAGCAGATAAATACATTTGTCATAAGTAATGGTCAGGCTCCTCGTGACCTTACGCGGCTCCTGCCAGGTAAACACATCATCCAGCTCAGCATCAGACTCTATTAAGGGACGATGCAAATTCTTTGAGTTTCTCGCACACTTGGCGAACTTCTGGTTAAACTGCTCAATAAAGCTGGGTAACCATGCGTTTGCTTCCGCAATCGAACTGATGCCTTCCAGGCGCATTTCCTTAATCAAACGGTCTTGTAGTGTTCTATTCGCTCGTTCCACACGCCCTTTGGCCTGTGGTGAGTTGGCAAAGATAATATCAATGTTTAACTCGCTGAGAATTCGTCCAAATTGCGTGATCTGGCTGTCCTGACTGGATTTCTGGTTCACTCTGAATACCGAATGTTTGTCACTATAAAAGGCCAGCGGCTTGCCATATTGCTCAATGTAGGCTCTGGTCGAAAGCATATAGTCAAAGGTGGTTTCAGCCTCACAAAAGCGCAGATGCAGCAGCTTTCCAGTGGCATCATCAATATAGACCAGCAAGCAGCATCTGGCAGCTCGACCTTCAAACCAGTCATGATATGAGCCATCGATCTGGATCAGTTCACCGAAGCAATCACGGTTATATCTAGGCTGATATGGACGTTTCAGGCGTTTGGATCGCGGAATCCAGAGTTCATTGGCTGTCATCCAGCGTCGAACCGTTTCTACAGGAATATTCAGACCGAATATGCTGCTGAGCTTCTCATGAGCCAAGGTTGGACCAAAGCCCAGCAGATGTTCAGAAATAATGGAAAGGCATTCAGACTTTACGGCTTCATCATGGCGACGATGGCCAGGTTGACCACGACTGGCATGTGTCAGGCCTGAAACACCGTCTTTCTTTAGCTTCTGCAATAACCGGGTAATTTGACGGGTTGAAAGATTCAGAATTTCAGCAGCACGGACTTGTGTAATACGTTGATCTCGAACATCTTGCAGGACTGCAAGACGTTGTATTTCCTTGTCAGACATAGTGATCAGCATCTCAAGTTTTATCCAGTCCATGATGTTGATGTGCATCATAGACCAGACATTTTTATTGGTGAGAATATAGACACTTTAAATGGGTTCTAACATTGTTTGTTATTCCCAAGTAGAAATGTCCTACCTAATAACTAAATAGAAATGTCCTATACAGACATTTCCAAGTCAAGCACAGGATTCAGATTTCTCTGTTGAATTGCAGCTTTCTGTGCTCGTCTGCTTGGCATCTTTTGAGAACGATTTCGTTGGTTATGCTGTTCTAATTCTTCATGTTGTTGCTGGATATGGGCTAGCACAGAACCCAAACGTTTATTCTCAACAATCTCTCGTTGGTTCAGCTGACTTAATTTATCAAAGATGCTGTAAGTGACTTTTCTCCCTTGATATTCAATCGCTACAGTTCCGTCTGGATATTCTAGAAACTCAACATATTTGCCAACCAACCTTTGATTTTCTTCAGTGGTTTCCAGAATATATACGCATTTATCATACGTAATGGTCAGGCTGTTGGTGACTCTACGTGGCTCACGCCAAGTAAAAATATCATCTAATTTCTCAGGGGTTTCAGTGACACTTCGGTGTAGATCCTTGGGATTAAAGGCTGTCTTCGCAAATTTTAGATTGAACTGCTCAATAAAGCGGGGTAGCCATGCATTGGCTTGCTCAATTGAACAGATCCCTTCCAGTCGCATCTCTTTGATCAAACGATCCTGTAGTGTTCTATTGGCGCGTTCTACACGGCCTTTGGCCTGTGGTGAGTTGGCGAAGATGATGTCGATATTGAGCGTGTTGAGTACGCGCCCAAATTGCGTAATCTTGGTGTCTTTCTTACTGCTTTGATTCACTCTAAAGACTGAATGTTTGTCACTGTAAAATGCCAATGGTTTACCGTGTTGTTCAATATAGGCTCTAGTTGAAAGCATATAGTCAAAGGTTGATTCTGATTCACAGAAACGTAGGTGCTGTAAGCTTCCTGTGGCATCATCGATAAACACCAGTAGACAGCATTTAGGAGCACGTCCTTCGAACCAGTCATGGTGTGAGCCATCAATTTGGATCAGTTCACCATAACAATCTCGGTTATATCGAGGCCGATAGGGTCGTTTCAGGCGTTTAGAGCGAGGAATCCACAAATTGGCTGCAATCATCCAGGAACGCAATGTTTCCACGGAAATATCAAAGCCATGAATGCTGGTCAGCTTTTCATGGGCTAAGGTGGGTCCGAAACCATGAAATTGATCAGAGACAATATTGAGGCACTTCAGTCTGAGTTCTTCAGGAATCTTAGAGTTGCTGGTTTGGCCACGTGCCGCATGGGCTAACGCAGCTGGACCTTGAGCTTTGTATTTTTGCAATAAGCGTCTGATTTGACGCTCTGAAATATGAAGTAGCTGAGCAGCCTGAGACTGGCTAATGCGTTGATCACAAATTTCTTGCAAGACCGACAATCGTTTAAGTTCTTTATCCGACATAGACACCAACATATCAAACAGTCCGCTAAGAAAATTGCAAATACACATATTCTAAAAGCGGACATTTTTACTTTGGAGAAACCGGACATTTCTATTTTGGGCTTACAAAGGGCAGTTCGAATAATCGCCATTATGTTAAATGGTTTTAATTAAAGATATAAAACATAAATTTTTTTGAATAATTTTCAGTCTTTTAAAAGCCAACTCAAGTTACTATAGGCAAATTTTACAATTATTAATTTTATGGGGGAATTCCATGTTTAAAAAGTTGATTGCTGGCATTCTAATTAGCAGTTTTTCATTAGGTTCAACTTATGCTTCTGAGTTGTCTGAGAAAACTAACATTGTTCGAATTATGAATAATTACATAACTTCGATTTCTTGTATGAATGATAAAGTTCAACTAAAAGATATTTTTACGATTGATAAGCCTTCTGAAAATGGTTCAACTTACTATGTCCTTTGGAATGGAGATATAGGATGCAATGGGGGAACAGGAACTCATTCTTATTATGTTTCTGAGGTTTCACGATTTTCACCAAATAGACCATTATTAGTAACAACAAATGATGCTTTTGGTGATAACAACGAAGCTTTCTGGAATGCTGATAAAGCTTCAATAAACTACCGTTTTATTCAATCAATGAAACAAATTAGCCCAAGTGAGTTTGAAATAGTCTCATATGCTTATGCTGATGATAAGTTCGGTGGTGTGGATCAAGGAAATATGGGGCCAGCTAATAAGTTTCGTTATACAGTTAGCTTTATTGAAGATGAAGGATGGAAAATAACTAAGCAAGTTTTATTGGAACAAAATAAATAAAAAAGGTTTACTTATTTTTATGGAAATACTTATAAGAACTAGTAAGTATTTCTAAAATTAACATAATGCACGTTATGCGAAATACTGAAAGTATTCTATTTAGCATCAATATGTTAGTCAAAGCCGTTCTAGGGTTCAGCGCACTAGAACGGTCTTTTAGTGATTTTTCACGTTCCACGTATAAATTACAATGGTTCAAGCATGAAATAGTTAAGTTGATCTGAATTATATCGTCTAGACCAAAAGTGAAATACACATCAAAAATACTTCAATATTTAATTCACGGTTCCAAGCACTGGTATCAACTTAGGTCCAGCCATCCTCGCTTTGCTGATGATTTCCACTAACTCTTCGTAAGTCAGTTCAAACTTATCCTCACTATCAAAAACATAAACCATGTTCTTACCTTCAAGTTCAGGTGGAGTAGGTGGCACAAAGCGTTTCGGGATAAGGATCTGTGCAAGTTGTTCATCAGTTAATTTAAATAAGTGCATGTTTTATCCTACTCTTGGCAAGTCAGACCATTTTGTTAAATACGATGGTGATCTAAGGTTTTGATTCATGTGCCATGTGGCTTCTTGATTGTTAGCAATGCCAAGCGTGACGAGGTTCTTCCCAAACCGTTCACTGATGGCTTCAATTGCATCTGAAAGTCTTTCGCGCTCTTGCTTATGCGAATAGTCCGTAAAGAGATCGGGAACAAACTTAGATTTATCTGTAATTTCGAGCAGTACGATTCCTGCCTTTTTATACTTAAAACCCTTCTTAAATATCTGATCGATACCTTTCATCGCGGCCTTGGTGATGAGCAGTAGATCATCCGTATGCTCATGCATTTGAACGACGATGTAAGGCGAGTAGCGCTCTGTCTTATCAAAGCGACCGGTTTGGATATACACGCCGATCATCTTGCAGATTGAGCCATCTTCCCGCATTCGTTTCACGGCTCTGGCCACATAAAGCCGAACCGAAGCTTTAATGTCATCCATTTCATACACTGGGTTGCCATATGAACGGCTGCTGATGATTTGCTTCTTCGCTACAGTATCATCACTAAGGTCAATACAAGAAAGGCCCTGTAGCTCAAGCACCGTCTTTTCCATCACGATACTAAACTGCTTTTTGATTTCTTTAGGATTGGCATTGATCAGATCCAGCACAGATTGAACACCCATAGTATTGAGCTTCTTACAGTTCTGTCTGCCTACGCCCCAAACCTCAGACACATCAACCTGCGCGAGTAGCGTTTCTGTAGAGCATGGGTCCATATGGGCCAGATTACAGACCCCATTGAAGAACTTGTTTTTCTTGGCGAGATGATTGACAATCTTGGCTTCGGTTTTAGAGCGACCAATTCCAATACAGCAGGGTAGGCCTAACCAACGCCAAGCCTTAGCCCTCATGTCTTGAGCATATACAGTCAGGTCAAATAGATGCTCGTAAGCTGTGAGCTTCAGAAAGCATTCATCAATGGAATAGACCTCTTGATCTCCTGGTGCAACATAGTCCCCAAGCAGCTCCATAAAGCGCTTGGACATTTCGCCATATAAGGAGAAATTACTGGATAGCACCTGAATGTTATGTTGTTTGATCAGCTCTTTAATTTGGAATACAGGAACACCCATCTTGATGCCTAAGTCTTTCGCTTCCTGGCTTCTGGCCACGGCACAGCCGTCATTGTTGCTGAGCACAATGGTCGGACGATCATTCAAGGCAGGATTAAACACACGTTCACACGAGACGTAGCAATTATTCACGTCGACTAACGCGAATATTTCATTTTCACTTTTCATTGTTATTCTTCTTTTTATGAACGGTGATAGATACGCTTTAAATTGAAAGTCACTACACCCCAGACAGATATTGTCTGACTGTCATCTGGGATAATGTGATTGTAATTAGGATTTTCAGCCTTCAACCAAAGTTCTGGAAGCGGATAATCCTCATCTCCAAAAATCTCTTTGATTTCAGACTTAGACATCTTACTTGTAATCATTAATCGTTTAATTGTCGAAGCACTATTATCGATTAAGGCAATTACGATGTCGTAATGTTTGGCCTCAATGCTGCGATCGACAATAAAGGCATCATTGATCTCAAAACCCGCATCAAGCATGGATTCACTGTCTACATAAGCAATGAATGTTGAGATAGGGTTATGAATCAGGAATTCATTCAGATCGAGTGCTTTGTCTTGTTCATCCTTGGTGCTGAATGCAGGACCAGCAGGAATGCGCTCTAAAGAGACTGGAATGGAGACTTTTGATTTTGGTAGTACTGCAGTAAGCCCTAATTTCTCAACAAGTTCATTTTGAACAGCGATTTGTTCTAGAACAGTATTGATGGTGGGGCTTGGTTTCCCGTCTTGACCCATGAGAGCTTGTAAGCTCAACCATGCATCATCCGAGAAGTAGATAGGTAACTTCTTAGACATGTGATACTCCTACGCTACGAGGCGTGTTTGGAAGTAGAATTTGTCTAAATAGGATATTACTAACAGGGATTAAAATTCAAATTTAAAAAGCTGTGGATAAACAGCAACAAGTCAAAACTTGTCGTCACTCATAGTGCATTTGGTCGAAAATCTTTCATTGAAGACTTAGGCATTGCATCAAACTCACCTAAAGGCATATCCAAGAAAAAGTCAGGTGCATCTTCATGATTGCATTGTAGCCAGTCTTTTCTTAGCTGTTTTGGGATTACAATGATTGACCGTTTTTCATCTTCTGGTGCATGGAACTGATTCATAAATGGATGTTGATCTGAATTGATTGTCAGCATACTCATCGATCTAATTTCCTGACCATTTATAACAGCGTACTCATAAATCCCTGCAATCGTAAAAGGCATTTCATCCTTTCGATAGATTCCCCACCATGCAGGCTTACCATTAATATATTTAGGCTCAAAAATTACATCAGCCGGGATAAGACAAAATTGATTCTTCTTCCATGCATTTCGAAAACTAGGCTTTTCATGCACTGTTTCAGTTCGGGCATTAAAAGTATTGTGGACTTTTTTTAAATCTTTAACCCATGGAGCAACCAAACCGAATCGCGCAAGTCTCCATTCCAATTGCTCTTCTTTCGAGAAAAGCAGAGGTGCATCATAATTCGGGTAAGTGTGAGTTTTATAGTCAAAAGTTGGTTCCAATAACTCCAACAGGTGAACTCTGTCTTTTCGGATAGGAAGGTAGTTGGAACACATAGAAAAGTCCCTTTATTTTCATTATTATGCTTAAACAATACATCATGATAAAGACAAAATGAATATTACAAGAATTATTACCGGGATTATTATCGCATTCATAGTGACAGGATTATGGGCTGCGAATGCGTCACAAGCTCGAAATATTGATCCTGAGTGTGGCTTTGAAGATGGAAGTGAACAATGCCATGGCTATTTGTATGCAAAGTACAATCAGCTAAAAAGCATTGATCAATGCGATGATGACAAAGACGATCCAGAGATGCAGATCAATAAGGTATTCATACAAGGCTGTGAAAGCTATTTTGTAAGAAAGCCCTCAAGGTAGGGCTCTTCGTATAGGCTCGACTATATTTAACGTGATCCTAGCCAAAATAATGGACAGCACGTCCCTCTAAAGATAACGTAACTTTAATCTTTGGAGATTCAAGAAATGGCTAAACGTTTTAGTCCTGAATTTAAACAGCAAGCGATTGATTATGCACTTTCAAACTCCCACGAACCTATAGCTGCAATCGCCCAGAAATTAGGTGTGGGTTATTCAACTTTAGACAAATGGATTCGTGAAGCCAATCCAGTAGGTTCAAGCAAACGTCAACTTTCACCAGAACAACAGCGGATCTTAGAATTAGAGAAAGAAGTCAAACAGCTCAGGGAAGCCAATGACATCTTAAAAAAAGCGCATGTGTACTTTCTGACAGATCAT
>NZ_KE007367.1:583881-811934 GCF_000400735.1 Acinetobacter tandoii DSM 14970 = CIP 107469
CGAAAGCTTCTTTCATACATTGAAAGGTCATGTGGTCCATGGCAGTGTGTTTGCCACTCGAAAAGAAGCGAATACAGTCTTGTTTGACTATATTGAGATTTATTACAATCGGGTCAGAAGGCATTCCGCAAACGGCTGGTTAAGCCCAGAAGCCTTTGAACAGAAATATTTTAAGAATTTAGAGGGATTTGTTGTCCACGATACTGTCTAGGATCAACGCTCAGCTTAATGAGAAGATTGGTATTAAAAAATTCATCTTTAAATTTACAACAAGTAGCTTTTAAATGGCTCAAAGGATTACTAGTTCAAGAAAACTTTACTCACTTTTGAAGGATGTGCTGTACTGTAGCTTTAGCTGAATTTTTAACATTATTTTATGACCCTATAATCTTCTTTTTCATCTCTTCAAATTCACCTTCAGAGATTAATCCCTGATCTTTTAATTCTTTCCATTTCAATAGTTCATCTGCAACAGAAAAACTTTTCATGTTTTCACTACCTAAGATATTTAATTGCGTTTTTTTCTCTGAAGAGAAAACAAAATAACTATTATTTATCAATGGTTTGTAAAAAAGTAAATTTAAAAATAATAGATATAAAAATAATCCAAAAAGACAAAGAAACATAGGTAAGATGATATAAGAAAGAGGATCTTGTCTATAATATTCATCATTGATAAAGATATATATTGTAACTCCAATAACAATTATCGCTGTCAACGAAGCATAGAATTTACATATTTTTATAGCTTTTTTTAATGTTTCTATATTAGCATCCCTTTTAGAAATGAAAAAACCGATCAGTAATATAATTGATGGAATGATGCCCCATAAAATAGGAAAGATAAAAGGTATCTGTAAAATTACAAAAAAAGTAATTTTAACTAAATCACTACTCGAAATTTTATTATTGCTCATATTAAAGCCCCTTTAAACTTTCCTAAAATTAACATAGTGATATACGCTGAATTATCAGGAGACTTTCCCTTGGGAGATTCTAGGCAGCCAACTTATAAAAGTCTTCGGCCATTTGATTTGGTGTCTTAAAACCCAAACCCTTTTGAATTCTTCGATGATTATAAAATAATTCAATGTATTTTATAATATCTGCTTTGGCTTCTTCTCTGGTTTGATAGTTGTAATGATGCACTAACTCATTTTTCAGTATTCCCCAAAAGCTTTCAATCGGTGCATTATCGTAACAGTCTCCGCGCTTGCTCATTGAACCTTGAAAACCATATTGCTCAAGTATATTTCGATATTCATGGCTGCAATATTGACTTCCTCTGTCTGAATGCACAATCAGTTCTTTGGTTGGTTTTTGATTGTGAATAGCCATATTTAGCGCATTACAAACAAGCTGTGCTGTCATGCGCTCATTTAAGCTATAGCCAACCACTTGTTTCGTGTAAAGGTCTTTTACCGCTGCTAAGTACAGCCATCCTTCAACAGTCCATATGTACGTAATATCACTTGACCATGCTTGATTTGGTCTAGTCATTGAGAATTGTTGCTCCAGCAGGTTTTCATAGATCGCTCGATTATGGTCACTATTCGTAGTCCTTTTAAAACGCTTGTGTCGCTTACAATACAGGTGGTTCAGCGCTTTTATCTGACGTACAGCGTACATACTCATTTTTATGCCCTGAGCTTGTAAGTATTTGGTTAATCGAATATAACCATAGCTCTGCCTTGTCTCCTCATGGGCTATTTTCACCAATATCGTCTGTTGATTTCGTTGAATCGTTCTTTTGCTCACGCCTCTCTTGAGCCAATCATAAAAACATGAAACTGAAACATGAAGTAATCGAGCCATTAAGGTAATTGGAAAAGAATATCTTTTTTGTTTCATATAGGCGTACCTTACTGACTTTCTTTGGCAAAGTACGCTGCTGCCTTTTTTAAAAATTCACGTTCCATTTCAGCTATTTTGAGCTGTTGTTTGAGTTTTTTATTTTCTTCGAGTAGAGCGTTTAGATCAGGTGAATACTGTTTTGTACCTGCTAAAGTTCCAGCCTTTGCTTTGGTATTCCAATTTGAAAGAGTTTGCATTGAAATGCTAAGTTGTCTAGCTGTTTCCGAGACATTGCCTTGATTGGCTTCAATTAATTTGATGGCTTCAGCTTTAAATTCTGTGGTGTAAGTCTTGTGTTTCTTGCTCATGGTAAACTCCTGATGAGTGTGTTTAGTTTACCAAGTTAAAACCTCCTGTTTTTTCAGCACACATCATAGCACAGATTACACGAATTTATTTTTTCGAAAATTATTCAAAAGAAAGTCTTAACTTCTCATTTCGCTTAGCACTACAAAACGATGTTTCAATCCAAGAGACCAGCCAGATTCTTTGTAAAATGGTTCACCATATTTGATCATGTATTCAATGTAGAAGTAAGCCAATTTTCCATTCTTAATACTTATAACTATGGGTGACTTGCATCTAAAGTGATAAAATATGGCATATTTTTTAAAGTATACAAATTTTGAAATAATTTTCTTAAAAAAGATTTGTATACTATTTTGTATACCTTTTATCTCCTAATCAAGCACTGCAGGTACAAAGGGATACAACTTTAAAAAATTTTAAGCTATTGTAAATACAAGAGAAAACGACCTGATGCAAACCCTTCCAATGACGACTAAACTAGGTGGTTTCTATCTTTTTTACTATTGTATTGTTGGAACATTTATGCCTTATTGGAGTCTTTATTTAGAAGACCAAGGCTTTAATTTTCAGGAAATTGGTGTTTTATCTTCTATTGCTATTATTACTCGTTTTTTTGCACCATTTATATGGGGATGGGTGGCTGATAAATCTGGCAAACGGATGTTATTAGTCAGAATAGCAACTTGGATGGAAGCGTGTATATGGTTCTTAATTTTTCTCATACCAAACAGTTTTCAGTCGATTGCTTTGCTGATGTTAATTTTTAGCTTCTTCCAAAATGCAATTTTAGCGCAATTTGAGGGTGTTACATTATTTTGGTTGGGAGATAAAAGGGCTGAGTTATATGGAAAAGTTCGAAAATGGGGATCTATCGGTTTTATCACTGGTGTATTTTGTATAGGGGCATTATTAGAAATAATACCCATCTCTATGCTACCCATTCTATTGCTGTGTATCTCATTTTTAGCTTTTCTATGGTCATTTACTATTTATGAACCTAAAAGTGCACCTAAATCACAGAAGAAACTTGAACCACTGTTACCTATTATAAAAAAACCAGTAGTCGCATCCTTTTTCATTATTGAATTTATTATGTTGCTATCACATGCGCCTTTTTATAGTTTTTATAGTAATTATCTTAAACAGGTTGGTTATTCAACAACTGAAATTGGTTTTTTATGGGCAATTGGTGTAATAGCAGAAATTATTATGTTTGCTTTTGCTAATATTTTTCTTAAGAAATTCTCGTGGCGTTTTTTGGTGAGTATGTGTTTGATACTCACAGGTATTCGATGGTTAATCGTCGGCTTTTTCCCGAATATATTTTTGATGCAGTTGTTTGCTCAAACGATTCATGCTTTTAGTTTTGGTCTTTTTCATATGATTGCGATGCGCATTATTTTTGAAAATTTTATGTCTGGACAGCAGGGGCGTGGGCAGGCACTTTATAGCACAATGTGGGGATTAGGGGTTGCTTCAGGCAGTTTATTAGCGGGTAAGTACTGGACTGAAATCTCAGGTGAACATGTCTTCATGATTGCAGGACTTTCTGTATTTACAGGCTTAATCTTTGTTGTGGGATTGCCGAATAAAGTACAGAAAGACCATTTAGCTGAGCTTAAATCTTAATTTGACTATATTTTTTTACCCAAGGTTGGGCCTGTTCCAATTGTTGTGCCAATTGTAAAAGTCGATCTTCTCGGCCGAATGGTGCAACAAATTGTGAGCCTAAGGGAAGTTGGTTGTTATTCCAATAAAGTGGAACAGACATTGCTGGTAAGCCTGTAATGTTAGCCAATTGGGTAAATGGTACCCACTTCAAATTTTCTTTAATAATTTTTTCAATAAATTTTCCTTCAGCAAGCCGATGTGCTTGTCTTATTTTAAGAAGAGTTTTTAATAATTGTTTTTGCCATATAGGTGTTTTAATTTCACCATTCTTAGGTGCGGTTGTTGCAGTTGATGGAATGAGATATAAATCATATTGTTCAAAAAAATGATTCATCTGCGCTGCATATTGCCCCCAATTATTAAGGTTGTGAATATATTGTAATGCTGTTGTTGTTTTGCCAAATGCAGCCAAAGCTAATGAATCCAGTTCAAAATCATCATTTTGAATATTAAACTGAGACCGTGTTTCCTGAATGGTATAAGCAAACTGGCTAAACCAAGTGGTGATAAAGTCTTTCGCTAACGACATGCCATTGATAGGTGGCTGATCCTCTACGACGATATGTCCCAAAGATTCAAGTAACTTTGTGGTATGTAAAATGGCTGCTTCTGCTTCACTAGAAACTTTAGTTCCTAGTGGAGATTTCACATTATAGGCAATTTTGAGCTGTTTTGGTGGGCGTTGAATAATATCTAGATAGCTTTGCTCTGGTGTTTTAATTGAAAAAAGAGAATGTAGTTCAGAGCCGTGTGTAGCATCTAGCATGGCTGCACTATCGCGTACCGATTTAGTCAACACATGTTGCATGGCTGCCCCATGCATAGCTTCACTTAAATGGGGTCCCCATGGTGTTCGACCTCGGCTTGGCTTTAGACCAAACAAGCCACAATAAGAAGCTGGGATACGTATTGAGCCGCCACCGTCACCGGCACCCGCAAGAGGCACTATGCAGGCGGCAACAGCAGAAGCAGACCCACCTGAAGAACCGCCACTATTGTGCTTTAAATTCCATGGATTGTGACAGGTTCCCCAGGCTTCTGGTTCTGTAATACCTTTTATTCCAAATTCAGGTGTATTAGTTCGGCCAAAAGTCACAATACCTGCATTTTCCCAGCGATTGACAATTTCAGAATTGGTTTGTGCAATATAATTTGCACGTTTAAATGCTTTGCTACCAAAGGTACTCGGATAGCCTTTAAACTCTTGAAATAAATCTTTTACTAAAAAGGGAACGCCAGCAAAGGGACCTTGAAGAGATTGTTGAGAACGTTTTTGTGCGTAATCATGCATTTGAATGGTAATAGCATTGAGCCTGGGATTGACTTCTGCAGCCCTTAACAATGCTGTAAGTAATAATTCATGAGGATGAACTTCTTTTTTAGCAACCAGTTCAGCTAATCCTAAACCATCATACTGTTGATATTCCGAAAACTTCATTATTGTTTTACTCCAGATTTACTGTCTTATACTCATTTAGTTGAAATAATAATCTGATTTCTTCCTTGGGCTTTTGCACTATAAAGGGCTTGGTCTGCTTGAACAATCAGTTGTTGCAATGTTCCAGATAAAGGTAAGGCTTGATGTGCAATCCCAATGCTGATGGTCATCTGAATTTGAAACTGATTTTCAATATTTAGAATAGCGGTTTCGATGGTATGGTGAATGCGTTCAGCTAACTGAATTGTATCTTCGAGTGATGTATTCAACGTTAACACAGTGAATTCTTCACCGCCAATACGTGCGAATAAGTCATCAAAACCAATTTTTTGTTTTACTAATTTTGCGAACTCTTGTAGAACTAAATCACCTACATGATGACCATATCGATCATTCATTTGCTTAAAGTGATCAATATCTATCATAAGAATGCTTACAGATTTATTCTGGAAATCTTGAATAAATAATTGACTTTGTTCCAGAAAATATCGTCGATTCAATGTATTTGTTAAACTATCATGATTGGCATAGTCGAGAACTTGACGATAAAGTTTCTGACGATTTTGGCTGATGGCGCACAGAATGAGAGGGGCAATTCCCAGCATGCATAACCCAATACGGATAGATATGGTCGTGCTTAAAAAAGCATCAGATGAAGATGATAAGTAAAAATAGGTTAAGCTATGATAGGTCACTATGCAGACGACACTATTAATAAATGCAACAGAAAATAATCTATAACTTAGTGCGGCCCAAATTAAGGCTGCTAGGGGATAAAGTAATGAACCTGGGCCAAAAAAAATGTGTGTGAAAGCGACTGAAATGATGATAGCGATAAAAGGTAGAATATCACTGGTTTTTAGTGGTTCAGTAAAGAGTTCAAAAATCCATTGTTGACTTTCTTTTCTTGTGGGGAATGTAAGAATTAAGGGGAGAAACGTCACAAAGTTAAAAACTTCTCCTGTCCACCACATCCCAAATTCAGTCCAAAAACGTTCTGGAGACATAAAGCTGTTTGGTAGGTGTGTGATCGTTTGAACTGCAAAAATAGCACTTAGCAGACAACCACCCAAAGTACACATGGCGAATAAATATAGAAAGCTTAAGCCCTTATTATAGTCACGATAATTTAGTTTTGTGAAATGAACCAGAATTAAAGGGATGGAGACACTAATTAAGTTCGATATAGTTAAATAAAGTGTAAGTTCAATTGAATTACCTGTAATCAAATCTGCAATAGCATAAGCAGTAATGGCACCCAACCAACCGCCAAAACTATTAAGTTTTGGAAATCGCAAAAATAATCCTAATAACACAGGATTAGCAGGCCATAATAAGGCTAAAAACGTGATTGGACGTGTAAATATACCGATTAAACAGCAAGCAAAAATGACGGTTGCGATTATTAAAAAAGCATAAGATTGTTGTTGAATTGAAGGAGTTATAAGTTGTCTGATTTGCATTTACAAATAATCATCCTTAATTTAAGCGTTATGATTTTCTACTAATTGAAGAAAATAAAAGTATACTCAATATTCGCTTTGATTTTAAAAGCTGTTGGAAATCATTCTATAGATTTCCAAGAAGGAAGTGCTAGTACTAGATGGTAAAAGCGCATCTTTTTATACAAATAGATTGTAGTGAAATGGTTATAAGTGATGGTTTTGCTTAAAAATATGATAACGTATTTGCAGGGATGCAATGGCTGATTAACTATATGAAAAAAGCATATCTTACAGTGGTCTTAATGTTATGTTCAGCAATGAGCATGGCAAATGAAAGTTCCACTGCAACGCAAAATGCTCAAGATGAGGCAGATCGTGGTGCCAATACAATTCGTATTATGACGCGACCTGAAATTGTAGGTTTGTGGGGGATGGAAATTCCTAATAATAAAAAATGTATTGAATACTATAATTTTAAAAGTAATAACGATGTCTTCATTAAAAGTGGTCAAGAATGGTCTACAGGAATCTATGATTATCAGGCTTCGAAAGACATTGCAGCTCAACTGCCTGTGTTAATGTTACAGGTGAAATACGATAACAACGAAGCAGACTGCTCTGGATATAAACAAGACCAGTCAGGTGAAATTTCTCAGTATTTTGTGCAATGGAAAAATCCGACGACCATTAATTTCTGTAATAATGAAAAAGCAGGGCAATGTTTTGCGACTTTGCGCCGCGTTTTGCCGTGAAGTGAACATACTTTAATGTAGAAAAATGCGATTACATAAATCAAAAAAGCCAGTCAATTGACTGGCTTTTTTAGAGCAAGAACAAGAATTAAGAAGCCACTTTCTCTGCTTGACCTTCAAGTTGCTTCAACAAATGCTTTTCTAGATAGTGAATATCCATGGCGTGTTTGCAGAAGTTTTTATCTTGTAGAATTAGATCTTTGTGCAAAGGAATATTGGTTTTAATTCCAGTCAGGATCATTTCATCTAAGGCTTGGCGCATACGAGCGATACACGTTTCACGATCTTTGCCATGTGCAATCAGCTTGGCGATCATTGAATCGTAGTAAGGCGGAATGCTATAACCCTGATAAATGTGTGAGTCTAGGCGAATACCCGCACCACCTGGCGCATAAAAATGCTCGATTTTACCTGGAGATGGCATAAATGTAGAAGGATCTTCTGCATTGATACGACATTCCATCGCGTGACCTTTACACTCTACATCTTCTTGAGCAATTTCAAGTCCAAGACCTGCGGCAATACGTAATTGTTGCTCAATAATGTCGATCCCTGTAACCATTTCAGTAACAGGATGCTCAACTTGAACACGGGTGTTCATCTCGATAAAGAAGAATTCACCATCTTCAAATAAGAACTCAAATGTACCTGCACCGCGGTATTGCATCATCTTACATGCATTTACACATGCTTCTAAAATGTCTGCACGTGCTTGTTCTGGTAAGTTTGGTGCAGGTGCTTCTTCCAATACTTTTTGGTGGCGACGTTGTAAAGAACAGTCACGATCAAATAAGTGGATTGCATGACCATTACCATCGCCCAGAACTTGGATTTCGACGTGACGTGGCTTTTGTAGGAAGCGTTCCATATAAACCGTGTCATCACCAAACCACATTTCTGCGTCACGTTGAGCTGCTTGTACAGACTCAAGTAGTGTATCTACACGTTCTACAATACGCATACCACGACCACCACCACCTGAAGCTGCTTTCACAATGAGTGGAAAGCCAATTTCTTTTGCTTCAGCAAGGGCATTTTGTGGTGTTACAGCATTCGCAGAACCAGGAACGGTAGGCACACCTGCTTTACGCATAGCGGTAATTGCAGATACTTTGTTCCCCATCAAGCGAATATGCTCAGGACGTGGACCAATAAAAATAAAACCAGAGGTTTCTACAATTTCAGCAAACTCAGCATTTTCAGATAAGAAGCCATAACCAGGGTGAATGGCATCTGCACCTGTAATTTCTGCAGCAGTAATAATTGCAGGAATATTTAAATAGCTCTCGCTACTCGCTCCTGGGCCAATGCAGACCGCTTCATCACAAAAACGTAAATGCATTAGGTCTTTGTCGGCATCAGAATAGATACCAACGGTTTTGATTCCTAAGGTTTTGCAAGCACGGGTGATACGTAAAGCGATTTCACCTCGGTTTGCAATTAGAACTTTTTGCAACATTGTAAGTCCCCGTGGTGTTATGCGCGATAGCGGAATAATGGTTGACCGAATTGGATCACTTCACCGTTTTTCACAAGAATTTCTTCAATCACGCCGCTTTGAGTCGCCTCAATTGGGTTCATGATTTTCATTGCTTCGATGATACCTAGTGTTTCACCAGCAGTTACAGTTTGACCTACTTTAATGAATGGTGCTTCGCCTGGGCTTGGAGCAGCATAGAACACACCAACCATTGGTGAAGTTTCAACAGCACCACGTGGTGAAGATTTCGGTGCAGATGGAATTTCTGCTGATGGAGCTGGCATTGCTGCAATTCCTGCAGCAACGACTGGACTACGACGAGTCAATGCAATCGATTGATCACCTTCTTTAACTTCGATCGCTTGTAAGTCAGATTCAATCATCAAATCGATGAGTTTCTTGATTTTACGAATATCCATGAGACAGTATTCCTGATTATGATTACTTAGATGGTTGAATTTTTTCGAGGGCATAATCGAGTGCAGCAGCATAGCCTTTTGCACCCAAACCGCAAATTACACCCACGGCTTTATCGGAAAGATAAGAGTGATGTCTAAATGCTTCACGGGCATGAACATTCGACAAATGCACTTCAATAAACGGTATTGCCACGCCAAGAAGGGCATCACGCACTGCAACGGAAGTATGTGTCAAAGCAGCAGGGTTGATGATAATAAACTGTACGCCTTCTTGTTGCGCTTGATGAATTCGGTCGACAATGGCACCTTCCCAATTACTTTGGAATGTATCGAGAGATGTTGATGCTTTTTGCGCTTGAGAGATGAGCTGCTGATTGATATCCTCTAGGGTGAGATGACCGTATACTTCAGGTTCTCGTTTTCCTAATAAGTTTAAATTCGGTCCATGAATGACCAAAATGGTCGAACTCATTCAGCGTGCTCCAATTTTAAGTTTGCAATAATGCTTTGCAAGATGTCTGCAAAGTTTGCTTATTATGGCATAATTTCCTACAAGTCTTTTGTTTTTTTCTTTGAATTGTTGTAGAAAGCAAGTACCAGAACTTGGGTCATATATTGCGAACTTTGCTGATAATTGGCAATGTTAAAAAATGACAAAATTTACAATAGAGCAGTTATTTTCTTTTAAAGCCCAAATTGACCAAAAAGCGTCATTTGCAAGGTTTTTGGCTGAATAGAGAATCATCAATGGTCAACATTTCATTCCAACATGTGGTGTAACGTGGCGAACGATGTAGCTGTTTCATCTTCCATGCCGTGCTGCTGGATTGATAACCAATCTGGATGCAGTCGGAACCATAACGATGTTTCATTTTGTACAAAGTTTTCATCAGTTCTTCGCGTTGTTGAATCAAGTGGATCGGTTGCCATAAGTCATCGATATGCTGGCTTTTTGGATGTAGCGCAGAAAGCATGACAGCAACTTTCACATATTTCTTATTTTCTTCAAATAAAACATCAATTTGCTGTAGAGCAGCTTTGTTTAAAATTAAGAGATCATCACTAGCATATTGTAAGCCTATGGCATGTGAATGGCTCTTTTTATGGGGTGACTTAGGTACTTTTTCATACAAAGAAACATGGATACAGGCGCAGAGTTGTTGTTGTTGCATCAGGCGTTTATGAACACGATTGACATGGAAAATCATTGCCTGTTTTATGATCTCTTTTTGTGACAGTGCTTTGGCAAAACTACGAGAGGAAAGAATGTTTTTTGCTGGTAATGTCGGATCATCTAATGCAATGCAGGACTGACCTTTTAGTTCACGAATTGTACGTGCAATCAGGACAGAAAACTCTTTACTGAGGTAATGTTCATTGGCAAAAGTTAAGTCAAAGCTATTATGAATTGCATAATGCTGTAATTTTTTACTGATTTTTCGTCCAATACCCCAAACTTCCTCTACAGGTGTTTCGAGTAGCAGTCCTTCAAGACTACATAAGTCCAATGTGGGCAAAAAACAGACCTGATTAAAGCTCTTTCGTTTCTTGGCAAAATGGTTTGCAAGTTTTGCCTGAGTTTTTGAATAACCAATTCCAATACAGCACGGTAAACCAAGCCATTGCGCAATTTTTTTCACAAGTTCTCGACAATATTGTTCGATATCGAAAAGTTGTGCGTAGCTCGTGAGCCGTATAAAGCATTCATCAATCGAGTAGGGTTCAAGATCATGATCATTAAAGTGCTCACCTAAAATCTCAAAAAAACGACGTGACATATCGGCATAAAGTGGATAGTTACTTGAAAGGACTTGTACACCAGCTTTTAGCGCATCTCGTTCAATCTCATGCCAAGGTACTGCCATAGAAATATTCAGGGCCTTGGCTTCATTGCTACGTGAAATGACACAGCCATCGTTATTGCTGAGCACGACTACAGGCTTATCATTCAATTTTGGGTTAAATACGCGTTCACAACTGACATAACAGTTGTTGATGTCAATCAACGCGAATAATTCTTGATGATAAAGCTTGTCCATAATAGTCACTTATTTGAGCTTTTTTAAAATGCAGATAACGACACCCCAAATAGCAATATTTTCCTCGCCACGCGGGTAGATGTCTGGATAGTCGGGGTTTTCTGCTTTTAGCCAAAACTTAAAACCATTGTCTGTATGCTTATCTTGCATAAAGCGTTTAATCGTAAATTCGTTGTTGATGAGAGCTAATACAATATCGCCATGTTCTGCATTTAATTTACGGTCAATGAGAATTTGGTCTCCTGCATCAATCCCTGCATTTTTCATAGACAAAGAATTCACGCGTAAAACAAAAGTGCTGGCTGGGTTTTTAACCAAATACTTATTTAGGTCGATATAATCTTCTATGTAGTCTTGGGCGGGAGAAGGAAAACCTGCTGCGACAGATTCGAGTGGAGATGGAATTGCCAATTCAGTTTGTAAATGAATTGGGTTCAGTTGAATATTATTTTGACGGTCATCTTCAGGCACAGGTTTCAGCCATTCTTTAATAGCCATGACTTTAGATTCAGGAACACGCATGACAACCGTTTTTTCAGTGTATTGTGATTTACGTCCTGCATTCGCACGTTTGCCACCATGAGAGGCTTTGTTTGATTCGCTCATAATCCACCTTGATAAAGTTACAAAATCAAGATTAACAGAAAAATACAACCTGCGACAGTATATTTTGTGTGGGGATGACTTGAGACAAATGGCGCTTGGTTCTAAACTGCGGAACATCAATCATTACATTTGGTATCCACAATGGATATGGATTTAATCACTGAACAAAAACTGGTATGTGAAGAATATGGCTCAAAGTATATTGCAGTGCATGAAAATGATGTGATTGCCGTTGCAGTCGCGTCTTTAAATCAAGAACCAATTGTGGGCATTCGTAACAAGCCAGAAGCAGGGGAGGATGTCACATGGTTTATTTATGCAGGCGAACATGACGACAGTGAAGATTTCTTCCAAACGGTGTCCGTCAAAGAGCTGGATAAACTGTTGCCAGAAGTTCTGCCATATTTGGCATTGGAGCACGGCTACCGCTTTATGATTGATCGTGAAGAATATGAAGATGTCTGGAAAGAAGGGGATGAAGTTTAAGTAAATTGCTTAAATTTGTCTGGAAATGACATGAAAATGACGGGAAATGATACGTTAAATACGATCACAATAGCTGTGTTAAATGGGGGAGTGCCCGTTAACCAGCAACTACTTCCCTAGTTGTTGTTTGTACCTCTTAATAGCCATGTGAATAACATGGCTTTTTTTATTGCTGCTATAGATTCAGACCGCAATATTGTCAAAATTGCCACAATCCGATACTTTTGAAAAAGAACAGTTGGAATAACGAAATCTATGAAATGGGATGAAATTGGCGAGCAACCATGTTCGATTGCACGAGCCTTATCGATCATTGGAGATCGATGGACATTATTGGTTCTACGTAATGCATTTATGGGTATGCGCCGTTTTGATGATTTTCAACAGCAATTGGGGGTCACCCGGCATGTCTTGGCTGACCGTTTAAAGCGTTTGGTTGACCATCAAATTTTAGAAAAAAGACCTTATACTGAGCGACAGCAGCGTTTCGAGTATTGCTTAACTGAAAAAGGTCTGGAGCTTTATCCTGTACTGATGAGTATGGTGACGTGGGCTGATAAATGGATGGATGATGGTACAGGTAAGCCTATGCAGCTTATGCATAAACAATGCGGTAAAGTCTTTACTGCGATTACCGTGTGTTCTGAGTGCGGAGAGCCCCTACATGCTCGTCAGGTTAAGCCCCTGTTTCGTCATCATCCATTTCATGCTGAAGCTCGACCTGCTGTGCCGATACAACAGGCTTAAGCTTTCGTTTTTATAAACAATTGGCTGGTTTGGGAACACCTGCGAGGCGACTTAAATGTCGGGCAACAAGACCCGTGTTAAATTTCTCTTGCAGCATGGCATTGTTAATATCTGGGCTAACGCTTTTCATTAAAAATTTAATGAGCGGACGGGTTGCAGGTGAATGCCCAAATTGCTGGTAAAATTGACGCACAGCATGCAGAATATTTAAATGCCAGTCGGTTAATTCAAGCTCAAGACTATTTGCAAGCTCTTGAGCGACTTCAGGTGTCCAGAGGGTGTAATCGACCAAATGACCATCTTGATCGAGTTCTAGATTCATCATGATATTTCCAAACCTATTATTTAATGGTCATACAGCGTGTATGTGCTAAGCAAATGTCGGCAAATTCAGAATAAGAAATTACTTTTAATTGTGCTGGTTCAGGATGGCTTAATAAAGAAGCATCTGTATCGAGGACGTACAACTGTAAAATCGGAGCTAAAGCTGCATGATGAGCATGAAGTACAGCATCACCCATTAACACAACGCTATCACTGCTATGTAACAGCGATTGTAATTGAGTGAGTTTAGCCTCTGCGGATGAATAATCTGATTGAATTAAATAAAGTGTAGCTGTTAGCATAAAAAATATTCATCCGTTACCAATATAAAACGTGATCAAAAGTTTGTAAAAACTCAGTATTTAGCTCAACAAACTCAATTTCTTGTTGGGACTGAACCACAAAAGGGTGGTCTTGATTCACACTTTCGACCAAAACTGGGGTGAGGTCGTAAAATTCAAAGCTATCAACCATATTAGATGCCAGTTTAAAGGCATGTTTGACGCTGTCAAACTGTTGTTCCGCTTGTAATAGACTGAGCGCGGCGTTCACGAGTAAAACCTTGACTTCACAGCCGAATGTCGCTAAAACCATAGTCGCAGCAAGGCTTTCATGCACGTGTAAGCTGGTTAGGTTGGCTTGGGTTAATATCACGAGTACAGTTTTCACACAATTTACCTTTTAAATGCAACAAATTCGCCAAAAATAACCACTTAAAATTGAATTAGACGTTCAGTGGATTGTACGGCATCGGCAAGTTCACCTAAACCGACCAATTCAAAGCCATGCGCTAAGTTATGTTGGTCAATATTGTGTCTTTTTGCATTTTCTTCATCTGTGATACCCCTTGCCAAAGCTGCACTTACACAAACAGGTAAGCGAATGCCAAGTTTCTGCCACTCTGTCGTGAGGTTTCGTTGGTCATCGGGCACCCATTGCAGGGCGTTGGCTACGGAAACTCCGTCTTGATAAAAGAAAACACGGAATGCTTCTTGCTGTGTATGTAACGCTTGCGCAAGCCCGAGTGCATGCCAAGCATGAATAGATGTAGGAGCAGAGGTAATTAACAGTAATGTACTCATGGAATTCACTTAAAGGCTGTACCAATCGAAACTTGGAACGTCCAGACTTCATAAGAAATAGGTAGTATACAATGATTTTAGTAACTGGTGGATTAGGCTTTATAGGCTCGCATGTCGCTCTTAGCTTAATGGCTCAGGGGCAGGAAGTCATTATTGTAGATAATTTGTCCAATGCCAATCTACAGACCTTGGAAAGACTGGAGTACATCTCTGGGATGTACGTTCCATTTGCAAAGCTGGATATTCGCAACACGCCTGCTTTGAATAAGGTCTTTGAGCAATATACAGTCAATGCTGTTGTACATACGGCTGGGTTCAAATCTTTGCAAGAGTCGGTGTTAAAGCCACTTGAGTATTACAATGACAATGTCAGTAGTATTATGAGTTTAATGCGTGCCATGCAACGAACAGGCGTGCGACATTTGGTTCATTTGTCGAGTTTGGCGGTATATGGTGAATCGAGTCTGGATCTGAAAGAAGATATGCCATTTAACTATGCATACCCCAATCCGTATATTAAGTCTCAACAAATGATTGAAGAAATCATACGTGACACTTTTAAGACCGATGAAGAATGGAATATTGCCATTCTAAGACTGGGTAATGTAGTCGGTGCGTTTGAACATGGTGTTCTAGGTGAGTTTGTACAACCGTTGCCGAAAAATATTGTGCCGTTAGCCATGCAAGTTGCTGCTCGACAGCGCGAATATATTGATTTACATAAACAGGCAAAAACCGCGGATGGTACTGTAGAGCGTGGATTTGTACACGTTTTGGATAGTTGTGATGCGGTTATTGCCGCTCTGAAATGGCTATATACTCAACAGCATACTTGTGAAGCGTTTAATATCACAGGTGAAAATTATTCGATTCAAAGTTTATTGCAACAGATTGCCCAAGTAACAGGGGCTGAAATCAAAACCATGAAAACCAACTACTTGATTGGTCAAGAGTTAGATCAGGTTGGAGCAAATACTGAGAAAGCCGAAAGATTTTTAGGCTGGAAAGCAAAACGTAGTTTGACCCAGATGTTGGAAGATGAGTGGCGTTTTTACCAGAATACGCTACGCACCTAAATGAATCAAAGCCAGAGTAAACGATAACTATTATCGTTTACTCAATCGTATCATTACATTAAAATAACAACACTATTCAACCTGAATAAGTAAAAAAGATCATAGATAGATAAAGAAGATAGAGGTAAACATGTATACACGTATTGAACATGACACCATGGGTGAAGTTGAAGTTCCCGCAGATGCAATGTGGGGGGCACAGACTCAACGGAGTTTGCAGAACTTTAAAATTGGTGGCGAGCGTTTACCTCGACCAATGATTCGAGCGATGGGGCTTGTAAAAAAAGCTGCCGCATTGACCAATTCGGATCTGAATCAAATTCCACAAGAATTAGCACACTATATCGTCGATGCAGCAGAAGAAGTGATTCAGGGGCAATGGGATAGCCAGTTCCCATTAGTGGTGTGGCAAACAGGCTCAGGTACGCAAAGCAACATGAACTGTAATGAGGTGATTGCTAACATTGCCAATCAGAAGTTGGGTAATCCTTTAGGTGCACAAAAACCTGTACATCCGAATGACCACGTCAACCGTGCACAATCGACTAATGATTCATTCCCAACCGCAATACATGTTGCAGCGAGTCTGCAAATTAATGAACTATTGATTCCCGCAGTAACACAATTGCGAAACACCTTAGATGCTAAAGCACAAGAATTTCATGATATTGTGAAAATTGGGCGTACTCATTTACAAGATGCAACGCCGTTAACTTTGGGCCAAGAGTTTAGTGGTTATGTATCTCAGCTAGATCATGGTTTAAAACGTTTACATCAGGCATTGTCAGGCTTATATGAGTTGCCTTTAGGAGGAACGGCTGTCGGAACAGGGTTAAATGCTCATCCTGATTATGCGGAAAAAGCAGCTGAGCAACTATCTCAGCTTACCGGACTTCCTTTTGTTACAGCGCCAAATAAATTTGAAGCACTCGCTGGGCGTGATGCAGCGGTGTTTGCATCAGGCGCATTAAAAACACTGGCAGCAAGTCTGAATAAAATTGCGAATGATATTCGTTGGTTGGCCAGTGGCCCACGTTGCGGTTTTGGTGAAATTCGTATTCCTGAAAATGAACCAGGTTCAAGTATCATGCCTGGTAAAGTGAATCCAACCCAAAGCGAAGCGATGACCATGGTGGTTGCACAGGTGTTGGGCAATGATACAACCATTAACGTTGCAGGTGCTTCAGGGAATTTTGAACTGAATGTATTTATGCCTGTGATTGCCTATAACTTATTGCAATCTATTCAATTGTTGGGTGATGCATGTAATAGTTTTAATGAGCATTGTGCGGTCGGAATTGAGCCAAACCGAGAGAAAATTGATTATTTCCTACATAATTCATTAATGTTAGTAACGGCATTGAACCCTGTGATTGGCTATGAGAATGCGGCAAAAGTAGCTAAAACTGCTTATAAGGAAGGTAAAACCCTTAAGCAGGTGGCTGTTGAACTTCAATTGGTGACCGAAGAGCAATTTGATGCAGTGGTTCGACCAGAAAATATGGTTTCGCCGAACGTAAAATAAGCTTCTGTAAATCGAAATGAGATCAGCGGTTTTTATCTGTTGCATAAGTGCGTACAATACGCATTAGATTTTTACCGCTGATGATGACCTATGCTCGATATATATTTGTTATATCGTCTAATTTGATTTAAATTATTGTTTTTAAAATGATTTATATTGGTTGTTTTGTCAAAAATTATAGCTAAAATGGCAATCAAGAACAGGGTGGCTGATTTGCCTAGTAATTTGCAGGTGAGATTAGTTTGTATTTTTTAGACGAAATACTGGATAAAAATGAAAGAAAAATTAAAAAATACGTATTAGTTATATGACAAATTAATAGGTAATCCTAAGTTTGCAGATGAGCTAGATAATTAAGCTTTAGATCCAGATAAGCGTAGTTATTGTGTAATAAACATTAGAAGTGTTCATAATGAATATGAGCTTACTTTTATTACAGATGATTAAATTATAAATAAAGTTTGCTTTATAGCGCATTAGGGCGTATAAAGTCAACTCGTTGATGCGGGATGGAGCAGTCTGGTAGCTCGTCGGGCTCATAACCCGAAGGTCGTTGGTTCAAATCCAGCTCCCGCTACCAACGAGAAAAGATTCAAAGTTTATAGCCCAGTCTTCCTAGATTGGGTTTTTTTATGTCTATTTGATTTGGACTTTGGATGAAATATCCAAAAATACATGTATGATCAATAGTGGGTTGAAAAAGAAAACCATAAGAAAAGCATATAACCACGCTTTGAATATTTGAAGAATAATGATAAACCCGAAACAGGAAATTATTATTTCGTTACTTATTAATGACTAAGTTGTTTAGCATAGAGCTGTTTCATCATAGGTTAGGTTTTTTATAACTGGTTATTTGATGTAAATTCAGGTACAAGTAAGCAAGGCATATAGTAGAACAATAGAGGATAAATACGTGGATGATTTAAGTTTAGAAATTTTAGACCAAACTTTAGATAAGTACGAAGCGAAAGGCAAAAAAATTAAGAAAATTCGGATTGGATATAAGCTCTATGCAAAATTTATGGCAGATCAAAAGTTTGCTGACGAAGTCATTAATTCAGCGCTAGACCCTGATAAGCGCTCCTATCGCGGTGTTAGAGTTAAAATTACACATGATGATGAAGAGTTAACATTTTTAATGAAAAACTAAATTTAGAGTTAGTCTTTAAGTATTTAACCTACCTTATTTTGGGGGTAGGTTTTTTATTTTCAGTGTTTTAAAAATCCCAAGATGTATACTTTGATTACATAAGATTACCTAGATCTAAACAAATAAAACAAAAAATAAGGAATTGTTGGTTATTGTGAGTAAATTTTAATCAAAATTATTTCATATCGTGTCATTTTTACTCAGCTATTGTGTTTTTGATTAGGCTAAAAGCTGTACATAACAATAATTTGAGGAGCATAAATGCTGAAATTTCATGATGATGTGATACTGGGTGCAATTTTTGATATGGATGGAACAATGTTTGATACTGAACGTCTTCGGTTTCAAACATTGAAACAGGCATCTCAAGAACTGATTGGGCAATCATTTTCCAATGAATATTTAATGGCATGTTTAGGCTTAAGTGCCAAAACGGCACAAGCTTTGGCACAGGAAACTTATGGAGCAGATATTCCTTATGCTGAAATCCGTAAACGTGCCGATGAATTGGAGTTGGAATCTGTACGAAGCTGTGGCGTTCCTATTAAAAAAGGATTGGTTCAAGTTTTGGAACGCTTAAGAAAGTCAGGTTTGCGTATGGCAGTTGCAACGTCTAGTCGCCGTGCGATTGCTGAAGAATATCTGATTAATGCCAATGTGTATAAGTTCTTTGATGTCGTGGTGTGTGGTGATGAGGTGGAGAAAGGTAAGCCTCATCCTGAAATTTTTCTGACGGCAGCGGAAAAGCTGAATCTTAACCCTGAACATTGTTTAATGTTTGAAGATTCGGAAAATGGCGTGACTTCAGCATTTGAAGCCAAAGGTATTACGGTTTTATTGAAAGATATTAAACCCGCAAATGCCAATATGCGAGCCAAAGCGAATTATTATTATCAGTGTATGTATGACTGTTTGGCAGATTTAGATGGTTTTACCGCAAAACAGGATTTGCCACAGTTGCAAGAGCCCTTTCCGCAAACGTTGAATCAATTGACTGTGGGTATTCATGGCTTTGGGGCAATTGGTGGTGGTTATTTGGCACAAATCTTGTCGCATTGGGATGGCTACACGCGACCTAAGCGTATCTTAGCTTCGACGCGCAATGCTTTGTTTTGTGAGGCGGTAAACGCTTTTGGTGGTTACTGCATTCGCTATGGACAAATCTCCTATGATGAGTCAATTCAAAATATGACTGTGATTGATGCAGATGATGAAGCACAAATGTCGGACATGTATGTTGAATCTAGTTTGATTGCTGTGTGTTTACCTGAAAATGCCTTAGTACATGAAGTAAAGATGATTGCTAAAGGATTGTATGAGCGCCATACACATCAAGCAGGTCAAGCTAAAGAACCGCTGACCTTTTTGATTATCTTGAACAAGGTCAACGCCAAACAACTTTTCCTTGATTATTTACGACAAGCCTTAAATGAATTAACCAGTGTGGCTATTACCGAGCAGATTCTACAACAACATTATTTTTGCGATACCGTAGTCAACCGTATGGTGTCGAAGCTAAGTCAGAAAAATCTATATCGTCAACTGAAAATTAAATACAACATTTTTAAACAGTTTCAGGAAGAAGTCGAAACTGAAAATACAGATCTAGATGAAAGTCTTCAGTTGGATTCGACCCAAGAGCATCAAGCTGCTGTGTATATTGAAGATTTGCGCCGTAATTTCCAACCGAGTCATATTTTACAGAGTATGGATTTAATTCTGTTTCATGCAGAGTTGGATATGCCAATTTATGTGGAAAACCAAAGCCCTTTACTGAGTAAAATGCGACAAATGGTTTTGGTCGATGATATTTCCGAGATTCAGTTGATTAAGAACCGTATGTGGAATGGAACCCATGCCATGATGGCGTGGTATGCCAGCCTATTGGGGCATGAGACGATCGGTATCGCTATGGGGGATGTACAGCTACAGCAGTTTAGTCAGCAACTCTTAGCACAAGTTAAGCAGGGTTTATTGCTGCAACTACCGCATTGGGAAGCAGACTTAAACCGCTTAGCGCAAAGTTTTATCGACTCTTGTAAATTTGCCTTTAAAGACCCTTGTTCAAGGGTAGCGCGAGATCCTTTACGCAAACTGGAGTCAGGCGAACGGGTTTTATCTTCTATTCGGCAGCAAATCTTGAGTGGACAAGCATATGACCAATTGATTGCGGGTGCAGTATTGGGTTATGGCTATGCCATTTTGCATGATCAGATAGCTATAGATGATGTGATGAGTACGATGCAAAATGAAGTAGAAAAGATGTTACTTAGCATTCCACAGCAACAAGCGTTACTGATGCAATTAAAGCGTGGTTTAGCAGATCTACTTCAGCATCCCGATCAGTTTGATCCTAAACGAATTTCAATTCATTTAAGTGATACATCTGCTGTTTGTGCATAATTTGAATCATTTTCAGTACAAGTTGAATATTTATAAACTTTGCCTTGCATGAGTCTGGCAAAGAACGTGTTTTAATATCACTTTGCAGTTTAAAGTGATATTAAACGTGTTTTTAGATCACATTCATCATGTTGTTCCCACGATTCACCGTGATTATCCAGAATGGCATCATGGTCGGGAGCTCTATGCACTGTGGTATATTGAAATTCAAAATCCAGACTTGATTTTGTATCTTAATCAAGTTCAAGATTATTTCTCCGAATATCTATTATTTCCCAATACACGTCAGTTTCATATCACACTGTTTATTTGTGGTTTTTTAGCACAAGATCAAGCAATTTTTGATGATGACTTCACGCAACAGCAATTCCAACAACAATATGCAGAGTTGAAGTTAAGCCGATTAGAAAAATTTAAACTGAAAATAGGTGCTCTGAATAGTTTCAGTAGTGCTTTATATCTAGAGGTTATCGATATTGACTTGGCTTTAGAAAAAATCAGAGCGCAATGTGCCCAGTTTAGTGATGAAGTTGCGGCATTAAGCTATTACCCGCATATTACCGTGGGTCTATATAACGCTGCGTATCCCAGCCAAAGTATTTTAGACAAAATGGCTGCATTTCCTGCTCAGCAGTTTGAAATTGACATTAGCCAGATCAAGTTTGGTTATTATCATGCCCAAGTCTTACAAGGTCCTTTACATACTCTACAGAACATTTCATTAGGTGACGTATGTTGCAACTCATATTAGGGGGTGCTCGTTCAGGTAAAAGTCGTTTGGCTGAACAGATTGCACAAGATTCGGGGCTTAAGGTTCACTACGTGGCAACCGCTCAGGCTTTAGATGTTGAAATGCAGCAACGGATTCAACATCATCAATCGCAACGCCCATCACATTGGCAACTCAGCGAAGAGCCGTTGTATTTAGCCAATTGTTTGCAGCGTATAGATGCGCCAGAACAACTGATCTTAGTGGATTGTCTGACTTTATGGATGACCAATCTCTTATTGGCAGATGATCAAAACTTATTGGCACATCAGATGCAAAAATTACTCGAAGTTTTACCGACTTTATCTTCCACAATTATTCTTGTGAGTAATGAAACTGGTTTAGGCGTTGTGCCTATGGGGGAACTGAGCCGTAAGTTTGTGGATGAATCTGGGCGACTTCATCAACAACTGGCTCAACTTGCCGATAAGGTACAGTTTTGTATGGCGGGATTATCAATGCAATTAAAAGGAGACAAATCATGAGCTGGTGGTTAGAGGCGTGTCAACAACCGAATGATGCAGCAAAACAACGTGCAGAAGCGCGCCAATTACAACTCACCAAGCCTACTGGTTCTTTGTCTGAGTTAGAACATATCGCAATTTTATTAGCAAGTTTGCAGAATAAAGATCAACCCAATATTCAAGCACCGTGGATTAGTATTTTTGCTGGTGATCATGGGGTGATGGAAGAAAATATTTCGGCATATCCTCAAGCAGTGACCCGTCAAATGTTACTGAATTTCACCACGGGTGGTGCCTGTATTAGTGTCATTGCCAAAGAGTATGCCGCAACTTTACAAGTGATTGATTGCGGTACGGTGGGTGATGCTTATCAATATCCGAATGTAGAGACGCATTGTATTGCCCCAGGTACAGCCAATTTTGCTCAACAGCTTGCAATGACGGAAGCACAGTGCATTTCGGCTATGGAATTGGGTCAGCAAAGTGTAGAGCGTGCCGTACAGGAACATGCTTCTATTTATGTGGCGGGTGAAATGGGCATTGGTAATACCTGTTCGGCTTCTGCTTTGGCATGTATGTTACTCAATGAAGCGGCAGAACAACTTACAGGTGTCGGTACAGGCATTCGTGCAGAACAGTTAGCACATAAAAAACAAGTGATTGATCGTGCTGTGGCATTACATCGTGAATATGTGCAGCAGGATGCCTTTAAAGCACTTTGTGCAGTAGGTGGTTTAGAAATTGCCGCGATGGTCGGTGCATATATCCGTTGTGCGCAATTAGGTCTACCAATGGTTGTTGATGGCTTTATTAGTACGGCTGCTGCACTGGTTGCAGTCAAACTGAATCCTGCGGTACGTGAATGGATGCTGTTTGGGCATCAATCTGCTGAATATGGACATCAGCGTTTATTGCAAGAGTTAAATGCAGAGCCAATTTTAAAGTTAAATTTACGCTTGGGTGAAGCCAGTGGTGCAGGTGCAGCACTTGGGATTATTAAATTGGCATGCCATTTACATAATCAAATGGCGACATTTGCAGAAGCCGCCGTGATTGGTGAGAAAATTTAGGAAATCTGCTATGCATTTAAAGATTGATCTACTACGACATGGCGAAAGTGAACTGAGTCATACGCTGCGCGGTTCACTGGATGATGCTTTGACAGCTAAGGGGTGGCAACAAATGCTGAGCAGTATAGATCAATCTCAAACTCTGCCTCAGCAATGGGATGTAGTCTTTTCCTCACCCTTGCAGCGTTGTTCTATGTTCGCGGAACACTGTGTAAAAGAGCGGGATATACCGCTTATTTTAGATAAAAACCTGCAAGAAATGCATTTTGGCGATTGGGAAGGACAGTCGATACAACAGTTATATGAACAATTTCCTGAAACTTTGGCAGATTTCTGGCAAAAACCAACGCAGACTACACTTCCCAATGCGGAAACTATGCATCAGTTTCATCTCCGAGTCAGTACAGCGATGTCGAACATACAGCAGCAGATGCAGCTCAATGGTTGGCAATCGGCATTGATGGTCACACATGGTGGCGTAATTAAACTGTTAAAATGTATGGTGTTACGGCAACCCTTGGATGATGTGTTGAAAATGTCGGCTGAATTGGGGCAACTCAATTCTTTTCATTGGGATGCGGCTACACAGATGTTGGCTTTAAGGGAGTTAATATGACTCCATTTCTGATTGCTTTACAGTTCTTGACTACGTTACGAATTCAACTTAAAGAAATGCCGACGGCTGAGCAGAATGCAAACTCGATTTTATTTTATCCTTTAGTTGGTCTGATCATCGGGTTGATCTTATATACAGTGGCTTTATTACTGTCTGGATTGCCTACAGTTCTACTCTCAAGTTTAATTCTGGTGCTTTGGATTTGGTTGACGGGTGGTTTACATCTCGATGGGTTGGCGGATACTGCTGATGCATGGGTCGGAGGTTTTGGAGACAAGGAGCGCACACTACGTATTATGAAAGACCCGAGTTGTGGACCAATTGGGGTTTTAAGTTTAATTATTGTCTGTGTCTTAAAATGGGCTGCCTTGTATGTATTGCTAGAACAGAAAGCAGCACTGGCTTTATTACTGTTTCCATTACTTGCACGAATTTCGCCTTTGGCTTTATTTGTGAGCACACCATATGTCCGTTCCAATGGATTAGGTTCGAGTATTGCAGCGCATTTGCCTAAGCGCCGTGTATATGGCGTGATTGCACTCAGTTTGAGTCTAGTCTTGTATTTTTACGGTATAGGCTTACTTACAGGACTGGCATGGGTACTAACATTCTTTTATTTGCGCGCTAAGTTCCTGCAACGTCTTGGAGGCATTACAGGAGATACCATTGGTGCGAGTATTGAGTTAAGTGAAATAATCTGCTTGTTGATATTTGTGATCGGTCTGAATTATTTGCCGATGACGACCTTATTTTAAGTTTTTAACCCACTCATTAGCCTAAGCAACGTAATACCAGATGAATTAAGCTCGGGCCGAGGATCACCATAAATACACCTGCTAAAACCATAGTTAGGGAAGCAATCACACCTTCTTCATGATGACGCATGAATGCTTTACTGGTACCAAAGCCATGTGCTGCATTGCCTAGCGAAGCACCTTGTGCAAAGGCGGAGTTCAGTTTTAACAGCAGTAGTACAGTGTCTCCCAAAAGTACGCCCGCAATCCCTGTAATCATGGTAAATAAAATCACCAGTTCGACTGAACCGCCAATATGTGCGGTGAGTTCCATCGCAAAGGGGGTAGAAATTGAGCGTGACATGAGGCTGTAGGTGGTTTGGCTATCAAAATGAAACAGTTTTGCTAAATAAAAGGCACTTATTACACCAGCACTCATTCCAATCACAATCCCCAGAGCAATAGAAAACAGATGTTTGCGAATCAGTTGATGATATTCATAGATAGGGATGGCAAAGGCGATGGTTGCAGGTCCAAGCATCCAAACAATCCAGTGGTTATCGAGCATGTAGGTGTCATAGGAGATATGGAAACCCAACAAGATTAAAATCAGCACAAAAGGAACGAGCATGGCAGGGGACAGCAGCATATAGGGATAACGACGATAGAGTTTTTTCGCCAAGATGTACCCGATAATGGTTGCAATGAAACACAATAGCGCCGTGATGTTCATGAGTGTGCTTCCACTTTAGTCTGACGATGATTTTGCTTTTGCTGTAGTTTACGTTCGAGCTTAAAACCAAAGTGCACGCTGTAGGCGGTCATTACCATAACGCAGAGAGTGCCCAATACAACTGCAAGAATGAGCTGCCAGCCTTGTGTGAGAAAGAGTTGTTTATATTTGACTAAGCCCACGACACAGGGAATAAACATCAACACCAATTCGGCAAGAATGAAATCTGCCCCTGATTTAATCCACACCAATTTCATGATGCCTGACATCAGGGCAAATAGAAGCAGAATAAGTCCAATCACGCCTGCAGAAATTGGAAGATGAAAGAATTGCTGAATAAAGGAACCGATCCACCAGAGTCCAATTAAAAATAGCAATTGAGCGGTGACTTTTAGGAGATTGTGAATTTTTGATGCATAAGGAGAGGACATGATACAAACAGGTTTAAACAACATGAAGGTATTTTAAAATTGACCTGTTGCATGAATTATGAATAATAAAATAATAATTATGCAAATATGGAATATTGGGTGTGGATATTAAAAGTCTACTAGTTTTTGTCACTCTTGTTGAAACTCAGAGTTTCACTTTAGCCGCTGAACAGCTAAATTTAACTCAACCGACCATTAGTAAAGCGATGCGCAGTCTAGAAGAGCAATTAGGCGTTATGTTGCTGCATAAAGGGGAGGCAGGACGCAAACGCGGCGTAGCTTTGACCTATGTGGGACAACAAGTGTATGAACACGCTTTAATTATTCTGAATGAACAGCAACGTATTTTTGATACGGTGACACAAGTCAGAGGTTTAAAGAAAGGTAAGCTGACGATTGGTCTACCACCTTTGGCAGCTATGATGCTGAGTACCGTGATTGCCAAATTTCATAGTCAATATCCGCATATCGAGTTGAACTTTTTGGAAGTCGGGGCGACAGGTATTGAGGAGGCTATTTTACGTAAAGAGGTTGATGCTGGGGTGGTGATGGGAGAGCTAAAACCTTTACTGAGTGGATTTGAGATTATCAACTCACCGATTTGTCTACTGGCAAAGAAAAGCTCACATTGGCGTAAAAAACAAGAAATTAAACTGATTGAACTCAAGGAGGAATCTTTTTTACTGTACGCCAATACATTTACGCTAAACAACGTGATTATTCAGGCGGCGCAGTCTGTAGGTTTTGAGCCCAAAGTGGCATGTCGGAGTAGTCAATGGGACTTTATTGCCAAGCTGGTGGAGTCGAATGTGGGAATAGCCTTACTTCCTCAAGCCTATTGTGAACGGCTGAATGCTGAAGAGTTTCATATTGCTTTACTGACAGAACCGAAGATCAATTGGAACTTAAAAATGGCATGGAACAGTACTGTTGCAATGACACCAGCAACACGAGCTTGGTTGAATATTATTGAAAATAATCTGGAAAGTATTCATTTTTAGTTGAAGAAAAAAACTATATCAATTATGTCCCAATCTAGAATCCGTATATTTATTGGTTAAAATGATTCTAGGGAATGTATGTCAAAGATTATTCATTATCACCTCAAACGAATTTGAAAGGTGGGTTTGCATAAAATTTACACAAAATTGCTCTTGAATAATTTATAAATAAACATATTATAAAAACATATATTGTTTTAAGTGGAACGCAGAAAATGCATGACTATCTAACCGCTTTTATCGGTGGAACACTACTGGGTGTATCCGCCGTGGGTTATTTGTGGGTCAATGGTCGTATTGCAGGAATTAGCGGCCTAATTTCACAAGTCCTTAGCCCTAAAACCTTATTCAGTACACCTGCACTTTGGTTCTTATTAGGCTTAATGATCGTGCCATTTGCCTACGGGGCATTTACACAACCACAGATTCAAATTAAGAGTTCACCGTTCATTATGATTTTAGCGGGTTTACTGGTTGGTTTTGGTACGCGACTCGGTTCTGGATGTACCAGTGGTCACGGTATTTGTGGGATTAGCCGTTTATCGAAACGATCACTCATTGCAACAGCAACCTTTATGCTTGCTGGCGCCGTGACAGTGTTCGTAATGCGTCATATTTTGGGAGCATAAACATGAAAAATATATTTGCCTTTATTTTTGGTGGTTTATTTGCCACAGGTTTAATGTTCTCAGGCATGGCTAATCCAGAAAAAATACTGAATTTTCTTGATATTTTTGGTAGTTGGGATGCAAGTCTGGCATTTGTGATGATGGGTGCAATTGCAGTGGCATTTATTCCATTTCAAATATTATCCAAACAGAAAGCACCTAAAACAGTGTTTAAAGAACCAATTGAGCTACCTAAGAATACACAGATTGACACTCGATTAGTTCTTGGAAGTGCTATTTTCGGTATTGGTTGGGGCTTAGCAGGTATTTGTCCTGGACCAAGTCTTACTTTAATTGGTTTAGGGCACTATCAAGCGCTTTATTTTATTTTTGCTATGATCATTGGTGTATTTATATTCAATAAAACGATGGGAGCTAAATCATGTTGATAAAACCAATCGTTAAGGCTTTTTTTGATAAAGAAACTAACACTTTTAGCTATGTGGTCACAGACCCGAACAGTCACCAATCTGCGATTATCGATAGTGTGCTGAATTATGATGCTGCATCAGCAACGACTCACACAACTTCGGCTGATGAGATGATTGATTATATTCAGCAAAATAGCCTAAGCATAAATTGGATTTTAGAAACACATGTACATGCAGATCATTTAACAGCTTCACAATATTTAAAACAGAAGGTGGGGGGAGTGGTCGCGATGAGTGAAAAAATTGCGGTTGTGCAGGAAACATTTAGCGCAATTTATAACCTTGAACCCAAATATTTTAATGCGACAAGCTCATTTGATTATTTATTTAAAGATGGTGAACATTTTAAAATTGGTGAAATAAATGCATATAACATTCCAACACCAGGACATACGCCAGCTTGCCTAAGCTACGTGATTGGTGATGCTGTATTCGTCGGTGACACGCTATTTATGCCTGATTATGGTACAGCACGCTGTGATTTTCCTAAAGGTAGCGCAGCGACATTATTTGATTCAGTGCAAAAGCTGTTTGCTTTAGATGGTGATATGCGAGTGTTCTTGTGCCACGACTATTTACCTGAAGATCGTGATCACTTTGTTTATGAAAGCAGTATTGCTGAACAAAAAAAGCATAATATTCATATCAATGAAAGCATTAAAAAAGAAGATTTTGTTCAGATGCGAAATCAACGCGACGCAACTCTAGCCATGCCTAAATTGATTTTACCTGCTATACAAATCAATATGCAGGCTGGACAATTCCCTGAACCTGAAGAAAACGGCATTCGTTATTTGAAAATTCCATTTAATTTTTTCAAACCTAGCATATAAACATGAGATAAATTTAGAAAAATCAGGATAATACATTACTATTATCTCTGATTTTTGGTATTTTTATAAATAGCCTAAGCAAATTTATTGATTCTTAAAAACTAAAAAGCCACTATATATAAAAATACCTGATAGAAGCACTATGATCCTTAATCATCAAATACAGAAATCAGAAAACCCAAGCGAACTAGAGCCTGTTGTACTTATTCATGGGTTATTTGGCAGTTTGAGTAACCTTGGTATGCTAGCGCGGGCTTTTGATCAACGTACTGTAATACAGCTAGATGTGCGTAATCATGGGTTATCTGAACATAGTGAACAGATGAACTATGATTTGATGGCGCAGGATGTATTAGAGACTTTGGATTATCTACAGATTCAAAAATTTTCCCTTATTGGACACTCCATGGGCGGAAAAATAGGCATGAAAGTAGCAGAGAAGGCCGAAAATCGTCTGGTACGCCTCATTGTGTTAGATATTGCACCATTTGCTTATCAAGAAAATCATCACGAACAAATTTTTAAAGCATTATTTGCTGTACAAGAAGCTGCACCAGCATCAAGATTACAAGCTACTGAAATCATGAAGAAATTTATTCAAGAAGATATGGTGATTCAGTTTTTATTGAAATCATTTACGCAAGGCAAATGGCGTTTTAATTTAAATGCCATTTTTGCGCATTATGCAGAGATATTATCTTGGCAAGAGATAAAGCCTTATACAAAGCCGGTGTTATTTTTACGTGGTGGGTTATCTCCATACATTCATAAGCCTGAACATTTTGATGCTATTAAGGAACAGTTTCCTGTTGCTGAAATAAAAGAGGTTTTAAATGTGGGACATTGGCTACACGCAGAAAAAACAGATGAAGTATTATTAGAGATCTCTAACTTTTTAAAATAATAAGATGATGTTCTACGGCGACTTTGTTTGTGCAAGGTCGCGTAACTCTGTGTTTGTATGGGAAGATTACATTGATTTCGTATAATGTATATTATGTTAAATAACGTATCCGAGACTGTAGCCTACACAACACAGTTGTTGCTACAGCTCAGCATCATGAATATAATTTTGCAGATTCATGATGCTGAGTACGTGAATGAACATAATATTCGTTAGGTCAAAATCCTTTGACTCATGTACCTATAACCACGAATAAAATGGCTCTCCAAAGTTCTACAATCATTTTCTACATGATTCATTTTGTCGAATTATAGTTTAACAACAACTCTACCTCGAATTTTTCCATCTAAAATTTCATTTGAAATATTTAAAGCATCTGTTAACTGAATTTCAGTCGTTACTGTTTCTAATTTTGTTTGATCTAATTCTGTAGCTAAACGTTCCCATGCTTCTTTTCTTAATTCAATTGGTGCCATCACGCTATCAATTCCATATAACGTAATCCCTCTCAAAATAAATGGAGCAACTGTCGCTGGAAAATCCATTCCACCTGCCAAACCACACGCAGCAACTGCACCACGATATTTTGTACTAGCACATGCATTGACTAAAGTATGGCTTCCAACAGTATCAATCACGCCAGCCCAAATTTCTTTGTTTAATGGCTTTCCTGGCGAAGATAATTCAATACGATCAAGAATTTCACTTGCGCCTAAATAGGTTAAATATTCTGACTCTTGAGGTCGACCAGTTGAAGCTGTAATCTCGTAACCAAGATGGTTCAAAATAATAATCGCAATACTACCAACACCACCATTTGCACCTGTTACTAAAATTTTCCCATCACTTGGTTTAATACCATGTTTTTGTAAAGCCATGACACACAGCATTGCAGTATAACCTGCTGTACCAATAATCATCGTATCCTTAAAAGAAAAAGCAGAAGGTTTTTGTATGAGCCAATCGCCTGAAACAGTAACTTGCTCAGCTAATCCCCCAGAATATTTTTCGCCAACACCCCAACCATTTAATAAAACTTCATCTCCTTGTTTCCATGCTGGATGTTTTGATTCAATCACAACACCTGAAAAATCTATACCCGGTGTTAACGGAAAACTACGAACTACTGGAGAGCGCCCAGTAATGGCTAAAGCATCTTTATAGTTCAAAGTTGAATATTTGACTTCAACTCTAACCTCGCCTTCTTCTAAAGGCTTTGATGCAATCTCAGTAATTTTTGATGTGTAACCTGCATCATCTTTAGTAATTACGATACCTTTGTACATAGAACTTCCTCTCTATTTAATTAGACTACTTGTCTAGAATTAATTAAAAAATAAATGCAGACATCTGCATTTATTTTTTAATTAATTTTTTAAGTGATTTTGTTGTTCTACAGCTAAAATAAACAAGCGATAAAATGCATCTAAAGGACTTGTTGATTTGACCAAACGTGCTCTAAGAACTGCGCCTTCCCATCCAATCCAAAACTGATAAGCAGCTTCATCACAATCAGTTACGTTATATTGTGAATTTGACTGATGTAGGCAATCAGAAACCACTTTCTCCCATACTTTAAAAATACTTTCAATTCGGGCGATGATCTCTGGTGGCAAATAAGAAACTTCTTGTCCTAAGTTACCTAAAATACAACCTCGTTTAAAATCATATTTTTGCAGTTTTTCACCCGCATCTTTTACAAAATTTTGCAGCCTTTCTAATGGTGAAAGATCAGTTTGACTTAAAATATAATTCAATCGCTTCACAAAATAAAGCTCGTAAGCATCTAGAACTTCTAAAATAAAAGCCTCTTTATTTGCAAAATAATGGTAGAAAGACCCTTTAGGAACTTGGACTGATTTCATGAGATCGTCCAAGCTCATAGCATTCATTCCACGTTCGGTCAGTAACTCGATACCTCGGCGGATTAACACTTCTTTAGTGTCTGCATAGTTACAACCGTGTTTGGTTGGTCGACCACGTGGTCTTTTGGGTAAGGAAGAATAATTCATAAAATAAAAATAGACTATGTGACTAGAAATATCAACAATAAAATTATTTGATTGAAAATTTTATCTAAACGGCATCTATTTCTTTGCTGGGAGAACTTAGCCTTTTATATAAATGTACTTAAAAATTCCATGAGTTCATGAACTCATTTTTGAGAAGCTGTAATTTTCTATGTTAATTACGTTTAAATTCCAACGCTCCCATTTTCTAAAGAGTTATTTCATTCGTGATTATAGATACATGAGTCAAAGGATTTCGGCATAACGAATATTATGTTCATTCACGTACCTTGCTCAGGTTATAATAATGGCCTCCAAAAATATGGTTGATTTATTATGAACGCCTCCAATGACCCTCTACACGGCAAAAAACTTGCTGACATTTTGGATGAATTATTGGATTACTACGGTGGCTTTGAAGGCTTAAGTCGTAAAATTGAAATTAGATGTTTTTGTATAGATCCAAGTGTTAAATCATCATTGCGATTTTTGCGTACCACACCATGGGCACGTGAAAAAGTAGAAAGCTTATATTTGTATGTCTTACGCCAAAAAGCCAAACAGAAATCGTAGCTATCAAAACCCAACCTCAGCATAATATTTTATACCAAATACTAAACTACACTTATTAAATAGCCATCGATTTTGTAGACACCTGTTAGTTAGTGGTGGTAGTCCACCACTCTCCTAGACAAATTTAGTCTATTCTTAAGACTTATTAGTAGGAAACTATGTATTCATAGCTAGGTTCATGAACCAAATATTTTATAAGTTATCATTTTAATGCTCTAAGCAATTATATTTATTGTTTATTAATTATAAATTCAATTGTGAACTAGATTCTAGGTGAACATAGGTAAACTAATTTATCCAAAACTGTAACGTTCACAATGTGGTTGTTGCTACAGCCCGAGCTCTTAAATCTTAGAAATTGTATTTAAGAGCTCGAGTACCTTATTCAATACCAAATTGGAACATCCAAATGGTTGTGAATGAAAAAGATACTATGGGATTGTTATTTATTTCAGGAATTTCTAAACAATGAAAAATTATATTTCTTTTATCTGTATGGTTTTATCTGTACTAGCCCTCCCAGCTTGTACTAAAAACACCTTATATTTTACTCCTGAACTAACTGGTTATATTTATGACAGTAGAACTCATAAACCATTGAGTGATCAAACTGGATATATGGGTTTTAATGGCCGAACTGATAGTGATAATGCCAAAATTAATTTGAAGTCGGATGGTAGCTTTACCATTCCTCCTATTACAGCAACGTATTACTTTATAAGACCTGATGTAAAGGAATACACTAATTTCCCTTCAGAAATTTTTATAAGTTTTAAGAATTATCAACTTAAAATTATTGATTATTCAGAGGCATATAGTCGACAAGTTTCAGAAGGTAAGTCTAGTTTTAGTCATTATAAAAAAATTGATTTAGGTAAAATTTATTTAGACCGTGAATAAGCATATTTTTAATGGTTTCTAAAAAATGAAAAAATATATAATATTCTTTTTTCTTATAATTTCGTTCTCACTCGCTTCTGGCTGTACTAGAAAGATATTATATTTGACCCCAGAAGTAACTGGTTATCTTTATGACAGCAAAACTAAAGAACCTCTACACAATGCAAATGGGTACATTAGTTTCTATTTACCAGATGAGAAATCAACAACAATAAAAATAAGTAATGATGGTAGTTTTACTATTAGGTCACTAACAAAAGAATATTTTTTTATTGAACCAAGTATGGATGATTACACTAACCTCCCGTCCTTAGTTTATATTAGTTTTAAAAATTATAGAAATAAAACAATAGATTACTCAGAAAAGTTTAATGAGCAAGTTCCAGAAGAAAAAGCTAATTTTGAGCATTATAAAAAAATTAATTTGGGTAAAATTTATTTAGATCGAGAATAATTTTTTATTCAGTCACATAGCTCAATCTTAAAAAGCCCTTCTTAGGGGCTTTTTTTATTTCACTTAATTTCCGCTTTAATGCATCTCAATGGAAAATTTAGAAATATGCGTTTAAGTCTGAACCAACGCAAGCCTTCTTTTAGGTAAAAGAAAATCATTCTTTTACTCATGGATTAATGAATTCTTTAGCTAAGTGCTCTTGATCTGTCCAACGGCTACTAAGATTTTTAGATTTACATGTTAAATAAGTTTTATAGCCTAGCAATCTCTCCGTTTTTTCTAAGTTTTTTTCAGTTACTGAATCACCTCTTATTGTGTTATCCAACCATCCCATGAAATATATCTTATGAGATTCTTCAACATCTCGACTGTATAAAGCTATTTCATGTGGTTTTGGAACATTTTTAAAATTAGCGATTGCAGGTATTTTTTTATTAAAATCTTCAAAAAAAGCATTCATACTAAATTTATTGTTTGGATCAAATTGTAGACCTAAAACTTGCTGCAATTTTTTATAAATGTCTTTATCCAACATAGTTTTAATTCTAAAGCCCTTGTGAACTTCAATTTCAAAACTAAAATTATGACCACGGGCACCAAATAACAGAATATATGGAGAGCTATCTGTGAAAAATATCACATCAAAACTTACGTTATTTCTTTTAAATTCAAATTTATAACGCTGAATTTTTTGACTCTTCATACTTTCAAATAAAGGAATTAAACCAGTTAATTGCATTTAATTATTCTCTCTTTTCAGTTGTTCTGAAGTTTCGTAACTTCATTTATCTCAAACCTGAGTAACATTGCCATGCATGTCACTGTTTACAATTATTATTAAGTAGAATTACAAACATTTGGATTTATAACTATCTTAGTAACTACAATATAGTTCACTAATAAATAAGACAGCTACCTGACTTTCGTATTAAATAAAACAGCATTTATCACCCCAACCCCATCAAAAAATACTCAAGCAACCTCTCCCGTTCATCTGGTTTGTTCGAGTCTAAAAGCTGAACCATTGCACCATCTATCACAAACAAAAACATGTGTGCATCTTGTTTTAAAGCATTCGAATCAGTCGTTAAAAGCAAATTATAGATTTCATTCATCAGCCAGTTTCGGTAGTCAATTACAAGCTGATACGCCTTTGGATATAATTTCGATATTTCGAAAATTGATTTAAATGGCAAGTTGTAAAGCCCTTCTACATTGGCATGTAAAAAGAAAATTTTGCGTAGCTTTTCAGCCATCGGTAACCCTTTATCAACGTAAATAACAGAAATAACCTCATGCTTAAGACCATCTGTTTGAAAAGTTAAACTCATTTCAATAAGACGTTCTTTCGAGTGAAAGTAATTATAAAACGTAGCCTTGGGGATTTTTGCCGACTTTATAATTCGGTCTACCCCTACATTGTGAAAGCCATATTTATTAAAAAGAAACCTTGAAGTATGAAGCACACTTAAAGCACGAAATGAGAGAACTAAATTTGGCATAGTTTTACCTTTATAAAATAAATTCTTGTTGTATATAAAAGAGATATAAAAGCCTTTTAGTTTTTTTAAGGTGAAAAAAAGGCATAGCAAAGCCATAAAGACTGTGCCTAGCACATCTCAAGTTTTATTGTTGATGGTAAGTTTTTTAGTAATAACAAATGAAAGCCTGAACAGCCGAACGGCGGTCAAACCCTTGTAAAAAGTTTAAGTTGTGTCGTTATAGTGTACTTTGGCTATGGTTGCCAAAAAAATATGAATGTGCAAAGCCAACTCCTTTATATATGGAGTTCTGCCAGAGCATAAGAGGTTTATGGTGGCAGAACGAAAGAGGGTTAGCAGACTGGTTTCGACTCCAGCACACCCGCAGGTGTCCCTCTCCCGTCCTACCGCAACGGGAGGGAACGAGATATACACGCAAAACTATTCCTCAGAGAAATAATCCTGATGTAGTCGAAAAAACGGTCTGCTAAAACCGACTGGCAATGTGGCCAGCACGCAAATGTTAATCTTCAATATTTAAGGTGTCAATGTGAAAATGGCTAGAAAATATTTAAATAATTATTTTTTTTCATTTAATTAGATATTTAAGGATAATCTTAAATACATATTGAGTATCTACTTTCAGATTATGATGAAAAAAATAAAGTTAAAAAGACATGAGTGACGTGATGCTTTTCTTTTGAATTAGGAGCTGTAAAAATAAGGTAAAGAATCGATTAAATTGTCTTAAAATTTATAACATCAATAAAAATATTTTATTAAGTGGATGAAGTTGACCCTCTAAATATTCATTTAATGGTGAATAGACACTAGCTTGATTGGAACCAATCTAGTGTCTAAATTTATTTAAAAATTATCTATTTTTAAATCCATGTACCTTAGCTTGTAAGACCACATAGAAGGAAATTATTGATAAAACACACATCGCTATCGTGAATGATGATGGACCGATTTTTTGAAGTAATATTCCACCTAATAATCCTCCTCCAGCAACGGCTAAATTGAAGACAGTAACTAACATAGACTGGGCTACATCAGCACCTTCACCAGCAGTATCTGCAATTGCGGTTTGAAGCAAAGTTGGAGCCCCACCAAAAGTCATACCCCACAGCGCGATACCACTCAGTACTAGCCAAGCAGAGTTCCCACTACCACCTAAGCCAATTAAGATCGCAGCAATTGCAAATCCAGCTAAACTTAGCAAGGTTAATAAACGTAATGACTGATCCACCCAAACACCAGTGACCCAAATCCCGATGATTGATGACACACCAAATAATAAAAGTACCAGATCTATATGCTTACCAAGCCCTACAGATGCCAGATAAGGTGAAATAAAGGTATACAAAACGTTATGTGCAAGAATCCATAAGAAAATTACCGCTAACACTGAGCGAATACCTGGATGTAAAAAAATCTCTTTGATCGATTGGCGTTGCTCTGCAACTTGTCCAGAAAAGTTTGGAATCGCGACTCTAATCCAAATCACTAGAAATAAGGCGAGCAGAGAAATAATCCAAAATACGCCTCTCCAACCAAACATGCTGCCTAACCAAGTACCTAAAGGCACTCCCAGACATAAGGCAATAGGCTGTCCTACGCCAACTATGGCTAGCGCTCGACCCTGTAAGTTAGCAGATACCATGCTTCGAGCATAACCTGCGAGTACTCCCCAAATAATTCCCGCCGACATCCCCGCAATAAAACGAGCAACCAACACAACAATATAGCTGGAAGATAATGCAGTTAAGGTATTGAAGATTAATAAGCCACTGATTGCCAGTAAAAATAAAGGTCTTCGTGACCAACTACGAGTAGCTGCAACAACAGGAATAGCAGCTATTACAGAACCTAAAGCATAAACAGATACTAATTGCCCTGCTAAAGCTTCTGTTACCTGTAAATCCCTACTAATCAATGGCAACAAACCTGCTGGCATGGTTTCCGTCATAATTGTAATGAAACCAGCAAGCGTAAATGCTAGAAGCTTTAAAACAGGAATATCTTCTTTAGAGCTATTCACAATATCTGATGTCACAGCGTTATTTTGTATATTCATAGTCCACCCTTTAATGGTGCTTTGCTTGACTCTTCTAAAGCTTTATTTTTCATAGCTATAGTTCCATACATTTACGTTAAAACCATTTCCTTTAAGGTTCCTAGCTATTGCAGCCCTTGTAATGCCAGTAGCAAAGACTGCAATTGTCTTTGCTTTAGATTGTGCTGCTTGAGTCATTGTTACTTCCTTTCTTTGTTGCTGATAAAAAATGGTGTGTGTTGAATTTGTATGGCTGACTTTTAAAATGGATTGTTTTGTAACGATCATTCCAAAATAGGTAAAAAAAGGACATGCCTTGATCTATTAACAGTTCATCTATTAATACATCAAGGAATATGACTATTTTATCAATTCATAAATTTAGATTACGCTTATCGCAATATCCACGATGTCAACGAGCCTTTCGGATTGATATTTTTTTTCACTGCCTTTACTTACGACACGGATTCCTTGAATCGTACTTACGATAAATCTAGCTAATGCTTCAGGGTTTTTTGTAGCATCAATTTCACCATTAGCCTGCCCACGCAGTATTAACGAGCTAATGGCTCTTTCCATTCTGCTTAAATTTTTTGCGACTAAATCAGCAATTCCCTCATCGTGTCTTGCCATCTCTAAACAGGCATTGGCGACCATACAGCCCATGTTTTGAGTATCATTAAGCTCTTCTGAGACAATTTTCATGAGTAAACGGCGTATTAGTTCTCTAACAGTTCCATCTTCAGATAATATGGCTATATTGCTAGCAGTAATCTCATAATAACGTTTTAAAGCAAATTCATATAATCCATATTTACTTTCAAAAGCGTTATAAAGGCTGCCACGTCCTAGGCCAGTGCCTTCTACTAAGTCTTGAATACTCGTTCCAGCATAGCCTCGTTGCCAAAAAACTTTCATAGCAGCTTCTGCTATATCATCTTCTTCAAACTCTTTTGGTCTCATTTGGAATTCTTTCTGGAATGATCATTCAAAAAAATATATCATTCACTCGACTTAAACGTCAATAAAAAATCTTATTAACACTATTTATCAAGGAATATATTTTATGGGTAAAATTACACGCATGGGTTCAGATCAAGCACAGTATGTAGAATCAATATTAATTCCAAAGGAAGATTAGATTTTAAAGGATTTCAAAAAGCTTACGCTGAATTCTTCACAGATTATGATGTACAGATATGGTGAAACATAAAATCTGTACACATGACAAAGTCAGATGCATAACAAACATCAATCATAAGCGCATCAATATGCGCTAGTCAGAAAGCTCATTGTTTTGCTTATCTTCACCCTCTTTATTTCTGGGTAATTCGAGTGAGCGAGGAAATATAAAATCGAAAGAATCGAGTGCATAGCGATAAAGCTGAGCTGGTCGTTTGCCTACAATTTTACTGTGGTTCGTTTCTTCAACTGCACCCGCTTCTATCATACGGCGCCTAAACGCTTTTTTATCTAAGGATTGCCCAAGAATAATTTCATAAATAGTTTGTAGCTCAGTCAGCGTAAACAACTCAGGCATGAGACTGGCTGGCAATGCGGTATAGCGAGTTTTACTAGTTAAACGCTCTAATGCCAAGTTAAGCAATTCATTATGATCAAACGCCAACGTTAAATCTTGTGCTTTTGCTACAGGCACCCATTCGCTGTATTCAGCTAATGCTTGATGTTGATATGCATTAAAATCGATTAAGGCAAAATACAAAATGGTTACTGCCCAGCCACGCGGGTCACGTTTGGCATTGCCGACAGAAGCAACTTGTTCCAAGTAAGGTGAACTAATTCCTGTTTTTTCGACCAGCTTACGATAAGCCGTGGCCATCAAATCTTGGTCATGGGTTAAATCGGCAAAACCGCCGGGTAAAGCCCACTGGTCTTTGGCTGGAAAGTTGGGTCGCTTAATGAGTAGTACCTGCAACTGACCATTAAATACCGAGAAAATAGCCATATCGACAGTGAGTAAAGGTGCGTCATAATCTCGGCGATCATAACTGGCAAGGAATTCTTGTTCAGTTTGAATAGTCACGTTCAGCCTCTCAATAAAAATGATGAGCCGATACTCATGCAACGGCTCATCTAAACTCAGTTATGCGATGGATAAACGCTCACGAATTTGATCCAAAGTACACTCATATTGAAGTTTACCACTTTCAAAGACAGTTTTTAGCGCCCCGCCTTGTTCTTGCTCGGCTGTTTGCTGATCAAACAAGGTAAAGCCATTTTCACTTTCTTCGATGCGTAACAGACCTTTCGCAGATTTTTTCACACCTGAGTCAGTAATTGGATCTTTAAACAACTCACGGCCTACACCATTCACTTGTCCCCAAGTCGCTTTCACAGCAAACCCAAAGGTATCGCGAGTTAAGTAATTATAGGTAAAACTGCCGATCCCAAACACCAAGTTTTTTGAAGCAAAGCCTTTGACTTCAAGCCCTTCTAAAATGCGCTGTGCACGGTCTAGAGTAATTGAGTCACCATAAATTAAACCGACACGTTCATTAAGCACTTTATAGCCTTGCTCAGTTGTTGTACCACCAAACACTTCCCATAAACATTCAACTGCGCCTTTGTAGGCTGGGCTGCCGACTTCGGCATCTGGGTCACCACAAATAATTTTAACAGGGTCACCAGAGTCTGGACGAAAAACCAATTTAGCCAAGCCTAAAGCATTCGGTTGTCGCGCCAAAATTTCAGGTTTTAAAGCCACCGTAAATTCTGTAATGACTCGCCAAAAGTCCCAAGTATCAGACACAATACTGACAACACCCGACGGATAAAGCTCGCAAATTAAACGCTTAAATGTTTCTAGCTCACTGTCTTCAGTGCCCATACACATCACACTATGTTCGGTCGCTGGTACAGATACCCCAACCACACCTGTGGCATTGTAGTATTCTTCGGCATAGTCAATTGAAGCAACCGAATCTGTTCCAATAAAACTGGTTAAGTGGCCAATGCCAGATTGTGCAGCATCATAAATTCCACTCATACCACGGCTACTAAAATCATGTCCTTGCACAGGTACAAAATCGAGTGGTGCGCCAGTTTTTACAGCATATTGAGTTAATAATCGTTTGTACTCGTAGGCAATCGTTGCTGTAGTGCAGCTTTTCCAAAGTTCAGCACTTAACACGGTTTCAATATAATTAGTTAGCCAAAAGAAACACGGATCGGTATTAATTACAGTAAGCACAGGTACACGCATATTGACGCGGCTACCTTCTGGCAATGCTTTAATGCGTAATGGTAAATAGCCCAAGTCGTGTAATGCTTCAATGTGATCAACCGGTACAGCACCTTCACCTAGTGAACTATCCATACGGCGTTTATATGCAGACACCACTTTTTCTTTAGGTTGTTTGAAAAAGCCTTCATTCCATGTATCGATTAAAAAGTGTTTAACAAAACCCTGAAGACCAAAGAACACAACTTTATCGTCGAAGTCAGGCAACATTTTAGCAAGTCGAGATGAACGCGGCGTAAAGTTCGCGTACACGTACTCTGTGCCTGCTGGATACTGACGTCTGTGATCAGCTTTATAAAAATCGATAGCGTTTAATGGATTAAGTTTAATCGTCATCTTTGTTCTCTTTATTCTGCTGCAAAAGCAATTACTGAAATTTTGTCTGATGGTTGTTGTGGAAAGCTGTCTGAGGTAAACAGTTGATCTAACAGTCCACCAAAAACCTCTATTCCTTTACTGAAAATACCGTGGGTCACGTATAGAACGACCTTATGACAATTAAGACGACGGAGTTCTTTAGCAATACCAATAAAGGTTGCACCGCCATCACAAATGTCATCGGTAATGACCGCTGTTAAGCCTGATAAATCAGTCGCATGTACATGTGTACCTAAAATTTTGCCAGTTACTGGGTCACGTTTTTTATCACACTGAACAATAGTGATTGGTTGTTTGCGCTCGCTATTAAAAGCATCTGCGACCATTTGTGTACGCGCTTTTGCGCCTTTGTCTGGGCAAACCAACACTGTTTTTTCATCTTTTAACAATGTACTTAGCGCTTCACTCTTTGCGATGATGTCGACTGAACTGATGTTTACAACTTCACTAAAAGAAGTATTGGCAGCAAGTAATGCTGTTGTTACTTCACTATGGCAGTCCCAAACAGTCACCTTGCCTTGTTTGCCCGCTTTTTTGTCAGCATTGATGTTGAGTAACTTGGTCATCACATCAAGCGAGAACGCTTGGCCTACTGCACAAATACGGTCCTGACGTGCATATGGAAAATACGGAACTTCTAGGTCAATGGTTAAACCCTGAGTCAGCAATATATTTTCAAGTAGTAAATAGTCCATCACATCGTGACTTGAGGCCATGTGTGCACGAACCAATACATTGCCATATAGTGAACCTAAGGTTGTCTCATCAATTTGAACATGACGCTCGCCACCAGAAAACTGCGTAAATTTCACTGGAATTTCGTTTCTTGCCGCATCTAAAAGCTGGATAGCCATATCATCCTCTGTTTGTCTGATGACCTTCGATGAATATATAGTGGCACAAAGCCACTATATATTTCAAGTCTATTATTCAAACTTTTTTGAAAGCCATTTGAGGCATAAAATTTACAGTTTTAGAGCATGTAGAGATTTAATTTTTAAGAGAGATTACTCTTCAATTAATTGAAATAAAAAGTTAATTTAAATAAAAAGTTAATTTACACAAAGCATGACGAGTAGAACTATTATTAAAAGTAGCGGATACAACTTTGCCCGCCATAAATCAGGTAGTTTTGAAATAAATTTTTCAATAAAAAAAGGAAACCTTTTAGGTCTCCTCATACTCTACACAGATTGGTTAACCCGAATCAGAGTCTTGTTAATATGCTTCTGAATTAGGTTGCCAAATATCGATCAAGATTCTGTAAAGCAAAGCTAATTACTGTCGATAACTCTTCTTTTGAATATCCATCTCTTGCTTGAACAGATAGCCCGTGGAGAACAAGCGCGTAATATTGCCCTAAAGTTTTAGGGTCTGCATCTGCGACCAATTGATCGTCTGATTTTGCCTGAACAAATCGTTCGACCAGACTTTGGCCGCGATTTGAGATCACTAACTGGTTATATTTATGATAGTAAAACCCATAAAACATTGATTAATCAGACTGGATATATGGGTTTTAATGGCCGAACTGATAGTGATTTTGAGTAAACTTTTCTTTATCAACTTTCAACACGTAGCGGGTATTACGTCCACCACCTTCAAGTTTATGCAGTACATCTCCTTCCAGAAGTTCGGTTAGGTGACGTGTTGCTGTAGCTTTACTTACTCCAGTGACCTTTTGATACTGTGAAGCATTAATGCCTAGAGGGAAATCATTCTCTTCGCCATTGAGTAAACGATTTAAAACTTTATTCTGGGCTTCATTGAATTCGATATGAGAATAAGAGCTCCAAAATTTCGCTTTTGCAATCGTTCGATCAAGTCGTAGTAAAGACCTATCTATACTTTTCTCTAAAGTATCTAAGAACCAGACCAACCACTCATTAATCGTATAGGTATTATTCTGGCATTTCTCAAGAACTTCATAATAACTACTACGATTTTCATGGATGGCCACGGACATGGCGTATAAACGGATACTTTGGTGATCCATTTGGGCTAATGCTAAATCTGTAATGACACGAGTGATACGACCATTACCATCTTCAAATGGATGTAATGTCACAAACCAGAAATGAGCAAGTGCAGCTCGCAGTAACGGATCAAGCATTACATCTTCTCTGGAACTATTGAACCATTCTATAAAGTCATTCATTAGTCCCTGTAAATGCTCTCCACCCTCAGGTGCTTCAAAGTAAACCTTGGTTGTAGTGCCATAAGGAGAACCACCAACAACCTGCATTGGTGCCTCGTTATCACGGATCTCTCCTACTTTGATTTTTTGGGCAGCATAATCGAAGCGTTCTATAGTTTGAAAAAGCCAGTTATGCCATTGTAACAAGCGCTCCATGGTTAATGGCGCATTATGATTGCTCACTGCATCCATCATGATATTGGCTAAGCCTTCAGTTTTATCTTGAATTGGTGCAGGATTTTCTTCTGTTACCCCTAAACGCCGAGCTAATGAGGATTTGAGTGAACGAACATTCAACTTCTCATCTTCAATGAGTGAGGATGCGACTAGGTTTGTGAGCAGTGTATCTAATGGTAATGCCTCAGCATCTGGTGATGCTTTGCTCTCACCGACCAATTGACCTATCTTCTTATGAATTAAACGCAGTTTTACCGTAACGAGTGCTTCATCCCATTTAAATTTAGTCCAGTTTGCTTTTTGCCATACCCATTTTTTCATAAGCATTCCCCTACTGCATGAGCCGATTGTAACATCTATTCGGCTCATTTTGTGAGCTTATTAATTGAATTATTCAGCTCATTTTATGATTTGTGACCTAATAAAAACGATACTATGAGCCGAATAAATGGCTTAAACAGCTCATATAGTGAGCCAAATATACGGGTTATTCGGCTCATTTACTTCTTTTAGCCAAAAGGCACAGTTATGTAAGTTAAAAACGCAGTAATAGGTTGGTACTATTAATTTTTTGATTGCTATCAATGAGTAATAATTGTTCTCAAAAATACTATAAAAACACTTTTTGTGAATATATTTGCTCATTTCCATTGAATGACATAGTTTTTGCGCAAAATTTTGCTCATTTGAACAAGGCAGTGTTCTTACGGCGAACTTATCGATTCAAAATAAAAAGATGCAATAGATGTTGTATCTATTGCATCTTAGTTTTGCTAAATGGTTTAGCTATACATTAAGGATGAACAATAATTTTTACAGCAGACTCATTATTATGAATCAGCGTTTCAAAGCCTTTAGAAACAAGATCATCTAATGCAATACGTTGGGTAATAAAAGGTTCTAGATTAATCTTACCTTGCTCAACTAAACGGATGGTTTCCTGATGGTCATTGACATAAGCAATCGTGCCACGAATATCTAGCTCTTTCATCACCACACTATGCACATTAATTGTGGCAGGATGGCTCCAAATAGAAACGATAACGACTACGCCAGTTGGTTTCATTGCTGCAACGAGTGTATCCATGACTTTATTGACACTACTACATTCAAAAGCGACATCTACACCACGGCTTTCAGTAATTTTCATTACTTCATCAACCACATCAACCTGAGATGGGTCTAGTACATAATCGGCAACGCCAGCCTCTATCGCTTTTTCTTTACGTTTTGCACTCAGTTCAGTAATGATGACCGTAAGACCTTTGGCCTTTAAAATGGCTGATAAAAGTAGGCCTATTGGGCCTGCTCCACCAACCAGTGCAATATCGCCAGCTTTTGCACCACTTCTGACATAGGCATGATGGCCGACAGATAAAGGTTCTATCAACGCTGCTTGGTCTAAGGGAATATCATTTGAAATAGGATGTACCCAACGTCGTTGAACTGCAATTTTTTCAGAAAGACCACCACCACGTCCACCTAAACCAATAAAGTTCATATTTTTTGATAAATGATACTTATCATTCGGGCCAGTCGGCACATCGTCAGCAATAATATAGGGTTCAACTACGACATGTTGTCCAATTTGAATGTCATCTACACCCTCACCAACTGCATAAACCACACCTGAAAATTCATGTCCCATTGTTACAGGTGCAGATTCTCCCGAAATTGGATGTGGATGACCACAAGGTGGAATAAAAATAGGGCCTTCCATGAATTCATGTAAATCTGTACCGCAAATACCACACCATGCAACTTGAATTCCAACTGTGCCTGGAAGTACTTTCGGTTCAGGAATATCTTCAATCCGAATATCCCCTCGGTCATAAAAACGAGCTGCTTTCATTATGTATTCCTTATGTTGATATTAACGGTAAACCATTCCACCATCTGTCAAAATAGACTGACCTGTAATGTAGTTTGCATCCTCGCTGGCTAAAAATGCAACTAATGCAGCGACATCATCTGGTGTTTCAGCACGTCCTAAAGCAATACCATCTACATATTTTTTATACGTTTGACCAATTGGTGTGCCTGTAATTTCAGAGAAACGCTGATCTATTTCGACCCACATGTCTGTGCCTACAACACCCGGACAATAGCTATTTACAGTAATTTTAGCACTGGCATATTCTTTAGCTGCAGCTTGCGTCAATGCACGAACTGCAAATTTAGTTGCCGAATAAACACCGAGTAAAGCAAAACCTTCATGACCTGCGATTGAGCACGCATTAATAATTTTTCCAGCCTGTTGACGTTGTTTAAATTTATTTGCTGCGGCTTGAATCCCCCAAAGTACACCACCAACATTGATGTTCATAATTTGGTTAAATTCACTTGGCGTTACTTCTGCCAAAGCTTTAACTTGTGCAATACCTGCATTATTGATCATGATATCAAAACTATTAAGTGTCGATTCAGCATGATCAATTGCATGACTAACTTGTATTGGATCTGAAATATCCGCAATAAATGTGGTGGCTTTTACGCCAAAGGCTTCAACTTCTTTTTGAACAGCATTTAACTTTTCTTGATGAAGATCGATCAAGGCAATATGAACACCTTCTTGCGCTAAACGTAAGGCAATACCGCGTCCAATGCCTTGTGCAGCACCCGTAATTAATGCAACTTTATTGTTTAAACCTCTAGGCATGTTGCGACTCCTTAAATATGAATTGCACGTTGCATCGCCGACAGTACCGACTCATGCATCGCCTCAGACAAAGTAGGATGAGGGAAAATGACCTGTGATAAGCTTTCATCCGTCGCTTCTAGGTATTTTGCGATAGCAAAACCTTGAATGTGTTCGGTGACTTCATGTCCGACCATGTGAGCACCCAACAATTCACCCGTTTCCTGACTAAAAATGGTTTTAACAAATCCTGCGCTATCGCCCAAAGCCAATGCCTTGCCATTGGCTTGTAAAGGGAACTTACCCACATTAATATTCAAGCCCGAAGCTTTCGCTTTCTGTTCTGTCAAACCAATACTGGCCACTTGCGGATGGGTAAAAATACAGCCCGGAATTTGTGTACGATCTAAAGCATGTACATGACTTAGACCTGCAATTTTCTCCACACAAAGAATGGCTTCATGACTGGCTTTGTGTGCTAAACACGGCGCGCCTGCAACATCGCCAATTGCATAAACGCCCACAACATTGGTTTTACACCATGAGTCGACTTTAATAAAACCATTCTCAAATTCAATACCCAAAGCTTCTAGGCCAAGATTTTCAGCATTTGGTTTCACGCCAATAGCTGAAAGCACCTTTTCAACGCTAATGATTTGCACACCTGTGGCAGTTTCAATATGACAATGTACTTGAGCCTGATCAGTTTCTATTTTTTTTACGCTCGCTTCGGTTAAAACCTGCATACCCTGCTGTTCAAATTGCTTTTGTACATATTTTGCAACTTCAATGTCTTCATTAGGGAGAATCTGCTTTGCGATATCAACCAAGGTGACTTGGCAGCCTAAGTCTTGGTATAGGCTTGCAAACTCACTGCCTATAGCACCCGAACCAATGACCAGTAAAGATTTAGGTAATTGTTCTGGAACTAAAGCCTCTTTGTAACTCCAGACCTGATCACCATCTACAGGAATATGAGGCAAATTCGCCGCACGTGCACCTGTTGCTATAATGATATGCGGTGCAGAAATCTGATGTTTTTGACCATTCGCATCTGTAAGCTCTAATCGTTCTTTGGCAATAAATTGGGCTGTTGCATTAAAAACAGTGATTTGATTCTTTTTCAATAGTTGACCGATACCTTGTACCAGTTGTTCAGAAACCTGTCTGCTATGATGGACCAGTTTTTGAATGTCAAAGTCAACCGCGTTAAGCGTAAAGCCAAACTGCTCTGCGTGTTTGAACTGCTGCGCAAGCGCAGCCCCGCTCAATAATGCCTTGGTTGGAATGCATCCCCAATTAAGACACACTCCGCCTAAGTGTTGTTTTTCAACGATTGCCGTTTTTAATCCCAGTTGCGCTGCGCGAATCGCAGCGACATATCCTCCAGGACCAGCACCAATAACCACAAGATCAAATTGTGTATCTGACATGGCTATTCCTCCTACACCAAAATTAATGCAGGATTTTCGACAAACTGCTTAAATGCCGATAGGAATTGAGCACCCAACGCACCATCAATGACACGATGATCACAAGACAATGTTGCTGTCACCATTTCACGAACAACAATCTCATCATTTTCGACGACAGCACGTTTCTCTGCTGCACCTAAGGCCAGAATTGCACCTTGAGGTGGGTTAATAATGGCATCAAACTGTTGAATACCAAGCATTCCCAAATTGGAAATACTGAAACTACCGCCTTGAAACTCATTAGGTGCTAATTTTCCAGTTTTGGCACGTGTCGCCAGATCACGCATATCATTGGAAATTTGCGCCAAAGATTTACGGTTCGCGGCTTTAATAATTGGTGTGATCAGTCCATTTTCGATGGCCACAGCAACCGAAATATCAGCCTGTTTAAACTGTAAAATCTGCTGATTTTCTTCATCAAACTGAACATTGACCTGTGGAACTTTGATCAGTGCGGCAGCAGCAGCTTTAATCAGCATATCGTTAATGGACAGCTTGACTTGCGGTACGGTACTGTTAATTTGCTGACGCAAAGCCTGAACCGACTCAATATTTAAGTCTATCGTTAAGCGAAAATGTGGTGCATTACGCTTTGCTGCTTGTAGCCGTGAAGCGATTGCTTTACGCATACCATTCATAGCCACAGTAGTGAATTTTACTGACTCTGTTGGTTGCGCATGATCATGTTGAGCTTGTACAGGGTTTTCACGTTGATATACAGCTTCAACATCTTCCTTACAGACTCGTCCACGTGAACCCGATGCACGACAATCATGTAAATTAATATCCCATTGTTTTGCCAAACGGCGAGCAACAGGTGTTGCTAGAACATCACTATCATCTGCTTTCGATTTCGCGGCTTTCGTACTGGCTTGATGACGCACATCTGGCCAAGAACCACCAGCAGCTTGAACTGCGGCCTGAACATCTTGAACACTAATACGACCTTCACGTCCAGAACCAGTAATCTGAGACAAGTTTACATTATGCTTTTCAGCCAATTTCAAGGCATGTGGCGTTGCAAAAATATCATCGCTTTGTTGGTAGCCTTGTAACGCAGCAGGAATAGAATATCCGCCCTGAGTCACCGCTTTTGATCCATTACCAACACTGTTCTGTTTAGGAGCAGCTTGTACTTTGGTTTCAACTTGAGCTACAGCTACTTTTTCAGGAACCGCTGCTACCGCTTTATTTTCAGTTACAGCAGGTGTTCCACCTAAGGACTGTGCAAATGCTTCAACTTCTGCATCGGAAACTTGAGCGTCTGCACAAATTGCAATGACTCCTCCTACTACCAGCGTGTCACCATCTTTAGCAATAATTTTTCGTAGCAAGCCATCGAAAGGTGCTTCCAGAACATTGACGATTTTTGTGGTTTCAATTTCACAAATTTCCTGTCCTTTACTAAATTGCGTACCTTCCTGAATCAGCCATTGGGCAATCGTGCCCTCTTCCATGGACAAACCCCATTTTGGGATTTCTAGGGTTTTAATTTCGCTCATCCTAAGCCTCCAACGTCTTACGTACAGCCTGTTCGATGCGTTCTACACTTGGTAGCCATTCTTTTTCTAATACAGGTGAAAATGGTACGGGTGAATGTGGTGGAGTGACTAACTCGATTGGTGCTTTAAGATAATGAAAGCCTTTCTGGGCAATGAGTGCAGCTACATCATGTCCGAAACCACAACGCGCTGCAGATTCATCTACAATCACTACGCGACCTGTTGAAGCCACTGACTCTAAAATGCCATCTTCGTCTAATGGAGAAATGGTGCGAGGGTCAACCACTTCAACCGAAATACCTTCTTTTGCCAGCTTATCAGCGACTTCATTGGCACGATGCACCATCAGGCTTAATGCAATAATGGTGATATCTGTGCCTTCACGGGTGTAATTTGCGACACCAAAAGGAATAGTGTAAGCCTCATCTGGCACTTCGCCCTTAATGTCATATAACAACTTGTGTTCACAAAAGACCACTGGGTCATCATCTCGAATGGCTTGAATCAACAGACCTTTCACATCATAGGCACTCGAAGGCACCACCACTTTTAAGCCTGGCACTGAGGCAAACACGTTATATGGCGACTGGGAGTGTTGTGCTGCTGCGGAAAAACCTGCACCAATCATGCCACGTACAACGAGTGGTGCTTTGGCTTTGCCACCAAACATATAGCGGAATTTAGCCGCTTGGTTATACAACATGTCATAACACACGCCGTAAAAATCCATAAACATTAAATCTGCCACAGGTCTTAAACCCGTTGCAGCAGCACCTGCTGCCATACCAATAATCGCAGATTCTGTAATTGGAGTATCAATGACTCGTTCAGAACCAAATTCAGTCCATAAGCCTTTGGTTACACCAAGTACACCGCCAAAACCTTCCAGTTTATTGTCATCGGTATTTTTACCACCATGTCCACCACGAACATCTTCACCAACCACAATGACACTTGGGTCTCGGCGCATTTCTAATTCAATTGCTTCTTTAATCGCGTTTCGATAACTTTTATTTGGCATTTTTCTACTATTCCTTTAGTAAGAGACGTAAACATCAGTAAGTAACTGAGAGACTTCTGGGTACTTAGCTGCGCGTGCTTTTGCAACGGCATCGTCTACATTGGCTTTAGACTGGGCATCAATCGCATCCAGTTTGGCTTCGTCAATTTTGCCTTTGACTTTTTCACGGAATATTTTCAATGGGTCTTTATGTTCTTTGACATAATCCAGTTCCTCTTTAGAACGGATAAGCCCAGGGTCACCTTCAAAATGTCCATAAAAACGGTTGGTTACTGTTTCAATCACACTTGGACCTTCGCCACGGCGGGCACGTTCAATCGCCTTTTGTGCAACTTCATACACAGCAAAAAAGTCTGTTCCATCTACCTTTTCAGCAGGTAAGCCAAAACCTGCTGCTCGACCTGCAATGTCTTTACTGCCTACTGCATAATCATGTGCAGTACCTTCACCAAAACCGTTATTTTCAAAAACAAAAATGACAGGAAGCTTTAACACCACAGCCATATTCATGGCTTCAAAAGTTAAGCCCTGATTTGACCCGCCATCACCGGTAAATGATAGACCAATACCACCATTCTTGAGTGTTTTGGCACTTAAAGCAGCCCCAATTGCTAAAGGTGGGCCACCACCCACAATACCGTTTGCACCAAGCATGCCTTTATCTAAGTCCGCAATGTGCATTGAGCCGCCTTTACCACGACACAAACCATCATCTTTGCCAAAAATTTCTAGCATCATGGCGTGAATGTCACAGCCCTTAGCAATACAGTGTCCGTGACCACGATGTGTTGATGTAATGAAGTCCTTATCTGTTAAATTTTCACAAATCCCTACTGCAACAGCTTCCTCACCGCTATAGAGATGGATGAAACCAGGGATATCACCTGTATTGTTTTCATCGTGAAGTCGATCCTCAAATTCACGAATGTCGCGCATTCTTTTGTATGCTGCTAGCAATTGCTCTTCCGTTAATTGCATATATTTGTTCCTTATTCACTACGCTTAAAAGAAAACCCAAAATTGAATAATTGGATTTTTAAATCGTATATTTATATAAGAATATTTTTATTTAATTTCATATTAGACTAAAAAAATATAATGCATAAAAAGATGAGATAAATATTAAAAACAGAAGGTTATGAAATTAAAAATTTTTGTAAAATTTTAAAATAGTTCAACCACATAAAAAACAAACCTTTAACCAACCTTTGTTTTATATGATAAGTTTTTTGCCCTGTTTTAATATTATTAATGCATTTAAAACAGCTCATTTAATATCAGGGTCTATATTAATTATTTTAAGCGACGGAGTGTTTGAAATGGATTTAAATAACACAGTATTAACTGGAAAGAAGCTACGTGGCGCTGAAAAAATGGCGCGTATTCCTATTAAAGTTGTTCCAACGGAAACGACACCGAAAAAGCCAGAATGGATTCGGACTAAAATTAGTCAACCCGAGGAAGTCCAAATCATTAAGGATTTATTAAGGCAACAAAAACTACATACGGTTTGCGAAGAAGCGGCTTGCCCTAACTTGCCGCAATGTTTCGGCAGTGGAACAGCAACATTTATAATTATGGGAGATATCTGTACTCGACGCTGTCCATTCTGTGATGTCGCTCATGGTCGTCCTAATATCCTAGATATTAATGAGCCAAAGCATCTGGCTGAAACAGTCAAGAATTTAAACTTAAAGTATGTCGTGATTACTTCGGTTGATCGAGACGACTTAAAAGATGGTGGCGCACAGCATTTTGCCGATTGCATTCGAGAAATTCGTGAGATTAGCCCAAATACTTTGATTGAAATTTTGGTTCCTGATTTTCGTGGTCGTGCAGATATTGCCCTGAAGATTCTGAGCCAAAACCCACCCGATGTTTTTAATCATAATATTGAAACCGTTCCACGTCTGTATAAAGCCATGCGACCAGGCTCTAACTATCAGCATTCATTGGATTTGCTCAAGAAATTTAAACACTACTGTCCCGACATTCCAACCAAATGCGGTTTGATGGTCGGTTTAGGTGAAGTCGAGGCTGAGGTTATTGTGTTATTGAATGATTTGAAAGATTACCACGTTGACTATGTCACAATCGGTCAATACTTACAGCCATCTAAGTCTCATGCGCCAATTCATCGTTTTGTTACGTTGCAAGAGTTTAAGCACTATCAAACACATGGAGAGCGCTTAGCGTTTAAAAATATTTGGAGTGCGCCATTGGTACGATCAAGTTATTTTGCCGATCGTCAGTATCATGGTGAGGCTGTGCCTAACCCTTACATGAGCGAATGAATTTTTATCCTATTTACGTTTATTAACATTTCAGATGGAAATAGTCATTTTCAGCTCATACGAACACTTTTAAAGTAACTCAAGGACTGGTAAAGCCAAAAGATATGATTTAACCAAGCAAAGATAAAAGCATTTAAAATCGAAGCAAGAAGAAATGACGTAAATGACTATAAATTTGGAAGCTCATTTCTAAAGTTTAAAAATATTACAGTCTCATCATAAAGGAATATGATATGAACCTGTTCAATACACCATCTGTAAAAAAGCTGCAAACAACCCATTTAATTAATCAAACTACTGTGCATGCTGCCCCTGTTTTAGCATTGCCTCAAGACGATCAAACGTCTTTATTTCGCCGCTCTATTCAACATAATTATGCAGATTTACTCAAAATAGCGGATGATTCAGATATGGCGATTGGTCTTACAGATCATCACGGGACTCTCTTATGGACATGGAGTAGTTCAGCCATGCTTTCTTCTGCTGAACAAGTTCATTTTATTGAGGGCGGACATTGGTCTACACAGGCAGTTGGAACCAATGCGATTGGTATGACGTTAAACAGCCAAATATCAAGTTGCGTCTATTCTCATGAAAACCAAATGGACAGTGTTCGTGATTGGGTTTGTTATGCCGCACCAATTTGGGATCCGACATCAGGACAATTTCACGGCATTATTAACCTTTCCACAAAATATAAAAAACATACGCCTTTAGGGTTGCTCGCAGTTGAACGCTGTGCAGATTTAATACAGCGTGCCATAAAATTTGAGCAGCAAAATTTTTTATACATTAAAGCGCTAGGTTCACCTTGGGTTCAATTTAATGGACAAACTTTAAACTTGACTCACCGTCAAATTGAAATACTTTGCATTTTAGCTTTGCATCCCTATGGTATTGGTTTAGAAGAGTTACACTATGCCCTTTATGGTGAACGTAGTGTCAGTCTAAAAACCTTAAAGGCTGAGCTTTCACAATTGCGTACTCTACTACCACACTGTATTGAAGCTCGTATTTATAGACTGACCTGTGAGGTTCAATGTGATTTTTTACGTGCTGAACAATCTTTAAATGCGAATCTTATTGCCAGTACATTTTCGTTATATAAAGGGAGCTTTTTATCTAAATCAGAAAGCCCTTTATTGAGTACTTGGAGACATTGTTTTGACGCTCGTTTAAGCCAAATGATTTATCAAATAAAAGATATCGATCAATTATTGCGAATTATTGGTCAAACTCACGATCGTATTGATGCAATACAACGCTTATTAGAATTCTTACCACAAGATAGCGCCTACCGTAGCTATTTTTTAAATCTGATTTAAATCTAATCTATGGCTTTAATGCCAAAGCGTCATTGTATAAGTTTTTATTGTGTAGCGGATAGAAAAGGAAGCATGGTGTCCATACTTCCTTTTATGTACAACTAAAGGCAGCCAATCAGGCTTTTGGTCATGTACTTATTCTAAAGCCCAGTTTATTCTTGCGAGAAGCTAGACTACATACTGATGATGACTTTTTAGGTTGAGAATCATTTTTTATTTTCTGAATACACCTTTTATTTATATAAACTTTTACCCTTTGAAGAAAAGAAAGAGTTCGCTGAATTTAAATGATATTACACAGAAACACTAAATTTTAGATGATTGTATTTTAAGCTTAATGAAATCTTATCCAACAACGTAATAATATGTTCTTCAATAGTGTACATTCCAAAACTAAAGCGGACAGTATTTGCTGCGAGTTCTTCAGTAAGCCCTAAAGCATTTAATACATGTGATGGTGCTGCATGATGTGAATTACAGGCAGACCCACTTGAAACAGCGGCAACTTGTTTAATCGCTGATAAAATAGAGTCTGCTCGCTCCCCTAAAAAACTGATATTTAAATAATTGGCAACATGTTCGGTAGGATGCCCATTCAGTTTTATAGGCGTTAACACTTCTAAACGAGTTAAAAATTTATTTCTTATTTTTTGAATACGCTGTTGTTCTTCATCTAAGTTTATTTTAGCCAGTCTGCAAGCCTCACCCATTCCAACGATTTGATGTGTAGCTAAAGTTCCCGAACGTAAACCCTGTTCATGTCCACCGCCGTGAATTTGCGTCTTGATTTGCTTTTGTACTTCATGACGCACATATAAGGCACCTATACCTTTAGGTCCATATATTTTATGTGCAGATAGACTGAGTAAATCAATATGCATCGCCTGAACATCAATCTCTGTCTTTCCTGCGGCTTGGGCGGCATCGACATGGAATAAAACCTGATGCTGATGTGCAATATGACCAATCGCTTGAATATCGGTTAACGTCCCAATTTCGTTATTCACCATCATGAGCGAAATTAAAACCGTATTGGGCTGAATGGCCTGTTCTACCTGTTCTGGGCGAATCACGCCTGTACCCAACTCAGGTTGTAAATAAGTGACCTGAAAACCGAGACTTTCTAACTCGGCACAGGTATCTAGCACTGCTTTATGTTCTATTTTACTGGTAATAATGTGTTTATTTTGATTTTTATAACGATCTAAAGTGCCTTTGATCGCAAGGTTATTTGACTCTGTCGCACCAGAAGTCCAAATAATTTCTTGAGCATTTGCATGGATTAAATCAGCCACATACTGTCTAGATGTACTGATATGCTTGGCAGCATCCCAACCATAATGATGAGACTGAGAAGCAGGATTTCCGAAATCGCCGTCTACAGACAAACATCGAATAATCGCTTGCGTAATTTCAGGAAGAATAGGTGTTGTTGCTGCATAATCTAAATAAATTAATCTACTCATTTTAATCACTATTAAAAATAAATTTAAAATGATTATAAAGGATGAAATTTATTCTATTTATATGGATTTAATCATACCTTATCAACAAAATTAAACTTATAAAAAAAATCGTTAGTTTTATCATTCACCAACGATTTTAATATATAAAACTAAAATATATATCATTAAAAAATAAGACGCAAATTTATAAAACCCGAGATAAAAAGTTTTGGGTACGTTCTTCTTTTGGTTGTTCTAAAACCTGTTGAACCGTTCCTTGTTCAACAATTCGCCCTTGATCCATAAATACCACATGGTCGGCAACTTCTCGTGCAAAAGCAATTTCATGCGTCACAATCACCATGGTTTTACCTAATTTAGCCAAGTTTTTGATTACATTCAAGACTTCACCTACCAACTCAGGGTCTAAGGCGGACGTTGGCTCATCAAATAAAATTACTTTAGGGTCTAAGGCTAAAGCTCTGGCAATCGCAACCCGCTGCTGCTGACCACCAGAAAGTTGTTTAGGCCATGCTTCAACTTTATCTCGAAGCCCCACTAAACCCAATAATTGATTGGCTTTTAAAATGGCTTGATCTTTACTGAGTTTTTTATGTGCTAAGGGTGCTTCAATAATATTTTGTAAAACATTTAAATGTGGAAATAAATTAAAGTTCTGAAAAACATAACCTACAGATTTACGTTGCTTTAAAATATCTCGTTCTTTTAACTCATAAAGTTTATCGCCTTTTTTACGATAGCCAATAAACTCATCATCAATTTGAATAAACCCTTCATCAACACGCTCTAAATGATTTATCATTCGTAATAAAGTGGATTTACCCGACCCTGAAGGACCAATAATGACCGTGACAGAGCCCGCTGGAATATCCAGACTAATATCATGTAATGCTGCATGTCCTGCATAGTTTTTAAAGACATGGCTCACTTGGATATGACCATTTGCAGGAGATATTGATTGATTAATTATCATAGCTTGCTCCTATACGTGGCTGAGTTGTGTGTGGCTGTGCCTTCTTGAAAAAAGCAAAACTATTAATGGCTGATTTCCGCTCGCCTTTTGCCAATATTTTTTCGATATACCATTGCACGATTGAAAATACACTGGTCACAATCACATACCAAACGGCGGCGACCATCAATAACGGAATCACTTCTTGGTTGCGGTTATAGATCATTTGTACCGTGTAAAAGAGTTCAGGCATTGCCAAAACATACACAATCGATGTGCCCTTTGATAAACCCACACATTCGTTGATAATTGCGGGGATAATACTGCGAATGGATTGCGGTAAAATAATGCGCGTCGTACGGCGCCACCATGACAGACCTAATGCTGCCGCAGCTTCGAATTGACCATGATCGACAGACAAAATCCCACCTCGAATAACTTCGGCCGTATAAGCACTTTGTACTATCACCAAACCCACCAAAGCCGTTGAGAACTGATCCAGTGCATTAATGGTTTTAAACTGGGCAAAGACTGTGTCGGTAAAAGGCACACCAACATTGATATATTCATATAGATAAGAAAAGTTATAGAGAATAATCAACACTAACAGCAGTGGTAATGATCTGAACATCCAGATATACACCCATGCCAGTGAGCGAATTAGCCAAGATGATGACAGTCTCATCATCGCCACAATGGTGCCCAAAATTAAACTAAACACGATTGACCAAAAGGTCAGTTTCAGCGTCATCATCAAACCCTGAAGAATCGCAGGGTTAAAGAACCACTGTCTAAAAACAGGCCAGCCCCAGTTTTGATTGGAAAATATCGATTCCGTGACCACAGCAATAATTAATATCGAAAATGCGACACCAATGTAGCGCAGTGGATGACGTGCTGGAACGATTTTATAGTGTTCTAAACTCATGCGACCTCCTTTTGCAGTAAAGTCTTTCTAAAAGGAAGTCCACCGTATAAAGGCGCACCAATGTATCGATCAAAATTAAAATCTGGAGTGAGTTCAAACTGCGGTTCATAGCCTAGACTCAAATACAATTTCACTGCTGGAATTTGTTTAAACCCTGTAGTGAGAAAGATTTTGCGATACCCTGCAGCAAGTGCACTTCGTTCAAGTTCTTTGACTATTTTTGCAGCCAATCCCTGTTTACGTAAGTCTCGATGTGACCAAATCCGTTTCAGCTCTGCAGTTTCTGCGTCATAGCGTTTATACGCCCCCATTGCAATGACTTCATCATCACGTTTAAGCACCACGAATAATCCATGCGGCGGTAAAAAGTCTTCCGCACCTTCATAGCGTTCCCGATGTGTGGTTTTTTTTCGCTCATCAATCACTTGTGCATCTTGACGCGCAAAAAAATCACCATAGATTTCTTCATATTCAGCAAATAACTGATCAAGCAAAGGTTGTGCTTCGGGTACATCAACTGGCATTTGGATAAATTTTTCTTGCATAATGACCTCTTATTTATCCTGAATCAGTGGGTTAATCACTGATTGTGGAATTCCTTCATTTTGTAAATTCCAACGTGTCAAAGCTTGTGTATATTTGCCATTCGCAATAACACCGTTTATAGATGTTTGAATGGCATTCACTAGCCCAGTCCCTTTTTTGACGGCAACTGCAACAGACCACGTCCCATTTAAGGTGCCCACTGCTTTAATATTGGCACCATTGGCTTGTTGCCATACGCCCATCACATTGGGTATGAGGTAAGCATCGACACGACCAGACTGCAACGCCAAAGCTGCTGCTGCACCGTCTTCCAAATAAATCGGCTGCGCTGGATCCAGCCCTTTTTGTCGATTATTTTCAATCCATTTCAACAATAGCCGTTCTTGATTGGTGCCTGAACCGACCACAATTTTGAGTCCCGCGATATCATCTGGCGTTTTAATCGTTTGAATTTTGCTGTCTTTAGGCACATAAAAAGCCAACATGTCTTGACGATAAGTCGCAAAGTCGTATTTCTGTTTACGCTGTTCTGTGACGGCAATATTACTAAGCACGGCATCGAATTTCCCCGATGCTAAACCGAGTGGCCAGTTTTCCCACGAGGTTGGAATCACTTGAAGTTTTAGACCCAAGCTGTCAGCAATTAACTGTGCAATATCAATTTCACTACCAATACGTGTCTGGTTATCTTCTGCCAAAACATGTAGAGGTGGAAAACTGTTGGTGCCCACAGCAACAGTAAAATAACCATCATTCACAAACTTAAAACCTTGAGGCAATTGAGCAATTGCCTCCGTATTTTGAGTACTATGAATAGCCACCATGTTATTTTTTAAGGTCTGTTGCTCTTGTTCAGTAAACTCAGTTTTCAAACGATTTTCTTGCGTATGAGTTGTTTTCTCATTGTTGTAGCAACCCGTCAGGCCTAAAGCTGCCAGTGTCAGACTAAAAAATGCGACAGTCTGAGCTTTGTACATGTTAGTCTCCCAAGCCTGGAGGGTTAATTGCAGAATGTTGAATCGCTTCTGCCTGAGTCCCCCAACGTGCTAAGACTTTTTGATACTCGCCTGTTTGAATCACTCCATTTAAAGCCGTTTGTACTGCATCAACTAAGCCACTGCCTTTTTTCAGCGTGACTCCTAATTCGGCAGGTCGTGTTCCACCTCCGAGTGCTGTCCCAGCCAAACGGATTTTTGCACCATTTGCCGCTTGCCATGCGTAAGCAACATTAGGACCAAACAAAGCATCAACCCGCCCAGACTGCAGTGCCAAACTTGCAGATGCACCATCATCGTAATAAAGTGCCTGCCCAGGCGGCAGTCCTTTCTTTTTATTGTCTTCAATCCAGTCCAACAGTACTTTTTCCTGATTGGTACCAGAACCGACAATCACTTTTAAACCTGAAATATCATCGGGACCTTTGATGGCTTTGATTTTACTTTTCTCTGCGACATAAAAAGCCAATACGTCTTGACGATAAGTCGCAAAGTCAAATTTCTCCTTGCGTTCTTTGGTGACGGTAACATTGGCAATGGCTGCATCATATTTGCCACTAAGGACACCGAGCGGCCAGTCTTCCCATGAGGTGCGAACCAGTTTCAGTTTTAAGCCCAAACTGTCTGCAATCAAACGGGCAATATCAATTTCAGTTCCAATATAGGTTTGATTATCAGGCCCCAATACACTTAAAGGTGGCGCTCCTGAAATCGCAGCAACGGTAAAATAACCCGCATTTACAAACTTAAAATCTTTTGGAATTTTTTGACTGGCTTCCGCATTGTGAGCAACATGAATCGGCGTCATATTCTCTTTCAACTTTGCAAGCTCACGGCTATAGAAATCGGTTTTATCGGTCGACTTTGTAGACTCGTCTGTTGAGTTAGCCGTTTGAGTAGATGCCTGTTCTTTACTGCATCCAACCAGAGAAATGCCTAGAAGTAGTGCTAAACCAATCGTCAAAGGTGTTTTATTCAACCGCATGAAGGTGTTCCTTTTCTGATTGTTCAAATTGATTTTCTGGTCGCTTCAAACCAAAACTAGCGCGTAAAGTAGTGCCTGGATATTCGGTACGATATAGCCCGCGTTGTTGCAGCAATGGCACAACTTTTTCAACAAAAGTATCTAAAGTTTTTGGTGTTGCACCCGCAATAATGAAGCCATCTGCCGCCTCTTCTTTTACCCACAGTTCTAACTGATCTGCGACTTCTTCTACCGTTCCAGCAAAAGGTGGACGTGGAGTTGCTGCTTGTAGTGCAACCTGACGTAAAGTTAAATTTTCTGCTTTGGCCTTACGTTTAATTTCATCAGTACCACTTTTAAAGCTGTTTTCACCCAGTGTGCCCAGTTCTGGAAAAGGTGCATCGAGTTCATATTGAGAAAAATCATGATGTTCAAAGAAACGTCCTAAATAATTCAGTGCGTCATCGATCGTGACTAATGCGGCTGTTTCAAGATATTGACGCTCTACGTCTTCAGCAGAATCTCCGATCAAAACCCCAATCCCTTGGAAAATGAGCAAATCATCTGCATCACGACCATTCTTAATCACTTGCTGTTTCACATCTAAGTAAAATGCTTGTGCTTCTTCGAGCGTGGCTTGATGGGTAAAAATGGCATCGGCATGTTTCGCGGCTAATGCACGACCTGCACCTGATGCTCCTGCTTGGAATAGAATCGGACGGTCTTGTGGCGAACGCTCTACATTGAGTGGGCCTGCCACTTCAAAATGTTTACCTTTATGGTTCAAGGTATGTAATTTACTGCGTTCAAAAAATTGTCCTGTTTCTTTATTGCGAACAAAAGCGCCTTCACCCCACGAGTCCCAAAGCCCTTTTGCGACTTGCAAATATTCATCTGCAATTTCATAGCGTTGGCTGTGCTCAGGATGCTGTTTACGGGTATGATTTTTTGCAGTGCCTTCAAGTGGTGTGGTCACCACATTCCATCCTGCACGTCCACCACTTAAATGATCCAGACTGGCAAACTGACGCGCAATCGTAAACGGCTCACTATATGAGGTCGACACTGTACCAACTAAACCAATATTTTTAGTTACACTGGCTAGGGCTGAAAGTAACGTAATCGGCTCAAAACGGTTGAGAAAATGAGGAATCGATTTTTCATTGATATATAAACCATCAGCCACAAAGACAAAATCAAATTTTGCCCGTTCAGCTTGAAGCGCTACGTTTTTGGCAAACTCAAAATTAATACTGGCATCGACCACCGCTTCAGGATGGCGCCATGCAGACATATTTCCGTTTGCACCGTGTAAAATAGTTCCAAGGCGAATTTGTTTGTGATTACTCATGTTAGACCTCTGCATTTTTATGAATAGACTCAAGTGCTTGTGTTGCTAAGGCAGCAAAGTATTGAGCAGCTGGATAAATTAAAGATTCATTGGGTTGATATTGGGGATGGTGCAAACCGAAGGAACTGGCACTGCCGATACTGACAAAGGCGCCGGGGATGTGTTCTAAATAGGCGCCAAAATCTTCACCGATCAAATAAAGCGGTGCTTCTTGCACCTCATAACCTTGTGCACGAGCAACGGTTTGGCTCAGTTCAGCCCATGTTGCAGTGTTGATTAATGCCGCGGGGCCATTGTCCCAATCCACAGCAATGTCGACTGAGTGGGCAAGTGCAATACCTTGTGCAATTTGTTTAAGTTTTTCTTCAACAGCTAGACGCACCTCAGGAGAATGGGTTCTTACCGTGCCCTCTAAGTGAGCTTCTTCTGGCAGGACGTTCCAACTTGTGCCCGCATGTACTTGGGTAATACTGACTACACAAGTGTCTAAATTATTTATGCTACGACTGGCAATAGTTTGCACAGCACTAATCAACTGCGCTGCCACAACAATTGGATCTTTGGTTTCATGCGGACGCCCTGCGTGACCGCCCTTGCCTTTAATCACAATTTTGAATCGGTCGACGTTGGCATAAAATGCACCAGAGCGCGTTGCAAAAGTACCTAGAGCTAACTCAGGAACATTGTGAAAACCGAAAATGGCGGATACATCTTCTAAGGCTCCACTCTTCAGTACTTCATAAGCACCACTATAAGTTTCTTCAGCGGGCTGAAAAATAACGCGTACCGTACCTTTTAATTCAGACGCTTGAGCTTTGAGTAAAATTGCAGCGCCTAAAATGGTTGAGCTATGCAAATCATGCCCACAAGCATGCATTACTCCGTCTTGAGTCGAGCGAAAGTCTTGCTCAATTTCTTCATGAATGGGTAACGCATCGATGTCTGCTCGAATAGCCACAATTGGATAACCAGTGCCAATATCTGCAATCAGTCCTGTTTTTAAACCCCAAGTTGCAGTTTCAATGCCGTATTCAGACAGCCATTGTTTTAATTTGTCAGTGGTTTGAAACTCTTGACCTGATAATTCTGGATGACGATGTAATTCATGTCTCCAATTGAGCAACTGCTGTTCAAGTAACTGTCTATTTGACATTAATTTCTCCCACTTAAGCTGCAAGCACAGCGTGCTGTGCCAGTAGTGTTAGAGATTTCAAACGTGTTGCATGATCTAACAGTGGTGATTCAACAATAAATTCCTGAATTCCATGTTGTTGATGCAAAGCGTATAACTGCTGATGAACATCCTCGACTGTACCTTTGATAATTTTTAACTGCTCTTTTTTAAGGCTTTTAATCGCAGATTGAGCTTGTCTCGAAAACTCCTCTCCACTTTGTTCATTTGGAATTTTTACTCGTTGACCATTCTCAAGTTCCAACGTCCACACCGAAAGCCCTGCTGCCAGTTCTTCGGCTTGATCACGGCTATCAGCCACAATAATTTGTGCCGCAACAATCGCTCTTTTTCCTGATGAATAGTGTGAGTAAGTCTGTAAAGCATCTTGAAGTAGCTTGGCATCGCCATTTAAATGTGCAGCAAATACAAAGTTCCAACCCAAATCTGCTGCGAGTCGAGCACTTTCAAGGCTTGCACCTAGCAAGAACTTCTCTGCGACCTGATCTGGTGTTGGAGTTGCAGCAACTTGATCTGGCTGATTACGATCAAATTTAGAATGTAAATAATGATCTAATGCTTCTAGTTGTACTTTAAAACTTCCTTTTAATGACTGATCAAGCCCGAGCTGTAGAGCCTGAGTTGAGACAGGAAAACCACCAGGTGCTTTACCAACGCCTAAATCCACTCGATTGTTTGCTAGACCTGCCAGTACATTAAAATTTTCTGCAACTTTATAAGGGCTGTAGTGCTGCAACATTACCCCACCAGAGCCAATTCGAATGGTTTTAGTCTGAGCCAACAGCCATGCAATTAAGATTTCGGGAGATGGACTTGATAGCAATGCTGTGGAATGGTGCTCAGCCACCCAGTAACGATAAAATCCTAGAGCTTCTGCTGTTTGAGCAATTTGCAATGCATTTTTAAATGACTGTTCTGCGCTAATCCCTTCGGCTCTTGGACATTTATCCAGTATGCTTAATTTATAATTCAGCCCCATTTTCTATTTTCCAAAAGATATAAAGTTGGAACCTATTAAACGGATTTAGCTTTTAAAAATTAAATATTAAATAAACTTAAAGTTATATAAAAAAGTGAAAATATGGTTTTTATAAAGAGATTGAAGTGTTATTAAAAATAAAGAAAACCTTATTAAAATTTCAATGTAAATATATTTAATCAAAACTGATATTCAAATGATTATTTAATATTTAACAATAAAAAAACAATCGATATATTGACTACCAGAGTCGAAATACTCATCGGATTATTGTTTTAGGTAAAACTTTATAAATTACATCATCATTGGAAAATATAATGTGGCAAACCAATCTAATACTGGCTCAGCGTGAAAAGCTGGGTTTTAAAATATCCCCTCTTCATCAATCCATTTTCTTTGCTTTAACTTGTGGAATTACAGGTTCTATTTATGCGCAAGATGTGAATAAAAATGCACCTACATCTTCTGAAAAAGAAGATGTTCAGCAACTAGAAAGTGTCGTTGTGGTGGGAAATCGTGGAGGTATACGCACCGTTACTGAAAGCCCAGCACCTGTGGATGTAATTAGTGGTGAACAGTTGCTCAAACAAGGTAATACCCTTGCGCTAAGAGACATTTTGGCAAAAGTGATTCCATCTTTCAGTGTTGCTACCGTACCTAGTCAACCTGATGGTTATGGGGCTGTTGCCCGTTCTGCAGGTTTACGTGGTTTGGGTGGTGGTCATACCCTCGTGTTGGTGAATGGAAAACGTCGTCATGTCGGTGCTTTAGCCATTAACAAATACGGTTTTGGTGAAGGTTACCAAGCAGCAGATTTAGACCTCATCCCGATTGGTGCTATTGCACGTGTTGAGGTTTTACGTGATGGTGCTGCGGCGCAGTATGGTTCCGATGCGATTGCTGGAGTGATCAACATTGTACTCAAATCTGCTGATAATGGCGGCAATATTAGTACCACCTATGGTGGACGAGAACACTATGATGGAACTGGTCGAAATGGAGAAACTTTTCAACTGAATGCCAATGCTGGTGCACCTTTGGGTCAAGACGGTTTTATCAATTTTGGTTTTGACCTGAAAAATCAGGATGCTACTACCCGTGCTGGCCCAGTTTCAGGCAGAATTTATTCTAAAGTAAATGGTCAGGATGACCCACGCGAAGCCACAATAGATCGTAATTTAAATAAATTGGGGCTGCCTTCGGTTGAACAGTTTAATGTTTCTGCAAATGCTGAACTTCCTTTAAGTAAAGCTGCAACTTTGTATAGCTACACCACCGCAGGTTGGCGTGATGCTTCTACAGGAGCTTCCTATCGTCGTCCGAACTCTAGATCGGGTATTGTTGAAATCTTCCCGAATGGTACGACACCCGATGTCATTTTAAATGAAACAGATGTTCAAACTGTTTGGGGGCTAAAGGGCGATAATGTACTCGGTTGGGCATGGGATGCGAGTAGTTCTTACGGAAAAAATACACAAGATCACTCTACACGAAACAACCTCAATCCATCTCTTGGACCATCTAGTCCGACTTCATTTGGGCTACAAAGATATGAAGCATATCAGTGGGTGAGTAACCTTGACCTTAAAAAAACCTTCGATATTGGTTTTGGTGCCAACCCACTGAGTGTTGCATGGGGACTAGACTATCGTAAAGAAGGTTGGGCATCTAAAGCCACTGATCCTTTAGCCTATAAAAATGGCGGTTATATTATTCCTACAGGTGATAATGCAGGTTCACCAGCAACTGTTGGAACTTTTGGAGCACGAGTCTTATTACCTGAAGATGAAGCTGATATTAGTCGGACTAACACTGCTGCCTATTTAGATTTAGGGTTAGATGTAACCAAAAACTGGTTTGTGGGTTTAGCAGGTCGTTTCGAACATTATGATGATAGTTCTGGTGATACATTCAACGGAAAAATTAACAGCCGTTATGAATTCACACCTGAACTTGCAATCCGAGGAACCGTAAGTACAGGCTTTATTGCACCGTCGCTATACCAACAAGGATTTGCTAGTACGGGCATTGTAAGCACGGTAAACAATGGCGTCCGCTCAGATGTATACAGTAAATCTGTACGTACTGATTCAGCATTAGGAAAAGCTTTAGGTGCAGAGGCACTTGATCCTACCGAATCGACGAACTTTTCTCTGGGTTTAACTTATAGCCCATTCAAGAATTTCAACCTTGCAGTTGATGCTTATCGTATTGAATTAAAAGACCGTATTGCTTCAACAGCAGGTCTTACTGGTAGTGGTATTAACAACATTTTGGCAGCCAACGGCTTTTCTAACGTCAATTATGTGACTTATTACGCCAACTTATTTGATACAGAAACCAACGGTGTTGATGTTGTTGCAGACTATACACAACAACTGAATAAATATGGACGTATCCGCTGGAGTTTAGGCTTCAACTGGAATGAAACCGATATTACAGCAATTGCGGATAATCCAAGCCAGTTAGACGGTATCAATATTGATCGTATCACCCGTCGTACCAAAGGCATGATTACCGATGCAGATCCGAAAACAAAATTCACTCTAGCAGCAAATTGGCAGTATGCAAAAGTCGATTTGAATACCCGCTTATCTCGTTATGGTAGCTATATCGCACGCAGTGAAACAGCCGCCACAGACCAGACCTTTGATGCTAAATGGATTGTTGATTTAGATGCAACCTACCATCTTACAGACAGTCTTTCATTGACTTTAGGCGCAGACAACTTATTTAACACCTACCCTGAAAAATCCAACATTGTCGATGGTTTGGGTGAGAATTATTATGCACAGCTTTCGCCTTTTGGACTCTATGGTGGCTATTACTATGGTCGTGTCAATTATCGCTTCTAAAAATATTTAAACCAAATGCTTTGGTGAAATTTCAATATCGTTTAAGCCTTTCTGATGGTTCAGAATCGATGATTATTTAAATACTGAATTTCACCAAAGGACTGTTTCACACACATTCAAAATTTTTGAGAAAATATATGAGCATTACTATTTGGGGCAGACCCAATTCTTTAAATGTCCACAAAGTACTTTGGCTAGCAGCAGAACTTGGACTTCAATTTGAACATATTCCTGCGGGACAACAGTATGGTGTGGTTGATACTGCTGAGTTTTTGGCGCTTAATCCAAATGGTCTGATTCCTGTTATTCAAGATGGCGACACGGTTTTGTGGGAGTCCAACACCATTTTGCGTTATTTGACTGAAGTTTATGGAAAAGAATCATTATGGATTGAAGACCCTAAACTACGCTTTAGCGCAGAAAAATGGATTGACTGGTACACCACCACTGTCCTACCTGTGTTTGGGATCGTGTTTTTTAATTTGGTTCGTCAAGCAGCAGATAAAAGAGATTTGGCTGCGGTTAAAGTTGCAGCAGAAAAACTAGAAAAAATATTGGATGTTGCCAATAGCGAGCTGGCTAAACAGCCCTATCTGTCTGGTTCAAATTTTGGCGTTGCAGATATTCCTTTGGCCTTAGCCCTCAATCATTGGTTCAATTTAGACGTTCAGCGTCATCATGATCATACGCACTTAAAAGCATGGATCGAACGTATTAGAGCGCGGGAACACTTTTTAAAAGTGGCCAGTATTCTTTAGTTAAGCATTATTGCTCTATTTTTAAAAATTTTAGCTTTAAATAGCATAAGGCTGTTCTATCTATGGACGGTCTTATTGCATATAAATTGATTTATTTAGTAGAGATATTAAAAATAGATGCAGAGAGAAAATAAATACAAATAAAATAGATATCTTGAATATAAAATAAATTATCTTTAATTATTATAAGTCGCTATATTTGATTAATCTATTATCACTTTTTATAAAAATACTAATCTAAAAAAGTTTGTTTTCTATTTTTAAAAAATAACTCATTATGTTTTTAATGTTTTATTTAGCTAAATTAATTTTCTTATTTGTAAGTTAATGGGGAAATTCAAATCTGAAGAATTTTTTCATATTCAAAATTAAGCCGATTTAACTTAAGAAATAAAGAAGATTCTGCAATACAAATTAAATCTTATTGAATGGTGTATTACTGATATGAGTGAAGTCAGTCGAAGTCCTTATAAAAAGGCAATTTTGTTTGAACAACTTCAAAATGTTCAGTCCAATGTATTTCATGCTGTCGATCCATATCCATTTGCTGCCAATCTAGCAAATTCGATCTCAGCAGAAAAACCTGTTCAAACCAACAACATTTTTTGGGCAATTGCTGCTGTTCTGTCATTACATTACGGCATCTTTTATCTTGCAAAGCATCTTCCTACTCCACCTTTGATTGTAAAAAAAACAGAACCTATCGCGGTTGTAATTGAAAAACCCAAGGAAGAGCCGCCTAAGGTGATTGAACCCAAACTTAAACAAGAAATACAAAAACCAATCATTCCACCTGTTTCAGCAAAGCCTCAGCCTGTCCAAAAACCAGTGGTTGAAAAGTCCGTGCAGAAACCTGTCGAACAGAAGCCAATTGAGCAGCCTAGACCCGTTGCTAAATCCGTTACGCAACCAGTACCGCAGGCTGAACCTACAGAAAACGTCACACCGACCCAGAAAGTTGCTGAACTTGCGACTAAGCCCGCACAAGAAAACTTACCTGTGACAGCAGCCAAAGGTTATGCCGGTTATCTCAGCAATCCTGCCCCTGAGTACCCAGAAGTGGCGTTAGACCGTGGTTGGGAAGGCGTTGTGATGTTGCGTGTAAAAGTTTCACCCGCAGGCAGCCCTTTAGAAATCAACCTGAAAAATAGTAGCGGCAAAAAAGTACTAGATGATGTGGCTGTAAAAACTGTGAAGCGCTGGAAATTTTCACCGGCGCTGCGTGGCAACACGCTAGTAGAAGGTTGGGTCGATGTTCCGATTCACTTCAAATTACCCAATTAAACTGTAAAATTTTATCTTAGGAAAATTCGATATGTCTGATATTAATACGATTATTCATGATGCAACCATTTGGTTATTGATCGGTTTTTCGATCATCACTTGGGTTCTAATTGTGGTGAAAGCCGTACAAACCTCAAAAGCCTCTAAACAATCTAAGCTGTTTGTCGACAGTTTTTGGTCAGCTCAGAATTTGGCAGATGCGATTAACCAGTCTGAAGATGCGCAGGGACCGACAGCACGTATTGCCCAAACTGGTTTTAAAACACTGACAGAAGCCAATGAAAAAACCCATCAAGACTTACAACAAACATGGAGCCGTCAGGATTTGTTAGAACGACACTTACGCAAACAAATTCTGGCCGAACGTCGTCAACTGGAAAAAGGCTCAGCTATTCTCGCATCCATTGGCAATAATGCTCCATTTATTGGTTTATTTGGCACCGTGTTTGGGATTATCCATGCCTTACAAGCGATTGCCAAATCTGGTAGTGCCAGCATGGATGTGGTCGCAGGTCCAATTGGTCAGGCGTTAGTTGCAACAGGTATTGGTATTGCTGTGGCCGTACCTGCAGTGCTTGCCTATAACTATTTTGTCCGTAAAGTGAAAGGCATCGGTGCAGATTTAGATGACTTTGCAACAGACTTTGTCAGCCTTACTCAAAAAGTAGGTTTCCAACTGCCAACCAAAACTCAAAGTCCACATGTTGCAGCAAAACCAGCCGCGGCACATCCGTTGTCATCTCAAGAAAAGGAGGCTTTGGCTTAATGGCGATTTCAACTTCTCAAGATGACGATGTCGTCAGTGACATCAACATTACCCCACTCGTCGATGTGATGCTGGTGTTATTGATCGTGTTTATCGTTACTGCGCCTTTATTGACCAATAGCGTGAAGGTTAACTTACCCAAAGCTGCACCGACACAGTCTACAGATCAAAACAAAGCACTGGTGATTAGTGTAAAACCTGATGGCACTATCTTTTTAGATAAAGACCCAGTCAAACTCGAAAATTTTGAGCAAGCAATCACACAGCGTAAAAATGCCAACAGCAAGTTAGCATTAAACTTAAATGCCGATGAAACTGTCCCTTATGGCACTGTGGCTAAACTTTTAGCCAGTATAGAACGCGTCGGCGTAGAGAAATTATCCGTGATCACAACACCTCAATAATGTGATGTTTAGTTCACGACAGACCTATTTAAAATTAAATAGGTCTGGTCAAATAAACATAATTTTCGTTAAGTCAAAATCCTTTGTTTTTCTGTTCTCTGGATGTATTGGTCTAAGTTGATGAACAGCAATGTCTATCTATCTTCTATCTCGTAATGACTAGACATTTAAAGCGAAAACCTCGGCCGTATTTTGCTGTTCAAGCAAGCTATGAATCGTAAAGTTATTATTCTCTTTTTTCTGTTCACATGTAAACTCAGATTTTTGATTCAGAGATAAGGTACATCCACTTAGTAGTGGACATTCAGCAAATAATGCAGCAACCCAATCTACAAACACACGTACCTTAGGCGATAAATGACGATTCTGTAAATAAACCACAGAAATAGGTAAAGGTTCAGGTAACGATTGATGTAGAACTTCCTTGAGTGCACCAGACTCCAGATGTTTTGCAACCATGAAGTAAGGACATTGAATTAAACCAAAGCCTTGAAGTGCCAGTTCAATATACGAGTCACCATCATTGACAGAAACTGGTCCATTGACTGAAATACTTTGAATTTCACCATCTACCACAAAATTCCAGTCAATATTACGGCCTGTACGACTGTTGAAATATTGCACGACCTGATGCTGCTTTAAATCTTCAATTGTTTCTGGTTTACCGTGTTCAGCGAAATATTTTGGCGATGCAACAGTCACAAACTGAACTGTGCCAATACGGCGGGCCACTAAACTAGAGTCTTTAAGCTGACCAATCCGAATCACGCAATCCACAGCATCCTGAACTAAATCTACAGGGCGGTCATTCATCCCAATGACTAAATCGATATCAGGATATTTCGCATGAAAATCACACAACATAGGGATTAAAATCATACGCCCTATGGAGGCTTTAACATCAATTCTTAAACGGCCACGTGGTCCACGCTCAGTGTCATGGAAGTGAGACTCAATGTCCTCAACATCAGCCAGAATTTGTACACTGCGCTCATAATATACAGCACCATCAGGAGTCAAACTAAGCTTACGCGTGGTTCGATTCAATAAGCGAATTTGTAAATGTTTTTCTAATCCCTGAATCGTCGTAGTCACTGAAGCACGAGGTAGTCCTAACCTATCTGCTGCCAAACTAAAACTGTTGGTTTCGACTACTTTATTAAACACTTTCATGGCATGAAAAAGATCCACGCATTGCTCCTAAGACAGTAACATTTGAAATTCAGTATTCGATTGTTATGAATTTTCGAATAGTGTTATCAAATTTAATATATTTATTCGTAATTCACAAACATTTAAGCTCCGATTTCTTCACCTCACCTGTTTCTCCCATCCGATATGTATTTGTCGTCAAACAGGTATACGAATAAAAATAGGAGCTTTTCATGTCAATTTCCCGCAAACAGTTCACGCTGTCTGCAGTGCTTGTCGCTATTTTAGCTACGGGGGGTAGTTTTATGTTTTTACATAAAAATGCCGATGCTAAAGCTACACAAGATACAAATGCACAAGCTGCTGTGACCGTCGATGTTGCAAATGTTGTGAGCCAAACCATTACCGATTGGCAAGAATATTCTGGTCGCCTAGAAGCCATTGACCAAGTGGATGTCCGACCGCAAATTTCAGGCAAACTCATCGCTGTTCATTTCAAAGATGGCAGTCTGGTCAAAAAAGGTGATTTACTTTTTACGATTGACCCACGACCATTTCAAGCAGAGCTGAATCGTGCCAAGGCACAACTGGCTGCGGCCGAAGCCCAAGTGACTTATTACACAAGTAATTTATCTCGCAATCGACGTTTGATTGAAAGCAATGCTGTCGCTCACCAAGAGCTTGAACAAGCAGAAAATGAAGCACGCACTGCAAGTGCCAATGTTCAAGCCGCCAGAGCTGCTGTCGAATCAGCACGTTTAAATCTTGAATATACCCGCATTACTGCACCTGTCAGTGGTCGTATCTCTCGTGCCGAAATAACGGCTGGAAACGTGGTATCTGCGGGTAATGGTGCACAGGTTTTAACCAGTATAGTGTCAGTTGCCCGTTTATACGCATCTTTTGATGTCGATGAACAAACTTATCTGAAATATTTGAGTGATCAAAATAATGCCGCTCAGATTCCTGTATCTATGGGACTTGCTAATGAAGAAGGTTTTTCACATACAGGTGTAATTAGTTCATTTGACAATAATTTAAATACCACATCGGGAACGATTCGTGTCCGAGCTACTTTTGACAACCCTAAAGGGTCTCTTCTGCCAGGTTTGTATGCTCGCATTCGACTGGGAGGTGGGCAGCCTCGTGCCGCAATTTTGATTAGTCCAACCGCAATTGGGGTTGATCAAGATAAACGCTTTGTCGTGGTTGTAAATCGTAAAAACCAAACCATGTACCGCGAAGTAAAACTGGGCACAGTTCAAAATGGCTTGCAAATTGTTGAGAGCGGACTACAAGCAGGTGAACGGATTGTCGTGAATGGTTTACAGCGCATTCGACCTGGGGATCCTGTTACACCGCATCAAGTCATCATGCCAAATAGTCAAGTTTCAACTGCGCAACAACCTCAGCCAACTGAAAACACAGCTAATTCGGCAGCGGGTTAATCTCATATGAACATCTCTAAATTTTTTATTGATCGGCCGATCTTTGCAGGTGTGTTATCAATCCTGATTGTATTGGCGGGGATATTGTCAGTTTTTAAACTGCCTATTTCTGAATATCCAGAAGTTGTTCCACCTTCTGTGGTTGTGCGTGCACAGTATCCAGGTGCAAACCCTAAAGTGATTGCTGAAACCGTGGCTTCTCCGCTTGAAGAATCAATCAACGGCGTTGAAGACATGTTGTATATGCAATCTCAAGCCAATAGTGATGGTAATTTAACCGTTACTGTAAACTTTAAACTTGGGGTAGATCCAGATAAAGCACAACAACTGGTACAAAATCGCGTATCACAGGCTTTGCCACGTTTACCCGAAGATGTACAACGTTTAGGGGTGACGACCCTGAAAAGCTCTTCCAACTTAACCATGGTGGTGCATTTAACTTCGCCAGATAATCGTTACGACATGACCTACTTACGCAACTATGCGGTGCTGAATGTCAAAGACCGTTTAGCACGTTTACAAGGTGTGGGTGAAGTAGGTTTATTTGGTTCTGGGGATTATTCTATGCGGATCTGGCTCGATCCACAGAAAATCTCTGCGCGTAATTTGACTGCAAGTGAAATTGTCAGTGCCATTCGTGAGCAAAATATTCAGGTTGCCGCAGGAACCATCGGTGCATCTCCAAGTAATGCTCCGCTTCAGCTTTCGGTAAATGCACAAGGTCGTTTAAGTACAGAGCAAGAATTCTCCGATATCATTTTAAAAACAGATCCAGATGGTGCGGTAACCCGTTTGGGCGATGTTGCCCGTGTTGAGCTTGCAGCATCACAATACGGTTTGCGTTCTTTACTTGACAATAAACAAGCGGTTGCCATTCCAATTTTCCAAGCACCGGGTGCGAATGCATTGCAAGTGTCTGAGCAAGTCCGTGACACCATGCAGGAATTGTCTAAAGATTTTCCTTCATCGGTGAAGTATGAAATTGTTTATGATCCAACTCAGTTCGTTCGCGCGAGTATTAAAGCGGTTGTCAGTACTTTGCTAGAAGCAATTGCACTGGTTGTCGTGGTGGTAATTTTATTCCTGCAAACATGGCGTGCTTCGATTATTCCTTTACTTGCAGTACCCGTGTCTATTATTGGTACATTTGGATTGATGCTAGCCTTTGGCTATTCCATTAATGCACTTTCGTTGTTCGGGATGGTCCTTGCGATTGGTATTGTGGTCGATGATGCGATTGTGGTGGTGGAAAATGTCGAGCGGAATATTGAAGCTGGACTTAGTCCAAGGGATGCAACCTACCGTGCCATGCGTGAAGTAAGTGGACCGATTATTGCCATTGCATTAACGCTGTGTGCAGTATTTGTCCCGCTGGCTTTTATGACAGGTTTAACAGGTCAATTTTATAAACAGTTTGCCATGACCATTGCGATTTCAACGGTCATTTCGGCATTTAACTCACTTACGTTATCCCCTGCTTTAGCTGCAATCTTGCTGAAAGGTCATGATGCTAAGCCCGATGCTTTAACACGAGGCATGAACCGAGTCTTTGGGCGTTTTTTTAAGGCATTTAACCGCCTATTCTCACGTGCGTCAGATCAATATGGTCGTGGTGTAAGTCGGGTTATTTCGCATAAAACCTCAGCGATGGGCGTTTATGCCATTCTACTCGGTTTAACCATTGGTATTTCCTATATTGTGCCTGGCGGATTTGTTCCTGCTCAGGACAAACAGTATCTGATTAGTTTTGCGCAATTACCGAATGGTGCCTCTTTAGACCGTACTGAAGCCGTCATTCGAAAAATGAGTGATGCTGCGTTAAAACAACCTGGTGTTGAAAGTGCAATTGCCTTTCCCGGCTTATCGATTAATGGTTTTACCAACAGTTCCAGTGCAGGCATTGTTTTTGTCACACTAAAACCTTTTGAAGAGCGTAAAAGCAAAGAACTTTCAGCCAATGCGATTGCGGGTGCTTTAAACCAAAAATATGCTGCCATACAAGAAGCCTATATTGCTGTTTTCCCACCGCCACCAGTAATGGGACTCGGCACAGTGGGTGGTTTCAAAATGCAGCTTGAAGACCGCGGAGCATTGGGTTATTCCGCATTAAATGATGCTGCGCAGAACTTTATGAAAGCAGCACAAGCTGCACCCGAACTTGGTCCAATGTTTTCAAGCTATCAAATAAATGTACCGCAGTTAAACGTAGATCTCGATCGTGTTAAAGCCAAGCAACAAGGTGTTGCTATTACAGATGTATTTAACACCATGCAAATTTATCTGGGCTCACAATATGTGAATGACTTTAACCGTTTTGGACGTGTTTATCAGGTACGTGCACAAGCTGATGCACCATTTCGTGCAAATCCAGAGAATATTTTGCAATTAAAAACCCGCAACAGTGCTGGGCAAATGGTGCCTTTATCTTCTCTGGTGAATGTCACACAAACTTATGGTCCAGAAATGGCCGTACGTTATAACGGATATACTGCTGCGGATATTAATGGTGGCCCTGCTGCTGGTTATTCATCTAGTCAGGCAGAAGCTGCCGCAGAACGCATTGCCGCTCAAACCTTACCGCGTGGAATTAAATTTGAATGGACAGATTTAACCTACCAGAAAATTCTGGCAGGCAACGCTGGGCTATGGGTCTTCCCGATTAGTGTGTTGTTGGTCTTTTTGGTATTGGCTGCGCAGTATGAAAGTTTAACTCTACCACTGGCTGTGATTCTTATTGTACCGATGGGGATTTTAGCTGCGCTTACAGGGGTGTGGCTGACTAATGGTGATAACAATATTTTCACGCAAATTGGCTTAATGGTACTGGTGGGACTGGCCTGCAAAAACGCGATTTTGATTGTGGAATTTGCCCGAGAACTTGAAATGCAAGGCATGACCGCATTTAAAGCAGCAGTTGAAGCGAGCCGTTTACGTTTACGTCCAATTCTAATGACTTCAATTGCATTCATTATGGGTGTTGTTCCCCTTGTGACTTCTACAGGTGCGGGTGCAGAAATGCGTCATGCAATGGGCGTTGCCGTATTCTCAGGCATGATCGGGGTTACCTTCTTTGGCTTATTCCTGACCCCTGCCTTCTATGTACTCATTCGGACTTTAAACCGTGGACATAAGCTGCATTCAGCCAGTCCACATGAAGCTCCAATCAATCCAAATCACTCATAAGGACGATATGATCATGCCTAAAAAACAGATCTGGTTATTGTCCTCGCTCATGGGAAGCCTGCTGCTTGCAGGCTGCTCACTGGCACCACAATATGAACCAGAAAGGGTTGTCATTCCATTGCAATTTAAAGAAGCTAACCCCTTGCAAGAAAATGAAAACTGGAAAATAGCGCAACCGAGTGATGCAGCCTCCAGAGGTGAATGGTGGCTTATTTTTCAAGATGCTCAACTCAATGCACTTGAGCAACAAGCTATTCGGGAAAACCAAAACTTAAAAGCAATTGCAGCAAATGTTCAGGCATCACGTGCTTTGAAATCCGCGGCAAAGGCTGAACAACTGCCGAGTATAGGTACGGGCTTTGGTCCAACCCGACAAAAACTTTCACCTGCATCTCAGGGGCTTGATGCGAATGCTAATACCTCTGCCCAGACGTTATGGCGTGCCCAGACAAATGTGTCTTATGAGTTAGACTTATTTGGTCGTATTGCCAGTAGTGTCAATGCGGCAACAGCAGATGCGCAGCAACAAGAAGCCTTATATCACTCTGCACTTTTGGCTTTGCAAGCCGATGTCGCGCAAAATTATTTCCAAATCCGACAACTCGATACGGAACAAATCATTTATGCGCGAATGATTAAATTGCTGACTGAATCAAGAAATTTAATGCAAGCTCGTTTTAAAAATGGAGCCGTCAGTGAAATGGATGTATTTCGTGCGCAAACGGAATTGTCTACAGCACAGACTGGTTTATTGAGTCTTATGCGCCAACGAGCAAATACAGAACATGCGCTTGCCGTGTTATTAGGCAAAACGCCTGCGGAGTTTAATTTGGCGCAGCAAAGCTTAACGATCAATACCGTTCAAGTACCTGCGTGTTTACCTTCTAGTCTTCTTGAAAGGCGTCCTGATGTCGCGGCTGCTGAACGTGCTATGGCGGCAGATAATGCCAGAATTGGTATTGCACGTGCTGCTTTTTTCCCACGACTTAGTCTTACAGGAGCACTGGGTTATGAGTCTTCAACGCTTGGAGATTTAGCCCAATGGTCGAGTCGCACTTTCTTGCTGGGGCCTATCGCAGGGACAATTTTATCCTTACCTTTGTTTGATGGTGGTCAACGTAAAGCAGGCGTCGTACAGGCCAGAGCTGCCTATGAAGAAAGCGTTGCCAATTATCGACAAACTGTACTGAATGCATTTCGTGAGGTTGAAAATGGGCTGACGGATCAACGTATTCTGGATCAACAAATGAATACTCAAACGCAAGCTCTGATTGCTTCACGTCATGCCAATAAACTTTTACATCTGCGCTATCGTAAAGGTGCAGTGAGTTATCTAGAGGTTATAGATTCTGACCGCACTATTCTTCAGCAAGAGCAATTGGCGATACAACTTAAAGGTAGCAGAATGATTGCAAGTGTGGACTTAATTCGAGCATTAGGGGGTGGTTTGACAACTCAGGATCAAACCTAAGTTTTACCGCAGTAACCGATCAGGCTTATGGGTATGAATGGGTAATATGCTCATTCATACCTAAGCTATTCAAATTACCAGCACCATAAAACAGTCCCAACGGATTGTGTTTTTATCGGCCATAAAGCCTGTACATCATGTCTTCATTCGTATGGTCTTCATGGCCAGTTCAGATTATAAAAAAAAGTCCGTATCACTCTGAATTTTTGGCGAAATATGCTGCTCAACCCATGTTAACCATGCTCTTGTTTTAGCATCAATAAAATGACGTGATGGTATTAAGGTATAAACGCCAATATCAGGCGATCTCCAATCTGATAAAACACGGCGTAATCGTCCAGTACGTACCGCTTCAATTACAGTAAAGGTCGGAAGCAATGCAATACCCATGTCTTGTTGTACCATGTCCAGTAACAGTTCCGGTGTATCTGCAATCAATGGTCCCGTAATATCAATTTGATACGAGCAACTTTTTTCACTGATAAGATGCCATTGCGGTGTAATTGATGGATTTACCAATCTTAAACATGCATGTTTTTGTAAATCATCTAATGATTTCGGCTCACCATATTTTTCTAAATAGGTTGGTGATGCACAAAGTAATGAAAATATTGTCCCAATTTGACGAGCAACAAAGCGTGAATCAGCCAAAGATTCCGCGAGATATAAACTAACGTCAATTCCTTTACCTAAAAGGTCTGGTACATTCTGTGAAGTACGATATTCCACGGTCAGTTCTGGATAGGTTTGACAGAACTCCGCCATCGTCGGAGATACATAATGATGACCAAAACTGGCCATACTCAACACACGTAACCGTCCCTGTGGTTTAGTTGCCCTTCCCATTGCTTGAGTTTCGGCTTCTTCCACCATTGCGAGTACATGACGACATTGCTCTGCATAAGTTGCACCAATATCGGTCAATGCGTGTTGCCTCGTGGTTCGTTGTAGTAATTTTGTTCCTAAACGCCCTTCTAACTCACTAATGAGTCGCGACACTTGCGCTGTTGTCAGTTCCATCTGCTCTGCGGCGGCTGTAAAGCTTCCACTATCAATGACTTTCAGGAAAGCTTGCATTGCATGGAGTAATCCACCATCAAGATTTTTGCGCATAACGTAAATATCTTTTGCTTAATTACGCATTGTTGCACCAGTCTGGATCAATCACAATGACATTAATGTACATACATTGAGCAGTTTTTTGTGTTCTGAACAAACTGATCAACCTTTTTCCGAGTATGTCATTTACTCCAAATATTCAACGGGATGTTGAGAAAATAAAGTAGCTCGAACTACAAAATTCCAAGGAGAAATAAATGAATATAGCGACAAAATTTACTCCACATAAGATTCCAACAAAGGATGTATCACTTGATGATAAATATCTAAGTGATGACGGTACTGCTTACATGACAGGTATTCAGGCAATGGTGCGTTTACCACTTGCGCAAACACGGCGGGATACTTTAAACGGTTATCATACTGCTGGTTTTATTTCAGGTTATCGAGGTTCCCCTGTCGGAAACTATGATAATTTTCTCTGGCAAGTTGAAGGCATACTCAAAGACCATCATGTGGTTTTTCAACCTGGCGTAAATGAAGATCTCGCTGCTACTGCAATTTGGGGTACCCAACAAGCAAACCTCACAGGTCAAGGTAAATATGATGGCGTGACTGCTTGGTGGTATGGTAAAGGTCCGGGTGTAGATCGCTCTGGAGATGTTTTCCGTCATGCCAATCTTGCAGGAACATCAGAGTTAGGCGGTGTGGTTGCCTTCTTTGGTGATGACCATTCTTGCAAATCATCAACTGTTCCGCACCAGTCAGAACACGTGATGATTGGCTGTGGCATTCCAATTTTCTATCCGACATCCATACAACAAATTCTTGATTTAGGTGTTCATGCCATCGCAATGTCACGCTTTGCTGGGGTATGGACGTCAATGAAACTGGTCAGTGAAATTGTTGAAACCTCTGCTTCTGTTCATGTTGATTTAGATCGTATTACTCCCTTATTACCGCAAAATGTGCAAATGCCAGAAGATGGTGTCAACATACGTTGGCCAGATCATGGCATTCAACAAGAAGAGCGTCTTTATAAATATCGTTTACCCGCTGTATTGGCTTATGCCCGTGAAAACGAACTGAATCAGGTGACGTGGCATTGTCCTGATGCGCGTATTGGTATTGTTGCAAGTGGTAAAGGTTATTTAGATACCATTGAAGCCTTACGTATTTTAGGTATTGAAGGTGAAACAGCCGAGCAACTTGGTCTTCGAGTGTATCAAGTTGCTTTAATTTGGCCCTTGGAACCACAAGGTCTACATGAATTTGCTGAAGGTTTAGAAGAACTGATTGTTGTAGAGGAAAAGCGCCCAATTCTGGAAGCACAAATTAAAGATGAACTCTATGCACTTCCAGATGGAAAACGCCCTCGTATCATCGGTAAAGCCTGTGATGGTAAAGGTGAATGGAGTACATCGATTGATGAAGCCCCTTTGATTGGCCATTATGAGTTCCAACCTGAACCTATTGCAAAAATGTTGGCAGCTCGGTTCTTAAAATTAGATATTCCAGAAAGCTTAAAAACGCACATTCAGAGTAAAATTGAGCTATTGCAAAAAGCAGAGCAAGCGTCACAGCATGTTTTAGATATCGCAGAACGCAAACCTTTCTTTTGTAGTGGCTGCCCTCACAATTCATCAACTAAGTTACCCGAAGGTAGTCGCGCACTGGGCGGGATCGGTTGTCATTATATTGCCGTGTTACAGAATCATGGAACAGAAACATTCTCGCAAATGGGCGGCGAAGGCGTAAGTTGGGCTGGTGCTTCCCATTTCACCAATGAAAAGCATATTTTTGCCAATCTAGGCGATGGAACGTATTTCCATTCAGGCTATCTGGCTATCCGCCAAGCGATTGCTGCAAAACTTAATATGACCTACAAAATTCTCTATAACGATGCAGTGGCAATGACGGGTGGACAGCATGTCGATGGTCATCTTAGCGTGGCACAACTAACACGACAACTTGATGCAGAAGGCATCACAAAACAAGTGATCGTCACAGATGAACCTGAATTGATTCATGCCGAAGAAGGTATAGCGTCTCATGTCGAGATTTACCATAGAAATGAATTAGATGATGTTCAGCGCAAATTACGCGAAATTTCTGGTGTTACAGCATTAATTTATGTTCAAACCTGTGCCAGTGAAAAACGCCGTCGTCGTAAACGTAATGCTTATCCAGATGTTGCAGAGCGAGTTTTTATCAATAGTGAGATTTGTGAAGGTTGCGGGGACTGTTCTAAAAAGTCCAATTGTTTATCTATCGAACCTATTGAAACCGCGTTAGGAACAAAACGTCAAATCAATCAAAGCAGTTGTAACAAAGACTTTTCTTGTGTGGAAGGTTTCTGTCCAAGTTTTGTGACCGTGCATACCCGTGACATAAAACGCCCAGAAGTATTTAAAGGTATAGAAGCTGGCTGGCCAGAAAAGCCAATCATCCCAGAGTTAGATCAACAACCCATCCGCATTATGGTTGGTGGTATTGGTGGTACAGGCGTAGTGACCGCAGGTGCTTTACTTGGTATGGCTGCACATTTGGAGAATAAAGCAGCACGTATTATGGATATGGCTGGACTTGCTCAAAAAGGTGGTACAGTTTATTCCTACATACAGCTTGCGACAGAAGATGATCAAATCTCTGCAACCAAAATTCCTGCGGGTCAATGTGATGTTTTAATCGGTGCAGATGCCATTGTTGCAGGAAGTAATGCAGCACTTTCACGTTTAAAAGCGGATGCTGTTGTCATCGTGAATGAAGATGGTTCCCCTACTTCTACTTTCCTTGAGTCGCGTGACTGGTATGCACCAATTACTGATTTAATTCAGCGACTTCGTGGTCGGACGACACAAGGTAAACTAATATCTTTACCTGTAACACGTATTGCCACACAAGTACTAGGTGATGCAATCTTTGCAAATCAGATTTTACTTGGCATGGCTTGGCAAGCAGGTCAGATTCCGTTGAAACGTGAAAGTATTGAAAAGGCAATTCACCTAAATGGTACAGCTACTGAAAAAAACCTTGAAGCTTTCCGCATTGGTTGCCATTTGATTAGCAATCCTGACTTGATAAAAAACATTATTGCAACGATACCAACAACGCGTAAACCAACTACTTTGGCTGAACTCGTTGAAGATCGTTCTGCGCGTCTGGTCGAGTATTGGAATGATGATTATGCAACGCAGTATCGAAATCTTGCTGAACAAGCAGCCAAAGTATTGCCTGAAGAACTCGCTGAAACAATTGCGACACAGCTCTATAGAGTCATGGCCTATAAAGATGAATATGAAGTTGCACGCTTACTCACAGGAAAAAGCTTTAAACAATCAATCGAAGCACAGTTTGGTCAAGGGTTACGTTTAACCTATCACTTAGCTCCTCCTGCTTTGGGGGCTCATGGCGCTATACGCAAACGTGCTTTCGGCTATTGGATGCGTATTCCAATGATGATTCTTGGTCGACTACAGTGGCTTAGAGAAACATTCCTTGATCCATTTGCTTTACAGCAAGAACGTCAAAAAGAACATGCGTGGCGTGATCGTTATATCGCATTTGTCAAAGCGATTAGTTCTGCACCTGAAAAATATGACTTATCTGTGGCAGAGAAAATCGCTCAATTACCAGCAGATGTACGTGGTTTTGGCCATGTCAAAATGCAAGCAATGGAAACCGCAATACAACGTTGGGATCAACTTTCATTGAGTCTTCGTAAAGCGGATCAATAACAGGAATAAGTGTTTATCAACAAGTAGCTGATACAGGATCAAACTTAGCTTATATTCAAACGAAGCTTATATTGATCAGGTTCAGCTACTTTATCTTTATGATCTAACAGCGAGCATAAATACAATGTAGAGGTTCTCTAAATAATCACGACTTAGCTGCGAGGAAATTTAAGAAATCTTCTCAAATACATTCGTCAGGTTTATAAGCTATAACGGTTTTAAATAATTTATATGAATAAGATATTGGAAGTTATAGATAAATTTAAAAATTATTGATGAACTAGCCCCTCGGTGAGCATAAGTTAAATACCCTAAACGAGGCTCTAGCTTACATAACTCAAATAAATATAAATGCGCTAAAGAAAAAATTTTCCCTAGCGACCTGTTGAGCACTTTTATCATTATCTACATCTTTTCCATCGCGAACATTGATGTCATTTTGAATTGTATAAACATCGGCTATGGTTTTCGTATTCGCTGATGTACTAGTTCAGATGAAAGCTTAGAGTTTGTCCATCATCAGGAATATAGACACGATCTTTTTCCCCAATTTCGGTAACAAGATTTTGAATATCAGCTCTTTTCACTGGGCAGTGATTTAACGCCTCAAAATGATTTGCAATCACATGCTTTGGGGAAAGTTGAATGAATTTTCTAACTTCACTTTCAGTCATTAAAATGGGTTTCCCAACATCCATTTGTGCTTCGCCTGCCGCCACAACAGTAATATCTGGATTAAACTGAAAAATCGCAGTTTTTACATCCTCAGTGAGTACGGTATCACCACTGATGTAAATTGATGGTTCATTCGGTAGATCCAGAAAAAAGCCACAACCATTCGCCATAAATTTACTGATCCAACCATGCCCATGCTTCGCAGGGACAGCAACAAGGCGACCACCCAAAAACTGGATTTCTTTCCAATGCTCAATTCCTGCCTGAACATTTAGACCCAGATTTTTCAGGTAAGGTGCATCATGACTAAACGTATATACAGGAATTTGTTTATCCGCTAAAAACTTCTCTCCAGTTCGATCTAAATGATCGGTATGCTGGAATGCTCTGATATTGAAGGTTTGGCTGTGAGTAATAAAACAATGCGTGACTTTATCTAAAAGTTCCGCTGCATTGTCGGTAAGTTCAACCAACGGATTTTTCTCAGCCTTAAATTTCACATAGGAAAATGCAGGGAGAGAACCTTTTTTACCTAACATTGGGTCAATAAGAATGAAATTATTCCCAGTTTCAATGATAAAAGTAGCACTACGTAAATGATGAATGTTCATTGTAAAGTCTGTCAATTTTATTGCTATAAAGTAGAAATATGACCTTACAATGACTTTACCAAATGGTGCAATAACGCTTTTGGGTTATATTTTGCTAAATTAAACAAAAACTGACTTTGTCCATGTGAAGTGAACTTATGTCAAAGTTGATAAGATCTGTCCTCGCTCTCTTCGGATACCCAATTTGAATCTACTAAATGCAGTTTGAGTGAGGAATTTCATTGGACACAGAGGAATTGTCCATCCCGATTTAGCCACTCCATAATTAATAATCTGGAGTGGTTTTATTGTGAAAGCATATAGGTAGATTTATGATATTTAGCTAGGTCATTAATTTTTTTCTAAAGTTAAATATTGGACAGTGCCGTAATATGTTCAGAAAAGCTAGTTTCCTTGCCAGCAGCATTAACATGGTTGAAATAGTCATACCAACCACTCGCTTTAATACCAGCAAGTAACACATCACGAATTTCTTCGTTAGGGAAATGCCAAATTCCTAAAAATTGATGCTCGCTACTTTGATCAACATTAGAGTCAATTTGTGTGAGTGTTAATGCTTTAACACCAAGGTCTGATAATTTGCCCATTGCAGCTCCAACATTATTTAAATATTGGGTACGCTCATCTAATGATAATGCTTTCCAAGCTGAATTAGGGGTATAGAGTTCGATCAAATACTGATTCATAATTATTCCTTGTGATGAAGATTATTGGAAACCTTTGTTAATAATTGGGTTAACTGTTTGTGCTCTTGTGTAGATAAATTCCCAAATATTTTTGCAATCCAACGGCTATGCTGATCAAATACATTTTTAGCCATAGACTCCCCTTTCAATGTAAGTCTAACTTTGAGAGCACGGCGGTCTTCTGTATCAGCATGTCGTTCTACCAACCCTTCACGCTCTAAACCATCAAGTAGACCTGTAACTGTTGATCGGGTGATACCTGCTTGCTCAGCTAAAGTCTTCGGTGCTATTTCTTGATTTGCTGCATCAAGTAAAAATAACAAAATAAACCGTCCTTCAGATAAACCATGGATAGAGAGTTGGTCTGCACAATCTTTATCTATATGTGAAGCAAGAGAAAGTGTCAAAAAGCACAGCTCAATACTTTTAATATCAGGAAGTTGACGTTTATTTGCTTCACTTAGAAGCACTTGGTATTTTTTATCAAGAGGCATTTAGTTAGTCACAAAATAGTAAGTCAGCTAACTATATTGGTATCTATGTAATATTGTCAATATTAGATTTGAGTTAAACAAAAATTAATTTAATAGGTCTTTTCGACATAATATAAAACCTACATGCCTCTGAATCGCTAGGAAAAACATGAGATATGATTCTCCTAACCCCCATAAACAATAGGTTTTATACCATTCACTTATCTAAAGTTTGAGTTCATATTTAATTTTTGCACAGACCTTTAAAGTCGAATCCACTTCATTTTCATTCAGATTGAGTTTGCACTTAGTATCGTGGAAGATTTTCGCAACAGGATCTTTTAAATTCTGACCAGATTCAGTTAATGAAATATATTTTCGACGACGGTCGAGCGTGTCCACTGATATAACAACAAAACCCGCTTTTTCAAGTCGTTTTATGATTGGGGTAAGTGAACCAAGATCAAACAGCGTTTGTTCACTCAATTCGCTAGATGACAAGTGATTTTGATTCCAAAGAGCAGCCAACACCAAAAGTTGAGGATATGTTATTCCAAGTTCAGATAATGGTTTGGTGTAGTTTCGCATCATAGCATTCGTCGTCGAATACAGTGTAAAACAGAGCATTTTGTCAAAATTAAATGTATCTAGCATCGAACTCATCTGTTATGTCCTGAAAAAATTAAAAACGATGAACAGCCTCAATTAACACGGACACCGAATCTGGGTTTGTTTCCTTCGAAATTCCATGCCCCAAGTTAAACACAAAACCTGTATCATCTTTTTGTTTTCCATAAAAAGATGTCATGACTTTATTCACTTCGTTTTGAATTACAGAATCATGGGCAAGTAATACTGCGGGGTCGAGATTACCCTGCAAGGCAACTCTAGAACCCACTCGCTGACGTGCTAAATCCAGATCAGTCATCCAGTCGAGTCCTAAAGCATTAGCTCCACATCCTGCCATTTCTTCAAGCCATTGACCACCTCCTTTTGTAAAGACAATTGAAGGAACTGAACGCACACCTAACTGGTTTTTTAAACTATCTAAAATAAAGGTAATGTACCTGAGAGAAAATTCTTGATAAGCAGCTCGACTTAGTAACCCTCCCCACGTATCAAAAATCATGATGGCCTGTGCGCCAGCCTCCACCTGACATTTAAGATGCTGTACAACGGCTTTGGCATTTTTTTCTAGTAATTGATGTAAGATTTTAGGGTTGCTATAAAGCACACTTTTTATCGTTATAAAATCTTTTGAACCCTGTCCCTCAATCATGTAACAGGCCAATGTCCACGGACTACCAGAAAAACCAATCAGTGGAACTTGACCATTGAGCTCATGACGGCATTGGCTGACTGTTTGATAGACGTAAGATAAAGATTCATGGGAAGGAATCTCTAAATTATTGATCGCTTGTTCAGAACGTATAGGGTTTTTGAATTTAGGTCCATGATTTTCTTGAAAATATAAACCTAAACCCATTGCATCAGGAATAGTCAAAATATCAGAAAATACAATTGCTGCATCTAAATCATAACGTCGAATAGGCTGCAAAGTTACTTCAGTTGCATAGTCAGGTGTTTTCATTAAATTAATGAAATTTCCTGCCATTTTACGTACTGCTCGATATTCAGGAAGATAGCGCCCAGCTTGGCGCATCATCCAGATTGGTGTTCGATCTACGGGTTGTTTTTGTAAGGCTCTAATAAAATTAGTATTTTTAAGCGGTGCAAAGTTTGTCATTTGAGACTCTAATTATATAGATAAGGATTTAGCTAATTCGATTATGATTCGCAGCATTTTTCATTTCTGAAATAGCTTCTTGATAATTAGAAGTATTGAAAATCGCCGTTCCAGCTACGAATGTATCTGCGCCCCATTTAGCAATTTCAGCGATATTGCTCGCATTCACGCCACCATCCACTTCAAGACGAATATTTCTACCACTTGAATCGATTAACTTTCGTGCCTCAGCAATTTTAGGAAGAACAGCAGGTATAAATTTTTGTCCGCCAAATCCTGGATTTACTGACATAATGAGCATTAAATCGATTTTATCCATAAGGTACTTGCATGAATCAAGCGAAGTAGCTGGGTTGAACACCAAACCAGCTTTGCATCCTAAGTCTTTAATGAGCTGAATTGAACGATCTAAATGAATAGTGGCATCAGGGTGAATAGAGATATAGTTTGCACCCGCTTTTGCAAAATCAACGATCAAGGAATCCACGGGTGAAGCCATTAAATGCACATCGATCGGTGCTTGAATTCCTTCAGATCTAAGTGCAGAACAAACTTGGGCCCCCATGGTTAAGTTGGGAACATAGTGATTGTCCATAATATCAAGGTGAATCATATTTGCACCAGAATCTAATACCGACTTCACTTCTTCACCTAAACGGGCGAAATTTGCTGCTAGAATTGAGGGAGCAATCCAAATGTCATTCATATAAAGAGCCTAAATATAAAAATAGTTATCAATGATTTGCAAAAGAGGATTTGATATCCAAAATCATCTCGTGACTTAAGTTTTCTAAATGTAAGTGATGACCACCTTCGTACCAGCTTACTTTTGCATTTTTTGCTAAATACTGTGATTTTGAATGAAATTTATCACCAACAAATAAACCGTTTGTTCCAAGCAGAATAGTCAAAGGACAATCAATTTGGTTTAGAAAGCGACCAGCTTGTTCATCAGTTAACTGAATTGGTTCGGGTATAGTAAGTCGAGGATCATGTCGCCACCGATAGCCTGATTCGACTGCTCGAAGATCACGTTCTGCAAGACGTCTGGCACTGTCTAAAGAGATAAATCCACCAACTACTTTCTGGCGGGTTTTCACTGCAACTTCCATACTTGAAAACAGAGGTTGGTTCTTTTCTGAAAAACCGTTGAGTTTGGTCAAATGTGCCATTTCAGAGAGTCGAAGTGATGTTTTCAAATGCCGTACGACATCTTCAGCCGAGACAGTAAAAGGAGCTCCCATACCATCAATGAAAACTATGCGTTTTATTCCTTTACTAATGGTATTTAAAATTGATGCAACACCCGTACCCATTGAATGAGCCAAAATAGAATAACTGTTCCACCCCATTTTTCTGACAAAGATAGATAATTCAATTGCATAATCCCATAAGTAATATGCGTGATTTGGTTTTCTATGATCTGATTTACCGTGTCCAGCTAGGTCAGGAGCCACAACATAGTAGTGATCTAAGTAGGGAGCTATTCGTGAGAATGATGCACAATTGTCCAACCACCCATGTATTGCTAGAATTGGGGGATTTTTTTCATCCCCCCAAGTTTTCACTGCTAAGTCCAAGCCATTCACATTCATCGTGAATTCACGCTCTATAGCAGGTAAAACTTTAGAAGTTAAGCTCATCATATTCATATCGTTTTCTGTTTAAATTAAGTCTCGACGAATTAAATAACTTTTAAACAGCGACATCTGATCTTGAGGTTGTTTCGGCAGCTAATTCGCTCTCAATAATTTGTTTTAAGTGGATTAAATCAAATTTACCGTTTGGAGTGCGGGGAAACGAATTCAAGAATCTGATCGTATTGGGAACTTGATGAGGTTCCAAATCATTTCTGCATTTTCCTAATAGCTCAAGCTCGTTAATATTTTCATTATCAGCTATTTGAATAAAAGCATGTAAGGTGCCACCTAAGTTCTCATCTTCAATGCCAACGACAGCAGCCGATTCAATGTTAGGCAAACTATAGAAATAATTTTCAATTTCAACAGGGCTAACTTTCATACCACGAGATTTGATAACGTGATCTGTGCGACCACGGAAGTACAAGTAACCATCTTCATCAATAAGGCCCAAATCGCCAGTATGTAAGACATATTCATTAGGCAAAGGTCCTGGTTTGAGTTTTTCTTGGGTCGCTTTAGTATCGCGCCAGTACCCTGCCATAACAGTTGCACCACGTATCACAAGTTCGCCGATTTGGTTTGGCTTATTAATTTTGTTTCCATGAGAATCCACTAACCACATTTCTGTATTGGGAATTGCGATACCAACACTATCAGGTTTCTTGTCTATTTGGTCTGGTGGGAGATATGTGCAGCGCTTACACTCCGTTAACCCATACATAGAGAATATTTCTGCGTTCGGAAAGAGTAATTTCATCTGCTGGATGTGATGAGATTTCAGTGCTGCACCAGTGTTTGTTACTATTCGGACATCAGGAAAGGTAACGCCTGATCGATGTGAATACTCATAGAGAAGTGATAGCATCGTAGGAACAAATGGAATGACCGTTATCTTATGCTGTTTTATTTTTTTAATTAAAAATAACGGCCATGTAAGTTCCTGTTCGAGAAATAACGTTGCACCTTTACTCATAGACATAATCATTTGGTAAAGACCATAGTCAAACGATAATGGCAGTGAACAAAGAATATGATCTGATTCTTGATAACCTAGATAAGTATTCAATGAATCTAATGCTGCACACATGTTTCTATGTGTCAGCATTACACCTTTGGGTGTTCCAGTTGAGCCAGACGTATAAACAATGGCTGCTAAATCAATGTCGAGAATATTATTATTCAGATATTCTACTTCATTGTAAGAAGTTGCTAGCTCCCATGAATCTACATCAGGATTCACTACTGAATTGGTAACAACAACACTTTTAAATAGAATACTTTTAGATGCTACAGATACATCTTGAAACTTTTGATCATTGGTGATCAAAATGGAAGCCTGAGAATTATCGATAATATAATTTAATTTATCGGCGGTTGTGTCTAAGCCTACATTACATACAACATAGCCCGCTTTCAGTACGCCCCAAAAAGCAATAATAGTTTCTACTTTATTTCCTAAACAAAGTACTACTCTATCACCACGATGAAGACCCTGTGCTTGTAAATAGCCACTTAAGCGCGAAGACAATTCATCAATCTTGCCGTAAGAATGGGAGATTCCATTCTCCACAACTGCTACCTTTTCGGCATATTGTCGTGCGATATAAGGTAAGGTGTGATGCAGCAAAACATTACACATTTGCATGACACTGCTCCTTCATCTCAACTTGATTAAAGCGGTTTTTTTCAGCTTCGATATAAGATGCAAGTGTTTCAATTGTATTGAAGTGCTTAGGTTCTATCGTTTCTGGATTAACAAAGAAATGTTCGATTTGATCTTCTAAAGCGACCAATACTTCTACAGAAGAAAGTGAATCAATCCCCAAATCGTCACGAAGATGAGAGTTTGCAAGAATAGTTTTGTCTTGAGGTAATTTTAGAATTTTACTAACAATAGTGGCAACGATACGCTGTGTGTCATCTGTAATGACTTCATTATGCTTTTCTTCAGTAATGACTTTGTTTTGTCCTAGCAGTTGCTCTAATGAAATATCGGTGTGCATCGAAATAATATCTTCAACTGTATCTCTATAACGTACTAAGTTTAGATTTCCATTTGAGTACAGAACTTCTGCTGGATAGCCATGACCGTGAAATAATATTGGGGAAGCCGTAGCCCCATAAGCACCAGATGATAAGACTGCAAGAAGATCGCCAGATTTTAATTTTTCAAGTTTTATATCTTTTGCTAATAAGTCGTCAGGATTACATAATGGTCCAGAAACATGGTAGGTTTCAATTTCATCTGATTTTTGATTAGTAACTTTAATAATCTCAAAATTTCGTTTTAAAACCTGACCAGAACCTACAGCTGCTGAATGGCAGTTTGTTCCACCATCGGTTACGGCGAAATTTTTGCCATGGTTTTGCTTGATATTATCAACAGTTACTAACAGAGCCGCACTTTTACCAGCAATGAAACGTCCTGACTCCATAATGATGCGAGTTTTAGGATGTTTCTTGTGAAAGTCATTGAATAAAGGATGTAATAATCTTGTTAATTCTTTGATGTCTAGATCTTTTTCATTTTCATAATACTTAATACCTAGACCACCACCAACATCAACCATCATCATGTCTAATCCATACAGACGTGAAATAGTTTCAAATAGCTCCAAAACATATTTTGAATTGTCGTAGATAGACTGTGCATCTAAAATTTTCGTTCCATTATAAACATGGAGTCCTTTTAGATGAATGTTAGGAAGTTTTGCGTAACTCCCCATTTTTTTTACGGCCGTTTCTTCTTCAATACCAAAATGTGTTGGTCTCCCCCCCATTTTCCATGGAGAACCAGATGCTGAGAAATTCGGATTAATACGTATTGCTACTGGCGCTAAAACCCCCATTTTTGAAGCTAAATCTGATAATTTTTCGAGTTCTTCTTCAGATTCAACAACAATAGCAAAAATATTTAATTCTAAAGCGCGTCTATGTTCTTCTTCTTTTTTCATTGGCCCCAAGAAAATTATATTTTGAGGGTTCACACCCGCTTTTATTGCAATTTCTAGTTCAGTTAAAGAACATACTTCGGTGTTCCCACCGTAAGACTTGATTAATTTAACAACCGATAAGTTAGGATTAACTTTGAGAGCATAAAAAATATCAACACATTCTGGTAATGCATTTCTTAGTTCTTGAAAGCTGCTTTTCAACTGGCTTTCATCATAAATATACGTTGGTGTCCCAAAATTTTTCTTTACTTTCAATAAAGTATCTAGAGATAGATTCATTTCTAAAAATTCCAATAATTTGTACTTATATAATTCGGGCACTATTCTACAAAAGAAATACTTTGCGCGCAAAGTATTTCTTTTGGTAATTGCAACTAAAATAATTTTATGCTTGTTGTATGAAGTTTAATCAAAATTATAGGATTCGAAGTTTTCCCAATTTATCAGGTCGCTAATTAATGCACGAAAGGTTTATCGCTGAAATCCATTTGTAATCATAAGTTTTGATGTAATTTTTTTAAGTAATTTTTCACATTTTAACGGTGTTAAGCCAAAATCTTTGTCATATGGCTTAGGTCATAAAACCTGTAATAATACCTGTTTAGGTAATAGACCTACCAAAGATTACATTATATTTCACCATACTTGCTTGAATTTGGCATTTAACAGCATCAATTAAGCCATTATCTTTAGATTCGAGGCATCTTTCTGTAAGCAAGTTTGAATGTATTCAGCATAAACTGATAGTTTTTCATATATATGCTCTGCATAAAACATATCTTCAATCAATCTGGATGCTTGTTCCAAGCTATAACTACCATTCGCGCAGAGTAATTGTGCGTTTAGTTTTGAAAATTTTTCACATATTTCGATATAAGTTTCATCTTTACGTTTAAACAGTAACTTATGCATGTTAAGTTCAGTGCAATCCGCTATTCGGTCATATGGAACAGTTTGAATAATATGAATTTGAATTTTTAAAAATTGCTCAAGTTCCTTTATTTTCTGTTGATTCAGCTTTAAGTCAGTGATCAGATAGATACTGGAAACATCTGTTCTAGAAAGTGCCTTGAGTAAGGAATAATAAAAAAAATCAACTGCATTAAGCTCTAGATAACTCAAATCTAAATACAAATTGAGCGCTTCTAGCGCCGCATCAGCTTTAAAATTTTGGCTTTTTTCAGCTTGATAATATCGATTTAAGATATTTAAAACAGCAGTTGTAGCGGGACTGTGATAAATGACCTTTTGGTTCAGGTTGGCCAATACAAAAGGTGAAAATAAATAGGCTAAACTGTATTGGTGTTCGTAAATTGCAGATTGAACAATATATTGCACTTTAGATTTCGAAAGTTCGCGTAAGACTTTAGCCCGAAGTAATGTTGCCTCTAAATTGACATAGTGTTGTGCAAGCTTCTTTTGCAGGGCTTCGGAAAAAAATTCATTTTCAACAATTTCAGGAATACTGTTTAAACTCTGCGTTACAAACATTTCATGACCGACCAAAGTGACTTATTTCGACCTATTTTCATCTTATTTGATTGTCATAAGTAGCTACAAAAAACTATAAATAAAAATATAACAGAAATGCTAGAACTTTTTAGTTCTGTTATATTTTTATTATCGGCATCTTGTACCTACAGCTTAAATATATTGTCCTGCAAAATCTTGACAATTATTTAAAGTAGGTAGTTTTTATGAAACGATCTATAGTTTGTCATGACATTGCACTACGCTTTGCTTGTCTCGTTTGTATTCATTGTAGTTTGCAAAGGAGGTTTCTATGAGCCTTGGGTTAACTGCACTAGAACTGGCTAGAATTCAATTTGCTTTCACTGTTTCTTTTCACATTATATTTCCTGCCACCTCGATAGGTTTAGCCTGCTTTCTAGCCCTGCTTGAATGGAAATGGTTACGTACTCAAAATCCAGTTTATAAAGATCTATTCAAGTATTGGATCAAGATTTTTGCTGTCGCCTTTGCCATGGGCGTTGTCTCAGGTATTGTCATGGCATATCAGTTTGGTACCAACTGGAGTGAATTTTCACGAATTGCAGGTTCAGTTACAGGACCTTTACTCACCTATGAAGTTCTCAGCGCCTTTTTCCTAGAAGCGGGTTTTTTAGGCATCATGCTGTTCGGTTGGGGACGTGTGAACCCTAAAGCCCATTTCTTTGCCACTTTAATGGTCGCGATTGGAACTTGTATTTCCATGTTTTGGATTTTGTCATCGAATAGCTGGATGCAGACTCCACAAGGTTTTGCCATAGAAAATGGCATTATTGTTCCTATGGACTGGTGGGCTATTGTATTTAATCCTTCTTTCCCATACCGCCTTGCCCATATGGCAACAGCAGCTTTCCTTGTGTCTTCATTATTGGTGGTAGGCACCGCTGCATGGCATTTGCTTAAAGGGCGCCGTGATGAATTGGTGAAAAAATCCTTTTCGATGGGGCTATGGATGGTTCTGGTCACTTCATGCCTACAAGTTGTTATTGGTGATCAACACGGTTTAAATACGTTAGAACACCAACCGAGCAAATTGGCTGCCATAGAAGGTCATTGGGAAACCAATCATGATCATGGTATGCCTTTACTGTTATTTGCCTTACCTGATATGGAAAACGAACAAAATAATCTAGAAATAGGTGTACCGAATTTAGGTAGTTTAATTCTAACCCATTCTGTAGATGGCAAAGTGACAGGTTTAAAAGATTTTGCTCCTGAAGACCGACCGAATGTTCCAATTGTATTTTGGAGTTTCCGAGTTATGGTTGGGCTAGGCATGCTTATGGTTTTGATGTCATTCACAGCATTATGGTTGCGTAAAACAGGAAAGCTTTATGAAAGCAGTGGGTTCCATCGTTTTGCTACGATTATGGGGCCAACGGGTTATATCGCCTTACTCGCAGGTTGGATCACAACTGAAGTCGGACGTCAACCTTGGGTTGTCTACGGTATTTTACGAACCAAAGATGGTTTATCCATGACAGTTACCGCAGATCAAGTTGGGATAAGTCTGATCATTTTTGTATTGGTTTATACCATTGTATTTGGTGCAGGCATTTATTACATGTTACGCCTGATCAAAGCTGGTCCAACAGCAATAGATAGTCTTGAAAATTTAACTGCGGGTGTGGGGCATTTTAAAACACCAATGCGACCATTAAGTGCGGTTGATGAAGCCATTGATGTGACGCAAGCTTCATCACAAGAGAATAACCTTGATCATAAGGAGAATCGCCATGATTGATTTTGCTTTAGTCTGGGTCGGTATTATTGGACTGGGCGTAATGATTTATGTCGTTATGGATGGTTTTGACCTAGGTATAGGTATTCTTTTTCCATTCATTCAAGGACAACAAGAGCGCGATGTTATGATGAATACGGTCGCTCCTGTATGGGATGGCAATGAAACCTGGATGGTTTTAGGCGGAGCAGGATTATTTGCCGCCTTCCCTTTGGTTTATTCAACCGTATTATCTGCACTGTATATGCCGATTATTCTGATGGTCGTGGCTTTGATTTTTAGAGGTGTAGCGTTTGAGTTTCGCTTTAAAGCACATCGCACTAAATACCTCTGGGATTTGGCTTTTATTGGCGGTTCTTTGTTCTCAAGCTTCTTTCAAGGTGTCATTTTAGGTGCTTATATTCAAGGAATTGAAACTCAGAATGGTATTTATAGTGGTGGTGCACTCGATTGGTTAACGCCATTTTCGATATTTGTCGGGTTTGGAGTTGTCATTATGTATGCAGCCTTAGGTTGTGCATGGTTGATTATGAAAACTGAGGCAGATTTGCAACATAAAATGTATAGTTTGATGCCCAAGTTGATTATTGTTTTATTAATTGTCTTTGGAGCTGTAAGTATCTATACGCCGCTGAATCATCCTGAAATTGCACAACGCTGGTTTACGATGCCGAATCTTTTCTATTTCAGTCCAGTCCCTGTTTTTGTTCTGATTTTATCGGGATTGATTTTTAAAGCATGTGCTCAACGAAAAGACGTTCAACCCTTTGTTTTTACACTAGGTTTGGTCTTCCTCGCATTTACAGGCTTTGTCATCAGTTTATGGCCGAATATTATTCCTCCTTCTGTATCTATCTGGCAAGCAGCGGCACCTGAATCCAGTATGAAATTTGCGTTGGTGGGTGCCATCATTCTAATTCCAATTATTTTGACTTACACCTTTTTGTCCTATTGGGTATTTCGTGACAAAGTACGTATAGGTGATGAAGGCTATCATTAATGGAGATAATTACGATGCAAAATCCGATGCAAAAATTGCAAAATCGATTGAGTCCGACTGCTTGGTTCATTCTATTATGGTTTTTGGGTTTCTTATCGCTTAGCTTAATTGCTGGATTCTTTAGACTTTTGTTAAGCTTTGCATATTAATAATCAACCTCCTACTTTAAACTGTGGATAGCTGTATGAAGGCAGCTATCCATTTCTTATATGAGCATAATTCTTTATGTATAAATCAGAACAACTTGCACTAAGTCTAAAACATCTGATTGAAACAGGAACTTGGAAGCTTCACGAAAAACTTCCTTCATTACGTCAACAAGCGGAAACATCAGGATTTAGTCTGATTACCGTTATGAACGCGTATCAAGAACTTGAAGCACAAGGACTCATCTACTCAAAAGAAAAATTAGGTTATTTCGTTGCTGACAATCCATTACAGACTGCTTTGGCCAAAAAGGTTGTACTGAATGAAAAAATAGAAATCAACTCTTTAGTTTTTAGATATTTAAAATCAATTCAATCTGAAAAAATTGTACCTTTAGGAAGTGCATTTCCAAATAGCCAATTGCTTTATTCTCCTAAGCTGATGCAAACCTTAGCACAACAGGCAAAACACCGTATTAGCTATGAACAAACACCGAGTTTACCACCTGGTAATTATGAATTAAGAAAACAGATAGCCCAACGCTATTGTATGCAAGGTATTCCTACAGATCCTTCAGATATTGTAATTACCTCGGGCGGGTTAGATGCTTTAAATCTATCCCTCAAAGCCATGACTCAAATGGGTGATTACATTCTTTTGCAAGAAACCATTTTTTATGGTGCATGGCAAGCTGCCGAAAATTTGGGCTTAAAGGTCATTACCATTCCAGAACACCCAGAACATGGCCTAGATTTAGAAGCTTTTAAAAAAGCCATTACAAGCTACCCTATTAAAGTTTGTTTACTCATGCTGAATAGTCATAATCCAATTGGGTTTACGGTAAGTGAAGATATCAAATTTGAATTAGCAAAGCTCCTACATGAACATGAAATTTATTTAATCGAAGATGATGTTTACGAAGAGCTTTATTATGATCAAAAAAAACCACTTTCCATGAAATATTATGATCAACAAAATTTAGTGCTGCATTGTTCTTCTTTTTCTAAAACCTTGGGTGCAGGGTTTCGTGTAGGTTGGGTCTATGCGGGAAAATTCTCTGAACATATACAGCACTTGCAACTTATGAGCACCATTTCGGTAAACTCTTTTATTCAAAATGCACTGGCAGATTATCTAACACATCGCCATTATGAAAAACATTTAAAGAATTTGAGAAATACACTTAAGCGATTAAAAAATCAATATTATCAATATTTAATAAAGAAATTACCCGAAGATTGTCAGGTCAGTTATTATCCTTCAGGTTATTTTCTTTGGATTACCCTACCACAACATATTGATAGCAGTCGCATTTATGAAAAAATGATTCTGAATGATGTTGGTGTCGCCCCAAGTATCCTTTTTTATCGGAAAAATAAAAAGCAAAACCACATCCGTATCAACTGTTCTTTTGAAATGAACGATGAAATGATCAATAAGATAGACCTTTTGATTGCTCAGATTTCAGAGCGATAGTTCAGTCTTGATCAAAATAATCAGGTTTTGCGACTTTTTACCTAGACGTACTTTAGATTTTAAACCTGTTCAGTTACCGAGTATTAAACTTGATCTTCAAATACAAGGACGTTTCAGGTTAAAAAATATTCCCAAATAATGAAACCGATAAAGAACCCGAGAAATGAATATAAGGTAATGATAAAGAATACAAACCAAGCTTTATTTTTTTTAAGTAAAAAATTCATAGTGAATGCCTTGCTGTCCTAACTTAGTTATTATTTTACTGCCCATAAAATTTAACAATAGGTACAGTTCGCGTCGAAATCAATATAACAGACAGCACGTATATCATTAAAAATAATAGTTTTAGCTGTTGTTGCCTTTCAGAAAATCATTTATAGAATGCGTTATATTTCCCGAACAGAAATATCGGTGATTTGATCAGAGTCTCGATAATGAGATTTTAAAAGTAGCACCAATTCCTTTGCCCTTTTTTCCGTATAGTGACAATTACCATCATTTAAGCTAGCCAACCACTCTGGAAGCGAACCGAGTATGGTTTGCTTACATTCGCGAGTGCCATAATACACTTCTCTGCCCGATTGCTTGGCAATAATGATAAAATTTGACATAAGGAATATCCTAAGTCACGGAATCAATTTTAAGAAGTTATTTTGAATAATATCCTGAGTTTTTTCTTCAACATGTGTAGTGATTCACTGTTAATTTTATTGATGCGGTTATCATTTTTGTTGCACTTCATGATAAAAACCACTATATCAATTTAACAACTTTACGTACATAAAAGAAGCCTATTTTGAATGTGAATCTTGTTTAAGTCCTTTACTAAAACTGCATGCTCTTGAATAGATGATGATTAAATTCGATACAGAGAAACCTCGGCCGTCTTAACAGTGAGTGCACAGATGGAATTAAGCTATTTATACTTTGTAGTTACGCAGAAAAAGCTTAAATAACATAAATTTGTTCTATACATTTCACTTAGATTGATACAAATTTGAGAAGATCATCATCCATTACACAGAAGAACTGAATATTATGGAACGAAAGATTCGGCGTTATGTGGTCAATCAAAAAAATCTCATCTTTTTCTAAATCAACAATTTATATTATATTTGATATTAAGTTTCTTAAGGATGAAATATGCCAAATAATTCATACAGTTCAGGGGTAATTTGTCCCAACGAAGCATGTAAAGGAAAAATATTCATTTCCCTACAAGATTTATTGTATAAAAAATCTATCTAATGCCCTCATTGTTTATTGGAATGGACCCTATACAGCCAGCAATCTGATGACGATATTGAGTGTGCAATGAAAATAAAGAGTGTTTTAACTTAGAACTTTAACCTCAAAGAAAAAGCAATCTTAGTCTTTAAGTCTATGTTAAAATTAGAGTAAATCTATGACAAATAGGTCCAGCTATGGAAACAATTATTATTACATTCATCATGGCGATCATTCTTGTGCTACTTATCTTTTTCTATAATAAGAAAAAGTGAAAACGTTTAGCACTCACCTTTTAACCTTATTAGAAATCTATGATAATAAAAAGAAAAACATCACCTAGGCGATGTTTTTCAACAATAAAATCATTTTGATTGATTAGGATGCTTTTTGATCATTTGGAATGAGCGGTTGCGCCAAAACGCTTTCTTGCTCCTCAACTCTATTGCCTTCAGTTTTTGCAATTACAGCAGTTGCAACACTGTTACCAATAATATTGGTTGCGGTACGCCCCATATCTAGGAAATGATCAACTGCAAGAATCAGTAAAATACCTGCTTCTGGTAGTTTAAACATCGCTAATGTCGCAGCAATAACCACTAATGATGCACGAGATACACCTGCAATCCCTTTACTGGTGATCATCAAGGTTAAAAGCATTAAAATTTGCTGGGATAGGCTTAATTCAATGTTATAAGCTTGTGCAATGAATAACACTGCAAAAGACATATAAATCATTGATCCATCTAAATTAAATGAATAACCTAATGGTAGTACAAAACTGGTAATGCGCTTAGGTACACCAAATTTTTCTAAGGCAACCATAAGCTTTGGATAAGCCGATTCACTACTTGCAGTGGCAAAACCTAAAACGGCTGGTTCACGTACTGTTTTGAGTAAACGGAAAACATCCTTTTTAAGAAAAATGTAGCCTACAGTAATGATGATTGCCCACAGAATGAGTAAACTTGCATAAAACTCGCCAATAAAAACACTATAGTCGAGAATAATTTTTGGACCTTTTAAGGTAATTGCGGATGCAATTGCTGCGAATACAGCGATTGGTGAAAACGTCATGACATAGTCTGTAATACGGAACATGACACGGCATAATTCATCAATAATTTTTGCAATCACGATACCTTCATCTTGCTGATGATGGACATATGCAAGTGCTGAACCAAAGAAAATAGAGAACACCAAAATTTGTAGAATTTCATTATTCGCCATAGCTTCAGCGAAGCTTTTCGGGAAAATATGTGTAATAAAGCCTTGTAAGCTTAGATTTGTTGCTGTTACACCGACATCAACTGGTGCAGTTGGAATTGGGAGATTCATACCCACGCCAGGTTGAAATAAATTGGCTAAGCCCATGCCTAAAAGTAGAGAGATAAGTGAAGCGCCAATGAACCAACTCATTGCTTTAAGTGTAATTGAACCTAAAGATGATGATTTACCCATTGAGATGAGGCCAGAGACAATCGTGGCAAATACCAGTGGAGCGATAATCATTTTAATTAATCTTAAGAATACATCTGTAAGAATCTTAAAATATGAAGCAATGTTTTCAGCCTGAGTAGTGCTCAAATTACTATGAAAAAGCCAACCAATTAATATTCCAGAGACCATAGCAACTAGAATAAACTTTAACAGTTTCTTCTGATTCATATAAAATTTCCTTTTAATACCCTAAAATCTATAGAAACATCTTATTGTTTTATAAGATGTTCTGATTTCCTTCCTACTACGTCAAATATCCATTTGACTTAGGGGTGTTTGGCTGAATCTAAACAATATCAATACAAATTAACAATGCAAAAAAGTATTTATCTATGCAAAAAATGCATAGTGATTGTTAAGTATTTATATAAAATGCCAATGACTGTTTGAATTAAAGAAACTTAAATATGGAATATGTTTGTTGAAATCAAACATTACAGTGGAATTGACAGAACTAGGATTTGGTTAATGATAAGTAAAACTCTCCAATCATGCGGCTTGGCACTTACTCTCCTTGCATCATCTATGTCGCTTTATGCAAAAAACAATGTTGTTGTTGTTGCTACGGGCGGTACTATTGCTGGCGCGGGTGCAAGTTCAACAAATAGTGCAACATATAGTGCTGCAAAAGTACCTGTTGATGCGCTAATTAAAGCAGTCCCTCAAGTAAATGACTTGGCTAATGTTACAGGTATTCAGGCACTTCAAGTTGCATCTGAAAGTATTACAGACAAGGAATTGTTGTCATTAGCCCGTCAAGTAAATGATCTAGTCAAGAAGCCTTCAGTGAATGGCGTAGTGATTACTCATGGTACGGACACCATGGAAGAAACAGCGTTCTTTCTTAATTTAGTTGTTCATACCGACAAGCCAATTGTGTTGGTAGGTTCTATGCGTCCATCTACTGCTCTATCGGCAGACGGTCCTTTAAATTTGTATAGTGCTGTTGCGCTTGCTTCATCTAATGAAGCAAAAAATAAAGGCGTAATGGTACTAATGAATGATTCGATTTTTGCAGCACGTGATGTTACAAAAGGAATCAACATTCATACCAATGCCTTTGTAAGTCAATGGGGAGCTTTAGGAACTTTGGTTGAAGGGAAACCTTACTGGTTCAGAAGTTCTGTAAAAAAACATACCAATAATTCTGAATTTAACATCGAAAAAATTCAGGGTGATGCATTACCAAGCGTACAAATTGTGTATGGTTCTGACAATATGATGCCTGATGCATACCAAGCTTTTGCTAAAGCTGGCGTGAAAGCGATTATTCATGCAGGTACAGGTAATGGTTCAATGGCAAATTACCTAGTTCCTGAAGTAAGAAAATTACATGATGAACAAGGTATTCAAATTGTACGTTCATCACGTGTTGCGCAAGGATTTGTTCTTCGTAATGCCGAACAACCTGATGATAAATATGGTTGGATTGCAGCGCATGATTTGAATCCACAAAAAGCACGTCTTTTAATGGCTTTAGCATTAACTAAGACCAATGATGCAAAAGAAATTCAAAACATGTTCTGGAACTACTAAGCGTTAAATTAACGTTATTGATCTAAAACATTAAAGGCAGATTCAGCAAAAAATAGTTGAATCTGCCTTTTAGTTTTCATACTTTCAATCAATATATTTTTTTCTAAAAAACTTTTTTGTGATGTTTTTTTGTTATTTCCTCGATATTTTTGGTAGCTATAAACAACATTACTTCTTAAGTTTGTAACATTTTGCCAATCGCCACTTAGCAAAAATAACTTAAATCTTACTCCCCATTCTTTATGAAGACTGAAAATATCATTCTAACTTAGAATCTAATCTTAAATATTACTGACAATCTGAAGAATTCACCCTATTCACAGCATTAATTCGTCCATTGTATGTAACTGTTGCAATACAACTATAATTACTGGCATTCCACCAATAATTGGTCTTCGAGCTATAATCTGCTGATCGACTAGTGAGTAAGTAATTGTACCGATGAAAGACAGATTTTGCCGCATTTGCTTTTGTTTCTTCTAGGTTTTTGATTTCGAGAGGCATTTGTATACTTTCATTTTTTTTATTACTGGCACGTTCATATTGAGCTAAAGCGGAAAATGATGCGATGGATAAAGCAGCATTAGAGAATGTTGATGTATCTGCTAATAGATTCAATTCATTTTCTCCAGAGCTAGCCGTAGTGCTTGCCAAGTCAGAATGTTCAGACAAGGTTTCCGCTTGAGCTATAGAAAAAAATGGGCCAATGAAACATAAAATATAAATTGTTTTCTGGATATTGTTCATTTTATGACTCCCCGTATCCGTGAGAAGATTATTGTTATAGAAATACTCTAAGCCTTTTTTTTCAAAAAAAAAAGAGCTGGAATGGTTTTAAATAAAACAAATCTTATTGAATTTTATCCTTATTTTTGGACGACTTTATTCTAATCAGTACTTTATCAAAAACCAGAATTTGTCCATTTTAAAAAACAGCTAGAAGCATAGGTTCTAGCTGTTTAAGCTTATCGTTTTAAAGAAATGTTTTAAACGTAATCGACTTTACTTTGATCTAATAGATTCAGCTTTAATATTTTTTTCTTTTTATAACGATAACCGATAAAGAGACCTACAAACCAAATTGGAGAAAGTACAAGTGCAATTAAAGTATCATGGTCAAATGCTAAAATGACAATCGTGAATACCAAGAACAGCATAGTAAACCATGCCATGAATAGACCACCTGGCATTTTATAGTTTGATTTAAGATGTAATTCAGGATCTTTTTTACGATATGCAATATAAGAAAGTACAATCAACATAAATGTAAAAATACATAAAATTGAAGTCAATGCAGAAATAATCGTAAATGCAGTCATGACATTTGGCACAATAAATAGAATTGATGTTCCAAGCGTTACGCACAGCATAGAGAAAACTAAGCCACGAATCGGAACTTTACGTTTCGACAATTTGCTAAAGCTTTTAGGTGCATCATTTTCTAAAGATAAACCGTATAACATGCGGCTGGTCGCAAAAATACCACTGTTTGCAGAAGAAAGAGCCGATGTTGCAACAACAAAGTTAATTAGGCCCGCGGCAATAGGTAAACCGACATGGGTAAACATTTCAACGTATGGGCTTTTTTCTGGTGAAACTTGTGCCCAAGATGTCACGGCAATAATACAAACCAATGAACCTACATAAAACAGTAAAATTCTTAATGGAATAGAGTTAATTGCTTTAGGTAGAGATTTGTGAGGGTCTTTGGTTTCAGCAGCAGTAGTTCCGACCAATTCAATACCAACAAAGGCAAAAATGGCAATTTGGAAGCCTGCCAAGAAACCAGTTAAGCCATACGGAAACATCGAGCCACTTTCTAGTAAATGTGAGAAAGATGCTGTGACACCATTTGGTGAAACATAGTGCGTACTAATTAAATAAAGCCCCGCGACAATAAATAAAATAATCGCAACAATTTTAATCAGAGAGAACCAGAACTCTAATTCACCAAACATTCTTACCGCAACAAAATTTAATATGGTCAAAATGGCAAGTGAAGCAAAAGCGGGTATCCATACGGGCATATCTGGATACCAAAATTGCATATATCCACCTATGACAATGACATCTGCAATTGCGGTAATAATCCAGTTACACCAATATGACCAGCCCAGAAAAAAACCTGCCCATGGGCCTAAATACGCGGTCGCAAAATCGGCAAAGGTTTTAAAATTTGTATTGGCCAGCAATAGTTCTCCCATTGCACGCATAACAAAGAAAAAGAAAAAGCCGATAATTAAATAAGTCAGAATAATTGAAGTTCCTGAAACACTCAGTGTTTTACCAGAACCCATAAATAATCCTGTGCCGATTGCACCACCAATCGCAATCATCTGGATATGACGATTTGTCAATGAGCGTTGCAATTTTTCTTCATCTTGTTCAGTCATGTGTTGACTGCCAAGAAGGTCTCCTTCTAGAAATTGCTTTCCCTTGTTCTTACTCATGTAATATTTACTCCAATTTATAACAACCGTTACAAATCCTTTAATAACGACTTAGCCCACATAATGAATAAACTTATTTATTTAAATCCACTATTCAATTAATCAAAATAATTAGGAATAAAATCCATTTATTCTGATTTCTTAAGTCTTGCTTTGCAGCTTCTAATTAAATGGATGACTTAAATAAAGCTTATTTAAAAATCAATAATCACCCCAAAAACTGAAAATAAATATTTAACCAATAATCAGGTTGAATTTGGTTCAGTACTATATTTAACCCAATAAAATTTCTGCTGGATCATACAGCACGCTTTAGACTTTTTTGTTTAATTGCTCTTTGTTTTTGTTTAATTTAAAACCATTTGTTTGCTTTAAAATGTACGTTTAGTTAAAAAATATACGAGTAAATGGTTACAATTATCCATTAGTCTAGTGTGCATTATTTTAAAAATTGATGGTTTAAAATAAAAAACCATCAATTCAATTGTGAATTTTCTGAGTATTTAAAAAACCTGATATTGATAAAAAAATATCAGGTGAAAGCTTATCAGCTAAAATAACTTAGTCACTTTCTAATGAAGCTATAGGCCACGCACAATAATCAATAGAAAGCACTATTGCAGACTGGATCTATCTTAATTCATTCTGCACTAAGCTCATTCAGCCACTGCCCTTGTATAAATTATTTGCCCTGAATCATGCTTTATGTTCCTTCGGATTTAAGGACAACACACGAACCACATCACCCTGAGTTACTTTGAGTTGCTCAGCCTGCGTTTGCGTTAGCTGTATAGTTTTATGTTCAGGATCATGCTGAACCAAAATGCCACGGTAGTCTTGGTAATGATCATTTGAAATTAAGTAGGGTTCAGCTTCATCCAAAGTTGCTGTGTCAACAATTTCAACAGGAAGAACAGTACTTTCTTTAATTGAACGTAAGTTCTCTACATCGGCTTCTAAAGTCGCACCACCATCGAAAATATCTACATAACCTTGGAAACGTAAACCTTCACCCAACAGTAATTTGTATGCAGGTAAAGTATTTGGATGGACTTTACCAATCACTTCTTGGGCTGCCGCAGGTAACATATCGACATATAATGGATAACGTGGCATCAATTCTGCAATAAAAGACTTCTGCCCTGTACCGCTAAGATAATCTGCCTTTCTAAATTCCATATCGAAAAACTTATGTCCGACTGCATCCCAGAACGGAGAATTCCCGACTTCATCCGAATAGCCGCGCATTTCAGCAACAATGCGTTTTTCAAAAATATTTCTGAATGCTGCGATAAACAGAAAGCGGATTTTTGAAAGAAATTTTCCATTCATTTCTTTACGATAATCCGGATCGAGGAACAACGTACATAATTCACTACACGTAGTATGATCATTGCTTAAAAACAAGGTTTGGTGCGCCTTATACACATTGAGTGTTTTTGAAGAATGTACTTGAGTGCCCACATGAAAGTTGTACCAAGGTTCACTTAAGCCCAAAGCAACTTCAATCCCACAGAGTCCAACCACTTTGTTAATGCTGGTATCTTCTAAAACAAAGAAATAGCCCTGGTCTGCTTTGCTCAGTTTACCGCGCACGGTATCACAAGCGCGTTTCAGTTTTGCCGCCAAAATTTCCAAGTTAGGCTGTAATGAAGTAAGCCCATAACCTGCTTTTTCAGCAAGTTGATAAATGTCATTGATATCATCTTCTCGGATATAACGAATAATCATCATTTATGCACACTCCTTCAATTCGTGCGAAAATTTTTCAAGAGCTTGCTCAAAACGGCTTAACCCTTCATCGATATCTTCAAATGGAATAATCAGTGAAGGTGTAAAACGAACAACATTTGGACCTGCAACCAACGCCAGTAAGCCTTGCTCACCTGCCAAATTGACGATATTTTTGGCTTGACCAGCGTGTTCTGCTTTCAGGACACATCCGATGAGTAAACCTTGACCACGAATTTGCTCAAAAACATTGAATTTCGCATTTATCTTATTTAGACCAGTGACAAAATAATCAAATCGTTGCTGGACACCCTCTAAAACTTCTGGTGTATTGATAAATTCGAATACTGCATTTGCCACTGCGCAAGCCAAGGGGTTGCCGCCATAAGTTGTGCCATGATCACCCACTGCATACATATTGGCGTATTGATTTGTGATAATCATCGCGCCGATTGGGAAGCCACCACCTAAAGCTTTGGCAGTGGTTAGAATGTCAGGAGTAACACCTGTATTCATATAAGCATAGAGTGAGCCAGTACGCCCAACACCTGTTTGAACTTCATCAAAAATAAGCACTGCACCATGTTCATCACAGAGTTGGCGCAAGCCTTTTAAAAACTCAAGATCAGCAGGAAGTACGCCGCCTTCACCTTGAATAGGCTCAACAATAACGGCACAAGTATTTTCATTGATCACGGCTTTTGCCTGCTCTAAATCATTAAATGCAGTATGTTGAATACCTTCTGGTAGCGGTGCGAAATCTTGAGAATACTTTGGCTGACCACCAGCAGTCACAGTGAATAAAGTACGGCCGTGAAATGCATTCTTAAACGCAACAATTTGATTTTTATTTGCGTGACCACTGAGCAAACCAACTTTGCGTGCAAGTTTTAAAGCAGCTTCATTTGCTTCTGCGCCTGAATTACAGAAAAAAACTTTGTCTGCAAACGTGTTCTCAACGAGCTGCTTTGCTAAACGAAGAACAGGCTCATTGGTATAACCATTGCCAATGTGCCAAAGTTGAGTCGCCTGTTCCGTTAAGGCCTGAACTGCAACTGGATGTGCATGACCTAATGCATTTACTGCAATACCACCTGCAAAATCAATATATTGCTTGTCATTTTGATCCCAAACATGAGAGCCTTGACCACGAACTAAGATAAAATTTGCTGGGGCAAAAACTGGAACCATCCAATCATTAAAGTTTTGACGAGTTACTGCTAAGTTATTCATTTTGCTATTCTCTCCAATAGGTTTTAAATTCGCTTTATCTTAAGTGGCTTAGAAATGGGTCTGGATATTCATTCATGTGGCTGTGTGATGTGCCCTAATTCCGTGTAGCAATAGCCGTTATGGGAAAAAGAAAATGATGAAGACGGCTTGAGACCGTGTGAAATTTTGGATTGAGGAGAAGAACCTACAATCGTGTTGCCAGTATGATTTTCTGTGTTAGTCATCTTTTTTCCTTAACGACCTAAGCTTCCATCTGCGCTTAAAACCCCTTAGCGAGACTTTAGATCTCTAACTGAATTTAAGTTTGGAATAAAACCGAAACATCAGCAGGCTTAGCGCATTTTTCTATTATTAAGGATCAAAATGACTTAAAAAATTTGTACTTTTTTCTAAAATGAATTATTTTTTTCCAAATTGACAATTGCAGGAAGCAAAATGAGCGAAATCGACCAAGTAATTCTCGGTTTACTAAAAGAAAATGCTCGAATATCTGTTACCGATTTGGCAGAAAAAACAGGAGTATCTCGCCCAACCATCAAGAGCCGAATTGACTATATGGAGTCCTCTGGCATCATTACTGGATATACTGTGCGATACCGTCCAGATGTAGATAAAAATATTATTCGTGCTTGGATGAGTATTATGGTGGAAGGTACTAAAGCCAGATCGGTCATTAGTGAATTACGTTTAGATTCAGCCGTTGAGCGCTTGCATAAAACCAATGGGAAATGGGATATTTTGGTTGAAATTCAAGCAGATTCGCTAGAGAGCTTTGATAAAGTCTTAGAAAGAATTCGATGCATTTCTGGTATTTATAATAGCGAAACGAGTATCTTGCTCTCGACTTTTAAAACCTAATCTTAATAAAACTTAATTTGGATATTCTAGTGATCACAATACTGCACAAATCTAAATATAGATAAAATTTAGGTTTTATTTGTTTTTTATAAGCTAAAATTTTTCTACTTTGATCAGTTTTTTATTAAGTATTTTAAACAATGAAATAGTGCCCTTAATTTAAGCTTTCTTAGCATTAAAACAACCTGTTGGGGTGAATGAAGAAGATGGTATTTAAAATACTTTAGAAAATAAAAAGTAATGTTAGGATGTAAGTGGGATAATCTTATGAGTTACAAGGAAATATAAGTATGACAGTATCGCAATTAGAGTTTTATCAAGCCAAGTTAAATTATGAAATGGACTCATGGGATTTGTTTGAAGCATTAAGTCAGGGACAAAAGATTATTGTGGTTGATGGGCGCAGTGCTCTAGCCTATCAACATGAGCACATTCCAAATGCAATTAATATTCCGCATCGAAGTATTACGCAGGAGACATTGGCTCATTTGGATCAAACTGTGTTGTATATCACTTATTGTGATGGTATAGGCTGTAATGCTTCGACCAAAACAGCGCTCAAAATGTCGACTCTAGGCTTTCAGGTTAAAGAATTAATTGGCGGCCTAGATTGGTGGAAACGAGATGGCTACCAAACAATGGGTGATAATGCACATGCTGGAACGAGTATCGATTGTGGTTGTGCAGGTTAAATTATTCAGAAGAAACTGTGCTGCACTACAGTGCAGCTTCTTTCAATTTCTAGTATTTTTGACTTAATCTTATATATTTTAAATACTTAAATTTTGCTGTGTGAGTCTTTAGATTGGTTGATTGCATTGATATACTTTATGAAGAAAACTGAATTTCAGAATAATAAAATAGCGATAAAATGAATAAGGCATTGAAATTTTTATTTGCACAAGAACAAATAGCATTACTCTAAAAAAACTTTATTTATGCGCTCAAGCTAAGGATAGCGAGTATGGATTTTAAGTCACGCGGTAAAACCCATCACCTCTTTTCTTCACATGCAATTTTGATTATTACTTTTGCCCAGCTTTTTGGTACATCGTTATGGTTTAGTGCAAATAGTGCAGCAGCCAATTTAATTCAAGAATGGCACATTACTGTTGCGGATATTGGTTGGTTGACCAATGCTGTACAAGCAGGTTTTATCCTTGGAACCTTTTTGATTGCCTTTACGGGTTTTGCAGATCGTTTTAAAGCGAGTTTTATTTTTACTGGTGCAGCACTATTAGGTGCTTTTTTTAATTTATGTTTTGCATGGTTAGCGCAGGGTTTAATCGATGGCATGATTTATCGCTTTTGCGTGGGTCTGTGTTTGGCTGGCATCTACCCCATTGGGATGAAATTGATTGTGCAGTGGGCGCCTCATCGAGCTGGGGCAGTTTTAGCACTTTTGGTTGCCATGCTTACATTAGGTACGGCATTGCCCCATGCTCTGAATGGCTTATCAGCCAATTTAAACTGGCATTATGTCATTACTTTTTCATCTATTTTGGCTTCAGTTGCCGCATTGCTTATTTTTATATTGGGTGATGACCAATCTGCACAGGTCGTTAAAAAAAGAATATCGACTGAAAATGCATTCCAAGTCTTTAAAATCAAAAAATTTAAAGCATCCGCTCTCGGATATTTTGGTCACATGTGGGAGTTATATGCTTTTTGGACCATGTTGCCTCTTTTTATTGCTCATTCTGGCGTTTTAAAAGCCCTCGGCTTATCGAATGTACCATTGGCTACATTTTTAATTATGGCATGTGGTGCTGTTGGCTGTCTTTTAGGTGGATACTGGTCAAAGACATATGGTAGTGATCGCGTTGCAATGGGTGCTTTATTTCTCTCTGGCCTATCTTGCCTGATTTTTGCATTTGCTTGGCGTTATTTACCTGCGTGGTCCTTGCTGATCGTTCTAATTGTATGGAGTGCATCTGTAATTGCAGATTCACCACAATTTTCTGCATTGGCTTCCGTTGCATGCCCACTAGAAAAACTGGGTGCAGCACTCTCTATTCAAAATTCTATTGGCTTTGCGATAACCATCGTATCGATTGCATCTACGACCTATGCTTTTGATCAGATAGGTTTAGATTCTGCCTGGATTCTTTTATTGGGTCCTGTTTTGGGTATCTTGGGCTTTTATAGGACGATGTCAAAAACTGAATGAAGTTTTGTTCTTGGTAAATTGATTTTTGACTAAGTTTTTGATTTATATTAGTTGGTTTTATAAGTTAGATCGCTGTGTGATAGCTTATTCATATTCATATTCATATTCATATTCATATTCATATTCATATTCATATTCATATTCAATAAGCTATCTTTTAAAAAGACTAGAAGAAAAACGTATTAAAATTTAAAACTATAATCCACATTAATACGTGTTTCATTTGTGGAATGGAAGGTCATATTGGTTGGCATATCATTTCGATAATGAGAAAAACGTGTTCTAAGTCCTAAGCCTTTTAAACTCCCTTCAGGTATGCGATAACCGAGCTCAAACTCTAAGGATTCTTCTTCAAAACGTCGGTCGCCATATGTTAATAAATCAATGTCATCTCCTTTGGCATAGCGCGTCATAAAGCGTAAACCATTGAGTGAAGTTTCACCAAGGCGGACATTTTTAAAATCATAGTCATAACGCAAAGAAACCACTTTTTCATTTTTATTGGAGTAATCCGAACTCATAAAATCAAGTACAACTGGGCTTTCCGCACCCGATAAAAATGGCAGACCTGTATCACCAAAAGACTGCATATAGCCAATCGATAGTGTATGTCCCTGTGTATTTAAGCCAAACAATCCACCTAAGTGACGATTATCTACAGTGCCTATTTTCTCGCTTCCCATATCATTACTTTTAAAGAAGCGAACATCGGTTAAAAAATTATACTGATCTGAAATAGGATACTTACCTACAATACCTACAAATTGTTGCTGATAAATATCCTGTAATTCAGCATGATACATACGAATACGATAAGCATCACTGAGTTGGTAAACTCCTCCAAGCGTAAAGAACTGATCAGTGGTTGCAGCCCGATCAAAGCGATGGTTGATATTATCAATACCGACGTCAGTGTAGTGAATAGAATCTCTTTGACGGACTTTATCGACATAAAACCCTTCCAATTGCAGCTTAGGGATTTCTGTAGAAACCAATCTTACACCACGATAAGTTTGCGGGAATAATCTTGCTGGTGAAGAAAAAATTGTCGGTAGCTGCGGAACGAGACCTCCCACAAAAAGCTCATTTTGACTCAATCGAACTTTGCCAGTTACGCCAATTTTTCCATAATAATCATCTCTTGAATTGTCCGAATTGACAGCCAATAAGCCCGTTCGTGCATAATCATCTGCATGACTTCCCAATAAATTAAAACCAGCCATTGCAAGGACATCTATACCAAATCCTATGGTTCCATCGGTATAACCCGATTGTCCTTTGAATATAAAACCCTGAGCCCAATCTCGAGCGGCAGTGTAAGGATAAGGATCTTTTTTATAATCCCGATCAAAATAGAAATTTCGCAATGTGATTTCGGCCTGACTATCTGCAATGAACTGCGCATGTGCCATGTTGGCAAAAATTGGGCACAAGCAGATCCCCATCCATAAAGATGTCTTTTTCATTTTTATCTCAGCTTTTAATTTTTAAACAGATACTTAGATCGATGTATTGAGTGAATAATTTTGAGTTTTTTGATGTCGATACACCGCTTTACCCAAGATTAAAATCAGGAAAATTGCCAAGATAAATACAATGCCGTAGTACGCATAAAGATGCTGTGGCTTCATACCTTGATCTAAAAATAGACCTGCTATGGTTGGAGATAAAATGGCTCCAATGCGCCCAAACCCAATTGCATAACCTACACCACGACTTCTAATCTCTGCCTCATAAATGGTCGGTGAGATTGAATAAAGTCCCGCAACACAGCCGTTAATGAGTGTGCCCAGTAATAAACCGACCAGTAGTGCAATGCTGACTTGCGATGAAACAGCAACAAATAGGAAAATACAGAGTGCTGTTGAGCCTAAAAATAAGCTGAGCGCATAGAAAATTTTAATCCGTGAAGCTAAAAGCCCAATAATTGCTGCACCAAAAATACCACCGATACTGATTAAAATTCCTGTGCTGACACCTTGGTCTGGCGACATGCCCATTGCAATTAAAATTTTAGGCGTCCAACTCATTACAAAGTAAAAACCAAACATGACCAAGAAAAAGGCAAACCATAGACACAAGGTTTGAAACCCCTGATGACCACGAAATAATTTCGCTATATCACTGCCCTTTTGCTGTTCGACTTGAGCATACTCTGGTAGCTCCTGTAAATGCTGCAACTGCATACGTTGTAAAATCGTATTGGTATTTTCTAACGCACGTGCAGGTTTTTTTGCCAATAAATAATCCAGTGATTCAGGTAATAACCACAAAGCAAAGGCAAACATGATCAGTGTTGTCATACCACCTGCTAAAAAAACTGAACGCCAACCTAGATGTTCAATTAAGAAGAACGTTAATACGCCACCTAAAGTTGCGCCAATACCGTAACCTGTAGACATCAAACTGACTGCCAAACTTCTCCAACGCACGTTTGCATATTCACTTGCCAGAACGTTACTACTCGCCAGAATCCCACCAACGCCAACACCTGTAATAAAGCGTAAAATAGCCAACATCATGTGGTTTTGAACCAATGCACATGCTGACATACTTAATCCAGAAACAATCAAACAAATTAGAATTAAGAAGCGACGACCTATTTTGTCTGCTAGAGGTGCCAAGAAAATAGAACCTGCGGCCATGCCAAATAGGCCTGCACTGAGTAATATCCCGATTTGTGCGCCAGACAACGCCCATTCTGCGGATACTGAAGGTGCTGTGAATGCCATCACCATAACGTCAAAGCCATCAATGACATTCAGAAATATACAAATCAGAATCACGAACCATTGATAACGGCTCATTTTATTGTGGTTGATTTCGTCTAAAACGTTTCTTTGCATTGTGTATCTCCCAATTAGGAACGGAAATACACACGACCATGTAGGAACACAACATTGGGTGATTATGCATATCCATATCCATAATTGCCTTGAAGGGATAATTAAGAATTAAAGTGATCTGATGTACAGATCATTTTTATGAAGCATCCTGCTCTTTTTCTATACTGTATAATTGGATCCATAAAATCAACCAATTTATTTGGTTTTTTATGTCATTGTTAAAAAATGATATAAATCAAATTATTAAATTGGGGTTATTATTAACATAAAGGCAAAAATGATTTTAAAAGTTTCAAAATCATGATATATGGATCCATTTATCAGAAAGCCCAAGAATCTAAATTTAATGGAAAAGTGGATCCATAAAGTAAACTTCATAAAATATAGAATTCGCTAAAACCAATAAATTACAAACTAAAAATCATAAAAAATGCCAAATGGCATTTGACAAGACCATTAAATCGACATAAATTGGATCCAATAATTGACAAGGAGTCATTACAATGTTCATAAAAAATGCATGGTATGTTGCATGCCGTCCTGAAGAAATCCAAGACAAGCCCCTCGGTCGTACTATCTGCGGCGAAAAAATTGTTTTCTACCGTGGCAAAGAAAATAAAGTGGCTGCTGTCGAGGACTTTTGTCCACATCGTGGCGCACCACTTTCACTCGGCTATGTTGAAGATGGAAATTTGGTCTGCGGTTATCATGGACTGGTCATGGGCTGCGAAGGAAAAACCATTGCTATGCCCGCACAGCGAGTCAATGGTTTCCCCTGTAATAAAGCCTATGCAGTGGTGGAAAAGTTCGGTTTTATTTGGGTCTGGCCGGGTGAAAAAGATCAAGCCGATGAATCCAAACTGCCTGTACTGGAATGGGCAGATCACCCTGAATGGAGTTATGGCGGTGGCTTGTTCCACATTCATTGTGACTATCGCCTAATGATTGATAACCTCATGGATTTAACTCATGAAACCTATGTGCATTCCAGCAGTATTGGGCAAAAAGAAATTGATGAATCCTTACCGATCACCAAAGTGGATGGCGATCATGTCATTACCGAACGTTATATGGATAATGTGATTGCCCCTCCTTTTTGGCAAATGGCACTTCGTGGCAATCATCTCGCAGATGATGTACCTGTAGATCGTTGGCAGCGTTGTCATTTTTTCGCCCCAAGTAATGTGCATATTGAAGTAGGTGTTGCTCATGCAGGTCATGGTGGCTATGACGCCCCTAAAGACAAAAAAGTGTCTTCAATCGTGGTGGATTTTATTACGCCTGAAACAGAAACCTCTCATTGGTATTTCTGGGGCATGGCACGCAACTTCCAGCCTGAAAATATCGAACTCACCGATCAAATTCGTGAAGGACAAGGCAAAATCTTTACGGAAGATTTGGAAATGTTGGAGCAACAACAACAAAACATTCTCAATAATCCGCAGCGCAAACTGCTGATGCTTAATATTGATGCGGGCGGAGTTCAATCACGCAAAATTATTGAGCGCTTATTGAGTGAAGAAAGACAGGCTGCAACCCCAATTGAAGTGGTCAAATTTCCAAATATTCATGTGATTTAAGGATAAAAACATGGACGTGATTATCAATAAGATTCATCAACTCACCCCTTCCATTCGTGCATTTGAACTGGTTTCCAGCTCAGGCTCGGCTTTGCCGCGCTTTGAGGCAGGTTCGCATATTGATGTCCATCTTAAAAATGGACTTACACGACAATATTCACTTTCTAATTGTTCGAGTGAAAACAATCGCTATGTGATTGGGGTGTTACACGATGAAAATTCACGTGGAGGTTCACGCTGCATACATAATGACTATCAAGAAGGTGATGTATTAAGTATTGGGCAGCCTCGTAATTTATTTGTATTGCATCGCAATACAAAAAAAGCTGTATTGTTTGCAGGGGGAATTGGAATTACCCCTATTCTTTCAATGGCTTATCGTTTAAAAGCACAGAATATTCCATTTGAGTTGCATTATTTCGTACGTAGCCATGAAATGATCGCCTTTTATGGCAATTTAACCCAACACTTTGCAGAGCAGATTCATTTTCACATTCAAAATCGGGTTGATACTGAATGTAATATGGCAAACGTATTACAACAACCCGATGTGATTAAACATTTGTATGTCTGCGGGCCAACAGGCTTTATGCAATTTGTGATGCAGTCAGCTGAAACAGCAGGTTGGCAACCAGAACAACTGCATCAAGAGCATTTTGTTGCACAACAAAGCAAGCAGGAAAACGATGAAGCATTTACTTTGGAAATTGCTGGCACAGGAAAGCGAATTGAAATTCATGCAGAACAGACCGTAACTCAAGCCTTGTTAGAACATGGTTTTGATGTGCCTGTATCTTGCGAACAAGGTATTTGCGGTACTTGTATTACCCGTGTTGTTTCAGGGGTTCCAGATCATCGGGATGTATTTATGACTGACGAAGAACGTGCCTTGAATAATCAGTTCACACCTTGCTGCTCTCGCGCTAAATCCAAACATTTGGTAATTGAGCTATAGGAATACTCATTTTACTCCTGCCCAAATTCATTGAGCAGGAGTTTTTCATTACACTTCAGTCAATATTTTTTTTACGGTTTCACCGAGTAAAGCGACACTGCTATGTTCTCGCATTAAAGTTTCGGCACGACCTGACTGGCGCTGAAGTAAAGCTTCATAAATAGAGCAATGCTGCAAATGTGCGTAGTGTAAGCGACGATATTCAGATAAGGCTCGTGATTCATCGTAAGTAATGGCTTGAACGGAAGCCATAGGCAATTGATTGTTTTTTGCCAAGGCTTGAATAAGTGCAATATTTTGCGCACCTTGAATAATCGTGTCATGAAAAATCACATTAAATTCATGATAACGCTCTAATTCTGCATCCCCAAATTCGGTATGTTCTGCAAAAAGCTGTTCAATTTGTTCTATACAGTTTTTGAGGGTTTGTTGCTGTACGTCCGATAAACCTTGCTCGGCTAAAGTTTTGGCTGCTAAGCCTTCGAGTACGCCGCGAACTTCCAAAGCATCATTGACCAATTCATTTGAAATTTCACGAACGGTATAACCACGGGTTGGGTTCTTAATCAACAGTCCTTCTTGTTCTAAAAGTCGAAAAGCTATACGTACAGGCTGACGGGATACCCCAAGCAACTCTGCTGTTGGAATTTCTGCAATGCGACTACCGCCTTCAAGTTCACCTGCGATAATCATTTTTCTTAATTTAATTAATACTTGTTGTCCTGAAGACATCCTAGCCACACTTGTTCAAATATTTCAAAGTCATGCTAACAAGTTCAATCCTCAAGTGACAATACATTTTGAATAGAGAAAAGGTCTACATGATATGCATTGGGATATTAAAGCTTAATTTTTGATTTACTCTGAAGGTGCTTCAACTTGAGATTGTTTTAAGTTATTGACCATAATGTCTAAATTATTGCGAATTAAATAAGCCAAATTCATATCAACTCCCTGCAACATTTTACTTTCCAACGCTTCAACCACTGCATTGCACTCGGCTAATTTAGCCAAACCAGTTTCTGTTACAGTAAGCAAAATACGACGACCATGAGTTGGATCTGGCGTTTTCTCAATCCATTGTTGTTGCAATAAATCTTGCAAAATTTTATTGGCCGACTGTGGCTTAATAAACGAACGTTCTGCAAGCTTGGCATTCGATAAATTATTTTTAGAGGCTAAAACAGATAAGGCCGTGAACTGAGGCAAAGTGATGTCTAAATCTTTTAAATGTTCTGTTAAATATTTACTAATTACTCGATCTATACGTGCGATGGTATAGCTTAAGCGTGGACCATCTTCTATTTTTTTATCAACGATATTTGAACGCATCATAATTTTCATCACAAAAGCTAAAACTAAAAAAAGTATGAGAGTAGACTCCCATACTTCCTTGGACTTATCGAGCTGTCGAACTTTGTATTAACTGTACAGGCTGTTTAGGCTTTCTGACAAGCATCAAAGCAGAAATCGCCGCGATCAGAATAACAGGAATACTTGAGCCAATTACAATCGTGGCACTTTTACCAATCGACAGTAAAAATCCTGCCAAGAGTGGACCTGCAAATGAGCCGATGCGCCCAATTGCCACTGCTGCACCCACACCCGTACCACGCATTTCGGTCGGATAGTACATCGCTGCCAGACCATACAATGCTGATTGCCCACCCACAATAAACAAGCCACAACCCACTGCTGATAACGCCAGTAAAGCCACAGTAGGAGAAAAGGACAAACAGCACAGTGAAACCAAAATACCCAAATAGATAAATTTGATCACGAAACTCATGCGCATTTTATCAAGCATCATACCCATCAAGATTGAACCAAAGATGCCGCCTACGTTGTAGCCCATTTGAATATAGTTTGCCTCTAATTTTGAAAGCCCTTGAGCGCCCATCAACAGTGGCAACCAGTTCAACAAGAAATACAGCACAACGAGGGTACAGAAAAAGCTGATCCAAATCTGAATGGTCGACATACGACGGTCTTTGGCAAACAGTACTTCCATAAAAGATGTGGTTTGCTGACTTTGGGTTTTTCTTTGCAAATAATCGCTAGATTCAGGCAATAATTTTAACAACAACGGAATTAATAAAATCGGTGCAATACCGCCGACATAAAAAATATGACGCCACTCTGCATCTCCTGCCAACATCATGGCAACCACCGAAGTTAATAGCCCTCCAAATGGAATACCGCTATACATCACACTGACCGCAGTTCCTTTACGGTCAGATGAAACTGCCTCAGATGCCAAAGTAATCATCATGGGTAAGGCACCACCCATTCCTAAACCGGTTAGAAAGCGAATGACTAACAGGAGTTCATAATTAGCTGCAAAAGCAGTCACTAAAGACATGACTCCGAAGAGTAAAATACTAAAAATTAATACTTTTTTACGACCAATAATATCTGCCAGTCTTCCTCCAATAATAGCACCTGGCAAAGTACCTAAAATTGCTGCACTAAAAGCCAAGGCCATTTGTGCATTATCCAACATAAACTCTGCGCGCATGCGCGGTGCTGCAACCCCCATGGATTGAAGATCAAAACCTTCAAAGATGGCGATGGCAAAACACAGCAATAAAGTGATTTTCGCCTTTCCTGACGGATGTAACACTTTTTCCATAGTTCAATCCTTTTTTCACAGTTATTTCCATTAGATTTTGTTGTTTTGTGCTGTTCATTGAACACCCAATAAAATATCAGTTAGACTGATTAAAAAATCAATAGTAATTTTAAATATAATTTTAAATAATATTTAATTTTTATATTTTTCATTGATTTATAAATTTTATTTGAAATTTTTCAAAAAACACTTGAATGTAAGTTTAACTGATATTATGTTGGATACAGAACAAACAAACTGTCATTCAAGGAGTAAGCACATGACATATGAAAAGCGCTGGGAAACCGTTGATGTTAAAGTTCAAAATGGAATTGCATGGGTCACATTCAATCGCCCAGAAAAGAAAAATGCCATGAGTCCAACATTGAATCGTGAAATGATTGATGTATTGGAAACTATCGAACTGGATCAAGAGGCTCGCGTGGTAGTTCTTACAGGTGCTGGCGATTCATGGACTGCGGGCATGGATTTGAAAGAATATTTCCGTGAAGTGGATAGCCAACCAGAAATTGTACAAGAGCGTATCCGCCGTGATTCTTGTCGCTGGCAGTGGCAATTATTGCGTATGTATTCAAAACCAACCATCGCTATGGTTAATGGATGGTGTTTCGGTGGCGGCTTCTCCCCGTTAGTGGCTTGTGATCTGGCTATTGCAGCAGACGAAGCAACCTTTGGTTTATCTGAAATTAACTGGGGAATTCCACCGGGCAACTTGGTCAGTAAAGCAATGGCTGATACTGTTGGACACCGTACCTCTCTGTATTACATTATGACGGGCAAGACTTTCAGCGGAAAAGAAGCGGAAAATATGGGCTTGGTCAATAAAAGTGTGCCTTTGGCTCAACTTAAAGAAGAAGTCACTGAACTTGCCAATATTTTACTAGAGAAAAACCCTGTGGTATTGCGTACTGCGAAGAATGGCTTTAAACGCTGTCGTGAACTCACTTGGGATCAAAATGAAGATTATTTATATGCCAAGTTAGATCAATGTAACCATCGCGATACCGAAGGCGGACGCCAAGAAGGTCTGAAACAATTCCTAGATGAAAAATCAATTAAACCAGGTTTACAAAGCTACAAGCGTACTGGCTAATTTCTGGTTTTTTTAAATGGTTAAGTAAGGATACAACCCATGAACAATGTACAGTTAAAACAAGATGAATCTATAGACATGCCAAACAGTCCTACGGTGCAATTGCTCATTCACGGGCAATCTGTCGATGCATCGAATCAGGCAACATTTGAACGGATTAGTCCTATTGATGGTCAAGTCGCCAGTGTTGCGGCGGCTGCGACATTAGCCGATGTTGATTTAGCAATAGCATCTGCGGAAAAGGCTTTTCCTATTTGGTCGAAACTTTCTCCTACTGAACGTCGCTTACGTTTACTCAAAGCAGCGGACTTGATGGATGCAAGAACAGATCAATTTATTGAAATTGGGATGCGTGAAACAGGTTCAACTGCGACATGGTATGGGTTTAATGTCCACCTTGCTGCCAACATGTTGCGTGAAGCAGCAGCCATGACCACACAAATGGATGGCAGTCTTATTCCGTCTGATGTGCCGGGAAATATGGCAATGGGGATCCGTGTTCCGTGTGGCGTTGTAGTTGGCATAGCGCCTTGGAATGCTCCTGTAATTTTACCGACTCGTGCATTAGCAATGCCACTGGCCTGTGGTAATACTGTGGTACTCAAAGCATCTGAAGCTTGCCCTGCAACACAGCGTTTAATTGGTCAAGTGTTGCATGAAGCAGGACTTGGCGATGGTGTGGTAAATGTCATTACTCATGCTGCTGAAGACGCACCACAAATTGTGGAACGCTTGATTTCGCACCCTGCGGTCAAACGAATTAATTTTACTGGCTCTACCAAAGTCGGAAAAATTATTGCAGAAACCGCGGCCAAATATTTAAAACCTGTTCTACTCGAACTTGGTGGAAAAGCGCCTGTAGTGGTGTTGAATGAAGCTGATGTTGATGAGGCTGTCAATGCAGTTGCATTTGGTGCTTTTTTCAACCAAGGGCAAATCTGTATGTCTACCGAACGTGTACTCGTTCAAGATGGGATTGCAGATCAATTTATTGAAAAACTGATTGAAAAGACCCGTACCATTCATGCAGGAAATCCAGCATTTAAAGGGCACACTCTTGGGGTATTGGAAAGCCAGCGCGCTGCAAATCGCATTCGACATTTACTTGAGGATGCGCAAAGTAAAGGGGCAAATTTACCGCTCGGCATTCAAATACAAGACACCACCATGCAACCAACTTTGGTTTTAAATATTCAACCCGAAATGCTGCTATATCGTGAAGAATCTTTTGGCCCTGTTTGCACGGTACAACGCTTTAGCAACGTTGAAGAAGGCATTGCCGTTGCCAATGACAGTGAATTTGGTTTATCTGCTGCCGTGTTTAGTCAAAATATTGCACAAGCACTGGATGTTGCAAAACAAATTGACTCAGGTATTTGCCATATTAATGGTGCAACCGTACACGATGAAGCACAAATGCCTTTTGGTGGAACCAAAGCCAGTGGATACGGACGCTTTGGCAGTAAGGCTTCGATTGCAGAATTTACCGAATTACGTTGGATTACCATTCAAACCCAGCCTCGCCATTATCCAATTTAAGGCTTGGACTGGCGTAGAAATAAAATATAAATTGCATGATGCAAAAAATATAAAAGCGCAGTGATGCGCTTTCCATGGAGTGAAAAACAATGCAAATGAATGCCACTCAATCACAAGATCGCGAACGACTGGTAAAACTTGGGCGTCATGATATTGATTACGTCTACAAAGATCAGGTTTTGTATCTGCATCCGAAAGAACAACTAAACAGCTATCCGCAAAAACTGACTGATCGCCTGATTCATTTTGCACAAACCAAACCAGAGCATATTTTTGCGGCAAAACGGAATACTCAAGGTGAGTGGGTTAAACTCAGTTATGCCGACACCTTGCAACGTGCATGGCATATTGCCCAAGCCTTACATAATCGCAATTTGAGCGAGCAGCGCCCTTTGCTTATTTTATCGGGCAATGATCTTGAGCATTTAACGCTGTCGATGGCTGCGATGTTGGCTGGTGTTCCATTTTCTGCCATATCCCCTGCTTATTCACTGATTTCACAAGATTTTGGCAAACTCAAACATGTTTTCGATGTACTTACTCCGGGTATGGTTTATGCCAATGATGGTCAGGCTTTTGCTAAAGCCATTCAAAGTTGCGCCCAAACGGAGATTGAAGTTGTTACCAATAAAGGGATTCTAGGCGAACATGGTTGCACTGCCTTTCAAGAACTATTAGATACGCCTGTCACGAATGTGCAAGAGCATTATCAAAGTTTAGACGAACATCAAATTGCCAAATTTTTGTTTACTTCTGGTTCGACTAAACTACCGAAAGCTGTTCCAACTACACATTTGATGTTAAGTGTAAATCAGCAAATGTTATTACAAACTTTCCCAGAGTTTGAAGAAACACCACCTGTATTACTCGATTGGTTGTCTTGGCATCATACCTTTGGTGGTAGCCACAATGTCGGGATCGCCTTATATAACGGCGGCACTATCTATATCGATGATGGTAAACCTGTTGCAGGCAAGTTCGATGAGACGATTCGAAACTTAAAAGAAATTTCACCCACAGTTTATTTAAATGTACCCAAAGGTTGGGAAGAACTCACCGATGCACTGGAAAAAGATGCTGAATTGCGTGATCGCTTTTTTGCCAAAGTGAAAATTCTATTCTTTGCCGGTGCTGCTTTATCCGAAGCGGGTTGGAATCGATTAGACCGAATTGCACAGCAACATTGCGGTGAAAAAATCCGCATTATGAGTGGCCTTGGCATGACCGAGACAGCCCCCTCTTGTGCCTTTACCACAGGCCCGCGTGTTATGGCAGGCTTTATTGGCTACCCTGCACCCGGCTGTGAAATCAAATTGGTTCCATATGGCGATAAACTTGAATTCTGTGTCCGTGGCAAACATGTCATGAAAGGTTATTGGCGCTTAAATGAAGATCAGCAAAGTACAGTCTTTGATGAAGAAGGCTTTTTCCATACTGGAGATGCGGTTCGCTTAGTCGATGTCAATGATCCAACTCAGGGCTTGATGTACGATGGCCGTATTGCAGAAGACTTTAAACTCAATACAGGCACGTTTGTAAATGTTGGTACCTTACGCAATAAAGTGCTGATTCAGGGAAATTTACTGATTCAAGATGTCTGTATTACGGGGTCTAACCTAAACGCGATTGGTTTTTTAATTTTTCCCAAACTGGATGCCTGTGCCGATTATGCAGGGCTGTCTTTATCAGAACATCGCGCTGAAGAAATTTTGAAACATCCAAAAATCCAGCAATGGTTCCGTCAATTCTTGATGCACTACAACAAAGATGCAACAGGAAGTTCCAATCGCGTTTCTATGCTGTATCTGCAAACTGAACCACCGCAACTGGATGCGGGTGAAGTCACCGATAAAGGTAATCTCAATCAAGGCAATATTATTAAGCGTCGTGCCGAGAAAATTGAAGAGTTGTATCAAAAACAGACCGATAATTCGCTGATTATTCGAGTCCCAACTTTAAACAACTAAATCACTGAAATAACAGTAAAAAAACTCAATTTATTTTGGGCTTTACCCTTACTTTTGCCAAAAAAAGGTTAAGTATGCAACAAGATACTGAATTTGAACTGTTTCGCGATAACTATCGCCGCTTTTTGAAAGAGTTTGTCACTCCACATTATGAGCAATGGGAAGAAGATGGTCTGATTCCGAGACAATTATGGAACCAGTTAGGTGAAAACGGCTTTTTATGTGTGGATGTACCTGAAGAATATGGCGGTTATGGCGCCCCCATTCACTATTCTCTGATGCTGGTACAGGAAACTGCACAAGCAGGTTTTACCTCCTTGGCTGTTGCAATTGGTGGACAAAATGAACTGGTTTCTCCATATATTCAAAACTTAGGCAGTGAAGAACAAAAGCAATATTGGCTACCCAAAATGGTTACTGGCGAAGTGGTGACTGCGATCGCCATGACGGAAGCCAATGCTGGCTCTGACTTACAAGCCATTCGTACTCAAGCCATTTTGAACGATGACCATTATCTGGTGGATGGTTCAAAAACCTTTATTTCCAATGGGATACATGCCGACCTCATTGTCTTGGTGGCAAAAACAAATCCTGAAGCTCGAGCAAAGGGTATTTCCCTATTATTGGTTGATGCTACATTAGAAGGTGTTGAAAAAGGGCGATCTCTGAAAAAAATTGGACTCCATGCCCAAGACACCGCTGAGTTATTTTTCGATCAGGTCAAAGTACCTAAGAATCAAAGACTGGGAGAAGAAGGTCAAGGTTTTGCCTACCTCATGCAGGAATTGCCCCGTGAACGTTTAAGTATTTCCATGATGGCATTGGGTTCAATTTTAGGTGCGATTGAACTCACCAGTGATTATGTTCAGCAACGAAAAGCCTTTGGTCAACCTTTAAGTCACATGCAAAACACGCGTTTTGTGTTGGCCAACACGCAAATTAAAGCCAAAGCAGCTCAGGCCTTTGTCGATCAATGTGCGGAACAATATAGTCGAGATGCGTTAAGTGTCAGCCATGTTGCTGCCTTGAAATGCTTTATTACCGATACTCAATGCGATGTGATTGATCAATTACTGCAATTGTTTGGTGGTTATGGCTACATGCAGGAATATCCAATTTCACGTTTCTTTGTCGATGCGCGTGTGCAAAAAATTTACGGCGGCACCAATGAAATTATGAAAGAAATTGTCGCGCGGGAAATGCTCGGAAAATAATTCGTTTAAACGACAAATGAAGAACAGACCTTGGTTTGAGGTCTGCATGTAAAACAACAATGATATTTCAGGAAGAAATGCAATGCAGTCTAAATTATGGATGTACTCTACCCTTATGCTCTCCAGTTCAGTATTTGCTGGTAACTTTATTGATAACAGCACAGTCGATTTAACCACGCGAAATTTTTATTTCGATCGAGATTATCAAGAGCAGTCTAAATACCCAGCCGCTAAAGACTGGACACAAGGATTTATTCTAAAAGCCAATTCAGGCTATACCGAAGGAACAATTGGTTTTGGGATAGATATTTTAGCGACGGCTGGGTTGAAATTGGATGCTAGTGCTGACTATGCAGGAACAGGAAATTTACCACGAGATACTGTGACCAATGAACCTGCTTCCAGTTATGGGGAAATTGGAGTCACAGGTAAAGCTAAAATCAGTAAAACTGAATTAAAGGTTGGAACACTTCGACCAATGAACCCTGTACTGGTTGCCTCACCTGCCCGTTTATTACCACAAACCTACCGAGGCATTTCCTTAGAATCGAAAGATATTCCAAATCTGGATTTTCAATCGGCGTATATCGATCAGGTCAATCATCGTGATTCAACTAACTGGGAAAATCTGCGCATTTCAGCAGTCAATGGTCGCTTTAAAAGTGCCGATACCGACCAACTGTATTATCTAGGTGGTCATTATCAGCTTATTCCAAGTACCAAACTGACCAGTTTTTATATGGATGTAGAGGATCTATATAACCAGTCCATGTTTGGCATTACCTATAATCACAAATTCAATGACAGCAATAATTTTAGCTCACAATTACGTTACTACCGCAGCCGTGAAGATGGGCAAGCCAAAGCAGGTTTGGTGGATAACGACCTGATTCATGGTTATTTTGAACTGAAACATCAAAATCACAAATTTATTTTGGCGACTTTTCATCATAGTGGCGACACAGCATTTCCATATTTAACGGGCGGAGAAACGGGGCTACTGATCGATACTTGGCCTGCGGAATTTTTAAATCCCAAAGAGCGTGTTTATAGCTTCCGTTATGAATATGACTTCAAAAACTATGTACCAGGTTTACGTTTCATGACCCGTTACACCACAGGCGATAATATTTATGCACCAAATTTGGGTGGAACCGATTTAAAAGAACACGAAACCGATTTTGACATTGGTTATACCGTGCAAAACGGGCCATTAAAAAATCTAGGTTTACGTGCTCGCTACGCCATGTATGACAACAACATGCTCTCAACCGCCAACATCAAACCGTCCAACGAAACACGTATTAACATTGACTACACTTGGAAATTTAAATAATGCCTTGAGGTTCTGCTGTTGCCAGAACCTCTTTTTTTTTTGCGAGAAAATTCTAATGAAAAAAATACTCGGACTTTGCTTTGGCCTGAGCTTATTCAGCCAGAGCTATGCTGAAACGCAATACCATCCGCCAGTACCTCATTTAGAACCACTGGCTCAATTTAGCGTGGATTTGAATGCACCTGTTTGGGAGCTTGGAACCACTAGCGATAGCGGCAAACGTCGAATAATTCCAATTACAGGTGGCACCTTCCAGGGGAAACAACTCAAAGGTCGAATTTTAAATAATGGAGCAGATTGGCAAATTGTGGACAATCAAGGACTTGCCATTATTGATACACGTTACCTGTTAGAAACAGATGATGGCGCTTTAATTTATTTACAAACCAAAGGTTATCGACATGGCTCAAAAGAAGTGCTGCAACAACTGGCGCAAGGTAAAGATGTCGACCCGAACAAATACTATTTCAAAATCACCATGCAATTTGAAACCAGCTCACCCAAATATGCGTGGCTGAATCAAACTGTTGCCGTCGGGAGTGCCATGCGTTTAGGCAAAGCCGTAATTTATGACGCTTACACGCTGCAATAAGCATCGAAGCTCTATCTATCTTTTCGTCATTATTCGAGGAACGGATCTTTCATTATGACTCCAAGCACTTTAACAAACCTTCCCCCCATTCATCATCTTCTGGGAGGTCATAATATCCAATGGAATGCTGACCAGACTGAACTAGAAATTAGTTATGTCGCATTGGACAGCTTTACCAATCCGCGAGGCAGTGTAGAAGGTGGCATGGTCTGTGCCATGCTAGATGATGTGATGGGGCTGTTTGCTTATCTTGCCAATAATCAAACTCCAGCAACCACCATTAACTTGACTATGGATTTTTTACGTCCCTGCCAAGTGGGAACTGTACTCACCAAATGCCGCTTTACCAAACAAGGCAAAGCCATTCTGAGCCTTGAAAGCGAAGCATGGCAAAACCAAAAAATGATTGCACGAAGTACCGCCAATTTCATGGTTCTCCAATCTTAACCTTCAACATTGATTGATATGGAATTTCAATAATGCAAAAAAATTTAAAACAAAAAAATTGGTTCACACCGTTAAGTGTATTGACCTTATGTATTGGTCTTTCAGCCTGTAGCGATAATGACAGCTCAAATACGCCACAAGCGACAGTATCAATTCCGCAAGTGACGCCTGCTGTGGGCACCAATTTAAAAGGTGCTTGTACAGATTTAAATGGCTTTCACTATGCAAACACCAGTATCACTTCAGCAACTTTACAAGAAGCGGGCAGCCTCAAGGTTGCGGGGCAAGACATCGCTGCACATTGCTTAATTACAGGCTACATGTATCCACGCGTCAGTCCCGTAGATGGTCAAACCTATCAAATTGGTTTTGAAATGCGCTTACCTCTAGATTGGAATGGTCGTTTCCTTTATCAGGGGAATGGTGGTACAGATGGCAATATTGCGACAGCAACGGGGCAAGTGGGCAGCGGTGGCCCATTGACCAATGCCCTGCATGATGGCTTTGCTGTTATTTCATCTGATGCGGGACACAATGCAGCCCAAAACCCATTGTTTGGCTTAGACCCACAAGCTCGAATTGACTATGGGTATGGCGCAATCACTAAACTCACGCCAATGGCGAAAAATCTGATTCAAGCCGCTTATGGAAAATTGCCAGATCGTTCTTATGCAGGTGGAACTTCAAACGGTGGTCGACATGCCATGATGGCGGCAACACGTCTAGCAGATCAGTATGATGGGATTCTTGCCAGTACACCGGGTTTCCATTTGCCACGTGCTGCGGCAGCCCAACTTTATACGGCGCAACAATTACGCCGAGTGGCTACCGATGAAAACGATTTAAGAACAGCCCTCACCCTATCTGAACGGAAAGTGCTGGCGCAAGCTATTTTAAATCAATGTGATGGACTTGATGGTATTACAGATGGTTTAGTCCAAGACGTTGAAGCTTGTCGTACGGCATTTGATATTCACCGCGATGTTCCAGTATGTTCTAGCACACGAGATGGCAGTTGTTTATCTACAGATCAAATTGATGTGCTTGCCAATATCTATCAGGGTCCTGTAAATGCAACAGGTGAAGCATTATATGCCACACAACCGTTTGATCCGGGGCTGATCGGCAGTAATTGGGCGAGTTGGAAATTTGATTCATCTGTTGGTACAGCACGTGACCCAGTTGCAGTCGGAATCATTTTTCAGGTTCCACCAAATCCAGACGTTATGCTCAATTCTCGCCAATTTGCTTTCAACTTTAATTTTGATGTGGACTATGCAAAATTATCTGCCACCAATGAAACCTACCCAGAAAGTGCCATGTCTTTTATGATTCCACCTGATGAGTTGAATTTGGATAAACTCCTTGCACGTGGCGGTAAAATGATTGTAGTTCAGGGCACTGCTGACGGTGTATTTTCTGTAGATGACACCCAGAACTGGTACGATAAATTACTACAAAAATATCCAAATAACGCCTCTGGCAATGCTCCAAGTTTTGTTCGTTTTTTTCGTGTTCCAGGCATGAATCACTCTCGTGGTGGTATCTCAACCGATCAGTTTGATGCACTCACAGCCTTGGTCAATTGGGTGGAATATGGTCAGGCGCCAGATCGAATCATTGCTGGAGCACGGGGTGAAGGCAATGCCAGTGGGCAAGTGAATACTGAATTACCTACCGATTGGTCGGCCACTCGTACACGCCCACTTTGCCCATATCCTTTAATCGCACGTTATAACGGTCAGGGAGACAGTGAGCAAGCCGAGAATTTTAGCTGTAAATTGTAATAAAAAATAAGTGTTTAGAAACAAAGTAAGAGCGAAAAATCAGCTCTTTCTTTGTTTGAGTCAGGTTAATACTATTTATAATCGAATGGCTGGAAACCTTCCTCAAACATGACTTCTCCCCAAACATTCGATTTTGTTGGTGTAAAGTCAAAAATTTTAGAAGAGTTTAAGCTATTGACTGCATCTATCAAAAGATTTGCAGTTTTAATCCTCTTAGCTCGTTGTATTTTAATGATTTAAATTTTATTACCATAATTTCAAATGCCTTATCATATCTTTATGCTTTATTGATGATTAGAACTCAATCCCTAAAATTAACCGTATTGCGATTGCACCCAGTAACACGCCCATAACTTTTTCTAAAATAGAATTATATTTCAGAAAGCCTGATCTGATTCTAGGCTGCGTAAAAATCAAACTGACTGCAATAAACCACAAAGTATTTACCAAACACATCCACTCACCATACAGGATCTGTATATATAACGGTGTTGTTGTGCTGACTATACTGGTGAAAATGGCCAAGAAAAAAATGGTGGCCTTCGGGTTCAGTGCATTGGTCCAAAAACCAGTCATGAACGCTTGATGATAAGATATCGTTCTGTGTTCAGAGGTAACATCCATATTGATTTCAATTGGTGTCGACCCACCTTTCAAACAATTCCAGCCTAAATAGAGTAAATATAAGGCACCGATTATTTGAAAAAGACTCATGAAAATATGATTTTGAGACAGAACTAGCCCAACACCCATAAGGGTATAAAACACATGAACGGAAATGCCACAACCAATTCCTACTGCGGTTATACAGCCGATTCGATAACCGTGTTGGGTACTTTGCCGCACACTAATAATGAAATCGGGACCTGGAATAATGACTGCAAGAAAATGTATGAGGGTTAGCGTAAGAAACTCATGGTAATAGACATTCATCCTAAAATACCCTTAGCTAAGGCATAATGTACGGTGAGTTTGCCTTTCTTTATTTCCATTTTAATAATTTTGACGTTACCAACTTCCGATAAAGATAGAACATGCGTTCCACCACAAGGATAGGCATTCAATTCACCAAACTGAATTTCACGAAATCCATTCTCATTAAGGGTAATCTTTGCTGCTAAATCTGCATCGATAAAGGCTTGTAGACGAGTTTCTAAATACATAGAATCCACAGGTTCACTGTTTTGGGTCGCCAAAAACTGTACTTTTGAATTATTTGGCCAGTGTTGTGCTTTGATTGGTTGCCAACCATAACTTTCAACAATATGTCCAATCAAATGTCCTGCACTGTGCAAACGACTGTGGAGTCGACGGGCTTGAATATCAACTTTTGCATATACTCGACCTAATGCTACAGCACTTTTACATAGATGAATAATCGTGCCATTTTCAATTGCGACATGGACAACTTCACTCTCTGCAATATATCCAGTATCACTCGGTTGTCCCCCACCTTGAGGATGAAATGGCGTGTTTTCTAATTTAATTTCAAATTGACCATTTTCCAGTAAAGTACAAGCCACAACTTCGACGAAACTTTCAGTAACACCAGATAAATAAAGATGTTTAATCATGAAATAATAACCATATCTAAATATGAAAAAATTGTATAACTTTGTCTATGGGGTGATAATCTAGAAAATTATCAAATAACTTTTGCTTCATGAGCACAAATCAAAATTTAAACTTACTGAATGAAATGGTGACATTTGTAACAGTGGTAGAAACAGGCAGTTTTTCTGAAACAGCGCGTCAGTTTGGAACAACACCTTCCGCAATCAGTCGAGCTATTTCGCGTTTGGAAAAAGCATTAGGGACCCGGCTACTACAAAGAACCACTCGTAAGTTACGTATAAGTGAAAGTGGACAAGCTGTATACGAGCGTTGCCTAGATATGGTGAATGCAGCTCAAGCCGTAATGGAAAGTTCGGAAAAATTTCACTCAGAACCTCAAGGTCAAATTCGAATGAGTGTGCCTAAGGCCGTTGGGCATTATCTAATTCACCCCTATTTACCTGAATTTTTGAGACTTTATCCTAAAATTGATATTCAACTACTATTAGAAGATCGTTATGTTGATTTAATTGAAGATCAAGTCGACCTAGCTATTCGTATTACAGAGAAGCCACATGATGGTTTGATGGGCCGTAAACTTTTAGAAATAGACCATGTAATTTGTGCAACGCCTGAGTATTTATCAAGGTTTGGTACACCTCAGCATCCACACGATTTGAAAGAACATCAGTGTATCTATTTGGGTGAGCAAGCAATAGATTCAAAATGGAAATTTCAACAAGGGAACAAAAACCTTTCAGTCCATGTCAAAGGTCGCTACGCGGCGAATCATACAGGAGTACGACTTGATGCAGCCTTACAGCACCTTGGAATTGCCAGTTTACCATTCTTTGTAGCCAATAAGGCAATGAAAAATAAGCAGTTAATTCAAGTTTTGTCAAACTGGTATTTTAAAACCTACTATAGTGGCGGAGCATGGTTGTTGTACCCAGCGACAAAACATTTGCCACCAAAACTAAAAGTATTGATTGAATTTCTGGCACAAAAATTGGCACAAGAACCGACATTGTTAAGACCAGATTGATAAAAAAATACGCAAAAGGTTGTATGCTGAAGCAATGAAGGAAGGTGCTTTAAATATGAGCAGAACCAGTAAATGTAAGAACAATTTTTGTTATTTATATTAGAAAAATAATATTGGCATTGTATAAATTGAATAGATGAAAATATTATTTATACAATGCCTAATTCATATTAATTAGTTAAAGTATTCCATATATAGTCCATACGTTGAGAATATATAACTTTACTGCGAATAAGATAAACATCTTGGAAAAAATGATAACCATCTAAGACGCGTAATTTATTTTCAGTAATTTCTTCTTCTACTAATAATTTAGGCAACCAAGCAACGCCTAGTCCTTGTAAAACCAAAGCTTTTAAATCTCCAGCATTATCTGTTTCATATAAAATTCGATAATCTAATTTATCTTCAATTTCACGATCGACACATTTTCTTAAATAAGCCTGCTTACTATAAGACAGCAACGGAAAATTTTGATCTAAACTGTATTTCTCATATTTATCGCGTGCAGATGCAACGGGAAGAATTTCCATTTTCACAATTTTATGAAATGCAAAAATTGCATGGTCTAACTGTTTTAGAGTTTCTTCATCACAATAGCAAATTAAAAAATCACATGAACCTTCTTTCAACAGTCGCATGCCCTGTTTCATATTGGCTGCAATAATTTCAAGCTGTAGATCTTTAATATCTGTATATAAATTGTGAATGAAATTAGGGAAAAACTGTGTAATTAACGAATGGGACACGGCAAACTTGATAGAAAGCTCATTGTTCCTAATATTTTTTTCCAGATACTTTATTGTTGTATCTAATTGATTTTGTATATTTTTTGCAGATGACAGCAGGATTTGACCAGCATCTGTAAAGTCTACATTCTTGCTATAGCGTTTTAAAATTTGAAAGCCTAAAGCATCTTCAATGGCTTGAATTCTGCGTGTAAAGGCAGATTGTGTTACATGTCTGAGTTCGGCCGCTTTTGAGATAGATTTTTCTTGTTCTAATGCAAGTAAATCTTCAATCCAACGAATTTCCAATGACATTTGCGCTGTCCATAATCTAAGCGATATTGATAATTATACAGTGTTATGCAAAAAATGCATGGATAAATATTTTTTTACATTAGTCAGGCTGGGTGTTCTAGTTCTAAGATAAAATTATTCCCGCTATAGAGCATTTCTTAATGAATATTGAAATTAAATCACGGACTGAAAAAGATTTACTCGGTTTTAAAGAAGTCCCATTCCATTGTTACTACGGTGTACAAACACTTCGTGCATTGGAAAATTTCAATTTAAGTCCGAATAAATTAAGCCATTTCCCAATTTTCATTAAAGCATTGGCGATGGTTAAATCTGCATGTGCAGTTTCAAATTTTAAATTAAATAAATTAGAAGAAAATAAATACAATGCAATTCAACATGCTTGCCAGCAGTTGATGAACGATTTATATCATGATCAATTCCCAATTGATATGATTCAAGGTGGTGCTGGTACTTCAACCAATATGAATGCAAATGAAGTAATTGCAAATATTGGCTTGGAATATATGGGACATGCTAAAGGTGAATATAAATATTTACACCCAAATAATGATGTAAATATGTCACAGTCAACCAATGACGTATACCCTACAGCAATTAAAGTTGGTTTATTATTTTCTTTAGATCAACTTAACACACCATTCCAAAGCTTAATCGATAGCTTCCGTGCGAAATCTGAAGAATTTGCGCATATCTTAAAAATGGGTCGTACCCAGTTGCAAGATGCTGTGCCTATGACTTTAGGTCAAGAGTTTGGTGCATTTGCTAATACCTTACAAAATGACTTGAATATGCTTTACAGCATCATGCCGAATGCATTAAGTGTTGTGAACTTAGCAGGTACAGCAATTGGTACAGGTATTAACACTGAAGTTGAATACCGTTTACACGCAATTGAAGCGTTGTCGCAAATTACGCAAAAGAACATTTCAAGTTCTCCTGACTTAATTGAAGCAACTTCAGACATGGGCGATTTCGTTCTATTGTCAGGCTTCTTAAAGCGTACAGCGACTAAACTTGCTAAAATTGCCAATGACTTACGTTTATTGTCGAGTGGTCCACGTGCAGGTCTAAATGAAATTCACTTAGAACCACGTCAACCAGGTAGTTCAATCATGCCAGGTAAAGTGAACCCAGTAATTCCTGAAGCAATGAACTTGGCATGTTACCAAATTATTGCAAATGACTTGGCAATTACCCTTTCTGCTGAAGCGGGTCAGTTACAGTTAAATGCAATGGAACCGTTAATCGCTTTTAAACTTTTCGAATCAATTGATTTGTTAGGTAAAGCAATGCGTATGTTCCAATTGAAATGTATTGAAAACATCCGTGCGAATGCTGAACATTGCCAACACTTGGTAGATAACTCAATTGGTATTATTACTGTATTGAACCCATACCTTGGCTATGAAACGACGACTCGTATTGCCAAAGAAGCAAACCAATCTGGTCAAAGTATTCTTGCGCTCATCAAAGCCGAAAACTTGCTTTCTGATGAAGTCCTAGCAGAAGTACTTTCAGTACAAAACATGGTACATCCTAAGCAATCTGCATAATATTTTTATGTAATTGCTCAAAAAAGGAACTTAGTCATAAGTTCCTTTTTTCTTTGTTCGTAGTCCCAATTCAATCTAATAAGTAGTGTACCTTTCCAAAAGGAAAATTTACCACATTGAGCTAATAGGTATTCGATTTAAAAGTTTTTATGCTGCCTAGTGATTTTTTACAATGAGATCTAATGGTTATCATTTGAATACAGTTTTCCACTTTATCTTCATCAAAGTCATTCCATAATAAAAGCAGATCAATAAACTGAATAATCAAGGTATATAACAATGAATAATACAAATGGAGCCGTGAGTCGTGAAGTCCAAGATCATCTTTTATTCATTGGTTTAGATCGTGCCAGTAAACGAAATGCTTTTGATAGTCACATGATCTTGGCGTTATCTCAGGCACTCACTGAATATGAAGCCGACCCCGCTTTAAGATGTGCCGTTATTTTTGCACATGGTGATCATTTTACAGCAGGGCTAGATTTGCTTGAACTGCAAGATAAATTGGCTCAGGGTGTTTTTAATTTTGGTGCTGATCAAATTGATCCTTGGGGAGTAACTGGAAAGAGCAGAACCAAGCCAGTCGTTGTAGCCGTACAAGGTACCTGTTTTACCGCAGGCATTGAACTGATGTTAAATGCCGATGTTGTGATTGCCAGTGAAGACTGTAAATTTGCACAAATGGAAGTACTGCGTGGCATTATGCCTTTTGGCGGAGCCACAGTACGTTTTGTCCAAGCCGCAGGTTGGCAAAAAGCGATGCCATATCTTTTGACTGGGAAAAGTTTTACGGCAGCAACGGCTTTGGATTTAAATCTTATTTCTGAAAAAGTTGCATGCGGTCAACAGCTTACTCGAGCAACTCAAATTGCTCAGGAGATTTCTACAGCAGCACCCTTAGCCGTGCAAGCCTTACTCTGCTCTGCTCAAGAAGCACAACAAAAAGGCTCAGCGTATGCCCTACAGAATTTAGCCTCTTATTTACCTGCTTTATTCCAATCGGAAGATGCACATGAAGGTGTTATGGCAATGGTACAAAAAAGAAAACCTGAGTTTAAAGGAAAATAGAATGCTTTATTCAAGACTCGAAACCTTTATTCAATAAAAGGCAGATACTTTACGCTAGCTAAGGTTTAAGTCATAAAACGCCTTTGAAACATCCGTTACTTACACGAAAAAACATAACAGAAGTTTGAAATTCTTTTCTTCTGTTATAGTTTTTTATTTAAAAAGTGTATCTACATCAGTGAATAGAACTTCGCCATAATCATTACAAGCCATAGTAGAGTGAGTTTTGTGATGAAAGATGATCAAGGTTCAAATAACCCAGAAAAATATGCAGACAGTTCTATTTCCGATAAAGCCTTTAAACGAATGATTCTTTGGTTTTTCTTATACTGTGCATTTTTTTGCATCTGTGTCATCTTTGTGGTCAATGCCGACTCAGCATTTATGCCTTGATGTCACACAGTACAAAATAACATTAACATCCCCCTACATGAGATTTGCATCAGCAATCGAAATCTTCAAATTTGATTCTGATGCAATACAAATGATGATTTTAAATCAGACTCTTTAAATATTCTCCAAGCCAATTTGGCGTCTATAGTTCTATCATTCAATCTGACTCAAGTTCAAATTATGATGTCCTCTGACCGCATAATCAGTTAATATTTTTCAAAATAATTCAATAAATATGAGAAATATATGAGTGCAGAAGCGGATTCTCTTAGTCTCATCTCCCCTGTAATCTTACTTACAGCAGCCGTCATCGCTGTGCCAGTGATCAAACGCTTGGGGCTGAGTTCGGTATTGGGCTATCTAATTGCGGGATTAATTATTGGGCCATTTGGTTTGGCTTTTTTCTATGATTCAGCATCAATTTTACATATCGCTGAACTGGGTATTGTGATGTATCTGTTTGTGATTGGGCTAGAAATGCGTCCTTCACATTTATGGAGTTTAAGAAAGGAAATTTTTGGACTCGGAACCTTACAAATTATCGCATGTTCAATTGGGCTGACTGGCGTCGGCTTAGTTTATGGCTATTCTTGGCAAGTGAGTTTTGTGTGTGCTGCGGGTTTTGTCCTTACATCTACCGCAATTGTGATGCAACTTTTGGGAGATCGTGGTGATATTGCACAACCTCGTGGACAAAAAATTGTCTCTATTCTTTTATTTGAAGATTTGCTGATTGTTCCTTTACTCGCGATTGTTGCATTTATCGCTCCGAATCATGTTGTTGAAAGCACCTCGGTGCGTTTGCAAAATATTGGTATTGGCTTAATTTCAATTGCGGGTTTAATCGCGGCTGGTTATTGGTTACTCAATCCTCTATTCCGTCTATTAGCAGCAGCGAAAGCACGTGAAGTGATGACCGCAGCAGCATTATTGGTTGTCTTAGGCGCAGCATTGCTCATGCAAATTAGTGGGCTTTCTATGGCAATGGGTGCTTTTCTAGCGGGCGTACTCCTCTCCGAATCAACCTTCCGCCATCAAATTGAAGCCGATATTGAGCCTTTTCGAGGAATTTTACTTGGTTTATTTTTCCTTGGCGTTGGAATGTCCTTAGACCTAAAAGTAGTGAAAAATAACTGGCCACTGATTCTCAGTGCCGTCGTTGCATTAATGTTTGTTAAAGCAGTGATGATCTATCTTACCGCTCGTTTAACCAAAAGCCCGCATATCGAAGCGCTTGATCGTGCATTACTGATGGCTCAAGGCGGGGAATTTGCTTTTGTGCTGTTCACGGCAGCAATGAGCGCTCAAGTAATTAGCGCTGTCGAACGCTCGAATCTTACCGCTATTGTAGTTTTGTCGATGATTCTTACACCAATTATCGGTATTTTATTTAAACGATTTACCCAAAAAACAGCACAAGTTTCATTAGACAATATACGTATTGCAGATGGTCTTTCGGGTAAAGTTTTGATGATTGGTTTTGGTCGTTTTGGGCAAGTTACCAGTCAATTGTTACTCGCACGCGGTGTTGATGTCACAATTATTGATAATGATATCGACATGATTCAAAACGCGGAACGCTTTGGTTTTACCATTTATTATGGCGATGGTTCTCGCTTAGATATTTTACATGCGTCAGGAGCAGACACAGCAGAAGCCATTGTGGTCTGCGTAGACCACAAAGAAACTACGAATAAAATTGTAGAGTTGGTACAGCATGAATTTCCCCTAACCAAACTATTGGTACGCTCATATGACCGTGAACACGCCTTACATTTGGCTAAACAAAATGTCGATTACATGATTCGGGAAACTTTTGAGTCGGCTATGGTGTTTGGTGGAGCGATTTTAGAAGAACTTGGCGTTGACCTAAACGAGGTCGAAGAAATTAGTCGTGAAATTCGTGAACGTGACAAAGAACGCTTTGAAACAGAAGTCGCGGCAGATGATGTTTATGCAGGAATTGGCCTACAATACACAGGCCCACGCCCGACAGCACCATTAATCACGCCTAAGCATACAGGGCAAATTATTAATGAATGCGACACGCAACAGTAATCAAGATTATACAATTCATCAATAAAAAGAGGTCTAATTAGACCTCTTTTTTATATTTTGAGTAATTTCTATCGCGCTAAAATTTCATGACACATTTGTCTTAGCCATTGATGGCTGGTCTTATGATGACATGACATATGCCAGAACTGTTTTACGCTATAAGTCGGAAATGAAATAGGCGCATTAAAAATTTGTAAATTACCGCGCGATAATAATACTTCACTCAGGTAATAAGGCACAGTGGCAATCGCATCGGACTCTTGCACTACCAAACCCACACCCAAGTAGCTTGGTAAGCGCATGATAATATTGCGTTTTAGATCTAAATTTAACAGCTCATTTTCAATATGATAATGACCAATGCCAGCGTCAATATCTATATGTGACTCTGCCAGATACTGTTCAATGGTTAAATGATTTGGCGTTAAACGAGGATGGTTTTTCGCGGCAATCACCACATAGTATTGTTCAAATAACAATTGTTGATAAAAACCATTTTCCATGTGCGGCAAGAAACCAATCGCCAGATCAATTTCTCCATTTGCCATTTGATAACTGGTTTCAGAGGTAATCGGACGCACATTTAATCTTACATGGGGTGCATGCTGTTTTAAGTATTGTGAAATCTTTGGCAGCAAGACTAAATGTGATACATCTGTCATCGCAATGTTAAATTGCTGATGTGAATTCATTTCATCAAAATCGATGGTGAAATTATTAATTAATTCAATTCGGTTTAAGGCTTCACTCACCAATGGAAATAACTGCTTGGAGAGTTCCGTCGGCATCATTTCATTGCCAATACGTAAAAATAGCGGATCGTTATAATGTTGACGGATTTTATTTAAGCTATTACTGACCGCAGGTTGACTCATGCAGAGTTGTTCTGCAGCAACCGAAACACTTTTAAATTTATACACATAGAAAAAAATGCTGAGAAGTTTACAGTCAAGTTCGAACACTAAAATAGAAATCCTGATTTTATTTCAATAAGCGCATATCATCGCTTTTTTTCATATTTACGCCAATATCAAATTCTATCTTTTTCTGTGATTGTATGTATTTTCTTAATTATTTAAATTAATAACTTCCCCACACGCATGGTGAGAATCTCCGCCTCTAAGCTTTTTAATTCATCCATATGATGCGTGACATAAATCATCGGTAAATTTAGTTCATCTTTAATGCGTTTAAAAAAAGGTAATATTTGTTGTTTGAGTTGACGATCTAAACCTGTAAGTGGTTCATCTAAAAGTAATAAATTGGGTGACGACAACAATGCACGTCCAATACAAACACGCTGGGCTTCACCCCCTGATAGTTGATGGGCTTTGCGTTGAATCAGATGTTCTAATTCTAATAATTCTACAATTTGTGCAGAGTGAAATTTAATATCTTGAGGATCTTGAAGTTTTTCTGCATATTTTAGGTTTTGTTGAACATTTAAATGTGGGAATAACAACGCTTGTTGAAAGACTAAAGCAACTTGTCGTTGATGGGGCGCTAAGTTGATCTTCCGAGATGAAGCAAATAAAGTTTGAGAACCCAATTGAATATCACCCGATAGCGGATTGAGTAATCCTGCTATGTTCTTGAGCAAGGTGGTTTTACCACTTCCCGATGAACCGACAATGCCTAAAATTGGGTGCTGCATTTCAAGTTGAATATTTAAATTAAAATCAGCTCGTTGATAATGGAATTTACAGATCAACATGACGTTAAACTCCTAATTGCTTTTGATATTTCTGCAAAATCATATAATTGGCAATTAATGCACTAAAGGCCAACAGCATAGAAAGTGCAACTAAGCGCATTGCCATTTCTTCGCCATTGGGTTGTTGTAGAAATGAATAAATTGCAATCGGTATCGTGCGTGTTTCATCTGGAATATTGCCAACAAAAGTAATGGTTGCGCCAAATTCACCAAGGCTACGGCTAAAACACAAGATGCTACCAATAATGATGCCGGGAATTGCCAAAGGTAAACTAATACTACAAAACACCCGTATCGGGCTGGCACCTAAAGTTGCCGCTACTTGTTCTAATTGTTGATTAATCAATTGAAAAGACAGACGAATGGGCTGCACCATCAAGGGAAAAGCCACGATCATTGAAGCAAGTACGGCGCCTTTCCAGTTAAAAACCACCTGAATACCGAGTTCATTTAAGTAGCGCCCAATCCAGCCTTGTTGCCCAAATAAAACCAAGAGTAAATAGCCCAAAACTACGGGAGGTAATACCATCGGCATTTGTAAGATGGCTTCTAATACAAATTTAAGCCGAAACTCATAACGTGCTAAAACCCAAGCCAAAGCAATGGCAAAAGGCAAACTCAGCAAGGTCGCAAATATCGCGACTTTGGCTGATAAATATAATGCACTGAGTTCCTCTGGGCTTAACATGGATTCAGTCCTATTGTTTTAAAACAAAACCATAGCGTTGAAAAATTTGCTTTGCTTGGCTGTTAGTACGCACATATTGTTCAAATTTCAAGGCATCTTGATTGGTCATGCCTTGCTGAGTAAGCGCAATAGGATAAATAATCGGATGATGTGAATTGGCAGGGAAAGTCCCAATAATTTTAACCTTCTGGCTAATGAGTGCATCGGTTTTATAGACAATTCCAACAGTGCATTCCCCGCGTTCAATAAATGCCAAAGCAGCGCGTACATCATCTGTTCCCACAATTCGACCTTTTAAAGCTTTGAACCAATTCAGCTTAATTAAACTTTGCTTGGCATATTTCCCCGCAGGGACAGATTCCATTTGCCCTGTACACAGGTATCCCTGAAAAGCTCCTGCAAAGTTAAATTGTGGTTTGGCTTGAAACGGAATATTTAATTGACGCGAGCTAATGGCGACCAATTGATTCAATAAAAAAGGATGCACTTGCTTACCGCTAATTTTCTGTTTTTGTACCAGATAATTCATCCAGTCTAGATCCGCAGAGAAATAGATATCGCTACTTGCCCCCGCTTCTATCTGTTTTGCTAAAGCAGAGGATGCGCCAAACACAGGCACAATCTTAGTTTTTGGATATTGTGCCTGATACTGTTTGGAAATATCAGTTAAAGCATTGGATAAACTGGCTGCGGCATAGATTTTGACGGTATTGGCATGACTTAAAATGCTCAAACAGCAGGTTGTAACAAGCACTAAAGCAGGTTTAATTTTCATACAATCCCGACCTCTTAATTTAACGATAGTGGTTTGATTACAGGAAAAGCCCTTGTACCGTTGATCCTGCACTTAAAACCTGATTTTCAGGTATTCGAACCAAACAATTGGCGTGCATCAGATTACTCAGCATATGTGATTGCTGTTTTGATAAATTTTCGACCCATAATTGCCCTTGCTCAAAATGAGCAAACATTCTCAGAAAGCGTTCTCTCGAATCACTTTTGATGGATTGCTTTAAGGTTGCGTTAAACCAGTTAGGTAATTGAGTCTGACCTTGTAATGCATTTAATAAGGTTGCAGTATAAATTTGCATGCCGACAAATACCGCAGCGGGATTCCCCGGTAGTCCTAATAAATAACAAGTATCGCCAGATGCACGTTGATATTCTGCAAAGAGCATCGGTTTACCAGGTTTCTGTTTTACTTTCCAAAAGATTTGCTGAAAGCCTTGCGCTAATGCCACAGGTCGTACAAAGTCATAGTCTCCGACCGAAACTCCACCAGTGGTCAAAATGACGTCGTACTCTTGTTTGAGTTGTTGAATCAACTGTTGTAGCGTCAGTTCGGTATCTTCGACATGGTAAATGTTGACATTTTGCTGCTGTTGTTCAAACCATGCTTGGATTAATGGGGCATTGGCATCAAAAATTTTTCCCGCACTAAAATCATCTAGTGTTTTAGCGACTTCATCTCCAGTAATGACCACGGCAACTTTGGGAAATTGATAGACTTTAACCTGTTGAACCCCTGCCATCGCCAATGCAGCTATAGCCCCAACACTTAAATGCTGTCCTTGATTTGCCAGTAGTTGTCCGCGACTCAATTCTTCTCCTACATCACGAATATCGGCATGTATTTCTAAGGCGACATTGATTTGAATTTGATCAGGGCTCAATGGGGTGACAATTTCTTGCCGTGCAACGGTTGTTGTACCTTCAGGGATTTTTGCACCTGTGAAAATACGTAGTGCCTGTCCATTTTCAAGTTGCAAGTTTTGATCTTGCCCTGCTCGAATTTCACCAATCAATTCAAACTTGGAATTCTCTAGGATTGGCTGATTGCTGCATAGGGCATAACCATCGACCGCACTTTGATTAAACAAGGGCAAATCAATTTCAGAGTGAATATCTACTGCTAAGTATCGATTCAATGCCTGTTGCAATGGAATACTTTCACTGGCTAATGCATGAACTCGATTTACTATCATCGCAAGGGCTTGATCTACACTCATCATTCCTGTTTCAGCACAACAACCCGACATTATTGATACCCTCCTGCATGAGGAATATTTTTCTGTATATCGAACAGATGAATTAATGCAGGTTGAATCGCAATGAGGGATTCTTTCGCGCCCTGACGGCTTCCGGGTAAAGTGATCACTAGACTCTGATCAATATAACCTGCAACACCACGGCTAAGTGCTGCATAAGGTGTGCGTTTCTGACCAAAACTACGAGAGGCTTCCATTAACCCCGGAATTTCACGTTTCATTAAGGGTTGTAGAGTTTCTACGGTAAGATCTTTCGGACCAAGCCCCGTTCCACCCACGGTCAGAATAAGAGGATACTCTTTTTTTTGCTGTTCGATTAATGCCAGCAATTGCTCTGGACTGTCTGGAATCACCTGATACGCAATCTCTTTAAAATTGGCTTCTTGAAGGATCTCCAGCACATTTAAGCCTGCGGTATCTGGCTTTTTACCTGCGGCAACCGTATCGGAGAGGACAATGATTGAAGCAGGAATGGCATCTTTTAGTGCGCGAGTATAATGAGACTTGCCCCCTTTTTTCTTCGCTAGTTTACATTGGTCTAGGCATAAATCTTCTGGTTCGCAATGTGGCTTGAGCATGTCATAGAGGGTTAATCCCGCTAGACTGACCGCGGTTAATGCCTCCATTTCCACGCCTGTTGGACCAATAGTTTCAACGGTTGCTGTAATTAAGACATGTTGTTCGAAGAGTTCATATTCCACATCTGCACGGTAAATAGGTAATGGATGACACAAGGGAATCAGTTCATCGGTACGCTTGGCTGCAAGGATTCCTGCGATACGGGCAGTTTTTAGTGCATCACCCTTTTCAGTATTGCCATTGCGGAGTAGCTCAATACAGTGTGCAGGCGCATACAAAATACCCGTTGCTACTGCGGTTCTATAGCTTTCGGCTTTCATGCCTACATTTTTCATGGTGCTTTCCTATTGCTAAATATTAAACAGAAGCCGCTTTTGTTTGATGGTGTGAACATGATTCATGATGAGCATGTGACTGAACAGGCGTTGTAATGGCAACATAATCCTGATCTTTACGGATACAGCAACCTTCTACATATTGGCTCGAACCATCTGTATAAAACTCTTCTTTCCAGACAGGCACTTCATGCTTAACCCGTTCTACTGCTTCTTCACAGGCTTGGAAGGCTTCTCGACGATGTGCGGCATAAGCCATGGCAATAATTGCAGTATCGCCAATATCTAAAGCACCAATGCGATGAACCACCCGAACATAGGACACTTGATATTTGGCTTGAATTTCTTGCTCAATGGCGCGAATCATTTTTTCAGCAACAGGAGCATAAGCAGTATATTTCAACGCTTTGACCGCTTTACCTTCATGGTGATTACGTACTGTCCCGATAAAGATACCAATACCACCACATTCAGGAAAATGTTGGATACCATCAAAATCACTTTGCGTTAATGCGGTGGTTTGAACTCGTGGGAAATTTTTCAGGCTCATCTAACTTACCCCCCTGCCACTGGCGATAACAATACGAGGGTTATTGCATGTTCAATAACCAAATGACGCGGGATAATGTCTTCACCGATTGCACAGGCACAGCGCTCAATCAGGGTTTTAGCTTCAGGATAAAGTGACATGACTTGGCTTAAGACTGCCCCGATATCACTATTGGGCGGGCTGTAAATCACAAGGTTTGCAGGCAATAATTTTTCAACTGCACCATAAGCTTCAATTTTAATTTGGATGGTTGAATTTGATTGCAACATATTAACCTCCGATCATATGCATACTAATTTTTCTATAGGTTTGCTGTGCCTGAATGGCATGAAACCCCGCTTTTTTGTTCCAGATATAAGATTCAAGTTTCTGCTTTAACAGACTCGCATTTTGTTTCGTCTGAAGTTGCTCAATTTCAGTTTTAAGCGCTTGCCCTTGTGTGGCAAATAGGCAGTTATAAAACTCGCCTTGTGCGGTCAACCGTAGACGATCACATTCTCCACAAAAGGCATGAGTAATGGTGGAGATAATGCCGATTTGATGCCCATCGACCCAATACTGTCTTGCTGGACTTCTGGACTGCTCTTGGATGGCTTGAACATTAAATTTCGATGCAAGCGTATCCAGTATCTGCTGTTCACTGACCACATGTTCAGCGTTCCAATGTCGGTCACCATCCAAAGGCATAAATTCAATAAAACGTAGTGGAATAGCGAGGTCTTTTGCCCATTGCACCAAGGGAATGATTTGCTCATGATTTTGCCCTTGAATGAGCACACTGTTAATTTTTAATGGCAGCCCCACAGCTAATGCGGCTTGAATTCCCTCAAGCACGGGAGCAAGCTGCTTTTGGGTGAGCTGAAAGAACTGTATTGCATCTAAACTATCTAAACTGACATTTATACTGTCTAGCCCTGCACGTTTTAAATCTTGCGCATATTTTTTTAAGTAGTGACCATTGCTGGTCATCGAAATTTGTTTCAGTCCGATTTTTTTAAGTTTTTGCAGTTCCGCAACAAAATGCACAACCCCTTGACGCATTAAAGGTTCCCCACCCGTAATGCGAATATATTCAATCCCGTTTTGTACCATAAACTGGCAAAACTGAAACAATGCCTCAAAGCTTAAAATCTGATGTTTCTTCATCCACTCAGGATGTTCAGGCATGCAATAGACGCACTTAAAATTACAGCGATCGGTCACTGAAATTCTGAGTTTACGCTTGCTGCGACCAAATTGATCTATAAATGCAGCACGGGTTTCTACCATAGATACTGTCATGCATGTTATTCCATGTGGGAATGACCAAATGCCCAAGAATTGTGCTTATTAACTGATTGCACTTTGATTGTGCTCATAGCTATAAATGACTCAGCAATAAGTGTTCCAACTTTGTGCTATCTCTGGATTTAATTAAGAAATTTTAATTGTTGGTACTGTTGTAGTTCATCGAGTGAGTTAATACTGTGAAAAAATAGATTTTTATGACTAAACCGTGCAACTTGAGGGTGCATTTCAGCAAAACACTTTTTTAAACTGAACTGTTTTAGTTCAATGTCTCGATTTAATTTTTCCAACGCGCTACGTTTTAACAAACAGAAGGGATACAGTGCACGTCCATTTAATTCGACATAAGCCACTTCAGCCTGTGTGTTTTTTGCCAGTACAGCATGAAGTTTCTCAAGCACACGAGATGGAATGTAGGTGACATCACAAGGAATAAATAGAACATAGTCCGATGGGACATTTGTCCACGCGCTTTTCATGCCCATCAGTGGACCTAAAAACCCAGATTCCTCATCTTGATAATAGGCAATACTTGGCACTAAGGCGCGGTAAAGTGAATAGTCTCGATGGCTATTCACCCAAATAGAATTCACCTTCTGTTTTAGGGTTTGATGAATTTTTAAAAGCTGGATTTGATCATCAAAGGTTTGTAAAAGTTTATTCATTCCGTTCATACGTCGTGCTTGTCCTCCTGCAAGAATGACAAGATCAGTGGCAGGATAAGCTTTAATCATTCCACATCCTCCGTTTGACAGGCTTTAATTAAGCCGCGAATTTCAGGTAAGCAAGAACCACAATTGCCTCCTGCCTTTAAGCAAGCTGTAACTTGCTTTTCATTGCTGATGTTTTTCTCTTTAATAGTTTCAATAATTCGATTTTTACCCACTTTAAAGCAACTACACACCAATGGGCCTTCATTGTTGTTCATCGAAATAGGTTGACCCGCCAATAACGCTTTACGGTGCATGGCACTTAATCGCTCACGCTTAAATAATCCTGCAACCCAGTCTCGGTCTGGCAGTAAACCACGTGGGGCAATATATAAACTGGCTATCAAAATGCCATCTTTTAAGACGATGCTATGACTGATTTGTGCCGAATGATCGTCAACATTTAACCATTCAAAACTTTCATCTTGAAACGGTAAAAGTTCTTTTAAATGTTTGGTAATATCATCGTATTTACGGCGATCTGCCAGTTCATAACGAACAGCTTTGGCCGTGGTCACTTTGGTCCACCACACACAGGTTTCTATAGAAGCCTTGACCATAGCAGCGTACTCATTGCGAGCATAAAATACGCCCTGCCATTGAGTATAAAATGGTTGCAGCATCACGGGTGTGTGCTTAAATTCTGGCTCACCTGAAATAGCATCCACCACAGGATTGACCACTCGACCAATGCGGGCATCTGAAGCGACTTGATCGTTCCAATGGATGGGGGCAAAAACTTGCCCACGACGGATGCCTTGAGAAATAGCAGTTTTTAAAACACAGCGCCCCCAAGTCGAAGACATTTCGACCAAGTCACCTTCTTTCAAACCATATTTCAAAGCATCCTGCGCATGAATCTCACAAAATGGTTCTGCACGATGCGTACTTAAGTTGGCCGATAATCCTGTTCGACTCATGGTATGCCACTGATCACGTATACGACCAGTGTTCAAAGCCAGAGGATATTCACTGGTACAGGCATTTACAGGAGCAATATTTTCTACAGCAATAAATTTGGCTTTACCATCAGGATGGCTAAATTGCCCATTGGTATAGATCTGTCGTACCGTTTCAATAGACTGTTGTTTATCCCATACTGGCCACTGAGTTGGATTTAGATCATTGTATTCTTGTCCTGTTAGCCCTGTTAAACCTTGTAAATTGAAATAACGGAAAGTCTTTGATTCATCACGTTGTGCTAAGGGTACATTTTCACTGGCTGAAAGTTCTGCATGCTCGTTAAAAATTTCACTGACATTTTCAAAATTAAAACCAGAAAATCCCATTCTTTTTGCCACTTGCGAAACTGTCCACCAGTCTGCTTTGGCCGTTCCCGGCGCATCTAAAAATGCCCGTTGTCTGGAAATACGTCGCTCAGAATTAGTCACCGTGCCATCTTTTTCCCCCCAACCTAAAGCAGGCAGTAAAACATCGGCAAATGCTGTCGTGTCGGTGTTCTGGCAAATATCTGAAACCACCACAAAAGGACATTTTTCTAAGGCACGTTTGACCTGATCTGCATTGGGTAAACTCACCACAGGATTGGTGGCCATAATCCAAAGTGCTTTAATTTTGCCACTTTCAACGGCTTCAAATAAATCAACAGCTTTTAATCCAGCAGATTTAGCAATGACAGGACTTTGCCAAAAGTTTTGTACCAATTGCTGATGTTGAGGGTTATCAATATCTAAATGAGCTGCCAACATATTGGCTAAACCACCCACTTCACGGCCACCCATGGCATTCGGCTGACCTGTCATTGAAAATGGTGCCGCACCAATCTTGCCAATTTTTCCACTGTATAAATGGCAATTGGTAATTGCATTGGCTTTATTCACACCTTGTGAAGACTGATTGACCCCCATTGAAAATAGGGTCATTACTCGTTCAGTTTGTGCAAATTTGGCATAAAATTGTTGTAATTTCTCTAGTGTAATTCCCGTTTGTTTTGCGACATCTTCTGGATTTTGTTCTGCTTGGCTACTGAGCAAAGCAGCTTCAATACCTTGTGTATTTGCATCAATAAAGGCTTGATCTGCACATCCATTTTGATGCAAATACTGCAGGAGTCCATTAAATAGTGCAATATCTTGCCCCGGTAAAATTGGCAAATGTAAATCGGCTTGTTCACAAGTACTGGTAAAACGTGGATCAATCACAACCACAAAAATATCGCGTTCGGCTTTGACTTGCATAATCCGTTGATACAATACGGGATGGCACCACGCCGTATTTGAACCCACCAAAACCACCATATCGGTTTGTTCGAAATCTTGGTAACTGGCAGGAACAATGTCTTCACCAAAAGCCCGTTTATGTGCGGCCACAGCAGATGACATACAGAGGCGAGAATTGGTATCAATATTGGCTGTACCTAAGTAGCCTTTTACGAATTTATTCACCACATAATAATCTTCGGTCAGTAATTGCCCCGATACATAAAATGCGATGCTTTCAGCCCCATATTGCGCTATACAGCTTTGGAATTGCTGCGCAATTTGATTGAGTGCAGTATCCCAAGTTGTTGTTGTTTGCTGTGTATTTCTTCCGAGCATGGGCTGTAATAAGCGCGTTTCCAACCCAAGTGTATCCGCCAAATTACTGCCTTTAATACACAATTTTCCATAGTTAGAGGGATGTGATGCATCCCCCTCTACACTCACAACTTGACCTTGCGCCGTATGTTTGACATGTGCAACTACACCGCAACCCACACCACAGTACGGACAGGTGGTTTTTGTGCTCGCTGTAACTGGAGCTGTTGAGTTTTGGAGTTCCACAAATGGAATACTGGTCATACGGTGCTCCCTATTCTTACTTTTAAAACCATGGCAGCAAAAAATGATGCGTGATCTGAATTAACCTACTTTTTTTAATGCAAAATCCCGACCAAAAAGCAGCTTATTGCGAATATTGGAAATTGGGGTTTGATCTGCAATCAGTTCGGCATACCAAGCACCATCTTCTGTATCTCCGAACAAGACGGCTCCAATGACTTTGTCCTGTTGAATGATGATGCGTTTATAAATTTGACGTTTTTCATCATTTAAAATAATGTCTTCAAAATTATCTTTAGGCTCAAAATTCCCTGCCGAAAACACATCGACACCACTGACTTTTAATTGGGTCGGAACCGTTGGAGCTTTAAAGGTCAGACTGCCATGCTCTGCCAAGTGACTCGCGCAAATAAAAGCTTGTCCCCATAAAGGCTCGACTAAACCAAAGGTCTGACTGCGATGTTCAATACATTCACCCACTGCATAAATACTTGGGTCAAAAGTTTGCATGGTGTCATTCACCATCACCCCTCGGTTGGTTCTGAGTCCTGCACTTTGCGCTAGGCCAATATTCGGGCGAATACCAACTGCAAAGACCACCAAATCTGCATCTAACACGCTGCCATCTTTTAAACGTACTTGGCGGACTTGACCATCTGTACCCACTAGCTCTTCAGTATTGGCTTCAGTAATAATTCGAATCCCTTTTTGCTCAATACTATGACGAAGCATTTGACTGGCACGATCATCCAGTTGACGTTCCATAATCCGATTCATTAAATGTAAAACGGTAACATTCATGCCACGGCGTTTTAAGCCATAAGCAGCTTCTAAACCAAGTAAACCAGCACCAATCACCACGGCATTACGCTTGTTCTCACAATATTCCAGCATGGTATTGACATCATAAATATCACGGAAACTTACGACGCCTTTTAGGTCGGCACCTTTAACTGGCGGTACAAAAGGCTTAGACCCTGTGGCTAAAATGAGTCGGTCATAATCCACCACAATGCCTGTTTGGGTATGTACTTGTTTACGTGGTCGATCTATTTTCACGGCAGGATCATCTGCAATAAAACGTATACCTTTGTCGCGATACCATGCATGTGGGTGCAGCATAATGTCTTCAACCGTTTTTTCACCAGATAACACTGGCGATAGCATAATGCGGTTATAGTTGCCCCATGGCTCTTCACCAATGACGGTAATTTCATAACGATCAGGTGCCATATCCAATAAATCTTCAAGACAGCGCATACCTGCCAAACCATTTCCAACCAAAACCAGCTTCATTTTTTCTAAAGAAGGCACATTGTTGGTGATATAGGTTTTTTGTGCTGTTGGACTCACCCAAACACGGCCATCTTGAATTTTGGTTGGGAACACCAGTAGTTTTTGATCTTTATCTTCTAAACAACGTCCAGTGGCTAAACTAAAATGCTGCTTATAAATGGGCGATGCAATAACACGTTCACCTTGTAAGTCGCCAATAATGCCACGGCTCATGACATTGGCTTGGCTGAAAGGATCTTTATTGCTCAGTGCATAAACGCGTTTTTCTGTCCCTACACGGAACAAAGCAATTGCTTGCCCTTCAACCAAAGCCCCTACGCCCGTATTTGGGGTGATGTCATTTAAATCACAGACCTCAACCCAGTTTTGATCTGGAAGCATATTTTTATCATTTAAAATCGTCATTTACGTTCTCCTTATTATGCTTCAACCATTGGAATACGGTCTTCAGCGCGTTCTGCGCTGTTTAATGGGCGAATTTGTCCGCGTTCTTGAGTAAATTGAATGTGTGGATCGGCTTGCTGTTCAGCGCTTGCATTGATATAAGTTTGGAAACGTTTACGAATTTCAGGGTTCTCAACTGCTGTACGCCATTCATCTTGATAAGTCCCAACAATGTGCTGCATACGACGTTCAAGTTCTGTGGCTAAACCCAGTGAGTCTTCAATAATCACGGATTTCAGATAATCCAAACCACCTTCCATGTTGTCGCGCCATACGCTGGTGCGTTGTAAACGATCTGCGGTTTGTATGTAGAACATAAAGAAACGGTCGATATAACGAATTAGAGTTTCGGTATCCAAGTCAGATGCGATCAGTTCTGCATGGCGTGGTTTCATGCCACCATTACCACAGACATAGAGGTTCCAGCCTTTTTCAGTGGCAATCACACCGACATCTTTACCTTGGGCTTCTGCACATTCACGGGTACAGCCCGAAACTGCCATTTTTAATTTATGTGGTGAACGTAAACCTTTGTAGCGGTTTTCAAGGAAGATGGCTAAACCGACTGAATCATCCACACCATAACGACACCATGTACTGCCGACACAAGATTTAACCGTGCGTAATGATTTACCGTAAGCATGACCAGACTCAAAACCTGCGGCATTCAACTCTTCCCAAATCAACGGCAGTTGGTGCACTTGTGCGCCAAACATATCAACACGTTGTCCGCCCGTAATTTTGGTGTACAGGTTGTATTTTTTGGCAATTTGACCTATAGCAATTAAGCCATCTGGTGTGACTTCACCGCCAGCCATACGTGGTACAACAGAGTAAGAACCATCTTTTTGGATGTTTCCTAAATAGTAGTCGTTACTGTCTTGTAAACCTGCATGACTTGGTTCAAGTACGAAATCATTCCAGCAAGACGCTAAAATGTTTGCAGCCGTTGGTTTGCAAATATCACAGCCCAAACCATGCCCATGCTGATGAATCAGGTCATCGAAGGTTTTAATTTCATTCACACGAACCAAGTGATAGAGCTCTTGGCGTGAGTATGGGAAGTGTTCGCAAATATGATTGTTGACCGTGACGCCTTGACGTTGTAATTCAGACTTCAATACCTGCGTTACTAAAGGAGCACAACCCCCACAAGCCGTCGCAGCTTTGGTACATTTCTTTAATGCCCCCAAAGAGGTCGATCCGTCACTAATGGCTTGACAAATATCGGCTTTCGATACGTTATTACATGAACATATGGTCGCACTGTCTGGCAGTAAGTCGACACCACTGCCGCCTGCTTTAGCGCCTGAGTCAGCAAACCCTGGCATGATGAGGCTTTCTGGAACTTCGGGTAATGCCAGACCATTTAACATCATTTGTAGCAAGTCGCTATATTCTTTGGCATCACCCACCAATACAGCACCCAAAAGTTTGGTTTTTTCTGCATTGACCACGATTTTTTTATACACCAATGCATCTTCATCGGCATAGAAATAGCTCAATGAATTTGGAGTCATGGCATGTGCATCACCCACTGATGCGACATCTACACCCATTAACTTTAATTTGGTGCTCATGTCTGCACCAGCGAAGAGGTTACATTCTTGCTGCATCACATGCTTGGCCGCAATACGTGCCATGTCATAGCCCGGTGCGACTAAGCCAAAAATTTTATTGTTCCAAAGCGCACACTCACCAATGGCATAAATATCTTCATGACTGGTTTGGCAATAATCATTAATCACAATACCGCCACGCTCACCAATGGCTAAACCGCTTGAGCGGGCAAGTTCATCGCGTGGGCGAATACCTGCTGAAAATAAGACGATATCGGTTTCAAGTTCAGAACCATCACCAAATTTCATTACATGAACTGCGGATGAGCCATCTTCAATACATTGTGTGGCTTTTTGGGTATGAACTTTGACCCCGAGGTTTTCAATTTTAGTACGGAGTACTTTGCCGCCTAAATCATCAATTTGCACCGCCATTAAGCGTGGCGCAAACTCTACCACATGCGTTTCTAAGTTCAGGTCACGGAGCGCCTTTGCTGCTTCAAGTCCTAATAAGCCACCACCAATCACCACACCTGTTTTTGCATTGAAACTGGCCGCTTTAATGGCATCTAAGTCTTCAATAGTGCGGTAAACAAAACAGTTTTTGCGTTCATTACCCGGAATGGGCGGTACAAAAGCATAAGAGCCTGTCGCTAAAACCAATTTGTCATAGCTAAGTGTTTCACCCTGATTGGTGGTCACAAATTTATTTTCTGGATCAATTGCAGTGGCTTTGGTATTTAAACGTAGATCAATTCCATAAGCATCGGCAAAGTCTGCACGTGCAAGTGACAAATCTTTGGCACTTTTTCCAGAAAAGTATTCGGTTAAATGCACGCGGTCATACGCTAAACGTGGTTCTTCTGCCAAAATGGTAATTTCTACTTCATCACCTGCCTGCTCAAGTACACTCTCAATGAACTTGTGCCCGACCATACCGTGACCAATCATAAGTAGTTTCATATTCTTTCTCCTTAAATTTTTTTACTTATGCCATGTTGTTACGATCAAGCACGGCTTGTTCAAATAGACGTTGTTCTTTCTCTTTGTGTTCGACTGAAAAGCGAATCATGAGCACAAAACTTGCTGCAATGACCACCAGTCCACCCAGAACCATGAGGCAAGTTTGAATATCTAGGACACCTTTCAGTAGGAAACCTGCTGCAACCGCACCTACGTTGCCCCCCGCACCGATAATGCCTGCAACCCCGCCTAAGGCATCACGATCAATAAATGGCACCAATGCATAGGTTGCGCCGCAAGCCATGTGGGTAAACAAAGCAAATACGGTCATGGTTAAAATGGCCAATATCGCAGTGTTCACTTGTGAGAATACAATTAGGAACAGACCTTCCATCAGGATCATGCCGAACAAGACTTTAGTACGTCCATCCAGCCCTTTTTTAGTTGCCACTTTGTCTGAAATAATGCCGCCCAGCGCACGGGCAAAAAGTGCCAAAAGTCCGAAAATACCCGCAGCCAAACCTGCTTCTTTTAGTCCAAAGCCAAAGTTTTCCACGTAGTACATGGCGACAATGTTATGAATAAAAATTTCGATACCAAAACATGCGGCATAAGAGCCAAATAGAATCCAGACACGATAGTTACGGGCTGCATGCGTTAAGATGTTTAAGCCACCTTTTTTCTCACTGCCAACTTGAATGCCTTGAGCGCGTAATTCTTTGAAGTTGCCTTGTGGGCAATCTTGCGTGTATTTCCAATACAGTCCGCCCACAATCAGCATCATGATGCCAGGAACAAGTAAGGCAATACGCCAGCCCATAGCCTGTTCAATACCGAACATTACTAAAGCTGAAAGTAGAAGTGGCATTAAAGCTTGAGTGGCACCACCCCCAGCATTTCCCCAACCCGCAGTAGTTGCATTTGCAGTCCCGACAACATTTGGAGCAAACATAATGCTGGTATGGTATTGAGTGATGACGAAACTTGCGCCAATTGCACCAATGAGCAGTCTAAAGAATAGAAAAGATTCATAACTGTTGGCAGATGCAACTCCAAATACAGGAATGCTGCCAAGAATAAGCAACGCAGTATAAGTTTTGCGCGGGCCGTATTTGTCACAGAGTGGACCAACAATCAAACGAACCAAAATCGTAATTGCAACGGCTGCAATATTAATATTCGCGATTTGATCTTTAGTCAGATGGAATTCGCCTGCAATGACAGGCATGAGCGGTGCACAGGCAAACCATGCAAAGAAGCAGACAAAAAAGGCGAGCCAACTCATGTGGAAGGCTCGCATCGCTGAAGTCTTAAAATTAAAAAGACTTATTGTTGTGGCTTTTTTCTCATATAAATTTGAAGACATAACCCTCTCCTTCCTGAACTGAACGTATATAAATTCCTACTCGGCAGAGTGATCTGCTTTATAGGTCGATCAGAACGGACATCGTTGGCCGTCTTACAAATTTTTTAAGAGTCGTCTTTGACTCATAAGGGGTAATGCAATTGCTATGCCAATATCAACACTACCAACCTAAGATACTGTTTTAGTTTTATATTTTTTAAAAATAATAATTATTTTTATATTGCTGCTGAAATTCTATTCAATCTCAAGTATTGGATGATGACGATCGAAACACCCCATCATGTGAGCTTTTGCCACTAAATTGCACATTTTGCTTTGTAATGGTGCACAGATAAATTTTAGGATTTGCTTATTTGTATTTTTTGTATGTTTAATCACCAAAATGGTACATCGGCATGTTTATTGCTTGTTAATGCTACAAAATAAACATCATTTCTGCCCTGATTAGCAGCCCAATAGCGATAGCTCAAATATGCCAAAGCTTAAAATTGCCCTGATTGATGATGATCAAGATCGTGCCAACTATATAAAAGATTCACTGCTTCAGCACGATTTTGACGTGGTGGCCTGCTTAACCATCGATCATTTAAATATGTTCAAATTAGAGCACTTACAGGCCGATGTCATTTTGCTGGATATGGATCATCCACATCGTGACATTATTGAAAGTTGTGTGAGCCAGTTTGATTTACCCACTGTGCTATTTACCCAAAATAGCCAAAAAGACATGATTAAGAGTGCTATTGATGCTGGAATTACGGCTTATATTGTCGATGGAATTGATCCTGCAAAATTAGATAGCATTTTAGAGATATCTATTGAACAGTTCAAAAAGCATAAGAAATTACTGACAGATTTAAAGGAAACCCAGAATAAACTGGCAGATCGTAAAGATGTCGAGAAAGCCAAAGTTCTTTTGATGCAACTGCATCAGCTCACTGAAGACCAAGCATTTCAATTACTCCGTAAAAATGCCATGAGCCATCGAATGACCATGGGAGAAATGGCACGTCGCCTACTCGATGCGCAAGAATTACTACAAACCAAGTTGAAGGATTAAGCTATGTCTACATTAGAAAAAACACATATTCAACTTGGCTATATTCCATTGCTCGATTGTATTTCTATACTTTGGGCAAAACATTGTGGTTATTTTGATGAACTTGGATTAGATGTCACACTGGTTAAAGAAGCCTCTTGGGCTAGTCTGCGAGACCGTTTGGCTTTTGGATTATTAGATGCAGCACACTGTTTGTCAGGTATTTTACCTGCAGCCTCAATTGGTACAGATCATATCGGTATTCCATTTCAAACCCCTTTAGTGTTAAGCGTAAATCGTGCTTATATCAGTTTAAGTCAGAAATTATGTTTTGAGCTGGGCATTACCCATAACGACACCGCAAAGGAAGTCGCGGCTAAAGTTATGACCGCGATTCAACACGGACAAAATATTCAATTGGCACATGTATTTGCCAATTCCATTCATCATTTTTGTATTCGTGAATGGCTCGCACTGGCAGATGCAGAATTAACCCAAAGCATTAAACTCAGAATTTTACCGCCACCTTATATGGTAGAAGCCTTAAATAATCAGGTGATTGATGGCTTCTGTGTTGGGGAGCCTTGGAATACTCAAGGTGAAGTTTTAGGACTGAGTCAAATCGTGGCTTCTAGTCAAGATGTCATTCCTGAAATTGCCGATAAAGTATTAGCGGTGACCAAAGAATGGGCTACAGCCCATCCGAATACCTTAAAAGCAATTACTCAAGCCATTCAAAAAGCCCAGCGTGAAATCAAAACCATGCAGAATTTTAGCCAGATTTGGGCATTATTAACTGAATATGAAGTTTTACAATTTGAATGTTCAGATCGTATCCATGTTCAAGAATTTTATAAAATTCAAAATATTATTAGAAATTTGATAGATGATACAGCCATCCCTAAAGTTGAAGATTTTGAATGGCTGATTCAGCAAATGGAGAAATGGAGCAATGTTCAAGTGAATCATGCTGAGCTTAAAAACTTAAGTCAGCAATGTATCATTCAACTTTAGCTTTTATGGTTTAGATTAGAGTTTTCGTAAGGTTAAGATTTGTTCGCTGCGACCAAAGGGGCCATGTACATCATGCAGGACTGCACTGGTCAAACCAATGCCATCTGTACCATATTGCTGTTCGACGTCTAAACCGAGCCATTGTCCCTGAGGAATGCGATATAGATGAATTTGCAAATCTAAATTTGGAAATGCCCAGCCCGCTTGAGGGTCTTGGCGCGGCACAACCCCATTTGCCGTATCCACCATGCCCATCAGTTTGACAAAATCTGATGTGGTTTTACCTTCCACCATATTACATGGGTTGGTTAGCCAAACGAGCCCTTTTCCTGCTCTGCGGGACGTTTCGGCACGGGTTTCAATACTCTGAATATAACCGCCTGGCCAGCACTTCATGCCATCCCAAACAGGCAATTGCTCTGGATGTTGAACTTTTTGATCTTCAAGTCCCGCAATACTATGCGTGTCCTGTGTAAGCATTTTCCATGCACGGGCCACAATACAGGTTTTACCATTGGCTTTCATTTCGCTTTCAATCAGCTCAATGGTTTTTCCACCTCGAACCATACGTGTGCTAATGCTAAAATCGCCAAATCCAATTAAACCAAAAATATCGAGACTAATGCGCCCTATTCGCATGTCATCTCGAGGTAAAAACTGTTCCAATTCTGCACAAATTACGCCTGTTGCAGGTGCCATATGTTGCTCATGCGGATTCCAAGCACCTTGTGCATGCAAGTTCGATTGATAATGTGCAGTTACACTTCCATCTGCATGTTGTTCGCGTTGTATTAAACGATAATAAGCAGGCATATTCATATCCTTATTCTTTTGTGTATTCCTTAATTAAGTTCGTTGTTTCAATGAGCATTATTTCACTGCACAAAATCCGTAATAATTTAGAATTTGGCTGTAGGTTTTAACTTTTTTAAATCCAACATTGGATAAGAGCTGCTGTCCCATTCGTGGAGAGACAAGGAAAAAATCTTGCTGTAATCGTTCAACCATTTTTTCACTTTGAACTGTGGTTAAGCCATTATTTTCACAAAGTTGCTTCAGTACAAAAATCTCATGTGCTTCGGTTTCTTTCATTAAGTCATAAGTCAGTAACATTCCATTGGGTTTTAGTTGAGTAAAGATATCTTTAAAGAAGTTTTGCTTTGATTCCAATGGAATAAAATGAGCCACCAGAATAGATAATACCGCGTCAAAAGTATGAGTTGTGCCGATGGATTTTGTATCGCCATGAATAAAGCGAATACGGCTTAAAACACCTTGCTTTTCTAGATGCTGCTTTGCCTTACATAACATGACATGCGATGGATCTAGCGCTGTAAAGTTCCAAGTTGGATGCTTTTGCGCCAAATATTGAATTTCATATCCTGTTCCACAGCCCACCACCAAAATGTCTACATGTTCTTGTTCGGCATAATGATGAGTTAAAATCGCATCAACTTGCTGATGCGTTAATTCGTAGCCTGGAATAAGCTTGCGGATATGCTCATCATATCCCTCCACCACTTGTGGGCTGTTAAAGTCTTTGGCCATACTGCACTCTATTGAATAGTTCGGCAGCCCATGATGACATTGCTCAGAGCTATTCATCATTGCATACTGCTTTATGATTTTTGTTAAGCTACCGACATTGCATCCAAAGTCAGTTCCGCAATTGAAGGTTTTGGTTTTTCTACCGTTAAACCTAATTTTTGAAATAATTGTTGATCTTTGCCCTGTGCGACATTCGGCGTCGTCAGCAGTTTTTCACCCGAGAAAATGGAATTTGCACCAGCCATAAATGCCAATGCTTGATCTGAATCAGACAAAGATTCACGACCTGCAGAAAGACGAATATAGCTTTTTGGCATAATGATACGTGCAACAGCAATGGTACGAATCCATTCAGTCACATCGAGCTTTTCTACATCTGCCAATGGCGTACCTTCAATTGGAACCAACATGTTAATTGGCACTGATTCTGGGTGAATAGGTAATGTTGCTAGTTCAAGTAATAAGCCAATACGATCGGCAGTATCTTCACCCAAACCCACAATACCGCCGCTACACACTTTCATGCCTGCACCACGTACATATTCAAGTGTATTTAAACGATCATCGAAAGTACGGGTACTGATGATATTAGAATAATACTCACGCGAAGTATCAAGGTTGTGGTTATAGTAATCTAAACCTGCATCTTTTAAGCGTTCAGCTTGAGACTGGTTTAACATGCCTAAGGTCATGCAAGTTTCCAAACCTAAAGCTTTTACTTCACGAACCATTTCAAGCACATAAGGCATATCACGCTCATGCGGGTTACGCCATGCAGCACCCATACAGAAGCGAGAAGAACCAGACGCTAATGCTTCTTTTGCTTCGCTAATAACCTTTTCTACAGCAATACGCTTTTCTGCTTCTAGTTTTGAATCATAACGTGCAGATTGAGAGCAGTATTTGCAATCTTCAGGGCATTTCCCTGTTTTAATTGATAATAAAATACTGACCTGAATCTGGTTCGCATTAAAATTTTGTCGATGGATTTGTTGTGCTTGAAAAACCAAATCTAAAAAGGGTTGCTGATATAGATTTTGTATTTCTGCGCGAGTCCAATCGTGACGAAGTTCCATCATGATTTCCTTATTCCGTTTGAATTATTCAGACCTTTTCGTTTTCTCCCTTTACCCTGAAGCAGAGTAAAGGGAAACTCCAAGTCAGAAGATCACATTATGCAATATCTTCCATTAAATTCAGCTCTTTACGCATAAATTCTTGAAGTCGGAATTTTTGTGCTTTACCTGAAGCGGTCATTGGAAACTCGGTAAAGAAACGTACATAACGTGGTACTTTATTATGTGAAATATGTTCAGCACAATAACGTCGGATACTTTCTTCTGTCGTTTCATGGTGCTCATGGAGAATGATACAGGCACATAGTTCTTCACCATAGCGTGCATCAGGCAGACCAATCACCTGTACATCACTGACATCTGGATGGGTATATAAGAAATCTTCAATTTCTTTCGGGAACAGATTTTCACCACCGCGAATCACTACATCTTTAATGCGACCTTTAATTTTTACAAAGCCGTCATCATCCATTTCAGCAATATCACCCGTATGCATCCAGCGCGCGTTATCAATCACTTCTTGGGTTTTTTCACTATCTTCCCAATAACCCAACATCACTGAATAACCACGAACACAGAGTTCACCGAGTTTGCCACGTGGTACGACTTTTCCTGCTTCATCCACAATTTTGATTTCTAAATGTGGATGTACACGGCCTACTGTTCCGACACGTTGCTCCACCGTATCAGTGGTCGAGCTTTGTGCACTGACAGGTGCTGTTTCGGTCATGCCATAACAAATCGTAATTTCCGTCATGTGCATTCGCTCCATGACACGTTGCATAATTTCACGCGGACATGGGCTACCTGCCATAATGCCTGTACGTAAACTACTCAAATCAAAGTCGTTGAATTGTTCATGCTCTAAGGTCGCAATGAACATGGTGGGCACACCATAAGCTGCTGTACATTTCTCTTGCTGAATGGCTTTTAAAGTGTCTAATGGGTTAAATACAGCCGATGGATAGACCATGGTTGAACCATGTGTAATACAGGCTAAATTCCCCATCACCATGCCGAAACAGTGAAATAATGGTACTGAAATACACACGCGATCTTGTGGGGTCAAATGAATCGCTTCACCCACAAAATAACCATTATTTAAAATGTTATTGTGCGTGAGCATAGTACCTTTCGGGTTACCTGTGGTTCCCGAAGTAAACTGAATATTAATGGTTTCATCAAACTGCAACTCACTTGCAACCCCTTCTAAATGATCAAGTTGTTTTGCAGTAGGTTGCCCCAAAAGATCTTGAAAACGATGAATACCTGTATGCACTGCTTCATCAATTTTAATCACGTGTTTTAAATGAGGTAAACGTAGCGCATTTAAGATTTTATCTTCAGCTTCTTGCAGCTCTGGTGCAATTTTGGTTAAAAGCTCTTGATAATTTGTGGTTTTAAATTGCGATGCAATGACTAAACCTTTACAAGAAACCTTATTCAGTACGTATTCTAGCTCGTTACTTTTATACGCGGTGTTTAGGTTAACAAGAATAATGCCCGCTTTAAATGCAGCGAATTGAGTAATGGTCCATTCCACACAATTGGGGGACCAAATGGCAAGGCGATCGCCTTTTTTAAATCCCAGCTTAAGTAAGCTACAAGCCAGTGCATTTACCTGAGCTTGTAGCTCTTTGTAGCTTAAGCGTACATTCTGATGCACACTGACCACTGCATCCTGATCTGCATATTGCGCACATGCCTGATCAAATTTTTCACCAATGGTCATGCCCAGTAAAGGTTGACTGCTGGTTCCATACGCATAGCTTAACCGTACCTGTGTCATTTGAATCACTCTCCTTGATTCTTTGTAATTCTGATTCTTACTGTTTTATTTTGATCACAGAGATTACTTTGTACGGATTTTCCTCCTTTGCATATAAGACTATTTAATTACGATCCTGTAATTGCACAGCTTGTACACAAAAGTCTGCAACCTGTTTCACAAAGTAATCTTTGTAGTTTTGATCAAACATTACATTACGAGATGGATTTAAAGGTTCAATTACAACAAAAGTCATGCTTCCGACAATGCATAACGCCACCGTATTTAAATCTTCAAAACCGAACTCACCATTGACTTTCCCTTCGGCAAGAATCTCGTTAATCGTTTGTTTAATTAACTGTTTACTGCGAAAACGCTCATGCTCAACAATTGGATCTACAGGTTCGAACATGAGTGAATACGACAGTTGAGGACTGTTGAGTGCCCGCTTAACAAAGGTCGTGACAGCCTTATGTAATTTTTGTTGTGCTGTTAACCCTTCACTGCTCGCAATCGTATTCAAAATATGAATTTCATGCTGAATCGCTTCAGACAACACTTCAATTAAGACTTCACTTTTATTATCAAAATAGCGGTAAACCAAGCCACTAGAAACGCCTGCACGTTCCGCAATCGCTTGAATTTGGGCATCTTTAAATCCCCCTTGAGCAATAAGTTCTCGCGCAGATTGCAAAATCGACTGTCGATTTTGTTCCATTCGCTCTTGCATCAATGTCGATCTTTTATAACTCATAATCTTATTCTCATCCAGATAAAATGAATTGTAAATCATTTTGTGAATTTTAGTTCACTTTTTTAAAAAATAGATGTATTGTAAAACTACAAGCACAACAACAATGCTTATTGGACAACAAATATAACCTCAGGATGAACAGCATGAACGCACACGTTCCATTACAACTTAGTCTACAAACCTTAAGTTTCGGTTTAGATGAAACTTTGATCGCACTGCGTGATTCAGTTGCTGCATTTTGTGCAAAAGAAATTGCACCAATTGCTCAACAAGTGGATCGTGACAATGTATTCCCTGCACACCTTTGGAAGAAAATGGGTGATATGGGCTTACATGGTTTAACAGTAAGCGAAGAGTATGGTGGTTCTAACCTCGGTTATTTAGCGCATATTATTGTTATGCAAGAAATCTCACGCGCATCTGCCGCTATAGGATTGTCTTACGGAGCACATTCTAACCTATGTGTGAACCAAATTAAGCGAAATGGTAACGAAGAACAGAAACAACGTTATTTGCCTAAACTTATTTCTGGTGAATTTGTAGGTGCATTAGCAATGTCTGAACCAAATGCAGGCTCTGATGTGGTCAGCATGAAATTAAAAGCGGAAGAACAAGGCGATCATTACCTATTAAATGGCTCAAAGATGTGGATTACCAATGGTGGTGATGCCGATGTCTTGGTGGTTTATGCCAAAACTGATTTACAAGCAGGTGCTAAAGGCATGACGGCATTCCTGATTGAAAAAGATATGCCAGGTTTCAGCCATGGGAACCATCTCGATAAATTAGGAATGCGCGGTTCAAATACGTATCCACTGTTTTTCGACAACGTTAAAGTGCCAAAAGAAAATGTGCTTGGCGGTGTGGGGAATGGCGTAAAAGTGCTCATGAGCGGTCTGGACTATGAACGTGCGGTACTCAGTGCTGGTCCTCTAGGTATTATGGATGCCTGCATGGATACCGTGATTCCTTATATTCATGATCGTAAACAGTTTGGACAAGCACTGGGTGAGTTCCAGCTCATGCAAGGCAAAATTGCCGATATGTATTCAACTTGGTTAGCTTGTAAAGCACTTGTGTATGCAGTGGGTGCTGAATGTGACAAAGCTGAACATAGCCGTAGCTTAAGAAAAGATGCTGCCAGCGCCATTCTTTATGCTGCTGAAAAAGCAACGTGGATGGCAGGTGAAACCATTCAAGCATTGGGTGGTAATGGTTATATCAACGAGTTTGCAGCGGGTCGTTTGTGGCGTGATGCAAAACTTTATGAAATTGGTGCAGGAACTTCTGAAATCCGCCGTATGTTAATTGGTCGTGAATTATTTAACGAAACGGCTTAACGCTTCTGGCTCACTTTATACAAGGAAGTTTATATGAATCAATTACAAACCCAAATGCAAAGCGGTCATGAAGAGTTGAATCTGGTGAAAATGCCAAAACACCCCAATCAAAACATTACTTTCGCAAGCCAAGGCTCGGATTTAAATCAGCTGCAAAGCAAAATTAACAGCCGCAGTGAAGAATTTAAAAACAATCAGGCAACGATGTTGAATTTGGTACAAGATTTAAAACAAATCAGCCAAAAAATAGCCTTAGGTGGTGGTGAAAGCGCGCGTCAAAAGCATATTGCTCGTGGAAAACTGTTGGCACGTGACCGTATTGATCAACTGATTGATGCAGGAACCGCTTTCCTTGAGATTGGACAATTGGCAGCACATAAAGTCTATCCTGATGATGTCCCTGCAGCGGGCGTTGTAGCAGGCATCGGTCAAGTGAATGGTGTGACTTGCATGATCGTTGCCAATGATGCAACCGTCAAAGGCGGCACCTATTACCCGCTGACCGTGAAAAAGCACTTACGCGCACAAGAAATTGCAGAACAAAACCACTTACCTTGCATTTACTTGGTGGATTCAGGCGGTGCCTATTTGCCAATGCAAGATGAAGTGTTCCCAGATCGTGACCACTTCGGACGTATTTTCTATAACCAAGCCCGTATGTCGAGCTTAGGTATTGCTCAAATTGCGGTGGTCATGGGCAGTTGTACCGCAGGTGGTGCTTACGTCCCTGCCATGTCGGATGAAACCATTATTGTTCGTAACCAAGGCACTATTTTCTTGGGTGGACCACCATTAGTAAAAGCCGCTACAGGTGAAGTGGTCAGCAGTGAAGACCTTGGTGGTGGTGACGTGCATACTCGTCTTTCAGGGGTCGCTGACCATTTGGCCGAGAATGATGAACATGCTATTCAGATCGCGCGAAATATTGTGGCGAACTTAAACATCAAACCGAATAAAACAGTAGAAGGAATTGAAGAACCACTTTTCCCTGCCGAAGAACTGTATGGCATTGTACCAAGTGATACCCGTAAACCCTTTGATGTGCGCGAAATTATTGCCCGTATTGTCGATGGTTCACGCCTTGATGAATTTAAAGCGCGTTTTGGTACCACTTTGATTACAGGCTTTGCCAAAATTTATGGTATGCCTGTCGGAATTATTGCCAATAACGGCATTCTATTCTCAGAGTCAGCACAAAAAGGCGCGCACTTTATCGAGCTCTGTGTACAACGCAATATTCCATTATTGTTTTTACAAAACATCACGGGTTTTATGGTTGGACGTCAGTACGAAAATGAAGGGATTGCCAAACACGGTGCCAAACTGGTCATGGCGGTTGCTACAGCCAATGTGCCTAAACTGACTTTGATTATTGGTGGATCATTTGGGGCTGGAAACTACGGTATGTGTGGTCGTGCTTATTCGCCACGCTTCTTGTGGACTTGGCCAAACTCTCGGATTTCAGTCATGGGTGGCGAACAGGCTGCGAGCGTACTCTCGACCATCAAACGTGACCAAATTGAACAAAAAGGTGAATCTTGGTCTGCCGAAGCGGAAGATGAATTCAAACAACCCATTCGTGATCAATACGAACGTCAAGGTCATCCATATTACTCTTCTGCGCGTTTGTGGGATGACGGTGTCATTGACCCTGCTCAGTCTCGTCAAGTATTAGGTCTAAGTTTGGCAGCAGCATTAAATGCTCCAATTCAGCCAACCAAGTTCGGCGTATTCCGCATGTAAGAGGTGAAAAATGGACTATCAATTTTTACAACTCGAACAACAGCAACAAGTGGCAACGGTTTGGATCAATCGTGCTGAACTGCATAATGCCTTCAACACAACAGTGATTGAAGAATTGCATCACTGCTTTCAACAGTTGAATGAACGTAATGATATTCGCGTGGTGGTTTTGGCGGGTCGTGGTAAAAGCTTCTCCGCAGGTGCTGACCTAAACTGGATGAAACAGGCAGGACAAGCCTCTCAAGCAGACAATGAAGCTGATGCTTTGAAACTGGCGAAAATGCTGCAAAGCTTAGCAACTTTAAAACAGCCGACCATTGCACGTGTTCAAGGTATTGCCTTTGGTGGTGGTATGGGTCTCGCCTCTGCTTGTGATATTTGCGTGGCGAGTACAGATGCAAAGTTTGCAACCTCAGAAGTACGTTTAGGTTTAGCTCCTTCGACCATTAGTCCTTATGTGATTCGCGCCATTGGTGCCCGTCAGGCTTCGCGTTATTTCCTCACAGCTGAACGTATTAGTGCAGAACAAGCCTTACAAATTGGTTTAGCCCATGAAGTCACCACGCCTGAATTACTCGATGCCAAAGTTGATGAAATTGTACAAGCCTTATTATTGGGTGGACCTGAAGCACAAGCTGCATCGAAGCAACTGATTCAAATGGTGAATCAGCAAAGTGTGGATGAAACTCTACTCTTGAAAACGGCACAACATATTGCCCATGTGCGCCAAGGTGAAGAAGCAAAAAATGGACTGAATGCTTTTTTAAACAAACATAGCCCAGCTTGGATCAAGGCAACGGCATAACAACAATAAGGACAGAACAATGTTTGAAAAAATTCTAATTGCGAACCGTGGTGAAATTGCCTGCCGTGTGATCCGTACTGCGAAAAAGTTGGGAATTGCAACGGTTGCGGTTTATTCAGATGCCGATGCTCAATCTCAGCATGTGAAACAGGCAGACGAAGCAATTTATATTGGTGAATCCCCTGCTGCACAAAGCTATTTACAGATTGAGCGTATTATTCAAGCTGCTCTAGCTACAGGTGCTCAGGCAATTCACCCAGGTTATGGTTTTTTATCTGAAAATGACCAGTTTGCTGAAGCCTGTGAAAAAAACAACATTACCTTTATTGGTCCGCCTGTTGCTGCCATTTTAGCGATGGGCTTGAAAGCCACGTCTAAAGCATTGATGGAAAAAGCTGGCGTACCTCTCACTCCGGGTTATCACGGTACCAATCAAGATGCAACTTTCTTAAAACAACAAGCTGACCAGATTGGCTATCCCGTATTAATTAAAGCCAGCGCAGGCGGTGGCGGTAAAGGTATGCGTCTGGTGGAACGTGAAGCTGACTTTTTAAGTTCCCTTGCATCTTGTAAAAGTGAAGCCAAATCCAGCTTCGCCAATGATGACGTGTTAATTGAACGCTATGTGATACAACCACGCCATATTGAAGTTCAGGTTTTTGGCGATACACATGGCAACTATGTACATCTGTTTGAACGTGATTGTTCGGTACAACGTCGCCACCAAAAAGTACTTGAAGAAGCACCTGCCCCTTTGATGCCGCAGCATAAACTAGAGGCGATGCGCCAAGCTGCAATTGATGCTGCACGTGCAGTGGATTATGTCGGTGCGGGTACGGTTGAGTTTATTGTAGAACAAGACGGTACAGCGTATTTCATGGAAATGAATACTCGCCTACAAGTAGAACACCCTGTAACAGAAATGATTACAGGACAAGACTTAGTCGAGTGGCAATTACGTGTCGCTTATGGTGAGCCATTACCGAAGCAACAACATGAATTACAGATTCATGGTCATGCGATTGAAGCGCGTGTTTATGCGGAAGAACCTGAAAAAGGCTTCCTTCCTGCGATTGGTCAAATTAGTTATTTACATTATCCAAAGCAAAATCAGCATGTCCGTGTGGATAGCGGAATTGTTGAAGGCGATGAAATTACCACGTTCTACGACCCAATGATTGCCAAGTTAATTGTTTGGGGCGAAAACCGTGAAGCAGCATTGGTTCAAATGCACCATGCTTTAGGTCAGTTTCATGTAGAAGGCTTAGGCAATAATATTGCATTCTTGGACCGTATCATTCGCTGTGATTCATTTAAAAATGCCAAACTGGATACCAATCTGATTCAACGTGAAGATGCGTTTTTAATGAATGCGGAAGTTGCTTCATCCGAAACCATTGTATCAGCGGCATTTATTGAACTATTGAAGCGTTTTCATCAACAGCAAAATGCAAATCCTGTTTGGTCATCATCACCGCTTTGGCGTGTCAATGTGAAGACTCAATACGGCATAAAATTGCAACTAAATCAACAAGCTATCGAGGTGCGCTTTACTGCTATCGATAACGGCTTTATTGCACACTATCAGGGTCAGGAATATCCTATTCAAGGTCAACTGCTAGATGCACATGTAGCCCAACTCAATCTGAATGGTAAACAGTCGAAATTGGCCTTTAGTGTAGATGCAGACTATTTAACTGTTTTTGAAAATGGGCAAACACATAAATTTGCTTATATCCGTCCGAACTATGGCAATGTCGATACTCAACATAGTGAGGGTAATCTGAAAGCGCCAATGCCAGGTGTAATTACCCAAGTTCTGGTTGAAGCCAATGCGCAAGTCAAAAAAGATGACATTTTACTGACGTTAGAAGCCATGAAAATTGAATATGCTATTCGTGCTCCACGCGATGGTGTAATTACTTCGTCCTACTTCCAAGCCGGTGATCAAGTCAAAGCAGGTGATGAGCTGGTGGAATTTCAAGCTTTAGCAGAGGAAGTGGCATGACTGAATTTGTAAAAATTGTAGAGGTCGGTCCGCGGGACGGACTGCAAAATGAGAAAACACCACTCACACTTCAAGACCGTAAACAACTGATTTTGGATTTAATGCAAACGGGGCTTAAAGCTATTGAAGTAGGTTCTTGTGTGTCTCCGAAGTGGGTGCCACAAATGGCATCCAGTGATGAACTCTATGCTGAATTGCCCAAGGACCCGAATGTTCAATTCAGTTTGCTCACGCCAAATATGAAAGGTTTTGAATCTGCTTTGGCTGTCGGATGTAAAGAGGTTGCGGTTTTTACCGCAGCTTCTGAAAGCTTTACGCAAAAGAACATCAATTGTTCAATTAATGAAAGCTTTGAAAAATTTGCCGACATCCTAAAAGCAGCCAAAGAACATGACATTAAAGTTCGTGGCTATGTGTCTTGCGTGGTCGATTGCCCCTATGAAGGTGCGATTGATCCGAAACAAGTCAGCAAAGTCGTGACTCGTTTATTTGATATGGGCTGTTATGAAGTCTCTTTGGGTGAAACCATTGGTACAGCAACCCCCAACCGTGTCAAAAAGATGTGGGAAGCTTGCTTAAGCGAATTAGATGCTCAATTCATGGCAGGACATTTCCACAACACCTATGGCATGGCAATAGCCAATATTTACCAGTCTCTTGAACAAGGCATTCGGATTTTTGATTCTTCTATTGCGGGTTTAGGTGGCTGTCCTTATGCCAAAGGTGCTTCAGGCAATGTCAGTACCGAAGATTTATTGTATTTACTCAATGGCATGGGCTTTGAAACAGGGATTCATGTTGAAGCATTGATGCAAGCCAGTCAAAACATTAGTCAACGTTTAGACCGAAAAAATCCCTCGAACTATGCCAATGCATATTTACAAACGCGTTGTGCTTGAACTGGAACTGCGACTAAAAAATCAGCCACTCAATGAGCGGCTGATTTACATTTCATACTAATCAAACCAACTTAATCAGCCGAAATATCTTCAAACAGAACTGAAGATAAATAGCGTTCACCACTATCAGGTAAAATCACCACAATGTTCTTGCCTGCATTTTCAGGACGAGCTGCCAACTGTGCTGCCGCTGCCATCGCTGCACCGCTAGAAATTCCCACTAAAATTCCTTCTTGAGTCGCAGTTTTACGTGCCCAATCAATTGCATCTTGGCTAGTAATTGCTACAACTTCATCGACTAAATCGAGGTCCAAATTCTTTGGAATGAAGTTTGCCCCAATCCCTTGAATTTTGTGCGGTGCAGGAGTAATTGCTTCACCACGCTTAGTTTGTCCAATAATTGCAGATTCAGCAGGCTCTACAGCAACTGAGTAAATTGGCTGGTTTTTCACTTTTTCAAAGAAACGTGAAATCCCTGAAATGGTACCACCTGTACCCACACCTGCCACTAAAATATCGACCTGACCATTGGTCGCTGCCCAAATTTCAGGACCTGTTGTATCTTCATGAATTTGTGGATTGGCTGGATTTTCAAATTGTTGTGGCAGGAAATAATGTTCAGGTTGTTCAGTCACTAAACGTACCGCTTCATCAACAGCACCTTTCATTCCTTTAGCTGGTTCAGTCAACACTAAGTTTGCACCTAATGCTTTTAACACTTTACGACGTTCAATACTCATGCTTGCAGGCATGGTTAAAGTAATATCATAGCCTTTTGCCGCTGCAACAAACGCTAAAGCAATTCCTGTATTACCACTGGTCGGTTCTACAATATGCATACCTGCTTTTAACACACCACGTTTTTCTGCATCTGCAATCAGTGCCGCCCCAATACGACATTTCACTGAAAAAGCAGGGTTTCGGCTTTCAACTTTGGCAAATACATTTGAACCACCTGAAATGACACGATTAATGCGAACCATTGGTGTGTTACCAATTGCTTCAGCATTATTGCTATAAACCGCGATACCTAAATTATTTGGTGTTGGAAAGGCTGAATCAGTACTCATGTTATATCCCTAAGTTTATTGACTATTTATAACTGAATCATGATACAACCAATTTTGCTGAAATACAGATGGCGCTGAGCATTTTCTGTAGATTTCGTTTTAAAAACCTTCTTTGTGAAGATCTTGATTTCGGCATTTCCCTATGCCGTTTACAGTTTAGACTTCTAAAACTGTTTGGTTCCATTGTTCAAGTACGGAAACTGCTGCTGTAAAATCCATCTGCTCGGCTTGTGCTTTAGGAATTTCCTTAAACAGCGCTTGAATACTTTCAAAAATCGGCACGTTTGAATCCTGCTGTTGCGCTAAATCCAAGCCAATACTAATATCTTTTTGCAGTAAATTTAGGGCAAAGGTTTTAGGGAAACTACGGTTCAATACCTTTTGCGCCATGATGGAATCAGACACTGTACTTTTACCACTTGAATGATTAATACAGTTTAAGGCAGCCTTAACATCAACCAGTTGCTGCTTCAGAATAGTTAACCCCTCCGCCAAAGCCCACAAATGGGTTGCCATCAGTACATTATTCACGGCTTTCACCGCAAAGCCTGAACCGCTACAGCCGACATATTCAACCAAGCCAGCAAATGCAGAAATGATCGGTAAAGCACGCTGATAAGCTTGTTTATTTCCACCCAACATCACGGTTAAGGTTCCCCGTTCCGCACCAATCGTTTGACCAGACACAGGTGCATCTAGATAGGCAACCTGATTTTGCCCAAGCTGCTGAGATAACTTGCGTGCTGAATCTGGCACACCACTGGTACAGTCAATCCAAATACTGCCTGCTTTTGGCGGATATTGTGCAATTAACTGTTCGACATCCGCACTGGTCGGCAAGCAGGAAAATATAAAATCGGCTTGCACGGCTTGTTCCAAATTCACAGCCTGTGTACCAAACTGCTGTGCATGTAGCTCGGCTTTTTCAGTTGTACGGTTCCAGACATACACGGGTAAACCCAGTTTTGGCAGATGGGAAGCCATATGCCAACCCATCGCACCTAATCCAATAAAAGCAATACTTTGACTCAATTTCTCTCTCCAATCAGGCTCATTAAGAACCTTGTGCAACACTGCTGTTCGCTTGGCTTTCCACACTTTGAACTTTTGCTACAGTCTCTTCACCACGGTTTAAAAATAGGTTAAGTAGAATTGCTGCCAGTGTTGCGGTACCAATACCACCCAAGTCAAATGATCCAATGTGTAAACTGAAGTTTCCTGCACCCATAATTAAACTTACGGCTGCAATAATTAAGGTGCTGTTTTGGGTAAAATCAACTTTGTTATCGACCCAGATTTTTGCTCCAGCGACGGTAATTAAGCCAAATACAACGATAGATGCCCCGCCTAAAAGTGCGACGGGAATGGTACTGATCACCGCACCAAACTTTGGTGATAAGCCAAGTAAAATGGCGAAGATCCCTGCGACTACAAAAATGGTGGTTGAATACACTTTAGTGACGGCCATTACGCCAATGTTTTCTGCATAGGTGGTCATGCCTGTACCACCAACCGAAGCGGATAAAGAGGTACACACACCATCTGCGAAAAATGCACGCCCCATATACGGCGACAGGTTTTTTCCCGTCATGGCTGAAACAGCTTTGAAATGTCCCAAGTTTTCCGCCACTAAAATAATCGCGACAGGTGCAATCAGTAACATAGCATTTGCGTTAAAGACGGGTGCATGGAACGTCGGTAATCCAAACCATGCAGCATGGCCAATAATTGAGAAATCAATCGGTTTACCCCAACCCATGACATTCGCAAGCAAGAAGTACACAAAATAAGCAGAACACAGCCCAATCAGTAACAACAACCGACGCACCATGCCACGAGTAAACACAGCAACAGCACTAATACAGACAATGGTAATCACCGCCATCCACGTGTCAAATGTATTGGTAGATACACTTTTAATGGTAATGGGTGCAAGGTTTAAACCAATGATCATCACAATCGCACCTGTGACAATCGGTGGCATCAACTTTTCGATCCAACTTGTTCCCGTCTTCATCACCACAAGACCAATACCGGCATACACCAGGCCACAAGCAATTGTTCCCCCAAGGGCCAAAGCGATGTTCGGATTCGAGCCTGCACCTGCGTAACCTGTTGCTGCTGCAACTGCCCCAATAAAGGCGAAACTGGAGCCCAAATAACTTGGCATACGACCGCCCGTCATCAGGAAGAATAAAATCGTGCCTATCCCTGTAATGAAGATAGTTAAGTTGGGATCAAAACCCATCAGCAACGGTGCCAACACCGTTGCTCCAAACATGGCAAAAGCATGTTGTAAGCCTAGAATGATACTGCGACCGACAGGTAAATATTCATCAATTTGAACAGGTGTTGTATCTAAATCGCCTTGGTAAGGCTTAAATTTTGGAAACCACGATTGTTTTTCTTGCATGGGTTTCCCCTCCTTCTTATAGGGTTTGTTCTTTAGCACATACGGTGTGGTTCACAATAAGCACGGTTAAAATACATCAACGCATTTAAGCCCTGATTGTGTTGAATTGCTTTGACCTGACAGAACAAAACATCATGACTCCCCACACTCATGCTTTGTACAATTTCACAGTCAAAACTAATCAAGGCATCCTGTAAAACAGGCGCCTGAGTAGCCAACGTTTCCCACTGACCCGCAGCAAAGCGTTCAGGCATTGGCGTTTTGCCACCAAAAACATTGGAAAGTGTCATTTGATGTGAAGCTAAGGTATTCACACATAACACTTTATTGGTCTTAAAAGTCTCAAATACAGATGCAGAACGATTGAGGCACACCAATAAGGTCGGTGGTGTATCAGTCACACTACATACGGCAGATGCGGTAAAACCTGCGACACCTGCGGGTCCAGAAGTAGTAATCACATTCACTGCTGCCCCCAGATTTGACATGCCTTCGCGGAATGCTTTCTGATCGACTTCAATATGCGTAGTTTTTTGCGTGTTATAGAGTTTTTCTAAACATTCTTCTTTGATTAAACTTTTGAGTAATTCTGCATTCATGTTCGTTCTCCTGTAGGGGCTGATCTCGCTACTACCTAAGCAGTAGCGACATGGGCAACACTGGCTATTTCAACGAGGGCATCAGGCTTCACCAAACCAACCTGAATGCAGTAACGTGCAGGCTTATCCCCTGGGAAATACTCGGCATAGACTTGATTAATCGCCGCATAATCTGCCCAATCTTTGACAAAAATATGGTTAAAGGTCACATCATCCATACTTCCACCTGCTTCTTTCAATACTGATTGAATGGTTTCTAAAATATGTCGTGCTTGAGCAGCCGCATCTCCAACATGAACTACATTGTTATTTTCATCAAAAGCCAATGTGCCTGAGACATACACAATATTGTCTGCCTTGGTGGCTGGGACATAGGGTGCTAAAGGTTTTGAGGTTCCTGCTGGAATAATGACTTGTTTAGGCATGTTGATCGCTCCGTATTAGGCAGATTTTGCAAGTTGGTCGGTATTAGGAACAAAGGTATCGATAAAACTTTGTGTATCTGACACCCAGCCAAAGAAGGTTTTAATGTTGTAGAGACTCGCCGCTTGCATTTCTGCTGGACCCGCCTGATAACAGGCATCTTTTAATGCCACCCCGAAGTACTCGAGGAAAAAGCCATCTCTTAAGGTCGATTCCACGCAAACATTGGTCGCAATACCCACGAAAACCAAATTACGGATACCACGGGCGCGTAACATGCTGTCCAATGCGGTATTGAAGAAACCGCTGTAACGAGGTTTTTCAATGACAAGGTCTTGCGCTAAGGGTTGTAATTCATCGATCAGTTCAAAATCCCAACCGCCTTTTGCCAGTAATTTTCCTTGAAGTTCAGGCTGCTTACGCATAGTTTTGAGCGCATTAGATTTATGAAAATTTGGTGAACCGCGCCCTCCAGCTTCTACATATTGATCATCCCAGCCGTTTTTAAAGTAAATCACTTGAATATTGGCTGCATGTGCCGCTTCGACCGCCTTTTTAATGTTCTGTACTACAGGTTGGGTCGCAGAAACATCAAAACCTGCCAAATCCAAATAGCCACCCATGGAGGTATAGGCATTTTGCATATCAATCACAATTAACGCCGTTTGCTCAGGTGCAAACTGAATATTTTCTGGTTCTGCTTTTAAGGTTTTGCCTTGCCCCGTAGCTTCGGTAAAATCACTGATGACTGTATGTGTATTGACTTGGCTCATGCTGATTTCTCCAAAACTGTGATAGGTGCTTGTTCCGCCAGATCCATCACAACGTGTTGACGGCATTGCATAAGCGGTTGAATTTTTTGACCAAAATCTTCGACGCCCTGAACGAAATCATCAAAAGTTAATAAAATGCCTTCTGTACCTTTAATTTCGCCAATTTCATCCAACATTGCTGCGACTTTTTCATAAGAACCGACCAAGGTGCCCATGTTGATATTGACGGGAGATACGCTCGATGCCATTTGGCGAATATTGGTATCGGTTCCTGAAGTGGTGTCTTTGCCGCCTTGATTCATCAGCCAGTTAATTGCTTCCATATCTGCACCATCGTTATAGCTTTGCCATTTCGCCAATGCTTCTTCATCAGTTTCAGCAGCAATCACCATAAACAACACATAAGTTTGAACATCACGTCCTGTTTTATCAGTATGTGCTTTTAGGCGATCATTGATTTCTGCATAAGCGGTTGGTGTGTTTAAACCTTTACCAAAGACAAAGTTGTAATCTGCATATTGCGCAGAAAATGCGAGTCCAGTATCAGATTGACCTGCACAGATAATTTTCATATCCGCTTGTGGAGTTGGGCTGACACGACAATCTTGCATTTCAAAATGTTCACCTTTGAAATCTGACTTACCTGTAGCCCACAGTTCCCGAAGAACTTGGACATATTCAGATAAATAGTCATAGCGCTTACCAAAATACTCATCACCTGGCCACATACCCATTTGTGTATATTCAGGCGCTTGCCATCCAGTCACTACATTTAAGCCAAAACGACCATTTGAAATGGAGTCAATAGTCGAGGCCATACGCGCAACAATTGCAGGTGGCATCACCAAAGTTGCTGCGGTTGCATAAATTTTAATTTTGCTGGTAACTGCAGCTAAGCCTGCCATAAGTGTGAACGTTTCTAAGTTGTGATCCCAAAATTCAGTTTTGCCACCAAAGCCACGCAGTTTGATCATGGACAACGCAAAATCGAAACCATAATGCTCAGCACGTTGTACAATTTTTTTGTTGAGTTCAAAGCTCGGCATGTACTGTGGCGCATTTTCAGAAAGTAACCAGCCGTTGTTCCCGATTGGGCAAAAAACACCTATTTTCATGTGTTACATCCTCATTCAATTATGAAATTTCTCAAAACCTATACCCTGTTATTCTTTGGGATATAAATTTTTATATTCTTGATTTTGTGATTGCATGGAGTGTGCCAACTTTTTAAATTCATTTAATATCAACAATTTGAAACCATTAATAATTTTATGTATTTTACCAATGGGTAAAATCACTATTTTTTTCATGCACTTTTTTTGTGATTCATGATCTAAATTCGTGCACTTTTTTGACCAAATGGAAAAATAATCACAATAAAAAAGGCACTGAGCTAAGCAGTGCCTTTTTGAATTTTTATATCAACCTATAGAATGCTAGAGATGAACCTCGGTTGTTAACTTGCAGCTAATTTTTCAGCAGATTTCTTCACCAATTTTTCTAATAACAATTGATTGAATATTTCAGGTTGTGTAACCGTTACCGCATGCGCACCCTGCGGCAGCACATCTAATTCAGCATATGGAAATAGCTGTTTTAATTGATAACTTTGTTGATACGGCACCAGAAAATCATCTTCAGTCGCGATTAAATACAGTGGAATTTTATTTAAACTTGAAATCGTTTCAGCCTCCAGTTCATAACGCATTAAAGCTTTAAGTCGGGTGAAGACATTAATTAAAGGAGGAAATTGTTCAATCTGCTTATTTTCCTGAATTTCTAGATCTGAAATATGTGCCGAAATCCATGCTGGCGGATATAAGAACAATGCTTGCGCTCGGACATACGCTTCGACACCTACATACTGTAATAATGCGATTCGTGTACTAAAGCACTTGTGTGTATGCGCATCTAACTGTTGCCAGCCATTGATAACCGTGAGTGACAACATAGTTTTTTCAGATTTTTCGAGTAAAACGGCCAATTCCGCCCCAATAAAACCACCCAACGCATGCCCAACAAAATGGAATTCTTGAATATTCAATATAGATAATAAATCCATGACCTGTTTGGCTAAGTCAGTCATACTGTAGTTTTCATCAAGGATCGCTGCATTTTTATGGCAACCTTCTTGGTCATAAATCACCACATGAAAATTTTGTTGTAATGCTTTTATTTGCGGTGTCCAAAACTGTCCATGTCCACCCAAACCCGCCGATAAAATGATATATTCAGCGGATATTTTTTGTGATGGAAAAACCTGATAATGCATAATAATTGACCTCTAAGAAAAATGTATTTCCTAGCGTTCAGCAAAAAACATGCCCATTTACTTTTTTTCAATAATTCAAACAACGTTTTGATCTTTATTGTCGTATTTTCTAAAGATACGATCTGTTACATGCTTTATGTTCTATTTAGCATCAAAAGCATTTGTATTCTTAGACAAGATTGAACAAAATAATCTCCGAAACATGGTTCATAGGAATAACAATGTCCAATAAAGGTTATCGCCAATTTTATCGTCAACTCACACAGAAAATTCTAAATAAAGTGGTGAGTCCACAAGTATTAGGCACGACCTCTGAACTAGAACAGCAATATTCAGCTTCGTCCGACACCCCTATTTGCTATGTATTACAAGATGCTTCTCTCAGTAATGCTGTATTGATTGATCATGAAGCGCAAAAGAGACAGTTACCTTCAGTCTATCAACCTTTAAAGATTGGAACGGTACAAGAAGAAGATTCCATTTTAGTTTTGAATGAAAAGAACCATCTTAAACAAGGATTACATTATCCTGCGAAACTTATTCATTTAATTGAAGTTCTGGATAAAAACCCAGAATTGGATGTCGATTTAGTACCTGTGACTATGTTGTGGGGACGTGCACCAGAATACGAAGATTCTTGGTATAAAGCCTTATTTGCTGATGCATGGTCAACACCATCTCCACTCAAACAAGCCATGAATATTTCATTGTATGGCCGTGAAAACTATCTAGAGTTTCATAAGCCACTTTCTTTAAGAAAGTTACTTACTGAAGCGCAGGAATTGAGCCCGAATTTCTCGCCTGCTCACTACATAATGAAAGAGCTGAATGCCAACTTTAATAAATATAAAGAGGCAATTTTAGGGCCAGACTTATCTGACCGTCGTAATGTCATTAATAACCTTTTGATTAGTGATAACGTTAAACATGCCATTCGGAAAGAAAGTATTGATGAAAATATCAGTATGTTTGAAGCTGAGCATCGCGCACGTCGATATTTAACTGAAATTGCTTCTGACTTTTCCTATTCCACGTTACGCTTTGGCTATCTTGCTTTAACCAAATTATGGACTCAACTTTATGATGGTATTGAAGTTCATAACTTTGATACCGTACGTGAATTGGCTCAGGACTATGAAATTGTTTATACCCCCTGCCATCGTAGCCATATTGATTACTTGTTACTGTCTTATGTAATTTTTAATCGTGGTTTGATGGTGCCGCACATTGCCGCAGGTATTAACCTGAATTTACCGATTGTCGGTCAATTGTTCCGTGGTGCGGGTGCTTATTTTATTCGCCGTAGCTTTAATGGTAATGAACTGTATACTTCTGTATTTAAAGAATATTTACATAGTCTACTGATGCGTAATACCCCTTTAGAATATTTTATTGAAGGTGGACGTTCACGTACAGGGTTATTGTTACCAGCCAAAAAAGGCATGTTGTCGATGACCATTCAAAGTCACTTAAGAGGCAATTCCAAGCCTATTGTCTTTATCCCAACTTACTTTGGTTATGAAAAATTATTGGAAGGAACTTCATACCTAAATGAACTCAGTGGCAAACCTAAAGAAGCTGAATCACTTTGGGGAATTTTAAGTTCTGCACGCAAAATTGAGAAAGTGTTTGGTCAAGTTTATGTTAACTTCGGCGAACCTGTTTTTCTAAATGATGTATTAAAACAGCAAGATGCTGAAAATATTAAACTAAAAATCAATGATAAACTGCCCGCTTCAGTGGTTAATACTGTTGATCAAACAGCACAATCGATTTTAGAAAATATCAATAAAGCTGTGGTGATAAACCCGATATCTATTATTTCTTTAATTTTATTGAATGCTCCAGAGCATCAATTGACTGAATCAAGTTTAGTTGCAACGCTTGATCAATATCGTAAATTACTGGAACAGAATCGGTATGATGACCGCATGATCATTTCTGGGCTTTCTAGTGCAGACATCATTCAATATGCTGTGAAGTTAAAGCAAGTTGAAATTCATCATCAAAATTCAGAAACGTGGGTTCGTGTTGCCGACAGCCAAAAAATTCTATTAAGTTATTTTAGTAATAATATTCTGCACTGCTTTATTTTAGCTTCGCTAGTGGCACGAATTATTCAGCATCATGAAAAAATTGAAATTTCTGAGTTAATTCAATTGGCACAGTCTTTATATCCATTTATTCAAGAAGAATTTTTCTTAAAATGGCAGCTTGAAGATGTCGAAATTCAGATACATGCTATTTTAGATCATTTTGAGGATGCCGAGTGGATTGAGCGTGATGCTAGCCACGTTATGCAATCATCAACGGAAAGCACAGGATTACAGACACTCGCTGCCTTATCCGAGCGTAGTTTAAATAACTTTATTGTGATGCAGAGCATAATCTCTCACTATGCAAATACGCAAACATTCTCAGAAAAAGTGTTCGAAAAAATGGCAAAAGCTGCATTGCAGCAGCTAAGCCAAAATCAGGTTATTACTCAAGGTTACTATTTTGATAGTGCAACTTTAAAAGGTTATTTAACGACCTTGAAAAAGCTAGGACTTGCCGAAATTACCCGTGAGCATCTACTACTGGCTCCAGATTTTGTACCCCAAATGCAACATCGTTTAGCATGGTATGCGCAAGATCACCAAGATGCATTTGACCATGCGACACAATTTAATGAAAAAGAATTGAAAAATTTTTATGACAGTATAAAGGTCAAAAAAAGTTAAGTTCGATGTTTAACAGGCATGTGATTGAAGTCGAATGACATGCCCGTTACATACGGCCCTTATAAATAAATCTGATAATTGTTTTCATTAAAAACCATCGACATTGAAATCTTAGCTACATGTAATCTCTACGTTGTACGCTTATAATATCAAACTGATTTTAGTGAGGCGTTCTAATGGAAAATGATTTTGAAATTACATCAATGCGTAATTCCGCTGAGCATGTTGTGAGTATTTTAAAATCACTAGCCAATACTGACCGTTTACTGATTTTGTGTCATTTAGCCAAACAAGAACTGAATGTGTCTCAAATTGAACAAATCACACAAATTACCCAACCTACACTTTCTCAACAACTGATGATGTTAAGAAAAAGTGATGTGGTTAGCACACGCCGTGACGGCAAGCAAATTTTTTATTCAATTAAAGATGAAAAATTAGTACAGGTTTTACAGACTTTATATGAACTGTATTGTACCAAGTCTGTATTAAGTTAAATAAAATCATTATTCTATTTCTCATTATTACTGTGATTTCTGTGCATAATATATTCAAATTTGCGCTTTAGATCAGTCTATGTCTAATTCAAAGAAATCATACTCGAAGTATTTTCCAGCTTATATTTGGCTTGCAGATTATAGTTTCGCTAAATTCAAATCTGACCTACTTTCCGCACTCATTGTAATCGCAATGTTAGTACCACAAGGTATGGCATATGCAATGCTTGCTGGCTTACCACCAATTATGGGCCTATACGCTAGTATGTTGCCCATGATTGTTTATGCTTTTTTTGGCAGTAGTCCGACACTTTCGATTGGCCCCGTGGCCATTATTTCGATGATGACTTTTGCCACACTGACCCCATTTTTTGAGGTAGGTTCGGAAGCTTATATCCAAGCAGCCTGTTTACTGGCGATGATGGTTGGGACTATTTCTTTTTTATTGGGCATCTTTAAATTCGGATTTCTCATCCAACTGATTAGCCACCCTGTCATTCATAGCTTTATCATTGCCTCTGCGCTACTCATTGCTTTAGGGCAAATCAAGTTCTTACTGGATATTCCGCTGCAATCCAATAACATTCTTGAATTGATCGTTAGCTTTTATCAACATGTAAACCAAACACATTGGGGTACTTTGCTATTTGGCATGGCAGCTATGCTGTTGTTAATTTATATACCCAAATTGCTCAACTTAAGTCATATCCAACAACGGTTTAAATTTTCAACATTTCTAATTAAAGCAATACCGCTATTTCTCGTTGTTTTTTCAATTGCTTTGGTTTCTGTTTTTCAACTTGAAAGTATTGGAATCAAAACAGTAGGCGAAATTCCATCTGGCTTTCCACCGTTAAGTATTCCAAACTGGAACTGGGATTTAGTGCTGCAACTTCTGCCAGGAGCCAGCATGATTGCCATGATTAGCTTTGTAGAATCACTTTCAATTGCTCAGGCAACTGCTTTGCAGCAACGCAGCGCATTAAATAGCAATCAGGAACTGATTGCTCTTGGACTTTCCAACTTAAGCGCAGGTATAAGCTCTGCTTTTCCAGTGACTGGAAGTTTGTCACGTACCGTCGTAAATGCCGATGCAGGTGCCAAAACACCGATGGCAGGTATTTTATCGTCCTGTTTTATAGTGGTTGTCAGCTTATTCTTTACGGTTTTTTTTAAAAACCTCCCTTTAGCCATTCTTGCTGCAACCATTATAGTGTCAATTTGGAAACTGGTTGATTTGAAACCATTTTTGGAAACATGGCATTACTCTAAAGCAGATGGGATTGCCATGTGGATTACTTTTTTTGCTGTGATTTGCATTGATATTTCTACAGGATTAATTTTAGGGGTTATTTCAACCTTTCTATTAATGCTCTGGCGTATTAGTCGTCCGCATATGGCTGTCATTGGATTGGTGGAAGGTACACAACATTTTCGGAATCAGCAGCGTTATCCTGTCAAAACTGTAGATACAATTCTCTCCCTACGGATTGATGAAGGCTTGAACTTTTTAAATGCCAGTAGTTTTAAAAGCTTCTTTATTAATGCGGTCAGTGAACAGAAACATGTGCAATTTGTAATCGTAAATTGCTCTGGGGTAAGTAGTATTGATTATAGTGCCTTGGAAGTATTAGAAGAATTAGATGCTGAACTGCATAAACTTAATATCGAACTTCATCTTTCTGAAGTTAAAGGTCCTGTAATGGATAAACTGATTCATTCCCGACTGTATGAAAAGTTAGATGGACGAATTCATTTAACCCATTACCAAGCCATTCAGGCTTTAAATCCAGAATTTTTAAGTTCAACTTGAAAAGCTAAGTAAATAATTTCAAAGCTGTTATTACAGATAAAATGCATTAAAAACCGTTTTTTGCAATAAAATTCTGTTTTTTGTCATTTTAAATCAGAAAATATCAACTTTAAAAAGAATAAGTTAGTTTTTATATCAAAATATCTTTTATTCATTTTAAATTTTAGGTATAGAATTGCACACTTAATTTTAACTCTCTGCCCTCGTAATACTGACAAGGCTAACCTATGTTTTCAGCTTTTGCGCGTTTAAGTTTAGTTACGCGAATCCTCATCGCCATTATTTTAGGGATGGTCGTTGCCTTTGTATTCCCTAATGCTGCTCCTTACTTGAGCCTTTTAGGTGACTTATTTATTAAGGCCCTAAAATCCGTTGCGCCTATTTTAGTTTTCGTTTTGGTCATGGCCTCCATCTCCAACTTTAAAGTTGGACATAGTGCAAACCTTCGCCCAATTATGATCTTATATGCGGTGGGTATGTTACTTGCTGCATTTAGTGCAGTGGCTGCGAGCTTGGTTTTTCCGAGTACGTTATTTTTGGACATTCCTGCACAGGGTGAATTACAACCACCAGGAAACTTGGCAGAGATTTTAAAGAATTTACTTTTAAGTTTTATTGCGAACCCAGTTACAGCAATTAGCGAAGCAAACTTTATTGGTATTTTAGCTTGGGCGATCGCACTAGGTGTAGCTTTCCGTCATGCACATGACAGCACCAAAGTGTTTATTGCAGATGCTGCAAACGCAGTAAATCATGTTATCCGTGTTGTAATTAACTTTGCCCCTGTCGGTATTTTTGGTTTAGTCGCAGTTACATTTGCAGATTCAGGTTTAAAAACCTTGTCAGCTTATGCGCAGCTTTTAGCTGTATTGCTTGGAACAATGTTCTTTGTTGCATTGGTGATTAACCCAATTTTAGTTGCTTTAACAACTCGTCAAAACCCTTACCCTCTAGTATTCCAGTGCTTACGTGAAAGTGGAATTACTGCATTCTTTACGCGTAGTTCGGCTGCAAATATTCCCGTCAATCTTGATTTAGCAAAACGCTTAGGAGTAAACGAAGCTACAGCCAGTGTTGCCATTCCTTTGGGGGCGACAGTCAATATGGCAGGTGCATCAGTGACTATTACGGTATTAACTTTAGCAGCAGTCCATACTTTAGGTATTTCTGTAGATTTCACAACTATGATGATTTTATCTGTTGTGGCATCAATCTCAGCATGTGGTGCTTCAGGCGTTGCAGGTGGTTCTTTGTTATTAATTCCAGTTGCATGCGGATTATTTGGTATTACTTCAGATATCGCAATGCAGGTGGTGGCTATTGGTATGGTTATTAGTGTACTACAAGACTCAACAGAAACAGCATTAAACTCGTCTACAGACGTTTTATTTACTGCAGCAGTTGATCGTGCGTCACGTTAATACTATTTTATAAATAATCATTTAGACAACTCTTGGATGGTTGTATCGCGATATGCCATTTCAAACTTTACCACTTTGGATGCAATTTGGGGCATTCTTTCTCGCAACCAATGCGGGCATGATTAATGTCCTCGGACTGGTGACCGTATTACACCAGTCCGTTTCTCATATGACTGGAAATGTCAGTATGTTGTCGATGGCAATTGTCCATTGGGAACCTGCGTCAATTCTCTATCTTCTTCTCGTCATCCTGTGTTATGTCGCAGGGTCTTGCTATAGTGGACTGATACTGGGAAATGGCAATTTTCAATTGGGACGGCGCTACGGTGTTCCGCTCAGTTTGGTTGCTTTCTTTATTCTGCTGTGTTGGTTACTTTTGCCCTATTTTCCACGTTATGCCTTATTGTGGGCATGTGCTGCTATGGGCGTTCAAAATGCAATGGTCAGCCATTATAAGGGGACAATTATTCGTACCACACACTTATCCGGTGTTTTGACGGATCTCGGACTCGCATTAGGCTATGGACTGAGAGGTTTAAACGTCGGCCGACGGCGAATTATTTTACATTTGCTTATTTTATTTGGCTTTCTACTGGGTGGACTGGTTGCAAGCCTGATTTATCCTTATTTAAAATTAGACGCATATCTCATTCCAGTCGGTTTAAGTTTCTTCTTAAGTCTAGTGTACTGGATCATTTACTTTAAACATCGTCATCATTAACCCTTTTGGAATTTCTTATGGTTAAAAATGCTTTACAGGCACAGTTATTAAAAGCGGGTCTGGTAGACAACAAAAAGGCAAAAAAACTGTCTAAACAAGCGGTGCATGAGCAACGTACTGGGCAAAATGATGATGCTGAAATCAAAGCAAAAATTGCTCAAGATAAACAAGATAAAATGGCAAAAGACCAAGCTCTTGAACAAGAAAAGAAAAGCATCTTACAAGAGAAAGAATTAAAAGCTGCAATTGTACAAATGATTCAGCAACACAAAATTAAAGACGTTGCTGGTGATGTGGTCTATCAATTTATTGATGACTCAAAAATCAAAAAAGTGTATTTACAGCAGCAAATATATAACGCCTTGGTTTCTGGTAGTTTAGTGATTGCGAAGGATCTAGACAGTTATGCATACTTGCCTAAAGCACTGGCAGATCGTATTAATGAAAAAATGAAAGGCTTCATTATTGTGAATAATTCTGAAAAGAATGAGCAAGTAACAGATGAAGAAGATCCTTATGCAGCGTATGTGATTCCAGATGATTTAATGTGGTAATCAAAATCAAAAGGGCGTCATTTAGACGCCCTTTTCAATAATGATAAAAAATATCTTTAGGACTTCATCGTGGCTTTTAACACTGCTGAAGTATTGGAATTGAGCATTTCTACTGATTTTGACGTAAGTGAAGAATTATTCGTCTATGATTGCAAGGGTTTAAATCTTCAAGATATTGATTTGAAAATATATTCTAGTGATCGCCACGAAAAAAGAGAATAACTAATATCTATCTTATTCAACGCTTTGAATAAATTCCCATATTTGTTTAATTATTTTAATAAGAATGGGCCGTATTCAGAATTTTTAGCGCATCAAAGAACACTGAAAAATAATGATATGTTTAAAAAATGTTATTCAACTTCAATCAAAAGCTATTAATTTATAAAATATCAATTAAGTAAAAAATTACATTGAGGAAAATTTTGGAGCATTTCACTTTTATTGAACGTATTACAGCGTGGTCAAATCAATATGCTTGGTTAGATATGTTTTTATCATTAAGTCTATTGATATTACTCGCGATTTTAACCAATTTTATTGCGAAAAAAGTTGTTGTTCGCGGTATTCGTAAAGTGATCTCCAAATTAAAGTTTGCCAATCATGATATCGTTACTCAGCATCATGTCATTAGTAGAATTGCCAATATTGTTCCTGCTCTAGTCATCATGAATGGGATTGTGGCCATCCCTCATCTATCTGTGAAAATTATTAGCTTGGTTCAAATGGCAGCCCAAGCTTTTATCTTTCTTACTTTTGCACTTGCAATCGGTGAAAGTTTAAATATCTTTAATGCAATTTATCAGCGTAACCCCAAGTCTAGAAACAAGCCGATTAAAGGCTATTTACAGTTGGTGAAGCTGGTCATATTTGTGGTCTGTGCTTTGATGATTATTGGTACATTCTTAAAAAAAGATGTATTCACCTTGTTGGCTGGTTTTGGCGCTATGGCTGCCGTATTAATGTTGGTGTTCCAAAATACCATTTTATCCTTAGTGGCTTCTGTACAAATTTCATCTTATGACATGGTCCGCATTGGAGATTGGATTGAAATGCCTTCTTTAAATGCGGATGGTGATGTCATTGATATGTCATTACATACAGTCACCGTTCAGAATTTTGACAAGACTTTTACCACCATTCCAACCAATAAACTGGTGACCGACACCTTTAGAAATTGGCGTGGTATGGCGCAGGCAGGTGTACGTCGTATAAAACGTTCGATCTTTATCGATCAAAGTAGCGTGCACTTTATGAATAAGGAAGAACAACAGAAATTGAAGGAATTCTTACTCCTAGATCAGTATTTAAATACGAAACAAGAAGAACTAGAAGAGTTTAATTTGCAACTCTCAAATCAAGCCGTTTATAACCAACGTCGTTTGACCAATTTGGGTACATTTCGTGCCTATGTCGAGTTCTATTTAAAACAACATCCTGGTATCGCTCAACATCAAACTATAATGGTACGTCAATTACAACCAACCAGCGAAGGTCTACCTCTGGAAATTTATAGTTTTGCCAACACTACGGTGTGGAAAGATTATGAAGCCATTCAAGCCGATATTTTCGATCATTTAATTGCAATTTTACCTGAGTTCGGTTTAAGAATTTACCAAGCGCCGTCTGGTTCCGATATGAAAGTTTTAGCACAACATTCGGTACATGCACCGAATGACTACCTGCTAGACCGTACTAAATCGCATATCTAATCGTATGTATCCCCTTGCTTTTTGTGAGGGGATTTTTTAACTCAAATGTACTATTCAAGGAATCAGTAAAAATACTTGATTTAAATTGTTCTGCCTGAAAATTATTCACTGACTTCAGCATGTTCACAATAATCAAAATATTCTAATTTAAAACTTTCTACGGCTTGCTGCTTTTGGGCATCGTTGAGAAGTATAGGTAAATCATAAGCATCTTCTACAATTGCCTCATACAACTCTCTTGCACCATCTTCATATTCAAGTGCAATACTTTTTTGGACACTGAGAGGCACATCATCTTGTCTTTCTTGCATCACATTCCCTGCGACAATCGCAATTGCTTCGCAGAGGCTGATATTGTCTTGAACAGAGGCAAATAGCGCGCCAGAATACAAACAGCAGAAACACATTATTATTATTTTCATAATGCACCTGTTTTATATGCTTTAGTTGTATTTTAACAAGCAAAATGTGAAGCTGTTGTAATTTCTTGTTGGACCAAAACGAAGTTACCCGCCCTTCATTTTGTTCTGTTCCTCAACTTTGAACTAACGCTTACTCATTACAAGCTTGATAGCAAATAACAAGAAAATAGTTCCTGTGATTTGATCTAAACGTCGAACAATTTTGGGTTGTTTCAAAAATCTGGAAATTGGCTGCATCATGAAAATAAGTATGCTTGACCAAAGTAAACCCAATACAACATGTATCGCAACCAGTCCCATAATCCAGAAAAATGGGGTTACATCGCTAGGAATAAACTGCGGTAAAAAAGTGACATAAAACAGTCCAACCTTAGGATTAAGAATGTTGCAGAAAAAGCCTTTAAGAAAATAGTTGGTTGTTTTCTTAATTTCTATTTGATTTTCTAAATGACTGCGTGGCTTTATTAATAACTGTAGTCCTAACCAAGCCAAATAAGCTGCCCCTATCCACTTTAAACAGTTAAAAGCGAGTTCTGAGGTGGCTAATAATGCGCCTAGTCCACATGCAACAATAATCCCCCACACCATACATCCAAAGCTAATTCCTAATGCCGTTTGAAAAGCACTTTGACGGGTTTCAAGCGAAGCTGTGCGAATAATTAACGTGGTATCTAAACCAGGCGTAATCGTTAAAATAATAATCGCTATAGTAAAGGGTATGAGTATTTCAAGCATGTCTAACTCACTTTTTAAGTATGAGTACAATGAATAGTGGATTCATTCCGATTTGGCAAGTTTTTACTTAAGCCTTTAATATAAAAAGTATTGTAATAAAGATAGTATGAACACTTCATTCTACTTTTAAGAATTTGCAAGCAGCCAACCTTACATTCAGACCAAGTATTTCGGTAGCGAAATTAATTCTGTAGCAAATGCAGAAATTAATGAATAAGGTCTACCTAAGTAGACCTTATTCGATATTTTTTGAAGAGCGGGTAAAGATGAAAAGAAAATTAATGTGTATTTTTTACTTCCCAAACAGAAGTGACTTCAGCACCGTCTATAATAAAATCAACAACGAGACCATCAATCGGTAAATTATTCGGATCATTCCATTGCTCTACAGCAAAATAGAACCATTCACCACATTCATCACGAATCATCCCCAATTGTGTTTGGGAGTCGTATCGTTCTACACTTCCTCTCATATTGTCACCTTTATTATTGATTCAATTATTTAAGTTAACAATTACAGGATTTTAAAGTTATCAATAAACCTGTATCGATAAAAATATTATCATCTTTTTTTCAAAAAATACGATGCTTTGCACATTCTTTTAATAATTTTCGACTGTGTCTGCTATGTTGCAACAAATTTTAATCGAAATCACTTTCGTCTATTTTCAACTCAATTGTCTCATTATTTCACTTGAAAATAGTGTTTATCCGTGACTAAGGTAATTTTGAGTTTTTTATAAAATCTAACGATTGGATTTTCAGTCCCTTTCATGATCTGGTCTGCGAATTTATCATCTTGCATAAGCACCGCGTAAGTTTTATAGCCAAAAACTAACTCGCTTGGTATCTTTCCACTTTGTGTAAATTCATCAATTTGCTTATTTATTTTCTTCACCGATAAATCATTCATTGGGTTTCTAAGTCTCATATTTGTCTTACTTTTTTATAATTTAAATATGTGACAAAAGTGTGAACACCCCCGTGATCTGCACGCTTAGACTTTGTGATGGTGAGTTAGATTGATATGGATTACAATGAATCCCAACAGATTTTAGTTGTTCTCCCGCACGTGAAAATCGCGTTGAATGAAACTTTTCGTCTTCATAATCTGTTATTTTTGACAAGATAGCCCATACTTTTTCTTGCAAAACTGGTAATTATCTTATTGTTTTTTAATTTTAAAATTATGCAACTTTATCAAGAGGTTAATATTAATGCTTAGATGGTTCGAGAAGCGAGTAGATCCCTATCCTAGCAAAGGTTTAAAAGATCCACTGCCTACAACTTTCTTTGCATTTGTCTGGAGTGCATCCAAAGGTGTACGACCTTATTTGCTTATTTTGGTACTTTGTACTGCTGGTGCTGCAAGTTTTGAAGCCCTGTTGTACGCCAAAATTGGCGATTTAGTCAATTGGCTCAGTAAAAGCCAACCCGATACATTCTTGGCAGAACATCGTCAAAACTTAATGTTACTTACCATGATATTACTCGGTAATATCTTTTTTGCTAACTTCCAGTCCATTATCAAACACCAAATTCTGTTTAGTAGCTTTCCAATGCGTCTGCGTTGGAAGTTCCATAATTTATTATTACAACAAAGTCTGGACTTCTTCCACAATGATTTTGCAGGACGACTTTCTGCAAAAGTCATGCAAACAGCCCTTGCAGTGCGTGAATTCTGGATGATTTTGGGTGATATGCTGGCTTATGTCCTGATCTACTTCTTTACAGTCAGTATTGTACTCGGCTCAATCTCGCCATTTCTGATTATTCCCCTATTGGTCTGGTTGGCTTTATTCCTACTCGCAGCTTGGTACTTCATTCCTAGACTCAGCAAAATTTCCAATGAACAAGCCGATGCACGTGCAGTGATGACCGGTCGAGTAACTGATGCCTATACCAATATTCAAACTGTTAAACTGTTTGCTCATGCAGGTCGTGAAAGTGAGTATGCCAAGTCATCGATGCAAGAGTTTATGCGCACGGTCTATAAGCAAATGCGGTTGGGTTCAGGCTATGAAATGAGTATTAACTCGCTCAGCATTGTGCTCTATGTCGGTGTACTTGGCACAGCATTATGGTTGTGGCTAGAAGGTCGTGCAGAGTTGGGTATTATCGCGGCAACGACTGCCATGATTTTAAAACTCAACAGTATTGCTGAATTTATGATGTGGCAAACTTCTGCTTTATTTGAAAATGTCGGCACCATTCAAGATGGTATGAAAACATTAGGACGTCCGATTAGTATTCAGGACAAACCGAATGCCACCACACTTGAGGTGAAACACGGCGAAATTAAGTTTGAAGATGTCTGCTTTGCCTATAATGAAAAAAATGTCATCGATCACTTTAATTTAACCATACGCCCAGGTGAAAAAATTGGCATTGTTGGTCGCTCTGGTGCTGGAAAATCTACGCTCATTCAATTGTTATTACATTTCTATACTATCAACCAAGGTCGCATTTTAATCGATGGACAAAATATAGAGGATGTAAGCCAAGATAGCTTACGTAAAAGTATTGCCTTAGTGACACAAGATACATCGCTATTGCATCGTACAGTTGCGGAAAATATTAAATACGGACGCCCAGATGCCAGTGGTGCGGAAATGTATGACGCTGTTCGCAAAGCCAAAGCAGAGGATTTCATTCCACAACTAACTGACCTTCGTGGTCGTAAAGGCTATGAGGCTTATGTGGGCGAACGTGGGGTTAAACTTTCGGGTGGACAACGTCAGCGTATTGCTATTGCGCGAGTATTTTTAAAAGATGCTCCTATTCTGATTCTTGATGAAGCGACCAGTGCCTTAGACTCTGAAGTAGAAGCAGCAATTCAGTCCAGTTTGTATGATTTAATGCAAGATAAAACGGTTATTGCAATTGCGCACCGACTTTCTACGATTGCGCAAATGGATCGTTTAATTGTGCTCGATCAGGGGCGAATTGCCGAACAAGGTACACATGATGAATTGGTTGCTTTGAATGGCATTTATGCGCAATTATGGCAACGTCAAACTGGTGGTTTTTTAATTGAACAACATGAACTAAAAAATAAGGATAGTGCTTGATGTTGTATTTGGAAGATCTACATGTAGGGGATCGCTTTATCAGTCGTGCCTATGAAATGACTGTAGATGAAATTAAGCAGTTCGCGCATCAATTTGATCCGCAGCCTTTTCATACCAATGAGATCGAGGCAGCGAATCATCCAATTTTTAAAGGCTTGGCTGCCAGCGGTTGGCATACTTCCGCAGTTACCATGCGACTTTGGACAGAATGCTTTCCTGTAGCATATGGTTTAATTGGCTCAGAAGCACAAGTGCGTTGGCCAAGACCGACTCGCGCAGGCGATCAAATTCATGTCGAGGTAGAAATTACCGAAATCAAACCGTCAAAATCTAAACCTGACCGAGCTATTGTGAGTTACACAACTGAAACGCTCAATCAAAATGGTGAAGCGGTATTACTCGGCAATACTAAAATTTTAGTATTTAGTAAAAACTATCGACCTGATCTTTAAAAGACGATGATTCTAAAATCACGTGTGGTTTTAGAATCTGCTTTGTTTGGTTTGTCGAACAATTTATAAGGTGCATGCTACGATTTCATGCCAATATAAAAAACTGACTGATATAACAACATTAAACGTGCAATGGATCGCGCATGAATACTATTTCGTCTAGACAAGACCAAGGAATTCCTGGAGTCTATGGTCTGTTACTTTTAGATGTCGTGTCACGCTGGGGGTATAACGCAGATACTTTATTTGCTCCATTCCAGCTCAATAGTGAAAAATTAGCAGAGCCAGATTTTCGAATCTCGACGTCGGTTGCCAATGCCTTAATTCAACATGCCTTAGCCTTAACTGGCGAATCAACTCTAGGCTATCATTTGGGTACGCAAATGCGTATCTCTATTCATGGTTTTATTGGTTATGCCATTATGACCGCAAATGATATTACCGATGCGCTGGTCCTTGCCAACCGCTTTGTGCAATTACGACTGCCCTTCCTGCAAATCTATTTTTCTACTTTTGCTGAAAAAGCAACTTTGCAGCTTCGAAGTGATGTCAGTATAGAACCCTTGCGTTCAGAAATTTGTATTGCATTAACAATTGGCATCATTTCTATGGCCAAGGCCATGACAGGTGTCACTGATTTGGGGGGTGAAATTGATTTTGATTTTCCCCAACCCGAAGGTTTTGAACGCTATATTACCAAGTTTCCAAATCATCAGTTTCGTTTTGATCAACCTCATTTATTGATCAGCTTTGACAAAAAATATCTCGCGTTAAAAATGGTGAATGCTGACCCGATTGCCAGTCAAATTGCAATCAACCAATGTGAAGCTGAGCTTTCGGCTTTAGGTGAGCGTAGACGGCTTTCTATGGCAGTTCGCGACATTTTGACGCATTCAGAGCAGCATTATTTAAGTATTGAAAATGTGGCATATCGCTTACATATGTCAGATAGAACCTTGAAGCGCCAGTTAGCGACTGAAGGAACCTCTTTTTCAACAATCGTCGATGAAGTTCGCTACCGACATGCAACGTCGCTACTCTCCCGAACGGATTACACACTAGAACAAATTGCAGATGAACTAGGCTATAGTGATGTTGCAAATTTCAGCCGTGCTTTTAAGCGTTGGAGTGGACGTAGCCCAAGTAATTGGCGTAAAGATCCGTACCTATAAACCTTTTGTTTTTATGTAAAAACATGTATAAAGCATGACAAAAATAAATGAATACTTTTAAGGAGTGTCATCATGAATCATCCTTCAGATTTAAAATATGCGAGCACGCATGAGTGGGTGAAAATTGAAGGTGATCTTGTTGTAACTGGGATTTCAGACCATGCGCAGGATGCCTTAGGCGATTTAGTTTATGTCGAAATGCCAGAAGTAGGACAACACGTTACTGCAGGTGAACAAGCGGGTGTAGTTGAATCTGTAAAAACAGCTTCTGATATCCATGCCCCTGTTTCTGGGGTTGTCGTAGAAGTGAATACTGCACTAGAAGACGATCCTGACTTTGTAAATGATGCTCCATATGGCAAAGGCTGGATCTACAAAATCAAGCCAAATAATATCGATGATGTAAACACGTTGTTGTCTAGTGCGGACTATGAAGCGGGACTCTAAATGAGCTACGCATCTTAAAAAAATCAGCCTTCGAGCTGATTTTTTTATGGGTTAAATTGATCGATAATCAAATAATGATAATTTAAATATACATTAAAAACTTTAATAGAAAAAAATATATCAAAATATCAATTTACTTTATTTTTCCTCTTTAATTGGTTAATATTAAACCTTATCTTCATGACCTTGGTACGCTTAGGGAATACATAAAAAGTTTAGCTACGTTGTCATGATTCCCTTACTACTTCTGGGTCAATTATGCCTCATTCAGCTTCAGTACAGCTCTGGAATAAGTCTTTTATTCTGTGTTTAGCCAATAACTTATTTCTATTTGTTTTTTATTTTGCACAAACCACAATTCTACCTATCTATATTTTGCAAGACTTACATGGCAGTCTTGCTCAAGCTGGGCTGGCCATGACTTTATTTATGGCATCGTCTATTGCGGTACGTCCATTTAGTGGATTGATTATTGAAAAATTTGGTCGTAAAAAAACGTTTTTTGTTTCCGAGTTTTTGTTCTGTTTATTCTCAATAGCCTATATTTTTGCAGATAATTTAGAAGTCTTACTCTGGTTACGCTTTTTACATGGAATTTGGTTTAGCATTTTAACCACAGTTACTGTACCTATTGCGAACGAATTCATTCCAGATTCACGCCGTGGAGAAGGTATGGGTTACTTTGTCATGTCAGTCAACTTAGGCATTGTCTTAGGTCCACTCATTGGTTTATCGCTTATTCAGCCATTATCTTATGCTGTTGTAGCAACTATTCTTGCTGCGATTGTATGTCTAGGTTTTGTGTTTTGTTTTCTCATTCCCGTGCAAACTGAGACTTCAACTATGCAAAAGATGCAGAAAAAGCAGTTATATATTCATGATTTTGTTGAGAAAAAGGCGCTGCCTGTTTCTATTATGGCCATGATGGTTTCATTTGCTTATGCAAGCATTATGTCATTTATCTCAACATATTCTGCATCAAAAAATTTGCTTGCGTATGCCAGCCTATTTTTTATCGTTTTTGCGATTTCGATGATGAGTCTACGACCTTTGACTGGAAAAATTTATGACCGCAAGGGTCCAAGCTATGTCATTTACCCTGCTTTAGCATTATTTGCAGTAGGTCTTATTCTATTAAGCCAAATCAATAGCTTGATCGGGTTTATGCTTGCGGCCATTTTTATTGGAATGGGATTTGGTTCTGTACAACCCTGTTTACAAACACTGGCGATCCAATGCGCTGCGCCTCAACGGATTGGGCACGCAACCTCCACCTTCTTTACTTTTTATGATTTAGGTATTGCATTCGGTTCAATACTGTTAGGTATTCTGATCACAGCACAAGGCTATAGCATGTCTTATATCTTATGTGCGGTTCTCGTTCTACTGAGCCTATTATTTTATAAATTCTTTGTGGTCAAAATAGCATAAAAAATTAAGCCCCTGTTTTCAGGGGCTTTTTTACTATTTACTTTTTATGAATGTAATTGTTTTAATTGCTGTGCAGCTTCTAGCAATAGATGTTCAGTTTGTTCCCAACCAATACAACCATCTGTTACCGATTGACCGTAGATCATATCGCAAGAAATCTTTTGATTCCCTTGAACCAAATGACTCTCCAGCATGACACCACGTACTTGTGTTTCTGCTCGTTCTTTCACAATTTGACGCAGCACATCTGGCTGTAATGCTGGATTCTTGCTGCTATTGCCATGACTACAATCAATCACTAGCGCAGGCAAATTGCCTTTTACTTTCACTTTAATTTTATTGATTTCTTCCGCCTGATAATTCGGACCAGTATTTGAACCACGTAAAATTAAATGCGCAAGTGGATTACCACGAGATTGAAGCACACATGGCAAACCAGACTGACTCATCCCTAAAAATTGATGAGCATGGGATGCCGATTGAATAGCGTCTAACGCAATTTGAATTGAACCATCCGTACCATTTTTGAAACCAATGCTATATGGCATTTGGCTTGCAATTTCACGATGAATTTGAGACTCACTCGTACGTGCTCCAATTGCACCCCAAGCCAATAAATCATCGAAGTAAGCCGTAGCCATTGGGCTTAAGATTTCACTCGCAATCGGCAAACCCATTTCAATAATGTGTAGATAAAGTTGGCGTGATTGCTCTAAACCCGCTTGTAAATCTGATGATCCATCTAAGTCAGGATCATACATAAAACCTTTCCAACCCACTGTTGTACGTGGCTTTTCAATATAAGTACGCATCACTAGAAAAATTTGATCCGAAACTTGCGCTTGTAAGTGTTGTAATTTTTGTGCGTATTCTAAAGCCGCGACAGGATCATGAATGGAACAAGGTCCAGTAATGACCAAAAGACGTGAATCTGTACCAGCCAAGATATTTTGAATAGTTTGACGATGTTCGGCAATCTGTGCCGTAAGTGACGCAGAAAGAGGAAGTTGTGTTTTGAGCTGCTGTGGCAAACTCAATAATGTTTCTTGTGAAGTCGGTTGATGTTGTAGTGCAGTATTTAGAGCATTCATTGGTCTTTCCTTTGGACTGTTGTTCAGTCCGATCTTTTATTTGTGCGTTTTGGATCTATGGGATGATAAGGATTGCGTCATAAACTGACTAAAGTAAAACCAATAACCGTTGCTAAAATATGAAGTGTTAAATGCGTACATGTGAATCTCCTAAAAAATATATAAAAAACAAAGCATAAAAAAACCTGACCGGGGTTGCCGATCAGGTATCAACTGGTGGGCAACCTTTATTTTGCCCAAACGCGTTCAGGCAATTAGCTAAACTGCCAGAAATAAAAATAAGCGTTTGCAATTAAAGGTTGCTTTAACATCTTTGTTTCATCAAAAAAGTATCTGAAATTAAAAATACGCCTTATTGCTACTTTTGACAACCTTTATTTTTGGAAAAATAGTTATGTCTAGAGCAACTTTTACTTATCAATCAATTAAATGATCTTACTTTTAAATCCATCGCTTGAATTGCGTTTGCAGAGTCAACTTGAATTGTTCCTTCGAGCCATTTGGTAATGAACATTGGCCGAGTCGAACCCAAACACTTGCGAACTGTTTGATAAAACTAGCTTCATTGTAGTGTACGCCATACTCAGCGCACAGGGCTTTAACCTTTGGTGCTACTTCTGCGTAACGGTTGGCAGGCATATCTGGAAAAAGGTGATGCTCAATTTGATGGCTTAAGTTCCCACTTAGAATATGGAGCCATTTCGTACCTGAGAAATTACTCGAACCTCGAATCTGGCGTAAGTACCACTCCGCTCGAGTTTCATTTTCTGTATTGTCTAACTCAAAAGTTTCAGCATCTTCAGTAAAATGTCCATTAAAAATCACAGCGGATGCCCATAAACTACGGATCACATTGGCGACCGCATTCCCTGCCAAAACTGGAATGGCATTTGGCCCTGCAATTAAAGGAAAAAATACATAGTCTTTAATGACTTGGCGCTTTACTTTTTTACGTAATTTAATCGAATCTTGCCAAACTTCACGCCATGTCTTGGTTTTATATGCCAGCACATCTTCCAAATGTAAATTTTGTACGCCCACATACCATTCAAAAAAAATCATCAATTGGATGGCCAGCGGAATGTTGAATAAAAATCTTGGCTCCCAAGGTTGGCTTTCACTCACCCGAATCAGTCCATAGCCCACATCATGGTCTTTTCCAACAATATTGGTATAAGTATGGTGCACATAATTATGGGTATATTTCCAATCATCACCTGTTGCAATGGTATCCCAATCGTAATTTGCACCGTTTAAACTTGGGTCATTTAACCAGTCAAACTGACCATGCATGACGTTATGCCCTAATTCCATGTTTTCTACAATTTTGGAAATACCCAACAACCCAGTTCCCAATAACCAAACAGGTGGTAACCAGCCCGCGACCATTAACATACCGCGTGAAGCAATTTCACTGTAGCGGACAAAATTTCGGATTTTGTAGATATAAGCAGCATCTTGTTCACCTAAACTTTGCATTGTGTCACGGCGAATGACTTCGATTTTTTCTCCAAAAGACTGAATTTCTTCATCTGTAAGATAACGAGATTTAGTATTACTTTGAAAATTAACGGGTTTATTCATTTTATTTGTCCCTACATTAAACTTTTATAAATTTATAACCACTGGGCTAATGGCCTGTGAAATACATAGTTTGATCTGTGTATTACTCTGCTCATCAATTTCACCTGTGAGTACATTTCGAACTACCCCCTGTACTTTGGTACAAGAACATGTATTACAAATACCCATACGGCAGCCATGTGCAGGTTTAAGCCCTGCTTTTTCAGCACTTTCTAATAAATTATCTGTCGCTAAAAATTCCTGCTGCGCACGTAGAAAAGTCACAGGTTGTGCTTCTAGTGATTGATCAATCTGGATTTTAAAATATTCCATCTTGAGTAAATGAGAGATGCTTTGATTGACGTAAAGCTGCTGCACACTTTGCATCATGTTGTGTGCACCACAGACATAACACTCACGGCGCTGATAGTCAGGTACAAGTTGCTGAAGTAGTTGCTCAGTTAAGTGCTGTGAATTTTGTAAAGTATTCAATGGATGGTATTTAAACTGCGGATATTGTGCTGTTAAGGCTTCTAGTTCTGTGTGGTAGGCATTATCACGATTAAAATACAATAAATCGATTGGTTGTTCGGTACTTTTCAATGCCTGTTTGACTAAAGCGTAAATTGCAGTAATACCGCTTCCAGAGGCAAGGAATAGCATTGCTGTTCCAGAGCGTTGATTCAACACAAACTCGCCTTGAGCTTGAGAGATTTCGACGACGGAACCTAATGCTGAATTTGTTAAAACGTTTGAAACAGTGCCTTGTTGTTTTACAGCAATTAGTACATCTCCATTGCCGAGGATATCGACTATAGAATAACTCCGCTGTTGTCGAACACCTGCAATTACAACCGTGATCAGCAGGCTTTGCCCTGACTGAGCTTTCTCTGGTCTAAAATTTTGATTTGGGCGTAACTGTAACTGAATAAAGTCAGCACTTAATACTTTGCGCGCAAAAAGCTGAGCTTTGACTCTTTTCCACGCCCAAGTCGGATGCACTTTTTCTGCGATGAAATCGACAAAATCTTCGCGTATCCATTCAGGCTTATATTGCACATGATTTCCCATAATTGTACTCATCTGAATCAATCTATATTTTTATACAACTGTCTTTTATTGCTGCGTTAACAATAGATTTAACTGATTCAGGGCTCTATGTCAGATGAGGACAAAACATATCATTTGGCATTTATTATCATTTTCTGTCTAACAAAATGTCATTTCTTGCCAATTTAGACGTTCAAAATAGCAATATTGATGTAGAACAAATAAAAAAGACCAAGCTTTTGCTTGGTCTTTAGTCGTCACTAGGTGAATTTATTCAGAAAAATGTACCACTGAACGGATAGATTTTCCTTCATGCATTAAATCAAAGGCTTCATTAATTTTATCTAAACCCATCGTATGAGTCACAAAAGGTGCAAGTTGAATCTCACCTTTCATTGCATCTTCGACCATGCCTGGTAGTTGTGTACGTCCTTTTACGCCACCAAAAGCTGTACCCATCCATTTACGCCCCGTCACCAATTGGAATGGGCGTGTTGAAATTTCCTGACCAGCACCTGCTACGCCAATAATCACTGATTGTCCCCAACCTCGGTGTGCACATTCCAGTGCTGAACGCATGACGTTGGTGTTACCAATACATTCAAATGAATGATCGACACCCCAACCCGTCATTTCAACAATGACTTGCTGAATTGGTTGTTCGTAGTCTTTAGGATTTAAAAAATCTGTCGCACCAAACTGTTTCGCCAATTCAAATTTGTCAGGATTCATATCTACTACAATAATACGACCTGCTTTCGCTTGTTTCGCACCTTGTACTACGGCTAAACCAATCCCCCCCAAACCAAATACCGCAACTGTGTCACCTTCTTGTACTTTGGCTGTGTTATGTACTGCACCAATCCCTGTTGTTACACCACAACCCAACAAGCAAACTTGCTCAGGGTTAGCTTCAGGATTAATTTTAGCTAATGATACTTCAGCAACAACGGTGTATTCACTGAAGGTAGAACAGCCCATGTAATGGTAAATTGGTTCGCCGTTATAAGAAAAACGTGTCGTACCATCTGGCATTACACCTTTACCCTGAGTTGCACGGACTGCAACACAAAGATTGGTTTTTCCTGATTTACAGAATAAGCATTCACCACATTCTGCAGTATACAGTGGAATAACATGATCGCCTGGTTGAACGCTGGTTACGCCTTCTCCCACTTCAATCACAATACCTGCACCTTCATGCCCCAATACAGCAGGAAAAACGCCTTCAGGATCATCACCAGATAAAGTAAATGCATCGGTATGGCATACACCCGTATGGGTAATTTTGACCAATACTTCTCCTTTCTTAGGCGGAGCAACGTCAATTTCTACAATTTGAAGTGGTTGTCCTGGCGCAAAGGCTACGGCTGCACGTGATTTCATGCCATGTTCATCCTTATATCAATATTTAACAGATGAACTACAGTAACCGCTTTTTAAACCTTAATACAACCATAACAGCATGATAATATGTATTTATATTGGTAATAATGAATTAGAAAAAATGCAGAAAAATACCAGGTACTTCTCCTTATTATTATGTGCAAGCATGAGTTCACTGACTGCTTGTAGTCTCCCTCAAAACGAAGCCAAAAAACAATCTGCATCAGACTACCACACGGAACATTGGATACAACGCCAAAATATTGATGCCCAACTCAAACAAGGTCTTACAGCCTATTTAGCATTAGATGATGCATTTATGAGTATTGCATCACGTATTTACCTAATACGCGATGCGAAACATACCCTCGATTTGCAATATTATATTTGGGAAAATGACTCATTAGGCCACATGATGCTGGCTGAACTGTTAAAAGCAGCAGACCGCGGTGTTAAAGTCCGCCTTATGATTGATGATCAAAATGGCACCAAATTAGATCCATTACTGAAAAAGTTAGTTGCACACCCAAATTTTGAAATCAGACTCTACAACCCTTATAAATATCGACATTTTAGGGCTATTGATTATGCTTTTCGGTTGAAACAGATCAATCATCGTATGCATAACAAACTCATTATTGCTGATGGTGCCATTGCAGTGACTGGAGGACGCAATATTAGCCGTGAATATTTTGATGCAGGTCAAGATTTTCAATTTACTGACATGGACATCCTGTTTTTTGGTAATGCAGTAAAATCTGCCAATCAAATTTTCATTAACTTCTGGAATAGTAACCTGAGTTATTCAGTACAACAACTGATTGGGGTCGAATCGGCTGATGATTTGGATCTGCTTCGTAAAAGTTATGCGATGAACGATCATGGAAAAGAACGGTTCATTAACCAACTAGATTTGGCACAGAAACAAATCATGGCGCAATTGCAGGAACGTCAGGTTGAATGGGTTAAAGCCCAATTCTTGGCTGATTATCCTGAAAAAACGCTTGGCGACATTGCTCAAGATAAATTGCTGTATTCTCAACTCAAACATGCAATGGGTATTCCTAAAGAACATTTGGAATTGGTATCAGCTTATTTTGTGCCCTCTAAAGATGGTGCTGCTTTTCTTGCAGATCTTTCACATCAAAATATTAAAGTTCGTGTTTTAACCAATTCTTTTTTAGCTAATGATGTGGCTTTGGTCCATGCTTTCTATCAAAAATATCGGAAAGAGCTGCTTAAAAATGGCATTCAACTTTATGAGTTTAAACCAGATATTCAACGAAAACAGCGTACTTGGTATGAGGTATTAACAGGTAATGCAATTCCTGCCAAAGGGAAAAGTTCGTCAAGATTACATGCCAAATTTTTTGACGTAGATGGCAAAGTTTTTATTGGTTCATTTAATTTTGACCCTCGTTCAGTGAACTTAAATACTGAGGTTGGATTGGTGGTCGAATCTGAACATTTACAAAACCAAGTCACAAGTGCGATGGATCACTATTTACCGCAAATTGCATACGAACTAAAACTTAATCCTCAAGGTGAAATTATTTGGTTAGAACATCATGAAAATGGGCAAATAACTGAATATCATGTTGATCCGCACACCACAAAGTTTCAACGTTTCACTTTTAAGAGTTTGTCCTACTTACCCATTGAATGGATGACGTAATGACAAAATCATTACATCTCATACATTTTCTCATCAAAAAATTAATTCCGTTGCATTTCATTCTTATTAATCAACATTTTGGGATTTGGTTTTTCATGATCAAAACTAAAACTATCCATCACTTGCGCAATGATCTCAAATATTTGGGGATTCATGCACTGCGCAACATTAAAACGCATTAAATGTTTTGCACCTTCTGATTGGCTAAATGCATGCCCTGGAGCAAGAATTAATCCACGTTTTAGACATCGTCTAGATAATTCTGCTGCATCAATCTCTGAAGGAAGTTTACACCATAAGAAAATTCCAGCTTTGGGAATAAGTACAGGTTCTATATGCAGTTGCCTTAATCGTTGAATACATAACCCCATACTGGTATTGAGTTTCTTTTTTAATGACTCGATATGTTTTAAATACTGACTGTCCATGAGTGCAGAAAATATGATTTCTGCATTCAAATGTCCACTACTAAAATTAGTTGCTATTTTTAAATCAATATATTTTTCAATATCTTGTTGACTAGAAACAATATAACCACAGCGAAGTGAAGCGGTTAAAGTTTTAGAAAAACTACCGATTTGAATCACCCGCCCTAAACCCATAAGTGTGCAATAACGAGGTGCGGGAACATATTCAAACTCTGAAAAAATATCATCTTCTACAATCATTAGATTCGCTTGATCCGCTAATTTGGCAACTTGATAGGCTCGTTGTATGGATAAGGTCGCACCAGTTGGATTATGAATTCCAGAATTGGTTAAATAAAGCTTGGGCTGATATTGTAAGGCTTGTTCGAAACGTTCAATATCAGGACCTTGGGCTGTAAATGGAATTGCAATTGCCTGTAAATGGTGGGCTTGAATCAATGCCTGAAAATTAAAATAGCATGGATCATCGACTAGAATGACATCCCCAGCTTTCAAATGTACACGAAAAATTAGGTCTATAGACTGAGTACCAGAATCTGTAATTAAGATTTGTGAGGGTTCAACTTGTATTTCATATTGATTATTTTTACGGGCAATCCATTGTCTTAAGCCCATATGACCTTGCGGTACAGGATATTCTACCAGCATCTTTAAAGATGATTTCGCTGCATGTTTTAAAGCTTTACGCAAGCTGCTTTCAGGCATCCACTCTGGAGGTAACCAGCCGCAACCAGGTTTAAGCGTTTCCTCATTCGCATCCAAAGATTGGCGTGAAATCCATAAAGGATTAATTTCTCGATCATATTGAACATGATGCTCTGCTATTTTCTTCGCTTGCATCTGTCCTTTAACATAAAACCCAGAACCCGCTCTTGCCTCAAGTACCCCCTCTGTAACTAAGCGTGCATATGCTTCCACCACTGTCGAAATTGAAAAATTCATATCCTGCGATAAACGCCGTACCGAAGGTAAGCGTGCTCCAGCAACAAAACGTTGGTTTGAAATTTGGGATTTGATTTTTTCAATCACAATATCAATTTTGCTGTGTGTATGCATGATGGCTAAATATTCAACTTAATCGATTTCTGACAGTAGGAATTGTATACCAATACAGTTATTTAAAATTGTACTGGATTGTATCTGTTTAGAGCTTCCCATTTGGCATGTAATTGAATCATAGAAAAATGAGATTTAAGCATGAAGCAAAGTAATATGGGTTGGATACATGGCTTTCTAGGTATGGTCATTTTCGCGGGTTCTATGCCTGCTACACGTCTTGCTGTGGTGGGATTCAGTCCAGAATTTCTCACAGGCGCTCGTGCTGTGATAGCTGGTGGACTCGCAATGTTATGCCTTCTATTATTTAAACAACCCTTTCCAACCCTTAAACAAATCAAATCTTTAATTGTAATTGCATTGGGCGTTGTGTTCGGTTTTCCCTTTTTCACAGCACTTGCTTTAGAACACATAACTGCGGCACGTGCTCTTGTTTTCGTGGCATTACTCCCTTTAGCAACTGCTATTTTTGCCTTGTTACGTGCAGGCGAAAGACCTTCAAGTAAATTTTGGCTTTCTGCAATCATAGGCAGCAGCTTTGTTGCCATATTTATGTGGTTTCAAGATCAGCAAAGTTTTCATCTTAGCAGTGATCTATATATGCTTATTGCTGTATTGGTTTGTGGTTTAGGTTATGCCGAAGGTGGACAACTCTCAAAACAGCTTGGTGGTTGGCAAGTCATTTGCTGGGCATTGATTATTGCTTTACCTTTAATGTTGCTGTTATTTGGCATTTATTATCCTAAAAATTGGGCATCAATTCCTGTTACAGCATACGCAGGATTGTTCTATGTTTCCCTTTTTAGCATGCTGATTGGTTTTGTTTTTTGGTACAAAGGTTTGGCATTAGGCGGCGTTGCACGTGTTGGGCAAATTCAACTTTTACAACCTTTTTTGGGGCTCATACTTTGTACTCTAGTACTTCATGAATCTATCGATTTTGCCATGATTTTCGTGTGTTTCGCCGTCATTATATGTGTCTTCTATGCCAAAAAGTATGCCTAAGACTCTAGGCTCTAACTTGAAAGATACATCTATTTAAATTAAACCAATTTTTTGGAAAAGCTGTTCATAGGCTTCAGCTTTTTTCTCTAATGCTAATGGGTACGCGCGCGAAGATGATGGCATTCGAGATAAAGTTAACTCCCGATCTGCAAAAAATGTCTGTGAACTTGTCCCAATTATAGGTTTTTCCGTGCCTTCAGGCATGGATAACATAAGCGTGTCGGTCGCTTTATCCCCTGTAGTGACAATGTTTTGACAAAAAGGAATCTTGGCTAATAAGGTCGTTAGATCGGTCGGAGTTTCTATATGCAAAAATTTATCTGAGGCATTATCTTTTAAACGAACAACTTGATATGCCGTATCAAAAATAGCGATCCCTTTTTCAGTTAAGAAATCACGGATTTGCTGCTCATAAAAATTCTTATTTGGAAGATCTAGAAAATACGCTTTGTCTTGAAAAAAGATAAGACCAAAGATTCGCCACATGTCGTTCTGATAATTCGGATAATAAAAATCCATTTTCCAACGTGTTTTCGGTGGTGGAAAACTGCCCAGCATCAGTAATTTTGCATTTGCTGGTAAAAATGGTTCGAGTGGGTGAGTTTCTATTTTAAATTCAGACATTTAGTTCAATATAAAAAAGAGTTTTTTACTCACCAATCTTAGCATAATTGTATGAAATTTATCGAATGAGCTTTTCAGATTTTTGAGTTCTAAAAAATCATTCACAATATTTATTTTTAATTGATAGACTAATTCGCTTAAATGACATTGATTTGAAAAGTAATTTTAACTTTATAGTATCTGTTATTCTTCTGTTTTAGAATGATCAGCATACGCATGATTACTAACTATACCCCTGCTGCATCTGAAATCATGAAGATACCGATAGCTACAAAATAGATTAGAAACTACCGAGTCTTTTTTATTGCCATTAATGAAGTAAATCCTATCAAGAGCTCTAATTAATCATTTACGATGAATTATTACTTTTCATCTATCATTTCTAAGGCTCTTTTCACGTCTCCAACTTCTATAAAATCTAGAGCAAACTCATTCATTAACAAGTTGCATAGAAACTTTCTTACTATTATTGACTGAAGGGGGCTAAATAAAATTAATGATTCACGACTAGCTTCTTCCATTAACAATCTAGAAAGCCAACTATCAAAAGCCACTCCTTTAAAATACTCTAGGTTTGAAGCCAAATATAAAATTAAGGCTGGGGTGTAAAATATATATGCTTCAGGTGTAATGAAGTAAAATCCATTTGCATATTTATTCAAATAATCAAAAGGAACCTCTTCCCATGTTTGGTAATGATTATAAACACGTTTCCCTTCACTAATTGCTAAAATTAAATCTCTTTTCTCATCATCTAATAAGTCACTGTTTTTTATTTCACTGAGTAAATTACTCTTTGAAAAGTAACCTATACTATTCTTATCATAAGGATGTTGATGTGGATACTTTCTTAAGTAACTCGTATCTGCAAAGTCTTCTTCTAGAAGCGTAAATCTATCTTCTAACTGAACATCATCAAAAGCATCACGCAACTCTTGAATAAAAATTTGGTCTACTTGAGATAACTCGTACATTTTACCCCCAATTTCTAGGATCTTATTCTTACTGTAAAATAGTAAATATACTAAATCAGGAGAACCAACAAGAATTTTCATTTCTTCTTAATTCCACTTAAGTTTCAACCTCTAGATTTAATTAATCTATAAAATTACCCCGAGTGAATGCTTAAATGGATTTTTAGAAATGATCTTTACCATCTCTATTGTGAGTCAAATAAATAAGCAAAATAGTTATTGTGAGTGCGGTTACTTTCAAATAAGTGAATAAAATTATTTAAAGCAATATATATCAAATTTGGATCTTGGTTCATATTAATACTTTGCTTATTTTCAGCTACTGTAAAAAAAGAACCAATTTCACTTTTAACTTTAACAAGTCAACTCAAAATTTCTTAGATACGGTTGGATAAACAGGTACGCGAAGTTCTTTTCGATTCTCGTTTAAACCATCAATATCTGATTGGTTGATTTCACTGATCGTTGAATTTACAAGAGACCACACTAATTCTTTTTCTTCTTCTGTAGTCCGAGTCGAACTCCAGTCCATGTTCGAGTTAGTGTAAGTCGAATAAATAGGTTTATCACTGTCCTTCACACGAATAAAAACAGCAGCTATTGTTTGATTATTAGTAATACTTGAATTGTAATTGATTGAGACACTAGCTTTGGCTTTTTCTAACAGTTCACAAACTTCATCATAGTTTTCAAAACTAAATCCATCTTCCTGAATTTGATCAGATAACTCATCATTTGCATGATAGTTAATCGTACATTCTTCAGCAGCAAAACTATTTTGTACAAGTAACGCGAAAGTAAATCCTAACAAAACCTTTTTCATAAAATTATTCTCAAGTAATAAAAAAACTAATCAAAATCCACCTCCCAAAGGATAACTTCAAATGGCTTTGTTGCACAAACCTATCTCTAAAGGCTTATTCCACAATATAATTCTCAAATGAATAAGCCCACACCTAAAATCTATCGTACAACCAATTGGTCTTCTTATAACAGTGCATTAATAAATCGAGGAAATCTTTCAATTTGGTTTGATCCCAAGACTCAATGGTACGCTCAACCCAAAGGTAAACATGGTCGAAATCAAACTTATTCAGATACAGCCATCCAATGCTGTTTAATGATCAAATCCTTATTTCGTCTTTCTTTACGCATGGTCACTGGCTTTGTGCAAAGTCTCATTCATCTTTGTAGATTAGATTGGACAGCACCAGACTATTCCACCATCTGCAGAAGACAAAAGCATATTGATATTGCAATTAACTATCAAAAAAGCAGTAATGGTCTCCAGCTACTCGTCGATTCTACTGGCTTAAAGTTTCTAGGCGAAGGTGAATGGAAGCGTAAGAAACACCAACCTGAATATCGTCGCCAATGGCGTAAACTTCATATTGGTATAGATGCTGAAACCCTTCAAATACGCGCTATTCAACTCACTACAAATAATGTGAGTGATTCACAAGTGCTTGGTGATTTACTCGATCAGATTCCACAAGATGAGCAGATTGACTCTGTCTATACTGATGGGGCTTATGACACCAAGCAATGCCGTCAAGTAATTGCAGACCGACAAGCACATGCGGTGATTCCGCCAAGAAAAAATGCGAAACCTTGGAAAGATACAAAGACCAGCTCGCTAGAGCGAAATGAATTACTTCGAACAGTTAAACGTTTAGGAAGAACAATATGGAAAAATTGGTCAGGCTATCATCGGCGAAGTTTGGTTGAAACTAAGATGCATTGCATCAAGTTATTAGGCGATAAACTCCGTGCGAGAAACTTTCAAAGCCAAGTCAATGAGATTCATGCACGTGTGGCCGTATTAAATAAATTTACAGATTTAGGCAGACCTCACACCCAAGTTGCCACTTAAATTTAGATAACTTGGAAGAAGTTTAGCTTTTGAATGTTTGTGCAACAAAGCCACTTCAAATATTTAAATGAAATATATGAAATTCCAATGAGGTCTTCAGTATATATAGTGACTTTGATTTTAAGTTGTGGATTCTAGATCCTTATTATTTAAAAATCAATTTTAACAATTTTACTTTTAAACAAAATAATAAATATAATTTAATAAGCACAAAGTATATTTTGCTGCCAAATTTTTCCATAAACTTGTGATTTATTAATTACTTATGATGCTTATACAAAGCCTGTCACAGATAAGTCATGCTTGCAAGTTCATGAAGTCTATGTAAGTAAGTTGAACTAATAAGTTTGAGAAGGACGCAATAAAACTGTTTAGAACTTGATCTTAAATTTTTGATAAATCACAATCTAAATTCAAATAAAATGGGCTTTAGTATGAAAAATTTTCCCTACTTTATAATTTCAACATTTACAATTTGTCTATCTTTGCAAGCTTATGCAGACCCCAATTTAGTTTCTAAAGAATATACTATCGATCCTCAAACAAAATTATTTCATAAAAAAATTGTCACTGATACCAGCTTTCACGAGTAACAAGAAAATTTAACTGAAAATGTTAATTACATTATGGATGTAATTGATAAGAAGAATAAATTTGAAACAGAAAAAAGGCTTTTGAGTACTCAAGAAAACTATGACTTGGCCTGTCATTTGAGAGACTATTCTGAAAAATCACTAAAATATATAAATCAGTATCCTCAATATAAAAAGCAAGTTTACAACTACTTTGAAACAATCCAAAATTTCAATACTAATTTTCAAAATACCATTAAAAAATACAATATTACATGCTCGAACGGTTATGTTCCCCCACCATTTAGCCCTGAATCAAAATGGAAAGAAATTCCATCAAATGATGACTTTAGTATCACATATGTGGATATAGATTGGCATATTTAAATATCTTCCATAACAACCCATATTCTATATATTTAATTTAATATCAGTAATTTACATAAATTTTCAATCTTTTCATAAGTACACCCACCAATAATCCCCCCTACTGACACCTGTTATCAAATTGAACTTTGTCATTGAAGAGTTTAATGTTCTCCTTTATGTGAACCAACATTAGCTGCAACAAAGCAACCCGAGCAGAATTGAGGAAGTTAGGAAGGGCTTAAATTGATGTATTTGATACATTGAAATGCAAGATTTCAGCCCTATCCTCAATAAGGTGAATATCAACAAGAATTTCATTTCTAACTTATAAAAAATATCTAAAACTGTAAAATCCATTCACCTCTGACATAGGGATAATTATAATTTGGACCATTGAAAGAGGCACTTTTATTATATCCAGCATTCATACGGAAAAATTGAGATCCATACACTGGACTTTGCAAGTTTAATTCAAAAAGTTGAGTTGACTGACTTGGATCGTCATTAATTTTTTCCCGCCCTAGGCCAACTGTTAAGCCTGTAGACCATTTAGCAAAGCGCTGACGCCAACCAACTGCCAACATAGATTCTTTATAGTTCTTTGGATTGAAATACGCACCACCACCATCCTCTTGACGACTATGATAGGTTCGATAGCGTGCTTGAACCGTAAGGCCTAGGTTGAGTGAAGGTTGATAAATCACTTTAATTCGACCATGATCGCGGCGATTATCATCTGAAAAAAATTGTGTTCCAGCCAGACCGACTAGTGTGACATGATCACCTAAGCCCTGATCTAAAGCAGCACCTACGAAGGTGAAATTAATCCCCTGATCCAGAGCAGATTGCGTTTCTACCCAGTCACGATTGGCAAATACTTCTAAGGCAGTTTTATCAAAAAACTGTGTTCGATAGCTACCATCAAGTGTTAACAATGTATGGTTATCCTGCTCGAATAGACCTGCATCTAAAAACCAGCCATTCGCAGTGGCTGAATCTACATCTCTCCCTACAAAGGATATTTTCTGTCCATCTCGATTCCAGTTATCGGCCTTATACTGATAAGCACTAGCACGCACACCTAGATAACTATCGCCACTTTCATATTTCGGAAAAAATTCTGCTGATAGCTTACGAGTTTGAAATCCCTCACTATCATCACTGAAAAAGAATTCTGTTCCAACAGCCCGTCCACTTGTGCCTTTTTTTTCTTCTAATTCATTAGCAAAACAGCCCATGCTAATCATCATTAATAGAGGAATAGTAATACATAAATTTGTTGGTTTTATTTTCATTTCGTTCCCCATGTTTTTCGCGTTCTCAAAATTTCGTCCAAATATCCGAGAATACTCGCAGGTTGTAATAAGAAGCTATATGCAAAAACATATATTAAAAAACCAGTAAAATTCTTACGTACTTTCAGCCCCATTTCATCAAACATCTGTCGTTCAATAAAATAATTTAAGAGACCTAACAATAAAGCCATAGGAAGCAGAACCAACGTCATAATGCCGACAATCCAGTAATAGCCAAAACACGCCAATACTAACCCTGGCAAGAATCCAAAAGTAAAGGCCAGATCTAACCAAGGAAAAAGCAGATTCCAATAAATAAAGAATGTTGAAAGTCGTGGTTTGATTAAAATGGATGGATGTTTAATAAAAGCTTCCATCATGCCTCGTGCCCATCGCTGGCGCTGCTTAATAAAAACTCTGAGTGTGGTGGGTGCATTGGTAAAAAGACAGGCATCCTCACAGTGCCCAACTCTGTACCCTGCATTCAGTAATGACCAAGTGAGTACAATGTCTTCGCCTACGCATTCTGGCCAACCACCAACCTCAATCAATGCAGCACGGTCATAAATAGAGAAAGCTCCTTGCGCAACTAAAGTACCTTGATAAAGCGATTGCATGCGCTTGGTTGCTGAAATTCCAAGAAAATAGTCCCATTCTTGAGTTTTAGTCAGCAAATTCTCTCGAGAGTTACGAACCAAAATCTTACCAGCCACAGCGCGAGTATTTGGTGGATCTAAAAGATAGCGTTCAACAATATTAATCAATGCAATACGATGTAAATATGAATCAGCATCAATGGTGACTACAAGGTCATGTTCAACCAATTTAAACCCTTCATTTAAGGCATGTGCTTTACCAGCATTTTTTTCTAAATCAAGAAAAGTAAGCCATGAAAACTGTTCTTGTAGATTTCTAACAATATTCGCTGTCTCATCTTTAGATCCGTCATTAATGACAATGACTTGTAACTTACCAGGATAATTCTGTTGACTGATACTCACCAAAGTATCTTTAATCGAAGCAGCTTCATTATAAGCAGCAATCAGAATACTGATGCCAGGATAAAATGGAAGTGCCTCTCGACGAGGCCTTTTATCCATCATTAAGCTCAAAGCAGCGAATGAGTTCATAAAGCCTGGAATAATAGCAATTCCATAAATCAGAAAAATAGCAGCAAACATACCAATGTGCGTACTAAGATCATGTATCCACGCTTGTGCTATCCATATTGAAAACCAAGTCCAAAGACAAGCACCAATCAAAGCGATACAAAATTTAAAACGTATCGAAAAATAAATTAGAGATATTTCTTTGTCAGTATCAGTACTAATCATTATATTTTTCCATTAATTTTTTTATAACTATAATCATACTTAATAACACGACTCAAAAATAAATTTAATAGTTACTAAACTTATGTGAAGTCTTAATTATTGTTATACCAAATGCTTTTGATTTTGTGGATACTTTTTAATCAGCTCTAATAGCTAAACATCAACCAACACAACAGAATCTAATGACCCAAATGCAGAAATTTAGAAAAAGGCATAAAGAATCACTCTTCACAAACAAGTCAAAATGATATACACCTTATTCTGTGCAACCAGTACCTAGAAACGGTTAAAACTTCCTGTGCTAACTAATCAGTTTTGGTTAGTATGTGACAGAGTCTATGAGGATCATGAGATTCATCTTATTTGAAAGATTTCGGTGAAAACTGTGGAATTGACCAAGCCCATTCTCTCATGAAAACAGATGTTAAAAAGCTTTCGGAAGTGAGCCTCTCCGAGAGAATTGAATTTTTTGTTAAATTAATAATACTTTTATTTTAAGTAAGTTAGCCGAAAGGCCCACATTGAAATCAGTGGGCTTCTCAAAATAAATAAAATTACTTAGGAATATTTCTAAGCTAAAAGAGAATTAGCCCAATTTATTCACAATCCTTAAAGGTAAAACTTTCATCGCTAAGCCCATTGGTAGCCACGGCCACTTTGGCACATAAGCTTTCACTGGCGCTTTTTCAATCGCTTCCGCAAGTAAATGCGAACCTGTCTTTTCATCGACTTCAAACGGCAACTTTTTTGCCCCTTCATTCAATTCAGTACGAATATAGCCTGGGAAAATGGTCGAAACTTTAATAGGTGTATCAATCAGTTCGGCACGAATCCCTTCTGCCAAGTGAGCAACAGCAGCTTTACTGGCGGCATAAGTTGAAAGATGTTTTGGTAAGCCACGCATCGCACTCATAGAAGAAATCACCACCAAATGCCCTGAATTTTGCGCGCGGAAAATTTCAACAGCTGCTTCACATTGTGCCAATGCTGAAATAAAATTAGTCTCGGCTGTTGCTCGGTTAATCTCAAAATTACCTTTACCAATACGGCGACCTTGTCCGACTCCCGCATTCACAATAATTCGATCTAGTTTGCCAAAGTCTTGTTGGAAAGCCTTAAACACTTCGAAGACTTGATCGTAATTGGTCACATCTAAAGTTTTGGCAATTACCTGAATACCATACAGACTTTCAAGCTCTTGTTTAAGTGCTTCTAGTCGTTCTAGACGTCGCGCACAAATGGCAAGGTTATAACCTTTTTGAGCAAATTCACGCGCCATACCTGCGCCTAAACCTGAACTCGCCCCTGTAATTAAAATGGTTTTTGCCATGGGTCAATCCTTGTTATATCCATGTTAAAAGTTCTGAGTCATCTGCTTTAATAAAATGATGCTCATTTAAACTAAGTAATTGCGGTTCATTTCCAACTAAACGCAAAGTGGTCATGCTGGTATTAGTAATCGCCCAATTCAGCGCAAAAGTTCGATTGGGGTTCAGCTCCAAAATTTTTCCCGCAGCCACAGAAATTACACCACCCGAAGTAAATACGACCGCATAACGAGGTTTGGTCTGTGCAAGCTCATCACATAAGTCTTGCAATGCTGTTTCAACACGAGCTTTAAATATCGGCCATGACTCTTCATATTCATGATGATATTCACCACCTGTCCAGCGCTTTATTGCCCCTTCAAATATTTTTGCCAGATAGGCACGTGGGTTTACATGCTGCGCGACATCTGATTTCAACAAATGTGGCTCATTGAATCTTGGCTCATACTGAGCAAAAACTTGTTGATGATTGAATTCATTCCATTGTGAATCTGTCACGACTTGGCTATGAGGAAAACATTCCGCCAAAGCCAATTGCGCCGTTTGCTGATGGCGATGCATTGAACCAGCGACCACATACGGTGATTCTTTTAAAATATTTTTGAAATATTGACCTAATCGTTGCGCTTGTAATTCACCTTTCTCCGAAAGTTTGTCATAACTCTCGGCACCGAAAGATGCCTGCCCATGACGAATCAAATAAATGGTGGTCATTTTTCTAAAATTTCCTTAAATTTTTCCATATATTTATGTGCAATTTCATTGGCTTCGAGTTTTTGAATACCAATCAGTTTCAACGCTCGGATATGCAGAGCATGAATGATCACCCAAAAATCTTTAAAGGCTGGATTGTTAGTTTGCTTATGGAAATAGCGATAGTAAATTTGCTGCGCGATAACTGCTAGACGGAAGATGCCAAACACCTCGTAAAAGGTCCAGTTTTCAGGCTGTAATCCTGTTTTCTCTAGGTAATATTCTACGACTTGCTTTCGGGTAAACATGCCTTTCATGTTAGTTGGTTGGCGTCGTGTCGCTTTAAAAATTTTACTGTCAGTTTCTTCTACCCAGTATGCCAATGCTGAACCCAAATCCATGAGCGGATCACCAAGCGTTGCCATTTCCCAATCCAAAACCCCAATCACTTGTGTCGGATCTTCTGGATTTAGAATTACATTATCAAAACGCCAATCATTATGGATCAAACAGGTTGCCGAATCCTCTGGGATATTATCTAAAAGCCATTTACGCACAAACTTGAAGGTCGGAACATTGACCGTGTGTGCTTTTTCAAAACGCTGATCCCAACCTTCGACTTGTCTACGGCAATAACCTTCACCTTTGCCCAACTTTTCCAGTTCTGTACCCTGATAGGGTACTTGGTGCAATTCGATGAGTTTATCAATCACATTTACACATAACTGATGCACTTGCACTTCAGAAAAATGTAATTCTGGTGGAAGTTTTGCGCGCGGAATAATACCCGCAATCCGTTTCATGACATAAAAGTCAGACCCCAATACAGACTCATCCTGACAAAGACCAATCATCTCAGGTAATACAGGATAAAACGGGGCCAGATTTTTCTGCACTGTATATTCACGAGCCATATCATGGGCAGATTTTGCTTTAGTACCTTTCGGTGGACGACGTAGAATCAGATCAGTGTTGTCATATTTGAGTCGATACGTCCAATTTGAAGCCCCACCAGAATATTGTGTGATTTCAACTTGTCCCTCTAACACGACGCCTTGTGACTTAAGCCAATTTTCTACAGCTTGTACATCCAGCTCTTCGCCTTCTCGTACACTGCCACCAACATCAATTACCGACATACTTATTATCCCTGATTCTTAGAATATGAATACTTTACCTAGTTTTACCACAGCTTTATTTTTTACGCGCGCCGTATCCACGTTTTTTCAGTTCAAGTTTGGCAATCATCCCTTTATGCACTTCATCAGGGCCATCGGCTAAACGTAAACTACGTGCTTGAGCAAAGAATCCTGTTAATGGTGTGTCTCGAGAAACACCTGCACCACCGTGAATTTGTATTGCCATATCCACCACTTTTTCCAACACACTTGGTGCAACCACTTTAATGGCTGAAATTTCAGTTAAGGCAGCCATATTGCCTAAAGTATCCATTTTGTATGCAGCGTACAAAGTCAGTAGGCGTGCTTGATCAATAGCAACTCGAGCTTCTGCAACACGTTCTAAGTTACCACCCAATTTCAGAATTTCTTTTCCAAATGCAGTTCGACTCATTCCACGGTCAATCATCAGTTCTAATGATTTTTCCGCAGCTCCTATACAGCGCATACAGTGGTGAATACGACCAGGTCCTAAACGACCTTGTGCGATTTCAAAGCCTTGACCTGCACCACCAATAAAGTTAGATGCAGGAACACGCACATTATTGAAGCTAATTTCGCCATGGCCATGTGGTGCATCATAATCCCCAAATACGGGTAACATCCGCTCGATGGTTACACCTGCTGAATCAATCGGTACAAGAACCATCGAATGTTGATGATGACGATCTTTAGTTTCATCAGGCGTATGCGCCATAAAAATAATAATTTTGGCATTTGGATCACCTAAACCTGATGACCACCATTTACGTCCATTCAAGACAATTTCATCACCCTCAACCACAGCAGTTGCCTGCATGTTGGTTGCATCACTCGAAGCAACTGCGGGTTCCGTCATACAAAATACTGAACGAATTTTTCCTTCCAATAATGGTGTTAACCATTGCTGTTTTTGTTGATCGCTACCATAACGCCATAACACTTCCATATTGCCGCTGTCTGGGGCATTACAGTTAAATACGGTTGGGGCAATTAAGCTACGACCTGTAAACTCTGCAATATGCGCATATTCTTGTACGGAAAGCCCTGTACCCAATATTGGATCGGGTAAGAACATATTCCATAAACCTGCTGCTTGAGCTTTAGCTTTTAATTGTTCTAATTGCGCTGGCCATTGCCACTGAGTCCAATCCCTACTTGGATTTAAGCGATGTACTTCATTCCAAAACTCAGTTTCTATTGGCTCAATTTCATTTGTAATAAATGCTTTTGTACGTTCTATATAGTCTTTGGCACGTGCTGAGAGTTCAAACATAGGTTTATCCTGTGAATTTTGTATATTTTCGCTTTACAGTACATTAGCTTGAAAATTAGTATGAATGAAATGATTTTATTTAATCTAAAACTATGATTAATATTCATAATAACGTAGACATGGATTTAGCGACGTTCTACCGTATCGATATCAATCTTTATCCTCTTTTTATTGCTATTTATGAGCTAAAAAGTATTTCAAAATCAGCACATATACTCAATATTACACAATCTGCTGCTAGCCACGCCTTACAACGTTTGCGCTTACAACTGCAAGATGATTTGTTCATTCGTGCAGGCAATCAGATGTTGCCTACGCCGTTCGCAGAACAATCTTATCCCATCATCAAAAAAGCTTTGCATGCTATTCAAAGTGTTTCACTTCAGAAACAAAGCTTTGAACCCATCATGATTAAAACACTTAAAATTGCAATCCATGATGAAATTGAACCGATTATTTTCCCACGCCTTTTTCAACACTTCCAACAACTCAATTTAGAGATTCAATTTACAAGTTTTAAACTAGATCGTAAAACTGTTGTTGCGGATTTGGCCGCACAGCAAATTGATTTTGTAATGGATTTAGAACAAAATTTTGGAGAGAAAATTCAATTTCAAGCACTGGTAGATGACCGTTTTGTTGTCTGTACTCAACAAGCTCAAATGAATGAAAAGCATTATTTTTCTTCTCCACATATTGGCGTATCTTCCCGCCGTACAGGGTTATTATTAGAAGATATATATTTTCAACGTCAACAATTGAATCGGAACATTTTATTACGTTGCCAGAACTACTCTACGGCCCTCCAAATATTAGAACAAAATGATCAAGCGATTTTAACTCTACCAGAGACAATTTTGTCTCACTTACAAGTCGGCTCGTCTTTAAATATTTTTTCTGTTCCTACTGAATTACCTTATATGAAAATGGGTATGTTTTGGCATAAAGATTTAAATGAAAATTTAAGGCATATTTTTTTGCGCGAGCAGATTAATCTTATTTTTGCTTAGGCTATTTTGTAATATATTTAAAAATGCTTAGGTTATTTATCTTTCTTAAATTGGTTCGATACTAAATAAAAAAAATGGTTTGCATTGCAAACCATTTGAATTGAAAGATTCATCACTTAATAATTTAATCTAGATTTATTTTCATCTATCCAAATCTATTTAATTTATTGATTAGAACCTACACCACTTAAAAAAAGAAATCATAGGACTTATTTCCTCTTTCGAATCTAGGTTTATTGGAAAACTCTAAATCGTTCGGCATTTTCAATATATGTTTTTTCTTTGGCTTCTGCCTCTATTGAACCAAATACAAGTTGAGCACGTAGTTTCCAATTTTTAGGAATGTCCCATTCATTATGAACTTGCTCATCTACAATTGGATTGTAATGCTGTAAAGATGCCCCTAGCCCTTCTGTATGCAAAGCTGTCCACGTTGCAAATTGAGCCATTGCGGTAGAATGCTCTGCCCAAATTGGGAAGTTTTCTGCATATAAAGCAAAACGAGTTTGTAAATCTTCTACCACGCTCATATCTTCAAAAAATAGAATCGTACCCAATCCAGCGGCAAAACTATCCATTTTAGCCGCGGTTTTAGCTGCTGCTACTTCATCAGTTGCGTAAGTCTGTAATTCTTTTTTCACGAAATTCCAAAACTTTTTATGCTCTGCATTAAATAAAATTACGGCGCGTGAAGATTGCGAATTAAATGAAGATGGACTTTCACGAATTGTTCGCTGAATTAAATCCGTTAAATATTCAGGTGTTTGTTTTACATTTTTTGCCAATGCATAAATGGTACGACGTTGTTCAATTAAGTTCAGGAATTCATTTGCCATGTTGCATGCCTTGAATGAGGGTTTAATAAAAGGAGAATTCTTAGCCTGTGCTTTGCTAATATCGAATATTATGCAAAATCAATTCCAACTTACTTATAAATATTAATAAAAAACATATCTATATTTTTTATATTTGGTAAAAAATAGCTTTAATAGACACTTATACGATATTTAGAATAAAACTAAAATTCATAAGCCGATCAAATCATTTACCCAATAAAAAACCATTCAGCCGTTGATACCAAATGGTTTCTTGTTTTAAATCAGAGTTTTAATAAATCTTAAGCTAGATTCGCTTGCAATACATTATTTGGAAGATGGGCTTTCCAGATTTCTCTTAATGTTGGTAAGTAGAACTTCTCGCCCAGTTCAACCAATTCAGCATCAATCAATGCATGAATTTCGTGCATAAATAGATAATCAAGTTCTACTGTTTTTAATTTTGCGTGTTTTTGGGCTTCAGTTTTGCGCTTTTGTTGTGCACGCTTAACTAATTCATCCGCAAATTTTTTATCCTTAAATTTTGCCAAGGCTGTCAAACGTAGTTCAATCACACCCCAACCACTTAAAAGCAACTTAAATAGTTCAAAATCCTCAGTGTTTGATTCCCATGTCATTTCCTCTAAATTTTCATTTTCAGGCAATACTGGAAGTAACAGCTCCATCACACTTGGAAAAATCTTTTTAAAATTTAGAATAAATTTAACAGGATGCTCGCCTGGGTAATCCTTAAATTGAATACGTTTCTGAACATCTGTCAAATAAATAGAGAGCATTAAAAAAATCCTAGCATAAACCACTGTTTCCAAATGAGTTATTTTTTACCCTGCAAAATAAATGCGAAATAAAAACAAAACGGAAACAAAAAAAGAAAGTCATTTTAGCAATTATGACATTTTATTCAATGTAAAAACACGCTTTCTACGATGAACATTCATATGAAATGAACACTATAAAAAACCGCCCTTTCAGGCGGTTATTTTCACTTCAATAAATTGTACCTTTGATGTGGCAAAGTGTTCAGCTTAAACGTGTGTTGGTAATCATAAGCTAGCCGTTTTACGTTGTATTTTTGGCAATACGGAATAGGCTATGGATTTTAGATCAGTCTTAATCGCTCATTCGAACTTAAGTTCCATTGGTAAGAATCCAATTTCTTTCTTAAAGATGCCTCCCCAGTTAATGGTAAGAAGCGCCAGAAGAAGAAAAGATAAGGATTTTTAAAAATACAACCACCAATATTGGTCGCATTTCAACCTATTGGATTTAAATATAATTTAATGTATTTAAGTCGTCATATATTTTAAGTAAATTGTGCACACCAAAAAATATGACTAATTTTGGATTCATGATAATGCAAATAAAACTACTTTTACTTATAGGGCTTTTGGGCTCCCTTTCTGGATGTCAGGTTGTTACAACTGCAGATAATAAAAAATCTGTATCTATGTTGCCATTAAACATCCCTGATGAAGTACGTTATTTAAACGTATCACCGAAAGCATCAATTGAAGAAAAGCGGGAAGCATATACTAATCAGCTGGTCAGCACAGCTCAACAATATGCAACTATAAAAACCATTCCATACGAATTTTTTCAAGGATCTGGTTCTCTAAGTGCCTATCCATATACCCTTTATACCTTTGATCAAAAACGCGTAAAGTTTATTGAAAACTCTATACTCAGTCCTTCAACGACTATGACTAGATTTGATTATTCTCAAGCAAAGTTAAAGTTACCAGTCGGACAACATGACCTTGTTTTTGTGAGTGGCGTTGGAAGTCACAGCTATTTCACACAGATTAAAAATGTGATTTTAGAAGCAAACAAAGACTATGTAATTGGGGTAGACAGAATCCCTAACGGCAAAGCACAAGTTTTCATTGCTGAATATGAAATCGATTCCAAATTTAAGCTTAACGAACCTGAATCAATTATAGTAAAAAAAAGAATCATCCAAGGTGTGGAACATGGGAATTTCAAACGTGTATCAGTTTATTAAGTTTGGAAGCACTTTTGGTCTGTTAGTTTCTGTTTTAACATTACAAGGTTGCGTCAGAATGATGCTACCCACTTCAGATGTTGAATTAGTAACGAAATCAATTAATGGTGGTGGTTCAGTAGAAGTCCCTTTGGATTATGTACAATCATATGCAAATTTAAAGCAAGCATACATCAAATGTATGGAATACCGAACTTTGAATGATTCCTTAAAAATTGATGCCTATTTGGATCGTGAAAACAGTATTGGGACTTTTTACGGCAGACCACCATATGGGACTTATATTTTTAAAACAACCATTACGCCTATTAATTCAAATACATCAAAACTCACTCTATATACAATTCGAGGTAGTCTATTAACGGACAATGCCAATCAAAATGTATTAAATAAACGTTTAGAGCAAGATAAAATCCGTGCTCTAGGGCAAGATGCTAAATGCAATAAAGATTAGTAATTTTAGACTAAAGCTAAGCAAGTAAGGCGCCTCACAGCGCTTTATGTTTTAGAAAAGTGTACCTACTTGTTTAAGCATCACATTCATAATACCCTTTCTACTCATGATCGTTGTCATACTCTTTTAATTTTAGTTTCTTAAATCTACGACTATATAAATTTTAGGAAAATATATTGGATATCCAGTTTGACCGCTTAAGTAAAATAAGCATTGTCGATATTATTGAATTGAATACGAATGATCGAGTTCTTAAACAAATGCCTTTAGCTAATGGCACTATTTTTGATGAGGAGAAATGTATTGCATGGGTAAATGAAAAAGAAAAACAATGGACCGAATATGGTTATGGTCCTTGGGCATTTACAATTGATGGAAAATTCATAGGTTGGGGAGGATTACAATATGAAGATGGCGATGCTGATTTAGCATTAGTACTACATCCTCAATACTGGGGCGTTGGTAAGCAAGTTTTTAATGAAATTATAAAAAGAGCTTTTAATGAAATGGGGTTTGAATCAATAACTATTTTACTACCTCCTACAAGGAAAAAACTAAAGGCTATCTACTCATTAGGATTTGAATTGGATGGTGAAGTTACTCTAAGTAATGAACATTTTATAAGATACCGTCTACATAAGTTAGTAGCTGATTTAACATGATAGTTGTCATACAAAAACGAGGATTATAAATCCTCGTTTTTACTTTGAATTAGCAATATTGTACTAAAAAATAAGTTCAAAGATATTTAACCGCCATAAATCACAGCATCTGGTATCTCAAAACGTTCATGTGTATTTAATTCAATTAAAGATAGATCTGCTCTTTTCTGAGTTTTTCCCGAAGGAGATATTAATTTCCCATTTTTAAATTTCAGCATATATTCTTTATTTTCTTGACCGAATATCGTTACTGTGGATGTCCCATTTCCTTGACGAACAACTCCAAATGGACATTGCCTAGTAGGCTGTCCTACACTTAAAGAGCAGGGTAAATCTCCTGTAGCATCAAATTTTTTAGCACCTTTACTGGTATTTTGATCTAATATTTGAATATAAAGCTGGAAACTTACAGTCTTATTTTGACGAGCAGTGTTTCTCATTTGATAAACTTGTATGGTGTATTCACCATTCGAAGGTAAAATAATTTCTCCAACCTGCCCTTCAGTCGAACCAATAAAAATTGCCTCATCTTTCCCTGGTTTTTTATCAGGAGAAAAAATATTGATATTTGCTAAATTACTATTGCTCTTTACGTTAAATTTAAGAACTTGTCCTTTTTTTGCGTAAATTTTATATTGCACATCATCATAGCCTTCAAATTTTCCCGTTTGAGTTTTTTGATTTGTACCCTTTGAAAACACTATAGATTGTTCAGCTGTTTGAGCAAATGTAGCCACAGAACCTAATGATACAAGCATTGATAGAAGACCAATATGTATGGTTTTTTTCATTTTAATCTCTCATATAATGACATATATAAGTATAAAGGGCTCTAGATTTTATTCTGTAACATTTTTTCTTTTAACAGAGTGGTAGTAATAACTAAGACCATCACTTTAAAGGCCTTTTCATGGCTTCACATTTTTTGGAACTACTCTTGGTAATACTCTCAATCATCAATCGCTGTTCTCTGTGTTGAACCCTAAGACGGGTTTAGTTAAGATATTGATGATTATAGGAAAATATCAAGTATTCCTTAGAAGATATTCTATGTTAAATAATCAGGAAATAATAATGGGAATTGAGTATTTTATTATAGGAATAAGTAGGGATGGTGCACCTACTCAGGAAGATGTTTTAGAACTTTTTAGTCCATATTGGACTGAAAAAGAAGAAAATTACTATTTTTTAGATTATGGAAAAGAAGTTTATCAAGGACTTATAGTTCATAATGAATGTCACTTTAATATTGACTTTCATGAAGATAATTTAGCTGTAAAAGGCGTAACAATCTTTAAACCATGCAGCGATGTGAAACTGGAACAAGCTATTTTTCAGTTAATTTATAAGTTTCCAATGTTTGTAACGTACCCTTCTGAACCATTATTAATTATTACAGCAAACTTCAAATGTACTGAAATGATAAAAGAACAATATCCTGAACTAATAGAAAACTTAACCGTAGTATCATCGTTTGAAGAATATAATAGTCTTAGTTAAAGGGTAACGAACTGTTAGTAAAGAAATAAAAACACATTAAAGATTAAAATTGGAACTTAATAATCCCATTTCTGATATCATACAAAGTCTTTTATGTTAATTTTAGAAATGTTAAAAAAATGAAAAATCATCTTTTCATTAATTTTAATTCTAGCTATTTCCTGAAGCATAAATTAGACATTTCACGGCTTTCCAACAGAACTTTAAAAATCGTGCGTATAAATTTCCAATAATCAAGATTATATTGACCCGAATAATTAAGGCTTATCTAGATAGCTCAACATTTTCATATCATGTTTATTATTTTTGAAAGCATCTATGTCTTTAAAAGAATTTTTAGCTACAGCTTCAGGGCTAGAGTTTACGCCACTTGTGGATAAATAATTTATATTATTAAATTTATTAAGAAAAATATTAATTTTTGTTATATCTCCTCCCATAACCAAAGAGTTTGTATATTTCATTTTTGCATACTTATTTCCATATTTCGCATAAATATAATAATCACTATATTCATTTATTTTAGTTTTCTTATAATCCTGTAAATTGGAGTTTTTATATAAAAAGAAATATGTGTTTGTCTCACCAACATACCTACTTGGTTCATAACCATCTAGTAAATAACTATATGTATTTACTATGATTTTTAAATTTTCCTTGCTTATACTTTCATCTAAATTGATATTTATTTCAGTATCGTATTTTTTTTCAAAATTAGCAGCTATTATTGAAATAATTAGACCTATAAGAATGATCACTATCCAAATTTGTTTCTTCAAATTAATTATTCCTATGATCATTAAATTGATTTTGGAATGCAGTTTCGATTAATACACTTTTACATCTTCTGCTTAGAACTACCCTTCACGAAGTTCACCGACCCTTCAGCATCAATCCCCTATTCCAATTGCTGAATATTAGAACAACTTAGACTAAGACATTGATGTTAAAAGATATACTTCTAGCTTTTCGTACAAGGTCTATTATGTTAATTCAAAAAATACCCAATTATCAAATTAAAAAGATAAATAAGAAAATAATAACTTTACATCAAAGTACAGGCTTTCTAGCAAATACTTTGCTACATACAAATAAGGTTCTATTGCAACTATATACCAGTGTTTTACTACCTATTATTGAATACAGATAATCTTGAACTAACACAAACTATTATTATCTATATAATTTTAAAAATTTTTCCACTTAAATTACTTTGGAAAAGCATTTCAAAACTAGGTCGAATATCTTCACCATCAACCGTGATATGTTTTATATTCGAATGACATTGCGTATTGGCAAATTGATGGTCCACTGTTGCTTGAATAGTGAGTTTAACTCCAAACTGATCTTTCACGCTAAGACTATGTTTAAACATATAAATATCCTCAATAAAATTGTATTAAAAACTTAAATTTTTAATGTTTATTAGTTTTATCTTTAAGAAACCTTATGGTTTAATTTAAATAATTGATTCGGGGAAGCATAAAATGTACGGCCATCAAAATTTAAATCAACCTCAATTCCAGATTCCAACAGAACTCTTTTACCGACTTCAATTTGTTTGAAACCTTGGCGTGTATTTTGCATTTTATTAAGGGGAATTAATGAAACAACAATTTCAGTACCATTTTTAGATTTTGCAATTAAATCATTTATTTTTAACAACTTATATCCTTTTTTAGAGATTTTTGACTTTTGAAAACAAATTTCAAAGTATAAAAAGCACTCGTAAGTGCTTTTCTCTGCTGCCTATTATTTAGATAGCAACAATATTTACAGCATTCGGTCCTTTTTGACCTTGAACTACACTAAATTCAACTTGCTGGCCTTCATATAAGGTTTTGAAACCTGAACCCGTGATTTCTTTGAAATGAGCAAAAACATCTGGACCAGATTCCTGTTGAATGAAACCAAAACCTTTCGTTTCATTAAACCACTTAACAGTACCTTTAACAACATTTGAGTTTGACATAATATATCCTACTAATTTTTAATAATTTTTAGTCATTTGATTGACTGATTATAACTTTGAAATAATAAAGAATGAGACTTAAAATCTGAAAAAACGAAGGATTATGACTAAAACTGCGATACTTAAAGAAGATTTACCGAAACAAGACTTTTTTCTAGTTAAGTTAAATATACACTAAAAATAGGAATAATCAAATTTTTAAATATATATATTTATTATTCTTATAATTAAAGTAAGAAAATCATTTAAATTCAACTAGATAAATTCAATTTTACATTTTAATCATCATTAAATTTTTTTATTTGCTCAGATGGCTTTTTTAATCTAGTCAATCTATAAGTTTATATAATTTTCATAATGGTGTTAGTTATTCAAATTTTAGAAATGATGTTCTCCCGATACAAAATGCTTTTTCGATGTTTTGGCCTCATCTCAACTTTTTAATATTTTGTTTAGAAAATTAGTTAAAGCTGATACATTAAAAATGAAATTATAAAAATGAAATGGTTCAACTAATGAAAATTAAATACCCTATTTTGCAATTAACGGTAAGCTGCTTATTTTTAGGGTCATCATATACTATAGCCTCTCCTATATTACCTAATAATAGCAGATACCAAACATCTGATATTGTGAGTAAAAATCCTGGTTCAATATTATCTATACAAGAAGAAAATACAGATCTATTTACAAATGCTTCACAGCGATTCTTAATCACTTATCATAGCCGTGGAGTTCATTCAGAACCAATTATAACTTCAGGGTATCTCTTACTTCCTAAAGGGAAAGTGGCTAAAGAAGGTTGGCCTATTCTCGCTTGGGCTCATGGTACAACAGGTGTTGCAGATACTTGTGCTCCGTCTGGAGATTATCCTGGTGGGCCAGTCCATGTCTATCAGCAAATTGCTGCTAAAGCACTCAATGCTTGGCTCGCTCGTGGATATGCTGTTATCGCACCTGATTATCAAGGTTTAGGTACTCCAGGTGGACATCCATATATGAATGCTGAAAGTCAGTTGCATACTGTTGTTGATGCTGTCAGGGCAACCCACTATATGAAGCAGTATAAATTCAGTAAAAACTGGTATGTCATGGGACATAGTCAAGGAGGTGCTGCATCTCTAAAAGTAGCAGCAGACGGCCAAAAAGATGCACCTGAGTTTAATCTACGTGGTGCGATTGCCCTCGCACCAGGTGGCTACCAATATGAGGGAATTGCTGAATATGTTGCAAATAATTCAAAAATTACCACAGATGTTGCTGCTTTTTTTCCAATCGTTCTTCTTGGTGCAGAGGCAGCAGATCCAAACCTGAACCCCACCAATCTAGTCAATCCAGAAATGGGGCAAATCCTTAATTATGCACGCAGTCGTTGTTTGTCTGAATTGCAAACAGATCTGAAGGCTGCACCTAACACTGTATTTAAACCGAATATAAATTTGCAACCTTTAACAAATTATTTAAAAAAACAGTCTATTGAAAATATGACCCCTACTGTACCGCTACTGATTGTACAAGGTGAGAAAGATCAACTCGTAGATTACCGTGGTACTTATGCTTATTATCAAAAAATATGTGCAAAACAAAAACCTGTTGCATTTCATCCTATCAAAAATGGCGATCACCGTGATTCTCTGAGACAAAGTGAATTTCTGATTGGAAGCTTTATCAACTCAGTTGAGGATGGTAAATCTGTGAATACGTGCTCTTCAAAATAATACTTTAGACTCAGTAATTTAAAAGTTTAAAAATACTTATATGAAGACCGAGAAATTAAATAATTCGATTTTTTAATATAGATGAGGAGATAAATAAAAATGAAGCCAGAAAGTCTACTATCATTGAGGGATAAAACTGCCCTTGTAACAGGTGGTGCAGCAGGTATAGGAAAAGCTAGTGCTCTCATTCTTGCACAATCTGGTGCAAACGTGATGATTGCAGATTTAAATTTAGAAGCCGCTGAAAATACAGCGCAAGAGATCAATAAACTTACTGGCGGCAATATAAAATGTGTTGCATGTAATATTCTGCAAGATGATCAATTGGTCAATGCGGTAAATAAAACTATAGAAAACTTTGGTAAAATTCACATCTTAGTGAACAATGCTGGGGGCGGTGGTGGTGGCCGTGAATCTCCTGATCAAATTACTGTAGATACAATTGAACGTGATTTTCAGCTCAATGTTTTTGCTGCTTGGCGATTATGCCAGCTTGTAGCACCACATATGAAAAAAGCTGGTTATGGTTCAATCATAAACATTAGCTCTATGAGTTCAATTAACAAAAGTCCAGCTATGAGTGGGTATGCATCATCAAAAGCTGCCTTAAACCATATGGTGGCCAATTTAGCACACGATTTGGGTCCTCATATCCGTATCAATGCTATAGGGCCTGGAGCAATTCGAACAGCCGCACTAGAAACTGTTCTTACGCCTGATATAGAGCAAAGAATGCTTTCTCATACTCCACTATGCCGATTAGGTGAACCTGAAGATATTGCCAGAGCCGTATTATTCTTTGCTGCACCTATTTCATCTTGGATTTCAGGACAAACATTATTTGTAAATGGGGGTGGTGTACAAACACTGGATTAAATTTAGATTTCAAACCATATTACAAAGTACTTATTTCAAGCAAAAAGTACCAATATAAAAGCTCTCATTGCGAGAGCTTTTGATAAAATTTATTCATTTCAATGAATAAAAATTGCCACAGTATTATTAGCTAGACTTCCTTTTAACACTAAACCTAAGAAAAATCTAATTCCTTTTCAAATGCTTTTAGTTCAAAGCGAGCCATAGCTAAATTTGATTTAGAACGATCTAAAACTAGATACAAGAACAAGTTATGGTTGCTTTCAAGAGGTCTAATTGAATGATATTGCTTACCTAAAGTAATTAAAATATCTTCAATATTATCATTTAATTGTAGAGCTTTCGCTACTTTACGTTTCGCGCGAATCACTTCTGTATTACCTGCTGCTGCAAGTTCTAAATCTATCGTGGTTCCTTGAACAGCTAAAGCCAAACCACTCTCACTATCGACCAATGCAGTTGCAATAAAACCATCTATACAAGTTAAACGATCTAAAGCTATACGAGCCATATTACTTTCTGCCTTATATTAAGAGTTTCTTGAGGAATATTGATTTAAAGACCTAATTTTTTACGTAGTTTCATAAAAAAACTGCGGACTTTAATCATCTGACCTTCATCAACTGCTGCATCGCTTTTCATGAATTGAGCTTCATGAGAGTCAATCCATGAACCCATTTTGAGCATATGGGAAAGTGCAACGAAGCGGATAATCTGTTGTCTTGAAATCTTTAGTTGATCAATTACCGTTTTAATCTGAGCCCCTTGAGCAAAACAAGCAGCAATTTTTAATAGCTTTCGACGCTCATAGCCTGACTCAAATTTTGGCCAGAGCTCCAGTTTAAAATATTGATTAATATCTATTTCTGGAAGGTCTAAGTCACTAGAGTAATAACCCTTCTGCCATAACCAGCTACGTAAATCCTGAGCATCTAAGTTTTTCATTGTTTCTTGAGCAAATTGATTTGTGGCGTAAGTTTGATTCAGACTTTTATCAAAAAAAGTTATAGGATAATCGGTGTTGACCCACACTCTCTCAGTCATGGTGTCAACCAAAGCCAAAAAACCTCGACAATCGAATAACTGTATAAATCCATTTTGAGCCGATAAACATTGAGCAACCACGGTTGAAATTGGAGTAGATGTTTCTAAAGTTGTTGGATTTAAGTAGAAATGATCATGTGGTTCATAATCAAAGAATTTTTCTTGCAGCCATTCGCGCAAATCATCTGACTTGGTTACAGGATAAGATAAGGTATCCTCTACAATCTTGCCCTGCTTTTCTGGAACTTTAATCAGACGTAAATACTGCACATGAACATGAGAGAGAATTTTCTGAATGGTGAGTGAAGAAAAAAAAGCATCATTAATTATGAGGAGGTCAATATTTTTATCAGCGATATTCACCCACCGCACCATCACTTTATCAGGGACTGCTAATAGTATTTGGCTTTTAAGTTGGTCAAGCACATTCAGGCTTATCCCAAATACAGCAATATTTAAAAACTTTTTCATACTCTAACCACATTAAGCTAGGGGTCATTACAATAGGCAATTCATTACTTTCATAAAAAAGATATCTATCTATTTATTTTGGCTCAAGATTCAGATGTTTTTGACTTCATACTTCATTCGGCCTATCAAAGCATCAAGTGAATCTAGCGCAATAATGATCATTTCATAGTGAGCATGTTTACCTCCGTTAATATCATATATTTATTCTCCAACCGATCACAATCGAGGATTGAGGATCTGAAATGAAGGCATACTTATATTTACTTTGATTTCATGTTTAAAGCATTTCAAGGCTTCGGGTTTCAACAGCAGTAATTAAGACCTCAACCAAAAGTAAGACATCATCTTTCTGTCTGGCATCAACAGCAAATAAAGGATAGTTATAGTGATGTAAAGCCATCCACTCTCTATAGATCTTGAGTACCTGATCCGCTTGTTGATCAAGATGTGTAATACCTATAACTATATTTTCACTGTAGCTTTGAAATGCATTGATAAAAGTTTGCAATTCCTGCAAACGCTCCTGATTTGAATGATCAATTAAAAGAGCAACTCCAATCGCACCTTTGCAGATAATGGGCCACATAAAATCAAAACGATCTTGCCCAGGAGTACCATAAAGTCCAATTTTGGTATCATCCTCGAGCACTATTTCGCCATAATCGATTCCAACCGTAGTGGAGTATTTACTGTGTCTATTAATATCTGTATTAATTGCTTCCGTTTCTATTACTGGAATATCTGAGAGTGTTTTAATAGCTGCTGACTTACCAGCCCCCATGCTTCCCCCAAAAACAATTTTATGCTGCTGTAAAACCATATACGTACTTCTTCCCTTCAAGCTTTGATAAAGTCTTAAATGAGTTGTATTGGGAAGCTTTAAAACTAAATTAGACAGAATTTGAGCCTATATTTAATTAATTACTTCAACTAGTAATCTAAATAAATAGATGCTTAGTGAATCTTTTAGCCATCATCACTCTTCGAAATAGAACTTACGATTACATGTGTGAACAAATTGTGAATTAAATTAACATTTTAGGTTTTTATATAATTATTACTAATATATTTATTAAGTATTTCTTATTTAAAGGGTAAATTAAAAAGTTTGTTTAGGAGAAGTATCGTTAATTACACAACAGACGTAAAGGAGTAATAATTCTTTTCCGCTTTAACAAAAATGAGCCGCAAGCATGGTCCAATATTTGAGTTTTCATAAGGCTATGAGTATCTGTACTACATCATCATGTTTTGCCTAGCAACCAAGGAATATACGATTACTATACGTACACGCTCAACAGAAAGTGACGCAGTTAAGCACCAATATTCACGATTGTTGCAATCAAATTTTATATCAATTTCTTACCAAACCATTTTTTTCTAAATGACATTGTTTCATGTATAAAAATAATGGAAGCCCTACAAATGCACCTCCTACAAATGATGCAATTATAGGAATCCATAATCTTTTAATTTTATCGTTTTTACCTTCATTCATCACCATAACAACAATAACAATTACCGTTACGATGACATCTAGCCATGCAAAAGTTGCCAATGGATTTTCAATAATTTGGTCTATAAACAGAGATACATTAAATCCATATTCAGTCAACCAAAGTAGAAATTGTGAAAATGGCAGTATTATCCCGACCAAAGTGAGTAGAGCATATATTTTTCTCATATCTTATATCCATTTAAATTATTTATTCATATTTAAATTAGCATAATAAAAATTATATAAAATAGTACTTCTACTAAAGAATTTTTAGACCGCATATCAGCTTTATAATCACGTAAAAAAATGCCTCTTTCAGTCAGTCATTTTCATTTCAATAATTTGTGTCTTCGATATGGCAAGAACTTCAACTCGAATATATTTTGATGTGTAATAATTTCTTTACTCTGCCACACTTACATAGCCTCCATCAATTCATTTCAAACTCATTTAACAAAAAACTTATTTTTACAATATTTATAGTTTTCTTACTTACTCACATGATCATTAGTATGAACACAGGAATAAAATCGCTTTGCTGAACGGAATAATTGCGGGAATATTTACTTCATAGTACTTCGAATCAACATCAGACAAGCAATTAGCAATTCACCATTTCCCAGAATAAAATGGGTAGACAAATCCACTAACCACAATCAAAAAAAGAATAATGATCGGTAAATTACTTTTCATATAAGTAATCATCTACTTTTAGATTAGGCACATGGATTGATTTTGAAAAAACGCATGAAAAAGGAATCTTCCAGTTTTAACTCAAATTTTTGAGTAACCCTAATAGGATGATAAATATTACTTGTTGCATATGGATAAAAACTTGTATTCTTAATACTTGAAATAATTTTCTTATCTAAATCTATAATCCCGCTACTTTTGAGAATAGTTACAGCAGTTATTTCACCATACTCATTTGCCTCAATGTAAGTATTAATAGTTCTGTCTTGACAGCCCAATTCAACATTATTTACGTCAATTTTCGGTATCTGCTTCCATTGTAATCCAGTAGTATAAGGCTGCTCAACTTTCAAGGCCCAAACCGAAGTAGTACACAAAAACGGTAGAAAGACAAAAGTTAGAGGAATCATCCCAAAAAAATTCATTTATTATTTACTCAAAAAAGTCTACATTTTCGATATTTTATTTAATACACTAGTAGTAACTAGCATAGCTCCATATACTATAGCAAAAATATGTTATATTTTGTCTCCAGACAATCAACATGTAAGATTTTTAACTATATTAAATAGAACGTATAAAAAGAAAAAACGATCTTCGCATGTAAAAGATTCTCTTAAAAAGCTTAAGCTGATTCTTGGTATTAAAGAATACTGAGTAGAATACCAAATTAAGAAACTACGGAATATCTATTGAAATGCAATCATTCATAGATACTCCGTAAAGCATCATTAGAAGCTATAATTTCTATCATTGCCTAATTTTGAAAATTGATCTTCCATATCATTGAATGCATCAGTAAAGCCATCCAGTGAAATTTTATTCTCAATAAGTTGTTTTTTATTATTCTGAAATCGTGTAAAAGCATAATTTCCACTTTTGAATTGTTTGATCAGTTCTGAACCATTTCGAAATAATCCCTCACGCTCTTGAAGGATTGCTTTATTATCTACATGAATAAAAGCTGGATTATCCTTTAAATGTTTTTCACCAATATTTACAATGTATTGAGAATTAACATGCAAGATAGAAATAGGTCCTTTACTCATAACACAAGCTTTCATATCTTCAAATACTTTATACTGACACTTTATTTTCCAGCTAGCACGGCCAAGCAACTTATTTTCTATTAAGTCTATTTCCGCATTATTGCTTAGTTTAGCATTCACTCTTAAGATTAATGTAGAAATCTGATCTTCAGATGCATGTGTGTTATTTGCAATGATGGGATTTAGGATAAAAAAAGATAAAAAAAAAATTTACGCATAATGAAATCCCCAGTACTTTAAAAAAGCTATAATAATCAACATTTTCTTGATTTCTATTGCGTAATATATCATTTTTAAAAAATAAGTGTGTTTTTTTACAAATAAATTTAAATATGTTGATCACTACACACTTTTTAGTCAAATTACTTTCAAGTTGTTATTGTCTAGATTTCATTGTGCAAATCTTTAAAATTTGACTAAATTGAATAAGTCGTAGAGGCTATTGCTCCAGAATATCAAAAACATAATTTCACACTTTCTCCTGAAGACAGGACAATTTATTCAGTCTAATAATATAAATATATAATTTCTAAAATTAATGTATTTCTCATCAAATGCTAACTTTAGAAGTTTTTGAATAAAATTCAACTCTCACAGGGAAGACTTTTTCATTTTTATCATCATAACGTTAATCAATACATTTGATACCACTTTATATACAAATATCTGTTAATTTTCTTCACCTTTATATTAATATTCAAATAGGTATCCCATGTTCTTATGTATTTAGCCCCCCATAATCATATTTATAGAAATTTTATATTTGAATAAATAGAACAAAATTCAGACATATAAATAAAAATTTATCATCTTCAAATAGTGAGCCTAAAGTATAAAATTTATTGAACCCCGTATTAGATTAGATAAATATTACTTAAAAGAAGACATTCAATTCGATTAAAAAAATTCAACCTGTGACAACTAAAACTTGAAATATTGCGTGCTATTTAGGGTGTATGATTGCACACTTATAAACCATATCATAAAAACTAGTCTATGATTCCTATTGTGAAATTACAATATAAACAGGATTAGAGTTAATCTAATAGAACTTTAAATATATTATATATTAAATAAAAATCAGCTACTTGAACCAGATAATAATCTGATTAACAATCTATTATATGATTTCTTAAGATTTATAAAAAATAGCAAGCCAGATGGTGATTTGGTTAGGATCCGTCTGAACCACTTTGTGTTTAACGTGTGCAGGAATATTGATATAATCGCCAGTGGATAGCTCACGTTTTGAACCGTCCTCAAATTCTAGTGTTGCTTTCCCTTCAACAACCATGACCCATTCATTCTCATCCTGATCATACCAACCTGTATCAGGAGAGCTATGTCCTTTAGAAATAATCCGCTCTATTCTAATGGCTGAAGTATGAATAATCTCCTCAAATACTTCTAGGCTTAGATCTTTCGGCAATGAATCAAATATATTGGCTGAATTTATTATCATAGATTTGTTTTATGTAGAGTATTTATTCAATTTTATGTTATTAACTTAATAATTTTCTACTAGGCAATAAAAAAACACCCCCTTCTGTATAGAAGGGGGTGTTTGAATTAATGAGCTGGCGATGACTTACTCTCACATGGGTAACCCCACACTACCATCAGCGCTAAGAGGTTTCACTTCTGAGTTCGGGAAGGGATCAGGTGGTTCACTCTTGCTATTGTCGCCAGCACAACTGTTTATGGACTTGTTC
>NZ_KE007368.1:0-122986 GCF_000400735.1 Acinetobacter tandoii DSM 14970 = CIP 107469
ACTCTTCAGTTTAAAATCAATAGTGCTTTATTCTAAACACCAAATCTGGCTCATCAATTTTCTGACATTAATTTCTCAAATAAACTTCGAGTAATTTCTACCATCAATCAATGAAAATAATTTCGATCAATCAATCAGTAAAAATCCACACAAGTTGTTCTTCATAATCTCTTAATGATCTTCTCGATGATTCGTCATCATCAAGCTAGGTCGGCTATGTTACTCTAATCTAAATCAAAGTCAACAGGTAATTTCGATATTTTTAAAACTCATTAAATCAATCTAAAAATTTAACTACTAAGCTAAATCCTTGTTAATCAACAAGTTTTTATCAACACCACCGCCGATGGATGTGCATTCTACAGCATTTCTGATCGCTTGCAATACCCTTTTGAAAATTAAATTATCAAGCGTTCTTTTTTTAACCATAAAATACTATTTCCAGCATTACCCTCTCTAAATATGAGAACTATTTTTATTGACTAGTTTTAGCTACAATCATCCAATTACTTCACTTATTAAATAAATTACTTGAAATGGTTAACACTAAAATAAAGGTTTATGTATTTATTTTCATCACTGTGTTGATGTCAAAGCCTGTGTATGCCGTTTCTACACACAATATGTTTATTATCACATTATCTATCTTAAGTTATGCGAAATGGAATACTCCCACTCCAGCTTTATGTGTGATTGATAATCCAAACTATGCCGTGCAATTTAATCAAGCCTTACGCTTGCAAGGCTATCATTACAAAATTTCATCGATTCGTTTAAATGAATTAGATAAATCTTCATGTAATGCCATTTTTTTATCGACCTTTTCTCCTCAAGAAGAACAAAAAATTATTCACAGTCAAAGACAGGATCCTCCCCTCTCTTTTAGTTCAACCAACCAAGCCTGTGAAATTGGAAGTGCTTTCTGTCTTTATACACGTAATAACAGCACCTCATTTAAAGTGAATTTAGATAGTTTGAGTCAATCCAAAGTACGAGTTGATCCACGCGTGTTATTGCTTGCGAAAGCGACGGAGCAATAAAAATGGCTAAATATTCTCATATGACATCACTACAATCCTTATTTAAACGTTCGCAGCTCGCAATCTTTGCTTTAACTTTTTCAATTTGTACGATTATTTTTATTGTGGTTTCCACCTACACCATGAATACTTACGCAAAACAAAGCTTAAATATTCTTGCGGAGGCGTTGAGTGAGCGTATACAGCCTGCTATGGTATTTAATGACCGCATAACGATTCAACAAATCTTAAATAACTACACCACGCAATATTCTATTCGCTCCATTCAAGTCCTTGATCCTTCAAAACATGAGATTGCAAATAGCCGACAAGTTGTTCAATCCTTCCAGAACACTCAAAGTCTTTTAGATCATTTATTTTTTCAGCAACCCATTCAAATCGCTATTCGACACAATCAGCAATATTACGGCTCGATTGTGGTCTATGGTAGTTCGCAGAGCCTGTTAGATTTTTTCTTTAAAATCTTAATTGGTCTGTGTCTAGCTATTATTTTAATTTTATTCGCACTTCTTTGGTCTGTCCGTTCTACATACCAATATTTAATGCATTCTATTCACCCGCTGGTTTCTACTGCACGCGAAATTAGTGAATTTAAAGCCTATCAACTACGCTTGCCACATTCAAATATCAAAGAACTACAACAACTGAATGAGGTATTTAATGAATTGTTAGATAAGATTCAAGTATCAACCCAAAAACTACGTGCGGAAAATGATGTATTGGCTCATCAAGCATTACATGATCAGCTTACACAACTACCTAACCGTCACTATTTTTATCAAACACTCCTGGCTAGCTTTGACCAATCTCCAAAGACCACCTCTGCATTATTTTTTATTGATAATAACAACTTTAAAGAAATCAACGACCAATATGGTCATTTAGCGGGTGATGCAGTATTACAGGAAATGGCTAAAAGATTGCAAAACAGTTTAAGACAAGATGATTTTATTGCACGCCTGGGTGGAGATGAGTTTGCCATCCTCATTCGCAACATCACCAAGACCGAACACCTCACTAAAATTAGTGAAAATTTATTGAAATGCTGCGAACAACCGCTTCATTTTGATCAACACCAGATTTATTTCAGCTTCTCTATCGGGATTGCTTCAACCGAGCAAGCACATAGCCCCGAGGATCTCATCACGGCCGCCGATAGCGCAATGTATAAAGCAAAAACATTGCAACAAGGCTGGTACTTCTCTCTACGTTAGGAACTTTACAATGATAACCCTTTCCCGTCCTATTAAACTCGCACTCATTCTATTGCTCAGTAGCGTTTTGAGCGCGTGTGCCAGTTGGGGACATTTAAACTATAAACAAGCTCGCATGCTCAAAAAAGAGGGCTTCGTATTAACTGATGAAGGCTGGAGTTTACGCTTACCCGAGCGCTTATTATTTGGTTTTGACAGCTATGAAATTAAAGCTGAGCAAACTGATGAACTTATGCGCCTATCAACACAGTTGCAAAAATATAAGCTCAATAAAATTAAGATTGTTGGTCATACCGATGATATTGGTGACAGTACTTATAATCAAATTTTGTCAGAAAAGCGTGCGACCAGCGTATCTACAATTTTTCTTCAAACAGGCTTTCAACCTAATAATCTTCACACCATTGGACGAGGTTCTTCACACCCCCTTGTAGAAAATAGCTCTGATGAAAATCGTGCGACCAACCGTCGCGTGAATATTATTATTATTCCTTAAGGCTTAAACGACCAAGCTACATTCAAGCTATAAAACAACCGAAGCATCCATCAACATATTTCAGGTTGTCTAGCAATTTGCCTAGACAACTTTTTTTGATTTAAGCAATTAAAGATAAAACAAGAGGAGTTCGATTACTAATCTACTAATCGTGATTATGAAAATTTAGCAAGATATAATAGGGTTTTATTAAATTTTAGACATAAAAAAACCGCTTAACGCGGTATCTTTATCTCGACCATTTTTATAAATGGTCGGAGCAGTAGGATTCGAACCTACGACCCCCTGGTCCCAAACCAGGTGCACTACCAGGCTGTGCTATGCTCCGAAATTGGGGTGAATGACGGGATTCGAACCCATCACAATTTGGATACTTGATCTATAAAAATCATATATTTAGGTAATTGTCGTATTGATAAAGGTGCAAATATGGGAATTATTTGACTCTAGGTCTGAGAAACAATGGGTTTAGACACTCGTTTTTGTGCTTGTTTGAGAATTGAGATTTTGTGACTTAAATTGACCAAACTGACGGTTATTCATATTTAGAGTAATGGAGTAATAAATAAAAAAGTGCCCAATTAATTAGGCACTTATAAAATCTTTCGATTACATTCGTAGAGTAAGTTTCAAGTAACTTTCATTACATACTTATATAGTTATTTAACTTGGTAATGTAATCAGGCAAATCTTCTGCAATTAACTTCCCATAGTGTTTGTAAATCATTGATGTATCACTATGGCCAAGCTGCTCTGCGATCCATTCAGGTGGAACTTGTCCTGAAGTTAAAAGCTGACTGGCAAAGGTGTGTCTGCCTTGGTTAATTCCTCTTTTACGAACTTTGGCTTTCTTAAGGTGTTTATTCCACCGATAGCGTAATTCATGATATTCAAAATGATTCGATCTCTCATGATTGATCCAGACAAAACGGACTCTTTCAGATTTCTTGGTCTTATTGTCACGTTGCAGAATATCAATCGTTTTACCACGCATGTTTCCAGTGATCACATATTGTTTTTTTAATGCTGTGATTGCTGGTTCAAGCAGCTTTATTTTCCGCTTACGTCTGCGGTTTTTGGTTACCCGGTAAATTCCCCGGACATATGATCGTGAAATTTGAATTGTCCCTTTTTCCAAGTCGATATCTTCCCATGCAATTGGGATCTGTTCTGACATTGATAGCCCAGTCCAAAATAAGCATGGCAGAAGGTTCTGAATATCGAGATCTGTTTCAGTATTCAGGATCATTGCGATTTCGGTTTTGGTAAACGGATCTGGCTCTGGAGTATCGGTCTGATGAATGACGATATTTTGAAAAGGATTATATTGAATTTGGAATTCATCTCTCCAAATGGCATGAACTTGAGATAATCGGGTGAGGATCTCTCGAACTGTTTTGTTGTTCAATGTGTCTTTGAGTTGCTCGATCCACTTTTTCAACATATTGGTATTAATGTCTTTGGGGTGCAGTTTGCCCCACTTTGGCAAAATATGATTGTTTACATGACCTTTATATGAATCGAAAGTACTTGGGGCTACTTCCTTTATTGTGATGGTTAGATACAAATTGGCGTAGTAGCTAATTTGGTTCTTCTTTAGATTTTTGGAATTTGGAAAATGCTTGGCCAAACTAAATTTATTAAGTTGGATCTCCAATTTAATGAGCTCTGCAAGTTGCTTTGCTCGCTTTTCATTTTCTGGTGTGAATGGCCAATCTAAAGTTTCACTAATTTTTGGCTCGGATGGATGTGGTTTCATCCAGATACGCATGCTTTTGCCACGTACTTCTAAACCTGCAGACATGTTTAAACCTACATTTAAGTATTTATAAATTTAAGAGATATTTTAGAGGAATGCACCTCCATTCGGAGGTGCTTGAGAGGTGCGCTGTTAGTCGAAAGGTAGTTGGTTTTGTTCGTCTAAATTACTTCTAGCAAGAAGTTCATTTTCAAGTGATATACGAAGATATTGATCATCGGTTTTGTTCAATACTTCATGAAGCTCCTTATCTTCCATATCCTTGATAGCCCAACCTCGATATTTGCCATAGAAAATATGAGTTGGGTACCTTGATTGCTCTGAAAATTCATACAACTCTTCAAAAGAGGAAATTCCAGTTTCTTCAACAATTGCAGTTAAAACTGAAAATGTCGTTTTACAATCACTTAATGCTGAATGTGCAAATCTCAACTCGTGTGCGGTCATTCCTCGATTTGGACTGATATGAAGAGCCATAGCAGAAAGATTATGCGCATCCAATGTTGGCCATAAATATCGAGACATTGCCAAAGTACAAATTGTTTTGATTCCTTTGGTTACGGTGCCTGCTCTATTTACTGCTGCAATGTCGTAATCAATATTATGGCCAATCAAATATTCCGTATTAATTTGCACAGGAAATTTAAACTCATTAAATGATGGGCAATTCTCTAAATCTTCATCTACGATATGGTGCACCGCCATAGCACCTAGACTTATTGGTTCACTTGGTTTATAGCGCTCTGAAAATGTAACTGATTTATGTAATAGAAGTTCCGGGCTTATGCGGTAATCATCCGAAAGTTTGGCGTTTTCCATTATTGAAAAATCAATAGCAATCCCTGCAGCTTCAATGATATCGCCATGTAACTTATGAGTTTCAGTATCAAAAATTAATGCTGTCATGATTATTCCATCCATTGAACACAATTATCAGTCTCGCACTTTGCTGCGATGTGCCCATTTACAGCACTAATTTGATAGCTCAAAGTCCCTGCATTACAAATGGGACAAGACATTTCTGCACCAAAGGTGAGTTGTGGTTTTTGGGTACCATGTTTGTCAGTGATTGCTTGACGGGCTAAAGCGATATTTTGAAAGTTCATTACGCATGTTCCTCCCAGTCGAACTCTTCGCCTAACTGCTCGCGATTATCTTCATCAATTAAAATAACTGAGATAATTTCATAATCATTAAGCTTCTTAACAGTAGCCATTTTCTCAAAGGCATCCTTCATATTTAAAAATGTACCTTCAAGCGTACGAATTTCAGCAACAATACATGCCCCAAAACAAGTCTCCGCTATATGATGGATTTCAGAGTTCTCTAAAATTTTTCGGATACGTACTTGATACTTTTTTGATTGCTTCATGATCAAGCTGCTCCCTGATGATTGTCATCTAATTCACAACGGCATCGACCTATCCGAAAATATTCAATTGGTCCTGGTGCATCCTTTGGCGTAATTTCATAACGTGAAAGCTCATAGGTACGGACTTGGGCTTTTACAGTGATGTCATCACCATCAATTTTAGTAATTTTTCCAGAATGGGCAGTTTGGCTGACGGAAATATTTCCATTGCCTATACTTTTGCGTTTCTGGATCATAAAGTTGACTTCATCACCCACTTGGTATGCTTCAAAATTTGGCAGGATTAAACCACCACAATTACAATGATATTTAGACATGGCTTAACCCTCCAAACCTTCTTCACATTTTTCTTTAATGCAGTCTTCAAGATGTTGAATACATCTTGCCTTTGATTCAAATGGACCTTGCCAACAACCATCTAAAACAATATCCCACTCAACTAAACCATGTTCTTCAATTCGATCTATTTGAACTCTGCCAAAAAATGGAACATCATGCGCAAACCAATGTTCATTATCATCAGTGCCAAATTCTATTTTTGAGTTTTGTGTGACAGCTTCAGCTTGATAGACTTTTTCTGCATGCTTAATTAATGCAGCAACTAATGATCCTTTCATAAACCAGGTTTGATTAATCATGCAGTCATTCTTTAAAGTCTGTGGCTGTGATTCACAAGTTACCCAAGTCAACCAACAAAGTTGTGTTTTCTCATCTTCATAAAGTTCCAGTTCATCATTCCAAGTAAAATCTTTCAGATCGCAAACCATTGCTTCTTCAAATTTTAAATGTGTATCTGTCTTAGTGTTCATAGACTAAGCTCCTAATACTGCGGTACTTGGTATTTGCGCCATTACGGCTGACTGGTTTAATACCCAGCGTTGACGCAAATCAGTTTCAAAACTAGATAAAGGCTTTGGCTGTTTTGGATTACGCTTACTGTGCGTTGTATGTGGATGCTTTTTTGTCATTCGAAAAAAATTCGGATGAATAAGTTCTGGTGTTAATACTGCGTTAGAATTGCTGTGCATTATTGGTTCTCCAACTGATTGATGTGACACATACAGGAGTGGCCGCTTCTGTATGTGTGCTTTTTAAATTAATGAATTGGATGCTGAGTTTTTTTAGATCGCTCTGTTTCAGACTTATCTGACATCACTGCAGCTAAAATAAGGAGTTTCAATAATTCTGGAACTTCTGATTTAACTTCTTTTCGCTTTGGGAATTGTGGAAGTTGTAGCTGCTCATAAAATTCATTCGCATATGCCCATTGATGGATACGTTCTTCTTTCAGACTTCCTCTTCTTGAATGAAATTTCTCATGTTTTTTACAGTATTCGACGCCAGACATAATTTCTTTATCATCAAATACAACGATAATTTCTCGGCCATGCTCAGGCAGTGTTTTAATGCTGTGAAAAATAGGATTCAATTTCGAGTGTGCGGGAATTGCTTCAATTTGCACATGAAATGTTGCGGAATTTGATTCTTTTAAAATGGCATTTGCAAAGTTATAAACGCTATTTAAGAATGAACCTCCTTGCCCACCAATACCCACTGGATAGCCAATTATTTGCATTAGTTCATCTCTTTTGATTTCTTGCTCAATAAGACGATTTTCTAAGTAATGAGCAACGTCTGCAGAAACTGGCAAAGATGCCTTCATGCATGATGGTGTCCAAATATTAAGTTGATACATAGTATTTTCCTTTTAAGTTGGGATTAATCCCGTTGTGAAGTTGGTTTTTCAAAAATCCAACAGCGCTTGGTTGTCCCTGCAATTTTGCTTTGCACGGGTTTATTTGCTTCAATAAATCGATAATGCATGCTGTGGCGTAGTGCATTTTGTAATTCAGTTTGGTCTGGTAAGGCGTAACGATAATCGGCAGCTAGTTTGTACAAGCTTGCGAAATGAATGGCGATTTGATCAGATTTCGCTGAATGATTGATATTACTTAAAACATGCTCTGGTCTTTTAATAGAGTCTTCCATTTCCTCGACTGTGTTCCAGAAGTTTTGCACCAGGACTGAATCAGACTTAAGAACTTTGTCTCGGTTCTGAGCCATTGTTAAAAGTTCGGCGTGGACTTGCTTCTGGATTTGTACTGGTACATCAACAATGTGTTGACACATCGAATCAAATAGAGCCATGAGTTGGGCATGGTTATGTACTATTCGGGAACTTTGTATGTTGTGATGATCTTGATGCAAAAAATCATCATGCTTTTGCAAATTTAGGCTATATGACTCCAGTATTACTTTTTCTTTATTCAGACATTTCAAAATAAACTGACTAACATTCTGATGTTCATACTTGGACAGTCGACGGGATGCGAACAGACTTGCTTTAGTCAATTGATCCTTAAAAAACTTGGTTTGAACAATACGTCCCATCACGGCTTCAGTCGAAATAATTTCGGCATTTTGGCTCATGATTAATGTACCCATAAATGGTGGTTCATAAGTTTCGTTCCCACCATTTTTAACACCTTGTGCACCTAATGATCCCCCGTCATAAAGCGTTTTAAGCGAGTCCCAATCGAATTGCTTTACCCCTTTGTCTCCTTCACGATCTGACTCGATAAGTACAATTGGTAAATTAGAAACTTGTCTGAATGTACGCAATAAACCTGATTTAGAAGATTTGGCTGGATCTAAACCTTCATAATTGATACGACCAAAAAGCTTCCATAAAAATTGTAATAAAGTTGACTTACCTGTTCCTGGTTCACCGACAATTTCCACAAAAGGGAAAGATTTATGCATTTTTCGAATTTGCTGAGCATAAAGGCTGCCAAAAAATGTGGTTAAAGCGATAAGCCCCTTTACCCCATAAGCATCAATTAAGTCTGTGATCCATTGCTTTTGGTAATCTCCTTGATTTGAATTGATATCCAAACTAAATGGTGCACGGCTTTTTAAATTGATATTCTTTGGTAGTTCAAAATAGTCTTCATTGTTAATTTGAAATTGTTTACCTGATTGATAGGCTAGGTCACCTAGGACATAAGTTTTTAATTCAGCTTGATAACCAACATAGTTAATTAATTGCACACGTTTGATGTCTTCAATCCATTTTTCTAAGAGTCGATCAAGTTGGGTACCATTTCCCGTATAAACTACACCAGGTGCAACAGCGAGCAATCTCTTCTTAAATTCTGAGGCTGCTGCTAACTGCGAACCTGTGAATGTATTTTTTACAGCTTTGTTATTTCTAGGAAAATCAATATTAAAGTAATACCAAGCCTCGTCAGTTTCTTCACTGTACTGGTAATACAAAGCTGTTGGTTTACAACTCATAATTTTGGTGACATTTGCTGCAGCATGTAAGGCTTTATCACGACGGTCAGCTAAAGCTTTCTCCTTTTCTTCTTCTAACCAGTCTGAGTTTTCTTTATCTTCGAAGTTAATATCCTTTAGATATTCATCGTATTTATCATTATCTAACTTGAACCAATAAACCTGATTGTGAAAATCAAAAGGGAAAGTTTTTGTACCATTACGCTTGTAGATAAGTAACGCTTTATCCACAGGTTTTGGTGCAACCAGTAATGCACCATAGTATTTATAATTTTCTAAATCGGTAAATTTGAGACGATCCTGTTTATAAAGATCATTCCAATCTACTTTTTTACGTCCACTAGGAGGAAGAGCTGCTTCACATTCAAATCCGTCTGTTAAGCCTCTTTCCATATTATGGAAAATACCATCATGCCCTGCTTTGTCATTATCAAAAGCCCACACCAATTTCGGTAATGGCTTCCCTGCAGAGATACACTCTTGTTTAAGTTCATTCAAAAAGATAGACGGATAGTAACCTGATCCAGCAGATAAACAGCTAAAACTCGTTATGTCGGATAACCACAAAGCAATGGTGTCGAAAATACCCTCTGTAATCCAAATTTCTTTTGAATCTATGTAATTAGTATTGGGTGTTAACCATGAATGCCCTTTCGAATTCCATCCTTTCTTATAAGTGGTTTTAGGTAAAACACCTTGATCATCTAAAATTCGTTGCCACCAACCTTCATTTCCTTTTTCATCTTTAATAGGAAAACGTAAAGTCGTTGAACCAACACCTAAATCGTAATCTTTGAAATATTCTTGTGAATAAAGGCCTTTCAACCGATCAATAGGCAACCCACGACCTTCGACCAAATAAGCATCCACTGTTTTGTTAGGATTTTCAGCCGTTGGTTTAAAACGTTTTTCCCATTTTTCAAAAAGGTCTGGATAAAGATCACGAATATAGGTCGGAATACCACATTTATTGTTACGTGGACAGTGGACAACCCAAGGGCTCTCCAAACTGGTCCACGCTTCCTTATGCGAACAATTGGGGCATTTGCCAAGGCGAAGTTTGTCACCGCGCTCTTTAAACTCATATTCAGCTTTTAAACGATCAACTACTAAAGTTTGAGTTTCTGGAAACATCATTTAATTTGACTGCCTTATTACAAATGCCGTTTACGTTTAACTTCATCTCCTGCCAAGTTGAGCAATTTTTCTTGGATGCGCTCTCTGGCCAGAAATTCTATTGTTTCTTCAACTGAAGCAAGCCCCAGTTGCTTTTGCACTTCTTGCACGATTTTTAGTTCTTGCTCTGAAAGTGCTATTTCCTGTTTGAGCATTCTTTCAGCTCCTAGAAAGCTGCTTGTTTGCACCTTCACTTAAAAATTCGTACAAATTAAAATCATCTTCAGAATCGTCTACTAAGGTATGAATGGCTTGCTTCATTGCCATTTGGCGAATGAGCACACTAATTTCGATGCCCAACATATTTGAAGCTGCTGTGAGTAAGTCGGTTTCATCATTCGTTAAGTTGATGCTGAAGCGGTTATCACGAAGTTGTTTTTTAATACGACGATGTTTTAAGGACATAGTTTTAACCCTCTTGATTGATGTTTTTACCTAATAAATAGAACTTGGTAATAATGCTCGACTGGCTTTGCTGTGTTTGATTTGCCAATTCATTAATAGCGTCTGCTTCTTCTTTGGGGAGATAGACATTGAACCGAACACGCCCACCAGTGATCTTTTTTGATCTGGGGCGATTTTGAGGTGAAGTTTCTGTACCCATACAGTATCCTACGGTTATAGTGATGTGCTACGGGTCACTATAGCATAAATATTTAGTCTATCAATACATATCGGTGAAATATATGTCCGAAAATTTAACTATGGAAATTACGCAAAGATTCTCGGAAGAGTTGGAGCGTAAGAATTTGAAAGCCAAACCCCTTTCTAGGAGCATTGATGCACATGAAAATACGTTAGGTAATTATGTGCGCAACAAAGTGCCAGATCAGTGGGTATATTTGGCTAAACTGCAGCAACAAGGTATTGATATTCGTTATGTGTTGCTTGGAATTGATCCTGATTACTCAGGACTAACCAGTGAAGAAAGCGTGTTATTAAAAGCCTATAGACAATTAAGCCCTGAAGCACAAGAAGCATTATTGGGTCTTGGTAAAGTGATGGCGAAAGAATCGGAGAAATAAAAATGATAACCAAATAAAAAGCCCACTTTGCAGTGGGCTTTTTTTCTATTCCTCTATTTGGCTTTGGACCAATTCCAATTTATGTTCTAGCTCCATGAGCTTATAAATCAGATCATTATTACTATACGTTACGTCTTTATCGTTGCCTGCTGCTTCGAGAGATTGTCTCCAAATACGGAGATTGGACAATGTTTGGTCTAAAAGTAGTTCTTTATCAAGTGTTTGCATAGGATTAGCTCTATCAATTTGATTTAATTGAAATTGCCAAACACGTATCTCTTCTTGATTCCAAATGGGACTTATGACCGTAAGTTCGCCATTAAACTTAGGATATATCAAGTCATTCAAAGATTGCTTTAATACATCAATATCTAAGTCTTTGGTCTTACCATCATTTTTAGATACTTCTCGCAACAAATCATTTAACTGATCAGGGCTGACTGAAAGCAGTCCTTTTGCTGTGTCATGATTAAAAGTGATTTGTGCTTTGACACAACGATCAATCATTTCAAACAGCTTTTCACAAAGCAGTTGGCTTTTGGGATTACTCGCCTGAACACGTGGTGCAATGGGCACGTAAGGGATAATATTTTCATTAAAAAGCATGTGCTTATTCCCCCAAAAATAGAATGGAGAACGTTAGCACTGCCATACAAATGAATGCCATGCTTTCGAAGGTATTTTTAAGAATTTGCTGAAATTTGCGTTTCTTAAGACGTTGCTCATAGGCAACTTCGTCGATAATTGGGGTGTGTTCAATGATGTGGGAATTTTTGAGGTGTGCAGATGCACGGGCTTGAATCTGTCTGTTCATGACTAAATTCCTTCTGGTAAGTTTGAAACCTACCGCCATCCTTCTCACGGAATGGTGGCAGACCGAACAGGGGTGAGAATACCGTACCAGAAGAAACGGCCAGCCTGACGGCTGCCCTGCCCGATCTACCATAGCGAGTATAGCCGATTAGACATTTTAGGCAAAAAAAAGCCGCTACTGAGCGGATGATTTCTGCCCTTCTGGTTAAATTTTCAGGTTCTCACGCCTGCACACAGATTTTGCTGTGTTATTACATGTTGCCGATAGTGGGGTGTTATGTCAATATAGCGAGGTACTATTTTTTATAAACCACTGACTTTATGAATTATTTAAGAAAAAATAAAATTTATGGACTTGCTTTAAGTTGTTTATTAGTGAGTACCGCGAGCTTTGCTCAAAGTGTTGAAGATGTTGTATTTGGTATGAATATCAAAGGATTAGATTTTGTCTTTCCATTTGATGCCAGTAATGACCCAAATCAACAACTTGGACGCCCAAATCAATATATTGAAAAAGCTTCGTGGCCAGATCCAAAAATTGATCCTAAATTTGAAAAAGATGGATATTACGATCCTGATATTGACCCTACTGAGTTTAAGGGTGGAACAATTGAGAAATTCAGCAATCAAGCTGATCTTAATAGACGATATAACTACATCAAAAATATCACCTTAAATATGCCTACATACAATCAATATATGTATAAGAAAGGCCTTTTTTTATTGCGTTTAGATAAAGAATTTACACCTGCTCAGGCTAAAGAATATGAAAAAGAATTGAATCGATTGGTGAAGTAAGCAATGAGAAATTTTGTTATTTGTACGCTGCTTATGTTTAGCTTTCCAACTTTAACTTTTGCAGTCGCATGTAAAGACTTTAAAACACACCAAGAAGCACAGGCATATTTCAATGCAAAAAAGGCAGGATATAAGCGTTTAGACCGTGATAAAGATGGCAGTGCTTGTGACTGTTTACCTGGTGGAAGCGGGACTAAATGTCCGAATCGGAAATGATGATGATTTGCTTGATTAACTCAGAAGAAATCTTGCTTAGTTCGACATTGTCTTTGACATAAACTGAATGAATCAAAAAGTAAGATATTGAAATTAATTAATATTGTTTTGACATTCCCTTAGACATATTTGCTTGATCAAAAAGAAATAGCTTCTTGCTTAATAACGCATCTCACAGAAAAGGTCACTCATCGTGACCTTTTTCATTTTCCCTATACCCTGCCAGCCACATCTGCGGTGCTTCCGCCCAACTTCTTAGACCATATGGTTCTTCAATACCATAAAAAGCATTCCTAAACCGTTCATGCCAAAAATGATGTACGCCCTTAGAATCATGTTTGTAAATAAAAGGGGGATTCATATCTGGGCGAATGTTTTTATAAAAAAGTTCGAAGAGCTGTTCTGGATTCATTGGATCTCCTTGATTGGAGCCCATTCGCTTGATTCAAAAATAAGAAGGTAGCTGACAGCAAATATGAGCCAAATATCCCCCATATCTTCAAGTCCAGAACTCGTATTTTGAGAATAAAAATAAACAAGTTCCATAAACAAGTACCAAGTAACGCAACTGAAATATGCTGACTTTCTTATGACGTTTACCTTAATCAATACAAACACAAATATAAAAATTAGAAAAATATAAAAAAAGATAAATATTGATAATGTGAGGGTAGCTTCAGTCATTTTTGACATTCCCCTTTATCTATTTTCAATTTAATTCCTTTAAATTCAGCATAGTCAGGATTTACTTTTGGTCCACTAAAGTCCTTAAGGCTATCCCACGAAATATTTGAAACTGCATAAGCCACTGCATCAACAATGTCATCAAACCTATGTTTTACAGACTCCGCTATTTTCCCCCACTCATTCCAAATTACTTTTAATTTCGGTTTGGGCTTTGGCTTGAATGATTTTTTATAAAGTGAGTAAGACTGATATAAAGCCTTGCGATAACTCTTATTTTTTACCTTTGGAATGTCCTTCGGATTGATTGGAAAAGCTGCTTCATAATTGAATTGGATTTCTGGAAAAAATTGCTCGCAGAACTTTAACCAAAACCAGCGACGACCATTCGTTCGAGAAAATGAAAATGGCAATCTACCTGCGTAACATTTCTTAATGATTGGGTTTAAGTAACTGAGGTTATTCATGTGCGATATGCCCTACCTGAATTTCTTGTAAGCCAAACTCCTCCAGATCCTCTTTATTCAACACTTTTAATGATTTGTTTAAGCAATACAGAATTGGCTTATTAATTTTAGATTTCAATTCTTGCAGGATAGGCTTACAGCTTTCATATTCATTTTCGTCTGTAAAATAAATCACGACTGCAGCTGCATCTTGAGGAATGGTTTGTATAAGAATGTCTGTCATGTTAGTCCCAAGAAGAGCTGCTGCTTGAATCCGATCCGCTGTCCCAACCGCTCGAGGAGCTACATTCACTGGAAGAAGAATGACTATATGATGGTGTAGCATCATAAGACTGGATAGGATGATGAACGTGATGACCAACACTGCATGGCTCATTCTCAATAACAATTGAATTAATCATATTTTGCTGTTGCTGCAATAAATATAGATCGGACACATCGGTTGATTGTGTTGGGCGTTGTAGCCCTGTGGTTTTACCCATCGCACGTGGTAAATGGTTTGTTTGACATTGAACTGAATAAGGAAGTGTTACCTGACGCGTATCTATGGATTTTTCCTTTTTATGTTTAGCCCGGCATTCACACTGGTTCGATTGAAAAAACCACGTTTTACGACCGCAAATATTACATTTAGCCATTATTCTTCTCCTTTAACGCCTTAATATCCTGCTTTAGTTCAAAAATTCTTGTACTCAAAAAATGGTAACTAGCTCCTATTAGAAAAACAGCTTTTGAATAAGCCCAATCTTTCGTAATCATAAGAGTGATTAAAAAGTACATAAATGCTAAAAAAAGGGAGATTAATAGTTCTTTCTTAAACATTGTCGTTATCCTTGATGAACTCATCATTTGCAGCTTTACGCTCTTTCAACTGTTGAATGGTGGGTAATTGAATTGATGGATCTGGAGTTGCGCTTGGCGAAAGTGTGTAAATCAACTCGATGTTGCCTACACAAGAAAAGCTGCATGTTAGATTCGGACACTGCAGCCGAATTTCTTTAAGCAATGCATGCTTCTGTTCACTGGTTCTGATTTTTAGGATTGAAGTTTTGCAATGTGGACATACCATTTTGGGTCTTGAATTATTCTTATTGATTGTGTTGTAACTTATTGCCGACATGTTCACCCCAGTTATTAAGAATATATTTTTCACCATTCTAAAATAAAAGAATAAATATTTGTTCTTTTTGTTGAATTTTAATAAGATTTCGCCTGTTTTGCTCATGTAGAAAAACTTATGCAAAATTTAAAATGTCAGTGCTGCTTTAAGCTACTGGCCAAAGTTGGCGCATTTGACACCATAGAAGTGAAATGCCCACGTTGTAAAACTTTAAATACATACCAGAGCACCCTGAGTGCCTTACCTGAACGCCCAGAGCGTCAACTCGATACAGGTAAGATCGATGACAAACACTACTTCAACACCTCAATACAATCCTAAAGGTCACAGCTTTTCTGGATGGCTTGGCGGAAAATCTCAACTCGCACGCACCATTATTGAATTAATGCCTGAACATAAAACCTATGTTGAAGTGTTTGGTGGAGCTGGATGGGTACTGTTCAAAAAAGGGGAATCCCCTGTCGAAATCATTAACGACATTAATGACGATTTAATTAATTTGTACCGCATTATTAAATATCACTTTGAAGCGTTTTTAACTGAGTTTGAAAATACGCTGTTCTCACGCACCATGTTCAATGAAATGCGAAAAAATGACCGTGGCTTAACCGATATTCAACGTGCTGCCAAGTTCTATTATTTGCTCCGATCGGCTTTTGGTTGCCAACTGGATGGATCGTTCTCTTATAGTCGTGACCGAAAAAGCCGACTTAAATTGGGTGAGGATCTGCGGGCGCATTTAAGTTCGATTCACACCCGGTTGCAGAATGTGGTGGTTGAGAATGCCAGTTATGACTACATTATCAAACGTGCGGACGGTCCAGAAACACTATTTTATTTAGACCCACCGTATTGGGACTGCGAAAACGTATATGGCAAAGGGATTTGGTCTAAACAGGACTTCTATGATTTGAAGGATTACCTGGACAAAATTCAGGGAAAATTTATTCTCAGTCTGAACGATACACCTGAAGTACGAGAACTGTTTAAGGACTATAAAATTCAGCATAAAAAGATTCGATGGTCTGTAAATAACAAGGCAGCTCATGAAGAACACAATGGCAATGAATTGATTATTACCAATTTCTAAGCAAAAAAATGCCCCATCAGTTGGGGTATTTTTTTATGCACTTTTTTCTTCCTGAAGGACTTTATATTCTCTGGTAATAGCTGTGGTGGCCGTGGCTTTGTTCTTATACAAATAGGTCAAACGCTTAGGCGTAGTTTGATCACCTTTGGTGACTTTCGGTGTATTTTTTCCGTCTTTGTAATATGCCAAAACTCCAGTGAAATTGCCTATTTCATTATCGATGAGCTGTGACAAATCGTCGGCATCTGGAAGATAAATTTCAGCATTACACTCAGTGATAAAGCCTCCACTTGCATCTAAGGTATGAACGACTTTTGTGCCTAGCCAAACAATGTCATCAATCAGCGATTTAAAACCAATAAACTGCAGTGGTGCTTCAGGAATCAGCTCTGGGTTGCCGTAGGCCAGGCGAAAGCTAAAGGTAGCGGACTTAGATTTGATTTTATTGTATTCCGCTTGCGCCACGTGCTCTGCGGTTTGTTTGTCACGTTGAATATTACGCAGTTCACGGGTATTTTCATCGGATATACCCACTGTGACTTTTTGGCGTTTTGCATGGATCGTGTCATAGTAAAATACAGTCACTCCTGAGACTTCATCCGCACCATCAGTGTCACTAAATGTATGCGAGTCACCTTGAGCACGGGTAATAATAAGATCTGGGAGTGGATTACCACTTAGGGTTTTACCTTCCCCTTTGGGCATAAACAATAAAAAACCATTTTTGACGGTAGCGATCGCGTCATGCTCATCGGCAATACGCGTAATGAGATTGGCATCCGATTCGTTTTGATCCAGATGAGGCAGTAATATTGCACCAAGGCGACTATTAATTTTTGCTGTTAGCCCATGATCTGTAGCAACTGTCTGAATAATGTCAGCAATGGTTTTATTGTCAAAACTGCGTTCTTTTTTCTTTTTGAATTGGGCTTTTAAATCCGCAGATTCACCACGCAAGGACAATACATCTGGTGAACCTGAATGCCTGCGCTCCTTGATGACATATTTACCTTTGTAGACAAGCCCAGAATCACTCCATCCAATCCATGCTTCGATTTCTGCCCCTTTAGGTGGAATATCCAATAATCCGTCATGATCTGATAGTTCGATATCAATAGAGTCACATTCGATACCACGATTATCAGTGATAGTCATACTGATCAGGCGATCCTGAACTGTGGTACCGATGTCGGTACCATTCACCAGTAATTTATAAATGGCATGCGGATAGCTGTTTTCATTCATAGAACATTCCCTACCATATTGCCAAGCACGTTACCAACTAAAACGCCTGCCGTTTGGGTCTTGGTGAGTTTTAGCGAAAATTCAACTTTCTTAGGTAAGCCGTCCTCATAGAAATAAGTCTGGGTTTCTTTAACCTCATCGAGTTTCCACATACCATAAATTTTTCCATTGCCAGCAATAAGAGGAAAAGACTTACCTGTATCTCCCATGACTCGAAGTGCCGTAATAGAAAGCTGTTGGCCAAATTCAGGGACAATTGAGCCATCTAAGGTGATGGTATCTTCCCCCTTGCCCACGTATTGATACGCAGGCATGCTTCCGAAACGGTTATTACTGGCATGATTCCATGAGGTACTGCGCTGCAAGCTTTGATAGGTGGCCGTCGGAATTGAAAATACGAACATGCCGAAAATCATCATCATTTTCTATATTCCTAAAGTTGATCTAGAAAACTGCTTCGCACACGTGCTTGCTTTTGTTGATCACGACGATCTAACACGCTTTCAATCATGTTTTGCAGTTGTTGTAGGTTTTGTCCTGGTGCAGCGTGGATCTGGATTGTAATCGTGTCGCCTTGAACAATCACATCGCCACGGCTTGAACCAGAAAATTGAGCTGCAGGACTAATTTTTGCCAATGCAGGTGCGACATTAATTTTTTCTGCAGTACTGGCATTCGGATTGAATACATTGAGCACCTGATTAAATTTATCTTTTAGACCAGGTAAACCTTGTTCCAAACCTACGCGAATTCCCCCCATAACATGACCACCTAAGGCAGCCATGACACGGCTTGGGGAATGAATATCCATTTTTTTCCGCATGAAGTCTGGCATATAACTATTAATGGTCGACCAAACCCCTTTTAGTTTTTCAAAGCCTGATTGAATACCTTCAATGAGTCCTTGGACAATATGGCTACCCAAAGTTTTCATTGAACCATATAACCCGGACAGGAAATTCAATACTGAATTAAAGGCGCTGCTGATATAAGGCAAAGGTGATATGAGCGTGAAAATATTACAAAGGGTTTGCCATGCTGTAGAAACTCCTGCTTTGATACTGTTCCAAACCCCCATTACATAGTTTTGAACAATTTGGAATCCAATACTGACAATGCTGAATACTGCATTTACTTTTGCAGCGATGGTTGAAGTGATACCTTGCCAAATTGTTGAAATAAAGCCACTGACCATGCTCCAAACTGTAGTTACAAAAATGGATACATTGCTGAAGCCAGTCATAATGCTACTTATAATTGCATTTACTCTGGTCGATACACTGATGTATACCGCATCCCAGATTTGAGCAAAGAATGCTGAAATACTGGACCAATTGGCAATAATTAAACGTGGAATCCCAATAAATGGCATAAGGAACGTTAGGAATGGATTATTGGCAAAGGTGTTATCCACGCTTCGAATGATTCCCATAACAAAGTCTATGCCTGATTGAAATGCAGTTTTTACCCCACTCCACACACCCGTAATAATGGCAGTCATACTGCCCCAGATGTTCTGAAAAACATTGCTGATATCGGTGACGGCAGTATTAAAAATTGCTTTTACTGTTCCCCATAAATCGACAAAGAAGCCTTTGATTGGTTCCCAATTTTTATAAATGAGAAATGCTGCAGCTGCGACTGCTGCCACGGCCAACAAGATCGGATTTGCCATAAATAAACGGCCTAGCCATAAAACAGAGCGTCCAAGTCCCATAAATACGGATTTTACGATGCCGAATACTGATGGAATTTTGCTGAAGGCTTTACCTAAAACTGAACCACTCGCAGCGGTTGAAGCCATGATTAAACGTAGGCTTAACATGCTTAGAATAAGGGGGGAAAACACCACCAAAGCACCACCAATGGCAATTAAGCTACTTGCTATAACCAATAGCCCAATTCCAAAAGTTTTCGCTAAAGTTGGGTTTTTCTCCATCCAACCCGTAAAGGTTTGGAATGCCCCTGCTGCCAGTTCAAGTGCTTTGGTATAGACAGGCAAAATGGTTTGTCCAAAGCGTAAATACGCATCATGCAATTTGGCTTTGGCTTCGAGTTCTTTACCCGTGGTTGACCCTCTGGCTTGGGTATCCAATTGTTCAATATTGAATGCCCCTGCATTGAGTTTGGCATTCTTATGGATTTGCTCACGCTGCATGTACATTTGAGCAAATAGATTGGATGCAGTACGGTTAGAGAAGATGCTTCCGATCGCATCGACAACGTCCCCTTCTTTGGTAATACCTTTGGCATTTAAGGCAGGTACCAGGACTTGTTCCATCCATGCAAATTGATCTTTTTTAAATAATTCTGCCCCTTTAATTGCACCGATATCGAGATAAGATAAATCCCCTGTTTTATTGTGTTTAACCTTGCTCATATCCCCAATTAAATCGAACTTGGCCAGGTTATTTGCAGCTCGCTGCGTGGTTCGTCCTTGGTATAAGTTTTGGTATGCAGACATCATGGATGTACCAACTCGGTGACCACCCATTTCCTGCACCAGAGGTTCTAACTTGTAGTAAAACGCCTTGTTATCAAAGCCCTTGGCAGCAATACCGCCTGTTTTAATGACATTGAGCCATTCTTCTGGCTGAACACGTCCACCTGTTGCGGTAATGACTTGCTGAATAATATTGGCTTGCTCTTTAAATGCAGCTTCACTTTTTAAACCGTTCCGCATTTCAATGACTTTAAGCATGTCCATGAATTTCTTTTCATTTTCTGCCCCATGTTCATTGCCATACATGGCTTCATTGGCAAACTTCATCTTAGAAAGCATAGGTGCAACAATTTTTGCATGGTGCACGTCTGCAAAGGCGGTGACCCCATCACGTACTAAAGTTAAGTTGTCGAGTGTACTGGTACCAAACGTTTTCATGGCTTTTGCGTACTTGATCGCCTCTTCGGTGGCATCTTTACCTAAACCTAATGAAGCGATTCGGTTCTGCTCGACGTCGACACGTTTACTTTCATTAATCGGCTTTTGCATGGTGTACATTGCACCGACACCTGTAGCGACTGCACCTGCACCATACATGGCAGCTGTACGTGCATGACCTGAAAAATTGCCATGTGTTTTCTGCAACTGGTTTAAGGTTTCTAGTTTTTTCTTTTGACTGTCAATCGATGTGTTGGCTGAATTAATTCTTCTAGAAAGTTCAACTTGGTGATCTGCCAGACTCCCTGTACTAATGCCTGTTTGCTTAAGCTCATTACGCAACTGCTGCAATTTGGTTTGATTCTGGGTATGGGCATCTTTGAGCTTCTTGGCTTCTCTGGTCGCCTTATCAAATTCCTTGGTTAACTTTTCAGATGGATTTGCATTCATTTCAAGACGTAATGATTTAATCCGCTCTTGAACGGCTTTTAAAGCATTGCCACTTTCTTCCGTGGCTTTCTTATGTTTGACGTAACCATCAATTTGCTTTTGTTGGTCGTTCAGCCTTTTTAATTCGTCACGGGTATTCTTTAAAGCCTTGCTGGCAGCATTACTGCTGCCAGCAATCACTTTAAGCGCAGGACTGAGTTTATCCCTGCCTCCAAAAAGGACTTCTAATCTTAATTTTTTCATTCGGCATCTGACCCATTTCGTTCAATGGCTTTTTGATGCCATTGCATCAATTCACTGAGTGTCATATCGACATAGGCTTGCGGTGGCCAGTGAAATACCACCGCAATATTTGAGATAGCGTCGTCTACAGTTGGCGTAACGCTTCTACACGCACAGATTTCGGTTGCAAAAAAAGCACGAGCGCACCACCAATCTGGGCAAGATCTGCAGGTTCGAGTTGATTGATTTGGGATTTCGTTAATGTCGGTGTACTCACACGAGGTAGCACTGTACAAATGGCAGTTACATCACCATTTAAAAGATCGGCAATTTTTACCCCCTGCAATGCAGTAACATTGGGTTTACGAATTTCTAATGCATTGATTTCAATGGTTCCCATCATCAATGGCGTTTCAAGATCGATGGTTTGTAAGTCTGGGTTGATGGCTTCTAAGTTTTCAATTTGCTCTTGAGTAGACATGTAAGTGATTCCTTAAATAAAAATATGATGTAAAAAACCTTCTGCAGCACTGGGCTACAGAAGGGTAGGAAAATTAATGGCCAATGTTGGCTTTGTGCTTTTCAAGTAGATCTACACCATTGACACGTTCAATCATGTTTGGAATATCAATGAGGATTTTTTCTACGCCATCGATTGAGAGTTTGTAGTACGACCAGATGGTTTTGACTGAGGTTTCAGTGTCATCGCCTGCTTTTTGATTGCCGAAGTCGATTTCTTCATGACGACCACGTACCACAATTTCGACTGCAGTCGTTTCTCCAGTGTCATCACGCTGATATGAGCCGGCAAAACGCAACATGTTGGCCGCAACCGTTGCTGCCCCCCACTGTTCTAGAATAAGGGAATCGATACCGCCCAATTTCCAATTAAACTCGGTGGCATCATCCCCTAAGCCCAAGTCAATTTTGACGTTGCCATTCATACCACCGCCACGCCAGTCTTCAAACTTGCGAACCAACTTTGGAATGGTGACTTCACCTGTTTGACCGAGGTAGGAATTACCATCGTTAAACAGGTCCATCATTTTTAATTTTCTAGGTAAACCCATGCTGTTTTATCCTTATTTTATGCAGTCATACGTGAAGCAAAATCAGCTAAATATTTGTCTGTAATGCGCTGACGTAAAGTGAGATCTTCTAATGGTGGGACTGGAGTGAAGTCATAGTCCAAAATGAGCTGACCATTTTTCAGGGTTTCTTTACTGTTGGCTGAGTCATCAAACCAACACTCAGCATCGATGATGTAGCCTTGTGTTTTGAGATCACGGAATTTGGCATTGATGCCTTCGACAATGTCTCGCGCTAGACTAGGATGAAGTGGCTTATCAACCGCCCACATGTGCCCTTCTGCCATCGTGTCGGAAATTACATGTGCTGTACGCGTGTAGTTTTCAAATTGGAATAATGGATCTGTAGCACAAGTACGAGACCCCCAAAAGCGGAAGCCATCACGCTGAATGAGCGTAGTGATTTCATTGCTGTTGAGATAGCCTGCATCGGTGTCCATGCTTTGCAATTGCCAGAACACATCTTTAGAAATACCCGTCACACCATTGACTGGCACGTTGGATAGGGTTTTATGCCAACCGATTTCTTTATCAATTTTTGCGCGTAAGCCTAGTGCTCGAGCAGTCGCTTCAAAAGTTGAGGTTGATGACGTTACGGTGTCCCAACCTAAAAAGTCTGGCCAGATGACCATGGTTTCGCGTGAACCGATAGCATCACGATAAGCCGATGCTTCTTCTTTGGTTTCACAGCCATGTGCTGATACATAGTTAAAGGCACGTAAACTTCCTGCAATACTTGTAAGTGAAGCCGTCACCGCTGCAGTGTCGAGTCCTGGTGCACCTAAAATACGTGGTTTAACGCCAAGGTGCTGCTCCGCGGTAAGTAACGCTTTCATACCTGTGTAGTTGCCGTTGACTGTGCCACCAATGACTGCTGTGGTTTGTTCCGCTTCGCTGACGGCCGTTGCAACACGTACAACCACGACAAGGGTATTGGTTTGGTCAACAATGGCTTGTAACGAACGGGCTAAAGTTCCTTTTGTCCCGGCTTTACCAATTGCAGTTTGGATGTTGGTAATTAAAGTGGCTTTATTGAGTGGGAAAGTTTCTGCATCTGCATCTTCACTGGTGGCAATAAGCCCAATGACTGCGGTGGATACGGTGCGAATTGGTCGAATACCATCATTGAGTTCAATGACTCGTACTCCATGAAAATATGAATCTGTAGCCATAAAAAAGCCTGTGATCTGTTGTTTTGTTTTCAGATCACAGGCTTACAAATTGGAATTTCTTTGTCAGTCGTTTAGGTTTGTATGTGAGTTATATACAAAAATTTATAACGACATTGCATAGGTCCACATTTCATCGACTTGCTCAGCAGTTAAGTTTAGAAACCCAAGCATATATTGAACAGATTCATTGATCCGCTCAAAGCGTTCCGATTCGTTATATTCAATTTGAATACGGGTTTTCATGATTGGATCTTCGATTGCATTAATGGTCTGCTCTACGGTTTCGAGTAGGTTATTTTCCAATAATGCCAATTTAAACTGACGACGCGTGAGTGATTGGAATTGAGCCAGTCGAAGCTGTTCTTTTTCTTCATCACTGAGATAGTTTTGTGGATTGAGATGGCGATCAATTTCATCTGTGGTCATTGCTACAAATTCATCTGTAATTAAATCATCTTGTGAACCATCTGCTTCGAATGCGTAGACTTCACCTGTAGGGTTCTTAAAGTATTTCATTATCTTAACTCCGACCAGAATGCGATGGTGTTGGCTGTACTTGTCACACTATAGGTTGCACCTGCTGGAACAATGGCCTGAACTGCTGCACCACCACCAACTTGGTTTTGACGACCTCGATCTACAGCAACTCCGCCAACTGTAAGCGTCATTTCACCTTGGTTACTCTGCTCCCATGCGACAGATACCATGATGGGTTTACCTGTAGAATTGGTATACGTAGTTGCAAGTGAACGACTTGCTGTTAAGTTTTGCCATGTCTGGCCAACACCTAAGCCAACCGTATCGATAGAAATATTACCTGAGCCATCGAAAGTAGCTGAACCTGTAATGGCACCTGTCAGGGCAATAGTACGAGCCGTGGCAAGTTTGGTCGCTGTTGCAGCATTACCTGTGGTGTTTTGATTACCTGCCGTATTTACACCAGGTAAATTGATATTGGCCGTACCATCAAAATTGACTCCGCCAATGGTGCGCGCTGTTTCTAATTTTGTTGCACTCGCAACATTGTCAACTAAACGCGCAAGCTTATAAGCAGTGCCGTTATGAAAATATGCACCATCTTCACCGAGAAAAAGTGTAGAAATCGTAGCGCCTACATCGTTGGCCAAACTCAGACCAATTTGTCTATTAGTGCTGTTCCATTTTCCAGTATGTAAATATTGTGCATAGCCTGCACCAGAAACTTTGTTGTAGTTGCCGAATTTTAATAAGTTATAACCTTCGGTATTACCGTTCCCAATAGTAATATCCGCAGGAAGATTACTAATATTAATATCAGCAGAACCATCAAATGGGGTGCCATTGATATTTTTCGTTGCTGCAAGTTTGGTCGCAGTCGCGGCATTGCCTGTGAGATCTCCTTCGAATTTGTTGGCATACATAGACCCAATGGTCTTGATATCACCTTTAGCGTAGATCCCATTCACTGGTACCAATGATGCATCTGAATATGAGTTCGATACTAATAAGCCACCAACATTAATATTTTGAGCAGAACCAGAATTAAGAAAGCTGACCGCCACCGCTGAGTTAATCCCACTTTTAAGTGTAATTGAGGCATTAAAAGTCGTTACACCTGTAACCGTACCGCCTGTCAACGCAAGCTTTGTAGCATCAGCAATTGTAATGTTTGCTGAACCGTCAAAATTGACACCATTAATTGTCCGTGCTGTAGCAAGTTTGGTTGCGGTCGCTGCATTGCCTGTAATATCTGAACTGGTCAGCGCAAGTGTGCCCGATGCTAAAGGGAAATAAACAACTATTTGACCTGTATTATTACTTGGTTCAGAACGTCTCCATACATAGCAGCTAGACGCATCTCCAGTACCTGAAGCTTCAATCCCCCACCATTTACTGGTTGAACCCTCATTTACATTTGCTAGTTCGAGACGTAATGAAGGGTATGAAGCGCTAATCGATTGAGGTGCCCATTTATTTGTTGCATTCAGTAATGGTACCGCAGCCCCAGAAGTCCCAATATTATATGTTGCTGCTGAACCCAGCCCTAAATTTGTTCTTGCAGTTGCAGCATCTGCTAAATCTGACAGATTAGCACTATTTGCTAATTTGCTGTCCTGAAGTGCTTTACCTTGGGCAGCCGTTAAGGCTTGATCTGTAGCGGTACTGGTCAATGTGTTATTCAGTTGAACTACACCGCTTTGGGTAACAGAAGCTGAACGAATGTTCTGTTGTGACAAACTTGTGATTTGCCCTTTGTCATTCACCGTAATGGATGGAATTTGAATGGTGGATGCATAAGTCCCCGCAACCACGCCAGAATTGGCTAGGGTCAATACACATGAAGAATTTGCTGAGCCATCAATGGAAAATGAACCAGTTGCAGCACCAGAGAAACTGACAGTTCGCGCAGCTTGCCATTTAGATGCACTGGCAACATTACTGCTTATACGAGGCAAAATGTAATTTGTTGCAGCTCCTAAATTATCAGGAGCATTCACTTGTGCAACTTGCGGATTAATATCAAGCTGTGAATTTAAGCCTACAAATGCAACCCATTGAACCCGTGTATAACCTAATGCATTAATCCAGATTTCATAATTGTCTGAACCAAGAGCAACTAAACCTACATTCAAAAAATTATTAAGGCCATCAACAACATACCAGACGCAATTCATACCTGTTGATGGATTATTATTTCCAGAGCGTAAAACGATAGTTTGAATAGCACATTGCGATACTGATCCTGCATTAAAACCTTGACCACCCGTAAAGTCGATTCTGACACTATCACCATTTTGTGGAATTTTAGCAGTAGCAAACTTCAACCAACCTGGACTCGCTCCAGTGAGGAGCTTATCGCCTGATAGTCTTAGTTTTTCAGCGCTTACAGCATTTGCCGTTTTGTCTAACTTATTGTCTTGAAGTGCTTTACCTTGCTTGGCCGTCAACGGTTTCGTTGAATCACTGGTGGTCAGATTATCCACCAATTCATTACGACGAATATAATTGGTATCGACCCATGCTCTAGTCGCGTAAATTAATGAATTATCTAAATAGAGTGCGATAACTTCAGCATTTTGAATATTAATAACGAGCTTCAGCGCAATTTCACGTGCGCCACCTTCATCGGCTAAAGGTTTATAGGTGGGTGGATAGTTGGCATTCACCACCATGGTTGAACCTGCATAAAGCCCAAGTTCACGAATATAGAAACCACCTGTAGTTGAAGGAATAATAGCTTCACAGACGATTTGATTGGTGTTGTTTGGATTGATCTCGACGACATTGAGAGCGATACGAGCTTTTTCATTTACTAATGCAGTTCGCGTTTCTAAAGGCGTAGGCACTGAGCCATTGCCATCCCCAACCGCAATATGAGAATAGTTAATTTTATTATTGAGGGTTGCACTGGCAATCAGTGCTTTACCGTTATTGGTTAAAATACCTTTGTAGGTTGCTGCCATATTCTACTCGACATAAATTGTGACTGTTTCCGCGCCATGAGTGCCGACAGCAACTCGCGGAATACAGATGGGTTGAACATTAATAATTAAATTGGTGAGGTGACGACTGGCAGGCTTTGCATCTTTTACAAGCCGATTCACTTCGGCATAGGTGTCCTCGGTCAGTTCCAAACCATTGAGATCCAGTTCTAAGGTGAAAGTTCCTGGTGTACCCATCGGGGTGGCTTCGAACCATTCTTTGAAAATGCACTGATAGCCAAACTGTGCCAGTACTTCACGAACCGCCTGACGCGTTCCTTTAATTTGATGTTGACGAAAGGATTTTTTAATCAGTTGACGCTGTAATGACGGTTGCCAACTGGTGTCCCATGAGTCGACTGAATACTGCCAAGCAAGAAATGATAAAAATGGATCTGGCGCATCATCGATGGAAGCCAGTGTTTTGATTGCTACAGATAAGGCACTATTTTGTGATGTGACTGCTGTGAAATTTCGCTCGAATTGAGTGCTATTCGGAGGGAGTAATTGGCTCATTCAACCCCTCCGATCGTTACTGAAATACTGGTGCAATAGGATGCTTGGGCAGGTGTTAATACGACATCTGCCGTAGGGCTAATCAATTCGACTCGATTTACACCATCAATATGTAAAGCTGCATAGATTGCAGACATGCGAATGGATCTGCCCAATCGTTTTTGTTTGGTGGCGTAGGCAGTTACATTGGCAATTGCTTGTTGCAACAACGTTGCTGCTTCTGGATCTTTGCCAATGTAGAGTTTGGCATTAATGGCATAGTTAACAATCGATGCCGACTGAACGGTGACTCGATCACCAATAGGACGAACATCTTCTGCGGTCACCGCATTTGTGACAATTTGAACCAGTTCTGGAGAAGCAGCTCCAGTCAAAGAGTCCGCTTGTAAAATGGTTAAAGTGACATAGGCAGGTTGAGGTGAAACCACTGAAACATCACCGACACGACCATCGGCATCACGCGCAAATTTCTTATAAGCTGCTTCAGGTCCTGCAACGGATAAGGTATCAAAAGCCAGTTGAATCCGTTCACGGAAAGCATCGTCTGATTCCATCACCGCTGCAGTTGGAGGTGTTTTAGTATTATCTGCAGGCTTGATGACTAAACGAACCACATTGAAGTTTGCCCCGACTTGATCCAGATCATTATTGGTTGCATAAGCCAATAATAATGCACGTGCAGAGGTATTAATACGGTTACGCAAGACCAATTCACGATAGGCGTTTTCTTGAAGAAACTTAGTCAGAGGTTCGCTCTCACGCTCTAATGTTTCCGAAATTTGAACTTTTTGATCGTCTGAAAAAAGTGAAATTAGAGCGATTTTTCTTTCTGCATAAATAGATTCAAAGTCTAGACTTTCAATAATGTCGGGTGGTGCAAGTTGGCTAAAATCAACACTCATGCTTTTGCCCCCATATTGAGTGGAATTCTTAAATTCATGGCTTGTCCTGATGTTTTAAAAACACCTTCTATGTCAAAAACCAAACCACTCCCTGCTACGCTATAAACAGTAATTTGGCTAATGTTGATTCGCTGTTCCCAAGTTGAAACTGCGGTATAAATTGCGCTGTAACATTTCAGTACCAGAACATCATTGATGGGTTGATCGAGCAGTTCGAAAATAAGTGACCCATAAGATCGACGCATGACACGACTACCAATGGGTGTAGTAATAATGTCTTGTAATGATTGCTGAATGGATTCTTGTACTGTGGTGATGACTTGGCCATTATTTTTATTAATCATGGAACGGGTACTCCTGATGTTCCGCCACCTGTTTGAACGCCAGATGTTTTGTGCGACTTCAGGCTGATATTGCCTGCTTTAACATCGGCTTCTGTGCTGAAATCACCTGTTGAATGGCTACTACCCTGTACTAATTGGCTACCGCCAACCGTGTTATTCCCTGTCATGGCCTGACTACCATTGACCTGAACGTTGCCATTGATGGTGGTATCTCCATTGATGGTGATGCCACCTAAGGCTGTGATAACTGCCGTACCACCTGTAGGCAGGATAGCTTCCAATGCATGGCTACTCACGTCATAAGAAATCAGGCAACCATCGGCAAAAATACGAATATTTTTATTCAAATCGTTTGAAGGAGCAGGATTGGATTCGTTGTTTAAACCTGCAATCGCCACGCCCATTTCTAAAACACCGCAAGGACTGAGGACTACGACTTCCTCTCCAATACTAGGTGGATCCCAAGTTTTATCGTCCCCTGCTCTTAAATTTAAATAACGAATTTCTGCAGTCGTAATCTCGCCTAAATCGACGGTGACTGTTGTAAAAGGTTGAGACGGTGTAATGGTCTTGATCCGTCCTAAACGGATTAAATTTTCAAGACGTCGAGCGAGTTCTGCATTCATGATGCAATCGTTATGCAGCCCACTAATTTATGCATGTGGTTATTTTTGTATGTGAGTTATATACAAATGAATTTTATTATTTTGATAAATGATTCAAGACTTCAGATTCGATCAGATCTAATTCGTCGGGTGTGAATCCTAAAAGTTCACGAGCATCATATTTGACAGTTGGACCATCTCTTTCGACCCGATCTCGTAAACCATATTGGTGAACACGTGCAATGTTTGCCACTCGATTCATAAAGCCTATAGCAACGCCATCGGCAGTTCGTTCAATACGCATATATTTTGAAGTTTTAATGACATTGAACATTTTGTTCTTAATTTTATTTTTCTTGTCCCGGAGACGTTTTTTTCTGGGTACAAAAGCAGAGCCATCTGGATTTTGCTGTTTCGATATCCTGGTCTTTTGCGATGCCCGAATTTTACGGGCAATACTCATTTCTAATTTATGCAACTCAGCATCACTTAACTGAATCAGCAAAGCGCCAAGATGCTCATTGAGTGCCTGCAGCTCTGCCATGTATTAAGTTCCAAAGTAGTAATTTTCAGGAGGTGCAGATAACCATTCTGCCAATGTTTCCCCAGTTTTCTGGTCAATCATTTTAAATGGTTGAGATTCTGTGGCCGTTTCGTACTGAGGTTCATCAGGGAATGTGATATCCAATGTGCCATTTTCCTGACGTTTGACAATGACTCGCTCTGTAATTGGTAAGGTCAAGGACAAATCCACCGTATTATTACTGAGAATTTCAGTTTCAAATTTGAAGGCTTCTTTGGATTTATCCAGATTGACCAATAACTCACTTTGATGGACACGTACCCATGCAAACAATGGAAGCATGACTGCATCCAATTCTCCTGCAAAACCTGTCAGGATGAAATTTAAGTCATAGACATATTCGAATGAAAGCCCATTTGCCAGCGTACAACGGACATTACCTTTGTCAGTAAAAATGAGCATACGATCTGGATCGCGCTGTAACTCTTTCACTGAATTGAGTAAATGGGTGCGTAGGCTATTGGGCTTTTTCATGGTTTTGCTCCTGAAATAAAATGCAGTGTTACCATCATGCGACTTGCTTCATGCCATAGATCGGCTCTAGGTGATCCCATTCTTTTTGGAACTTGGCTTGATAACCCAATTTTTTATAGTTCGGACCGTTGTAAAGACTAAATACGGAAGCCCAATCTTCGGCACGGAGTGCATCTAGTAACGCCACTTTTTTTCCATTGACTGTTCCAGTTTTCCACTCAATAAATCGGATAAAGGCTTCAAGCTGCAGCGATTCACTGGTTTGCATTTGCTCGACAAAGTCTGCGACTGAGTCATAACCCAATTCTTTCCAATTTTCACCCATGATTTGGAACTGCCCCCAACTACAGGACATCAGAGCAGAATCTGTATGAATATTCTGTGCCAGACGTAAACGGGTGTATTCAGCTTCATTGCCTTTGTAGCCACCAGTGACTGGATTCACGATACTTGGGCATGATTTTACTTGCAGATTGGCAAAGGCTTTGCCTTTGAATTCGGTCAGGTAAAAGTACATACGATGACGTTCAAATAGGATTTTTGCTTTACCATTTTTAAGGAAGCCAACGCCACGACCTTCAACTGCACCAAACACACGAATGGCTAACTCTGAAACTTTCAAGCGTTTGGCAGCTGCAACATAATCACTGTCTTTGAGCAATTTACTAATGTCTGAACCTGCAAGTGCTGCACGGGTTTTATCCCCGACTTTGCCGTCGACCAAAAGTCCTTTGCTTTTTTGGAATTGAATAACTGCATATTCGGTACTTTCACCAAACAAACCATCGGTACTGAGTGGCTTACCTGTTTTGCCCTTAAAGCCTAATTCTTTTAATTTTTTTTGGATGATGACGACATCTTCACCACGTGCACCAAATTTAATAATCATCGTGCTGAACTCCAAATAAGCTTGGCCACGTTACCTTTTGAATGCCAAATAATTACCGCAAGCAATACGGCAAACACGGTGTCCCACAAGGTGACAGGATCTTTAAAAAAGAGAATATGAATGGATTGCCCTAAAAAGGAGGCAATTAAAATGGCAGCTAACCATGAATAGCCACGATGGAAATTTCCACCATGGCTGAAACATGCAATACGAAAACCGCAGAGCAAATAGGCTACGACTGCGACCCACTGGAAAATTAGTTCGATCATGGTTTTCCACCTCGGAAAATGTTCAAGATGTCTGAAAGTTTGGCGGTCTTGACCCAATCCACCACTTTGATGAGTACAAATAGGCAAAGGGTTGATGTAAGAAGTGCTGCGACCGCATCTGTTTTTAGAAATGTATGCTCGGTGATTAAAGGTGCACTGATATAACCAATACCAGTCGCAAGCAACATGTTGCGGATGCGCTGATAAGCATTTAAGTCTTTCTCAAATGTGGCAATAAATGCTGCCCCTAAAACCGCCCCAAGCAATGCATTGCCATTAATAAATGGAAGTAATGAAACCGCACTGAGGGTTGCAATTGTTGCTGTAGTTGTTGTTGGCTCTGCCATGTTCAGTCCCATAGTTGGATGCTTTGTTTTGTTTGTTGTGGCGTTTCAATATCAGGCAGAATCACTTCCGTCCCCATCGGAATCAGCACACCGTGCTCAATGATGTTTGGATTTGCTTCGAGTACCATTTCGACGACTCCAGAGCTGCGTCCGTATTCACGCCAACAAATGGAGTCGATGGTGTCGTTTTGTAGGGCATTGATGGTTTTGCTCATAATGCTCAGTCCTTACAATCCAAGCTTTCAATAATTTTAATTTCGCACTCATAAGTATTAACATCGATGCCCTGAGACTGCCTAAAGAGCCTTGTTTCTGACTTCAAATTGGACTGTGTTAGATCCAAACCAAGTTCCTGAGCAATTTTTTCAAGTGCAAGTCGCTCTAATTCTTTCTGAGAAAAACGATACCAATGCGTACGTTTATGACTTTCGACTGAAGAAATATTCATGTTTCAAAATTCCCGTCTTTTTTCAATAAAGTGAATAGCAACTGCATGTGCTTCAAATTCAGTCGATGAAAGATGCTGTAAGTTTTCTAAATTGGTGTAATAGAAACTATTTTTTTCATCTTCAAGATCGATACCCAGTTTTTCAGCAATGGCTTCCGCAATAAGTCGACGTAATTCAATAGAATCCACGACTGCTATCGTTTGTTTGAACTCATCATGTTTAGTAATTGGAAAAACTTTCATATCAGCTCCACCACGGTATGGTTTTCCCCTAATAAGTGCTGAATAGCCCACTGCTTATTGCGACGATAATCATCGACGGTGCCTTCAGCTTGATCTGCTCTTTTGGCACCAGAATTGGAACTGTCATAATTGCGATAGTTCTCGTTTACTTTGGCTGCTACACCATTGGCGACTGCAGACAAATATAGAAAATCCGTTTCTGGTTGATCATTGATTTGGGTAGTGGAAAGTTCAGACAAAACGGATGCTTTGGCTTTGAGTGAAACTAGCAATCGGTTGATGTCGAGCACTTCTTCAATGATGGCTTGTTTGAGTCGTTCGTTTGTAACCGCGCTATCGATACGGACAATTTCTCGGATGTGATCCAAAAGAATAATCGGATAAAACGGGTCACTTTTGATTTCGATTTGGCTTGGTGTGTTATTGCCATTTGCGACGAATCCCATGCGATCCCCTGCCGTTGTTTTTGTTAGTGCATGGGTGGGAACAATAGTATTTATGTGTATTACAGTGTAATGACATCCCTATTGTTCGCCCATGCGGTGCGTGGGCACTCGGTTATGTCGTTTTGAACTGCAGGTCGCCCTGGTCATCTACGACTTGTGATCCATTTGCATTGAGCAATGGTTCAGTTTGTTCTGATGTTTGCTGTGGAAACTTTTTCAACAATGCTTCCACTGTTTTTAAATCCTGTTTACCGCCACATTTGTCATCCAATTCAATGGCACGACTTAAATAGCCTTGTGCAGATTTAGCACTTTCCAAATCTTGCTCTGATGGCTGGTCAGTGCTTTGAATGAGCTTGATATTGGCTTTACCGAGTGCAACAAAAAGTTTGGCTTTAACCTGATCTGGCATGTCCAAAACTTTTGGATCGATGTCTGGATCTTCTTCATCACTTGGAATAACCAGTGATTCAAGTTGCTGAAGAACTGCAATATCCACTGCAGCATTGGTTTTAAGCGCTTTTAAAAAGGCATTGGCAATTTCTTCGGTGACTAAAACAGCCGTTTTACGCTCAAAACGATCTGGCATAATCATGTTATGACGCAGTGCAAACTCAGCCATTTCTAGGGCTTTTGCATAATTTTCTGTATCAATGCACCACACCAATAGCGTCATAAAAACTTCATCTTGGACACCTGTATTGGCTTCCATGATTCCATCTGCATACGGAATATAAGTTGGCACCAAGCTTTGTTTGAGCTTAATTTTTGCTTCAGTGGATTGAATTTGGCGCAGTCGGTGACGGTCTTGGTTGAGCTGCATCAATTGCATTTCATAAGCCGTTTGCGACTGCATGGTGCCGTACTCAGCAGCCGAAACGGCTGCTGCTTTAGCACTATGTTTGAGGAAATGTTGTCGTGCTAAGTTCATTCAACATTACCCCGCTTGGATTTCAATTTTTTCTGCCATCGCAGCTAAACCAAGATCTTCGATGTAATAGTCTTCATTCGATGATTCATAGTTTTCGATTTGATCGCGTTTAGGGTTATCGATGACCGTACGACGACGAGATCCTTCCTGCACATAAATCGATAAGTTATCGAAAGTGGTGACCAAAATGGCATCTTCTGGGAAGTATGGCACTGCATAAACAGGTAAATTGCCCATACGCTTTTGACTGATAATGATGTCTGCAGCCAACTTCTCCGAATTCGGTTGATCCTGGTTCACCAACGGGAAATATTTGTCTGCTACAGTTTTTCGGTTGCACAGCACCACAAGGTCTGGATTGTCCTGATGAACTTCATCGATCATTTCATCGACTAAGGTCATCACCAAAGCATCTACATTTTTATAATCACCTGTTTTTCCGATGATAATTTTCCCAGTGGTTGCACCTGAAGAAAGGACACGTGCTTGATTTTCTTCACGCATTTTTTGTAACCAACCTTTGTTTACATCCTGCAATTTTGGATTAGCAACAATGTCGGTTGTAGTCGCAATTGACGTACCATTGAAACCAATCATGATACGGTCAAGGGCTTGGCGTTTATGGATTTGACCGCTAAAACGAGCATAGAAATCTTTAAACTTCGCCCATTGATCCAGTTTTTGATATTTGATAGCTGTATCAAAGTCCGTTTTACGGCACATATAGAAACGCTCATCCATACCTGACGGATCTTTTGCTTGACGATCCGTATTATCCGTATTGGTACGTGAAGCAATCGGTCGAGAAATGCCAAGTCCTACGGCTGAACCTGATTGTTCTTCCACCAAAAAGACATTAATTTTCTTTAAGAATGCCGATGACAACTGGATTTTATCTTCCAGCTTTTGCTGAACAGTTGGGGCAACTGTAAACTTTTGAGAGACTTTTTCTACACCGTTTAGTTTTGCCAATTCCTTCATGGCAGCACTGAATTTAAAACGTGTTTCTGTACGCATAAGATTTACTCTTTATAATTTTAATGAAGGGTTAACATTCAACTTTTTCGGAGAATGTGTTGTTACCTGATTTAGGACGAGGTTCTTGTTCAGGTTCACCTTCCAGTTTGGTTTTCAAGTCATTGAAATCTTTTTGCAGCTGCTCATGCGCTGTGTTCAATGTATTGAAATTGCCTTCAAGTTTTGAAACAGCTTGACCTTGATCTGCTGTCTCTTGTGCAATTTCAAGAATGGCTTGTTCCTGTTCTGAGAAAGACTCCGCAGGCTTTTTCTCTACTTTTTCTTTTTTGCTAAATTTTTCTTTTACTTTTTGGATTAAGCCTGCGGAATAGGATTGCTGCTCTTTGACCTCTTCAAATTCGAGAGAGACTTCTTGAGAAGCAGTAAAGAGATTTTCAGGGCGCTGTTTTTTATCAGTAAATGGATTTACTTTGGCACCCGCTGCAAACTGCAACATTTCTGTTCCCAGTGATGCAGGACTGTCTGTTGCAGCAAGGCCGACTAAATACGCTTTACCTTTATTGGCAAAATTTGGATCAACTTCAATCGATGTATAAACTTTTTGTTTTTTCTGATTGAGTGCAATTAAGCTTTCCGTAGGTTCAATCTGAGCAAACAGCGCATCTTTTTCTTCACCATCGATGGTGACTTTTTCAGTTTTGAGTGCCAATACATCGCCATAAGCACCAAATACGCTATCGGGAAAAGGACTACGGATATGCTCAACATTGATACGCGCACCATAGGTGTTTGGATCATAGTTTTCAGCCATTTGGATAATCCAATCTGCCTGAATTTCTCGACCATCCGTAGTGTCCCCTGCTACAGCAATACAGAACCACTTGGATTTATATTTTTTATCTTCTTTGCCCATTTGCAAACCTATTCAGTAAATTGATTGTCGGATAAAAATCACGTTTTCGAATAGGTGCAGAATGGGCAATGTCACATGCCGTCTGCAATCCGAATTCCTTGTATATAACTCACATACAAATTAATCAGACTGCTAAAAAGACACGGTACTGCCAATGTTTGCACATTAAAGCAAACAGCCCTTGGCAATGAATGATCTATCTCCAATCGCAAATTTACATCTGATAATGGACAACAAACTTAAAGCTAAATTTCTATATTGGCTTGGGTGGAAAATTGTCGATATTGCAGAAGTACTGAATGAAAATGAGCGAACGGTTCAGGCATGGAAAACACGTGAAGATTGGGAAAAAGAGAAACCCGAAAATCGTGTTGAAAATGCTTTAACTGTTCGCTTAATGGTGCTCATTCTTAAAAATAAAAAGACATCGGGTGACATTAAAGAAATTGATATGTTGATGCGGGCGTATAAGGAATTTGCCCGTATTGAAAAGTATCGCAATGATGGTACCGAAGCGGATTTGAACCCTGAGATCCGTAAGCGCAATTCTGCACCACGCAAAAAAGTCCCGAATCATTTTACCGAAGAACAAATCGAAGAACTGGTACTGGCATTTGAAGAAAACCTATTTGAATACCAATGGAACTGGTATCGGGCAATGGATCAACGTTCCCGTGCAATTCTAAAAAGTCGACAAATTGGTGCAACCTATTATTTTGCCCGTGAAGCCTTAATTGATGCTTTGAAAACTGGTCGAAATCAGATTTTCTTGTCGGCTTCTAAAGCGCAAGCCCATATTTTTAAACATTACATTAAAGCCTTTGCAGCCGATGTTTGTGGGGTTGAACTGACGGGAGATCCGATTGTTTTATCCAATGGTGCAGAGCTGCTGTTTTTGGGTACGAATTACCGAACTGCACAAGGTCACCACGGTAATTTTTACTTTGACGAATTTTTCTGGACACATGGTTTTAATGAGTTGGAAAAAGTTGCCTCGGCAATGGCGCTACATAAGAAATGGCGCAAAACCTATTTTTCTACACCTTCAACCATTACCCATGAAGCCCATTCTTTTTGGACTGGGGAGCGTTTCAATAAAGGACGTCCAAAAAATAAACAAGTCAGGATTGATGTTTCTCATGATGCACTAAAAAAAGGGCGTCTATGCGAGGACAAAATTTGGCGACAAATTGTCACGATTTTGGATGCAGAGGAAGGCGGTTGCGACTTATTCAACATTGAGGATCTGAGGTTTGAATATTCAGCCGATGATTTTCAAAACTTGTTGATGTGTGAGTTTGTCGATGATGGCCAGTCGATGTTCCCACTTAATATGCTACAGCATTGCATGGTGGACAGTTTAGAAAATTGGGATGATTTCAAAGTTTGGCACTCGCGCCCATTTGCCAATAAACCTGTGTGGGTAGGCTATGACCCTGCTTTGACTGGTGACAATGCAGGCTTGGTTGTGGTTGCTCCCCCTGCTGTAGCAGGTGGTAAATTCCGAGTTCTGGAACGTCATCAATTTAAGGGCGATGACTTTGCACAACAAGCTGAACATATTCGCAGTATCACTTTACGTTACAACGTCACTTACATCGGTATTGATACTACGGGCATGGGCGTAGGTGTCGCTGAACTGGTTCGTCAATTCTTCCCTGCTGTACATGCCTTTAAGTATTCACCCGAAGTTAAATCTCAATTGGTTTATAAGACTTTAGATGTCGTTCGCAATGGACGACTTGAATATGACGCAGGTGATAAAGATTTAACGCAGTCGCTTATGAGCATCAAAAAAACGATGACTGCCAGTCAGAAGCAAATCACCTTTACTGCAGGGCGTTCAGAAGAAACTGGGCATGCGGATCTGGCTTGGGCACTTATGCATGCCATTTATAACGAACCATTGGCAGGGATTACCGAAACAAATACATCTATGGTGGAGATTTATTCATGAATCTATTTTCAAACGCAAAAAGTTTGATGAACTCAGCTTTAAGCTATTTACCGCAACCTGTACAACAAGCGATTCCTCAAAAGGCAGAAGCCTTTTCCTTTGGTGATGCTGTTCCTGTTCTAGATGGACATGATTTATCTAATTATATGGAATGTTGGTTCAATGGTCGGTGGTATGAACCTCAAGTGAGCCTTGAAGGTCTATCCAAAAGTTTTAAAGCCACGCCTTATTTGAGCAGTGGCATTATTTTCAAACGTAATTTCTTGGCGAATTTATTTGTTCCTCATCCCAAAATGAGCCGAAAGGCTTTTGAACAAATAGGTCTCGACTTTATCTGGTGCGGAAATACTTATGTTGAAGATGTTCAATCACGGTTAAGAAATACGATTGAATATAAGCCTGCTTTGGCTAAATACACTCGCGCAGGCGATTTCTCTGGACAATATTTTTATTTGAACAATAGCCACAAAGGTTATGAGGAATATGAGTTCCCACAAGATCGCATTTGCCATATTCGTGAAACGGATATCGATCAGGAAATCTATGGAACGCCTGAATATATTTCTGCACTTCAAAGCGCATGGTTGAATGAATCGGCTACGCTCTTTCGTCGCAAGTATTATAACAATGGATCTCATGCAGGATTTATCTTGTATGTAAATGACCCTGCTTCCGATCCGAATGACATTACCGCATTACGAACTGCCTTAAAAGAAAGTAAAGGACCAGGAAACTTTAGAAATTTATTTTATTACAGTCCGAATGGGAAAAAAGACGGGATTCAAGTCATCCCTACTTCTGAGATTGCAGCAAAGGATGACTTCACCAATATTAAGTCCATAACGCGAGATGACACTTTGGCTGCTCTGCGTATTCCACCGCAATTGATGGGTATCGTACCCAGTAATGCAGGTGGCTTTGGCGACATCAAATCGGCAACTGAGGTTTTCTATCACAACGAGATTATTCCTTTACAATCCCGTTTGCTTCAATTTAATGAATGGGCTGGCGATGAAATTATTAAGTTCAATAAATATGAACTCATTCAACCAAAATAATCATAAAACATAAGCCATAAAAAAAAGCCCTAAGGGCTTTTTTTTATGGGGTTAAAAACTTTAAGAGTTTTACTAATTCCTCATTTACATGATTGATCACGATTTCACCTAAAGCATTTTCACAATCTGTATAAGATAATTTATCGAGTTCCTCATGTAACATTAACAATTTACTTTTTGCACGTTCAATATTCATTTCAACAACACCCATATCTTTCATAAAATACCTATAAAACAGTTATTTAAATCATCTTTATGACAAGGATTTTCGCTCCATTCCAACTGTATTGCAAGCAAAAAATAAGACATTTTTGTCTTATTTTATATTGATAGTAAGACAAATTTGTCTTATAATAAGTTATTGTTTAAACAAGGTGAAGCTTATGAGCTACAACGAATTTAAACGATGGCTTCTAGCACAAGGTGTTGTTATTTTGCGGAAGGGAAAAGGATCACACATGATTATTGAGTTAAACGGTAAGAAAAGTGTTTTCCCCAACCACGGAAAAAAAGAGATACCAGAAGGCACTCGTTTAAAGATCAAAAAGGATTTGGGGCTTTAGCCTCAAATCCTACGTAGCTTTTAAGTTTAAGCTCGAACCGTTAGTCGAGGTAATTATAAAATGAAATATGCAGTCCAAATTGTTCAAGAAGGCGATGCCTTTCTTGTAAGTGCTCGTGATCTGCCTGAGTTGAATAGTGTTGGATATTCATTAGAAGAGGCTTTATCTGAAGCCTTGGATGGTATCGAGACAGTATTTATGTTGTATATGGATGATCGCAAGGCAATTCCTTTGCCATCTGATCAGGAAGATGGTGAGTATCTCGTCCACGTTCCTGTTTTGGTTGCTTCAAAAATCTATCTATACAATGAAATGTTAGATCAAAAAGTTACTAAGGCAGAACTCGCTAGACGCTTAGGTGGTATCCAGAAAAATGCAGATAGATTGTTATCATTAAAACATGGTACCAAAATTGAAGCAGTTGAAGATGCATTCAAAGCACTAGGCAAAGAGTTGAAGATTCAAATCGCCTAATACCTTCCAAATAAAAAAGCCTGCACATGCAGGCTTTTTTATTGCCCTTAGAAAATTACCCACAAATGAGAGTCATTCCCACCTACCACACCCCCACCCAGAGCCGCGCAGTTGCCCCACCCCACCTACGCTCTCTAAATGTGGCTGTTTTACTGCAAAGGCAGGATAAAGCGAATCTGCGCGAAATGAGCGCTATTACACGTGATGTTCAAAGGAAAGGAATAAAACTTAATACTTCATTCTACTGCAAAATACTATTTTCCACATTCTTCGGATAAACGTCTTATAGCATCATCAACAGACCTTTTAACAGAAGGGTTTTTATATGATTCTGTGACCACAATCTGACTTAAAGCCAACAATTGCTCTGCACGTGCTTGTTCAAGTTTCACTTTAAATTTCATTTCATCTTTTTTCATAAAATCCCCAAAGACATAATTTTAATTCTGCAATTGTAATAGATGTATTTGCTGAAATGACAAAAAACCAATTATTCCTCCTCTTATTCCCTTAGCACAAACTATTGACTCATCTTCGATTAAACGACCATGAATATGTTCTTTCCTAGGGATGGCTAGAACTTTGAGGTAATAAAGTAATAAAAAATCATAAGACACTGAATTTAAAAGAAATAAATCATTACTTCCCAAGGTAATTTTTTGTAATTTTCAAAGTAATATTTTATAAGTATTTGATTTTATTGATAGAGAATTTAGCTTGATCTAACTTTTTTACACAGCAATAAATTACTTAGATATTACTTCTAAATTACTTATGAAAAACCATATAAGATATTGAAATTAATTAATTAAATTATAAATATTACTTTATTACTTAAAAATTTAGATACCCCATAACTTTTTTCTGATTATCAAAAAACTATGGTTTCGAATATTTTTCACACGGAATTAAAAAAAATTCTGGGAATAAGTTGGGGATAGAAAAGTGATCTAAAGAGATGCTTAAATGCAAGGTAATAAGAGGAAACTTACATTTAAATTTGTTAGCTTAAACGCTTAACTTTGGGAATTTCTTATTAAAATCAAGAATATGGTCGGAGCAGTAGGATTCGAACCTACGACCCCCTGGTCCCAAACCAGGTGCACTACCAGGCTGTGCTATGCTCCGAAATTGGGGTGAATGACGGGATTCGAACCCGCGACAACTGGAATCACAATCCAGGGCTCTACCAACTGAGCTACATCCACCACTATATATAGTCCTACAATATCAAGCTACCAAATGGCGCGCCTGACAGGATTCGAACCTGTGACCATCCGCTTAGAAGGCGGATGCTCTATCCAACTGAGCTACAGGCGCATGACCGATGATACTAATATCATATGATACTTTGCCTTGAAGAATTGGTCGGAGCAGTAGGATTCGAACCTACGACCCCCTGGTCCCAAACCAGGTGCACTACCAGGCTGTGCTATGCTCCGATTCATCTCAGCTTTTACCGTATCGCACATCGTGCGGTACGGTGTGCATTCTAGGCGCGACGCCCAAGAACGTCAACACCTATATTTAAAAAAAGTTAAAAAAATGCGTCAAACGTATAAATATCAAGCATTTCTGATATTTTTTAAACAATTTTTACCGTTTTAAACTCGCACTAAAGTTAAGCATGCGATCTAGAGGTAATTTGGCACGTTCTGCTAAGGCTGGATCGACATGAATTTCCTGATCACCTTGCTGCAATACCTGCAAAATTCCATCCAATTCATTCATCGCCATCCAAGGACAATGTGCACAAGAACGACATGTCGCTCCCTCACCTGCCGTCGGTGCTTCAACTAAAATTTTATTAGGTACCGCTTGTTGCATCTTATAGAAGATGCCTCGGTCTGTCGCCACGATTAAACGTTCATGTGGTAAGGTCTGTGCAGCTTTAATCAGTTGCGAAGTACTACCAACGGCATCGGCAATATCAACCACAGATTCTGGTGATTCAGGATGAACCAAAACCGCAGCATCTGGATAGAGTGCTTTCATGTTGGCAATGCCGCGGGCACGGAATTCTTCATGTACGATACATGCGCCATCCCAAAGCAGCATATCTGCACCCGTTTTCTTTTGAATATAGCGCCCCAAGTGCTGATCTGGCGCCCAGATGATCTTCTCACCCAAGCTATCTAAATGCTCAATAATCTCGACGGCACAACTAGAAGTCACCACCCAATCTGCACGTGCTTTTACGGCAGCAGAGGTATTGGCATAAACCACGACAGTATGATCAGGATGCTGATCACAGAACGCTGTAAATTCATCTACAGGGCAGCCTAAATCGAGTGAACAAGTTGCTTCTAAGGTCGGCATCAACACAGTTTTTTCTGGGGAGAGAATTTTTGCAGTTTCTCCCATAAATTTCACACCTGCTACTACCAACGTCGAGGCTGCGTGATCGCGACCAAAGCGTGCCATTTCCAAAGAGTCTGATACACAACCGCCCGTCAACTCTGCCAATTCCTGAACTTCAGGGTCGCAGTAATAATGCGCGACAAGAACAGCATCACGTTTTTTCAATTCCGCTTTGATTTGTTCAAATTTTTCCTGTTTGGCTTGCTCAGTCAAATGATTGTCTTTTGGCTCGCCTAAACGGTCTAAATGCGCCTGCACAATCGATTTTGCGTCATTGGCAATTAAATTGGTCGCATCATTCATAAAAACGTCTTCTCTATCCCAACTGCTTGTTCACAAGCGGTGCATCCATAACACGGTCAATTTGGCACTGTGCTGAATTGACCAGTCATTCAAAACTTTAATTGGTAAAAAAGCCTCACAACGGAGGCTTTTCTTCACTCAAATGCCATTAAGAACGGTAATCCGCATTAATTTTGACATAGTCATAAGATAAATCACAGGTATAGACCGTATCCTTCGCTTGACCGCGACCCAAGTCCACCCGAATGGTAATCTCTGTTTGTGCCATTACGCGTGCGCCTTCTGCTTCCGTATAATCCGCTGCGGCGCCACCATCCTTACAGATTTGTACATCATCTAACCAAACCTGAATTTTTTCAACCTCTAAATTTTTTACCCCAGCATAACCAATGGCCGCCAAAATACGGCCCCAGTTTGGATCAGAAGCAAAAAATGCAGTTTTAACCAACGGAGAATGCGCAATACTGTACGCAATATCACAACATTCTTGTGTATCTGCACCACCTTCAACTGCGACTGTCATGAACTTGGTTGCACCCTCACCATCACGTACAATCAATTGTGCTAGGCGTTTCATGACACGAACAAGGATTTCAAGCACAGTTGCATAGCGAGTATCTTCTGTTGATGTAATTTCAACACCACCTGCTTGACCCGTGGCAACAAAAATACAAGAGTCGTTGGTCGAAGTATCCCCATCAATGGTAATGCGATTAAACGATTGATTCACAGCAATCTGTAACAATTGTTGAACCAATTCACGTGAGATTGGTGCATCCGTCGCAACATAACCCAACATGGTTGCCATATTAGGACGAATCATGCCAGCGCCTTTGGAAATACCTGTCATGGTGTACAATACACCATCTAGCTCAAACTGCTCAGATGCACCTTTAGGTGTAGTATCTGTGGTCATAATGCCAAATGCGGCATCTGTCCATGCATCTTCCTTCAAACTGTCCAATGCTGGCTGTAAACCTGCAACTAGACGTGGTAATGGTAACTGTTCACCAATCACACCTGTAGAAAAAGGGAGAACCTGCTCTGGATTGACACCTGCCAATTTTGCCAATTGCATACAAGTTTCTTGGGCATTTTGCATTCCCAAAGAACCTGTTCCAGCATTGGCATTGCCTGTATTAATAATTAAATAACGTGGATTTTCCACAGCTAAATGGGCTTTTGATACATGTACTGGTGCTGCACAGAATGCATTCTGTGTGAAAACGCCCGCAACATTTGAACCTTCAGCAAATTCAAAAATGACCAGATCACGTCGGTTCTGATAGCGAATATATGCTTCAGCCGAACCGATTTTTACCCCTTTGACCACATGCATCTGTGGCATAGTAACGTCACCCACTGCCATTTTTAAATGTCCACTTTGTTATTCAAGTAAGTGTCACAGCTTAGTAGAAATGCAACTAAAAATCGAGGTGTTTCAGGCAATTTCCTGCGTATTCCCTTTACACAGCTAAAAATTATTTTCATCTCAATTTAAAAGAGTATTTCGAATAATTAAATTCGACTCGAACCAATACTTATACAAAAAAAAAAGCAGCTCGTAAGCTGCCTTTTGATGTATCGACTTAGTTTGCCACCAACTGCGTTGGACTTCCTGCAAGCGTTAGTTTCGCTTGCTCTTGGCTTTCCGCAGAAAGTGCTGGGTTGGTCGCGACAATACGACTTGCCGTTGTTGTGGTTGCAGCACTCACTGCTGCTGTTTTTAAGATAATTGGACGTTGCTGCGCATTTGGGAAAGTATATTTAATCCCAGTACGCGGACTCATCACCGTAACATTAGTATCTTGTACCGTAGCTGCTGCGGTTGTTGCACCTTGAGCAGCTTCTACTTTGGCAACTGTTGTTGTTTCAGGCGTATTCGCCATAGCCAAAGTTGGGATTGCCAAAACAGCAACAACTAAAGGTCGTAATAATTTTTTCATTATCTTTCGCTTTTCAGGTTCCAATCAGCAACTTAATAACACTTAATAATGAACACTGCAAACCTTATTCACATCTTGAAAATATTTAACTACAGTTCACATAAAAACAAAAAACCCTTGTAGTGCTTCAAAAGATAGAAACGATACAAGGGTTTACTTTAGTCAATTGATAAAATTAAATTTTACCATGACATTGTTTATATTTTAGACCTGAACCACATGGGCAAGGAGAGTTACGACTAGCTGGAGCAACGACATCTTGATCTGTAGGGTTGAAACCTAAATGTTGTTCAGAGCTAACCTGCGAAGTCACTTCACCTGTTAAGCCGTCTACTTCATCGTGTGAAAGGTTTAATTGCATCGCTTCGGCTTGCGCTTGTTTTTGCGCTTCCATTGCTGCTAGCTCTTCTGGCGTCGGCACATGTACGCGAGATAAATCGGTCACAACATCTGTCTTAATCACAGCCAACATGTTGACGAATAAGTTGAATGCTTCTTTCTTATATTCTTGCTCAGGGTTCTTTTGTGCATAACCTCGTAAGTGAATCCCTTGGCGTAAATAATCCATGGCTGCCAAATGATCTTTCCAGTGGCGATCTAATGCACTTAAAACAAAATGACGCTCTAGCATGGCTGCCGATTCAGGCCCCATTTGCTCACGGCGTGAACGGTAACGTGAGACGATCTCATCTGTAATACGATCAACCAGCGCTTCTTCATCTAAGCGACGCTCATTTTCCAACCAGTGATTAATCGGTAAATCGACCGCAAACTCTTCACGTAATGCACGCTCAAGACCTTCAATATCCCACTGATCGTGAATCGACTCAGGTGGAATGTAATTGGCAATCACCGCTTTCATCACTTCATGATGCATTTCTTCAACATACTCTTGCAGCGTATTTTCTGCGAGAACTTCATCACGTTGTGAATAAATAATCTTACGTTGTTCGTTGTTCACATCATCGTATTTCAATAGATTCTTACGAATATCGAAGTTACGTGCTTCTACTTTACGCTGCGCATTTTCAATCGAGCGCGACACCATTTTGTGTTCAATCGCTTCGTCTTCTTGCAAGCCCATGGCACGCATCATAGCAACCACACGGTCACCCGCAAAGATACGCATCAAGTCATCTTCAAGTGATAAATAGAAGCGTGACACGCCTGGGTCACCTTGACGTCCCGCACGACCACGCAACTGGTTATCAATACGACGTGATTCATGGCGTTCAGAACCAATAATATGTAAACCACCTGAAGCCAAGACCATTTCGTGGTTTTGTTCCCACTCTTCTTTTAAGCGAGCTTCATCTTCAGGTGTATGATTTTCAATTTTGGCCAGTTTAGCTTTCCAGTTACCACCCAAGATAATATCGGTACCACGGCCTGCCATGTTAGTGGCAATAGTTACGGCTCGTGGTGAACCTGCTTGAGCAATAATATCGGCCTCACGCTCATGCTGTTTGGCATTCAGTACTTCATGCTGAATACCTGCTTCTTTCAACTTTTCCGATAAGATTTCAGAAGCTTCAATGGTTGCAGTACCAATCAAAATTGGAGCTACACCTGCTTCATGTACACGCTTAATTTCTTGGATGATCGCATTGTATTTGCCATTACGGTTCAAATAGATTAAATCGTTTTGATCCTGACGAATCATTGGTCGGTGTGTTGGAATAATCACCACATCCAAACCATAAATTTCTTTCATTTCCGCCGCTTCAGTATCTGCGGTACCCGTCATGCCTGACAATTTTTTGTATAAACGGAAATAGTTCTGGAAAGTCGTGGTTGCCAAAGTTTGGTTTTCTGGCTGAATTTCCAAGCCTTCTTTGGCTTCTACTGCTTGATGTAAGCCTTCAGACCAACGACGACCTGGCATAGTACGACCAGTGTTCTCGTCCACAATGATGACTTCACCTTCGTGGATAATGTAATGTACGTTACGTTGATACAAGAAATGCGCACGAATCGCAGCCGTCACGTGATGCACCAAGTTGAGGTTAGATGCTGAATATAAGCTCTCGCCTTCAGCCAACAATCCCATCTCAATCAATTCATTTTCAACAGTTTCAAAACCAATCTCGGTCATTTCTACCGAACGTTGTTTTTCATCAATCCAGAAATGACCGCCATCTGCAACTTTTTCTTCTTTTTGCGCATGCAGTTTTGGTGGAATGGTATTGATCGCAGAGTAAAGCTGAGAAGAGTCATCGCTTTGACCCGAGATAATTAACGGCGTACGTGCTTCATCAATGAGAATTGAGTCCACTTCGTCAATAATGGCATAAATCAAACCACGTTGTTTTTTCTCAGCAAGCGCAAACACCATATTGTCGCGCAAGTAGTCAAAACCAAATTCATTGTTAGTACCGTAAGTGATATCTGCACGGTAGGCATCTGCTTTTTCCATTGGATTTTGCATGGAATAAATAATACCAATGCTTAAACCCAAGAATTCAAAGAGGGGACGGTTTAACTCGGCATCACGCTGAGCTAAGTAGTCATTCACCGTGATGACATGCACGCCCTGACCACTGATCGCATTCAAATAACACGCCAGTGTACCCATGAGAGTTTTACCCTCACCCGTACGCATCTCAGCAATTTTACCTTCATGCAAGGTAATACCACCAATCAACTGCACATCGTAATGACGCATACCCATGACACGCTTTGCTGCTTCACGACAAACTGCAAACGCTTCTGGCAATAATTTATCGAGGCTTTCACCTTTGTTATAACGTTGTTTGAATTCTTCGGTTTTTGCAGATAAGTCTGCGTCGTTTAAGGCAGATATCGTCGGCTCGAGCGCATTAATCTTGTCTACGATTTTACGCATGCGTTTGAGTTCGCGCTCATTTTTGGTACCGAAGATTCCTCCGATCAGACTTGCCAACATGAATAGACTCTCTAAATCTTGCTTGTCAATGAATAAATTTTTTCTCAGACGTTATTATGGTGCTAGAAATTTGAAGTACAAGGGTTTTGCACAAAACCAATAAAAAAATTCTGATCACTGGTTCTAGCCCCTGACCTAAGGCGAAATAATGTAGCAAATTTCGATCAGACGATATAGAGCGTTCATCTTGAATCAATAGATATTTTCACAGCGATATCCATCTTGCTTATTCATTTCTTGCATAAACAAATGCAAAAAAGCTATTTTTCATAGTAAAAGAATTGCGCGATAGTTTGACTTAAATCAAATACACAAAACAATTGAGGTAAATAAAAATGTCACTACGTTTAGGCGATATCGCACCCAATTTTGAACAAGATTCGAGTGAAGGTCTGATTAATTTTTATGATTATTTAGGTGATAATTGGGGCATTCTGTTTTCTCATCCCGCAGACTATACGCCTGTATGTACGACCGAACTGGGCTACACTGCGAAGCTAAAAGATGAATTTGCGCAGCGCGGAGTCAAAGCAATTGCACTGTCTGTCGATGATGTTGAATCACATCATGGCTGGATTCAGGATATTAATGAAACCCAAAATACAACTGTGAACTTCCCAATCATTGCCGATAAAGATCGTAAGGTCTCCACCCTTTATGACTTTATTCATCCGAATGCCAGTGAAACATTAACAGTACGTTCTTTGGTAATTATTGACCCAAATAAAAAAGTGCGCTTAATTATTACTTATCCTGCATCAACAGGACGTAACTTCCACGAAATTTTACGTGTCATTGATTCATTACAACTGACTGATCATCATAAAGTTGCAACCCCTGCTAACTGGACGCATGGCGATGATGTGGTGATTGTACCTTCTTTACAAGATGAAGCTGAATTGAAACAACGCTTCCCAAAAGGTTATACCGCAGTAAAACCTTATTTACGCTTAACGCCACAACCCAATCTAGAATAAAACGAAGGTATTTTCAGCAAACATTTTTAGCCTGTCTACAGACAGGCTATTTGGGTAAATTCATCACCCACTGCTAAGTTCCACTTGGTATTTTGATAACAGTCAGTTATAAATACAGCAAATCATTTTAAGAATAAAGACTGTGATTCATAACATTCATCATTTACATTGTGGCACCATGTGCCCTGTTTGCGGCCCCTTATTTGGGCAAAAAGGATTCCATGCTCATGTGATCTGTCATTGTTTATTGTTAGAAACGGACCGTGGATTGGTCTTGATTGATACAGGTTTAGGTATGCAGGATCTTCTTCATACCAAAGCACGTCTTGGCAAGATGATTGCGCGGTTTGGAAAAATTGAAAACAATTTAGAACTGACCGCCATCGCACAAATACAAAAACTTGGCTTTAACCCCAAAGATGTTCAGCATATTTTTGTTTCGCACTTAGACTTTGACCATGCTGGGGGTATTTCAGATTTCCCTCAAGCGACGGTGCATGTGCTGTCTTCCGAATATAATGCTACACAAAATTTGAACCATTACAAACGCAAAGCGCGTTATAAAGTAAAACAGTTTCAACAACATCGTTACTGGAACTTTATTGAACCGATTGCTAACGATGACTGGTTCAACCTCAAACAGATTCGTAATTTTGATTTATTTGAAAATGACCTGTTGATGATTCCACTCTTGGGGCATACCGCAGGACACAGTGGTATTGCTGTTCGCGACCAAGATCAATGGTTGCTTTTCTGTGGAGATGCCTACTACTCACATTTACAACTGGATGGTCAGCACAAACTTAGAACCTTAAATCAGGTCGAACAATTCTTTGCCGAAGATAATCTAGCACGTGTAGAAAATTTAAAACGCCTGCAAACTCTGTCACAAAAACATCCAGAAGTTCAACTCATCTGTGCGCATGACCCTGTAGAATTAGCCCGATACCAATGAAAATTCAAATCAGTATTCTCTATAGCTGCCTCTGTTTCAGTACGCTAAATCTTTCTGGCTGTATGACTACGCCAGCACTACCGCCTGAAGCTCGACCAACGCAATGGGGAACCTTAATCGATCAAGCTGATAATTTTTATCAAATCAGTACCGATGTCTTTCGTAGTGAACAACCCAATACAGAGATGGCATCCGCACTCAAGACTCATGATATTGGTGTTGTAATCAATTTAAGATCGCGCCATCAAGACCCACAAAATTTAGATGCACAAAACTTTAAGTTGGTGCATATTCCCATTCATACTTGGGCTATTGATCGGGAAGATTTATTGGCTGTGATGCGCGAAATTCAATTGGCCAAAGCGCAACAACAAAAAGTACTGATACATTGTTACCACGGCTCAGATCGTACAGGTGCCAGTATTGCCATGTATCGAATTGTTTTTGAACAATGGAGTATTGATGACGCTTTACAAGAAATGAAATATGGGGGCTATGGTTTCCACCCCATTTGGCAAAACATCGGAAATTTATTTACCCCCGAAAATGTAAAATGGATTCAAGAGCAACTCTCGAATCCATCTTAAAGCATGACTGCAATGAACTAACGACGGTCTAAGGGTACCCAATCAATGACCCATGCGGACTTCATATTCAAGCTCGCATCGGTAGTAATCTTTTTACGGGTCACATCTGCGACATCACGACTTTTGGCAGGTCCAACCATAATTCGGATACCTTTCGATGTTGGACTTTGTACCACTTTATAGCCTTTTGCCTTTAACTTAGAAATGACGCTATCTGCATTGGCAGCATTGGCAGCAAGAGCCACCTGAACCATCCACTGCTTATCACCATTCTCGAGTAAATCTCGTGCCTTGTCGGCTTCAGCTTTCTTTTTCGCGTCTTCTTTATGTTTCGCTTCCGCTTCACGTAGTTTCTTTTCTTCAGCGGCTTTGGCTGTTGCTTGACGCTCTTGATCTGCCTTACGTTGTGCCTCTAATTTACGTTGAGCTTCAACTTCACGTAATTTTTTTTCTTCAGCAGCTTTTTCACGTGCTTTACGTTCCTGATCAGCCTTACGCAGTGCCTCTGCCTTAAGGTTTTCTGCACTCAATTTTTTATCAGCTTCAGACTGTTGTTGCGCCTTCTGCTGATCTAGCTTCTTTTGCGCAGTAAGTTTTTCCTCCGCCAAGCGCTTTTGCTTAGCTTTTTCATCTTCAACCAATTCAGGTGGAATATTATCTGAACTTTGTTGTGCACCCGTTCGGGCTGCATTTAATGCTGCATATTCTTCGGCTGCTTTACGTGCAGCATCCGCTTCAGCTTGCTGTTGCATGGCTAAAAATTCGGCTGCGCGGGCTTCTTGCTCTGCAACTGCCTTTTCACGAGCACGACGTTGCTCTTCAAGCAATCGTTTTTCCGTTTCAACATCAACAGTAAGACCTTGCAATTGCACCATCCCACTGTCTGATTTTGCATTTTTTTGCTGAACTTGCTCGACCAATTCAGGGTGTTTGATATTATTTTGATGTATTTCTTCTTTACCTTTCAGAAGCAAGGCTGCCAATAAAACACCACCACCTAATAAAACAACACCACCCATCCAGCGTTGTTTGTTATTCATTGACATTCTTCCAAATACTCCCAGACTGCTTCCAAAGTATGAAATGAACCACATACTAAAATCAGCTGATTATTTTTAGATTCATCGAGGGCTGATTGGAAAGCTAATTGAACATTAGTGAAATGCTGTACTGTCTGCTGTTGTAATGCATCATCAAGTTGGGCAATTTCCGCAGCTCGCGGTACCGTTAATGGGGCAATTTTCCACATTAAAATACTATTTTTTAATGACTCAACTACAGATTTAATATCTTTATCAGCCAACATTGAAAAAACAGCAACCACTTCTGTGTATTGTTTATTGTATTTTAGGAAATTTCGCAATTGCTTTAACAAAAAATCAACGCCGTGTGGATTATGTCCCGCATCAAAAATCACGGTTTTATCTGCAATTTGACGAATCTCAAAACGTCCTGACAGTTGTGCCTGTTGAATACCCTGCGCAATTGCTTCCTGTCGAATCTCCAACCCACTCAACAAAACAGCGGCAACAGCGGTAGAAATATTTTCTAATGCCAAACGACCAAGTGGTAATTTTAAGGTGGTTCCAGAAGACGCAAATAACCAATGCTGTCCATCTTCACTCAGTTGATAAAAATAATCGCGTTCAGCGGCAAATAGCGGTGCATGACACTCTTGTGCTTTTTTGGCAATCGCTTCTGGTAAACTTTGTAATCCACCAAAAATAACAGGAATATTAGGGCGAATAATGCCAGCCTTTTCATAAGCAATTTTTTCGATGGTATCACCTAACCAATCTGTATGGTCTAAACCAATATTGGTAATGACTGCAACATCTGGATCAATCACATTGACCACATCCAGACGGCCACCTAGCCCCACCTCAAGCACCCAGACATCACAAGCTTGCTGTTTAAAAATCAAAAAAGCAGCCAAAGTGGTTGCTTCAAAGAATGATAAACTCAAATTGCATGCACGACGTGCCTGATCAACCTGAACAAAAGCATCAATCAGACTTTGGTCATCTACTTCCTGACCTGCCAGTTTAACCCGTTCATTAAAACGATAAATATGCGGTGACTGATAAAGTCCAACCTTGTAGCCTTGGGCATTTAAAATAGCAGCCAAGGTCGTAGTGGTTGAACCTTTACCGTTGGTGCCAGCAACCGTAATCACTTTCGCTTCTGGTTGCGTTACACCCAACATTTCAGCGACGGGAACGACGCGTTCCAGACCTAAATCAATCCCCGTAACGTGAACATGGCCCCAATACGAGAGCCATGTGTCTAAATTATCTTGTGCAAGTGGTGCAGTGTTGTTCAAGGTAAATTCATCAATTTGGTCACAATACGATATACAGTATCACGTAATGCATGACGATGAACGATTTGATCGATTACACCATGATCAAGCAGGTATTCAGCACGTTGGAACGGTTCTTCCAATTTCTCACGTACTGTTTGCTCAATTACACGTTTACCAGCAAAACCAATCATCGCTTTTGGCTCTGCAATATGCACATCACCTAACATTGCCAATGAAGCGGTTACACCACCATATACAGGATGGGTTAATACCACGATATACGGTAAGCCTGCCTCTTTTACACGTTGAATCGCTGCTGAAGTACGAGCCATTTGCATTAAAGACAACATACCTTCTTGCATACGTGCACCACCAGATGCTGCAAAACAGATGAATGGTTGTTTAAGTGCAATTGCGCGTTCAGCTGCTTGTACAAAACGATCACCAACGACTGTACCCATTGAACCGCCCATAAAGTCGAATTCAAAAGCACATGCGGTCATTGCGACATCTTTCAATGTACCTTGCATCACGATTAAAGCTTCAGATTCACCTGTTTTCTTTTGCGCTTCAACCATACGTTCTGGGTAAGGCTTGCTATCGACAAATTTAAGTGGATCTTTCGCAACAAATTCTTGACCTAGTTCCGTTTTAACTTGGTCAAAGAACCATGTTAAACGATCACGCGCTTTCATGCGTAAATGTTCGTCACACTGTGGGCAAACATAAGCATTAAATGTCATTGCGGTGCGTGTCACCAATGCATGACATTCAGGACATTCAACCGTTGGTTCGGTAAATGTTGCTTTGAGTGCTTGTTGCTCATCGGGAACTTCAATACCTGGAACGCCACGTTCAGTCCACGGTGTCGATGGGCTAAGAATTTTCCCTGATTTCACTTCTTGATTCATACTAACTCATCGAGCGCTGCTCGAAGCTCCTTGACTTTATTAACCGTTTCAACAACGGCTTGTTCTGGTGTCAAGCTCGCAAATTGTTTTACAAATGCACTGCCGACAATCACAGCATCGGCTACACCACCCATTGCTTTCGCAGAAGCAGCATCGCTAATACCAAAACCGACACCCACAGGGATATCCGTCTCTGCTTTAATTTTTTGGATACGTGCTGCAGCTTCAGAGACATCTAAAGTTGCTGCACCTGTTACTCCTTTCAAAGATACATAATAGATAAATCCGCTGGCTTGCTTTACTACATGACGAATACGTTCATCCGTAGAAGTTGGTGCAAGTAAGAAAATTTGATCCATTTCGTACTTTTTCAGGACATCATCCAGAGCTTTAGCTTCTTCTGGCGGTAAATCGACCAGTAAAATGCCATCCACACCACATTCATTGGCATAGGCTACAAATTTTTCATAACCAATGACTTCAACAGGATTTAAATATCCCATTAAAACAACAGGTGTTTCTTGATCTTTTTGACGGAACTCTTTCACCATATTCAGCGCATCTAAGGTATTGGTTCCACCAGCCAAAGCACGCTCAGCGGCTAAAGCAATGACAGGACCATCCGCCATAGGATCTGAAAATGGGAGCCCAAGTTCAATAACATCTACGCCAGCCTCAACCATTTGATGTAACAGAGGTACTGTTACTTGTGGATGAGGATCTCCAGCCATCACATAGGAAACTAGCGCTTTACGCTGTTGAGATTTAAGTTGTCCAAAACGAGTGGCTAAACGTGACATAGGGTTGTACTTTCCTTGAATTATTTAAAACTGAGGAGTTGGTTTTGTAGAAATACAAGACGATGCATTGTAACGCTATTTTTTGCACCTTGAATAGAGTTCATGCACTTCCCTTGAATTTCATACGACATCACATGATTCAGAACAACCCGAAAGCTACATTTACTAATATTTGGCGAGTTTTCTCAATGATCAAAGATGCCTAATTTTCGCTTTTATACAGATCGAACCAACTCAAGAAAATGGCAATTTTCTTGAGTAAAGTCTACAAACTGCCCTACTCGAGTTTTACATTTTAATTTTAAGAAATGATTAAAGCTCCATTATACTGTGCGCACTTATTCGCTGTTTCCTAACATTTATGACCTCCGACCCACAGGGCAAAGTGCAAGCCCGAGCGCTTGCGCTACTCCCCCTTATTGTTTTTTTGGCTATCTTTTTAGGTAGCGGAATTTATCACTCCCTGATTGGCACCGAATTTGCCTTTTATCAAATTAAAGCGCCTGTGGCTGCTCTACCTGCGGTTATCCTTGCAGTACTAATTTTTAAGGGTCACCTGAACCAAGCCATTGAAACCTTCCTAAAAGGGGCAAGCCACCCTAATTTAATCTTAATGTTTATGGTGTTTATGCTGGCAGGTGCCTTCGCGAGCACCAGCAGTGCAATTGGCAGTGTAGATGCGACCGTCCAACTTGGACTATCTCTTATTCCTCCTGCTTTTGTTCTCCCCATGCTGTTTGTCATCTCTGCCTTTATTGCAACGGCTATGGGGACTTCTATGGGCACCATTGCGGCCTGTGCACCAATTGCTTTTGGCTTTGCCCAAGTGACTAATATTGAAACCGTGATGGCGATTGGTGCTGTGGTGAGTGGTGCGATGTTTGGTGACAATCTATCTATGATTTCAGACACCACGATTGCAGCAACCAGCAGTCAAAAAGTGCAACTCCGTGATAAGTTCCGGGTCAATATTTGGATTGCAGGACCAGCGTCTATTATTACCATTCTGGTGTTTATTTTGATGAGTAAGGATTCTCAAGCCATTCAATATCACGACTATGATTTATGGTTAATTCTTCCTTATGTTTCCGTGTTTTTCTTGGCTTTTAGTCGCTTACACGTTTTAGCGGTTCTAACCATTGGCATTATGATTTCTGGTGTAATTGGTTTAATACAACAGAGTGGCTTCACCTTACTGAAGTTGAATACCTCAATTTATGATGGCTTTGTCGGTATGTTTGAAGTGGCTTTGCTCTCCATGCTATTAGGCGGTCTATCAAGCATCATGCAACGTGAAGGTGGCTTAGAATGGCTGATTCAGCGAATTTATAGCCTGACTCGTCTGTTAAAAGTTGGACAACAACGTGCTGGCGAGCTGGGTGTCAGTTTTTTGGTCATTTTCTCAAACTTGTTTGTTGCCAATAATACGGTCGCAATTATTTTATCGGGTGATATGGCCCGTGAAGTGGCGCAAGAGTACGGGTTAGATCCGAAACGTGTCGCCGCCCTCATGGACATTTTCTCTTGCGTGATACAAGGTTTGATCCCCTATGGTGCTCAACTGCTTTTGGCATGTTCCATCGCCAAACTCTCCCCTGTCGAGCTGATTGGTCATATTTACTATTGTTGGGTCTTGGCGATTTTTGCCATTTTAGCCATCGTACTACGCTACCCGAAATTGAATCAAAAGACGATCTAATCAAACTTGCTCAATTCCAGCGGTTCAATGAACCGCTTTTTTATCTCATTCACGCAGCTTGAGTTGTTGTCGACGAACTAAAAGCGTCTGTCCTGTTGCCGTCTTATAAGCACGTGCCAAAGCTGACTGGTCTGAATACCCCAGTGCTAAAGCCACTTCGCTCAAACTCATTTTTTGCTGTAGCAAAATATCGCAACGTTTCATTCGTTCCGTTTCAATAATTTTTTTAAATGAACTGTCAAATTCACTGAGCTGCCGCTGTAAAGTGCGTACCGATAAATGCAGCTCTTGCGCTACCCATTCCAGCTTTGGCACATCTTGATGAAATACTAAATACTCTGCCACAAGTGTATGTAAATGGGTCATGAGCGTGATATGCGCAGATTTTGCTGCAATCACCTCTTCGGCATGTTTAAGTAGCAAATGATTAAGCGATGGGTCGGGTTGCTGAGACTTCAGTAATAAACTTTCACGATTCAACTCTAAGGCATAACGCACTTGATGAAAAAATACATCACAGCCATAAAAACGCTGATAATGATAAACCGCACAACGTGGCGCATGCGCAAAATATAAATTTTTCAATGCGAATTGATCAAAAGAAAAAATCTGTCGAGCCAATTGCACCATTGCAGCAACAGTCATTTCATTAATCAGTACATGCTCGCTGTGAGAAAATCCCCAATGGATATGAATGCTCTGATCTACTTGTGACATATGCATAGGCAGCGTTTCCTGCCCATCAATCACTAAACGGTTAAAACGCAAGATAAACTGTAAAGCTTCTGCGACACTGGTACTTTTCGATGCGATGTAGCCCAATACACCAAAATGTTCAGGTTGTATATGCTGCACAATATCGAAAATAAGATGAGGGCAGTTGAGTTGCTTTTCTGTTTGTTGTATTAAATCAATAAATAAAGCATACGATGATTGCGCATCAATTGGTTGTGATAAAATGTAATGCAACTGTTGTTTTTGCACCGTTGAGAAAGGAAATGCAAAACCATCAATATGACGTGATTTAAGATAGCTGTGCCATAGATGAAAAAAGCCATTCGGAATTTGTAATGTATACATGGCTCTACCTGTCAGTTTGACATTTTTTTATTTTCGATATGGCATAAAATGTATAAAAAATGGCAAGTACTGTCAAAACTTCTCCGATAAACATCGACATACTGCTCTTATCGAAGGTTCTATTAGTAAAAAACGATGAATACAATAGTCCGAAATCAAGTTCATCCTGTTGTTCGTACCGAATTCGATTTTAAATTAGATCAGGTACCCCGCTTCTGGATGAACAATGACCCATTTTTAACCCGTGTATTTGACGCGTTAAGCCTCACTTTTCCAGATGGCGAGCGTTACTTTATTCAATCGGTACGCTTGTTTCGCGATAAAATCACGGATCCCGAGTTAGAACAACGTGTCGGTGCTTTCATTCGCCAAGAAGCCCAACACGGTATCGCGCATGAAAAAATGAACCAAGTCATGCGTGCACAAGGTATGCCTGTAGATCAATTTATTCAACGAATTAACCGAGTATTCAAGTTCGAACTTGAAGAGCGCTCCCCTCAATACAATATTGCAATGACAGCAGCGGCAGAGCATTTGACGGCCTTAATGGCAGAAACCTTTTATGGTAAAAAAGAAACTTTAGCCAATGCTCATCCTTATGTACGTGCGCTCTTGGCTTGGCATGCAATTGAAGAAATGGAGCATCGGGATGTCGCATTTGATGTAATGCAACAAGTGGGAGAAGTATCAGAGTCAATGCGTCGATGGGCGCTCATTCTCACCACGCTTATGATGATTGGCTTTACGCTCTATCGTGCTAATGTCATGTTAAGACATGATGGCTTTAGTCGCTGGCAACGCTTCTGTATGATTATAAAAGGATTACCTTGGTTCTTTGGTCGTAAAGGCACTTTAACCAGTATTCGCAAACAATATTTTGATTGGTTTAAGAAAGGATTTCACCCTAGCCAACAACCGATTATTCGTCAATACAATGTGTGGGTCGATACCCTTGCTGCAACCAACGATCCTATTCAAGCAGGCGAAGCCTTTTGGCAAGCAGCACAAAGTAAAAAATAAGATACGGTTTGATCAAGCTGCCTCTAAATCAACAGTCCTAATGTAGAGGCAGTGAGAAGAATTCCCTACCATTTCGCATAATGTTGTTCCAGAAGGCCGTACTCATCGACCAGTACAATTTCTTGATTATCCAATAGAATGCTGCCACTGATACGTGCTTGCCACTGGCTAAATTGGCTACCAACCAATCTTAAGTTCAAATTTTCATAACGACGCCAACTGGTCGTAACAATTAGGTTGAGGCGTTGATCCAAAGAACGGATATTCCAATGCCCTTCTTCAAGATGCTCAAATAAAATATCCGTCAATTGAAACAACTGACCATTTACCCACAAGCAATTCTCATTACCAAAACTTTCATTGACCCCTGAGGCTAAATTCAGTCCAATTCGTTGATTATTGGTATCCCAGAAATTACAAGATAACCAAAACCAGGCTGTTTCAGGTCGAAGAAATCCACACGTATCATCTAAAGAAGCAAAAGTTTTGTCATGAAATTGCACCACTTCATTTTGCTTATTCACAAAATAGCCTTCACAACCCAGTGTGGTGAGTTTTTGGGTATAGGTCCAGCCATTAATTCCTGTTGGACTACACATGCTCAAGGGTTGTGTTCCAGCACAGAAAATACGGGCATTCAGTTTAATTTCGCCATATTTAGTCACGCGAATATAACGCACCCCATTGGCATGTTGCATTTCAATTTGAAACGGCGATTTATGAAAAAAACTTTGGTTATATAAAGGTTGCTCATCTAACAGCGTGTTACGGGCCAAGAAATTAATGGCATTCCATTCCATAACATCCTGCGTAAGATGGTTATAAACGTAAAAAAAACCATGCCCTGCCCATGCAATATCAGCAATAGCTATTCCAATGGTGTAATACTCGTGTTGGATTGAGCAGAATTTAAATTTTTTATATTTTAAACGTTTACGCCAACCTTCTAACACCTCTCCATAAGGAGTTTTATATTGGTATTTTTGAACGTCAATATTTTGAGGTAATGCATTAAAGCGACCATAATGTGGCTGCCCATTCGACTGAATTAAATCCATTTATCCAATTCCATTTCACATATCGCTAGATCTGCTTTGACCTATACAGCATGTCACATTAAGAATTTTCTTCGTTCTTTTTATGCAGCAAGTATCGATCATTTCTTACTCACCCAATGTTAGCATAAAAAATACCATATCGGCACAACGCACTTAAAATGTTTAAAATTAAACATTTAACATAAGATAAGTATTTTCCCACGTGTTTGCATCAAAGTCAGCTTCAACCAGACTTACATAACGACCATGAATACAATCAATGGCAATGCAGTCATCTACCTCTAAAACACGATCTGTATGTTGCTTTTGCCATTTTTCATCGAAATATTGCTTCCCTCTTTGCTTTGCCTCCGCGGCATGCGGAGCAACGACCAACACATAACGGTGTAACTCACCAAACTCACGTGCGTCATAGCCACCTAAATTAATTAGCCACAGCTTTTCATCTGCGACTTGAGGTTGGGCATCACTAAACTGAATCTGGTATTTTTTTCCTGCACTTTCGACACCATTCACTTGCGCCCAAGCATCAATGTGTAAGCCTTTTTGCTCACCAAACCATGCATTTTTTAACTGTGGATACGTGTCTTCTAGGCTATCGCCCACAGCAAATACAACATCATGGACTTCAGTGTTGGCACGTGTATGGCGACCACCAAGCATGACCATAAATAGACTAGGCATTTTCTTTCCTTTTTTTGACACATTTTTTATAGCGAACATGCGATTCCCTGAAACAGCATTCGCAATTGTTCGAGGCAGACCACACTTCGAGAGAAATGTTTTTGCAACCACATTAATCACATGAAAGTATAGGACGAGTTTTGCGAATGACAATGCCTTTGGTTACTTTGAGCTTATCAAAAGTAACATTATGAACTCCTTACATTTTAGGTGTAAGCAGTAAGACTCCTTCAAAATTTAAATAACGTTACGACCAATACAATAAGATAGATTTGACCAAAGTTTTCATTGGCAGGAAATATCTTACTTTTGTTTCGGCAAAAGTAACAAAATCATCTTGTTGAGCAGACATTACATCCCTGTAATGCTGCTCAACGGGCAACATCCATGTCGCCTTCCCTTATTCATTTTTTGGATAAACTTCTATTTCAAAAAAAAATCGTGCTGAGCTTTCACTCAACACGATTCCTTAAAGCTAGTCTTCAAAGCGCTCCCAAAAAAGGAGGCTTCAAAGAAGTACTTACATCTCAACCATTTCCACGCCATCAATACGCGCCACGGTCATTAAGTCCTTATCACCACGGCCTGAAACCGTCGCAATAATAATTTGATCCTTAGACATCGTTGGTGCAAGTTTAGTGACATAAGCCATCGCATGAGAACTTTCCAAAGCAGGAATAATTCCTTCAATTTTCGTCAAATCACGGAAACCTTGTAGAGCTTCTTGGTCATTGATTGGCACATATTCAACACGATGCATGTCTTTTAAGAAACTATGTTCAGGACCTACACCTGGATAATCCAAACCTGCTGAAATCGAATGCGTTTCAATAATCTGACCTTGTTCATCCGACATCAAGTAAGTGCGGTTACCATGTAAAACACCAACATGACCAGCATTTAAGGGTGCAGAGTGTTTACCTGTTTCAATACCGTAACCTGCGGCTTCAACACCATACATTTTAACTTCAGCATCATTTAAGAATGGATAAAACAAGCCCATTGCATTTGAACCACCACCAACACATGCAACTAAGGCATCAGGTAAGCACCCTGCTTGTTCTTGAATTTGACGGCGTGCTTCACGACCAATAATCGATTGGAAATCACGGACTAATTGTGGGTACGGATGCGGACCTGCCACGGTACCAATCACATAATAAGTTGAATCCACATTGGTGACCCAATCACGCATCGCCTCGTTCATGGCATCTTTTAATGTTTTAGAGCCACTTTCCACAGGCACAACGGTTGCACCGAGTAAACGCATACGGTACACATTCATGGCTTGACGTTTCACGTCTTCTGCACCCATGAATACTACACACTCAAGGCCTAAACGGGCGGCAATCGTCGCTGTAGCTACGCCATGCTGGCCTGCACCCGTTTCAGCAATAATTCGTTTTTTACCCGATAGTTTTGCCAGTAAAGCCTGACCAATCGTGTTATTTACTTTATGCGAGCCTGTATGATTCAGGTCTTCACGTTTTAAGTAAATTTGCGCACCACCCAACTCTTTCGACCATCGCTCAGCATAATATAAAGGACTAGGACGACCTACATAGTAGGAGAGGTCACGGTCGAATTCTGCCAGAAACTGCTCATCATTTTTCATACGAAAATAGAGCTTTTCTAAATCCTCTAATGCTGCCATTAGAGTTTCTGACACAAAACGTCCGCCATGGATACCAAAATGCCCTTTTGCATCAGGGAATTGGGTATAGTCAATCACATTACTTTGCTGATCCACGATGGACTCCTTGCATGAAGTTTTCTATAAGTTGTTGGTCTTTTATACCTTTAGCGGATTCTACGCCTCCGCTGACATCTACAGCATAAGCCCCAGTCGTCTTTATAGCGTCTTCAACATTAGTTGGGGTTAAACCACCAGCTAAAATTAAAGGAATATCGAGCTTAGGGAATTGTGACCAGTCAAAACTGTGTCCTGTTCCCCCTTTTAATTCTGGATGCCACGCATCTAAAAGCACTGCACTTGCCCCTACCTGTTGATAGCGTTTCACTTCTGCGACCACATCCAGTTCAGGTTTCACTTGAATGGCTTTATACCAACGACGCCCAACTTGTTTCGCAATCATCTGACAGTCTGCTGGTGTTTCATCACCATGAAACTGAATGATATCCAGTGCAACTTGTTTTAGCACATCCGCAATCTCATCCGCAGTCGCATTTACAAACAATCCCACCGTTTGAACATAAGCAGGAACATGTTGAATGAGTTCTTTGGCTTGATCCACACTAACATAACGTGGACTAGGTGGGAAAAATACAAAACCAATTGCATCTGCCCCTGCGTTGACCACAGCATCAATATCTTGGCTACGGGTAATTCCACAAATTTTGGCACGGGTTCGCATATTTATGACTCTAGCTCAGCCCTATTTATAGCTGATCTATAAATATCTGGGCGAATCATTGTAATGCAATTTTTTCGCCTTGCGTAAAGTTCATCCTGAAAAATCTTTACATCGATTGTTTAATTCGCGTACAAACCGTATACTTCGCCCAAATGCAATAAGTCTCAGCATTATGCTTTAGGGAAGTTGGTGCAAATCCAACACTGCCCCCGCAACGGTAAAACGAAACGTATATCTTTATAAGTGCTTGCACTTACATCACTGCACTCGTGTGGGAAGATGGGTATACCAATATTGTTCGCAATATTTATATTTAAGTCCGGAGACCTGCTTATTGCGCCGTTTAACTCAATCATTCACGGGGGGTGAATGTATGGAGCCAGCATGCCAAATTTATTTCAGCCTACTGCTTTAGTGGGCGCAATCGCGATTGCGATGGGTTTCTCTACGTCTGTATCTGCACAAAACAACACGAATGTTGTGAATGCTTCTCTAGACACTTTGGTGGTCACTGCAACCCGTTCTGAAGAAAAGATTAAAGACGTTCCTGCACGTATTTCTGTGATTGATGAAAAAACCATTGAACAGTCTCCCGTTACAGACCTTCCGACCTTACTCACTAAAGAAGCTGGCTTAACTGTAAAGCAAGTTGGTGGTTATGGACAAACAGCATCGGTATTCTTACGTGGTACCAATGCAGCGCATACTTTATTTCTACAAGATGGTATGCGTTCCAACATTGCAACTGTAGCTGGTACCAACATTCCTCTTTTTGACCTTTCAGATGTGAAACAAATTGAAATTCTAAAAGGTCCTGCCTCAGTTCAATATGGTACAGATGCAATTGGTGGTGTAATTCAGCTTATTTCCAAAATACCAACAGAAAACTCAATATTTACAACGATTGAAGCTGGTGAACGTAATACCTATAAAACTATTTTAGGTGTTGATGTTGCAGAAGACGGTTTTTATGCTCAGCTCCGCGGTCAACGTTTTGAAACTGATGGTGATCAAATTATTGCCAATGACGACCGTAAAGCAGGCTTTGACCAAAAAGGCTATAGCGCGAAAGTAGGCGTAGAAAAAGAAGCTTATGGTCTTTCTGCTGAAGTTAAAGAAAATAAAGGGACTGGTGATTATTTTTCTTATGGTGCACCAGAAGCTTATGACTTCATTAACCGTCTCTATAACGTTCAAGGACGCTTAAACTTAAGCAATAATTTAACTTGGAATACGCGTCTTTCTCAGTTTGATGATCAATACAATGTAGTCAAGTCATCTTATCCTTCAATTGTAAATACAGAACAGCAAGAAGTTGACTCCAACCTAAAATGGCAATTCACTCAAAATCAGAACATACTCTTTGGTGTTGAATACAATAAAACAGAAGCCGAGAAAGTCGCTGCTTATATCGGTGACACAGGCTTTAAATCCGACAATGAGACCATTGGTTATTACGTCCAACATCAGTTTAAAAATGATCTGTTCTCAACGCAAGCTGGCGTTCGCGTAGAAGATAATCAGCAGTTTGGTACACATACTGTTGGTCAACTCGCTGCTCGTTACTTTGCCACACCAAAAACAAGTTTTTACACTAACGTAGGTACAGCGTTTAGAGCACCTGTTGTAGGCCAAATTATTTCTGAACCATCATGGTGGGGCGGTAACCCAGACTTAAAACCAGAAGAAAGTATTTCTTATGAACTAGGTTTTGATCATTCCCTTAATTATGGTATTCAACTGTATGGTTCTGTTTATCAAACCAAAGTCGACAATCTTATGGTATCTGATGCCTCTACAGGATTTAAGTTTTACAATCTGAAGAAAGCAACGTTCACTGGATCCGAACTTGGTTTGAAGTGGAAACAGGATAACTTATTCGCAAATGCAGAATATGCTTATGTACAACCCAAAAATGATGATACTGACGAAGATGCTCCAAACCGTCCACGTCAAAACTTCACATTATCTGCGGGTTGGGATAATAGAGTCTATGGTTTCACAACTTCTTTGGTTGCTAAAGGTTCATCTAAAGATATTCAACAGATTCCTGGATATGCCACGATCGATATGAATGCTTATTGGCAAATTAACCCACATGTAAAAGTGTTCTCAAACATTCACAACCTTGGGGATACAACTTATAAAGCGGCATGGAATAACGAAGTTAGCTCGTACTACCTTGCAAGCGGCCGCCTAGCTACCGCAGGAGTCACTTTCCGTTATTAATTTAACTCAAAGACTCAAAAAAATTTAAAAACAGCGCAGTTTATGGATAATGTTTTGACCGGCATTATCCTTTTTTTCATTCTTTAGGCAGGACAAATTATGGGCCACCGTTTAAGTAAAATTTATACCCGCACAGGGGATACAGGAACCACAGGACTTGGCGATGGTTCTCGTGTAGCCAAAGATGATTTACGCATTATTGCACTCGGTGATGTCGACGAGCTGAATGCATGTATTGGCATTCTTCGTGCACAAATCAGCCAAAGTAATATTGCAGAACAAACAGCATGGGATAAAAGCTTAAGTCTAATTCAACATTGGTTATTCGACTTGGGTGGTGAGGTCTGTATTCCCAACTATCATCTGGTACAGCCAATCTCGATAGAATACCTCGAACAAGACATTGATCGCATGAATGAATCTTTACCCATGCTCAAAGATTTTATTCTACCGTCAGGTACATTGGCTTGTAGCTTTGCCCATCAAGCCCGTGCCGTTTGCCGTCGTGCTGAACGCAGCCTCATGGCAGTACAGCATCGTGACCAAAATATTCAATCTAGTTCATTACAATTATTAAATCGTCTTTCTGACTGGTTGTTTGTCGCTTCACGTACCTTGCAACGTGCTGAAGGAGGAAGTGAAGTTCTTTGGCAAAAAAATATTAACGACACGATTTAAAAAGCAACCTGATTGAGGCTAGGTCATCAATCTTCAGTCTCAATCATAACTTTTGCTCTGTTCGAGTTCACTTAATCAAACTTTATTTTTATGATTGTTCACACCATTCTTTAGCGTTTAGATTTCTAAAAAAAGAAGTCAAATATAAGCCCACGGACTGTGAAATTTCACATAACTCCGTAATAATCCAAGTAGAGTAATCACTAAGCAGATGTAACATGCAAATTATCGGACATCGTGGTGCACGGGGTGAAGCACCTGAAAACACCTTAGGTGGATTTCAATATTTAAATGACTTAGGCATTCGTGCCGTCGAATTTGATGTGCGCCAACTCAAAGATGACACATTGGTGGTCATGCATGATGATAACTTTTTACGCACGACCTCAATTGATCAAAATCTTTACACCTGTACAGTGAATGACTTAGCTCACTACAATCAGGCTGCAATCTGGATGGACTGGCAACCTCAGGCAACGCCTACTTTAGAACAAAGCCTTAACATTCTACGTGAATTTTCTCATCTAGAAGTAGAAGTGAAAGCCGTGAATGATTTTGAAGCCGCAGAAAAACTGATTCAAAGTTTAGAGTGTGCTTTGACAGGGTTTGAGCATAATGCAGTGATCACCAGTTTTGACTTGAAAATTCACCAAGCTTTACAACAGTCTAAGTCGCGATTTAAACGAGGACTTCTGATTGAAGAAGACATCCAAGAACGTGCAATTGAACAGGCACTGGAATTAGGCTGTAGCCGTATTGGCTGGATGAATCAATTGGCAAGCGATGCATTAATTCAAGCGACCCACGCTGCGGGATTAAAAGTCAGTGTTTGGACAGTCAATGATGTGCAGCGTGCCAAACATTTGCAAACCTGTGGTATTGATGGCCTGATTACTGATTTCCCTAAATTAATGCAGCAACAGCTTCATTTGGAGTGAAAATTGGTTCGTTAGTCGGCAGAATTCAGCTCAAGTTAAGATGCGTACAGCAGTTGACCTAAAGTACAATAGAAATAAATTAAGCAACCAATAAAAATAGCCGACTGGTTACGATAAATTCAATCTTAGCATGGTCTTATTCTGTTACTGTTTAGTACAATACAACTGTACAATAATGCTAGAGTACGAATGTTGCTCATGCTAATATGCCAGAATCTTAATCCTTACAACTTGTAGTGATTTAAGTCCTCAATTTTAACCTGTATCAGGTTTCTAGGAGTGCTGTTGGAGATGAATCCTCCCCTACCTCAAGCCCCAATTAACTGGATTGCAATTTTTGCACTGGTTTTTTTACCTATTGTTGCAGTTATCGCTGTTCCACTCTATGCCATTAATCATGATTTTAGCTTAAGTGCTTGGGTCAGCATGATTGTGTTATTGGGTATGAGTAGTTTGGGTATTACTGCGGGCTATCATCGCTTATGGGCACATCGTGCTTATGAGGCGACACTACCTTTAAAAATCATTCTCATGATTATGGGTACTTTTGCCGTTCAGAACAGTATTTTATTTTGGTCTTCTGGTCACCGTACCCATCACCGTCATGTAGATGATGTAGAAAAAGATCCGTACTCAATCAATAAAGGCTTTTGGTTTGCCCATATGGGGTGGATGTTACACGACTATCCAGCAGCAGAGCCTAATTTTAAAAATGCACCTGACCTGCTAAATGACAAATTGGTGATGTTCCAACATAAATACTATGTACCTTTAGTCATTTTAGTACATACAGGTATTTTATTACCTATCGGTTGGGCTGTAGGCGATATGTGGGGCGTGTTACTTTTGGGTGGATTAGTCCGTTTAATCCTGAGCCATCATGTGACTTTCTTCATTAATTCACTTTGCCATATGTGGGGTAAGCGCCCATATACAGACGAAAATACTGCGCGTGATAACTTCTTGCTTGCCATTGCAACTTGGGGCGAGGGTTATCATAACTATCACCACATTTTCCAATATGACTATCGTAATGGTGTGAAATGGTGGCAGTATGATCCGACCAAATGGTTAATCTGGTCGTGTTCAAAACTCGGTCTAGCGAAAAACTTGCGTCGTATTCCAAGCTTTAATATTAAGAAAGCCGAACTTGCGATGAAGTTTAAATATGCTGAACAGGATTTGGCGGTTTACGGTCACAATGTCAATGAAGATATGGCGAATGTAAAAACTCGTATTGCTCAAGAATACGAAGCATTTACCCATACACTGAACGACTGGGCGAAACTGAAAGAACAGGAAATTCAAGCCAAGAAAGCATCTGTGGCAGAGAAGATCAACCAAATGGACCATAAATTAAAAATGGATTTCCAATTGGTCGAGCAACGCTTAGGTCATCATCGTCAAACGCTTAAAGTTTTAATGCGTAATATCAAGAAAAATACGGTTTCTGAATAATACTGAAATTCTCTGAATTTCGAATAAAGCTTCCTCAATGGAAGCTTTATTCATTTTTAGGTAATGGTTTTGTTATAGTGGGTAGAGTTCATCCGTCTGATCCAATCTTATGCTTTTTAATTCCCGCTATTTAACCTTGAATCCAAAACTGTACCATCAACAAATGCCCTTACCTTTGGTCGGAGCAAAAGCAGGTCATTTTAACCAAGCCTTGGCTGAAGAACTACAATGGACTGCCGAAGAACAAGCAGATTGGGTTGAAATTTGTAGCGGACAAAAAACCTTTGCAGAATTTCCTCCTCTTGCGATGGTTTATGCAGGGCATCAATTTGGACAATGGGCGGGTCAACTCGGTGATGGTCGCGGTTTACTGATTGCCCAAATCCTTGATCAAAAAAAACAAACCATTGATTTACACTTAAAAGGTGCTGGGCAAACACCTTATTCGCGTATGGGAGATGGGCGTGCGGTACTTCGCTCTGTTATTCGAGAGTACTTGGCAGGTCATGCCCTCAATGCGCTGGGTATTCCTTCTAGTAATGCGGTCGGTTTTACTTCATCGACTCAAGGTGTACAACGTGAAAAATTAGAGCTGGGTGCGATGCTGCTCAGAACCTCTGACTGTCATATTCGTTTGGGGCATTTTGAGTGGATTAATCAATATCAATCGGACTTATTGGCAGACTTTACCCAGAAATGTATGGAATGGCACTATCCTGAATGCTTGCTAGCTGAACAGCCCATTTTGGCATTTGCTACCCAAGTGATACAACGAACTGCCGTTATGATTGCCAAATGGCAATTGGTTGGTTTTGCACATGGCGTCATGAATACCGACAATTTGAATATCACAGGTTCAACCTTAGATTTTGGTCCTTACGGCTTTATGGAACGCTTCCGCCCCAATTGGATCAACAATCACTCCGACTACCAAGGCCGCTATACCTATCAGCAACAACCCAGTATCGGACATTGGAATTTATGGATGTGGCTAAATAATTTAATCCCGCTACGACCAGAAAACTATGACAAAGAACAATGGAAAGAAGATCTAACAGCTTGCTTGAGCCATTATGAACCGACCTTTTTGGAACATTATCGCTTAGGTTTATGTCAAAAAATGGGCTTACCTGATTTTCATAAAGATAGCTTTGATTGTGGCATGCTTTTTTTAAGAATTTTGCAATCTGAACAACTGGATTACACCCAAAGCTTTATTCGTCTACAAAATCAAGACTACCAACTGCTTTTGGATGATTGTCTTGACCGCCGTCAGTTTGAAAGTTTCCTTCAGCAGTACAAACAGATTCGTGCCAATCAAGACACAGCAGAACTCGATGCAACAATGCAACAAACCAATCCAGTTTATATCCTACGCAATCACATGGCACAAAAAGCGATTGAACTGGCTGAGCGCAATGATTTTTCAGAAGTCGAACGTTTATTTAACCTACTCAGCCAACCGTTTGAACGAAATGTGGCACTAGAGAAAACTGAAGATTTGGCTCCATTACCGAACGATGTGCCTGAAGTGATGGTGAGTTGTTCATCTTAACAGGTTGGCTTAAACTGTGGATAAACTAAACAATATCCACAGGGCTTCCCCTACTAGAGTAGTGATCACCATGTCCTTACACCGTATTGCCGCAAAAGCTGCACTTGCCCTGCCAGAAGTCACCTGTAGTCAACCCTTTGGCGAGGGCTGTGATGTGTATAAAGTCATGGATAAAATGTTTTTGCTCAATTCATCTTTAAGCGGTAGAGTTTTAAGTAACTTAAAAGTTACACCTGACCACGGCGCGATGCTACGTGATATTTATCCGTATATTCATGCAGGATGGCATATGAATAAAAAGCATTGGATTTCAATCTATGAGGATGAAAACCTAGAGCCTGATTTAGTCATTGATCTGGTACAAAATTCTTATGAACTCGTGGTATCCAAGCTGAGTAAACAACAAAGACAACGAATTGCTGTGCTTAAAGCCATCAGCTAAATATTGAATGATTAATTATTTCTTTTGATTTTTTTAAAGCTGAGCCTTATCACGTCATCAAACTGATCATAAGTTTGAATACATCTGGTCGCTGCTGTACAGCTTTCCAACATTTTCTGTGTATTACCCACTTTGGAATAAAAAAATCGAAACCAAAAGCGAAGTGAGCAATTGAAAGATCATAAAAAAAGCCCGACATCCTGTCGGGCTTTTTCATATTGATTCGCTAGGTATAACTCCTGTCGTACCTCACATCCTAGTGTTGAACTTATCATTTTTGTTTTATGTTTTGGAACATCCTGTTCTCCATAATTGAATCTTATAAAAAATTTTAGGGCTGACCTAGACGCAATCCGCTTGAGTTAGTGTAAGCCAGAACGTACATAGAAAAATAAGCTTAATCAGACTTACCCCCAAAATTATCCGCAGAAATTGTGGATAGTTTTCAGGATGGTTGCAGCCAAGCCGTACTATATTAAAGTTAATTTTTGAGTACTTTAACAGCAACTTGATAGCTCACTGCTTCAATCTGTTGGAAATACAACCTTTCCTTTCTCAATTTTGCCTATTTAATTACCTATACATATCAATCCGAAAAGATTCAGTGTGAGAGTCGCTCACTCTCCACCCAAGTTAATCAACAGGTCATGCCAAACCTCAGACAAAGGCCCATTGAGAGTCAGTAAAATCTTGGTCAGTCTCCTGATCAGTTGCTTATTTGATTCCATTGTTGAAAAGTTTGGATTCTATTTCACAATCCTCCCCCTAGGTGACATAGGCACATCGCCAGCGGAACGCTTCACAGATTTAAATCCAGACTTATCTAAGTAAAAGCCCAATAAAAAAGGACTCATATTGAGTCCTTTTCCACATCATCACCTGCGCTTTAGCCCTTCTTCGGCTTCAATGTTTTAAATAAAACAAAGAGCATGATGATCCAGACAGGAAGCATCAATACGGAAAGCATAAAACCTTGATTCCACATGATATACAAAATCATCAGCATAAATACTAAAACAAAATAATTACTAAACGGTGCAAATAACGCTGGAAACTTGGTTTGAATGCCCTGTTTTTTCATACTCTGTCTAAATTTAAGATGAATCAAACTGATCATCATCCAATTCAACACCGCAGCACTGACCACAATATAAATCAGATAACTCAGTGCTTTTTCAGGCAAGAAGTAATTTAACAGCACGCAACCAAAAATCAGTAATGCTGAAAATAATACAGCCGCAATCGGTGTCCCTTGCTGGTTGACCTGCTTAAAAACTTGTGGGGCGTTGCCCTGTTCTGCTAGACCTAACAGCATGCGACTATTGGCATACATGCCACTATTACAAACAGAAACTGATGCAGTCAAAATAATAAAATTCAGTAAATGGGCTGCCCACTCAATGCCCATTTGCTTAAAAATAAGTACGAATGGACTTTTATCTAACCCGCCCAAATCCAATTGATTCCAAGGCACCAAAGACAAAAGAATCGCCAACGAGCAAATATAGAACAGGAAAACCCGAATCACCGTTTGATTGACTGCTTTTGGAATATTCTTTTCAGGATCTTCGGTTTCCGCAGCCGCCATACTGATCAGCTCAATGCCACCAAAAGCAAACATCATAAAGGCCAGCATATAAAACAAGCCTTCAAAGCCATGTGGGAAAAACCCGCCATGTGCCCATAAATTAGTGATGGAAGCAGTGGAACCCGCATCAGCCGTCAGCAAGAGGTAAGCCCCAAAGATGATCATTGCGATTATCGCCACAACTTTAATCATCGACAGCCAAAACTCAGACTCTGCGTACAGTTTGACATTGGCGAGATTGGCCAATGTGATCACCACAAAAAATACCAACACTGAAATCCAAGCAGGAATATGTGGCCACCAATAATTCACATATTTACCAATCGCGGTCAGCTCAGTCATCACCACCAAGATATACAGCACCCAGTAGTTCCAGCCCGTTAAAAAGCCTGAAAACCGTCCCCAATATTTAAAAGCAAAGTAGCTGAATGACCCCGTCACAGGTTCATGCACAATCATTTCACCGAGTTGACGCATAATTAAGAATGCAATCAAACCGCCAATCATATAACCCAAAATAATAGATGGGCCAGCAGACTCAATAATATGTGCTGAACCTAAGAACAATCCCGTACCAATTGCACCGCCCATGGCGATCAATTGGATATGGCGGTTCTTTAAACGGCGCTGAAGTTTAGGCGTCTCGCTGCTCAAAACACATGCTCATCTGACAAAAAATGAATTGTATCGCTTGCACAAGCGATCAACCAGTCTTGTACTTTAAAATCTCCGGTTGCTCTGTCTCATTTCGCCACATGACGATTTAAAAGCACGGCTGATTTTGATTGCTACCTTGCCTTCATCCCATAAAAAAAGCGGATAACCCAAGGCTTATCCGCTTCTTCTATCGCTCAGAAAATTATAAGTTAATCTTCTGGATACTCAAAACGATAACCGACACCATACACCGCTTGAATCCATTCATGACGGTTGCCTGTTTCGGCTGCATCCGAAATTTTTCGACGTAAGTTTTTAATATGACTATCAATTACACGGTCTGCCACATCAAAGCTATCTGGATTAATATGATCTAATAATTGTACACGCGAATAAACTTGTCCAACGTGCTCAAGGAACAATTCTAGTAAGCGGAATTCGGTTGGCGTTAAGTTGAGGGTCTTTTGTTGATACCAGATGCGTTGTTGAGCTTTATCTACGCGAAACAAGCCATTTTCTTCAGGCTCAGCTTTACGGTCTAAGCGGCGTAAAACTGCCTGAACACGTGCCACCAACTCTTTCGGACTAAATGGTTTACAAATGTAATCATCGGCACCCATATTCAGCCCCAACACACGATCAATCTCTTCTGTGCGTGCCGTCACCATAATAATTGGCAAGTCAGATTGCTCTCTAACCTTACGACAAATGGTCAGACCATCCATTCGAGGGACCATCAAGTCTAAAATCATCAAGCTTGGTTTGCGTTGCATAAAACTGTCATAGGCTTCCTGCCCATCATGAAACAGACTAACTTCAAAACCTGCTGCTTCTAGATAATCACGGACCAATTGAGCCAGTTCAACTTCATCTTCAACCAGCATAATATGCTTCATGAATATTTCCTTTATGATTTCATTTGTTTGGGAAAAGTGAGTTTGCAACGCAAACCACCTAATGGTGAATGCTCAAAACGCAAGCATCCACCGAGTGCCTGAGCAATCTTACATGAAAGTGCCAAACCTAGCCCTGTTCCACCGGTACTTCGAGTTCTCGAATCATCCACACGATAGAATCGTTCCCCCAAGTGCTGCAATTGTTCATCCGTCAATCCATACGGGCTATCATCCACATACAGACTCCACTCTGTTGCACTTTGCTCGGTGTGAATCTGAATCTGTCCGCCCGACTCGGTATAACGAATACTATTACTGAGTAAGTTGACCACAATTTGTTTGAATCGGTCTGTATCTAATTGTAAGACAGGAGCATCACCTTGCACGCTGACTTTTAGATTGGCTTGTTCAAACTTCGGTTTGAAGTTCTCTACCTCTTGAACAATCATGTCCCACGGATTTACGGCCGTAAAATAACATTTCAATTGCTGAGCATCGGCTTGAGCTAAATCTGCTAAATCTTGAGTCAGTTTTTTCAAACTACTCACTTGACGCATCATGGCATCCAAATGTTCTGGTGTGGCTTTACGAATGCCATCTTGCATGGCTTCAATTTGTGCTTGTAACACAGCCAATGGTGTTTTTAATTCATGCGAAGTATCGGCTACCCATTGACGACGCGAAGTTTCATGTTGATCCAGAATTTCTGCCAATTGATTCAATTCATTGGATAAATCACCCAATTCATCATTACGGTTAATTTTGACTTGATGTTGGTAGTTGCCCTGAGTCAATTCACGTGTACCGTTCAACAAGCGTTGAATCGGTTTCTTAAAATAGGTCGCCAGCAATAATGCAGCAATTAGACTGGCTAAAATGGTCAAGCCATAAACCAAAAATAAATAGCGCTTTTGATTACTAAAGAAGTTGATACTTAAAGCATCATCTTGATCTAGGACGGGTTTTAAACCTAAATAGCCAACCACTTTATCATCGACGATAATCGGGCGATAAGAAATCTGATCTGAAGATGGTTCACCCACCACAAATTGTCGTTTGGCATCATACAAAGATAATCGCGAACTCAACCCTAAACGGTCTGGCATCGAAATAAATTGCTTTTTCTGGTTGCTCTCTTTTAACTTATTCTGCGCCTGTCCATCTTTACGATCAGGTGGTCGGAATGCATTTTCATTCGATTTTAAAGGAAATTTTAAACCTTCAAAGGGTTGGTATTCAGAAGGTAAATTTAACTCTAACCAACGTAACTCTTCTTGGTCGAGCAAAGGTTTCCCCTGATCTGCCCGTGCCAGTGTTGGTGGTAAATTTACAAAAGTATGTTCTTCAAAATAACGCTGCTGTAAGGCAATATCGTATTGTCGACGTAACCACCAATGCGACAGTCGGTCATAATCATCAGGGTCGGCCTGACCTTCAATTTGTAAAATCTGAGCCTGAATGGCATTACCCCAATCATGATAAACTGCATAGACTCCCGCCAAGTTGGAAATCAGATGATCGAGCTTTTGCATTTCGACATCTGCTACATACTTAGTAAAGTTTTTTTGCATGGTCCAATGCAATACCCCCAGACTTAGGGTGATAATCACTAAGGTGGTCAGTAATACAGTCAAGAAGAGGCGTAGCGCAATCGGGACACGTCGAGTATTCAACAGTGGTGCTCGGTTGTTATTGTGTTAGTGCTATTGTAACCAACCTATTTTCAAAAAACCCTCCATTGTTTCTTCATCTTTATTATTTAATCTTTAAACACAAATGAAAAATAGTGTGCTGGGGTAACTTGTAATGAACTTGACGAAAAAAATTGTATTAGCAACCTGCGGTATTTTAAGTGTCGGGGCATTAACAGCTTGCCAATCCACGCCAGAACCACAAGAGCACCCGCACCACACGATGGATGGTCGACATGCTGATCGTCTAACGCCTGAACAACGTGCTGAACGCGATCAAATGCGTACCGAACACAAGGCCATGTTTAAACAAATGCAACAAGCTTGTGATGGCAAAACTGTGGGGCAAACTGTTCAGGTAAAAGCAGGTACGCACACCATTGATGGTCAATGTCATATGGTATTCCAGCCCGACCATAAACGTGGACATGGTATGCATATGGGGCAACCTCCGATGCAAGGTGAAGAAGGCATGATGCGTCCACAACATGGTGAAAAACTGACAGATGCTCAGCGTCAACACATGGTGCAACAGTTCGATCAACGCTTGAGAGAAAAACAAGCTTTCCAACAAGCGGTTGAAACTGCATGTAAAGGTCAAGCCGATGGCAAAGTCGTTCAGATTAAAGCGGGTGAACAAACCCTTTCAGGCAAATGTTCGGTACGATTCTTTCCAAACCAACCACAACCGAATGTAGCACCAACAGCAAATATGGCTCCACCTCCAGCTGCATAAGCAGATTTACAACAAAAAAGACGCCGCAAGCGTCTTTTTTTATGCCTAAATGGAGGACATAACTTTTTACGTTTTTTGACTATTTGTATCATTAAAAAAAACATAAAAACGTTTACACTCAATGTACTTAGAAAATTCAAGCCACCTTTTTTTGACTTTACAGTCACTAAGAAATGGGGGGCAAGTGCTTGTACCTTATAACAAGATGTTGCACGATTAACTTGTACTTAAAAACGTGTCATTGAAGGCACGTCACCATGTTTATTAGGATTATAACGCTGGTTAAAACCAGTATTGAGGAAAACCGACATGCCACAATACAAAGCGCCCTTACGTGATATGCAGTTCGTTTTGCATGAATTACTAAATGCTGAACAACATTATGCAAAACTTCCTGCTTTCCAAGAAACCGTAAGCCGTGAATTGGTTGACCAATATTTAGAAGCCGCGGCTGATTTCTGTGAAAATGAATTGTCTCCAATCAACCAAAGTGGCGACCGCGAAGGTTGTACTTGGAATGATGGTGTGGTGACTACACCGACTGGTTTTAAAGAAGCGTACCAAAAATATATCGAGTTAGGCTTCCCTTCTCTTTCTGCTGAAGAACAATACGGTGGTCAAGGTTTACCTGTTTCTTTGGCGAACGTAATCTCTGAAATGGTCGGTACTGCAAACTGGGCTTGGGGTATGTATCCTGGTCTTTCTCACGGTGCAGTACGTACTTTAGAACACCACGGTTCACCAGAACAAAAAGATACTTACTTACCAAACCTTGTATCAGGTGTTTGGACAGGTACGATGTGCTTAACAGAATCTCATGCAGGTTCTGACCTTGGTATTATCCGTACCAAAGCTGAACCAAATGCTGACGGTAGCTATGCAATTACTGGCGAAAAAATCTTTATCTCTGCTGGTGAGCATGACATGGCAGAGAACATTATTCACATCGTGCTTGCACGCCTTCCAGGTGCACCAAAAGGCACTAAAGGTATTTCATTATTCATCGTACCAAAATTCAACTTAAATGCTGATGGTACTGTGGGTGAGCGTAATGCAGTGCGTTGTGGTTCAATTGAACACAAAATGGGTATTCATGGTAACGCGACCTGTGTGATCAACTTTGACAACGCAAAAGGTTACTTGATTGGACCTGAAAACCGTGGTCTAAACTGTATGTTTACCTTCATGAACACAGCACGTATCGGTACAGCGGTTCAAGGTCTTGCTGCATCTGAAGGTTCATTCCAAGGTGCGCTCGCATACGCGAAAGACCGTTTAGCAATGCGTTCACTTTCTGGCCCTAAAGCACCTGAAAAAGAAGCTGATCCAATTATTGTTCACCCAGCTGTACGCAACATGTTGTTAACGCAAAAATCTTTTGCTGAAGCAGGTCGTGCATTGGTTTACTTGTTGTCTTTCCATGCCGATATCGTTGAGCAAGGTGCAACTGAAGAAGAGCGTAAAAACTCTGACAATATTTTGTCGTTGCTTACCCCGATTGCAAAAGCTTTCTTAACTGAAACAGGTTCTGAGTCTGCAAAACACGGCGTACAAGTGTTTGGTGGTCACGGCTTTATTTCTGAACATGGTATGGAACAAATTGTTCGTGATACCCGTATTTCATGCCTATACGAAGGTACGACGGAAATTCAAGCTTTGGACTTGTTAGGTCGTAAAGTTTTGGGTACTCAAGGTGCAATGTTGAAAGACTTCACCAAGATGATTCACAAATTCTGCGAAGCCAACAAAGACAATGCAACAATGAAAGAATTTGTTGAGCCACTGGCTGCTCTCAACAAAGAATGGGGCGACCTCACCATGCAAATTGGTATGCGCGCAATGCAAAACCCAGAAGAAGTGGGTGCTGCCGCGGTTGATTACCTGTACTTCTCTGGTTATGTAACGCTGGCTTACCTATGGGCTCAAATGGCGTTGGTTGCACAGCAAACCCTTGCTGCTGGTACAACTGATGTAGATTTCTACAACGCTAAAGTGACCACTGCTCGCTTCTACTTCAAGAAAATCTTACCACGCGTTCGTTCACACGTTGACGTGATTGCAGGTGGTGTAGAGCCATTAATGTCATTAGATGCGGAACACTTCGCGTTCTAATCACACTTTAATGTTGCTTGCAATGTTAATTTGAAAAAAAAGGACTGGTCGGTTTTGACGGTCCTTTTTTTATGTAATCAATGCTAAATTTAATTCTATCAATAATACGTGTGATCGCGTGTTATTCCACACTCGGCACATGATGTATACAACAAAGGTGAACTAACTATGCCAATTTATAATGCACCGCTTGCAGATATGAAATTCATCTTAAATGATGTTTTTAACGCAGAACAATTCTGGCAGTCGAACGAAAATCTAGCGCATTTAGATGCAGCGACTGCAGAAGCTATTTTAGAAGAGATGGCGAAATTTGCGCAAAATGTAACGCTTCCACTGAACCGTACAGGTGATGAAGAAGGTGCAACTTATAACAATGGCGCAGTGACGACACCTGCTGGTTTCAAAGAAGCGTTCCAACAATATGCTCAAGGTGGTTGGATTGGTTTAGGTGCAGAAGAAGAATGGGGCGGCCAAGGCATGCCAAAAATGCTGACTGTACTTTCTGACGAAATGCTGTTCGCAACCAACCCGTCTTTCATGCTTTACCCATTACTTTCGGTGGGTGCAGGTATGGCGTTAAACAGCTATGCATCTCAAGAGCAAAAAGAAACCTATTTACCTAAAATCTACTCTGGGGAATGGTCAGGCACCATGTGCTTAACTGAACCACACTCAGGAACAGATTTAGGGATTATCAAAACTAAAGCTGAACCAAACCAAGATGGTACTTACAACATCACGGGTACGAAAATCTTCATTACGGGCGGTGACCATGACTTAGCTGAAAACATCATTCACTTGGTATTGGCGAAAACTCCAGATGCACCTGCGGGTTCACGTGGTATTTCATTATTCATCGTACCAAAATTTCTTGTGAACGAAGATGGTTCAGTAGGTGAGCGTAACGCCGCAGGACCTGGTTCAATCGAACATAAAATGGGAATCAAAGCTTCAGCAACTTGCGTCATGAACTTTGACGGTGCAAAAGGCTACCTCGTGGGTAAAGAAAACGAAGGGCTTGCAGCGATGTTCGTGATGATGAACTACGAACGTTTATCAATGGGTATTCAAGGTCTTGGTGCTTCTGAATTTGCCTACCAAAATGCAGCACAATATGCGACAGATCGTTTACAAGGTCGTAGCGCGTCTGGTGTGAAATCTCCAAACAAACCAGCAGACAGCATTTTAGTGCATGGTGATGTACGTCGTATGTTGTTAAACGTACGTGCGAACAATGAAGCATCGCGTGCATTTGCAGTGTATGTGGGTCAACAGTTAGACATCACCAAATTCTCGACCGATGCTGAAGCAGTGAAAAAAGCCAACGACCGCGTTGCACTTTTGACACCAATTGCAAAAGCTTACTTAACCGATACTGCATTCCAAGCAACGCTTGATGCTCAAATGTGCTTCGGTGGTCATGGTTATATTCGTGAATGGGGTATGGAACAATGTGTTCGTGACCTACGTATTGCACAGATTTACGAAGGAACAAATGGCGTTCAATCTCAAGACTTGATTGGTCGTAAAACTATTAAGTGTAACGGCGCCTACGTTGCAGAATACATCGAAGAAATTCGTGATTTCGCCAACGGTTTAGATGCAGACTTAAACTTCATTAAAGATGCCACTTTAGATGCCGCGACAGAAGTAGCTGATTTGACTCAATTCGTACTTGCTCAAGCCGCAGAAAATGTAGAATTCCCAAATGCAGCAGCGGTTGACTACTTACACGCGGTTGGTTTATTAAGCTTCGCTTACATGTTTGCTCGTATTGCCAATGCAGCAAAAGATAAAGATGGCGAATTCTTCCAAAACAAATTAGCGCTTGCTCAATACTTCGCACAACGTATTCTTCCAGAATTAGACATGCGTATTGCTAAAGTAAAAGCAGGTTCTGATTTAATCATGAACTTCAGCGAAGATTACTTCACTAGCCAAGCATAATCGTTAAGTATAAAAAAACGCCTGCTCTGTCAGGCGTTTTTTTATGCCCTAATGTTCATGTGCATGAAATTTGCTTATGATTGAATAAGTTGTTATTTCAAATAATAGGAGGTAAAGATGTCTGAACGAGATCCTAAAGTGGTTAAAATTGAAACCCTCCTCGACCGATTAGGTAATTTAGCGGTTGAAAGCTTTCATTATATTGCCTTATTTATTATTGGCTGTATGGTGGCATGGTCAGCCGTGCATACCGTCATTGAAATTCTTACCGTTAAACAATACGCCACCATTGACGATATTCTGTTGTTATTTATCTATTTGGAATTGGGTGCCATGGTTGGGATTTATTTTAAAACCAATCATATGCCTGTCCGCTTTCTGATTTATGTGGCAATTACCGCACTCACCCGTCTTTTGATTTCAGATATTCAACACGATCATAAAGCCGATATGGACTTGGTGATTATTACAGGTTCAATTTTGATTCTTGCGCTAGCCATTTTAATTGTGCGTTATGCATCATGGACGTTCCCTTCCGTCATACGCGATAAACATCATGATAAACCCTTACCGCTAGGTAAAACTCCACGTCCAGAAGATGATGAATTGGCTTAATTAAATCTTTTAAATCTAGCTTGCCCACTTTCGAGCATGACCTCTGTGGCTGAGTTCAAATCGAAAGTTGGGAAGCTTTTTTATCTTGGAACTAATACATAGCGACCATTTTCAAAGATCCAGTACATATTTTGTGGTGGTTCAGGTAACCCTAAACGTTGCCAATCATTGATAATCCGATAATTTGAACTTTCAATGCGCGAATTGGCATCACCAAAAACATAACTGGTACTTTGATGATTGTATTGAGTATAAGTAGGTGCCTGTAAATTAATACTGACATTGGCTTGTGGTCGGTCCCAATTTGGCGGACGATGATAATGCGGCGGATAGGGTCGATTCGGGTAAGGTCGATCCGGATATGGGGGTTGCGGTGGATAAGGTCGATAATTCGGGCGTTTTGTACTGGTGCCCTGATAATTTGACCAGCCATTGGCATCTGCTGAAGCATAGCTAGAACTCAGCATCAAGATGATCATCCCACATGCAAAATAGAACTTTACTTTCATCTGCTATTTCCAATGTTCTTTGTTGATATTTTAACCTAATTCTTTCCCCAAACATGCATACAAATAGAAGGCTGCGCAAAGATTTGTAGCGCTATTACATTCACCTATTCTCGATTTTGCTTTTCACACTTTATGCTAATATAAGCCTTTTCATGGATTAGGCTGAACATTGTGGCGGAATTAAGCTTTGAACGACTGCATCAATTTTTCTCTAAAGTTCCAAGTGTGCAACAAGAGTTTATCGATTCTTATGGAACGGATGGTCAACATGCGTGGTGGTTTAAATTCCAGATTAATATCGACCACCCGCTAGCATGGCAAACCGTACAAGAACTGGGGCATGTACTGAATTACATTTCGACCCATGAGCGTTTACCAACGCAATTTCTTCCAGTTTCACCTCCGCCTTATATGAATGGTGAAGCAAAAAAATTTCTATCTTGGGTCATCCAATGTAATCACCCAGATTTTCCACCCGATGTGGTTTGTGACTGGCTTGAAGCGCGTTTACCACAGCCTGTCGAAGATGAAACACAATGGAAAATCAAAACTGATCTACATGAATTAGACAATATGACCGACAAAGAGCTGGATCAAATCATTCCACCAAATCCTCAGATATAAACAATAGTTTCTCTCAATTCTTGATCCAAATCAGGAATCTCCTCCCTTTATTGATTAAAGGGAGGTGAGCTGGGATTAAAAATTAAAACGTTGATAAACCACTCCATTCCATAAAACGATACAACGCATATTTCAATTTTGAGTCATCCGCATACTGGGTATAGTCCACACTCATTTGTTTCCCCTCGAGATTTGACCATGCCGTATTAAAGTACTGATTCGCATCTTGGAACACTTGAGTCTGAGTCGAACCCAAGACACGTAAGTCTGTCTCTAAATTATAATTTTTAATATTTCGCGCGGTAAAATTGGCTGAACCTAAAATCATCTCACTGCTATTGCCACTACGCTTCACAATCATCTTACTGTGGCATTGTTCACCTTGAGTATTACACCAGCGCACGGGTATGCCTGCCGCATGTAACTCAGACGCTACCTGACGGTTTGGAATGCCATTTTTTTGACGTCCAAAAGCATCTTTATTCGGGTCAAGTAAAACCCGCAGTTGCACACCACGTTCTTGTGCTGCAATGAGGGCTTGAATAATTTGTCGTTCAGATAAATAGAACATTGCCAAATCAATCTGATCTTGTTTTTTTGCAGTCGTAATTAAGTTTAACGTCGCATCTAAAATTGCTTGTTCCGTCAAGACTTGCACTTGAGGCTCTGTTTTCGCAGCTTCAAACTCACCCAGAATAATTACAGGCATATCACCACCAGACATTCGACCTACCGCTTGCTCAGTCTTTAAAATATCGATCGCGGTATTGCCTGTCACCACTAAACCGACATTAGAGTGTCGTGAACTGCCATCATGTGGGTTCATCGAAGTAACCAAAGCCTTCCACCCCTGTGCAGTATCCACCACCAAAGTTTTACGATGATTGGCTTTAAAATTAAACAAATTAAAATAACTGCGTAAGGTAATGGGTTCTTTACCAAATGGATTTGGCAACCAACCTTTTTCAGGATTACTGCCTGCATTTTGACAGCACAAATACCAGAAACCTGACCAAGTAGGATTTGATGCCCGTAGTGGACGCAAATCAGTTTCGATCACATCAATCCCTGCCTGACGCAGTTGACGATAATGTTCAGGTGCTACGCCACCATAAACTGAATTAATGGGATCGGTAATCAATTTAATTTCAATATGAGGATACTGGCGGCGTTTCGAAATTAAGGCATCGGTTAATTGTTGGGTTAGAGCTTGCTGTTGCAGTTTTGACTCACCCACCTCTTTATTGAATAAAAACATATCCAATACGATGGTGGTTTGGGCTTCATCAATCATTTTTAGCATTTCTTTAAAAATGACATGCTGTTGCTGCTGTTTACCATCACGGGTTAAATACGTTTGATCCGCTAAAAACTTCACTTGGGCATGCCGTAATTTTCCTGTGTAATTTAGACCTTCAGGTAACGGCTTTAGTGTGTGATAAATCCCTGAAGCCAAATAGCCCAGTGCCAAGAAACTAACAATGACCGCAACATAACGCCGCGGTGTCCAATTTAATTTATGATGAATTTTTCGAAAAATACGCATAAGAAAAAACCTAACCCAATAGGTTCAGGCTAGGTTTTCTTAACACATTTTTCAAGTGACTTTGTGTGACATCACCTTGAATCCATTCAAAAAGCTGATGGCTTCTTAGAAACCAAACTCCAACCCAACAGTGAAGTTGCGCCCCATTTGTGGAAGTGTCGATAAGAATGACGCATGGTTATATACAGTTTCATCTAACAGGTTATTGACTTTGGCATAAACACGATAATCTGTTTTATCCGAAAGGCGGGCGGCATAAGCTAAACCCAGATTTACCATATTGTAGCCATCAGTTTCTGTTTCATAGACTGCAATTTTGTCTTGCTTGAAGGCACGGTAATATTCCGCAGTTCCTGAGAAACCATCACCAAAATCGGCGTCAAAACGTGTTCCTAAACGGCCACCAGGAACACGTGGTGCATCCCCTTCAGCATCAATTTTTCCACGTACATAGTCACCAAATAACGTGGCAGTATAGATTGGCGACAGTTGATAGGAGATTTCCCCTTCAGCACCATAAAAACGTGCTTTATCTTGCGTATACTGAATTAAACGAAAATCTTCATAACGATCCAGCGTTTGGGCATAAATATAATCATCAAACCAGTTATGGAACACATGAACATGATAGTTCAGTCGATCAGTATCGTAATGGAAACCCAATTCAAGGTTATTCGATTTCTCAACAGCTAAATTTTCATTGCCCAACTCATAGGTATTGGTTGCCAGATGCTTACCTTGTGAATACAGCTCCTGCGCCATCGGTAAACGTTCTTGATGGGAGGCCACCAAAGACAATTTATAATTCGGTGCAAATGCCCAGTTCGCTGCACCAGAATAAGAAAATGCATGATCATCATAATCTTTTTGTGGCGAATCAATATCAATACTTTGCTGATCCAAACGTGCTGCCAGTTCAAAATGCACATCGTTCCATTGACGATGCTCTAAAGCAAATAAGCTCCATTTATCTGTGGTACTTGGCCCTGCAAATAACGCTTCTTCTCCAGTAATATCGAGTTTTTGGCGACCAAACTGAGTGCCAATTACCCCTTCCCATGCCCCAATCGGGTTATGCAGCAATTCTAAACGCGTGTCATAACCTTCACTTTTAAAGGTTGTGGCAGCTTGACCTTCTTCAATTTCATCATGTTGATAATCGGTATAACTCGCTTGCACACGTAGTTTTTGGAAGCCTGCAAATGGGTCTGCCAACTCACTTCTAAAATCATAACGCTCGGATTTTAGATCTACCCAAGGTCCCGCATGACTATGATCATGTGCCTCATGTGTATCTGCTTCATGGTCATGATCGTGCTCACCACAGTGTAAATGCGGTTGTCCTGCTAAATGTGCTTCACAGCTTTCATATTCATGATTATGACCTGGCAATCCATATTGATCTTGACGATTGGTATAAGAAACTCCCGTAAAACCACGATCATAAATCCATGACAGTCCTAAAGTCACATTTTGAGACTCCGCAAAAGTGTTATCTACGCGACGTTCTTTTTCACCTTCATGAACATAATCTGGGGCAATATAATTATTTGCATCGCGTTTCAGGCCTTCAACACGTAATGCAACTTGATCACCCAAACCAACTGTTACCCCTGCTGTAGCTAACTTTTCATCGTTGCCCGTGTTGTAACGTACACCAAGTTTTCCTTCATAGCCGTTCTCTGGCATCTGGGTGGGAATCTTATTGTCCGTGACATTGACCAAACCACCTACATTTCCAGCCCCGTACAATAAGGTTGACGGACCACGTACAATTTCAATTTGCTTGGCCAAAGTAGGATCTACGGTCACTGCATGATCTGGCGATAAAGTCGATACATCCATAGTTTCAGAGGCATTCGCCAAGACTTTTACACGTGCTGCATCTTGCCCTCGAATCACGGGGCGACTAGCACCTGGACCAAACTGATTGGAATAGACCCCGACCTGATTACTTAGTGCTTCACCTATGGTGGTGCCACCTTGTACCAACTGATCACTTTTAATGACATTATCGGCAGCCGAATAATCTACAGCAGTCTGTACCAAAGGATGTGCTGTGACTTGAATGGTGTCTAGTTTTTGCGTAGATTCATCATCTTGTGCAAATGCGGAAGGCGCGATTACCGCAAGAATCGCAACGGAAAGTAAATTCTTATGAAATAACATGAGTCGAGTTTGGTCTGGTGAAAGCTATTAATTGTTATAATATAACATTACTATTTTTTTGCAATAAAAAACAGAATCTACCAGCTAAGTTCTTTATCCTGTTTTTAGCGCAATATCCATTTTATCGCCTTATTTCGAATTATGGGATTAACCAGATTTCATGCCCTTTACTCTGTCTCATGCCGTTCTCGCACCACCTCTTGCCAAGCTCAGCAAAGGGTATTTACCCACTGCTGCCCTAGCCATTGGCTGTATGACACCTGATCTAATTCGGCTTTTTACCCAACAAGATGGCGGAAAAACCCATCTCTGGAATGCTTTAATTTATCCAAATTTAGTAATTGGACTGATTTTTTGTCTGTTGTGGTATTTCATTTATCGACCTGTGCTATATCGTTTTATGGGATTACAAGATCCATTACGGCTCACACAATTCAAAACTCGCATGGGTTTTGTTATAGGGGTTGTCATTAGCATTTTGGTTGGGGTAAGTACCCATCTCGTTTGGGATGGACTGACTCATGTCGACTTCAGAACCTTTGCCTTTCGGGATTTCCTGAGTCAAAGTATTTCCCTCTTCGGACAGCGTTTTCCTGTGCATCGTGTGCTTCAAATTGGCACATCCATCGTGGCATTGCCCATTCTTGTTTGGATGTGTATTCATTATTTTCAACAGTTCCGACAACCCTCACCTGTATCAAGCAAGATTAAACGCTATGCATGGAGTTTACTTGGCTTAACATTGCTGAGTGGCATTTATTCTGTTTGGGATTACGCTCGTTATTTTTCCTATGATATCTGGGTCTCCAATCTGTACTATTTTACAGGACGAAGCATCAATGAATTTAGTCAAGCCGCTTTAGTCATCTTCAGCACAGGCTGTCTTGTTTTTATGTTCTTCGATCAAAAACAGTATTTTGAATAACAACTTGTCCCTAAATTTTGCGCCGAAAAGTCATGAAATACAGAGGAATTTGGATCTAGTCCTTGTGACAAAATCCTCAACGAGGCATAATCCTTCCTTTACGAGCGGTACGCTGTTTACGTATACGCTTCCTTAACCCATATAGTTGGATTTTATACGCTATGATGCGAACTCATTACTGCGGTTCTTTAACCGAAGCCCAAATTGATGAAACAGTAACCCTTTGCGGTTGGGTACATCGTCGCCGTGACCACGGTGGTGTTATCTTCCTCGACATGCGTGACCGTGATGGTTTAGTTCAAGTCGTTATTGATCCAGATACCCCTGAAGCATTTGCAACTGCGGACAAAGCACGTTCAGAATTCGTATTAAAAATTACAGGTCGTGTACGTCGCCGTTATGAAGGCACAGAAAATGCCAATATGGTGAGCGGTCAAATCGAAGTTTTAGGTAAAGAAATTGAAGTTCTTGCTCAATCTGAAACTCCGCCATTCCCATTAAATGACGAAAATACCAATATTTCAGAAGAAATTCGTTTGAAATATCGTTTCTTGGACATCCGTCGTCCAGAAATGTTAGAGCGTTTACGTTTCCGTTCTAAAGTTACAAACTTAATTCGTAATTACTTTGAAGATCATGGTTTCCTTGATGTTGAAACACCAATCTTGACCCGTGCGACCCCAGAAGGTGCACGTGACTATTTAGTCCCAAGCCGTGTTTCAAATGGTAGCTTCTATGCACTTCCACAATCCCCACAATTGTTCAAACAGTTATTGATGGTAGGTGGTATTGATCGTTACTACCAAATCGCGAAATGTTTCCGTGACGAAGATTTACGTGCAGATCGTCAGCCTGAATTTACCCAAATCGACGTTGAAACATCGTTCATGAGTGACGATGACATCATGGATTTAATGGAAGGCTTAACGGTTAAAATGTTCAATGAATTATTGAATGTGAAATTCGATAAATTTGAACGTATGACTTATGCCGATGCAATGCGTGATTATGCTTCTGATAAACCAGATATGCGTATTCCATTGAAATTGGTTGATGTTGTAGACTTAATGCAAGACGTTGAGTTCAAAGTATTCGCAGGTCCTGCTAAAGATCCTAAAGGTCGTATTGTAGCTTTACGCGTTCCAGGTGCAGGTTCTCTTCCACGTAGTGCAATTGATGAATACACTAAATTCGTTGGCATCTACGGTGCGAAAGGTTTGGCTTACATCAAAGTCAACGAACTTGAAAAAGGCATCGAAGGTCTTCAATCTCCAATCGTTAAATTCATCGAGCCAATCGTGCTTGATTTGTTAAAACGTGTTGGTGCTGAAAATGGCGACATCGTGTTCTTTGGTGCAGACAAAGCAAAAGTTGTAAATGATGCAATGGGCGCACTTCGTGTGAAAATTGGTCATGACATGAAACTTGCAACTTGCGAGTGGGCGCCACTTTGGGTGGTTGACTTCCCAATGTTTGAAGAAACTGATGATGGCAAATGGACCTCTGTGCATCACCCATTCACACTACCAAAATCAAGTGTTGAAGAAGTGAAGAACAATCCAGGTGCTGCACTTTCTGTTGCTTACGACATGGTACTCAATGGTACTGAAATCGGTGGTGGTTCACTCCGTATTTATACTTTAGAAATGCAAAAAGCAATTTTTGAAGCATTAGGTATTGGCGAAGAAGAAGCAGAAGAGAAATTCAGTTTCTTATTGAATGCATTGCGTTATGGCGCGCCTCCACACGGTGGTTTAGCATTTGGTCTTGACCGTTTGATCATGTTAATGACAGGCGCATCTTCTATTCGTGATGTGATTGCATTCCCGAAAACGAAGACTGCTGAATGTCCATTGACGCAAGCACCTGCACCAGTTGAAGCAAACCAATTGCGTGACTTAGGTATTCGTTTACGTGAAAAACAAAAAGCTGAAGCGAAAGAAGCATAATCTTTAACTTCACCCAGAACCCTGCACTCGTGCAGGGTTTTTTATGCTCAAATATTCCAATCAATCACATTTTTGAAAATTACATCTTTACTAACTATTCTTTAAATTTTCTTTTGAACTTTTCTTTCATCCCGCTTAGAGTAAGCAACGATAGCCTATATTCTGTTGCAACAGTTCTTGCCTTAATTATTCTATTCAAAAATTCATTTTGTTCTTAAGATGCTCATCTTTTTTTGATTCTATCTATCTTAGATTTTTAAGTCTCTTTGCAAAATTTTCTCTCATCCTTTCTGATAAAAAGATTCTTGAGTCAAAATATGGCTATTTATTTCCTGCTTAAATTTATCGCAATTTTACCTTTGTCATTTTTACAAAGAATCGCACTTTGGGTTGCCTATCTACTCTTTCAGACAAACTCCTCCATCAAACGAATTACAGCGATTAATCTCCGATTGGCATATCCTGAATTAAATGAACAAGCCTTACAAAAGCGTCTTCGTCTCAGCATTCAAAGCCAATGCATGACCTATATCGAATTTGTAAAATGCTGGGGAATGTCACCGCAATACAACTTCAACTTACTCAAGAATATTCATGGTGCAGAGCTCTTAGAAAAGGCTTTAGTCAATCAAAAGGGCGTGATTGTGGTCGTTCCTCACTTTGGTTGTTGGGAACTGTTAAATGCTTGGTTAAATATTTATACGCAACCCATGATCATGTACAAACCTGACAAAATAAAAGGTGTGAATCAGTATATTTTAAATGCCCGACAGAAATTTAACGCTACCTTGGTACCAACAGATGAAACAGGAATACGTCAAATTTTTAAACATCTAAAGCAAGGTGGTTTGACTGTCGTTTTACCTGATCATTTACCCAAAGCTTCTGGCGGAATTTATTCACATTTTTTCCAGCAAAATACACTATCGGCAACATTGGTTTCGAAAATGGCGGTCAAGACGCAATGCAATGTCATTGGCTTAAGCTGTATCCGTAATCCTGAATTATCCAGTTTTGATGTATATTGCACCGAATTGCCTCAAACAATTCTTTCCAAAGATTTACAACAATCTGTGGATAGCTTAAATCTGGCAATGCAAGAGATGATTCAACTCGCGCCCGAACAGTATATCTGGTCATACAAACGCTTCAGGAATTGTTATGGCAATGTCAATGTTTACCGCAGACAACCCACGATCTGACATGCTTTAAGAATATGTCTGGATTATAAAATAAAAGCCCAAATTTATATAAATTTGTATCGCATTGAGCTGATTACTTTTATTCATTTGAGATCAAATCTGAGCAGTGGCATAATAGCCCGCAGTTTTTATGATGATAGATGAGCAAGCTTATGGCTATGCGTCCTGAAGTCCGCCGTCGTGGTCTTGTGGTAATTGTTTTTGCAATCGTCCAGTGGTTATTCATGCGCTATATTCTTGCCAATGGTTTATTTAACCTAGACACCTCTGACCGTATTTTATATTTCTGCGTAAGTAGTTTAGGTGGCGCCTTTGCGATTTTTGTCGGTTTGATTTACATGGTGCTTAAAGGCAATCCGGATCGCGAATGATGTCTGAGTATAAAATCCTTGTTATTGGAAAACGTGGCGGAATTCTACAATGGTATGAAAACCTGTTAGCCATTCAAAAGCCAGACTCCCCTTTTCAAATCCAAGGATTTGCACTTAATCACAACAATAGTACGGAACGATTTTTAAAGAAAGTTCTGCCAAATAAAGACCGTTATACTGCGAATTTATTGAAAAAAAAGATTCAGCAATTTCAGCCAGACCTGATTCTAATTGCAGATTTATTTTATTTTAATGAATTTTTATTAAAGGTTTTTTCTGAATATTCAGGCAAAATCGCACATTGGATTGGTGATTTCTTCGATCATCGATTACTCCGATCTAAAGATATTATTGATCTATATTGCTTCACGGACTCAAGTTTCCTAGATGATGCTGCGAAACTTGGACTCACTCAAACCACGTATTTACCCTTGGCTTATAATCCAGATATTTTCTTTCATTCAACAACTGAAAAAAATGACCGATTATTATTTGTAGGTGCGTGGTCTCCAGATCGTCAACATCTCTTGGAACAAATTCCCTTACCTATGACGATTTATGGTAAAGGTTGGGATAAGCTAAATAAAGCAGATAGTACAATTCACCCGCAGAATATTAGTTTATTAGAAGTTGCCGATTTATATCGACAGCATCGTTATGTATTGAATGTCATCAATAAAACCAACATCCGCCAAGGAATGAATATGCGCTGTTTTGAAGCCCCTGCTTGCGGATGTATTCTGGTCAGTGAGTATGTAAAGGATCTTGAATTTGTATTCGATGTCCAAAATGAAATCATTTGTTTTACAGAACCTTCCGAACTACAAAACAAACTGAATAATTCTGTTATTAATCCTTTAGATGCGATGAATAAAGTTCAACAAAGCCATACTTATCAAAATAGGTTAGATGCAATTATTGAATTATTATCCTAGCAATTGATTTCCAAATTAAATTAAAAGGTTTTTCTCTCCGTGTTAGTGAGCGTTATTGTCCCTAGTTATAATCATGCACAATATTTAGAAGAAAGAATCGAAAGTATTCTCAAACAAACTTATACAGCGTTTGAAGTTATTCTTTTAGATGATTTATCACCTGATAATAGTGCAGAAATCCTGAATAAATATAAGAACCATCCAAAGGTATCACACTGTATTATTAATAAAAAAAACTCTGGTTCTACCTTTCACCAATGGAATAAAGGCATGAGCCTTGCCAAAGGTGAGTTAATTTGGATTGCAGAATCAGATGATGTAGCCGAAGCGACTTTTTTAGAAAAACTCGTCTCACATTTCATTCAAAATCCCAATTTGGTTCTAGCATATAGTCAGTCGCATCGAATGAATGCACAAGGTAAAGTCACTGGATCTTGGAAAGACTTTACTGATGCTGTTGATCCAATCTTATTCGCAAATGATTTTGAAATGTCTGGGCTTGAATATATTGATCATTTCCTAAATACACAAAATACTGTTCCGAATGCCAGTGGTGTATTATTTAAAAAGCAAACTTATCTTGATGTTGGCGGTGCCAACCCAAGCTTAAGATTTATTGGCGACTGGGAAATCTGGACTAAAATCATCTCTCAAGGTGATATTTTCTATACGGCAGAATGTTTAAATTATTTCCGTTATCACGATACCAGTGTTATTGCCCAAGCTAAGAAAAAGAAAGATCACTTTGAGGTACGTCGGCAAGTCATTCTATTTCGGGAAAGCATGAATGCCTTTTTTGATCACTATAGAAAGCAACAACCACGAGCAAATAAAATCTATTTAAAGAATAGAAAGTCTTTATCTAAAGAACTGCGCAAAAATGCCTCTTTAGCTATTCGACGTCGCTATTATGATCGGATTATTCCAAGCAGCATAATTGCTTTACGCACCCTTCCTTTTTATGTTGCACCTTTTTTTATTCTAAAGTTGTGTATGCAGTTCATTCTTTCAGTTGCCTTAGTCGCACCTTATAAAACTATATTGAATAAGCCAAAATAAAGAAAAGGAGCTATTGCTCCTTTTCTTTATTTAAATAAGTTGGCTTGATTATCTTTATCACTCACCAACACGTTTTCAATTTCATATAAAGGCCACTCAATTGCAAGTGTCGGATCATTCCAAATAATCGCGCCTTCACTTTCTTTATTGTAGTAGTTTGTGGTTTTGTACAAAAACTGCGTATTATCTTCCAACGCTAAAAAACCATGTGCAAAGCCTTCAGGAATCCAAAACATGGTTTTATTTTCTGCACTCAGCTCCACGCCAACCCATTGTCCATAGGTTGCTGAATCTGGACGAATATCCACTGCAGCATCCCAAGCTCGCCCTTGCACTACACGGACTAATTTCCCTTGTCCATAGGGTGCATTTTGATAGTGTAAACCGCGTAATACGCCTTTTTGTGAAAACGAATGATTGTCTTGTACAAAAGTCGGAACAGCTTGCTGCAATTTTTCTAAGGCTTGTGCAAATTGTTGTTGATTAAAGCTTTCCATAAACCAACCACGATCATCCCCAAAAACATTGGGCTGAAGAATCAATAAGCCTTCAATTTTCGTGGTTTCAACCTGCATTTGCTTCTTCCCAAATCTTTTTCAGATACTGACCATATTCGGTTTTTTGTAATGCTGTCGCACTCTCTAAAAGTTGTTCAGAACTGATCCAACCTTGATGGAAACCAATTTCTTCTAAACAAGCAACCTTCAAAGACTGACGCTTTTCGATGGTATAAATAAAGTGACCCGCTTCAAGCAGCGACTCATGCGTCCCCGTATCTAACCATGCAAAACCTCGTCCCAACAACTCTACATTCAGTGAACCATCCTTAAGATAAGCATTATTAATATCTGTAATTTCAAGCTCACCACGGGCAGAAGGTTTTACTTGCTTAGCAAACTCGATAACACGATTATCATAGAAATAAAGTCCTGTTACTGCATAAGGAGATTTTGGCTTAAGCGGTTTTTCTTCAATACTTAGCACTTTACCCGTTGGGTCAAACTCAACCACGCCAAATCTTTCTGGGTCTGTGACATGATAACCAAAAACTGTTGCGCCCTGTTCTCTTGAGCTTGCAGCTTCTAATTGTTTACCAAAACTTTGACCATAATAAATATTGTCGCCCAAGATTAAGCAAACATTATCTTGCCCAATAAATTCTTCACCAATGATAAATGCCTGAGCAAGCCCATCTGGAGATGGCTGGACTTTATAACTCAGCTCAATACCAAATTGCGAACCATCACCTAATAATTTCTGATATTGAGGCAAATCTTCAGGTGTAGAAATTAATAAAATTTCACGGATACCTGCTAGCATTAACACTGAAAGCGGATAATAAACCATGGGTTTATCATAAATCGGTAAAAGTTGCTTTGACACACCTTTGGTAATTGGATGTAAACGGGTACCAGATCCGCCCGCTAAAATAATACCTTTACGTTTTAAGCTCATTGACTTAGTAGCTCCGCTAAAGTTCGTTTCACGCCTTCTTGCCATTGAGGTAGGACAAGCCCAAACGTGTTTTGTAATTTTGCATTATGCATTCGTGAATTATGAGGACGGATTGCAGGTGTTGGATAGGCCGATGTCGGAATCGGATTCACTTTTTCCACCTTCAACACTTCTCCCAAAATATGTGCTTGCTGAAAAATAAAATTGGCATAACCAAACCAAGTCGTTTCACCGCTTGCAACCAAGTGATAAATTCCTGACTTTTGCCTATCAACCCAGACTTTAGGAATAATTTGTGCCGTAATGTCTGCAATTAACTCGGCTGAAGTCGGCGCACCAATTTGATCATCAATAATTGAGAGTTCTTCTCTTTGCTGAGCCAAATTGAGCATCGTTTTCAAAAAATTCTTGCCTTTTGTTGCGTAAACCCAAGAGGTTCTAAAAATCAGGTAAGCACAACCACTTTCAAGAATCGCTTGCTCTCCCAAGGCTTTTGTTTTGCCATAAACATTCAATGGAGCAACAGAATCTGCTTCATCAAAAGGTTGGCTGCCTTCTCCTGAAAAAACATAATCTGTTGAATAATGCACAAATAAAATCTGCTCGGCCTGACAAAGCTCTGCAATCACCTGAACAGTTCGATGATTAATTAAATCTGCTAATTCTGGTTCCGACTCTGCTAAATCCACCGCTGTATAAGCAGATGCATTAACAACCACGTCAGGTTTAATTGCTATGATTGCCTCGCGAATCGCTTGCGGCTGTGACATATCACCAGAATAACCATTCAATCCATGACGGTCTAATGCAGTCACCTCTGCCAATGGAGCAAGTGCACGTTGCAGTTCCCAACCTACTTGCCCATTTTTCCCGAGTAATAATATTTTCATAACTAGCCTTGATACTGTGTGCTTAACCATGATTGGTATTCACCACTTTGCACGTGCTGTACCCATTCGGTATTGCTTAAGTACCATTCAACCGTTTTTCTTAGCCCCGTTTCAAAAGATTCTTCTGGTACCCAGCCCAGCTCTGCTTTTATTTTTGAGGCATCAATTGCATAACGGACATCATGACCAGGACGATCTTTTACATAAGTGATCAAATCCTGATAAAACTGAATTCCTTCAGGCTTATTCGGTGCCAATTCTTCTAACAATTGACAAATGGCGTGGACTACATCAAGGTTGGCTTTTTCGTTATGTCCACCAATATTATAAGTCTCTCCGACGACTCCCTGCGTCGCAACAACATACAATGCACGCGCATGGTCTTCTACGAACAACCAGTCACGAATTTGCTGACCATTTCCATAAACAGGTAATGCTTTACCTTGTAGTGCATTCAAAATCATTAATGGAATTAATTTTTCAGGGAAATGATATGGCCCATAATTATTCGAGCAATTCGTCACCACGACAGGCAATCCATAAGTACGATTCCATGCACGTACTAAATGGTCAGAACTAGCCTTACTGGCAGAATAAGGTGAACTCGGTGAGTATGACGTCGTTTCTGTAAATAAGTCTGTGGTGCCTTCCAAATCTCCATAGACTTCATCTGTAGAAATGTGATGGAATCGAAATGCCGCTTTACCTTTTTCCGCTAGGCTACCCCAATAAGAACGACTTGCCTCTAATAACTGGTAGGTTCCAATAATATTGGTTTCAATAAAAGCAAAAGGACCAGAAATAGAGCGGTCTACATGCGATTCTGCTGCTAAATGCATTACAACATCAGGCTGAAAATCTGAAAAGAGTTGGTCTAATGCAGCTCGGTCACAAATATCAGTTTGAGAAAAATGGTAGCGTGGATGATCAGCAACAGAAATTAAAGATTCTAAATTTCCCGCATAAGTTAATTTATCTACATTTAATACTTCATGTTCAGTATTTTGAATAATATGACGAACAACTGCCGACCCAATAAAACCAGCACCGCCAGTAATTAAGAATTTCATAATGAATTTTTTGACTCCACATTCTTAGTGGGAAATTTTATCATTGATTTAAACTTAAATTTACTGATTCATTTGCAAATATGCAGCAATATCGTAGTCATATTACAAAAGAAAACCAGTTTCCCCAAAAGTTAGTTCAATCTTTTTTCCAGTTCACTCGCCATCGCCTTGGAATGATTTTTAGGTTCAAGGAACTGTAGCGCTTGTTTAAACTGAAAGGAATTCGATAGATCATAACAAGTGATCCATTTTTGCTGTTCCAGAAATTGTAATTGTTGCTGAATCGCAGCATCATGCATTTTAGTCGCATCAGAAAACACGATTAATGGCTGACCTGACATAACAACTTCAGCCATCATCGAAGTTGAATCTGCACTCGATAAAACCCAATCTGCCGCCAAAATATAATCTTTAATATCACACTGTTGGCCTTGTGCAACCCAAGTGACCTGATCATTAGTCTGCAAAATATCATGCGCATAACACAACTCTGCCAAACTTTGTTCAAACTCAACTGATGTTCTTCGGGAAGTCGTCAACAAGAAACATGCCTCAGGATATTCACTACGAACTTTTTGCAGAACAGCCCCCCATTCCTCTACAGAACCAATACTAACAGTCTTGGTATCCGCTCCAATCAACACCGTTATGACTTGAGCAGATGATGAAATACCTAATTTTGTTCTTGCCTGCATTTGAGTCGAAGACAAAGCACACATTTTATTTGGGGCAATCGGATAGTATAAATAATGTGCTAAATTTTCTTGTTCAGCTTGTATGGTAAACACAACATCAAAATAATAAGACTTAATGCCACGCAAAGAACTAGCGACAATATTTTTTACAGCTTGTGTTTTAGATAGTTCCAGTTTAAGCAATGCATTGGCCAAAAGTGTATTTCCACCAGCGGATACAATATAAGCAACTTTTTTCTGCTTGATGTTGACCAGTTGCTCACGGGACAAAAATGCAGTCAACCATGCTGTATTCGGGCTGAATTTCATCAACAATTTCAATATTCGATACTGCCATTTACTAGGCAATTCAAGTTTGAGCCATTCTACTTGATAAGTATGCTGTTGATTTAAAAGCTGTACAATTCCCTGTGTCTGGGTTTCATGACCTGCTTTGCCATCGGTAAGTGCAAGAATAATCGGCTGTTGGCTCATATTAAATCCCATTTATGACACAAGCAAAGATTGATAAATTTGTAAGGTATGTTCAATCATTTTCTGAAAAGTAAGCTGTTCTTGCGCCATTGCATACGCTGATGCGAAATCCATAAAAGGGGCTTCGACTTGTAAATAATGCTGAAGTAAGGTATTTAAAGCATTACTGCTCCCTGCCTCACATAAGAATTCCGCTGGAACAAATTCTGCCATCATTCCAACATCAGTACCCAATACAGGTCGATTCAATAATAGGCTTTCTGCCAAAGTATAAGGACCACCCTCACGCAATGAAGAAACAATTAATGCTTCATGTTCATTGATCAACGTATGAATGTCTGAACGATAGCCTAGCAAAGAAACCCGATTAGACAATTGATACTGCTGAATCAGTTGTTCAAGCTTGCTCCGTTCCTCACCTTCTCCAACAATTGAAAGTGAATGTGGAATATATTTCCAAGCCTCTAATAACAGATCAAAACCTTTCACCGAATTCAAACGCCCAATCGCAATAAACTTTCGGTTTTTCTGAAAAGGTGTTGGCGATACAGTAATTTTAGTTCCGTTATAAATAACTGTAGTTTTATTCGGTTGGTTTAAAGTCTCTGCAACCGAACGACTCACGGCAATCATGTGATCAAATGCAAAATATGCCTGATTACTTTTCTTTTTGCCGTGAACAGTCACCACGCTTGGAAAACTAAACTGTTTGAGCATACCTTGTAACAGCTTCGCAGTTTTAGAAGCATGCGCATGTAAAATATCAGGCTGAGTTGCCAGAATGACTTTTTTTAGTTGATATTTTGTCCATGGATTATAGCGGCTACCACTCATATCAAAGACAACAAAATTGACCTTCTTAGACAATTGGCTTTGATATTTTTGATGTGCAATTAAAGAAACTTGGTGAAACTCTGCAAGCCCTTCAGCAAGTTCTAACACATGCTTTTCTAAACCACCTTCTTCATCACTGGCCATCACAAGCGTAATGTTCATGTTTAGCCCTCACGCTTGCCTAATTTAAGTCTTAGCTTCACCGCAAAAAGTGAATCTTTCCCACTAATTTTAATACGTTGCAATTGCATAAAATCAGGTTGCTCGCCATCAATTCCTTCAACGGTTGTCACCGCATTGTGATAACCAGCCTGTTTGGCCAACGCCACATCACGTGCAGAATAAATCCCAAAAGGATAGGCAAAACTGGTCACTGGTTGTTGAATTAATTGTTCAAGCTGCTGTTTAGACTTGGTTAATTCTGCTAGACATTCAGCATCATTTAATTTATCTAAATTGGCATGGGTCATGGTATGCGAGCCAATTTCCACCAAACCACTATTCGCCAAGAACTTCACTTGTTCATCATTAAGCTTTAGCTCACGTGCCAATTCGCCACTGTTATGATGTGCTTTTTTATACGTCGACCAGTCCCGATCATGACGATCAACCACTACATAAATGGTGGCTTTGGCTTGATAGTTCTCCAAAATCGGATACGCATTTTCTAGGTTATCCAAATAACCATCATCAAAAGTAATCGCTACGGTTTTTTCAGGGTGTTGCCCCCAATTCTGTTGTAATTCTTGCATCGTAACAAAATGAAAACCTTGTGCACTCATCCATGCCACTTGCTGCTCAAATTGTTCAGGTGTAACTCTTAGCTTATTAAATTTTGCCCCATCTATATGCTCTCGTACCATGTGATACATCAACACACGTGGTCGTTTCCAATCTACTGCAGGTTTCCACCACGCAAACTTGTAACTAAACAGTACCACCATCACGAACAGAACAAGAAATAAGTAAATCACAGGCAACTTCTGCTTATTGAGCTAAAAGATATGTTGCCACACGCTCTGCTTCTTTAAAAGCATTTGGTTCAGGCAACTGAGCTAACAAGAGCGATTCCGAGATAATTCCTTTCCTTAATAATCCATCTACCGATGTCGTAATACGGTCCTGTTTGGTCCGATCCATGGCAATCACGCCAACTCTACAACCTGCAGTCAGTGCCTCATAAATCATCGAGACACTGTCTTCCGTGACCCAGACAGCTTCTGCCTGTTGCATTTCTTCAAAAATCCAACCTTGTGGCGTCTGTTCTACAGGAAAAAAGTGCACATGAGGTAAAAAAGGATATGTATTCAAGCGTTCAACAAACTGCTCAGGCGTTCGACGCGAAGTTGTAATAATAATTTCATTCTCGGAATGTTGCTTCACAATGTGTTCTATCGATGCAAAGACTTTATCCTCATTCCATTGATGACGCTTAGATGAACCACCCAATGCAATTAAAATCCGCCCTGATTGATGGCGCTGTTCATTCACAATCGGATTCAGTGCCCCTTGGGTCACAATCACCCGATCAGATGCTAGAATGCCATCATGTTCTGGAATCACACTGAAATTAAACCAAGCGAATGGGTAATTCGGTTTCATTAAAATGACTGTTTTTGCTTGCCTATAAATCTTTCCGAGCAACAGTACAGGTAATTGTGGGTGACTACCGACTCCAATAATTAAATCTGGTGAGGTTTTCAACCGTGGAATTGATCTATGGAATAATCCGAGCAAAAGTGAAAATAAAGCTAAATCTTCTATCGAAATTTCTTCAAAGCTGACCGTTTCTGAAGATTGTCTTTGTATAGCTTTAAACAAGCCGAGTGCTTGTGAACGGTGTCCCGCCTTTCCATCACTAACATAGACAATATGCATAAACTTAAACCATGATAAAATTTCAATAAAAAAGGCGAAACCGAAGTCTCGCCTTTTGATCTTAACCGATCAACTTAGTTTACGTAAGTCAACCAGTGTGCATATTTGTCATTACGACCTTGAACTGCATCAAAATAGGTTTTTTGAATTTCAGTTGTAATTGGACCACGTGCACCACAACCAATTTGACGGTCATCATATTCGCGAATTGGAGTAACTTCAGCAGCAGTGCCTGTGAAGAAGGCTTCATCCGCAATATAGAATTCATCACGAGTAATACGACGTTCTACAACTTGGTAACCCAAGTCTTTGGCAATAGTCATCACAGTTTGACGTGTAATACCATCAAGCGCACCACCAGCGATATCTGGGGTATGTAACACACCATCTTTCACAAGGAATACATTTTCGCCAGAACCTTGGCAAACATAACCTTGAGGATCCATTAACATTGCTTCATCGTAACCAGAATGTGCAACTTCTTGGTGAGCAAGAATCGATAAAGTATAGTTACCCGAAGCTTTTGCTTTACACATCGTCACGTTTGGATGGTGATGCGTGAAAGAAGAAGTTTTTACGCGAATCCCTTTCGCCATAGCTTCTTCACCCAAATATGCACCCCAACCCCATGCTGCAACTGCTGCATGAATCGTGTTGTTCGTCGCTGCAATACCAAGTTTTTCAGAACCAATCCAGATTAACGGACGTAAATAGCAAGATGCTAATTTATTTTCACGAACCACATCAATTTGAGCTTGTTCTAGCGTCGCTTGATCAAATGGAACTTTCATTTGATAAATTTTTGCAGAATTAAGCAAACGCTTAGTGTGGTCTTGTAAACGGAAAATCGCTGTACCTTTTGGTGTCTCGTAAGCACGCACACCTTCAAAGACACCCATACTGTAGTGCAAAGTATGCGTTAAAACGTGAACTTTCGCTTCACGCCAATCAACCAATTGTCCATCTTGCCAAATAAAACCATCACGATCAGCCAAATTCATGGCACACACTCCAAATTTTTATATACTGTCATTTTTATCCAACATAGCCGTAGCAGTTGGATCTATTAATCTTTGCCATAACTTGCAAACGATCACGCGGGTATTGTGCCAATCCGCAGCATTGACTTGCATGGATTGATTCGCAAGCGCTAAACGGTGGCTCTCGGCTCGTTCACTGAGATAAGCTTGAATCAATGCTGTTGCATCGTTACTGGATAAGCAACCTGCTTTTGCAGCGTCTTCAAGGATTCGTACATTGTCGGAGTAGTGGGCGAGATCGGGATTCGACCCACTCCAGGCTAACACAGCATACTGTGCCATAAATTCAATATCAACGATACCACCTGCATCCTGTTTTAAATGAAAAATTCCATCTTTTTGCTGTTCTTTAGAAGAACCTAAATGGTCTTTCATTTTCTGACGCATTTTGAACACTTCTTCACGCACATTGGCCTCTTCTCTAGGCAAGGTTAAGATTCGGCAACGCAGTTGCTCGAACTTTTCCCGCAGTGTTTCTTCGCCTGCAATCGAACGTGCACGAACCAATGCCTGATGCTCCCATAACCAAGCATTTTTAAGTTGATACTGCTCAAAGGCTTTTAGACTGGTAACCAAAACACCAGCCTCACCCGAAGGGCGTAAACGTGTATCAATTTCATAGACTCGACCATCGAGGGTTTGTGTCGTCATCAATGAGATAAACTTTTGGGCCACCCGCATGGCAAATTCAAAGCCACTAATGGATTTCGGGCCATCTGTATCTGCTTGTTCATCCATATAATGAATAAACACCAAATCTAAATCCGAACCATAGCCCAACTCAATGCCGCCCACCTTACCATAGCCCACAACGGCAAAAGCCATATGGTCAATGGCACAGCGCTGCCCTTCAATATCGAGTGGAAAGCCATGTCTTTTCGCAACCATTTGATATGCCATGTTCAAGGTTGCATTCACCGATACTTCCGCAATATCGGTTAAGGCATCAGAGACTTTCATGAGTGGACTTTCAGCTAGAACATCGCTGGCTGCTACCGCCAAAACATTAGATTTTTTAAAGAGACGTAACACCCGCATCAGGTCTTCGACTTCATCGAGTTCAATACGCAGCAATTGCTGACGTAATGAATCTTGTAAATCCTGACGGCGAGGCAATTCAAAATCCATCGATAAAAATTCATCTAGCAATACGGGATAATGCGTCAATTCTTCACAAATCCACGGACTAACAGTCGCCATTTTGACTAAACGCTGTAGTGCACCCTTGCTCTCAATCAACATCACTAGATACACAGTACGGCGCATTACCGATTCGACCAAAGGCATTAAACGCAATAAGGCAGTTTGTGGTTTATCCGACTCTAAAATCGCTTCAATCAAATGTGGCCAGAACATTTTTAAACGCTGCACGGCTTTGGCAGGCAACTTTTTCAAAGCATTACCATACCAAAATTCATGCACCAAATTTTTAGCATCGTCATCCAATACGGCTTGTAAACGTTGTTCTAACTGACCAAAACTCTCGACCAATGGGTCAGGTTCTTTTTCTTTAATCAAATGCTCAAACTGATAAATGACTTTGGCACGCTTTTGGTTGAGCACATCCAGAAATGCTTGCCAGTCAGCATAGCCCAAAGTTTCTACCATACGTTGGCGTAGCTCAGGCTCATGAGGTAAAGATTGTGTTTGTTGATCATTTAACGCTTGTATAGCATGTTCAACTCGACGTAAAAATAAATAGGCATCTTCCAGTTCAACCACCACTTGTGGATCAAGTAATCCGACTTCACCCAAATGATGCAAACTCACCAGACATTGACGATCTTGCAACTCAAGTTTTGAACCGCCATAAATTAACTGGAATACCTGTACGATAAATTCAACTTCACGAATCCCGCCTGCACCTAGTTTAATGTCATCTTCAATATTACGACGCGCCACTTCTCGTTCGATCATGGCTTTCATTTCGCGCATGGCTTCAAATGCGGTGTAATCAACGTAGCGTCGAAACACAAATGGACGCGTCATGGCAAGCAACTCATCCCCTTCCTTGCCACCCGTCACAATACGGGCTTTAATCCAAGCATAACGCTCCCATTCACGACCATGCTGACTCAAATATTTTTCCAAAGCTACATGGCTAATTGCGAGCGCAGATCCATCTCCCCACGGACGTAGACGCATATCCACACGGAACACAAAACCATCGGCAGTCATGTGATCCAGTAAATAAATCAGCTTTTGCCCCCAAAGAATACAAAACTGCTGGACCTCAATACATTTACGCCCATTGGTTTCGCCTTGCTCATCGAAGGCAAAAATCAGATCGATGTCACTCGATAGGTTTAACTCTTGTGCACCATGTTTTCCCATGGCAATCACGATCAAGTCTTGGACTTTACCGCTATAGCCTATTGGCTCACCATGCTTGGCAACCAGAGGTTTACGTGCAAAATCTTTCGCTGCACAAACCATCGCATCCGCAAAATCGGATAGCTCGCGTGTTAAGGTCACAACATCGGTCAATTGGTTCGCGTCTTGCCAAATCCAGCGAAACATCAAACGTGCCCGCAGAATTCGACTTAAGCGTAGCCATGTAGTTTCATCTTCTACGTTGTCTAATTCTTGGTGAACGTGTAAAAAAATTTGCGAGGTGGTGAGTGAAGTCTGAAACTGATCAACGCCATAATCTTGTTCTAATAAGCTCTTATGAATTGCCAAAACCTGTTCTGCATATTGGCTCGCACACAACGTTTTCTGCAATTGTTCAGCGTTCATCAAGCGTTTTTCTCCTGCTTTAGCACATGCTTCATTCAATTTATTTTTCGACGATCGAAATTCATGACATCTTAATTTTCATCTGCAGATAATCATTCCAGTTTTCACCCAGATTCAAGCATGAAGGACACTTTGAATCAGTGAAGTTCTGACCGAATACTCAGCATATTTCGAAATAATCAGAGCCGATATTGGGCATAAGTCTGAATTCGACTTCATTTCGAGTGTACTCAATCAAATGCTGGGATACTACCGAATGCGTGTCATTTTGAACGATTTTTTTAGAACAATATGAATCATCTGGAAAAGATATGTGATTAAGACGAAGTTTCTTTTTTCTTTTGGTTTTGACTCAGGGCTAAATAAGATTCCGCTTGCGGCAAAATCACTTTAAATAAAGTACCTTCCCCCTCTTTGGATTGGACTTGGATTTCGCCCTGATTAATTTCTACAAAACGTTTACACAATACTAAACCAAGCCCCATGCCTTTTTCGCCATCCGTGCCTTTAAAACTGACCGTTAACCGTGGTTGAAATAGCTGTTCAATTTGTTGCGAAGTCATACCCAAACCTGTGTCTTGAATCGCAATCTCAACCCCTTTGCTTGTGACTTCAGCAGAAATCTTGACTACGCCAGAACCATCCATATGAGTAAACTTTAATGCATTAGAAACTAAATTCTGAATCACCGAAGTGACCATATTAATATCAGCAAAAACTTTAATTTCTTCGGGTACAGCATCAATCAATTGAATCTTCTTTTTAATGGCTAAGCCATTCAGCACATCAAAAACAATTTTTGAAGCTTGTTTTAACTGGAAATTAATCGGATGGAAGACAAAACGACCACCTTCTGCCATCGCCCAATTAAGCAAACTTTCCAATAAACTATACGTAGATTGCGTCGTGTCATGTAAATAGTCGGCAATATTCTGAATACTGTCTTCATCCAAACTGTCACGCTCTTGGGCTAACACTTCTGAAAATCCAAGCAAGCCATGAAAAGGAGCACGTAAATCATGCGCAATAATTTGAAAAAACTTGGTTTTACTAAAATTTAATGCAGACTGCTGCTCATACATTTCTTTTAGTTCGGCATAATCGATTTTAAGTTCAATGTGCTTCATTAAACTAGCGAATAACTCTTGCACCATCTGAATCTGATCTTGCGAAAATGCTTGTGTTTGAGGACCAAATAAAGCCACATGACCAACCGAATCACCTTGGCTATTTTGTAAATTCAAAATAACTAAACGGGGTTGTGATACTAAGCCTAAAGTCGAAATCACTGTTAAAAATTTCGAATAATCAGGATGTCGCTCATCGATATACGCATGTCTAACCAAATTTGGAAACAATGAAGGGCTGGTATAAGCTTTTAAACCTGACTGCATTGACACCCATGCATAAGGCTCATTATTAAATTGTAAAACAGCATAATCTACTGCCAACAATTGACGTGCCAATCTGAGATAAGTCGCAATCTGATTCTGTGATGAGGTAATCCCCAACAGTAATGAAAGTCTACAAGCACTTAACTGCTCGGTTTCTGAGCCAATTTCTAAGAGTTGTATGTTCATAATTGCCTCGGAAAAATCAAACATTGCGAAGGTAGATTGTACAGATTGAGCTAAACCTTTAATTAAGAACCGATTTTTTAATTATGATACAAAAAATTAAAATATATTTACAAAAACAATATAATACTTAATCTCTGAGTTGACCAGTCATACGCGTATTAAACGCATAGATAAATTTCATCAAAACTAGATTTTTATCTCGTTTCTCTATACATTGTCCTATGTAAAACAAGTTTTATTCAGACTGACTTTCAATCCAATATCGTCACTCGACAGCATTTAGCATATACGACATTTTCAACAGCACCTGACCCATATTGTGATGACCTCTCTGCAAAGGCTACTTTCAAAGCTCAATCTAGATTTGAGAAAGTTAATTCTTTTTCTTGCCATGTTTAGTGTATTTAGCCTATTCGTGATTTCACTGGCAGTGAGCTATTACATTCAGCGTCAACAACTAATTGAAAATTCATTATCAGTTAATTTTGATTATGCTTCAAAAATTGCGCAAGGAACGGATTTACAATTTAAAAGTCTAGTTAAGCAACTGGCATATAGTGCAGAAATTTTGGGGCATTCTTTTGATGACCCTGCCGCTCTACAAAATGAAGTCAATCGTCTACGTTATCAATCAGATTTTTTTGATAGTGTCGTGGTGATTAATAAAGAAGGACGTTTTGTCAGCTATGCCCCTGAACAATTGGCATTTAATAAACAGCAAGTCAATAAAACCTATGGCATTCAACTGTCATTAGAAAAAAAAGCTCCTGTTATCACACATCCTTACTATTCCATTCGACATAATTTAATCGTCTTTATCTCCCAACCGATTTTTGACCAAAACCACCAATATCTCGGTTTTATTGGCGGAGCGTTGTATTTAAAGAAAAATAATTTAATCCGAGAGTTACTCAGTATCAAATATAATTATCAAAACAGTTATATGTATGTGCTTGATCAATACAATCGCATTATTTTTCATCCTGATGCTAAACGTATTGGTGAAACAGTCACGCACAACTCAGGGCTTGCTCAAATTCAAGCAACCAAGTATGGAAAAATTGAATTGATAAATAGTCAAGGGCGAGAAAATCTCGCGGGTTTTGCCTATGTGCCTTCCACCAAATGGATCATCATTTCTCAGCAGCCCACAGCAGTATTATTAGAACAAGCCACCAGTATTGTTTATAAAACTTTATTCGGTATGTCGATCTTTTATCTGGTTATTTTCTTTATCGTCTGGCGTATTGCTTATCTTATTTCCAACCCACTAGAACAACTGGCAAAAATGGCCAGTGTATTGAATACTCCAGATATCGATCAAAGAATCAAAAGCATTGAACCTTGGTATTTTGAAGTTTTAAAATTCCGCCTCTCTTTACTACTAAGTGCTCAAAACTTTAAAAAGAGGATTAATGAGCTAAATTACCACGTCAACACTGACCCACTGACAGGCTTTTATAACCGTCGAGGTATGGATGTATTTACCCAAGAATTGATTAATGCCAAAACCCAGTTTTGTGTGATTGCCATTGATATTGATCACTTTAAACAAGTCAATGATACCTATGGACATGACAAAGGCGATGTGGTTTTACAAAAAGTGGCTGAACTAATTCAAGCCAACTTCCGTGATAACGATGTGTGTTGCCGTTTTGGCGGTGAAGAATTTATCGTACTAACACCAAGTACAGATTTGAATATTGGCCATAAATTGGCAGAACGCTTAAGACTCAAATTAGAATCGACTTTAATTGAAGGGATTGGCCCGATCACCATTTCGATTGGTCTTGCACATTGGCCTGACTCTTCTGCACATATCAAAGCGGTAATGAAACTGGCCGATGAAAACCTATATCAAGCCAAAGCGAATGGACGCAATCGCATCTGTATGTAACTTAAACTGGTGCTTTAAAATTTAATTACGCTCAAGGAACAATCTTGAACAATCAAAATCAGACGAGAACCATCCACCACACTTTAGTTTGGTAGTTAAAAGTGTTCGAGTTGTTCGACTTCCATGGGCATAGCCAGTAAATAGCCTTGTAGCTGTTGGCAGCCTAAACGCGATAAAATTTCGGCTTGTGAGGCACATTCCACCCCTTCAGCAGTCACCACCAAACCAAGTTTAATCGCCAGTTGAATAATACTTTCTAGAATCATTTCCTCTTTAGAGTCGACTTCTAAATCATAAATAAACTCACGGTCTATTTTCAGTTCATCTACTGGAAGATTTTTTAAATACAGAAAACTCGAATGACCTGTTCCAAAATCATCAATTGCCAACTTGATGCCCATTTGGCGCAAACGTTCAAAACTCAAAATACTGGATTCAATATGATGCATCGCAGTCGTTTCTGTAATTTCAATCATCAAATGACTTGGATCAATTTGATATTTTTCAAATAACTGTTCAAGGTTGGTGAATAAATGCTTGTGCTCAAATTGCACTGCAGAGAGGTTTACAGCAACGGGGAAAAACGGGGCGTTATTTTTTTCCCAAATTTGAATCTGACGACAGGCTTGTTCCAATACCCAATAGCCCACTTCAATAATGAGTCCAGTCTTTTCTGCCCCCCGAATAAACATATTCGGAGTTAATAACCCCAAAGTTGGATGCTGCCAACGAATTAACGCTTCTACACCACAAATTTGATGATCACGAGTAGTAAATTTAGGTTGGTAAAACAAGATAAATTGCTGCTCTTCCACAGCTTTATATAAATCATTGATTAATTTGGTTAAGCTTTTAGTTTCCTGCTGATCTACCGTGTAGTTAAACACCGAATAGGTATTACGCCCCTGATATTTAGAGGAAAGCATGGCCGCATCTGCATTGATTAATAAATCTTGCAAATTATTGCCATGTTCAGGAAACATCGCGATGCCAACGCTTGCCGAGATATTAATTTCCTTTCCTGCAATCAAAAAACTATTTTGAATTTGTTCAAGTGCAACATTTGCCATATGCTCAGCTTGTTCTAAACTCGCATCTTCAATCACCAGCAAGAACTCATCTCCCCCAATACGGAGTAATTTTTGATGTTCATTCAATTGGGCATGAATACGGCTTGAAAGCTGTACCAACAATTGGTCACCCACATGATGACCAAAGACATCATTTACGCTCTTAAAACGATCTAAATCAATAAAAAGAAAAGCGATTTTCTGGTCGTTATAACGGTGATTGGTAAATAGAAAATGGGCATATTCAGCCAAATACAAACGATTCGGTAGCTTGGTCAGATTATCCCTAACTGCTTGTTTCGCCAGCTCTTGGTTTGCATTATATAGTTGTAAGTTACGCTCTTCTAAACGCTGCTCTAATACTGCTACAAAAAAAGCGGCAATAAAAATCAGAGAAGTCACCAATAATACGGTAAATAAAATTAGACTATAACCTGATTGATTTAAAGTGATTAAATCCGTCGCATGTTTGACAAATCTGGTGGCGGTCATACCACTAAAATGCATACCAACAATCGTGATTGACAGCATTAATGCAATACACAGCTTTAACCAGAATTGATATTTAATTGCAGCTTTATATTTAAATGTTAACCAGAACGTTAAACCTGAACCACAGATTGCAAAAATAATCGAGAACAGCACCAACATGGCATCATATTGAATATGATAAGACGGTAATTCTAATGCGAGCATCCCTGTATAGTGCATACCAGAGATCCCTAATCCCATCAAAACTGCCCCCATAATGAGACGAGCAAATGATAAGGTTGGACGGGTAATTAACCAAATAGCAAATGTGGAAGCAATAAATGCAATGAAATAAGAAGTTAAGGTCAACCAAAAATCTATACTAAATGGTTCTGGAAAATGGCTGGCAAAAATAGCAATAAAATGCATACACCAAATGGCAACCCCAAGCACCAACCCGCTGGTCACCAAAATGACTTTGTGAAGCTTCTGCTGCGGCCCACGGAATAATAACTGTTCGAGTGACACGACCATTAAACATGCCAACAAAGCAAATAAAATAGAACCTATAACTAGGCTTAAATCATAATGTATATGAACCATATAAAGCTTCCGTTTAGGTCATCTTTTTTTTATCAATACATTCAAAGTCGAGCTCTCAAGCGATAAAAAACGTTAAGTTTTTTTCAAATTTTATAATCTTGTTTAGAATCTAATACTCTATCGTTTTGGTCAAGTGTTTATTCTGGATTATTTTTACTAATAGTTGTCTTAATCAACTGTTATCCATTTATTTTTTATGTCTTTTTTATACTCAAAATGTAAGAAAGCCAGCCCATTTGGACTGGCTCTAAATCCAGTCTATCCTACTAAAAAATTAAGACTTCACTTTCTGTATTTTCGTATAATCAAGCAATACATTCGCAGCTTCGGTCACAAATGCTTCCTCTTCAGGCAATGCAGGACGTTGTGTAGCTTTCATTTTGGCACGAGACTCTGCCAATGCATCTAAAGAAGCTTGGTAACTCTCCCAATTTGCATATGGCTTTTGACCTGTTGCCTGACGACGCTGATTTTCTGCCTTCAAAGTTTCTTGCTCTAGCGCAATTAACTCCGCTTTGCGTTGCTCAATATCCAACACGATACGTTTTTGCTCATCCGATTTTTTCGCAATCGCTTTACGCTGTTCCAAATATTTGAACTGTGGCTCAACACTCACGCGTTGTTCAGAAGCTTGATCAAGTTGTTGCACATAAGGTTTAACAGAGCCTTCTCGCTTGAATGGTGCTGTTGGAATGGTATCCCATTTCAAGGCATTCTTCGCTTTACGTTCACCAAATTCTTCATTATAGATATCCACCAATGTTACATCTGGAATGACACCTTTGTTTTGTGTGCTTCCCCCTGTCACACGGTAGAACTTACGTTGAGTCAAGGTCGCCTGCCCATAAGCCAAACTGTCCAGTTGAACTTGCGCAGTCCCCTTACCTGTGGTGGTGCTACCAATCACAATGCCACGCTCATAATCTTGAATCGCAGCAGAGTAAATTTCACTCGCCGAAGCAGAAGCCAAATTAACTAATACTGCCAGTGGACCAGCATAGGTTTGCGCGCCACCATCATCATCTTCAAACACGCTTACATTACCATTGCCATCACGAATTTGTACCACTGGACCCGACTTAATCACCTGCCCTAACATACGTGCTACTTCTTCTAAAGAGCCACCCGGATTATTACGCAAATCAATAATGATACCTTCTACATTTTTCGTTTGTAGGTCTTTCAGGGCATTATTGGTATCTTCAGACACTGAACGATATTCGTTACCTGCACGGCGTGCGCGATAATTCAAATAGAATGATGGGATTTCAATCACACCCATGCGGTGCACTTTACCATCACGTTTCACTTCGACCACACGTGAACGTACCCCTGCATCTTCTTCCTGAATCACATCACGAACAATTGTCACATTCCGTGCTTGGCTCATTGAAGCACCTGTTGCCAACAAGCGTACAGTTACTTTGGTTCCACGTTTACCACGAATCAACCCCACAATTTCATTGCTTGGCCAACCCACAACATCTATCATTTTTTCGCCATCTTGTGCCACACCAATAATGCGGTCACCCGACTTCACTTGTCCTGTTTTGCTTGCAGGCCCACCATCTACAATAGTTTCAATCTTGGTATAGTCTTCATTACCACGTTCTGGACGAATAGATACCCCAATCCCTTCCAACTGCAAAGTCGTTTGACGGTTCAATTCCATCGCATCGACAGGTGGGAAATAGTTGCTGTGCGGATCATAGGTCAGCATCATTGCATTTAAGGTTTTATCTAGAACATCATCACTTTTGGTACGGCTAATTCGTTCCAATTGACGGGTATAGCGCTTGGTCAGCGTCTGAACAGGTGTTAAATCTTCTGGGCTGGTTAAATCCTGCCCATTGGCAAGTTCAGGATTATCTTTTAACACTTTTTGCTTAGCCAGTTCTTCTTGTTTGCTGATGGTCAAATTGATGAGTTGTGACACCAGCATTTTGTGCCAATAAGTACGCTGCTCTTGAGTATTTTTAAAATAAGCCGCTTTTTCACGATCAACATCGATGTAGACATTTGGCTGATTCAAGTTTTGCGGTTTTTTCAGCTCTGCCAACATAAACTCATAAAACTGCGCCAAACGCTCACGATATTGGGCATGAATCGCGTAGGGACCTGTTAAATCCCCCGCTTTTAATGCCGCACCAAAGGTCGCCCCATATTGTTTCTTATATTGCTCAACTTCTGAGTTCAGAAAAATCGTATGGTCTGGATCTAAGCTGTCCAGATAAAAATCGAGAATACGATTCGAAGTATCTGCATCCAAACGCATATTTAAATAATGTTGACGGTCAACTAAGGTTGCCAATTGTCGTGAAACCAGCGCTTGTTCTTTTGTTGGCACGACAGATTTTGAGACTACAGCGGTATCGTTGGCTGCAATTGCTTGATTGATTGCGTGTGTGAAAAACAAACCACCAGTCGCAATGGCAACTGCACAAGCTATTGTTTGAAGTTTCATAAATAATTTGTACTTCCTTGGTTTTTGACCAAAATTACTGCTTCGTTATTCAACATGAATGGTGCAGATTCAACATCTTAAACAACTAAATATGTTTATGTCGTGTAGTTTTATCATAATCTGTGCTGACAAAATGTAGCAAATCATTGCAAAATTCGGGTATTGTTTCGCGGAAGCTGATCCCTTCAGCCTTTTTATTTAAATAATTCAAACACGGACACCGATATGATTGGCGCATTGATGCTAGACATCGCTGGCACAGAACTTACCCAAGAAGATATTGAACTATTGCAAGCTCCGCAAGTCGGTGGCGTTATTTTATTTGCACGAAATATTCAGTCCCCACAACAAGTCCGTGCACTGACCGATCATATGCGTCAAATTCGTCCTGAAATTTTAATTGCGGTCGATCAGGAAGGCGGTCGTGTACAACGTTTAAAACAAGGCTTTACCCTACTTCCTGCAATGGGCCGCTTTGGTGAGTTATACCAGACTAATGCTGAGCAGGCATTAGACCTTGCTGAACAATGCGGCTGGCTCATGGCAACTGAGGTTTTGGCTGTTGGGATTGATTTTAGCTTTGCACCTGTACTCGACTTAAACGACATTAGCGATGTGATTGGTGACCGTGGTTTTGCCAAGAACATGCAAGACATTGTGCCACTTGCCAGTGCTTTTCTGAAAGGCATGAAACGTGCAGGTATGGCTTCAACAGGCAAACACTTTCCTGGGCATGGCTCAGTGAAGGCAGACTCACATGTCGCGGCTGCCATTGATTCACGTCCCTATGCCGAAATCTTTGCTAAAGACATGCAAAGTTTTATTCAACTGATGCCGCAACTCGATGCCCTTATGCCTGCTCATGTAATTTATGATCAGGTCGATCCGAACCCAGCAGGCTTCTCTGAGTTCTGGATTCAAAACATTCTTCGTCAAGAGTTAAAGTTTGATGGCGTACTGTTCTCTGACGACTTAAGCATGCAAGCGGCCTGTGTTGCAGGCGGTGCCGATGCTCGCATTCAAGCTGCACTGAAAGCAGGCTGTGATATGGGGCTGGTATGTAATGATCGTGCTGCACAATGTATTGCTTTGGCAGGCATGACTGAACTGCCTCTACCAAATCAGCAACGTTTAGAACGTATGCGCGGGAAAATCCCGAATATTCAAATTGGTGAAACTTTAGCGCTGGGTGCTGAATGGCAACGTGTCAGAGACAACATTACCGCCTTTAGAAATGCTAACTAACTATTCGACGGAAGGAGCACCACAAAGTGCTCCTTTTTCATTATGATGTAAGCACTTTCAGCAACTATTGCTGTACTAAAATCAAAACAAAAAAGTAGGTCAGGAAGACATGTCAGAAGGACTTTCACAACATCGCCATATCTCTTTTACAGCCCATTACACAGGTTATATTTGGTATCAAATGGGGATTTCAAATGCAGTTTTTGCCACTACCAAAGGTAAATTTTTAGCAAAACTGGTGCATCCATTAGAGTCTTGGGCAGAACGCTATGTAGGGGGAAGTATGCGCAGCACCTTAAAGCAACGCCACCGCATGATTGATGAACATCTTTATCAATTGATTGCCCAGCACCCGCAACTACAAGTCTTAGAAATTGCATGTGGGCTTTCACCGCGCGGTTGGAGTTTCCGTCGCAAGTTTCCTAATTTGGTCTATCGAGAATTAGACTTACCCGAAATGGCACACGTCAAAACTCAAGCACTGCAACAACTTGAATCCAATAGCCCTCAGGTACTGAGTGCTGATATTTTTAGCGATGAATTTTCTCAGGTTTTTCAAAAATTTGACACGCGCTTTCCACTGGTAGTAATTAGTGAAGGGCTGATTAACTATTTTGATAAAACCTCATTGGCACAATTATTCCAAGCCATCAGCAATAACGGGAAGTATTTTCCCGAAATCCACTATCTCAGCGATATTTATCCTGAACCCGTCAAAAATAAATTGGCACATATCATTTGGAGCAGCAGCAAACTGTTAAAAATGATGTCTCGTAGTGCCTTTAGTTTTCACTTTACTCAACCAAATGAGCTTCAGATTTTTTTGCAAGATGCGGGTTTTCAAACATCATCTGTCATTCAACCCAAACTCTATTTCCAAGTGCAAACAGATGAAACCACATCGGAAGAACATCTTGGCGATCTGGTCTGGATGCTACACGCCACAAGTAAACCCCGTACCTTACATCCCGATTTAAAACATTAAAACAAAAGGGGGAGCTGTTTATAGCTCCCCCTTTCATTGATCCTTGATTGCAAATTTAGGGTCACAAGATTTTAAGCACTTGCCGACATCATCAAGGCTTGCTGGCGTTGAATATAGCGCAGTAGACGTTCTGCCACGTCAAAACTGCCATGCTTAAATAAAGCGCGAACATGTGTTTCACCTATCTCAAAGATTAAACATTCAATCGTAAAAGAACCCTCTTCATCGTGCAGATGTAAAGCTAAATCACGTGGATATTGCGCAGCGATTTGACTGTCACCTTGGGTAAAATTGAGTTTTAAACCAAAGAAATTCATATCTTCAATTTCAGTTGATAACTGTAAATCTGAATGACGATGAGTTAAATGAGTAAATGGTTGACTCACCTGAATTCTTGCTTCGCCTCGACGTTCCATGGTTAATAACTGCGCTCGAGTCATATTCAGAATACCATCTAACTGCTGAATAGATTCGCCACGCAAATAAGTTGCGAATAAATGCATGGTTTCTTTACGGCGTTGTAATTGTGGCACATGATCCGCGTTGGCAATCATGGCAAATTCCATATCAGGACATTGCAAGGCAAAATTGGCATTTTCATAAGGCAAGGTGAAACTGTCATATTGACCACATGCAACCAAAACCTTACAACTTGGAATAGGCACATCAGTTAAACGCAGCAAGCGATTACAGTTAATTTCATAGCGTTCTTGCTCGGTCGCAGTAAATTCTGCCATCTGCCGAAAGAACAACCGTTTTGCCGTTGGTGACATTCGCGTCACATCTAATTTGGCATGATTCACCAAATACAAAATGACTGCCTGACCGAACTCCTCCATACGCTGTTCTTGCATTAAAAATAAAGATTCTTCAAGTAACATGCGCCAGCTTTTGCGTGTTTTTTGCATCACCCCCATCAAAATCATGCGATCAATCAATTCTGGACGTAAATCTGCCAAACCCGATGCCAATACTGAACCTAAAGACATCCCCATGACCGAAACACGCTTCAGCCCGACAATATCCAACCACTGTCCCAACATGACTGCAAGATCACTTAACTCCAATGTTCCTGCCGAAAGCCCTGTGTCGACATTAGTAATTTGCTGATTTGCGCCCATAGAAGGTAAATCGATTAAAATGACAGGTCCTGCGGCAAACAGTTGCTCTACACAATATTTATAAGAGTTAAAATTTTGGAATGCGCCACCAATAATCACAATCGGGGTACGGTGAAGTGTTTCAGGTTCAGCAATCGCCATATACTCGATTTTCCATCCATCTATCCAAGTGGTTCGAGCTGGCTGTTTAAAGCTGTGCTTATTATATAAATCAAAAAAACCATGACGGTTTATTGATGACTGTAATTCCGCGTCCAATTGGATAATGGAATTCATATTCCTTGCCTCCATCCTTGTCTTATTTTTATTTTGCAAGACACTACTTAATGCAACGTATGTGCCTATTTTTAAGCACAAACTCATTCTATTTTTGTGTAAGACGTCAATGTCATTATCGCTTGTCATCATATACAAAGGTTGTTTTTAGGCGCAACTCATTCCATGACCGCTTGTCTTTTTTTGCCCTAAAAGCGATAGGATGCATCCTGTACGCTAAAGTTTTATCTATTTTCACTGAGATACTTCATTGTCAGTACACAGGCTGTTACTATCGGAACTGAAATTTCTAAGTGATCAAACCGCCATGCAAGAGTCGATTGAACAATATATGCAAACGGTAGGACAACAAGCACGCCAAGCTTCACGCGTGTTAGCAAGCGCTTCTACCCAAACTAAAAACAATGCTTTGTCAGCAATTTACACAGCATTACAGAACAATGAGTCTGCGATTTTAGCGGCCAACCAAATAGACATGGATAAAGGCCGTAACAATCAATTAGACAGTGCATTACTTGATCGCTTAGAACTTACCCCCACACGCTTTAAAGCTATGCTACAAGGTCTGAAAGATGTCATCAGTCTGGTCGATCCAATCGGTGAAATCACAGATTTAGCCTACCGCCCTACCGGCATTCAAATTGGCAAAATGCGCGTACCGCTGGGTGTGGTCGGCATGATTTATGAGTCGCGCCCAAACGTGACCTTGGAGGCCGCTTCACTCGCCTTGAAGTCAGGTAATGCCATTATTTTACGTGGTGGTTCTGAAGCATTAGAATCGAATAAGGCCATTGCAGCTGCTATTCAGCACGGACTTAAAGCATCAGGTTTGCCTGAAACTTCAGTTCAAGTGATTAATACAACAGATCGTGCAGCAGTAGGTCATTTGATCACCATGTCGGAATATGTGGATGTGATTGTTCCACGTGGAGGCAAAGGGTTAATCGAACGTATTACCAATGAAGCCCGTATTCCTGTAATTAAACATTTAGATGGCAACTGCCATGTTTTTGTTGAAGCACAAGCTGATTTACTCAAGGCGCTACCGATTGCACTCAATGCAAAAACTCATCGCTATGGCGTGTGTAATGCCATGGAAACCCTCTTGGTTGATGAGAACGTTGCCGAAGAGTTTTTACCGCGCATTGCAGAGCTGTATGCAGAGAAAAATGTTGAACTGCGTGGTTGCGCTGAAACACAACGTATTTTAGGTTCAGGGGTTAAACCTGCGAGTGAAGAAGACTGGTATACCGAATATTTAGGTCCAATTTTGGCAGTCAAAGTAGTATCAGGAATGGATGAAGCCATTGATCATATTAACAAATATGGTTCACACCATACCGATGCCATCATTACCGAAAACTTCAGCTTGGCGCGTCAATTCCTTGCTCGTGTTGACTCTAGCTCAGTAATGGTGAATGCCTCTACTCGTTTTGCTGATGGCTTTGAATATGGTCTAGGCGCTGAAATCGGCATTTCCACCGACAAGATTCATGCGCGTGGCCCAGTCGGTCTGGAAGGTCTGACTTCGCAAAAATGGATTGTGTTAGGCGACGGTCAAATTCGCCAATAATTCCTCTCTATCTAAAGTATTTTTAAGTGTTCAGTTTCAGCCATGAAGCTGAACACAGCGACTACACTATCTCCACCCTAAATCTTGTAACATGATAAAAAAATTGAAAAAGATAAAAGGGAAATCGCATGTTTTACTATTTGATCATTTGTACCTTTTTACTAGCATTACTGGTTTCTTTTACGGTAATGAAAATTTTTTCCAATTCGATTAATGCTATTCTGGCGCGCATTATTCACGATCCAATCCATGAAGCTTGGGCAAAATACACCAAATTTGCCGGTATGGTGGTCGGAACATCCTCAGGCATTCGTATTTACGATATGGAAAAATACATCACGCCGCTGACTTATACCGAAAATGACAAAAAAATTGTGATTGAACTGACTCAAGAACGCTGGGTACTGGAAATTTACCGTACGATCATCGAAACCTTACAAGGTCTGGCTTGGATGATGTTGGTCTTTTTTATGGTGGCATTAATTGCCTATGTCATTGTACGCTGGTCAGAAATCAAGTATCAAAACTAAGCATAAAAACAACACTTAGCTCCTGCTCAAAATTCATTTCTCATGCTAGTGTTAAAGATGTACAACAAGGAAAATTTAGGTCTGAGCACTATTTCATTAATAAATGAAAACTATCAACCTATAAATTTTATTTATTATTATTTCACTGGTCGATAGTGCTTAAGTCTAATCTCCTAAAGTCTATCTAGGACAGAAAATCAACACATGATAAAACATTATTACTGATCTGGATTGCATTGATAAGTACTGCATAAAGATCACTTTAGGGACGACTTATTTCAATTAAAATTCGGGTATATAAACGTGTCTACATCAGTATTAGTAATTAACTGCGGTTCATCTTCAATTAAATATGCACTTGTTTCAGAGCGCCGTGAAGATCGTATTTTTGGTTTGGCAGAAAACTTAGGCTCTGCTGAAGCCCGCATTAAAGGTGTCACTGTTGGTGGCGCACCACTAGAACTGTCTATTCCCCATGCTGATCACGAAAAAGCATTAGAAACAATTTTAGAGCGTCTTTCTCACTATAACCCTCAAGCCATTGGTCATCGCGTTGTACATGGTGGTACATTGACCAAAGCTGAATTACTCACCCCAGAAATTATTGAACGTATTCGTGAAGCGACGCCGCTTGCACCGCTTCACAACCCTGCACATCTTGTTGGCATAGATGCAACGATGCGTTTATTCCCTGAATTGCCACAAGTTGCAGTATTTGATACTGCATTCCACCAAACTATGCCTGCACATGCTTACCGCTATGCAGTGCCTAAATTTTTATACACTGAACACAATGTTCGTCGCTATGGCTTCCACGGCACTAGCCACGCTTATGTGTCTGAACGTGGTTCAGAGTTGGCTGGTAGCTTAAAACAAGGCGGTTGGTTGACAGCTCACTTAGGTAACGGTAGCTCGACTTGTGCCATCTGGAATGGTCAAAGTGTTGATACCTCTATGGGGTTAACGCCACTCGAAGGTATTGTGATGGGTACCCGTAGTGGTGATGTAGACCCAAGTTTACACAGCTTCTTGGCAGCCAACCTTGGTTGGGATGTCTATAAAATTGACAAGATGCTAAACAAAGAAAGTGGTTTACTCGGTTTATCTGACAATTTGTCTAACGATATGCGCACCTTGATTGAAGCTTCTGAACAAGGCAATGAAGATGCGACTTTGGCTATTGAAGTTTTCTGCTATCGTCTTGCAAAATCTTTAGCTGGACTTAGCTGTGGCTTACCTCGTTTAGATGGTTTATTCTTCACTGGTGGCATTGGTGAAAACTCTGCTTACATCCGTGAAAAAACCATGGCTTACTTACCGCACTTCGGTTTTAACTTGAACAAAGAACAAAATAACAACCTCAAACGTGGTACTGAAGGCCGCATTGATGCAGGGACTGGCCCACAAATTTGGGTGATTCCAACCGATGAAGAAGGTCGTATCGCAAAAGAGACAGCAATTGTTGTCGACAATGAGGTTAATCAGACAACTGCAAAAAAGCCTGAATCAACTGCCGCGATTGCTTAAGCAATCGCGCCTTGACTGCCTTTCCTTTTTTTAATGAATACATAACGACTATGAAAACAATTCTTTTAGTCCCAACTGGTGAAGGCGTTGGCCTAACATCGGCATGTTTAGGTTTAAGTTATGCTTTAGAATGCCAAGGTGTTAAAGCGGGCTTTCTTAAACCTTTTTCTCAAGAAACTAAAATTGAAGCTGATCGCACCAGTGCACTTTTTCAGCATCTTACCAAAAGTGAAACAGTTGAACCTATTCCTTATGCAACCGTCACTCAGCAATTAAACTGTGGCGAAAGTGATGAATTACTAGAAGAAGCCGTTCGTCTACATCGTCAAATTGCAAAAAAACATGACATCATTATCGTTGAAGGGTTATTACCAAATGCACGTGATGCTTTTGCCTCTGAACTGAACTCTGCTTTAGCAAAAGCTTTAGATGCAAAAGTCATCATCGTGAGTAATGCAGATATTCATAAAGCCTCTGCATCAGCGGAAAAAGTTGAAGCTCAACTACGTCATTTTGGTGGCGCATCAAGTGACCGTACTGCTGGGGTGCTATTCATGCGCACCAAAGGCTTGCCTGAAGGTTCTGCGCAAATTCCATTAACCTTCGATCCAAGCCTACGCTTAGTAAGTGATACCAACAAATTTGTAGCAGATATTCAAAAAACTCATGCCCATATTGGTACAGCGCAGTTACCTGTGATTGGTCTGGTACCATTCAGCAACACACTGAGTGTACCGCGCATGTCTGATTTGGCAGCCAATTTACAAGCTGAATGGATTAGCCAAGGTGAAGCCTTACAACGCCGTGTTCTACACAGCAGCCTGATTGCAGCCAATATTGAACACGAACTGGATAAGTTTGTTGCAGGCGAATTAATTATTAGTGCTTCAGACCGTATTGATGTTTTGCTGGCAAGTGGCTTAGCCAGCAGTAATGGAACGCCGCTTGCAGGTCTATTATTGACTGAACATCATGCACCTAATAGCCAAATTCTAGATTTCTGCCAAGCTGCAATTAAACAAGGCTTACCGATCTTACACACTTCACTCAGTACGTTTGAAACAGCGCAAAGCTTAATGAACTTAAGCAATGAAATTCCAGTGGATGACACTGAGCGTGCAGAGCAAGTCACCCGCTTTGTCTCAAGTCATATTAATGAAGAATGGCTAGCTCAGCTCCTGAAGGGTGCTTATAATCCACGTCTGTCTCCTTCTGCTTTCCGCCATGAACTGGTCCAAAAATCTATTCATGCCAAAAAGCGTATTGTGTTACCTGAAGGTGATGAACCACGTACGATTCAAGCCGCTGCAATCTGCCAATCACGTGGCATTGCCCATTGTATTCTTTTGGCTAAACCAGAAGCTGTGGTTGAGGTCGCGAAAGCACGTAATATTGAATTACCATTTGACCTAGAAATTATTGATCCAGACCTGATTCGTGAAAACTATGTCGCACCTATGGTCGAGGCACGTAAAGGCAAAATCAACGAATTACAAGCCCGTGAACAACTACAAGACACCGTGGTTTTAGGCACGATGATGTTAGCACTCGATCAAGTCGATGGTTTGGTTTCTGGTGCAGTACATACCACAGCCAATACAGTTCGCCCTGCATTCCAGTTGATCAAAACTGCACCTGAATACTCTTTAGTTTCTTCAGTGTTCTTTATGCTGTTACCTGATGAAGTCTACGTATACGGTGACTGTGCAATTAATCCAGATCCAGATGCAGAACAACTGGCGGAAATTGCCATTCAATCAGCAGACTCGGCAAAAGCATTTGGTATTGACCCACGTATTGCCATGATTTCCTACTCTACTGGAACTTCAGGTGCAGGTGCAGATGTCGAGAAAGTTGCCCAAGCAACTGCCATCGCAAAACAACGCCGTCCTGACTTACTGATTGACGGTCCTTTACAATACGATGCTGCATCTGTTGAAAGTGTTGGTCGCTCGAAAGCACCTGAATCTAAAGTTGCGGGCCGTGCCAATGTATTTATTTTTCCAGATTTAAATACAGGCAACACCACTTATAAAGCGGTACAACGTTCTGCCAATGTTGTAAGCGTCGGGCCAATGCTGCAAGGTTTGAACAAACCTGTGAATGACTTGTCCCGTGGTGCGTTGGTGGATGATATTGTGTTCACAATTGCACTGACTGCGATTCAAGCCGAACAACAAGTTGAAGCCAAAGCCAGCAAAGCTTCTTAAACAATTTTCCAGTTTTCCAGACCACTCTTTCGAGAGTGGTTTTTTTTGCTTTATAGACAACTGAATATCTGATCAAAGAACATCAAGCTTTCTTTTTCAGGATTAAAGCGTAGAAATGCCAGAATTTCAGAGTTCCATTTGCCAAGGGCTTATAGCCTTTCAGCTCATCCATCCATAAAATCTCAAATTCTTTTGAAAACTTCTGTTCAAGCTGTCGACGCTCAAAACCAGCAAATTGTGTAGATTCTTGTACTACCCAAGTATCGTCCTTTCCCAACACTTGAAGTAAAAATATTCCCTCTGGGAATAATGCATTCGAAATTTTTTCTAAAACATAGTCCACCCTATGTGGAGCACAGAAAAACAAGCTAAATAAAGCAATAATTAAACTCGCTCTAGGAAATTCATAGCTTTCAAAACGGTCAAGGGCAAAAATAAAATTATTATGCTCTGCAAATTTTTGAAGACAGATATCCCTTGCCTGAACAGATGGATCAAAGGCGTGCACTATAAAATTCTGCTGGAGCAGAAATGTGGATTCATTTCCCGCACTACATCCACAATCGATCGCTATTTTGGGGAGATCATCAAAATAACTCAATGCTTTGTCTAAAATAGGGCGATGCGGTAAGTTTTGAGTCAGCTCAGCAAAAGAAGTATCCATATATTCTTATTTATTATTAAAATTACCAAAACAGGATAATACAACTTTCATGCCATAATCAGATTTCATCTTCTCAATTAAGAGAGTGGAAATTTCCGTAAAAACTCATATTGGATACCCAATACATCCAAGTTAATTCTTCAAAAAAATCTCCTATTGGCTCCCCTTTTGTGCCAACCACACTGTATGTCCTGTACATTCAGGATCTTCTACCACCATATTCAGCACATCAAAGCCATATTGAGCCAATAAATGACGATATTCTTCTGGGGCTAAACTGGCATGATATAAAGGCTCTCCAAACAGCTCTCCGATTGCCTCTCCATGTGCAGGACCGCTAGTAAACATCAATATTGTTCCCTGTTTGGCATGTCGTGCAAATTGCGCAAACATCTGCCGTTGATCGTCTTGCGTCAAATGAAAAAAGCTGTCCCACGCCAAAATTGCATCAAATTTTTGCGCTAAATTAAATTGCCGCATATCCGCCTGAAGCCACATTTGTTCAGGAAAGTTTGCTCGTGCCATTTGTAACATTAGCTCGGAACTATCTACCCCAGTAATTGCGCAACCCTGTTCAATTAAATAAGTAGCAAGCGGTTTCCCCGACCCACAGCCTAAATCCAGAACATTTGCTTGATCTGGCAGCAAAGCCAACATGCGATCTAACCAGACTTTTTCAAATAACCATTCTCCACGCAATGCCACCCATTCGCGGGCGTATTTCCGATAAAGCTCAATAATATTTTTTGATAAATGATTGTTTGGCATCACGTTTCTTATTTATGTTAAAGACATGAATGATCTGCTTTGTGGTCTACCCAAAACTCAGCTTTGTTTTGAAAGTTGTATACTCTTTGACTGTGGCATTTTAACAAAGAAAATTGCGTTACCACATAAAATTAGCACCACCCCAATCATTGCATTCCAATGCCATTGATAACTTTCCCACACTGTTGAAATCACTAAAGCCACCAACGGAAATAACAAAGTACTATAGGCTGCTTTGCCCGAACCAATACGCCCCACCAAATAGAAATAAGCAGTAAAACCAATCACTGAACCAAAAATTGCTAAATAAATTAAAGCCGAAATTGCACTTAAAGGCATTGTTGGGAAAAAGTCGTCCTGTTGTACACATGAAATCAATGCCATTAAAAAAGCACCATAGAACATACCGTAAGCATTGGTCGTAAAAATATCCAATCCATTTTTCTGATGGCGTGTACTAATCATATTACCCAGCGAGAAGCCATAGGTTCCGATCATACACAGTGATATCCCAAGTAAGGTTTGACTGTTTAATGTAGTGCCAATCACATCCTGCCAAAACAAAGCAACAATCCCGAGCACTCCAAGTAAAGCCGCAGGATAGAATCGAGACGGAATTTGCTGTGCAAAGAACAGTTTGGCATTCAAGGTATTAAAAATGACTGCCATGGAGAAAATCACTGCTTCTAAACCACTACTCACATATTGCACTGCATAATACAAACAAACAAAGTTAAAACCAAAAATACAGCAGGCCTGTAACATGCAAAATAGATGATCTTTCACTGTCAGTTTTTGCAATTTACGCCAAAAGGCAATAAAAGCAAACAAGACAATTGCTGAAATAAAAAAACGCCAGAACACCGCCACATTGGCAGATATACCGCTTTGTTGTTGCAGGCTAATGGCAATCCATGTTGTGCCCCAAATTACCACAACCAAAGCATATAACAGCGCATTCATTCAATTTCAACCCAAGCTAATGATCTTAAGCACATTATCTCGAAACAAAGACACTCAATACTTGCAGCTTCTTGCGGTCACTATCATCAACTTGTGATTTTTTTACCGAATTTTGCCTACGGATGACAAGACCGAATAGAAGTCCTACACTAGTTACTCAATTTGGCACTGCGTGTAGAAGATGAAATATCAGATTCTAGATCAATTACAGCAACACAAAGCCCAACTTCTCGACTCAGTAGAATTGGGTTCAGGCATGCAGCTCGCCATGTGGCAAAATAACCAAGACTGCGTACAAGTCTGTAGCAATCACCACACTTTAAGTATGTACATTCAGGGTGGATATCACAGTTATCAAAAGACCGCACACGGCTGGCAGAATGGTGGTGGCCCCGACCATATGTGCCTATTGCCACAAGACTTTGAATCTACTTGGGATCTACGTGATCCACTGACCTTCGTACATTTGTACTACACTGAACAACACTTAAAACGTGTAGCAGAACAAGTCTGGGACCGTGAACCAAGCCAAATACAGTTAAATCCACAAAGTTTTGTCGCCGATCCACAAATTGCGATGATTTATCGACACTTTTTACTCAATAGTGCCTGGCAAAACCGTGAAAACCATTTGCAGATGAGTACTGCCACCACGCTACTGCTTAACCATTTAATTAAAAATTATAGTCATACTGAGTGGCAAGCTCCTGAAGTCAAAGGGGGCCTATCACCTTATATCCTTAAACAACTTTTACAATGGATTGATCAGCATCTACATTTAAGTTTAACCCTGTCCGATTTAGCAGAACAAACCCAGCTCAGTGAGTATCACTTTGCGCATATGTTTAAACAGTCCATGCATATGCCACCGCATCAATATGTGATGCTACGAAGACTGGAATTGGCACATCAGACATTACAAACCACCACTGCCACGATCACAGAAGTTTCTACGCAATATGGATTTAGTTCCAGCAGCCATTTTAGTCATCGTTTTAAAAACCACTTTGGCTATTCGCCTTCGCAAATGCTGAAAATGGGAAAAACCTCGTCTTTAAAAGAGACATTTGAAGATTTGAAGATTTGAAGATTTGAAGATTTGAAGATTTGAAGATTTGAAGATTTGAAGATTTGAAGA
>NZ_KE007368.1:122996-234905 GCF_000400735.1 Acinetobacter tandoii DSM 14970 = CIP 107469
ATTTGAAGATTTGAAGATTTGAAGATTTGAAGATTTGAAGATTTGAAGATTTGAAGATTTGAAGATTTGAAGAAAGCTTAAAACAAAAAAAGAAGATAGAGCTTAAGCCTGATCTTCTTTTTGACCGTAAAACCAAGTTGCCGCAATAAAACAACTAAAACCAACAACCATTAGAATTGCAGATGTCATAACAAAATGCTCTATTTTGGAATGCGCTTATTATGTGAAAGTTTTATGACAAATTTATGACAATCCTGTCATTTTAAAATTCACTCAAATCTCCCACACACTAAAGACAATCAATTCAATATCTTAAGTTTATCTCCTTCAACCATTATTGAACTTTTCAAATGATGGAACCCGTTTACATAAATATCTCTACTGAAAGATGGTGTTCTTGATAACCGATTTTATCCATTAAACTTTAGCCCAAAAATTCAGCAAAACACCCACAACCGTAACGTTATACCTTATAATTTAGCCCGCTAGCTAACAGCCCGCTCAAGAGATATTTGATATGACAACTATTATCAAGCAAGATGACTTGATCACTTCGGTCAAGGACGCGCTTCAATTCATTTCGTACTATCACCCACAAGACTTCATCCAAGCGATGAGCCGTGCGTACGACCGTGAAGAAAACAAAGCTGCGAAAGACGCCATTGCACAAATCTTGATTAACTCTCGTATGTGTGCAGAAGGTCATCGTCCAATCTGCCAAGATACTGGTATTGTTAACGTATTTGTTGAAGTGGGCATGGATGTTAAATTTGATTTAACCATGAGCCTCGATGATGCAATCAATGAAGGTGTACGCCAAGGTTACTTAGAGAACTCAAACGTCCTTCGTGCATCTGTTTTAGCTGATCCTGCTTTTGGTCGTAAAAACACCAAAGACAACACCCCTGCTGTGATTTATCACAAACTTGTTCCAGGCAACAAAGTGGACATTACTGTTGCAGCCAAAGGTGGCGGTTCTGAAAACAAATCTAAGCTTGCAATGCTTAACCCATCTGACTCAATTGTAGACTGGGTACTTAAAACTGTTCCGACTATGGGTGCAGGCTGGTGTCCTCCAGGTATGCTCGGTATTGGTATTGGTGGTACTGCTGAAAAAGCCATGATGCTTGCAAAAGAATCACTCATGGAAGAACTCAACATGGACGAATTACTTCGTCGTGGTCCACAGAACAAACTTGAAGAGCTTCGTATCGAAATCTTCGAAAAAGTGAATGCGCTTGGTATTGGTGCGCAAGGTCTTGGCGGTTTAACTACCGTTCTTGATATTAAAATCAAAGACTACCCTTGCCACGCTGCAGGCAAACCAGTCGGCATGATTCCAAACTGTGCAGCCACTCGTCATGCGCACTTCCAATTAGATGGTTCAGGTGTTGCACACATTCAAGCACCGAAACTTGAAGACTACCCTTCTGTGACTTGGGATTCCTCAAGTTCTAAACGTGTTGACCTAGATACGATTACTCAAGAAGAAATGAACGCATGGCAACCAGGCGACACATTATTGCTTAACGGTACAATCTATACAGGTCGTGACGCTGCGCACAAACGTATGGTTGACATGTTGAACAATGGTGAAGAGCTTCCAGTTGACCTTAAAGGTAAATTCATTTACTACGTTGGCCCTGTCGATCCTGTAGGCGATGAAGTGGTTGGTCCTGCTGGTCCAACAACAGCAACGCGTATGGACAAGTTCACTCGCCAAGTTTTAGAAGCGACTGGTATGTTCGGTATGATTGGTAAAGCTGACCGTGGTCCAGCGGCAGTTGAAGCCATCAAAGATAACAAAGCAACTTACCTTATGGCTGTAGGTGGTGCGGCTTACCTTGTTTCTAAAGCAATTCGTGAAGCCGAAGTGGTTGCCTTTGCTGACTTAGGTATGGAAGCAATCTACAAATTTGTTGTGAAAGATATGCCTGTATCGGTTGCGGTTGATGTGAATGGTACATCGGTACATGCAACTGCACCGAAAATCTGGCAAGCGAAAATTGGTAAAATCCCTGTAGTAGATGCTGCAGCAGGCTAAACCCTAAGTTTTGCTTTTTTCAATACCCTTAACATGCTAAGGTCTTGTTAAGGGTTTTTTTTTGCCCAAAATTTCTCTTTCTAAAACTATCGTTCATTCTAAATATCATGAAAAAATTAAGCCACATCCTGACGACACTTACACTTTGCACGCTCAGTTTCAGCACTTTCGCAAAACCTGCAACTGAAGCATCTGTCGAAAAAGCCCTACTACTTGGTGACATTAAAGGGACTTTGGCTCAATCCCAACAAGAAATGCGTCCTGTTTATGAACAACAAGCAGAAGAAATGCTCAAAAATATGTTCAAAACAACCGCGCTGAATACAGAACAACAAAAAGCCGCCCAGCAAATTGCGGATATCACTGCATCTTTTAGCAATAAATTGATTTCTGATCCAAAATTTATGCAAATGCTAAAAGATGTTTATATGCAGACCTTTACTGAAGAAGAAGTCCTTGCCAATATTCAATTCCTAGAAACCCCGATTGGACAATCAATTAATAAGAAAAGTAGCAAAATGATGAGTGAAATTATGCGCAACAGTATCGAGATGTCGGCTCAAATGATGCAAGATCCTGCAACGCAAAACGAAATCAATCAGCAAGTTGCAAAAACACTTGAGCCATTATTCAAACAGTTGAAAAAGAACAAATAAGCTGATTACCATGTACGAATATCCCAAATTTTAAAGGGTTGTGTAAGTTGCACATCAGATTGAGTATCATATTTTGCTGCTTTAATTTTTTGTGCTTTATGACGCAACTCGCCTGTTTGTTGGTCTTGCGCAACAAAGTTATAACTTGCAGATTTCAGTTGGGTAAATGCGATTTCATTTTGCCCAATCGAGTTAGGCATCAAAATTAAGGGACCCGAGACTTCCTTACGTGTACTCAGATTTTCTTCATCATATTTCACGTAATAACTCGTACCTGCTTCAACGGTGAAATCTAAATATTTAGGTTTTTGAAAATGCTGAATGCCCAAAGGTCGGCTACTCGATAAACGATAAGTTCCAGCAGGAAGTTCCAACCAGTAATAATGATTATTCAGCAAACTCGGAATTCGATATTTATTGATAAAAAGACTAGAAGCCACAATTTCCTGACGATTCCAACGACTGTCGGGACGATAGAGATAAACCACGGCAGCTTGATTATGCTGCGCCTGCACAGGATGGTAACGTTGACCTAATTTTTGATTAACCCAACCACCCACCGAAGTCATCCCAAATCGGTACTGCTCGACAATTCCAGGAGCCTGACTGGTATCCACGGAATGGAGTGTCGAGCTTAATTCAGGGTGTTCTAAAACTGCTTGCTTGTGGCATCCGAATAAAAATAAACTGCTGCATAAGATAAGATAAAACGAACGCATGATTTTCCCTCACCGCGTATTTCTTTTATTTATTAGGGTGGATCTTGGATATATTCCATTTTTTAGGCATCCTCGCCTTTGCCCAAGATTAACATTCAGTTTTTGGCTTGCAAATAAAAAACGTGCGGAAATCATAAATTTCCGCACGTTTCAGACGAATAACAAATTAAGCAGATTTTGAGTTAATCACTTTTAAATCAACTTTGTTTGTATCTTCAGTCGCTATTTTCGGTTGACGTTCAGGCAGTAATTCAGGTTTAGCAGTACCGTTAATCACGGCTTCATTCACCACAACAGTACCCACATCTGTACGGCTTGGTAAGTCATACATCACTTCAAGTAAGGCATTTTCCAAAATTGAACGCAAACCACGTGCACCCGTATTACGTTCAAGCGCTTTTTTCGCAACCGCACGTAATGCCGAATCTTCAAACACAAGATCTACATGTTCCATATCGAACAAATGCTGATACTGACGCGTTAATGCATTCTTTGGTTCTGTCAGAATTTGCATTAATGCTTCTTCATCCAGTTCATCCAATGTTGCAATAACAGGTAAACGGCCAATGAATTCAGGGATTAAGCCGAACTTCACTAAATCTGTTGCTTCAACTTGACGGAATAAGTCAGAAAGCTGTTTGCTTTCATCTTTTTTCTTCACATCTGCGGTAAAACCAATACCGCCTTTCTCTTGACGCTGCTGCACAATCTTCTCTAAACCAGAGAATGCACCACCACAAATAAATAAGATGTTAGATGTATCAATTTGAATGAATTCTTGCTGCGGATGTTTACGCCCACCTTGTGGTGGAATCGAAGCAACCGTACCTTCAATCATTTTCAGCAACGCTTGTTGAACACCTTCACCTGATACATCGCGCGTGATTGACGGATTCTCAGATTTACGCGTGATTTTATCAATCTCATCGATATAGATAATGCCCTTTTGAGCTTTTTCTACATCGTAATCGGCTTTTTGCAATAACTTCTGCACGATGTTTTCAACATCTTCACCGACATAACCTGCTTCGGTCAGTGTCGTTGCATCTGCCATCGCGAATGGAACATCAAGTAAACGTGCCAAAGTTTGAGCAAGCAAGGTTTTACCCGAACCTGTTGGCCCAACCAACAAGATATTACTTTTTGCAATCTCAACTGCATCATCATGCTTATGTCCACTATGTGTCGCTTTAAGACGTTTATAGTGGTTGTAAACTGCAACTGACAGGGTTTTCTTCGCAACATCTTGACCAATTACATATTGATCTAGCACAGCACGAATTTCTTGAGGTTTCGGCAAAGGCTTCGCAGCCCAGTCTCCAGATTCAACCTGTTGACTGGTCTGCACTAAGTCTAAGCATACGTCCACACATTCATTACAAATGTATGCGTCCTCACCTGCAATCAGTTTCCCGACTTCAGACTGCGTTTTACCGCAAAATGAACAATGCTTTTGTCCTTGAGGATGTTCGGACATATTTACTCCAATACTAAAATCTTAAAACTTATGGACGTTTGCTAAGCACTTCATCCACAAGACCGTATTCTTTTGCTGCCTGTGCAGTCATAAAGTTATCGCGGTCTGTATCTCTTGCCACAGTTTCATAGTCTTGACCACTATGCTCTGCCATCAAACGGTTTAAACGCTCTTTAATGAAAAGAATCTCACGTGCATGGATTTCAATATCCGATGCTTGTCCACGGAAACCACCAAGTGGCTGGTGAATCATAACACGTGCATTTTCTAAACAATAACGTTTCCCTTTCGCACCTGCATTCAATAAGAATGCACCCATTGATGCAGCTTGACCCATACAGTAAGTCACTACATCTGGCTTGATAAACTGCATGGTATCGTAAATTGCCATACCTGCTGTCACCGAACCGCCTGGTGAGTTAATATATAGGTGAATATCTTTATCTGGGTTCTCTGCTTCCAAAAACAACATCTGGGCCACAATTAAATTGGCCATGTTGTCTTCCACTTCACCCGTTAAAAAAATAACGCGTTCACGCAAAAGGCGTGAAAAAATATCAAATGAACGTTCACCACGAGACGATTGCTCAACTACAACTGGGACTAACGCGTTTTCAATAGTTGGAACATACATACGTTTATTTATTCCTAGATTTTTTGTGACTTAACCCATATCCACAATATGAGGGATAATGACCGAAATTGCAAAATATTCCCCATTAAATAACAGATATTTTTTGCATAAGCTTTGTGAATATAGGACAAGCTAATATCTTGATGAGATAAAAAAAGGCGCTCAAAGCGCCTTTTTTAACTCAAGCTAAATTAGCCTTGTTGACGAGCTTGTTGCTCTTTCAACAATTCTTCATAGCTAACAGTTTTATCAGTTACTTTAGCAGCTGCTAAAATGTGATCAACGACTTGATCTTCTAATACAACAGCTTCAATTTGTGAACGTTGTTGCTTGTCATTTTTGAAGTATTCGATAACTTCAGCTGGATCTTCGTAAGAAGAAGCCATGTCTTCGATGTAAGCTTCAACGCGAGCTTGGTCAACTTCAAGTTTAGCATCAGCCAATACTTTGCTTACCAATACGCCAAGTTTTACAGATTTTTCAGCTTGTTCTTTGAACAATTCATCTGGAAGCATGCTGCTGTCAAATGCTTTAGCACCTTGAGCACCAAACTGTTGAGTGAATTGTTGGATCATTTGTTGACGTTGGCGATCAATTTCTTGAGCAACCATTGCAGCAGGAAGTTCAACTTCGTTAGCAGCAACTAATGCATCAAAAGTCGCGCCTTTAACTTGGTTACGAAGACCATTTTTTACTTCGCGTTCCATGTTTTTACGCACGTCAGCTTTTAACTTTTCAACGCCTTCTTCTTCAGTTAAACCAAAGATTTGAAGGAATTCAGCGTCAACTTCTGGAAGTTTTTGCTTTTCAACAAGCTTCACAGTAATTTTGAATTGTGCTGCTTTACCTGCAAGGTTCGCTGCTTGGTAATCTTCAGGGAAAGTTACATCGATAACTTTCTCTTCGCCTTTCTTCATACCAACGATACCGTCTTCGAAGCCAGGAATCATACGACCAGAACCTAAAACTAGTTTAAAGTCTTCAGCAGCGCCGCCTTCAAACTTCTCGCCATCTACAGTACCTTCAAAGTCGAAAGTTACTTGCATGTCTTTTTTCGCCATGCCTTTAGTTTCAATCCAAGAAGCACGTTGCTTTTGAAGGTTTTCGATCATTTGATCAACGTCTTTGTCTTCTACTGAAGATGCTTTACGTTCAACTTCTAGACCGTCAAATTTCACTTCAACTTCTGGATAAACTTCAACAGTCGCTTCGTATACAAGGGCGTCGTCTTTGTTTTCTACTTTATCAATGTTTGGCATGCCAACAGCATTGATTTTTTCTTGTTGAATTGCTTCGAATACTGTGTCACGGATAACGTCATTTACCACTTCTTGGTAAATACCCGCGCCATATTCACGGCGAACTACATTTAATGGCACTTTACCTGGACGGAAGCCGTTAATCTTTACAGTTTTAGCAGTGCGTTTTAAACGTGCTTCAAATTGCTCGTTCACACGGCTCGTCGGTACAGATACATTTAAACGACGGGCAACGCCCGAAACCGCTTCAGAAGTTACTTGCATGGCTTCCTCGAAATTTAGTAATAACAGTTTATAAAAAAGTGCCACATTATATGACAACATTTAAAGATATACAAAACTGGATGGTTAAACCACAAGATTTTATCTGATTTCTTTTGTTCTTTTGTTTTTCCTTCTAAATTTCCGATCATTTTTCTCTTTTTAAACGGCTTTTATTGCAAATGATAAGCCTTATCATTATTATATAAGAAATATCACATTTATATTTATTTTCAGTTATTTATCTCGTCCAACTTTGGAATTCTATTTATGAGTAAGTTCAACCTTCGCCCACTCAGTCTTGCACTACTTGGTTTATCCACCAGTTCTGCTTTTGCGGAAAGCAGTTCAGAAACCTCCTCTTCGACGCATCAACTTTCAACTATTGTGGTTTCCGCAGCGGGGTTTGAACAAGATATTAAAAATGCACCTGCCAGCATCAGCGTGGTCACCAAAGAAGATATTGAAAAGAAAAATGCCACAAGTATTGCAGACTTACTGGCTGATGTACCGGGAATTGATATTCGCTCGGGCGTAGGTAAAACCGCGGGCTTAAACATTAAAATGCGTGGTTTGGGGAATGATTACAGCCTCGTCTTGATTGATGGACGCCGCCAAACTACATCTTCTGACGTTACGCCAAACGGCTTTGGAGAAACATCAAATAGCTTCCTTCCGCCTCTTTCCGCGATTGAACGCATCGAAGTGATTCGAGGCCCTATGGCGACTCGTTATGGTTCCGAGGCGATGGGTGGTGTCATCAACATTATTACCAAAAAAATCAGCAATGAATGGCATGGTAATGTCACAGTAAGTGGCAATTTAATGGAACATAAAGCTGAAGCTGACTCATGGAAAACCAGTTTTCTTCTCAACGGCCCACTTATTGAAAATCGTCTTGGACTACAACTTCGTGGCAGCTATTTAGATCGCCAAAGTTCTGAACGTATCGTTGCTGGCTCGACTTCACGCGATCCTCGTCCAAGTGAAGCGGATAACTATGATGTTGGCGGTAAATTAAATCTAAGTTTGAATGACCAAAATTCGCTTTGGCTCGATGCCTTCCATTCAAATCAAACTTATAGCAATGCAGATAACCGCCTAGGCACCCAAGATACTTCTGCGCGCGCACGTGGCTATAAAGATGAGCTAAAATTTAACCGCGAACAATATTCACTTGGTCATGATGGTAATTATGACTTCGGGACATGGAACACTTATATTAGCCAAACCAAAACGGAAACAATTGGGCGTACCATTCCGACCAATACTTTCCCTAGTAATGCTTATGCGGGGCGCGATCGTACACTAGAGAATACAGATTTAGTTGTGGATAGCCATATCATTACAACTCTCAGAAATCACAAATTGACCTTGGGTACAGAGTATAAAAAAGCTGAAAGTGTGGATGATATAGCAGGTCTAGGAGCTGAGTTTGAGAAGGATTCCTACTCATTCTATGCAGAAGATGAGTGGAACCTGATGGATAGTCTGCATTTTACCTTTGGTGGACGCTATGAAGACCACTCAGGTTTTGGTGGGCATTTTAGTCCACGCGCTTATCTGGTCTGGAACACAACAGATGCCTTAACCCTTAAAGGTGGTGTGAGTACGGGTTATAAAGCCCCTTCGGCTAAAGCTTTACACAATGGAATAATTAATTTTAGTGGGCAAGGAACCACCCCAGTTCTAGGTAATCCTGATTTAAAGCCTGAAACCTCGGTTAATTATGAAGTAGGCTTAAATTATCAGCCTTCGGATCGATTCGATTTTAATACCACTGCATTCTTTAATGTTGTTAAAGATAAAACTATATCTAAAGAATTTAATTGCAGTATCAGTGACTGTTCTGGATTGGGCAACGGTGTAACATCTTATTCCAAGAGCTTTAATGCAGATGAGGCAGAAATCTATGGCCTCGAAACCTCATTAAAATATCAAATCATTCCCGAATGGGATATTAAAGCTGCCTACACCTTTACCGAATCTGAGATTACCAAAGGCGAAAACAAAGGTTATGCACTTGAGTCAACGGCTAAACATTTATTCAACCTCACATCGACATGGCACATCAATGATGCATTTGATCTATGGTTACAACATGAATATCAGTCTGGTCGTCCCCGCTACTTAGAAAGCCAAACAGGTGATGCATTGAATATTCAAAAGCAAACCGATAATGAGTTCTCTGGCTATAACCTATTTAACTTGGGTGGTAGTTATCAGCTCAATGATCAGATACGTATTAATGCGGCTGTAAATAATTTGCTAGATAAAGACTTTACCGAATACATGGACTATTACGACCTAAATGGTGATGTACAACAAGCATATAAATACCTTTCGATAGGATCTGCTATGTCCGGAACGTATATCTCTGGGCGTAACTACTGGTTATCTATTTCTTACGATTTCTAAAATTCAAAATCCCAATAAAAAACCCTGCCTTAGCAGGGTTTTTCTATATTTATATAAAATCATGCACTTATATACAAATCGTTACACAATATCATTATTTTTTACATTTTCTTTAAAGTCATTAATCGGCAATTCCAATCATTTACAATTGGTAAAATAAATAAGAATTATTATTATTCGCATAAGAATTTTTACTACTCTTTGTGAGTTCAGAAATGTCATTTATTAAAACGCGGAAAAAATTAGTGTCGGCAGCAATTGCCTCATCATTATCAGTTGTTGCGACTACGGCTATTGCTCAAGAAGAAACAGCTCAGTTGCCAACCATTCACACGGAAGCAACTCAAGAAGAGTCTTTAAAAGTTGATCAATCTGCAAATGCTAAATTTGTCGCGCCTCTAAAAGATACACCTAAATCCGTTTCTGTTCTTTCGCAAAAACTTTTAAAAGATACCAACTCTAATACGCTGTTAGAAGCATTGCGTTATGAACCAGGAATCACTTTAGGTGCAGGTGAAGGTGGTACACCATTTACAGATATGCCTTATATCCGTGGTTATAGCGGTCAATCTTCTATTTATGTGGATGGTGTTCGTAATACCACTTCACAAAGCCGCGATATGTTTGCCATCGAACAAGTTGAAGTTATTAAGGGTTCTTCATCTGCCCTTGGTGGTGGTGGTAGCGTTGGCGGAAGCATTAACCTGATTCCTAAAGTTGCTCATGAAGGCGATACTTATCAAGGCAGCGTTCAAGGCGGAACCGACAACTATAAACACATTCAATTAGATGCCAACAAAGACTTCGGTAACGGTATGGCTGGACGTGTCATTGTGATGGGGCACGAAAATGAAAAAGCTGGACAAAGTGATGGAGCCGAATTTGCACGTGCTGGTATCGCAACTAGCCTCGCCTTTGGTCTAGGTTCTGACACACGTGGCTCTGTTGGTTATTATTATTTGCGTAGCAATGATGAACCAGATGCGGGTATTCCATTCAATAATGCAAAGCCAACAACACCTCCTCCTGGTGTAACTGTTACTCCTGGCGATGGTAAACCTGTAAGCGTCAAAGCTGGAACTTACTATGGCTGGAAAGCACGTGACTTTGACAAACGTGAAAACCAAATTGGTACGTTTAAGCTTGAACACGATTTCAATGAAAATCTGACCTTGGCAAACATTGCTACATATAACAAATCTAAATCTGATTATATCTATACCAATGCAGATGACTCTAAAGGAAACATCTACCGTGGTACTGTTGCACGACGTGCTTTAAGCCGTATCTTAGAGAGCGATGCTTATAGCGATCAGCTTTCTTTAAGAGGTAAATTTAATACAGGTTCATTAAACCATTCTTTTAATATCGGTACTGAATGGAGCTTCCAAGAAACCGATCAAGGTGTTCATACTTTTACTAATGCTGCTGGTGAAACTACATCGACCATTTTAGACAGTAATATTCAAAACTGTACTTCTGCTGCAGCTATGTCAAATGGCTGGTGTACGAGTTTAAATAATCCAGGAAATGGTGCATTTACAGATAAACTTGGTTCGATTACAGCACAATCTACAACGCGTAGCCATAATGTAGGAGTCTATGCTTTAGACAGTATTGAATTTAATCCACAATGGTTGCTTAACCTAGGTGTTCGTTGGGACAAATTCGAAACTGAGAAAAAATATAACAAGGACGTAGGTGGACGTACACCTCATAAAGCTGGCGATAAATTAGAAAGTGATACCGATTACTTCACTTACCAAGCTGGTTTAGTTTTTAAACCAACAGAAGATGGCAGTATTTATTTAAGCTACGCTACATCAGCAAATCCTGTAGGTGTGCTTGCTGAAGGTGATACAGGTCCAGATTCTATTAGCGATTCTGGTGTTGCAAGTGCAACAGCTAATGCCCTCAAGCCAGAAGAAGCACGTACTTTTGAAATTGGTACCAAATGGGACTTATTTAATAATCGTGCAAACTTAACTGCTGCAATTTTCCGTACTGAGAAACAAAATACTCGTATTCAGATTGATCCAACCACGACAGCGAATGCAGGTGACAGCCGTGTTGATGGTTTCGAAGTCAGCTTAAACGGTAAAATCACCAACAAATGGGAAATTTCAACTGGTTATAGCTATTTAGACAGTGAAATCACTAAAGCAGCATACAATGCAATCGCACAAGAAGGTAAACCACTGCCATTCGTCGCGAAAAACAGCGCAACATTATGGTCAACTTACCGTGTTATGCCGAAGTTAACTTTAGGTGCTGGTGCAGAATATCGTGACCAAGTTTTTGTAAACACGACAGTACCAAAATACTTACCGACCTATACCATTTACAACGCAATGGCGAAATATGATGTGAACCGTAATGTGAATGTTCAGCTGAATGTAAATAATATTTCAGATAAACGTTATTTCACTAGTGCACACGCAGCACACTATGCATTTGAAGGTAATGGTCGCAATGCCGTATTGGCAATCAACTTTAAGTACTAAGACTTAATCCCATAAATTAATTATGGGATTAACTTAAATTAAGATAAAATAGCCTCTGCCCAGAGGCTATTTTTATAACCATTTATGAAGAAGGATATAGGCTGTGATTCATCACATTCCAAATGTTTTATCCAAAGAGCAAGTCGCTGAATTCCGCCAATTAATGGCAACAGCAAATTGGGTCGGTGGGAAAGTAACAGCAGGTACCCTTTCTGCCTCAGTTAAACAAAATCAACAACTTTCGGAAAATGATCCCCTCACCCATCACCTGAGTGAATTGGTGATTCAAGCCATTTGGAAAAATCCAGTTTTTCAAGCCGCTGCATTGCCGCATCAAATTATTCCCCCACTGTTTAACCGTTATGATGAACATGAAAGTTTCGGTTTTCATGTTGATAACTCGATTCGCCTGATTCGTGGAACCTCACAACAAATGCGTACAGATTTATCTTGTACATTATTTTTAAGTGAACCCGAAGAATACGATGGTGGTGATTTGGTGATTGAAGACACCTATGGTTATCATGAAGTGAAGTTACCCGCTGGCGATGTCGTACTCTACCCAGCAACCAGTTTGCATGAAGTCAGTAGCATTACTCGCGGTACACGTTTTGCTTCATTTTTTTGGGTACAAAGTTTGATTCGTGATGACCAGAAACGCCATCTACTCTTTAATCTTGATGAAAGTATTCGTCAATTACGTAAGGATCATGATGATGCTTATCCTGAAGTCATGAAACTGACCAACATTTATCACAACTTGATACGAATGTGGTCAGAATTATAATTAGTTAACGCACTTTGTTATTATATTTTTCAAAAACAAAAACTATCTTGGGAAATTTTTTCTAATATTTAAATAATACTGCAAAATTAGAAAAACATTTCCCTTACAATCCTATTAGAATAAATTATGAACTTTTTGCACTGCATGCAATTTTCGCCTAGACTCAATCAAGTACTCTGCGAATGCTTGCACAAGTAAAACTACCCTATTGATCTTGATGGTTACATGATGAAAACGAATGATATTTTTGCTTTTCCGACTCACGCTCAACCTCAAATGAATCTCCTGATGCTGCGCCACGCGCGCGTATAAAAATTTTTGCTTTTTTGAGCAAAACCCCCTGAATATCCCTTTAATTTTGTTGAAATAGATACCATATATAAGTATTGCGTTGCATTTTAATAATACTGAGCAACGGGCACTACACAAGGAGTTCCTCATGATGTTGGCTGATCCAAGTAAAAAATACCGTCGCATGTACCAGCGTGTAGACTTGCCTGACCGCCAATGGCCAAACAGAGAAATTACCCAAGCGCCGATTTGGATGAGTACCGACCTTCGTGACGGTAACCAAGCAATTTTTGAACCGATGGATATGGAACAAAAGTTTAAAATGTTCCAGATGTTGGTTAAAATTGGCTTTAAACATATTGAAATTGGCTTCCCTTCTGCGTCTCAAATCGACTTTGATTTCACGCGTAAATTGATTGAAGAAGGTCATATTCCAGATGACGTGTACATTGAAGTTTTAGTTCAAGCACGTGATCACTTGATTCAACGTACTTTTGAATCTTTACAAGGTGCAAAACGCGCAATTGTACACATCTACAACTCTAACTCTCCAACATTCCGCCAAAAAGTATTGAATGTGGATGTTGCTGGTGCAAAACAATTAGCGATTAACGCAGCGACCAAAGTGAAAGAATATGCAGCGCAACAACCAGAAACTGAATGGGTATTCCAATACAGCCCAGAATGTTTCTCTGCAACCGAATTAGAAGTCGCTAAAGATGTCTGTGATGCTGTGACTGAAATCTGGGACGCACGCCCAGACCATAAAGTTATTTTAAACTTGCCTGCAACAGTGGAAGTATCGACTCCAAATGTTTATGCAGACCAAATCGAATGGATGCATCGTAATATCCAACGTCGTGATGGCGTGATCATCTCAGTTCACTGCCACAATGACCGTGGCTGTGGTATTGCGGCTTCTGAATTGGCGATTATGGCGGGTGCTGACCGTGTAGAAGGTTGTGTATTTGGTAATGGTGAGCGTACAGGTAACGTAGACGTTGCTGCGATTGCATTGAACATGTATACCCAAGGTGTTGCACCGAACTTAGACTTCTCGAACATTAATGAAGTGATTGCGACAGTTGAAGAATGTACTGGTTTACCTGTACATCCTCGTCATCCATATGCAGGTGACTTGGTCTTCACTGCATTCTCAGGCTCACATCAGGATGCGATCAAGAAAGGCTTTGAATACCAGAAAAACGAAGAAATCTGGGATATGCCATACTTACCAATCGATCCGAAAGACTTGGGTCGTGACTACGATGCCGTGATTCGTGTCAACAGCCAATCTGGTAAAGGTGGGATTGCCTACTTGTTAGAATCAAATTACAACGTAGTATTGCCGCGTCGTTTACAAATCGAATTCTCACAAGTGGTTCAGCAAGTCGCGGATGAAGAAGGTGTCGAAGTTTCAGCGCAGCAAATCTGGAGCTTGTTCAAAGATACATATGTAGAAACCAAAAATGCGCATTATTCAGCAAAAAATTATCGTTTGTCTGACGATAATGGTAACCAAGTGATTGAGTTAGATATTGAACTTGATGGTGAAATACAACATTTACGTGGCGAAGGCAATGGTCCTATCTCGGCAATGTTAAATGCACTTCAATTACCAATTGATGTCTTGAACTACGAAGAACGCAGTATTAGTTCTGGTGCTCATGCCAAAGCCTTGGCATTAATTGAAATTCAGGTAAAAGGTACAGGTAAGTCTGCCTTTGGCGCGGGAGTTCATGACAACATTGTGACTGCCTCAATTGAAGCAATCCTTGCATGTACCAACCGTTTAATTGAACAAGGTGTACTCAGTACTGAACAAGTGATTGCTGCTGCGGTATAAGTATTAACAATATTGATTAGCACTAAAATGACTTTAGAAGGATACCCTCAAGTGGTATCCTTTTGTTTATTGTTCTAAAAAATTAAAGGCGAAGTATTTCTGTGTCTTTTCCAGCTGACTCAGTGGGTCTCGTAACCCCACAAAGGTTCCAATTCGAAGAGCCGTTAGAACTAGAATGTGGTCGTGTTTTACCACGTTTCGAAATGATGGTTGAAACTTACGGCACGCTCAACGCAGATCACTCGAATGCCATTCTCATTTGCCATGCTTTATCGGGACATCATCATGCTGCGGGTTATCATCATGAAGATGATAAAAAAGCAGGTTGGTGGGATGCATGTATTGGCCCTGGAAAAGCAATTGATACCTCTAAGTTTTTTGTCGTTGCCTTAAATAACATTGGTGGCTGTAGCGGTTCGACGGGTCCAACCTCACCAAATCCTGAAAATGACAATCGTCCTTATGGGCCAGATTTTCCTTTAGTGACAGTACGTGACTGGGTTAAAACCCAAGCCATGCTCTCTGATCGCTTAGGCATTCAAACTTGGTATGCGGTGATCGGCGGTTCTTTGGGAGGCATGCAGGCTTTACAGTGGTCGGTTGATTATCCTGAGCGTTTACAAAAATGTGTAATTATTGCCAGCGCACCAAAGCTGTCTGCACAGAATATTGCTTTTAATGAAGTGGCACGTCAGTCGATTTTATCTGACCCTGACTTCCATCAAGGTCGTTATTTAGAACATGACAGCTATCCAAAACGTGGGCTAATTTTGGCACGTATGGTCGGCCATATTACCTATCTGTCAGAAGAAGCCATGAAACAAAAGTTTGGCCGTGACTTAAAGTCAGGCAAATTTATGTATGGCTTTGATGTTGAGTTCCAAGTCGAAAGTTATTTGCGTTATCAAGGTGAACAGTTCAGCCGAAACTTTGATGCCAATACTTATTTAATTATGACCAAGGCATTAGACTATTTTGATCCCTCACGTGAATATGAACATTCATTGACCCAAGCGATGTCTCAGACCCAATGTAAGTTTCTGGTGGTGTCATTTACCACGGACTGGCGCTTTACTCCTGAACGCTCACAAGAAATTGTGGATGCACTCATTAGTAATCACAAGCCTGTGAGCTATCTGGATATTGATGCTGAACAAGGTCATGATTCATTCTTATTCCCGATTCCGCTTTATGTAAAATCATTACGTGCATTTTTAGGTGGTGAAGAACAGCTTAAATCTACCGCTAAGGAGGTTGTGTAATGCGTATCGATCATCAACTCGCTGAAGCATGGATTAAACCCGACTCTAAAGTCCTCGATTTGGGCTGTGGTGATGGTGAATTGCTGGCTCATATGAGTAAACAGCACAATATTCGTGCATATGGCTTAGAAATTGATCAGGAAAAGATTGCAATTGCGATCAGCCGAGGGTTAAATATTATTCAGCAGGACTTAAATTTAGGTTTAAGTCGCTTTGCCGACCAGTCTTTTGACTATGTGGTGATGGCACAAGCTTTGCAAGCTGTAGATGCGCCTGACGTATTATTACGTGATATGGTGCGTGTGGGGAAACAGGCGATTATTACTTTTCCAAACTTTGCACATTGGAAGACCCGTTCTTTCTTGGCTTTGAAAGGAATGATGCCAGTTTCAGAAGCATTACCTTATATGTGGTATAATACTCCAAACATCCACTTATGTACTTTTCGAGATTTTGAAGCACTTTGTGCAGAAAACAACATCCGAATAATTAATCGACTCGCCGTGAATGGGGATCAGCAAGGTAGTTTACTCAGTAAACATATCCCAAATCTGTTTGGTGAAGTCGCAATTTATCGAGTGAGCGCGCTATGAAAAAATTATTATTAAGCACACTAGTTTTTGGACTTTTTAGCATTCAGTCTCATGCTGAGTATGTTTCGCCATCTACTTCCATTTCTAGTCAAGCTGCCCAATATTCAACCATGGATATTGATAACTTAATTAAAGCTGCAAAAGCAGGTCAACCTGCCGCACAGTTTTACTTAGGCACCAAATACCAAACGGGTAAAGACGTCAAGCAAGATGACCGTCAAGCTTTTGCTTGGTTTAAAGCTGCTGCTGATCAGGGCTTATCCCCTGCCCAGTTAAATGTCGGTCGTATGTATGCCGATGGTGTAGGTGTTGCCAAAAGTGAAACTTTGGCTCGCCAATACTTTGAAAAGGCAGCCAGTCATGGTGACAACCGTGCCAGCTTCAATCTTGCCATGATGGAAGAGCAAAAGAAAAACTACATTGGTGCTTACCAATGGTATGAACTTTCAACGCGTGATGGCATGCTCGACAATAAAGTCATTGCCATGTCAGAAGGTAAAAAAACCGCTTTGGCAGCGAACCTGACCCAGGACCAGATTCGTTTGGCACGTGACCGTGCAGACAAATGGATTCAAGCACAATAATATTGCACTGACGCTAGACAGCACCTTCGGGTGCTTTTTTATTTTCGGCAGTTGTATTTTTTTGCATCATCACAAACCTTAAACCATGTGCTTCAATCACCTCCGATACAGCTTTAAAACCAAATTTTTGATAAATAGGCTGCGCATAACAACTTGAATTTACGCTGATCACGGTGATATTTTCCTGTAGTTCAACGACAACATAATTCCACAGCTTTCGACCAATCCCCTGCTGCTGTACAGCAATATCCACGAAAAAATGTACGAGATGAGCGGGTTCTTTATAAGCAATAATGCCTAGAATTGCTTCATTCTGTTCATACACATAATAATAAACCTGTTCGGTGTTTAATAATTTTAAAATAGAGGCTGAAGAAAATTTTTCTTCACCTTCACGGCTTATGGCAAAGTCAGCAATATAAGGTTGAATTAATCTTTCAATTTGTCCTAAATCTGCATGAGTGGCTGGACGAATCATATCCATTTATCTCTTGTTCTTATTTAAAGTCAGTTGTTGCTTTTAATCTTCATAGATTATGCTGCTTTTATACAATCTAATTCAGTTAAAATATAGACCATTATTTTCAATTCATGAGCACCAATACAATGTCTGCAAATGCGTGGTTATCTCAAGGCACATTAGTGCTTGCCAGTAACAACAAAGGTAAAATTGCTGAATTTGAGAAACTTTTTGCCGAACTCCAACTTCCAGTCAACGTTGTACCGCAAGGTCAACTCAATATTGAAGATGCTGTGGAAGACGGACTCAGTTTTATTGAAAATGCCATTATTAAAGCCCGTCATGCTAGCCGTATTTCAGGTAAACCAGCGATTGCAGATGACTCGGGTATTTGTGTCCCAGTTTTAGATGGCGCACCTGGCATTTATTCAGCACGTTTTGCAGGTGAACATGGCGATGATGCCGCCAACAACCAAAAGCTGTTAGATAAATTAAAACCATTGCGTAAAGATGGTGAAACCATTGAAGGCATGTTTGTATGCGTATTAGCTTTGGTACAACATGCCGAAGATCCACTCCCACAAATTTTCCAAGGTATTTGGAAAGGTGAAGTATTAGAAGCAGCGCGTGGTGAAAATGGTTTTGGCTATGACCCGCTGTTTTGGTTACCTCAGTTAGGGCTTTCAAGTGCCGAAATGAGCAAAGAAGAAAAAAATAAAATCAGTCATCGTGGTCAAGCCATGCAACTTTTTAAACACAGTTTAGAAAAGTAACTGAGACTTTTTGCTCTCTCTTTAGCGAGAGAGCAAAAGCCTTTTTATATAAACAAATGCAATAATACGCCATACAAACTGACCACAACACAACTGACAATTGTCCCCGAAGCGATATATTTTGCCGAAGTTCCTGTCCCCTGATAATGCGTTTCTAAAGCCACTATATTTGCCGCAGGTGGTAAACAAAACAATAAGAACATGACTCCAATCGATTGTTCAATATGTGGTATAGGCAAAAAGCGATACGCTAACCCACATAACACTAAACCACAAAGTAATTTCAAGCCTGCGGTTTGCGTACTTTGCCATAAATCTGCTCTATGAACTTTGGTGTGCCTGAGCCACATACCCAACACACACATACCTGAAAAGGTCATGCCCAACTTTGTAGCAGCATATATCCAATCAATACCATGCTGTTGTAGCCAGTGCTGTATACCCAACAACCAAAACAATGCAGCCAAACTTAAAGCAACGATTGGGGGGGAATACATGACTTTTTTCAGAATCATACTAAGTGGCTGAGGCGTATTACTCACAGCAGTGACTGCCCAAAGGTTACCAAAAATAGAACCACCGACATACAACGCCACCATCGCAGGGCTAATTTCTGTGCCAAATAGCGCAATGGCAAAAGGAAAGCCTAACCATGCCATATTGACATAACTAAAACACAAGGCATTCAACTTATTCTTTGAAAAATATAGGAAAAAATAAAACAATAGAACAGCGACGCCAAAGCTAAATAGCATCAAGCTAAGGCTACCTGCCTGATAAAACACCATGTTGTAAATAATTACAATGGGAATAAAACACCGGGCCAATAAACTAGATAGTATTGTTTTTAATTGCGTAGCAACTGGCGTTGTGGCAAGAAGTAAACCTGTTAAAAATGCCAATAGCGGCAACAACAAAGCCACATCGATATTCCTTGAAATTTCACCTAATCATCATAACACTCATCGGTTTTTTTTCCAGAAAATCGACTGTCTTGAAATTGCAATCCTATCGTCACACCGCTGTCATGTTGAACTGTTGAGATATGGCATAAATAGAAAAGAGGAAAACAAGATGGCAGGTTTATCGATTTGGCATGTGCTAATTTTTGCAATTGTCGTGATCTTATTATTTGGTACGTCTAAACTAAAAAACTTAGGTAAAGATGTCGGCGGTGCCATCAAAGACTTTAAAAAGTCGGTTAAAGAAGATGAGACAACCTCATCACTCAATGAACCACGTACTTTAGAACACCAAAGTACCGCGGAAGTTAAAACGTCAACACGATCATAAGCCATAGGTATTTACCCAATGCTCAATATTGGAATGACTGAACTGTTGACCTTCGGCATCATTGCATTATTGGTGCTAGGACCAGATAAACTACCTGAAGCGGCACGTTTTGCAGGTAAATGGTACGGCAAGTTCAAACGCATGATCAGCAATGTTCAAAATGACATAGATCGCGAATTACGCATGTCTGAGTTACGTGAACAAATGCAAAATGAGATGAAACGGATTCAAGAACTTGAGCTTAAAATGCAGGCTCAGATGCAAGAATTACAACAAAGTCATAGCGCGATCGAACAACAACAGCAAAACAGCGTTACTGAAAATAAAAATTTATTTTTGACTTATATTCCACTCACACAGCAAAAATATTCAATGCTATATCGACATCCATTACCTTCGGTAATGCCTTGTACGAATAAAATGGGGACTGCTGTAGTGGATTGTCTTGAACAATTACCCGAATTAAAGGTGGCGGTATGAATATGCCCTTAGAATCTAGTCACTTGCCAAGTTCATTACAGCAAGAACAAGCACCACTAGAAGAAATGCCAATCACCAAACATCTAGTTGCATTAAGACAGCATTTGTTCAAAGTTGTTGGTTTATTGCTTGTGCTATTTTTTTGCCTACTGCCGTTTGCCAATCATACCTATCAGCTCATGTCCGAGCCATTGCGTGCGCAGTTACCTATTTCATCATCTATGATTGCGACAGATGTCACTGCGACTTTTATGGCCCCTTTTAAGCTGAACTTTTTTGTGGCGCTGATGTTGGCCATGCCATTTATTTTTTATCAAATCTGGGCCTTTATTAAACCTGCACTCTATGAAAAAGAAAAAACGCTCGCACTGCCCTTACTGGTCGGTAGCATTGGTTTATTCTATGCAGGAATTGCATTTGCCTACTATGTGGCTTTGCCCTCAATCTTGCATTTCTTTATGAGTGTAACGCCTGAAACGGTTGCACCCATGACCGACATCAACAGCTATCTCACCTTTTGCTTAAAACTGTTTCTGGTCTTTGGTCTAACCTTTGAAATTCCAGTGATTACTTTATTGCTGATTTTGATTGGCTTGGTATCGACACAGCAGTTGATGGAAAAACGGCGTTTTATTGTGGTCGGATGCTTTTTTGTTTCCATGTTCATCACTCCACCCGATGCTTTATCCATGATTATGCTGGCAGTTCCCATGTGGATCCTGTTCGAACTGGGTTTATTTTTTGGCAAACTGATTGAAAAGAAACGAAGTATTGCATAAAGACAATCGGTTTAACTCAGCAGACCTCGGTCTGCTTTTTTTTCATCAAAATGACTTCATTTTTTCACCAGATTTTCACTATTTGGTAAAAGTCTTGTCACATTAATTTCCTAAGTTAATGACGACTTTATAACTTATTGACCAATTAGGAAAAAACATGACCGAGCTGACGCCATATCATGAAGATCAGGAACTAGATAACAACACCTCTGATAATGTTCACTTCAGTGACATTTTAGAACAGCGTATGACTCGCCGCAGTCTCATTGGTAAAACTGCAAGTGGTGCTGTGGCACTTGCATTGGCATCGTCATTGACCGCGTGTAGTGATGATGATAACGATAATGCGACACCGCCAAGCAAACCTGTAGATCCAAATAAAAAACCAACAGAACTCACTTTCTCTGTAGTGAATAAAAACTTAGATGATATTGTGACTGTACCAGAAGGCTATCAAGCCACTGTACTGTATGCACTAGGTGACTCGATCAATCCAAGCTATGCCGATTGGGATGATAACAATATTCCTTCAGGCCCAAGCTTCCAGTTCCGTTCTGGAGATTGTCATGACGGTATGCACTATTTTGGTTTAAACAGTAGCAGCAAATTTGATGACACGGTGTCGACGGAAGGTTTGCTGGTGATGAACCACGAATATATCAACCAAACTTTCCTACATCCTACAGGCGCCACTAAAGTCAATGGTCGTCGCCCAGAAGAAGAAGTCATTCGTGAAACCAATGCGCATGGCGTATCGGTTGTACACATTAAAAAAGATAGCGCTACGCAAAAAGTTGAGATTGTGAAAAACTCACTCTTTAACCGTCGTATTACAGCATCAACGGTGATGGATTTTGCGGGTGCCGCAGCAAGTTCAGATTTGGTCAAAACCAAGTTCTCTCCTGCGGGCAAGCAAACTCGTGGTACGCACAACAACTGTGGTAATGGCTATACTCCTTGGGGTACTTACCTCACCACGGAAGAAAACTTCATTGGTTATTTTGCGCGTAGTGCAACGGATGATGCCAACCGTAGTGCAGCCGAAATTGTCGCACTAAAACGTTATGGTCTCAAAGCAGGTTCAAGCTCACGTTATGGTTGGGAAACTGCGCTCGGACAACTTGAATCGCAAGATCTATATGACCGTTGGAATGCCAGTGTTGTGGCTGATCAGGCGACAGCAGACTATCGTAATGGACCGAACACTTTTGGCTGGATGGTCGAAATTGATCCTTTTGACCGTGGTCAAAACCCTGTAAAACGTACCTCTTTAGGTCGTTTTGCCCATGAAGATAGTGCTTGTCGTGCTGTACAAGGTGAACCTTTAGCCTTCTATATGGGCGATGACTCACGTGGTGAATACATCTATAAGTTTGTTTCTGCTGCCAACTGGGATAGCAAGGATGTTAACGGTGGTTATACCGCTGGTGACAAATACATGAATAACGGGACCTTATATGTCGCTAAATTCAATAGCGATGGCTCGGGGCAATGGTTAGAACTCAGCTATGGTAAGAATGGTTTAGATGCATCCAATAGCGTGTATCCATTTAGCTCACAAGCCGATGTCGTGACTTTTGCGCGACTTGCAGCAGATGCGGTGGGTGCAACCAAAATGGATCGCCCTGAGTGGGCAACAGTGAACCCTGTCAATGGTGAAGTTTATGTTACGCTGACCAACAACTCTAAGCGTGGACTTGACTACCCAACAGACGCTGCCAACCCGCGTAACTACGCTGATCCTGAAGGTGGTAAAGGAAACGTCAATGGTCACATTATCCGTTTTAAAGAAACAGATAATAAAACCACAGCAACAGCCTTTACGTGGGACATCTACCTATTTGGCTCTGAAGCCGCTATGGCAGCCAATATTAACTTGTCAGGCTTGACAGATAATAATGATTTATCTTCACCTGATGGTATGTGGTTTGACCCACGTGGTGTACTGTGGATTCAAACCGATGATGGTGCCTATACAGACGTAACGAACTGCATGATGTTAGCAGCATTACCTGGACAAATTGGAGATGGTGCAGCAACCACAGCTATCAATGGTCAAGCGACCATTGCGGGTGCTCAAGTCACGGATAAAACCTTACGTCGTTTCTTGGTCGGACCCAAAGAGTGCGAAATTACAGGGATTGCCATGACACCTGATTACAAAGCCATCTTCATTAATGTACAGCACCCTGGTGAAGATTCAGCTAGCTATGATGCAGCAACTAGCCATTGGCCAGCCACACAGACGGATCCAAAGAACAGCACAGCGCGTCCACGTTCTGCAACGGTTGTCATTACCCGTAAAGACGGCGGCATCATCGCAGGTGCATAATCTAGCATAATAAAAAATGCCGACTTAATGTCGGCATTTTTTATGTTTGATTGCTTACATATAAAGGCATTTGTACTTGCACAATCTGCCCTTGCAATTCACCTTGTTGTGACTTTTCCAACCAGTTCCAACTGTCACTACTCATTCTTAAGAAATTAGAGCAACGCGTACCATAGGCAGGACTCTGAATAAAGGTGGAAGACAAGAGTACCTCCATCTCAGGGCTAATGCCCGTATCTGGTAAAAGTTCAGGAATAATTTTGCGTTCATCTTCCAAAATATCCCATACCGCATATTGCAGTTCCACTTCTGAACTTTCTCTACGCTGCAACATCGGCAATAATTCTTGGGTAAAGCGCTTACGCAAATGCCGAGTTTTTTCCCAATGCTCTGTCATCAAGCCATTCGACACCACATATACGCCTTTGGCGAGCACTTGCGGTGCTTCACCACGATTACTCATATAAATCGCTTGCTCCCGATCTCCCAAGAACAAATTAAAACCTGCATATTTGCGTTGTTGCAGTTCTAGCTGTTTTGCAAAGCGAATTGGTGCCAAATCTGATTCTAAAAATTCTTGTACCAAATGCCCACGTGAAGTTGGATAGCTTTGCTGATCTCGTCCGTCTCGAAAATTGGTCACAACCGCCCAACGACCTGTTGCAGTTACGCCCATCCAAGTCCCACCCGATTGCAGATCTTTGCCTGCGATGACGGGACTGTCTGACCATTGAAACAAGGCTTGTGTAGGACGATGATAGAACTCATCTCGGTTTGAAATTAGGCATAACGGCGTTTGCTCTAAAATATGCCATGCGAGTGCCACAATACACATAACTTTCGCTCTATATCTTTACACATTGAATGTACAACATTTTTCATTGTATTCCGCTAAAATCTCTACAAAACATAATGACTAGGAACAGGAATGCTCACCTATCCAAATATTGACCCGATTGCGATCTCATTGGGCCCCTTACAAGTCCATTGGTATGGACTAATGTATTTATTGGCTTTCCTTTTTGCATGGGGGCTCGCCACATATCGTGCCAAACTCAGAACGGGCTGGACTTCAGACATGGTCTCCGATCTGATTTTTTATGGCGCGCTTGGGGTCGTGATTGGTGGTCGTGTCGGATATGTGTTCTTTTATGGCTTTGAACAATTTCTTGCTAATCCTTTGTGGTTATTCCAAGTCTGGACGGGTGGAATGAGTTTCCACGGTGGTTTTCTTGGAGTGATGATTGCCATGTTACTTTGGTGTAAAAAGTACCAAATGACGTGGTTCCAAACCTTAGACTTTATTGCACCATGTGTCCCGACAGGCTTAATGTTTGGTCGTATTGGTAACTTCATTGGCGGTGAACTTTATGGTCGCCCTGTCTCTGACCCTAACTTTGCTTTAGGAATGATTTTTCCGACTGACCCGCTACAACTAGTTCGCCACCCCTCTCAGCTTTACCAAGCGCTATGTGAAGGACTGATTCTGTTTATTGTCCTGTGGTGGTTCAGCTCTAAACCTCGTCCTCGTATGGCGGTATCTGCACTGTTCCTGATTGGTTATGGCATTGCGCGCTTTGTGGTCGAGTTCTTCCGCGAACCTGACAATGGTCAATTATTTATTGCATGGATGAGTAAAGGACAATTCCTAACCATCCCAATGATTCTGATTGGCTTCTGGATGATGTGGTATGCCTATCAGAAGAAAGTCTACGACTGGGGACCCCTTAAAAATAATTAATTCTGTATGTCTTTACCCTAGAGTACGATCCGTGCATCGTGCTCTAGCTTGTGCTAAAGTTTCAATTCTCTTGCTACCCCCTCTTAAAATTTATGCTCGAATTCTGGTTTGATCCTAAAATTGCAGTGTTCAAAAAACTGACACTGTTTGTACTGATTGGCTTGGTAACCGCTGGGCTGTATTGGATGCAACCTTTAACACTCGATGCCATTTTAATGTTCATGGGAACAGGAATTGTGTTTCTGATCTGCCGCTATTGCAAAACCCATTTTGCTAGTAGCAATCCTGCCGGGCTACTGTATCGTTTATTCACATGGATTCCATTGGCATTGCTTTTAGCACTGATCTTTATGCATTTAAAAACTGGGGACATTCTCATTCCTGGTGCACAGAGTATAGGCTTTATGGTGTTATCTATCTGTCTATTTTCGCCGCTATCACTGCTCAATCAACATCAGCAGGATTAACGTCAAAATGCTCGAATTTTGGTACTCAGAACGCTGCACCCGTGAAATCAGACTCATCTGTAGTATTGGGGTATGTATTAGCATTTATTTCTGTTCTCGCATTGCGCAACTTGCACCACTATGGGTAGGATTAAGTCTATTGTCAGGAATGCTGATTCATATTCTATTTACACAATATCTGAAATTGGCAACTTCACATCCTTATCGAATCACGCTTCGTAATGGAATTTATATATTCCAATTGTTTGCACTCTTAAGCTTGATTTATCTATTACCAGAACCGCATAAATGGGTGCTGTGGTTACAATGCTTAGGCTTTCATGCACTTGGCTTATTTTTGGTTTCAATCTATCTCAACCGTGCCAAACGTTATGATTAGTATGATGAATACTGATTGAACCTCATACTAATTCCCATAAAAAAGACCGTTTATCTCGATGTAATAAACAGTCTTTTTTATGCTAATCACCCTATGATTTAGTGATCTAAGCGGTAATAACTATATTGCACATTGGCATTTTTATAAACGGCATAACCCGTTTGTTTAAAGTCAGAGACCCAACCTGAACCTGAATAACCTGCAATATGCCCATAAGTATGACCTTTGGTGCGGTCAATAATATAGATATCGCCTTTTTTCGGTTGGTCAAAGGATGGGCTAATACGACGGTAGCCTAATCGCTCGAGTGTATTGCCCCAATCCGCAGCAGCAACAGGATGACCCTGTACATTTGCACCCGCAGACTGTAATGCCAGACGAATACTCTTGGCACATTTCTGGGTGCTAGTACGGCGCGTGATACTGCTTAATTTCTGCGTGAATTTATCAATATCAACACGCTGAGAATTACTTGAGGTGTAGTTACGGTTGCGTTCTGTGTTTGAGCGTTTGTTATCTGGTCTTTGTTGCGCATTGGAACGAATAATGATTTGTGTTTCGGCAGGAGCATGAACATCACTCATACCCGTATTAACATCATAAATCATCCTTAAAACCTCAAACTTCTTACATCAAACACAAAAAACTGAGTGCTGATAGTAGCTCGTGAAACTTAATTTTTCATACGTAAAATGTAAAAAAATATAAACATGTAACAGAGCAACCGTTAACTTACTCTTTTTTTAGCAATTGCATGGTGGCTTTAGTCAATCTTTTTGAACAAAAAACAATCAACACTCTAATTTACTTCTCGCTCTGAACCGCTTGTAATCTGCTTGATTCAATACTTTTCACATAACTTTTTATCGGATTGGTCATCCTGAATGACCACAGCAATCTTGGGTGCTTTCCACTACACAATTCAGTATAATCATCTGCATATTTTAGAATTTATATTGGGAAGATTAAGCGAATCCGTGAAAGATTTGCTTGCCCAAATGGTTTATTTGAGAGTTTTATGAAGACGTATTTAGACCTGCTACAACACATCCTCGATCACGGTGGTGATAAAGGCGACCGTACTGGTACTGGTACGCGCTCGGTATTTGGTCATCAAATGCGTTTTGACCTAAATCAAGGCTTCCCTTTACTGACCACCAAAAAGGTTCATTTCCGCTCGATTGTGATTGAACTGTTGTGGTTCCTTAAAGGCGACACCAATGTAAAATATTTACAAGACAACAAAGTCAGCATTTGGGATGAATGGGCAACCGCAGAACAAACGGCTCGTTTTGGTCGCCCAGAAGGTGAACTCGGTCCCGTCTATGGTCATCAATGGCGAAACTTTGGTGCAACCAAACTTGAAAATGGATTGTATGCGCAAGATGGTTTTGACCAAATTTCATGGTTGGTGAATGAAATTAAAACCAATCCAAATTCACGTCGCTTAATTGTGTCTGGTTGGAATCCACAAGAAGCAGGACAAGTGGCCTTACCGCCATGTCACACCTTGTTCCAATTCTTTGTCCAAGATGGCAAATTGTCTTGTCAGTTATATCAACGTAGTGCCGACGTGTTTTTAGGCGTGCCTTTTAACATTGCCAGCTATGCCTTGCTGACGCATATGGTGGCGCAAGTGTGTGGTTTAGGTGTGGGTGATTTTGTTTGGACAGGTGGCGATACCCACCTGTATGCCAACCATTTTGAGCAAGCCAAACTACAACTGAGCCGTGAACCGCTCGGTCTGTGTCAATTAAAACTAAATCCTGAGATTCAAGATATCTTCGATTTTAAATTTGAAGATATTGAAATTGTCGGCTACGAATCGCATCCTGCAATTAAAGCCCCTGTTGCCGTTTAAGCTTCAGGACAGATGCTTTCTGCACAGAGAGCATCTTTTTTCCAAATATTTCCACAGGCTAGTGATTAATGACATTCCAGAATTTAGAAGTTGTGCATGTCGTGGCGATGGATCAGCAACGCTGTATCGGCAAAGCCAATGATTTACCTTGGCATATTCCTGCCGACCTTAAACACTTTAAAGCCATCACTCAAGGTGGCGTGGTGGTCATGGGGCGTAAAACCTTAGAGTCTATGGGACGCACCTTGCCTAAACGTGTTAATTGGGTCATTACCCGTGATCTAAACTGGTCTTTTGAAGGCACAAAGGTAGCCTATAGCATTGAGGAAGCACTCACACACGTGATAGCAGATGTACAAGCTTCAGAAAAGCCTGAAAGCATCTTTATTATTGGCGGTGGTGAAATTTTTAAACAAACCATGAATATTGCAGACCGTCTGGAATTGACCCACGTTGAACTTGATGTACAAGGTGATGCGTATTATCCTGAAATTCCGACTGAATTTAAAAAAGTAAGCTCGGAAAAACATCGAGATGAAAATACTGGGATCGTGTTTGAGTTTGCAACCTATACCAAATAACTATTCAAAAATGAGTGGCTGAGTATGCAGCAAAAAGGATCAGGTACATTGTTGTTCAAAACACTGCAATGGTTGATCCACTGTATTTTCAGCCTGTTTGTACTGTTATCTTCAATTTGGCTATGCCTTGCGCTCTGGATTCAACAACCTATTCATGCTGTTGTGACTTATACCCTCATTTTAGCGTGGGCCTGTTTTTCACTCAGTATCTTAGGCATTTATTTTAGTCAGCACCTCATCAGTCGCAATAAAGATATTCTGCTGTATCTTTTTGGCTTTGTATTGGCATTAGCATGGTACTTTGGCTTAGAAGCTCGACAAGACCGTGATTGGAATCCCGAAGTTTCTCGTTTGCTGAGTTATCAAATTAACGGGCATCAAGTCACTTTGCACAATGTTCGAGACTTTCACTGGCATGCCGATGGCAGTTATAGCGCTGCATGGCAAACGCGAGTTTTAGATTTAAATCAAATTACTGGGGTAAACATTATTACCTCGTACTGGACAGGCCCACAGATTGCCCATACTTTGGTCAGTTTTGATTTTGCCGATACCGCCCCGCTCACTTTTTCCATCGAAATTCGCAAGGAAAAAGGTGAAGAATTTTCCGCAATTGGCGGCTTTTTCCGTAAGTATGAACTGAATTTAGTTGCTGCCAATGAAACTGACATCATCTATACCCGTAGTAATATTCGGCATGAACAGGTCTATTTTTTCCCGATCAAGATGTCAAAAGCACAAAGCCAAGCTTTATTTCTCGAGTATCTGAATAAAGCCAGTGAACTGGCACAACAACCCAAATGGTATAATACGCTGAGCAGTAACTGCACCACGCTAGTATTTGACATGATTCAGGCCGTCACACAAAAACCACTGCCTGTAGATTACCGCCTATTGGCTTCGGGCTATTTGCCTAACTACCTCTACGACTTGAATGCAATTTCACACCATTACAGTATGCGTGAATGGTATCGTCAGGCACACGTCAATCCCAAGGTTCAATCTTTAGCGTCAATCCAAGACTATTCCAGAACCATTCGTCAAAGACTACCAACCCATTAGGTGCTGCGTTCTGTCTTCACAAGGTAAAAGTACAAGAAGAAATACGATAATCAACTAGAAATTTAAATCTGCTTTGTTTATAAAATAAAAAATAAAGTTAAAAAAATTGGAATTACAACATGTTAAAAAAGACCTTAAGTGTTGCCCTACTCGGCTCAGCATTACTATTCGCTGGCTGCCAGTCCACACCAAGCTCTTCTGCTGCCGAGGTCAATAACTTACAAACACTACAAAACCGTACGTGGATTGCAACTCAAATTGGTTCGCAAATGCTCAAAACCAATCCAAGCGCACGTAATATTCCCGCACTCCAGTTTGATGAAGCAACAAAACGTGTTTCTGGTGCCGATGGTTGTAACCGTTTGATGGGCACCTATCAAGCCACGGGCAATACCTTGGTACTTTCACAAATGGCATCTACTAAAATGGCATGTATTGATAATACCCTGCCGAATCAATTTAACACTGCACTAGCGAATGTGACCAACTATCAGGTGTATAACAACACCCTGAAATTACTGGATCGCAATGGCAACCTATTGGTTGAATTTAAGAGTGCAAAACAACCTCGTTAAAACTTTAAGATAAGGGTCTGTATTACAGACCTTTTTTCATTTATATAACAAACATTACATCTTGGTGCCACAATGTTCTCTTATAGTGGCGAGCAAGATTGAATTAAGGAAATTGTCATGCAACAAGCATTATTGGGTGGTGGCTGCTTTTGGTGTGTTGAAGCGGTATTTCTTCAATTAAAAGGGGTGACTCAGGTGGTCAGTGGGTATGCTGGTGGCACAACAGAAAATCCAAGCTATGAAGACATCTGCCGAGGCAATACAGGACATGCAGAGGTCATCCTGATTGATTTTGATGAAAGCCAAATTCAATACTCACAATTGCTTGAAGTATTTTTTGCAACGCATGACCCAACAACACTAAACCGTCAAGGCAATGATATTGGTACACAATATCGCTCAGTGATTTATTACTTCAACCCAGAGCAACAACAAGCGGCTGAACGAATCATTCAGGAATTAAAAGCCCAAGGCATCAATATTGTCACCGAAGTGACCCCTGCACCACAGTTTTACCCTGCCGAGGAGTATCACCAAAATTACTTTGCTCGGAACCCAACCCAAGGTTACTGTAATTTCGCTATACCGCCAAAACTTTTAAAACTCCACAGCAAGTTCCAATCACTGCTGAAAACTGAATAAATCAGCAATAAAAAAGCGACCAATATGGTCGCTTTTCTCGCATCATCAATGCTTAATTTTCACTCACAAAAGCAATATCACTGAGTCCGGCTTCACTCGCACGTGACATTACCTGTGCAACGGTGTCATAACGTGATTCTTTATCTGCACGTAATTGTACCGTTGGCTTCTGTGCGGCTTGACCTGCATCATTAAAACGAGTCTGTAACTCATCTAAACTAATGATTTGGTCATTCCACGCCACTTCACCATTGGCATTAATACTAACTGTAATTGCTTCAGGTGGTGGATCAACAATATCCGCAGTGGTTTTTGGCAAGGTCAATGGAATTGATGGGTTGGCAACGGTCGCAGTCACCAAGAAGATGATCATCAATACCAACATAATATCGATGAGCGGAATGAGATTCATCTCATTCATGCCCGAATCATTGTCTTCACCCAATTGAAAAGCCATTAAGCTTGACCTCCAACTAAACCTTGTTGTGCTGCTTTCACTTCAACTTTTTGCGTTGTTGTTTCTTGTTGCAACATGGTGTCGATCAATAAGCTGTGCGCTTGATCTTGCAGCTCATTCGATAAAGTACGATTAGCACGTACACAAATGTTGTACGCCAATACTGCAGGAATCGCAACAGCCAAACCTAAACCCGTCATGATCAGTGCTTCACCTACAGGGGTTGCCACTTGAGCTAAACCTGCTTGACCGCTTTTACCTACAGCAACTAGAGCATGGAAGATACCCCAAACTGTACCAAATAAACCGACAAAAGGACCGATCGAAGCAATGGTACCTAAAACAGAAATTCCTTTTTCAGCATTGGCTTTTTCAACCGAAATTTGACGCAATAATGCTTGTTCTGCAACCGCTTTACGCTGTTCAAAACTTAAAGGTGCCAATTTTGCTTTCAGCTTAGTGAGTGCTGCTGCAAGTTGAGCATGTGCTTGTTGTTTAAGTTGGCGTGTGCCCATCAGACGTAAAATAAAAATCGTCCATGTTGCGATAGACATTGCCAATAATACGAAATACAGGGTTTTACTCACCGCATCCGCATGTTGCCAATAAACTGAAAAGTTCATACTCGAACTCCTGAAATAGTTAGCCGTTAGGATTCAATGTCAATTCAAAGGGTTGCTCTGCTCGAATAGGGTAAGCAACACCATTTTCCTTGTACGGTTTGAATTTTGCATTACGCACAGAGCGTAAAATCTTTTCATCTAAAGCGGAAACACCTGTCGACTTGGTCACACGCGCATTAGTAATTTTACCCTTTTCATCGGCCTCAATGAGGATGATGATGCTACGTGTCTCACCCTTTAAGTCACTGTTGCTGTAACTTGGCTTTGGCGAACGACTCCATTGCACCCCTGAACCACCAATTGAAACATTTCTGGTTGTTGGTGTTGGCGCAGGTCTTTCCACCACTGGTTGAGCTACAGGTGCAGGTCTACTCACCACTCTGGTTTCAACCGCTGGAGTAGTCACCACTGCTGGTCTCTGCGGCTGTACTGTAGGCTGTGTAACAGGTTTAACGGTTTCTGCTTTTTTAACTTGTTGAACTTTTTCCACCTTCTTTGGAGGTTGTGACTGAGGTTTTTCCACCACTTTGACCTCTTTTACTTCCTTTGGCTTCGGCTGTTCTTTTTTCGGTTCAGCTTTTGGCTTTGGCGGTAAAGGTTTCGGTTGTTCTTGAATTTTGACAAATCGTACTTTTAATGGCTCTTTTTCCACTTTAGGAAGTTCAGGCACTTTCATTTGGCTGACCGCCCACAATACCCCAACATGCCCAATGGCAACTGCAATTAAGGCTGAGATGATTTTCTTTTTCATCGGATTAGGAGCTTGCATAGAGGGGGTAGAAAGTTGACTCATTAGAATCTATGACCTAAAAGAAGCGACTGCTCACGACAGTTTAATCGTGGATTTAACAATCAAGCTCATCGGTTAGTACAATTAAAGTATCGCAATAATAAATGAGAAGTGTTTTCATTTGCAACTATTAATTTCACTGTTTTAATGAGTTTTTTGAATCAAAATAAAAAAAGGACCGTTAAAAAACTGGTCCTTTTTCGCATAGGCTAAAAATAGTTATTGGAAAACAACTGTTTTATTGCCATCGACAATAATACGGTCTTCTAAATGCCATTTTACTGCACGCGCCAAAACATTACGTTCAACGTCTTGACCCAATTCACGCAATTGCTCAACAGTAAAGTCATGGTTTACACGCTCCACATCCTGCTCAATAATTGGACCTTGGTCTAAATCAGCAGTGACATAGTGAGCCGTAGCACCAATCAGTTTCACACCTTTCTCATGTGCTTGTTTGTATGGATTTGCCCCGACAAAAGCAGGTAGGAAAGAATGGTGAATATTGATGATTTTCATTTCCCAGTGCTTCACAAACTCTTCATCCAGAATTTGCATATAACGCGCTAAAACAAGCAAATCATTGCCTTGCATCAATTCATCAATTTTTGCGTAGGCTTCACGTTTGTTTTCTTTGGTCACTGGAACCACTTCAAACGGGATACCGAAGTTCTCTACTGCTTCACGTAAATCAGGATGATTGGAAACTACCTTCGTGATTTCACATGGTAAACCACCACGCGCATGACGCCATAACAGTTCAAGCAAAGCATGGTCAACTTTAGAGACCAAAATACCTACTTTTTTCACATCGCTAACCAAGGTCAAGCGCCATTGCATAGCGTAGCGTTCTGCAACATTTACCGCAAAAGTCTGGATCAAACTTTCTTTACGTGTTTGCAAATGGTCTAATTCAAACTCAACACGCATGAAATAACGCCCGCCAGAAGCTTCCGTTGCGTACTGATCAAGTGCGGTAATATTTGCTCCCTGATGATACAAAAAGCTCGATACAGCCTGCACGATCCCTGGCTTATCTTCACAAGTAATCAGTAAGCGTGCTGTGTTGGCAGTTGTCATGTTCATGTTGGTTCTTGTTACACCTAATTTAAATAAGCCGAGTATTCTAGCGCGTTTTACACGCTGACTAAATAGCTGGTTTCAGCTTCAATTGTTTTTCACATGTGAGAGACTGGCAAATAGCTCAGAAGGGCCAAAACTTTCCAGTAATCGCTCATAGGTTTCACGGCTTTCACCACGTAAATAGGCCCCTTCAAGGAACACCATTTGACGTAAAGCTTGCCACACCCACTTTTCTTCCAAATGGTTAGAGTCACTGATGTGCCCAGACATATATAAGAAGTTGGTCCAGTTGGTCAGTACAATCCACAAGTTAATGACCAAGGCTTCAATTTCTGAAGACGTCATTTGCATTAAACCTGCATCCACAAAGGCCTGATAAATTTTCTGACCTTGTTGCATGACTTGTCCCGCAAAACGAGGATACATTTTTCGAAAATCTTCATTGTTTTCAACCAAATGATAAACATCACGGTGCAAAAAGCGATAAGCCCACAACTGGTTGCTTAAGACTTGAAAATAACTAATTTTGTCATTCACATCCAAAGCACGGTCATCGGGTAGCGCGAGCATTTCCAGCGTTTCTTTCTGGTACTGCTCCATCAACTCTTTAATAATTTCATTTTTATTGCGAAAGTGGTAATACAAATTGCCTGGACTCATGCCCAATTCAGCAGCAATATGATTGGTTGTGACCGAGCGTTCACCACGTTCATTAAACAACTGCAAACTCAATTGCAAAATGCGTTCTTTGGTTTTCACCGTTTTGGAGTGAGACATCCTAAAGTAACCATATATTCAATGGGTTAGAAAACTAACACAGTAAGTGACTTGACTATTTAGAGCATTTGCTCTAAAAAATTAATTATCCGCTTTAATGTAACTGGTAGTGCGTCATGAACAGTCAAACAAAAACAACAGCAATGACACCACATGCTTTTGATCTTCAATACTTACACGACGTACTTGAACAACAAAAGCATGCTTACCAACGTTATCCTTTACCAACAGCAAAGGAACGTATTGATCGTTTAGCACGGCTTAAGCGTATCTTGGTTAAGTACCAAGATCAATTCGCAGAAGCAATCGACCTCGATTATGGTAACCGTTCTATTGCCGAAACCAAAATCGGTGAATTACTCACCTGCCTTGAACAGATTAAATATTATAGCAAGCATTTAGCAAAATGGATGAAGCCCTCCAAGCGACACGTCGGAATCATCCATCAACCCGCTAAAGCTTGGGTGCAATATCAACCTTTAGGCATCATTGGTATTATTGCGCCTTGGAACTATCCTTTATTACTCTCGGTTGGCCCGCTTATTTGTGCTTTAGCTGCGGGCAACCATGCCATGATTAAAGTCTCAAGCTCATCCTCTAACTTTGGACGTGTACTTGAACTGGCTTTATCTGAAATCTTCCCACAAGAGTTGGTGGCTGTCATAAATGGCGGTGGTGCCATTTCAGATGCCTTTAGTCATCTGGCTTTTGATAAAATTGTATTTACAGGCTCCACCAATGTTGGCAAAACTGTGATGGCAGCCGCTTCAGAAAATTTAGTTCCCGTGATTCTTGAACTGGGCGGTAAATCACCTGTATTGGTACACCCGTCTATTGACTTAGAAGATGTCGCTCAGCGCGTTGCTGTCGGCAAACTGTGGAATGCAGGTCAAACTTGTGTTGCACCTGACTTTATGTTTCTACCAAAAGGCAAAACCCAAGAGTTTATTGAAAAGTTTCAAGCTTGCGTTTTAGAGATGTACCCGCATTTCAAAGATAATCAGGATTACACTTCTATTATTAATGATAAGCAATACCGACGTATTCAAGGCTATTTAGAAAATGCTCAAGCGCATGGCGCACGAATTATTGCGATTAACCCATTGCATGAAGATTTACACGAAGTACGTAAAATTGCACCAACCATTGTCGCAGGTGTGACGCCAGACATGCAGATTATGCAGAATGAGATCTTTGGTCCTCTATTACCAATCATGGAATATGATCAAATTGATGATGTAATCGACTTTATTAATAGCCGTCCTCGCCCACTTGCTTTATACTACTTCGACTTTGATCAGGCGCGTGCGGATTATGTCGCACAGCGTACCCATTCAGGGCATTTTGGACAAAACACGGTATTAACCCATGTTGCACAAGACGATTTACCATTTGGTGGCGTTGGTGCATCAGGAATGGGTAAGTATCATGGTCCAGAAGGTTTCTTCAGTTTGTCGCATGAACGGTCTATGATGTCGAATCCAAAGCTGTACAGCTTTAAATACATTCTCCCACCGTTTAATAAGCCGATTCACAAATTGATTTTGAAAACTCTTCTTCGCTAAATGATCAAGGCATGATCTATCGCATTGGGTCATGTCCCGTTTTATCAAAAATCGCTTGTCTTTTAAGCGCATTTTTGATATAAAACGCCCCTTGAATGAATTCAATCCGTTTATTTTTGACTGGCCATACAGATTTGCTGTTGGCTAAATCAATGGAGTTACACCATGTCTAAGGTTTGCCAAGTTACCGGCAAGCGTCCAGTCGTTGGTAACAACGTCTCACACGCCAACAACAAAACTAAGCGCCGGTTCGAGCCGAACCTGCATCACCACCGTTTCTGGTTAGAAAGCGAAAAACGTTTCGTACGTCTTCGTTTAACCACTAAAGGTATGCGTATTATCGACAAATTGGGCATTGAAAAGGTTGTTGCTGACCTTCGTGCTCAAGGTCAAAAGATCTAAGTAAGGAGTCAGGACAATGCGTGATAAGATTCGCTTAGTTTCTACAGCTGGTACAGGTTATTTCTATACCACTACTAAAAACAAACGTACTATGCCGGAAAAAATGGAAATCAAAAAATTTGATCCAAAAATCCGTCAACACGTAATTTTTAAAGAAGCTAAAATCAAATAATTTTGGTTTCTTAAAAGAAAACGACCTAATCTTAGGTCGTTTTTTTTTTGCATTTTTTTTATGCATCTTGATAAACTTAAATAAATTTTTGGCATTCTTTGTGCTTATTTCTTTTCACCCTTAACTTTCTGTTTAAGGAGTTTTTAGTGCCACATAATGTAGACCTCATCATATTACTGGCTTTTGGATTTGGACTCGCACTTGTTTTTGGTTACCTTGCGGCTCGTTTACGCCTCCCTCCGCTGATTGGGTATTTAATTGCAGGTATTATTATTAGTCCGAACACCCCAGGAATTGTTGCGGACATTCAACTTGCCAACCAACTTGCCGAACTGGGTGTCATGTTCCTGATGTTTGGGGTCGGCATGCACTTTTCACTAAATGATCTCCTACAAGTCCGACGCATCGCACTGCCTGGTGCCATTTTACAAATTGCAGTCGCAACACTATTAGGCATTGGGGTTTCCATGCTTTGGGGATGGAGCTTTGGTTCCGCCCTAGTGTTCGGTCTGAGTTTATCTTGTGCCAGTACTGTCGTATTACTCAAAGCCTTGGGGGATCGAGGTCTACTCAATTCGGTCAATGGTAAAATTGCAGTAGGCTGGCTCTTAGTTGAAGATCTGGTCATGGTCTTGGTGTTGGTGTTACTGCCTGCAACAGCAGTATTGCTAGGTGGCGAATCAATGACTACTCATGGTGGCAACGATAACATTTGGCTCACCTTAGGGCTGACGTTATTAAAAGTTGCAGGCTTCATCGCCTTTATGCTGATTGTGGGTAAACGTCTTGTCCCGTTGATTATGCAATTTGTTGCCCGTTTAGGCTCACGTGAGTTGTTTACCCTCACCGTGGTTGCTGCGGCTGTTTCGATTGCTTTTGGTGCCTATAAAGTCTTTGGCGTTTCTATGGCACTTGGTGCATTCTTTGCAGGTATGGTCGTTAAAGAATCTGACTTTAGCCACCGTGCCGAAGAGGAAACTCTACCTTTACGTGAAATCTTCTCGATTCTATTTTTCGTTTCGGTTGGTATGCTGTTTGATCCGCGTATTTTATGGGAACAGCCTGAACATGTCTTGGCAGTCGTTGCAATTATCATGATTGGTAAAACCATTGCAGCAATGGCACTGGTACTGTTTTTCCGCTATCCGATCAATACAGCCCTGACTGTGGGTGCGAGTTTGGCGCAAATTGGAGAATTCTCCTTCATTCTTGCCACTTTGGGACTGTCCTTAAAACTCCTTTCCCTCGAAGGACAGAATTTGATTCTGGCAGGGGCACTCATCTCCATTACCTTAAACTCTTTTATTTTCTCTGCAATCGAACCCCTTCAAAACTGGATTCGCGAGCGCTCTTCACTGGCACGTTTGCTAGAACGTAGTGGCGATCCGCTTGCGATGTTACCTGATGAAGTTTCACAAGATTATCTGCGTGATCAAGTCGTGATTGTCGGACATGGCGAAGTCGGACGTCGCATCACCAAAACCCTGATGGCAGAAGACATTAAAGTGGTGATTGCGGAAGAAAACCGCGAAATCGTAGAAAACCTACGTGAAAAAGGCATCGCTGCTGTCTCTGGTGTGGCGACCGAACCTGGCGTACTGATTCAAGCCCATATTCAACATGCGCGATTATTGGTGTTATCTCCTATGGATATTATTGATATCCATAAAATTGTTGATATTGCTAAAACCTTAAATCCGCAAATTCAGGTCTTGATTTGTGCTGAAAGCAAACAAGAAGCCGAAGTGATCCGTAAGGAAAACATCGGCGACGTCTATTTTGCCAAAGAAGAAATGGCGAAAAATATGAGCAATCATATTCTTAATCAAATTGAAATTGCTCATCATCAAGCACCTAGCCATTAAGCTACCACTTCATTCTAAACATAAAAAAAGCGCACCTCATGTGCGCTTTTTAGCCAATATGGATTAGCTCATAAACTGTGGTTTTTCGTCCACAACCTCGGCTTGCCATTCATTCACTTGTTTTTCAAGCAAGCCAAATAAAGCTGCCTGAATCATGTGCTGTGCAATCACGGCTGTTTGGTCACCCAATAACGCTTTAACTTCATCGTTAAACTGAATTTTGACCAAAGGTTCTTTTTCTGAGCCTGCATTTCGCAACGCCAACTCACCACCTTCAAGTTGAACCAACTCTAGAACCGCTTCCTGATTCCCAAATAACTCTTTCAATTGCTCTATAGACATATGTTTCTCCATGTTCAACATGGTGGCAAAGACCTGTTGCACTTTGCATTGCTTAGATTAATTAATATCGGGTCAAAAATCTAAACTTCAAGCGCATGCCATCTTTTCCTTAAAATTCGACCATTTCATTACGAAAGCCATCAATCAATTGGGTCAAATCACGATGCCACTCACGTAGAATTTTGGTATCTGGCAACCATGCCTGAGGGGTCTGTGTGACCTTAATAATCAAATTAGACGATGTTTCATCTTCTGGTTCTGGTGCACTTGGTTCTGGTGCATACTGGCACATGCGATAGGCGCGTTTCAGCTCTGCAATAAAGCCATCTTTAGAGAGCTGCTGCATCACCACCACCTCAGGAGAAACCTGGCCCTTGGCAGCCATTTGTTCTTCAATTGACTTTAACGTCGGCTGTAAGTCATTTAAACGGTAATAACGCACCAACTCCTGCAAGAACGCGAGCACTGCCCCATGCAAATGAAAAACCGCAGCTTCACGGTAAGCTTGGGCTTGTTGAATATGATCGATTTGCTCTGCTTGCTGACACGACAAACGTGCAAAATATAATTTCTGGTTGGTTCGGTCGGCATGAAAGCGAGCTACACGAGACATACAATTTTCCTAATTTCTTGGCATGTGTTACAGGCCTAAGATTAAACTTAATTGAATTCAATGCACAATAAAAAATTACACCGCATCCAATTCTACCCAATAAATTTTTCTTCGAGCTGGTATATCCACTGGAGGATGAATAGGCCTAACATTTTCAATGACCCAAGCCCAATAGCCATCTTCCCAATAGTTTGCTTTAGCCTGTTCAATCTCACTTTTCTGCCAAGCATGAACAGATGAAATATCCACCCATGCAACCGCTCTACCTAATTCCTCATCTCCATCCTGATTCAGATAATGTGCATTTTCAACAATAACTAAATCTTTAAGAGGAAGCTCATTGGGGCGCCATGAACGAATTTCCAAGGTTTTTATGCCTTCAGCAATATAGCTTCCCGATGGCGCAACAATCGATAAAGCAGGATAAATTCTTCTCATGATTTTCCCATAAAAAAAGGAGCATACTCTGCTCCTCTCCTTTAAGCCTGTGGCTTATCTTCAGCCTGCTTTACACGAATTCCTGTCCCATGTAAACGCAAAGTATTTAAACCTTTAATGGCTTTCACCGCTTCACGACCATGTGGCATCTCCACAAAAGCAAAGCCTTTAGATTTACCTGTTTCAGCATCTAAAACCAATTGGCAGGTTTCTACTGTGCCATATTGTTGGAACAGTTTCAGTAACTCAGCTTCTGTGACAGTACGTTCTAAATTACGAACTAAAATTTTCATTTAACAACCTTCAAAAATAGGCAAAATCATCAAAAAGCAATCGCCTACGCTACTTTCTGAACATTGCACATCAACTACCACAATGTAATTCGCTTAGTTTAATCGAGATTAATCCCAAAATCTAAATTAATCGACTGTCGTTCAATTAAGGCGCTTTTTACCGTTTGCTGGCGGGGTTTATGATGCGTTTCCAAGGTACATAAATTGCGGGTGAGATCATTTAAGAAGTAACTTTCAACTTTACGCCCTTGCTCATCCACCACATCTCGCGCCCACAGATTCAGATTTTGCTTAGTAAGAATAAGTTCATTCTGCGCACGAGTCAGCGCGACATAGAGTACCCGACGTTCTTCCTCAACCGCATCAAAGTCCCCCTGAGCACGCGCATGTGGGTACTGCCCAGCCGTTACATTCGCGACATAACACACTTTCTGCTCCGTACCTTTGGCAGAATGAATGGTAATTAATGTGACTACATCTGTATCCGACTGACGTTCAATTTCAGAAATAGAAACAGGGTCAAGTACATATTCCTCAAGAAATTCGCTTAATTGTCCATGTTTGGAAGCCAATTGTTTAACCAACTCAAAGTCACCTTGGCGACGGTTCCAGTCTTTTTTATAGTTCTCGGCCAATTGTGCTTCAATTGCCTGAATACCCAAACTAACACACGCTTGTACTTTCTGCTTCAGCACCATCATCTGTTTCATCATCAATAAGGTTTCAACAGGAATACGTCCAAATTGTTCTAATTGATTAAAAATCAGTTCGAATTCAGGTTGAAGTAACAACTGCTGTGCCAGACGACTTGCCCCCACATCGCCCACCCCATTCCATAGGGTAAGAAAGCGCATCCACGCAATATCATCCAAAGGATTGGCAATCACACGTAATAAACTGAGTAAATCTTTGACATGTGCTGTTTCAAGCAGTTTCATCCCCCCAATAAAGCGATACGGGACATTGGCTGCAATACATGCCGCTTCAATATGCCGCGCAGCAAAGCTAGAACGAACCAAGACCATATGATCCGACCAGTTATGCCCCTGCAAATAATGACGCTCTTTAATATCAATTGCGATCCATTTGGCTTCATCAAACTCATTCGGGAAAATATGCATACGGGGTTTTACACCTTCGCCCCGATAGGCATCTAGACGCTTGTCATATTGAATTTCAGATTGATCGAGTAACCAATTCGAAAGGTCTAAAATTTCTTGAGTGGAACGATAGTTTTGCTCAAGTTTAAACACTTGGGCATTCGGCACACGCTCTTTAAAATGATGAATATTTTCAAAATCCGCCCCACGGAAGCCGTAGATGGATTGCGCATCATCGCCAACACAGAACAGACTCACTTGATCTTTCAGAGGTTCAAGCAATGCCCACTGTAGGGGATTGGTATCTTGCATCTCATCCACCAACATGTGCTTACAAATCGATGCGACATAATCAACCAAGCCTTCAGATTGATCGAGTGCTGAGGCCACAATCGCCAAAATATCATCATAGTCCAGAAAGCTACGTGCACGCTTGCGTGTCTCATACTCTTGCATGATCTTGGCAATTTGATCCTTAAATGCCAAATATTCAGGATGTTGCTTTTCTAAAGCATCACTCAATTTCTGGCGGGTATTACGCGCAAAAGAATACAAATCACACAGCTCTTGTGGCTTTGGAAGTTGATTTGGATTCTTCTTGTCATCTTTACCGCGAATCAGACGGAACATCATCAGTTGATCATCTCGATCAATAATCGAGAATTGCTCTAGACCAAAGGCTTTCGGTACACGGCGCAGCAGGTACATACAAAAAGTATGAAAAGTCGATGCGCGGAGTCCTTTGGCTTGCTCCCCCAAAACCAACTCTACTCGGGCTACGATTTCACTGGCTGAACGACGAGTAAAAGTTAAAATCTGAATTTGGTTGGCGGGGATGCCTTGATCAATCAGATACGCAGCACGTGCCACAATGGTTTTCGTTTTGCCACAGCCAGCCCCTGCGAGCACCAGACTGTGTTGCGACGCAGTCGTGGCAGCTTGTTTTTGTTGTGGGTTTAATTCATCAATTAGGCTGGCTAAACTCATAATGTCTCATCGTACTGGGGAGATGGGTAGTTTAACAGAGCTATAGATGAATTATGAATTTTAGCCTGATGATCACGGCATTGTTTGATCTATAAAAAATGAGCCGATCAAAATAAATCATTACAGATCAATAATAACCATGACAATGGAATAAGCATTTTTAAATCAACAAAAATATCTGGATTTAATTTATAAAATCTGTCCCGACTGATACGCCAATTTTTAATTTCAAAAAAAATTTGATACGAGACAAAACGGCATGGATGCCGTTCGTTGGATTGGGGTATAGGGATATATCCTCAATCCAATAAAGGATTTTTGTTACTTTTCATCCTTGAAAAGTAAGGTATTCCCTACACAAAAAGTATTTAAATTTATTGTGATTATTACGGCGTTAGGGCTAAGATCCTAGCAACATTCTGACAGGTTCTTTCCAAATTCTTCTCAGCATTTTCTAAAGCGGTTTGCAAATCACAAGCACCATCCATAATACCAAAAATCGCAGTAAAACCTTCTGCATAAAGTTCTTCTATGCCCTCACCCACATAACCCGCACAAGCAATCACAGGCGTATTCAATCTTTTGGCAACTTGTGCGACACCATAGGGTGTTTTACCAAATTTAGTCTGGAAATCTATCCCACCCTCTCCAGTAAAGACAAAATCGGCCTGTTTGATTTTTTCAGCCAATCGTGTCTCTTCAATCACAATGTCTACGCCAGAACGAAGGGTTGCTCCTGCAAATGCCATTAAGCCAAAACCCAAGCCACCTGCGGCACCCGCGCCAGCAACATGAGCATAATCCACTTGAAGTTGCGATTTAACCAAGCCAGCAAAATACTTTAGGTTCTGGTCTAATTGCTCCACCATGGTTGGATTTGCCCCTTTCTGTGGAGCAAATATGTAAGCCGCACCGTGTTCACCATAGAGCGGATTATTCACATCACTGGCAATCAGCATCTCAACGTGTGCCAATCGAGTATCTAAATTTGATAAATCAATCTGGCTAATCTGATGTAATTGCCCGCCACCCTGAACCACCTCTTGTCCAGCAACATCTAAAAATCGGACACCAAGTGCTTGAGCCATACCCATGCCTGCATCATTGGTAACACTGCCACCGAGTCCAATAATGATTTTTTTAACTCCATGATCAAGAACCAGTTGAATCATTTCCCCCGTTCCAAAAGTCGATGTTAAGGCAGGGTTTCGCTCCGAAGGCTCCAGTAAATGAATGCCATTGGCTTTCGCCATTTCAATCACAGCCGTTTGCCCTTCATCAATCAAGCCAAAATATGTCTCGACTTTCTGTTCAATGAAAGGACCCGACACACTACAGCTCACCATCTCGCCATGCGCAGCAGCAACCAAAGCATCCACTGTTCCCTCACCGCCATCTGCCATCGGAACATGGAGATATTGAGCATCTGGAAAAATACGTTGTAAGCCACGTTGCATGGCTTGGCAAGCCTGTTGTGCAGTCATACTTTCTTTAAAAGAGTCTGGAGCAAGTACAAAGGTTTTAGGCATCGCAATTGTGCTTTTTAAGATGGATTATCCTCAATCATACGCAATAAAAAAGAGTGCATATAGCACTCTTGATCCACTTAATCAGCTGTAATAATTACACATCAGCAGAACTTTTTGGCACCTCATGCTTAATATAAGAGGCCAAAGTTAAATAGTTAATGCCTTGGAATAGAATATCTATCGCCAAAAACATACCCAACACCCAAAACGGCGCTGTTGGTGACATTAAGATAATTACCCCTGTCATAAAGGTAAGAACTCCTGAGAACAGCGTCCAGCCCCAACCTGCCAAAGGCCTGAAGATAAAAGCATTAATACTTCGTACAATCCCTGCAATCACCAAAAAAATAGCCAAGAAACTGGTCAATACAATTGCAGTTTTCACTGGTGTGGTAAAAGCATAATAACCCGCGATCAGATAGAAAATAGCAAAAGCAGCCCAAAGCCAGCGATAACCACCTTCAAAGATTTTAAAAGCTGCAATAAAGTGGAGTACCCCACCAATCATCATCAAAAGACCAAACAAATAAACTGCAGATAAGGTGGCAAATGGTAAAGATGCTAATAAGACCAGACCAAATAAAGTCAGGAGTACACCTAAAACTAAATACCATTTCCGATTTTCATGTAATTGATGACGGACAAGATCATTTCCAACTGTTTTCATAATTTTTCTCAAGTACTTACAATGGAATGCAATTATTGTGGTCTTTTTTTCCGTAACTGTCTGTTATCAATCTGCATCTTTTTTATCCACATTAGTCTTCCCTTCTGTGGATAAAAAAGCACTTATACACAGCTTTATTTAATCCAACCAATTTCCAGTGCTGTAATTTCGTTGAGTAACGTATCTTGTAAATGGTCTGGCATTTTACTTTTATCGGCAGAAACAGGAATATGCCCCGCCATTAACTCTGCTTTGGCTTGTGGAAATAAAGGCTGTTGTTTCGGATAAGCATAGCCTTGAGGATAGAGCGGTTGTCCTGTCGCAGCGTCATATTTATCGGTTGCACCAAAGGCATGTAATAGCTCATGTACCAAAACAATTTGATTCTGCTCATTTTGTTTTTTACTGGCATACAAATTCACTGCACCAATACGGCCTTTTTCCAAAGCAGTAGAGTGTTTTAATTCACGTGTACGTTCAGGATCGTAATAATTTAAATACAGCGTAACTGCAGAAGTACCATCACTTCGCTCATGCTGTTGCCAATCATAAAAGCGGAATTTTAGACTCCACAATATGATATCGAGCATGTTCGCCTGCTCTGGTACCTTTGGTGGTTTTTGGGTTAATTCACGTCCTAAATTTAAATAAACGTGTATAGGTTGACCACGATAATGTGCTGACATTTGCTGGAGATAAGGCTGCACAGCAGCAAGATCACTTAAAGATAATTGTTGAATATACTGTTGTGTACTGGCTTGATCATCGGCATTAATAGGATGCAGCAATACAATAATCGGTTTATCCCAGTTCTGATTTTGATCGCGCCAAGCGTTTACCGCCACAATCAACAATATGACCAGTAAACATAACACACGAATATTTTTCCACATTTTCATCTCAAACTTTTTCTTTAATTTTATACGAATAGCAACTTACTGATTAAATGATTCTTAATAGTTCTAACGGTGACTGTACAGCAAAGTTATCCCACACAAAATCATAAAGTCTTCTTTGGTTGGAAAATACAGCCAAGGTTTTCGCCTCGGATAAACTACACCATTGATACGCTGTATGTTCATGATTTAGACAAACTGCTTGCCCAGGCTGACAAAAGCCTACAAATGCTGGAATCACCTCAATAACATTCAAACTCGGTTCATAAAACTGCTCTAAATAATCCGCACTAAACAAGTGCTGCACCTGAATTGCTGTTTCTTCTTTAATTTCACGTAATATCGCTTGGCTTGCGGTTTCACCGTCTTCCACCTTGCCTGCAACGTGACACCAAAAATTGCCTTTTACCCGTTTCATCAGCAATATTTTAAGTTCACCCTCAATTTCTGACAGTAAAACTGCCGACACAACAATAGAACGAATTGGAATCATGAATTAACCTAAATCTTTTTTGTTTATTTATAAGTACAATATAAAAAATGCCCACCGAAGTGAGCATTTCTATTCAAGTATTGATGTGATTAAGCTTCAACCCACTTCCCATCTTGGAAAACCAACGACCATTTGGTCTGTTTTCCTTCAAGCGTTTCCGAACCAATATATTGTGCTTGGTTCTTACGGCTAAATTTTACCAAGGTTGGATTGCCTTCTGGGTCAACATCGGGCGCTTGCAAAATAAATTGGTATTTTGGATCAAGTTGATCAGCAACACTACGAAGTTCCGAAACCTTAGGTGCACGTGTTTCACGTACTTTTGGGAACTTACTTGCTGCTAAAAATAGACCTGCTGCCCCATCGCGTAATACAAAGAAATCATCGTGCTTGGCGGAACGCAAGTGTTCCATTTTAATTGGGTCCACACGTGGAGGTGCAGGCTGACCGCTTTTCAATACCTTGCGGGTATTGTCACAACTCATGCAAGCAAAGTACGGACCAAAACGACCTGTCTTGAGTTGCATTTCACCATCACACTTATCACATGGAATGGTTGGGCCATCATAACCTTTGATTTTGAACTCACCTTCTTCTAGTTCAAAACCAGCACAATCAGGGTTATTACCGCAAATATGCAGTTTACGCCCACCATCAATCACATAACTGTCCATTGCTGTTGAGCAAATCGGGCAGCGCTTTTTCGACATCAAATCTGCTGTTTCTGCAGAATCATCATCAGAAAGTGCAGCCAAAGATTCCACAGGCGTTAAGTTCAGTGTACCTTTACAGCGTTCTTTCGGTGGCAAGTTATAGCCTGAACAGCCCAAGAAGACACCTGTCGTTCCTGTACGAATCTGCATTGGTCGAGAACATTCTGGACAATGTACTGCATCCACTTCTACAGGTTGATTGCGGCGCATACCACTTTCACCTTGTGCATTGGTCAGACGCGTTTTGAAATCGCCATAGAAGCTGTCAAGTAACTCTTTCCAATTACGTTCACCATCAGCTACTTTATCCAGCTGACCTTCCAAGTCCGCAGTAAAGTCATAGTTCATGAGGTTATTGAAACTTTCATCCAAGCGATCAGTAACAATCTCACCCATTTTTTCTGCATATAGACGACGGTTTTCCAGTTTCACATAACCACGGTCTTGAATAGTCGAAATAATTGCAGCATAAGTTGATGGTCGCCCAATACCCTTTTTCTCAAGCTCTTTCACCAACGACGCTTCAGTAAAACGCGCAGGTGGCTTAGTAAAATGCTGTGAAGGATCGAGTTTTTCTAGATTCAATACCTCACCCACTTTCACCGCAGGCAAGAGCACATCATCATCAGATTTATTTTGACCACGAACTTTGGTAAAGCCATCAAACACCAAGGTACGACCTTTGGCTTTCAGTTCAACACCATTGGCATCGACCAAAATTGTGGAAGATAAATATTCAGCAGGTGTCATCTGACATGCCACAAACTGACGCCAGATCAGATCATACAAACGCTGTGCATCACGCTCTACACCCGCCAAACTATCGCCTTTTAAACCGACATTGGATGGACGAATCGCTTCATGCGCTTCTTGTGCACCCGCTTTATTGCCATAACGATTTGGTTTCGCAGGAAGGTATTTTCCGCCAAACTCAGTTTCAATATGGTGACGCACCATATTCACCGCATCGTCACTTAAAAAAGTAGAGTCCGTACGCATATAGGTAATAAAACCTGCTTCATACAAACGCTGCGCCAACATCATGGTTTTCTTGACTGAAAAACCTAAACGCGTGCTGGCTGCTTGCTGTAAAGTCGAGGTGATATAGGGCGCACTTGGATTGACCTTGGTCGGTTTATCCTCACGTGCTGAAACTTTATAATCCGCATCTTTCAAAATTTTCAATAAAGCATCGGTTTCAGCTTTATTGCGTAATTTTAGGGTTTTGCCCGCTTGCTTCACCGCTTCTAAACGAATTTCATCGCTTGAAGATTTGGTGTCTGCAAACACCTGCCAATATTCTTCAGGAACAAAGGCACGAATTTCACGCTCACGTTCTACCACCAGTTTGACGGCTACAGACTGAACGCGTCCTGCAGATAAACCACGGGCAATTTTCTCCCACAATAAAGGAGAAATCATAAAGCCAACCACACGGTCAAGGAAACGACGCGCCTGTTGTGCATTGACTTTATTGGTGTCTAAACGTGCTGGATGCTTAAAGGCTTCTTGAATGGCATTTTTGGTAATCTCGTTAAATACCACACGCTGATAACGCGAATCATCACCGCCAATCACTTCTTTTAAATGCCAAGCAATCGCTTCTCCTTCACGGTCCAAGTCCGTTGCGAGATAAACTTCATCGACTTGCGATGCCAGTTTTTTTAATTCAGCGACCACATTTTCTTTGCCTGGTAGCACTTCATAATGTGCCTTCCAGTCATGTTCAGGATCAACCCCCATACGGTTAACCAAAGCTTGTTGTGCTTTCTCCGCTTTTTGTGCTTCGGTCAATTTGGTGCGAGTTGCTGTGGTTTTTTTATCCGCAGTTTTACCTGAACCACCCGTCGGCAAGTCACGTACATGACCTACAGAGGATTTTACAATGTAATTTGAACCTAAATATTTGTTGATTGTTTTCGCTTTTGCAGGCGACTCCACAATCACTAAGGCACGTTTATTCCCAGCATCAGAAGCTTTTGCTGTTGTGCTTTTGGATGTGGATCGAGGAGCATTCGCCATAGTTAACCGTTTTTCCTATTTCAGTAAATCTTAAAATTAAAGTTCAGCCAAAGCATGTAAATATGCTTTGATATCTTCTAATTGGGTTGCTTTTAAATCAGCTTCTTCATCCCAATAGAGTCCTACACAGTTTGCCTGCATATCAATAGCATAAATGCCCTTTAATGCAATTGGAAAATTATTAAATTTTTCATCACCATGCACTAACTTGAGCTGTTGATCTTCAACACGGGCACGCATCAGCGGCAAACGTGCATCTGGAATCAGAACACTATAATACGCGACCATACTGGCACGATTTGAAGATGCCAACGGAATTTTAGTCCAATCTGGTGCTGCCACTAGGCGTGGGTGTAACCCCATTTTTCGTGCTTTTTCGCGCATTATGCCCAATGCTTTTTCTCGAGGGCTAACACGGAGTCCTAAAATTGACCCGAGCACAAATACAATAATGACAACAGCAACCCAAATTCCTGTATTTTCCATAGCAAAACCTTTTTTGTCTTTTATTAGAGTTGCATAAGCACAATATAAAACGCAAGTTGGAACGATGAAATTAATTTAGGAACATTTCATGACTATATAAGACTTCATGTCCGTTCCAATAAATATAACCTTTCTCGATCAACTCTTTGAGTAACAAACGCACATCCGCTTTGGGAAACATTTGCTCTAATAAATCACGTAAAGCATAAATGTCTTTTGGCTTATCATTTTTCAATTCGCGTAGTTTTTTCGCCACTTCAAGCTGGACAGGGTCAATTTTTCCAAAATCTTTAAATAAAGCATCTTGTGCCTTTTGCAGATCTGGTTCCGCAGAGGGTAATTCGGCCGAAATCTGTAACTGCTCTACTGCTTGCGCTAGGTTGGTTGAGGGCACCAACTCTGCTTGGTCTTGTTCAAGATGTAGCTGCGCCCACTGCTTTAATACTTTCTTACGAAAGTTAATCTGCTCATCATAACGTTTGACGATTTTCAGATTAATCAACATACCAACCACGTGCTGCGCTTTCTCTGGCACCAACTGTAGAATGTTCATGACAGAATTTTTTAATGAATCAATGGTATTGGGTTTGCCTGACATGTTTGCCAAAGCATCACAATACTGCTTCACCATTTTTAAGTATGGTTTACGTTGAATGACATCTAAGCTTGGAATTTTATATTTGGGTTTGCTAATTTCAGCTGCATCTTGAATTAGAGTCAAGCTACAAGTCAGTGCCGACCCGCGCATTAATTCAATTAAAATAGCACTGGTTTTTGCTGCCGAAATGACTTCTACATGGGTGTCGGGTTCGAGTAAAGCCATTAACTGCCCAACGACTACCGCATATTCAAACTCTTTCTCTTTAGCTTGAGCGGTTTCTAAAATCACCACTTGCCCTGTATTGACCCACATCGCAAATTCAGTCAGATCTTCCAGCGTATACGCAAACTGCCCTTTGCAATTAAACAAATACAACGTCGGATAATGCTGCACCAAATCGCGTAGCATTTTTGCCGTTGGCATATTATTTTCTAGATCGAACAAAACCGCTTTAGCAGACATAAATACAAAATCATGAGAGATAAGCAAAGAGCGTGCATTAGAACGGGAAGCGGGCAAAAGGTCAAGCCTAGCCCATCGCTCTCTTGTTGGAGATACAAGAATAAACCATGCTAATCAAGCCTCACAACTAGATCAATAGTGCGGTGGTCTATTGCTTAAAGGGTCAAAAGCTTCGATCCCTTCAGATAAATCAGCAGATTCTACCCGTTGATAAAGAAGCTGCATTTGTTTTTTTAAATCAGCGATTTCGGCATTTTGGCGAATCACTTGTTCATTTAACTGTTCAACTAAATCATCTAAAAATGCAATTCGGACTTGCAAATCTTCAATGGGTGCGGAAAATGACGCGTGATTATCTAGATTTTGTTGTTTAGTCATTTAAAGTCCTCATTTGAGATTTCAGGAAACATTATGGCCTATATTACGTTAAGGGATGTCCAACTTGCATTTGGTGGACCTGCCCTACTCGACGGCGCGAATTTTAACCTAGAACGTGGCGAACGAGTGTGTTTGATTGGCCGTAATGGTGAAGGTAAGTCGACGCTACTTAAACTGATTGAAGGCAGTTTACTCCCCGATGCTGGCGAAGTCTCCATTCAGAATGGTTTGACCGTGTCCATGTTGGCACAAGACGTTCCTATGGACTCTGGCAAAGTTGCAGACATCGTAGCAGAGGGTGCAGGTGAAGCTGCGACTGTGCTTAAAGCATACCATGAAGCGAGTGATGCCTGCATCTTAGGTGATATGAACGCTTGTGATCACATGGGCAATTTGCAACACAAGTTAGATCAACTTGATGGTTGGGCTTTAGAAAATAAAGTTAATTCTATTCTAAGCAAAATGGGACTTGACCCAAATGCAGATTTGGCTGATTTATCGGGTGGACGTAAGCGTCGTGTCCTATTAGCACGTGCCTTACTTACTCAACCCGATGTCTTGCTTCTAGACGAACCGACCAACCATCTAGATGTTGAAAGCATTGAATGGTTAGAGAAATTCTTACTCGATCAAAACAATTTAACTTTATTGTTTATTTCGCATGACCGCTCATTTGTAGACAGTATTGCCACCCGTATTGTCGAACTAGATCGTGGCACATTACGCAGTTACGAAGGTAACTACTCACGCTACCTCGATCTTAAAGCACAGCAAATGGAAGCCGAAGAAAAGCAAAATGCTTTATTTGATAAACGCTTAGCAGAAGAAGAAGCATGGATTCGCCAAGGCATTAAGGCGCGTCGTACGCGTAATGAAGGTCGTGTTCGTGCCTTAAAAGCGCTGCGTGAAGAATCTAAAGCGCGTCGCTTCCAGCAAGGCAAAGTCAGCATGGCCACCCAAGATGCCAATCGTTCTGGAAAACTGGTCTTTGATATTGAACACCTCAGTGTTTCTTACGATGCCAAACCGCTGATCAAGGATTTCTCGGCACTGGTCATGCGTGGGGATCGTATCGGTTTAGTTGGTGATAACGGGGTCGGAAAAACCACCTTGATCAAAGCAATTTTAGGTGAAATTGAACATGGGGGTTCTGTTAAAACAGGAACCCAGCTGGAGATTGCCTATTTTGACCAATTACGTAATGCACTTGACCTTGAAAAAACCGTCATGGCCAACGTGTCGGAAGGTTCTGATTTTGTCGATGTGAATGGTAACCGTCGTCATATCTACAGTTATTTACAAGACTTTTTATTCTCACCTGAACGTGCCCGTACGCCAGTTAAAGCACTTTCAGGTGGTGAAAGAAACCGCATTCTGTTAGCCAAATTGTTACTCAAACCATCCAATTTAATCGTGATGGATGAGCCAACCAATGATTTGGATATGGTGACTTTAGAACTGTTAGAAGAAATGTTGTCTGAATATAAAGGCACTTTACTGTTGATCTCACATGACCGTGCCTTTATGGATAACGTTGTGACCTCAACTTGGGTGTTTGACGGCAAAGGTAACATTGATGAATACATTGGTGGCTATCAAGATTACTTGGAACAGCGCCCTGATCAAAAAGTAGTTGATCAAAAAAGCGATGTAAAAAAAGCACAGGTCAAAGCTGAAGCGGCTGCCGCAGCGGCAACGTCTGCACCGAAAAAGGTGAAGTTGAGCTATAAAGACCAACGAGAACTCGATAGCTTACCTGCGGAAATTGAAGCTTTGGAAGCTGAGCAAACTCTACTTTCTGACAAGTTAGCAGACGGTTCTTGGTTTGTTTCAGATGCCAATGCCGCAACTCAAGCGTCACAGCGTCTGGCTGAAATTGAAGAACAGTTACTGGAAAAACTGGAACGTTGGGATGAATTAGAAAACCTCAGCAAAGGGAACTAATTTAACTTTCAACTGCCCGATTGGCTGAGTCATTCAGCCAATCGGGCTTTTTTTATATTCTCTGTTTGTACCAACAACACTTGAAATTCAATCAAGCAACAGTCGACGACTCGGTTATTTCTGCCACAATTTACCTGTAGGTCGCAGCAACGACTGTGATAATTGGCGGATCGTCTGATCAAAAATCCGTTGTTGTAGTAACCAACAGGTCAAAATTGACAGCACCACACAAATCAATATTTCCACTGCCACAGGCAAATTGAGCTGAATCATTCGTGCAAGCCAAATCACCACAAAACCATGTAACAAATACACAGGCAAAGTGTTTTGTCCCAAGCACATAAAACGTGCTCCCAAACCCTGAAATAATGCCAATAGCGTCAGCACCCCCCAACTGGATAACATCAAACACATCAGACGAATCAAACTTCCCTGCCATAGCTCAACTTTGAGTTGAGTATAACTTAAACTACCGTACCACCAGAATTGACTTAAATGGGTCCAATACAAGATACACATCATCAGACCGAGGCTCAGACTTGCCCACAACAGCGCATGACTTTGCTGTTCTAATTTTTGCATGATGGACTGACCATATCGGTAACCTAAAACGAAAAAAGGCAAAAAGACACAGATTCGTCCAATTGAGTAGGCATAGTTATTCCACGGGGAAAAACCAATACCTAAAGCAATCAGTACCGCAAATACAAGCGCAAAATGGTTGGCATGGAACACATGCATAAATAGCGTCCAAACCATCATCCCCACCAGATACCACATCAGCCAATATGGTCGTTCAAACAGGCTAAAGTGCCATTGTCCAGACATCAAAGCATCCGATGCCAAATACAACAGTTGGAAAGGGACATAGAGTGCAATAAAAAAGAGGATGTTTTTCGACCAATTTTTATCTTTATACAACATACCTGAAATAAAAATAAAAGCGGGTATATGTATGGCATAAATGGTTTCAAGCAATAACTGGCTAGTTGCTTGTGACCAACCAATCATCCGCTCTAGAAAGTGCCCCAACACCACCAGAAAAATTAGACCTGCTTTTGCAGTATCAATCGCATGGCTTCTCATCTATAAATGCCATCAATCAGAAATATATCCCTAGTCTAACACCACCGTTTTAAGTTGCTTCACATCCATAAGCTTTAATCATTGGGATAAAGTGGATTCCCTTTTTTTCCATCGTACACCCCGTAACGGCAAAGCCGAATTTCAAGAAAATAGCTCAGCAAAAAGTACAGATCCCCCATTTGATTCACTTCATTCATTAAAAATCGAAAATCTGAAACTAGAAAATATTAAATTTATAATCTTTTACGGTCTTCATAAGAACTGAACCTGTGAAAGTAAACCTTTCGCTGCTCAAATCAGATTTATCAACAGCAATATGCTATACCTATCAACATAAGAATAACTGAGCCTTTGATCATGTTGGATTTGTCACAAATTTTCGCATTTGCTTTGGTGAGCCTAGCAATGGTCCTCACCCCTGGCCCGAATATGATTTACCTCATTTCACGTTCAATTTCTCAAGGAAAAACAGCAGGTTTCATTTCTTTAGGCGGCGTAGCACTGGGCTTTGTCTTATACATGCTCTGTGCTTCTTTTGGGATCACAGCGCTCATTGTGGCAGTTCCATATGCTTATGACACGATTCGTATTGTAGGGGCTGTCTATTTACTCTGGTTGGCATGGAAAGCTTTACGCCCCAATGCAGCTCCTGTTTTTAGTCTCAAAGATTTATCTCTCGATTCACCGTTAAAATTATTTTTAATGGGCTTTTTGACCAGTTTGCTGAATCCTAAAATTGCGATTATGTATTTGTCTTTATTGCCACAGTTTATCCACCCACAGCAAGGCAGTATTTTAGCGCAGTCTATTCAACTCGGTACGATCCAAATTTTTGTCAGTGTTTCAGTAAATGCCTTTATTGTTTTTTCTGCTGGCAGCATTGCACTTTTTCTACAGCGAAAACCACTTTGGGCAAATGTTCAGCGTTGGCTCATGGGCACAGTTCTCGCAGGACTTGCAGTACGCATTCTTCTGGAAAGTCGTCGTTAGACTGCCATATCAAAGGCAGCAGATGGTGAGGGACAAGGTTGATCCTGATTTTTAGCGTGGATAACCTTGACCAAATCAGTTCATGCTACACTTTGCACAGTCTTCACTTTTTCAAACTAATTATATCGTTATGAGCCAAGCACAGACCTATACACCTGGTGAATTTCAATGGTCATTCCTCCATCCTAAATATTGGGGAATTTGGCTTGGCATCGTTTTCTTAATGATACTGGCAATTTTGCCGTGGGCAATTCAATATCGCTTAGCCACTTTTCTGGGAAATTTGGCATTTAATAAACTGAAATCCCGCCGTAAAACTACGCTGCGCAATTTAGAAGTCTGTTTTCCAGAATGGAGTCCAGAACAAGTCCAAGACAATGCTCGTCAGGTCTTTGTAGATCAAATGCTTGGGGTTTTTGAAACACTAAATGCTTGGTACTGCCCACAATGGTTTAAAAATCGAGTCACTATTGAAGGTTTAGAGCATATCCAAACCGCACAAGCAGCGGGTAAAGGCGTCTTACTGCTCGGCACTCATTCCACCTTATTAGATGCAGGTGGTTATTTATGCGCACAATATTTTGAACCCGATGTGGTGTATCGCCCACAAAATAACCCTTTGTTAGACATGCTGATTTATCGTTGTCGAGCCACGATTTACGCCAATCAAATTGACCATGATGATATGCGCGGTCTGATTCGCAACTTAAAAAATGGACATGCCATTTGGTATAGTCCAGACCAAGATTTTGGTTTAAAACAAGGGGTGATGGCTCCCTTTTTTGGGGTGCCCGCCGCAACTGTTACAGCACATCGACGTTTATTAAAAATCTCTAAAGCCGTTGCTGTACCCCTATATTTCTACCGTCATGGTGATGTGGCCAATCCCAAATATCATCTATTAATTGAACCTATGGTGGACAACTTGCCAAGTGAAGATGAAGTGGACGATGCAACACGCGTTAATCAAATTATTGAACGTCAGCTTCGAATTGCACCGACCCAATACATGTGGTTTCACCGTCGTTTTAAAACCCGCCCAGAAGGCTATGAAAAAATTTATTGATAGTTGATCTTGGTGAGAAATGTTATTTCCTGCTCTAAATTTTATTTTATACGTGACTCGAACGGCACAACAGAACACATAAGGATAAAAACTCAATGAAAGTGATGCAGCTTCTTCCTGAACTGAATAGTGGTGGTGTTGAACGTGGCACACTAGAAATTGCTAAAGCGCTCATTCAGCAAGGGCATGAATCATTGGTAGTTTCCAATGGTGGGCGAATGGTGGCACAGCTTGAAGCGGAGGGTTCTACCCATTTAACCCTGCCTATTCACAAAAAATCACTATCAAGTCTGTGGCAGATTCGTCCATTACGCCAACTTATTCAACAGCACCGCCCCGATATTGTGCATGTCCGCTCACGCGTTCCTGCATGGTTGACGCATTTTGCTTTAAAAGGGATTCCTGCTTCACAACGCCCACATTTAATTAGCACTGTACACGGTTTCTATTCCATTAATCGTTATAGTGCAATTATGACGCAAGCAGAGAAAGTCATTGCGGTTTCGGACAGTGTGGTGCAATACATCACTGAACATTATAAAAATTGTCCACCACAAGATATTGTGCGTATTTACCGTGGTATCGACTCCAAAGCATTCCCGCATGGGTATCAACCATCAGTACAGTGGATTCAACAAACTTTAAAAGACTTTCCTCAGCTCGAGCATAAGTTTCTCTTATGTTTACCTGGTCGTATTACGCGGCTGAAAGGACATGAAACATTAATTGAATTGATACAGCAATTACATACTCAGTTTCCCTATCTCCATGCAATTGTGGTTGGCGGAGCTGACCCTAAAAAAGCGGCTTATTTAGATGAATTGCAACGCAATATACAAAGTCGGGGCTTAGAACATCAGATTACTTTTGTTGGTCATCGCTCGGATATTCGTGAATGGCTTGCTTACAGCGATGTAGTCTTGTCTTTGTCTAATCAGGCAGAAACCTTTGGACGTACGGCTTTAGAAGCTTTGTCAGTAGGGACACCCGTGATTGGCTGGAAAAGAGGTGGAGTTGCTGAAATTTTATCTTCGGTATATCCACAAGGCCTTATTCCTGTAGATGACCAAGCTGAACTTATTCATGTCGTCCAACATCATATTGAACAGCCTCAACATGTGGCTCCTATCACACAATTTAGCTTACAAGATATGTGTGATCAGACTTTAACACTCTATCAACGTATAGTAAGTTCGTCATAATTTTTAAATAAATTTCGAGTATCTTAAACACATAACCCGAGTTCTGCTTCCTGCAAAACTCGGGTATATGAGGTTGTGCTTTCAATCATAATTTTTGTTTTAGTGTTTGGTCATCCTAACCAGCCATCATTTCCGTGATGATTTCCTTCAGCGTCGTCTTCCTTAGCGGGATGTTCCGTTCCCTGTTCCTTGTGCTGATGGAGTAAGAATAAAAGAATTGTTAAAGTTCTACCATTCGTCAGAGACCGAAACCTTTGTAAGCAATTTCGTACACAGTTTTTTATTTAGTTTGCCTACTATTTCTCATTTTTATAATCCTGTGCAATTTCATCTGTCACTATTTTTTCTTCGCGCTCCGCTTTTTCAATTCCTTCTTGTATTGCAGCCTGCGCTTCTTGTTCATCTGCATCTGTTTGCTCCAACTCTTCTTGCTGTTGCTCAAATACACGCCCCGTTTGTAATTTGACATAGATTGGAAAGTGATCTGAACCTATATGCGGTAAACGCTGCATTTGAATGAGAGCAAAATCGGTACTGTGAAATACATGATCGAGTGACCAGCGTAAAAAAGGATAATCGGCATGAAAAGTATTCACATAATGCCGTCCAACTCGCGGATCGAGTAAGCCACTGATTCGTTGAAATAGACGTGTCGTTCGTGACCAAGCCACATCGTTCAAATCACCCATGACAATACAACTTTGATCCAGTTCTTTAATTTGATCTCCCACAATCAACAATTCAGCATCTCTTAACGTTGAATCTTTGGCTTCTGTCGGACTAGGCGGTTTCGGATGTAGACAATACAACTGTACTGGCTGTCCAGAAGGCAACAGTACCGTGGTATGAATTGAAGGAATTTCATCACTTAAAATAAATTTCACCTCTGTATCGAAGAGTTTCAAGCGACTATACAAATGCATTCCATACAAATTATCCAACGGAATCGGGACACAATAAGGGTAACTCTCTTCAAGCACCTGTAGCGCCCGTTGCCAATGCCGATCTGTTTCCAAAGTCAAAATCAGATCGGGCTTAAATTTGCTAATTTGTTCAATGAGTAAATGATGTTGGGTATTAGGTGTGAGTACATTCGAAACCAATAATGAAATTTGTCGTTCTGGCTGCAATTGCTCGTGAGAAACGGTCTGAACCTGTTTTTTCCACACAAAAGTATAAGGCAACACCATTTTTAACTGATATGCCAAAGCTGCGATTAACGCAACCAAAATCAGCTCACGCTGTAAATCCCAAGGATCAGACCAAAAAATTAGTAAAATAAAGGCTAAAAGCCCCAGTGCCAAAATTTGTAGTCGTGGAAAATCGGCTCCGCGAATCCACCATTCATCACGCGGAATCAATGACCAAAACGTCAGCATCACCACCGTGATTGCCAAGATTTCCACCCAAATCATGTTGTTTTTCTCAATCTTTTCCGTTTGGTAAACTAAGTCTGGACAAACTTTATCAATTTTGTATGTATCATAAACAAGTTATTTCGTTCAATTATAGTGATGTTTTACTTATGTAGTGCTTGCAGTTGTGGTCGCTTTTGATACACTCAAACCCCTTTTAAATTTTTAACGCACCGAGGCAAAATGACATGAAAGTAGGTCTGGTCGGTTGGCGCGGGATGGTTGGTTCCGTCCTTATGCAACGTATGGTTGAAGAGAATGACTTTGCTCACTTTGAGCCATTCTATTTTTCTACCAGTAATGCAGGTGGTGAAGCCCCTGCATTTGGTGGTAAGACTGCCCCAGCACTTATGGATGCATCAGACATTAATAGTCTGAAGCAAATGGATGTCATTATTACCTGTCAAGGTGGTGACTATACCTCTGAAGTCTTTCCAAAATTAAAAGCTGAAGGCTGGAAAGGCTATTGGATTGACGCTGCATCGACCTTGCGTATGGAAGATGAAGCCATCATCGTGCTTGATCCTGTCAACATGAACGTGATTAAAGATGGTTTAGTGAATGGCACTAAAACATTTGTTGGCGGGAACTGCACTGTTTCGCTCATGCTCATGGGCTTAGGCGGCTTATTCCAAAATAACCTTGTGGAATGGGCAACCTCGATGACTTATCAAGCTGCTTCAGGTGCTGGCGCGCAAAATATGCGTGAACTCATCACAGGTATGGGCTACTTGTATAACAATACCAAAGATTTACTAGATGACCCACGCTCTCCAATTTTAGATATCGACTCTAAAATTGCTGAATTACAACGTGGTGAAGGTTTCCCTTCTGCAAACTTTGGCGTACCGTTAGCAGGTTCTCTCATTCCGTATATCGATAAACAGCTTGAAAGTGGTCAATCGAAAGAAGAATGGAAAGGCCAAGTTGAAACCAACAAAATCTTAGGCAATCAGCAGATTGTTCCGATTGATGGTCACTGCGTCCGTATTGGTGCAATGCGTTGTCACTCACAGGCACTTACGTTGAAATTGAAAAAAGACGTACCGCTGGATGAGATTGAAGATATGTTACGTAGCGCGAACCAATGGGCGAAAGTCGTTCCAAATACGCGTGAAGCATCAATGACTGATCTGACTCCTGTTGCAGTAACAGGCACACTTAGTGTTCCTGTAGGCCGTTTACGTAAACTGAATATGGGTAAAGAGTACCTTGGTGCATTCACTGTCGGTGACCAATTGCTTTGGGGTGCTGCTGAACCACTGCGTCGTATGCTCCGTATTCTAATTGACTTTAAAAATGCATAAACATTTTTAAATTTTCAAACAAAAGCCGATCAATTACGATCGGCTTTTTATGTAACTCGAATGTTATCCATTTACAATTCCTCAACATCTCGGTAATGTATAATTCTCTCGTTGCAATATATGACCAGAGTCAAAACTAAGATGACTGTATATAACAAATTAAAAATTGCTATTCTTGCCATTATTGCATCGCAAAACCTTCATGCAATTAGTATTGATCCATTGCAAATCCAGTCTGCGCCTGGGGAATTGCTGTACGCAGAAATTCCGTTTCATCATGCAAAAACCGATGAGCCTGTTCAAGTCAGTCTAGCTACACCAGAAGATATCAATACCTTAGGTGTTGTTCATCAACCTCCAGGGCATCTTAATTTCTTTTCTCGACAAAGCAGTTCAGGTGAAGGCGTTATTACGATTACTTCATCGCGTCCATTGACCGAATCTGAACTGAATATCGTGGTACGTATTCAAGAAGGCAGTGCAGTACATTTACGTCATATTCGCACGCCCATTCAGCGTACAGCTGCGCCAAAACCAATGTTTAGTGCCAAAGCCAACGAAAAAGTGCTCAGCCCGATCATGATCGTGAGTGAAAAGGATATTGCACTCAACTTGCCTACCAGCACTCAATTTAAGCCAGCTGAAGCAGCTCAACTAAATCCAGTGTCCGATTCGGCTGATTCGCTTAAACTTAAAACGATACAACCGCCAAAATTGGCAGCGGTAACGGAGTCAAATGAAGCCCCTATTGTCGTTTCTAGTGTCAATACAGCAAGTGCACCAGTACAAAAAGCCAAGGGAATTGAGCAAACTAAAACTGAATCGACGGCTCCAGCGAAAACGATTGTAAAAAATGCCGTAAATGCAACAGCAAAACAGTCATCTGACCCTCAAGTTCAGCAGTATCAGAACCGTGTAAAAGAGGATAAAAGTGCTGTTACAACGGCTAAAGCAGCAACTCCGTCAACACCAAAGTTACCTGCTGAGCCTAAACCCCAAGCCATCAAACCGACTCCCGCGGCAACAATAGCTGAGGTGAAAAGAGCTCAACCAAATCAACATATCGTACAAAATAATGAATCACTTTGGGCAATTGCACAACGGGTTGCTTCTGAGCAAAATCGACCAATTGGCGAAGTAATGCAGCAAATTAAAACTCAAAATTCACACGCCTTTATTCAAGGTGATATCAATCGATTACGTCGTGGAGTCACTTTAAATTTACAAACCAATACTAGCAATAAATCCCAACAAAAAATTGTGGCTCCACCCAACACAATGACAAAACAATCTGGAAAAGCAAAATATCGTCTGAATCAAGCAGAAATGAGTTTGGTGGCAGAAAAGCATCCTGATACAACCAATGGAACGGCGAAGCAGAAAGCTGAGAATGAGCAAATATCAAATGAATTGTCATTAAAAGTTATGACATCTCGGGAAAAAACCGTTAAATTACAGAGAAACGTAACTCAGCTGGAATTGGCTCTACGTCAAAAGGACAAAAGACTTCAATTATTAAATGCTCGTCTTGCACAATTGCAACAACAGTTGAAAGCACAACAAGCACAGAAAAAGCCAAACAGCTAAATTGTTATATAATTTTGATATTAGAATCAATGAATTAAACATACATTTGATTCATAAGGGGTAAAACATGCTGATTTATGTGATTCCGTTTATACTTTTGTTAGTCGTGGCAATTGTTTTAAAAAAACGCGAAGCTAGTAAAGAAGCCGATACGGCACCAAAAAAGACGGCAACGGCTCGCAATAAAGCCAAAACTCCTGTAAATAAACGGAAAGCCCCTCAAAAAGCTCAAGTGGTAGAAGACCCTGTTATTGAAAAGAAACAGGAAACTCCACTCAGTGAAGAATTACGTAGCCAAATTCAAGGGCAAATTCGTGATCGTAATTTCTTTGCAGCAGAAGCTCAAATTAATCAGGCACTGAATAAAGATAATTCACAACACGAACTTTATTTATTGTTATTGGATATTCATCTTGAACAAAAAGATGAATTTGCGATTAGCCAACTCTTCAACCATCTTCGTTCACTTGAACTTGAAGAAACGCTAGCACAAGCAGAACAGAAAAAAGCTGAATACGAAAAAGAGCATCTTTCATCGGTAGATACAATCGACTTTCAGCCACAAACGCTTTCAAACTATGCTGAACCAAGCACTGCAACACAAAACGCATCAGATTTTGATGCACTCATTGAAAATAAAGTCACAACATCAAATTCTTTTGATTTGTTGCAGGCAGAAACACCTAGCGCCTCTCCTGTTGAAGAAAAGCCGTTAGAGTTTAAGTCTTTCAATGTAAGCCCTGAAATCATTGAACCTACCGTAGAAGCGACGCCAGAATCAGATGCTCCTTCTCTGAAATTTGATGATTTAGTTGAGCTGAAACCCCAAGTTGAAGAACCTGCTCAAGTTCAAGATAAAAATGAACTACCCGTTACTGAGCTTAAAGATTTAGAGTTTTCTTTTAATCTCGATCCAGCCCCAACAACCGAAGCAGTTGTTGAAACTGTTACGGCACCGATAGCAGAGAAATCTGAAGATCAACCAGAATTCAAATTTTCTTTTGATCTTGAACAACCGAATGCCGATAAATCAACATCACAGATCGAGGTTCAATCTGAAGCACCAGCAATTTCCTTTGATTTAGAATCACCAAAGACTGATCTTGCAACAGCACATTCAATTCCTCAAGACATTACCGAAACAACTGAATTTACGACTCCTGCTTTACAAACAGATGCTCATCTACAAGACCCACTGGTTCAGTCTTTCCCTGAACTCGGCCAAATCAGTGAAACCACGCTAGATCTCGATTTAGCCGAGCGATATATCCAATTTGGTTCTTATGAGGCTGCCCGCCAACTCTTGGCTGCAAATTCGGATAAATTTTCGACGGAACAACAACATCGCGCAGAACAGTTACTGAATCAAATAGCATCTTAAAGCATTTCCCTCTACTATAAAGCAGTCATACTTGACTGCTTTTTTTATGATGAAAAAAATTGCTTTGATTTATATGGGCGGCACCTTTGGCTGTGTAGGTGAACCCCTTAGCCCGATGCCTGCAACAGAATTTCTGCCTCAACTTGAGAAAGTTTTACCACTGGATCTTGCCATTGAATGCATGGTTGCACCTGTCATTAAAGACAGTAGTGCCTGTACACCTGCTGATTGGTTGCAATTGGTTCAATTTATACAACAACTGCAATTACAACAATTTCAGCATTTTGTCATTATTCATGGTACGGACACTCTCAGCTATGCCAGTGCGATTCTCTCCAGATTTTTAGGTCAATCTGCACATGTCGTACTCACAGGTAGTCAATACCCTTTACTCAATGTTGAGGGCAGCGACACACGTGAATTTACTGATGCTATCGACAACCTGAATTTCGCACTGCACGCAGTTCATACTCAACCTGTTGGCGTGTATCTTGCCTTCCATCAACAACTGTTACATGGACGCAGTGTGTTAAAGCAACACACCACAGAATTAGATGCCTTTGCAGGTTTGAATAGCCAACACGAACTGCCTCAACCGAGTTCGGCGTATTTAGTCAAAGCTGAAGATCTAATCAAAGCAGATCAGTTCAATTGTCTAAATTTAATGATGCAGCCAATTGCTCTAGATCAGCAATTACTGAATCTACAAACTATCGCGCAGCATCCTCCTCAGTTTCTTATTTTGCAAGGGTTTGGTACGGGAAATCTGGCGGTCAATGCTGCATGTATAGCACTCTTTCAACAGCTTCGCCAGCAAGGGTGTATGGTGTTACTTACCACTCAGGTCAGCTTTGGCAAAACCGACCAACGCTATGCGATTAGCAGTTGGATTCAGGAAGCAGGCGTAATGGTGAGTGATTGTATCAGCCATGCTGATTTATATGCCAAAGCACTGTTGATGTATCTGAAGCATGATTCCATTGATCAATGCTTTAGCCACTGGCATGACTCGGTTTAATCAAAGGTAAATAGATCTATGCAACGCTTTGCCATTGGCATCGAATTTTCAGGCGCAGCTTATCGTGGTTGGCAAACCCAACAAGCAGGTGTGATTAGCGTGCAAGAAACGCTTGAAACTATCCTGAGTAAAATTGCAGCCGAACCGATTATCCTGCATGGTGCAGGTCGTACCGATGCAGGTGTACATGCGACCAATATGGTGGCGCATTTCGATACGCATGCCATCAGACCGCTACGTGGCTGGCTCATGGGTGCCAATAGTCAACTGCCTAAAGATATTGCCATCCAGTGGATTAAGGAAATGGATCATGAGTTTCATGCCCGTTTCAAGGCTCAAGCACGTCGTTATCGCTATGTGGTCTATAACCATCCACAACGCCCAGCTTTACTGCACAAACAAGTGACTCATGCTCACTACACACTCGATGTAGACAAAATGATTGCGGCTGCAAAAAAGTTTGAAGGTACGCATAATTTTGAGAGTTTTCGTGCTGCGGCTTGTCAGTCCAATCAACCTGTACGCCATGTGAGTCATTGTCGCTTAATTCGACATGGTGCTTATTTGGTGCTTGATATTCAAGCAGATGGCTTCTTACACCATATGGTGCGTAACATTATGGGCTGTTTGCTGGAAATTGGACAAGGTATGTATGACATTGACCATATTGACCAAATTTTTGTGGCACAAGATCGTAAAGCGGCAGGCGTAACAGCCCCACCCGATGGTTTATATTTTATTCATGCCGACTATCCAGCGCAGTTCGATTTACCCAAAGTACCTTTAGGTCCGCATTGGTTAAACATGCCAGATTAATGTAACACGCATAATAAAAAAACCTCCATATGGGAGGTTTTTTAACTTTTAGATTAACGTTGTTTACGCTTGCGATATTCAACAGGCGTTTCATTGGTCCAACGCTTAAATGCACGATAAAACGTGCTCGGCTCTGAAAAACCTGTTAAATAGACAATCCGTTCTACACTCTCACTGGTATTTGCCAACAGTTTCTTGGCCAAGCGACATCGATAATCAGAAAGAATCTGCTGAAAACTGGTATTCGCTTCGCTCAGTTGAGTGCGTAAACGACGTGGCGTAATATTTAAATGTGCTGCAACCGTTTCTAAAGTCGTTTCACCGCTTTCTAAGGTTGAACCAATCGCACGGCGCACTTCACCCACCAAGTCATAGCGTGCTAGCTCTTGTAGTTTTTCAATTGCCAGTTGCTCATGCAATTGCAATAACTCAGGCTCAGCTTGCCACAACGGATAATCCAAAATCGCTGGATCAAAATACAGTCGCGTTTCTTTTTGACCCAAGCTCACAGGGCATTCAAAGACACGGAAATATTCGTCATCTGACGCACCTTGAGAAAAGTTAAAGTCGATATACAATGGCTGAAAACGCCCTTCTGTAATAAACTTAAAGAAGCGTAGGATCCCCGACATGGCACATTCAGAGAAATGACGATTAATTAAATTTTCTGCCCACGGTTGCTCACCATTGGTCAAATAACAACGATCATCTTCAACAATCAAACGGGCATGAAAGGCATCGCTAATTAAACGCTGATAAGCCAGAGCACGCTTAAGTCCTTCACCAAAATTTTCACTGCTAATAAATAAATGCTCAATCACCTGCCCACGATATAAAGGCAAATGCTCACCCAAATGCAAACCGATATCAGGGTCCTTACTGACATCTTCGGCTGCTGTCCAAAAAGCAAACTGTGCATTTAATGGGGTACGATCATTGGCCTGAACTTGATTTAAGGCCACCCCTGCTTTTGTTAAAATTTCTTCGGTTGGTAATCCTGAACGACGAATCGCCTGATAGCCCAATCGTAGTACAACCGATGCATCCGTTAGCTGACCCACGCAATGACCTTCCTTGTATGTGATTCATTTATACCTAAAACAATAAATTTAGATTAACTGCGATTGACCAAACTGACAACATCTATAGTCAAATTTTTCAGGAATTTTTTGAAACCATCAGTTCGCTTAATTTACTGCCAGCTAACTCACTCTCAAGGGTTTGATTCTTGATTTTTTCTAAAAAATTGACTATAATTTGCCCCTTTCCAATTTGATCATCAGGTAGGCTATGGCCAATAAAGAGGAACTCATTGAGTTCGAAGGCGTTGTCACCGAAACGCTTCCTAATACGATGTTCCGTGTACGTTTAGAAAACGGTCACGAAGTGATTGCCCACATTTCTGGTAAAATGCGTAAACACTATATCCGCATTTTAACTGGCGACAGTGTGAAGGTAGAAATGACCCCTTACGACCTCACGAAAGGTCGTATCACTTATCGTGCACGCTAAGCTCTGATTAGTGAAAGCAAAAAAAGCCACATTATGTGGCTTTTTTTATATCGTCATTTTTTGCGCTTAGTCACCTAAACGTGAGGTTTTACAACCTACCGTTTGGCATTCACGTAAACGCTCCTGTAACCAATGGTTACGATCCTGTGTAGTAGTTAAACGACACTGCACATTCACAGTACTTTGTACATCATCAGTGCATTCCGCATCGCGTTGACGTATCCACGCCAATTGCGACTTTTTCAATATTTTCTGTTGTGCTGTATTGAGTTGTTTACGTAATTGCTGATAGTTCTTATTCAAATCGGCATCTGCACTGGCATAAATTTTATTGGTGCAGTAGATATCGTCATAGGTATTACGGGCATTATCACAGTTATCTGCATAGCTAAAGGTTGCGATAGTCGCGCAGAGCAGCGTCAATATGATCTTGTGCATGAAATTATCCAAATCGCTTATTATTTTTCCTATCTAAGCATATTTTGCTGAACTTGAACATTGCTCATAGACAGACTGATTTGTATCTTTTTCATCCATTCACTGCACCGCTCTAGACAGAAATTTACTTTTGACCTTGCATCAAGAATAATCACGACGATCTATCATCCCTCCTTCTCAGCGAATAAGCTTGTAATACCTTTAGTCTACAAACATGAGCTGATTTACTGGTTCTCCTATTGATTAATATTCTTTGCTCATAAAAAAACGCAGCGATGGCTGCGTTTTTTTACATGATAGGGAGATTATGCGAGTGCAGCAACTACCGCTTGTCCCATTTCAACTGTACCTACCTTATTCATGCCGTCTGACATAATGTCAGCAGTACGTAAACCCTGATCCAAAACTTGCCCTACTGCGTCTTCAATGGCTTGTGCAGCAGCTTCTTCACGGAAAGTATAGCGCAACATCATGGCAACCGACAAAATAGTTGCCAATGGGTTCGCGACGTTCTGACCAGCGATATCTGGTGCTGAACCATGACATGGCTCATACATACCCTTACCATTTTCATCTAAAGAGGCTGATGGCAACATACCGATTGAACCAGTTAACATTGCCGCTTCATCTGAAAGGATATCACCGAACAAGTTGCCCGTTACAATCACATCAAACTGCTTAGGCGCACGTACCAACTGCATGGCTGCATTGTCGACATACATGTGTGACAAATTAATCTCAGGGTATTGCTCTTCTTTTAATGCAGTAACGGTTTGCTTCCAAAGTTCAGTCACTTCAAGTACGTTGGCTTTATCCACTGAACAAACTTTACCACCACGTAAACCTGCCAATTCAAAAGCAACTTTAGCAATACGCTTAATTTCTGACTCTGAATATACATCAGTGTTAAAGCCTTGCTTCTCACCATTTTCGAGTTCACGAATACCACGTGGCTGACCAAAATAGATACCACCCGTTAATTCACGCACGATTAAGATATCTAAGCCTGCCACAATTTCAGGTTTTAAGCTCGATGCATCTGCCAATTGTGGGTAAAGAATCGCAGGACGTAAATTTGCAAATAAATTCAATTCACTACGGATTTTTAATAAACCGCGTTCTGGACGTATTGAGCGCTCAATTGTGTCCCATTTTGGACCGCCCACAGCACCCAACAGAATTGCATCGGCTTTTTTTGCTTGCTCCGCAGTTACCGCTGGGTACGGTTCACCATGTGCATCAATTGCTGCACCACCCAATAGGCCATGTTCCCATGTGAGACCTAAATTAAATTTTTCATTGACCCGATCGAGTACATGCTCCGCGGCCTTGACAATTTCAGGACCAATACCATCACCCGCCAAAATCAAAATTTGTTTAGACATGAGAACTTCCATTATTTCATCAGTACTAGGACTGTTTAGAGATTAAATTTTTTGCTCTACAAACTCACCTAACCCTGTTTGCGGGTCATAGGGTCTGCAAAAGCGACGAATTGTTTTTTGTTCTTGCTGCAAATCGACACACAACGGATCTGGAGCAGAAGCATTTAATAAACTGACATGTTGCCGAGTTCGATCGCGATACATTTTAAAGGTATAAGTTTGTTTGGCTTTAAAGGCATGAATTACATGTAAAGTTTCTGCCCGATCGGGTGAAATCGGATAAAATCGAATCACCAACTCTTGTTGTTTCGCAGGTGCAGATAAATACAAAGCATTCGGCTGATTCAAGGTTTTTGCCTGCAAACGCACTAGACCTTTATTAATTGCCTCAGGATTGACCCTATGGGTTCGCTCATCGACAATAAAAATATTGCCTAAACGCTCGAATTCACAATTGTGTGTTCCAGAACAATAAATCAAAGCATTTGATGATGGGCTTTCGGTATATTCCACTTGCTTAATACGTGCACTATCCACCCACTGACATGCACTCAGTGCGCTGCACAACAATCCCGCAACGACACATTGACCGAAAACTTTCGTCATTTTGCTAGCCCAACCTTGCGTAATAAAGCATTTATCATGTTGATGATGCCCCTGATGTTAGCAAGAGTTGGGCGGTGTTGTCATGACTAAATATGCAACCTTTAGCCTTGAATTTCTTGAAAAACCCAAGGGCGTGATTGTTTAGTTTTTGCTTCATAAGCACGGATGTCCTCTTGTGCTTGTAAAGTTAAACCAATGTCATCCAAACCATTCAATAAGCAATGCTTACGGAAGGGATCAACTTCAAATTTGAACGCTTCACCGCTTGGTGTACGAACTTCTTGTGCATCTAAATCAATTGTGAGCTGATAGCCTTCAGTCGCAAAACATTCTTTAAATAACTGATCCACAATCTCTTCAGAGAGAATCACAGGTAACATGCCATTTTTAAAGCTGTTATTAAAGAAAATGTCAGCATAACTTGGTGCGATCACGGTACGGAAACCATATTCTTCCAATGCCCAAGGTGCATGCTCACGGCTAGAACCACAACCAAAATTGGCACGTGAAATGAGTACAGAAGCGCCTTGATAACGTGGCTGATTTAAGATGAAATCTGGGTTTTTCGGACGTTTTGAATTGTCTTGTCCCGGATAACCTTCATCTAAATAGCGTAATTCATCAAATAAATTATCACCAAAACCTGTGCGTTTAATTGATTTTAAAAACTGCTTTGGAATAATTAAATCTGTATCGACATTGGCACGGTCTAATGGTGCAACAATACCTTGTTCAACGGTATAAGCTTTCATGTTTTGCTCCCCTTAGTCCAATTAGAATGTACGAACATCAACAAAATGACCTGCAATTGCCGCAGCGGCTGCCATTGCTGGACTCACCAAATGCGTGCGCCCACCATTACCCTGACGACCTTCAAAGTTTCGGTTTGAAGTCGAAGCACAATGTTCACCCGGCTGTAATTTATCTGCATTCATCGCCAAGCACATTGAGCAGCCCGGTTCACGCCATTCAAAACCTGCGTCCAAGAAAACTTGATCTAAACCTTCTTCTTCAGCTTGTTTTTTGACTAAACCAGAACCAGGAACTACCATCGCTTGTTTAATACTAGCAGCAACTTTACGACCTTTTACCACTTCTGCCGCTGCACGAATGTCTTCAATCCGTGAATTGGTGCATGAACCAATAAATACACGATCCAATTGAATATCAGATAATGCTTGACCCGCTTCTAAGCCCATATAGTTATAAGCGCGTGTCCAGTCATTGCGCTGTACGTCATCTTTCGCTTGTGCCAAAGTTGGTACCGCTTGTGATACTGGAATCACCATTTCTGGAGAAGTTCCCCAAGACACTTGTGGCTCAATCTCTTCGCCTTGTAATACCACGACGGTATCAAATTCAGCATCGGCATCAGAATGTAAAGTATTCCAATACTCAACCGCAGCATCCCACTGTTCCGCTTTTGGTGCATAAGGGCGGTCTTTTACATAAGCAATGGTTTTGTCATCAACAGCAACCATACCTACACGTGCACCCGCCTCAATCGCCATGTTACACACGGTCATACGGCCTTCAATCGACATGTCACGGAACACCTGACCGCCAAATTCAATCGCGTGACCTGTACCACCCGCTGTGCCAATTTTACCAATGATCGCTAACACCACATCTTTGGGTGTAACACCTTGGCCTAAAGTACCATCCACGCGAACCAACATGTTCTTCATTTTCTTTTGAACCAAGCATTGGGTTGCCAATACATGTTCAACTTCTGAAGTGCCAATCCCATGCGCCAAACAGCCAAAAGCACCATGTGTTGCGGTATGTGAATCTCCACATACCACGGTCATGCCCGGCAAAGTTAAACCTTGTTCGGGTCCAACGACATGTGCAATCCCTTGACGGATATCATTAATTTTAAATTCAACAATATTGAAGGCTTCACAGTTGTCATCCAAGGTTTGCACTTGAATACGTGAAGTGTCATCTTCAATCCCTGCAATACCTTGCTCACGCTCTTTCTTTGAGGTCGGTACATTATGATCAGGAGTCGCGACATTCGCACTTAAACGCCAAGGTTGACGTCCAGCAAGTTGTAAACCTTCAAAGGCTTGCGGTGAAGTTACTTCATGCAATAAATGACGGTCGATATAAAGTAAGCACGAACCATCATCACGTTGTTTTACTAAGTGGTCATCCCACAATTTGTCATATAAGGTTTTGCCTGCCATGTCGACGCGCTCCATAGAACTGGGTAATTGCTTTACTTTAGGTGATTATAACGCTGAAATAATATAAATCTAATTTATCATTTTTATAAATTTAAAAACTTTTTGGAATAATTCAAATACCGACTCACCATCTAATTATTCGATTAATTTAAAAAATATATTCGTTTTTACAGATTTAATGAAAATCATTATTCTTTGCATATACAGCGCAGCTCAAGGACTATCTCATGGCACATCTTTATCATTTTATTCAACACAACCAACGCACTTTAAAGAAAACCCTTAGTTATTACATTATGCATATCAGTGTCGCGATGTTGGTCGGATACTTTGTGACTGGTAGCCTGATCATGGCCATCACTTTAAGTTTACTCGAACCAACGGTTCAAGCATTTGCCTTTTTCTTCCACGAAAAAGTCTGGGATAAAAGTGACGACCAAAGCACACTAGTTCCAAAAAATTCAGTCTAATTTACATGAACTTGAGCACGCTTCCCTCTTTGCACTCGGACTACGGGTGCTTTTTTTATTTGATAAATTCTAAAAGTTTCTAAATAATAGATTACATATAAAAAAACTTTATGGATTATTTCTATGAATCTGGCTGCCTTTGAAGCATTTGTAAAAGTCATGGAAACAGGTTCAATTTCTTTGGCAGCAGACCAACTGTTCATTACCCAACCTGCGGTCACCAAACGTATTCATAGTTTAGAAGATTATTTTGGGGTGAAATTATTTGAATCGGCAGGACGTGGCGTTCAAGCGACCCATGCCGCACACTCTTTATTACCAAAAGTTAAAAACTGGCTAAATGAACTCGGCGATATTCACCATACCCTGAGCCATGAACAAGGCCAGGTACAAGGTAAACTCAAGATTGGCACCAGTCACCATATTGGTCTACATCATCTCCCACATCATTTACGCAATTATGTACAACAATTTCCACAAGTCACCTTAGACGTTCATTTTGTCGATTCTGAACAAGCACATGAACAAGTCCTTGCAGGTGATTTAGAACTGGCTTTTCTGACACTACCTCCGCAAGGTGATGATCGACTCAATTATGTCACCATTTGGAATGATCCTCTGGTGTTTGTTGCAGCCCCCTTTCACCCTTTGGCTCAAAAGAAAAACCTGAAATTGGAAGATTTGATTGCCTATCCGAGTCTTTTGCCCTCTGCCCAAACGTATACCAGCCAAATAACCTTGGCTGAATTTGAAAAACAGGGGTTAAAGCCCAAAATTACAATGAGCAATAACCCGCTAGAATCTATTCGAATGTTGGTTTCAATTGGTCTGGGGTGGTCTGTCTTACCACAAACCTTGCTCAATCAAGATTTACAGCAACTCGATATTCGTTTTGAAATGAATCGTCAATTGGGTATGGTTTGGCACCCTGGGCGGACACAGTCAAAAGCAGTGTTAGAACTAATTGAAATGATGAAATAAAATTCCAAAATAATAAAAAGCCATCTTTAAAGATGGCTTTTTATTATTTTAACCCAGTCTTAAGATGCAAAGATTTGAAGCGCAATCAGCCCCAGTACCATCAAAAACAGAATTAAACCAGCAATGAAATTGGTTCCACCACGGTTTTCTAATTCGGTGCTGATGTCAGCGTTGCCTAACTGTCGTATCTTGGCAATCTGTTTATCCACATAATACTTATACAAAGTATTTCCAAACATACCGAATGCCACACTTAAGCCAATCGTTGAACCAGAACCTTCAATCCCCAAGAGTGTTTCGATCACCCCAATCACAAGAATCAAAGCGATTGCCATAAAGCCATAGCTATACATTTTTCGGTAAAATAACCAAATCACCCCTAAGAAAAAGGCCGCAATATTAAAACCTGCATACTGTTTCTTTGGGGTGATTTTTTCAAATTGTTTTTGATAATAAGATTGATATTTCGCACCAACAAACATGGCTCGATCTTGCTCAAGTTGATAGATTGAATTCTCTAAAGATGCCGAGGGTAAAACAAATTGTTGATCTAAAGACATATATTTCTTCTTAATGTATTCATTTATTGTGTGGCGCAAAAAACTTTCATCGCCACAGCTTAATTATATCTTATTTTTTATCACCGACTCTTCATGCAAAGATTCATTCAACTGATCCACGACAATCGCCCATTCGCCATCAGACTGAATTTTTTCTTCTAAAAATTGACGTTGCGCTTCGCTCCAATAATCTGCCTGTACAATATGTGTCTGTGCGTTTAGTTGATGGGTCACTATAAATAACGCTATTGCGTCTTCACTCGCATCTAAACCGAGTTGTTCAAATAAATGTGTCATTCTTGGTCGAACTTGATTCATGCTCATGTCCTTTAATTTTCTTATTTTCAAAATTAGCATAGCAACTTTAACAGCTTAAAACTGTTAAATATCTTTAATATTGATACAAAAAAAGCAGAGGCAGATTTCAGTCACCCCCTGCTGTTTAGCATTAATGTCTGATGATAATAATTTAGACAATCGACCAGTCTTGAATATCCCAACCCTGTTCTTTCGCCAAGACTTCTAAGCGATCATCTGGATTGACGGCAATGGCGTGGTCTGCATATTCCAATAAAAAACGGTCATTGATGGAGTCTGAATAAGCCCAAGACTCACTCACCTCACGACCTGCCAACCATAAATCTAGACGCGCCAATTTGCCTTTTTGGTAGCAAGGAATATTAATCACTTTACCTGTGTACTTCCCATCAACCACTTCTGCATTGGTGGCAATAATTTCAGTAATACCAAATTCACGAAAAATCGGTGCAGTAATAAAATCTGAAGTGGCGGTAATTCCGACCAAGGCATGGCCTGCTTCACGATGCTTTTCAATAGCAGCGAAACCCTCAGGGCGCATTTGAGGGCGAATCACTTTCTGCATGAACAATTCATGTAATTCGGTCAAATACGGGTTGTCATGCTGGGTCAAAAATTCAAATACAAATTCATTATAGGCAATCGGGTCTAATTGCCCTGCCTTATAGTCTTCATAAAATTTGTCGTTCATTTGACGATGGCGGATGGGGTCGACCAGTCCTTCATTGACTAAAAACTCTCCCCAAGAATGATCTGAATCGGTATTCAGTAAGGTGTGATCGAGATCAAATAGCGCCAATTTCATGAAAATACTCGTAAAAACTGAAATTTAAGAAAAAAATTGTAAATCTATCTCCGCTAGTCGATAGAAATTCGTTAAGATCATAGCAATTTTAACATTTTAGCTTTGTTTTAGTTCGAGTTGGATAAAGAAATAACACTCCCCGAACGCGAAGCCACAATATTACACAAAATTTAGGTAGCCAAATGATCGACTCTGAAGGTTTCCGACCCAATGTCGGGATCATTTTGGCAAACGACTTTGGACAGGTTTTATGGGCAAAACGCATTGGACACAATGCTTGGCAATTTCCACAAGGAGGTATCCAATATGGAGAAACCCCTGAACAGGCACTTTATCGTGAGCTGAGAGAAGAAGTTGGCTTACTGCCCGAACACGTCGAAATCATAGCGCAAACAAAAGGGTGGTTGCGCTATCGTTTGCCACATCGGTATATACGTGCGGATTCAGACCCCGTGTGTATAGGTCAAAAACAAAAGTGGTTTTTACTCAAGTTAACCGCTTCGGTACAGCATATTCAATTGAATTTGTCCGATCCACCTGAGTTCGACCAATGGCAATGGGTTAGCTATTGGTATCCTTTAGGACAGGTGGTGAATTTCAAGCGAGATGTTTATCGTAAAGCTATGGTGGAATTGTGCAATCAATTACCCATTAAAAAACCTTAAAAAAATTGTATAAATATGCAGATTTTTTAAGACACTATTGCTATAAATAAAACTAATTTACACTTTTTTTGGGAGCAGACTCTATGTCGAACATGCAACTGGATACCCTTAGACGTATTGTTCAAGAAATCAATGCGTCCACCAGTATGCATGAATCACTCGACATTATGGTCAATCAGGTCGCTGAAGCGATGCATGTAGATGTCTGCTCGATCTACCTTTTAGATGAACGTAACCAACGTTACCTACTCATGGCCTCTAAAGGTCTAAACCCAGAATCTGTTGGACATGTCTCCTTACATACAGGTGAAGGTTTGGTGGGTCTGGTGGGACAACGTGAAGAAATCGTCAACTTAGATGATGCACCCAAGCATGAACGCTTTATGTACCTGCCAGAAACAGGGGAGGAAATTTATAATTCTTTCCTTGGTGTACCTGTCATGTACCGCCGCAAGGTGATGGGTGTCTTGGTGGTCCAAAATAAAGATAAACAAGATTTTAGTGAAGCCGCTGAATCCTTTCTTGTCACACTCTGTGCACAGCTTTCAGGCGTAATCGCACACGCACATGCTGTTGGCAATATTGATGTCTTCCGTAAACCAAGCAACCTGCCTGCTTATAAAACCTTCCAAGGGGTGTCTGGCTCAGGCGGAATTGCCTTAGGTCGTGCTGTCATTTTATATCCTCCTGCCGATTTATCGGCAGTACCTGACCGTGAAGCAGATGACATCAGCGAAGAATTGGCTTTACTAGATAGCGCACTCAAATCTGTTCGAGAAGAAATTCAATCGCTAGATGATAAAATGCAAGATGCCTTAATGGCAGAAGAACGTGCATTGTTTAGCGTATTCTTGCGCATGTTGGACGAAAATGCCCTTCCTGCTGAAATTAAATCAGAAATTCGTGACGGTAATTGGGCACAAGGTGCCGTCCGTATTGTCATTGAAAACCATATTGCGCTATTTGCACAAATGGAAGATGACTATTTACGTGAACGCGTGGCAGACCTGAAAGATTTAGGTCGACGTATTTTGGCATTTTTACAAGAAGCTGATTCTAGCCACCGTGAACTGACAGATGAAAGCATCTTAATTGGTGAAGAAATCTCGACTGCTGCTTTGGTTGAATTGCCTGTCGACAAAATTGCAGCCATCGTGACCAGCGAAGGGGCGATGAATTCACACATGGTTATTGTGGCACGTGCGCTGGGAATTCCAACCGTAGTTGGGGTGACTGAACTACCAATTAATACCCTTGATGATGCTGAGATGATCGTCGATGCACATCAGGGTCGTGTATTTATTAATCCGCCACGTCGTTTACGTACCCGCTATAAAGAAATTCAAAAAGAAGAAGAGCAAATTGCCAAAGATCTCAAACAATATGAGACCAAAGATGCGATGACGCCTGATGGTATTGCTGTACCTCTTTATGTGAATACAGGTCTGATGATTGATGTAGTGCGTGGTGTACAACGTGGTGCCAAAGGCGTAGGTTTATATCGCTCTGAAATTCCGTTTATGCTCCGTGACCGCTTCCCTGGGGAAGAGGAACAACGTGCCATCTACCGTCAGCAGCTCAGCCACTTTGCCAACAAACCTGTGGTGATGCGTACCCTCGATATTGGTGCGGATAAAGATTTACCTTACTTCTCGATTGAAGAAGAAAACTCTGCTTTGGGCTGGCGAGGTATCCGTTTTACCTTAGATCATCCCGAAATTTTTTCTTCACAAATTCGTGCCATGCTCAAAGCCAGCATTGGGCTAAATAATCTGCATATTTTATTGCCGATGGTGACCAGTGTCAGTGAGGTTGAGGAAGCCCTATACTTACTCGATCGTGACTGGCAAGCGGTGCAAGAAGAAGAACAGGTTAAAATCAATAAACCGAAAATCGGTATTATGGTCGAAGTCCCAAGTGTGCTTTTGCAAATTGAAGAGTTTGCGGAATTAGTGGATTTCTTTTCGGTGGGTTCGAATGACTTAACCCAATATTTATTGGCGGTTGACCGTAATAATCCTCGTGTTGCCAATGTCTACTCGCACTTTCATCCTTCGATTTTAAGAGCTTTGACGCGTTTGGTTCAAGAGTGCCATAAATACGATAAGCCTATCAGTATTTGTGGTGAAATGGCTGGCGATCCGCTGTCTGCCGTCCTGCTCATGGCAATGGGCTTTAATACGCTATCGATGAGTTCAAGTAACATCTTACGTGTCCGCAAAGCGATTTGTCATGTTCCGATGTCGGATGCTCAAGAACAACTCGATCGTGTTTTAAAAATGAGTAATCCACTCATGGTGAAAAGCTGGATGGAATATTATTTCAAAACTCACGGTTTAGCCGATATGGTGAAATCGAGTACCCGTATTGTAGGTGCCTAATACACCAATCCTGCCGTAAAGAGTGGCAATAAAAAAGGGCGATAATCTTCAGAATATCGCCCTTGCTTATGTTTGCTATAACCTCGTTTTGCATTTTTCTTTCGATCTACAAAAACGTGGCTTTTGTTGACTTCATGCATGTGTTTTGCCACAAAGTTATGTATGACAAGTTCTGCTTGTCGTTTCTGTTTGGCCATTTTTTCACCTTTTGAATACAGACTTTCAATTTTCCTGCATTTATAGCAGGAAAAGATCATACGCTTTTCTGACTATTTTACAAGCGGATTTAGGTGAGAATAGACGCCTTTCCTAGCGTTCCACACCCATAACCTCAATAGAAATAATCTCATTAAAATTTCGCCTAAGCATCTGAATGTGCAGATAGCTATGTCGGCCATGCTGGCTTAAAGTTATAATAGAAATCATTTCATAGATTGGTATCGCCAAATGTCAAATCAAGAGGAGTTATTAAAGCTCGATAATCAACTTTGTTTTGCTTTATATTCAACTCATCTTGCGCTGAATCAGTACTATCGAAAATTATTACAACCTCATGGCATCACCTACCCACAATATTTGGTGATGCTGATTTTATGGGAGCAAGATCAACTGACTGTTTCAGAAATTGGACAGCGGATTTTTTTAGAATCTTCTACCCTTACCCCTTTATTAAAACGGCTAGAAAGTTTGGGTTTTATTGAACGTAAACGCTCGGTTGAAGATGAACGACGTGTCCTAATTTATCTAACAGCTGAAGGACGTGCTTTAAAACAAGCCGTCATGCCTATTCCTGAACAGATTCTGGCAGCCATTCAATGTGCACCCGACCAAGTGAGTCAGTTACGTGATGAACTCAACCACTTACGTGCTCAATTGAAAGAACAATAATACAGAAAATGGATCAAATTCAGATTGAAATACAATCGCTGTACATTTTAAAATCAATCTAGCACATACGTTTATCTACACCCTCTGACAAACTTTTCGGCTTTAAAAATACTGAAAATTCGTCAATCTATTCATCAACCCTGTCGTTGGGTCATTCAGCTTGGATACCACCTTAATCACCCAACGTTCTAAGGAAAAAACAGACAGGATAAAGGCCTCATCCAATCAATAAAAAGAATGAGCGTTAAAGCTATTTAATCCTTTAAGCAGGTATCAACAAGAACAATAGATTAACAATCTTTTTTATCCAATGCTTTGGCTTAATCCGTGCAATATCAATCTGAAGAAAGCAACTGTAAAAGGATGATAATGATGAGGAATCAAGCATTTAGGTTGTTCAAATATCCACAAGGAAAACTGAGTATGGATATATTTGATATGGTTCCCTTGTCTTTGCCAAATTTAACTGTGGGTGAGTTTTTGGTTAGGCAGACGCATATCTGCTTAGACCCTGTCATGCCTTATTGGTTACAACAAAGACATTACAATTCATTTACCTCTACGCAATATAGCGAAAGTCTTCAATCTTATGGCGTAGGTGAGGTCATTGAGTCCTTAAATCCTCAATTTCCTGTAGGAGCTCAGGTGGTGGGAATTACAGGCTGGCATGAATATGTTTTGGGCCATTCTGAAATGTATATTGTCGATTCTAGCCTACCTGCTGAAGCCATCCTTGCTCTCTTCTATTTTACTGGGCTTACGGCCTATATTGGGTTAATCAAGCTTGCTCAACCGAAAGCAGGAGAAACGCTCTTGATTGCCAATGCAGCAAGCACATTAGGCGCATTACTCGGTCAACTCGCAAAAGCCAAAGGGCTGAGAGTTATTGGCTGTTCAGACTCCAATAAGAAATGCCAGCACTTGGTGAATCAATTGGGCTTTGATGCAGCCATTCATGTGAATAACTCACATTCTGCAACGCAATTAAGCAGTGCAACCCCAAACGGTATAGACATCTTTTTTGATAACAAAGATGAACCGCTGCAAAAGCTGGTTTATCCGCAGATGAATCCTTTCGGGCGTGTCATCGTATTAGATAAGCAATTAACACATCATCAAATTTCTCACCCTGCACTCTCTTGCAAGCAAATTCAGCATCGCTACCTAAGCATACACGGCACCATGCTAAGTCCTTATTTAGAGTTTATGAATGAATCAAATCGAGTGATGGCAGAATATTTAACGCAAGGGAAAATTACGTATCAGGTGCATCTGATTGAAGGCTTTAGCCATTTACCCGAAGCATTAATTCAATACTTCAATGAAGAGGCAATGAGTACCTTGATTGTGAAGTTTTAGCTCTACAAGAATTTAATTTACTTCAGATTTAATAGGCTTAGTTGCTTAAAAAGATGGTGATATAGCAAATAAAAAAAGCCCAACATCCTGTCGGGCTTTTTCCATATTCGTTGCTCGGTATAACTTCCTGTTGCACCAAAACGATCCTTGCTTTAGAACATTTCAATCCGTGAATGTTCTGGAACATCCTGTTCCTGAATGAAATGCATGATAGGTGATTTCAAAAAGGTTGCCTATACGCAAAATCCTTCATTGTTTGTACGCTATGGCTTACATTTTTGCTTAAAAAATAAACCAAATAACAATTATGCCCAATTCCAACTTTTTAAAGAGCCAACACGCGCTCCAAAATTCTATTAACATCAGATGGTTGTATTTCAAGCATCCCCACCACACGCCCATGAAATGCCTGATAACGAGATTGAATAAATGCTTCTGCAATAAATGCTGGGGCATACTGTTGCAATAAACTGGCTTGTGCCAAGATGACCAATCGACTAACCAAACTACGAGCCATAAATTGCAGTTGTTCAGGCGTTTGCTGGAATAACTGTAGCAATTGTTGCAGTTCTGTTTTTAATAATGGCTGCTGATGGCTTGCATCCGCGAAAGACTGCAACAACACCTGCATGGATTCTGGTTCACGTTGAATCGCCCGCAATACATCTAAACACATGACATTGCCTGAACCTTCCCAAATGGTATTTACAGGCGCTTCTTTAAAAATTCGCGCCATAATTCCTGCATCGACGTAACCATTGCCACCAAAAACCTCCATCATTTCACCAGAGAGTTCCACCGCACGTTTGCAAATCCAGAACTTGGCAGCAGGTGTCATTATTCTTTTCCATGCCACCGATAAAGCATTATCCTGTTCATAACAATGTGCCAAATGGAAACTGAGTTGTACTGCGGCTTCTGTTTCCAAAGCTACATCGACTAAAACGGCTTGCATCAACGGTTGTTCAGACAAATGTTTTCCAAAAGCCTTACGCTGTCGGGTATAAGCAAGGCATTGCACCAAAGCTTGTCGCAACATAGCACTACTGCCTACCGAACAAGTGAGTCGGGTGTAATTTGCCATTTCAATAATGGTGGGAATACCACGCCCCACCTCACCAACCATAATGCCCCACGCCTCTTTAAACTCAACCTCAGAACTAGAATTACTACGGTTCCCAACTTTGTTTTTTAAACGCTGTACCTGTATGGCATTTTTACTGCCATCTTCTAGCCAACGCGGTACAAAGAAACATGCCAAACCATCTTGTTCAGTTTGTGCCACCACCAAATGAGCATCACACATCGGTGCAGAGAAAAACCATTTATGACCAGTCAGCAAATAAGCATGTCCTCGTCCCGCGATAGCAACAGGTTTTGCTAGGGTTTGATTGGCTCGTACATCTGAACCACCCTGCTTTTCAGTCATGCCCATACCCAGCCAAATTGATTTTTTCTGACTAATTGGTACATCACACTCATCGTATTCGGTTGATAATAACTGAGTGCCAATTTTTTCCCACAGTTCAGGCTCACGTTGCAGTAATGGAATACTGCCGAGCGTCATCGCGGTAGGACACAAGCTGCCACATTCGACTTGTCCACTCAGATAAAAACGTGCCGCCCAATCCACCCATGCCGCTTTAGGTTGCTGGACTAAAAATGGATGAGCATGTAGTGCATAGTTGCGATTTAATGCCATCCATCGATGCCATGCGGGATGAAACTCAATAAAGTCTTTACGACGTCCACGTGCGTCAAAGGCATGTAAAATGGGGGGATGCTGATTAGCTTGATCGGCATATTGATAATATTCTGCCGAGCCAGCGACTTGTCCCAACTCTGCCAAAGCGGCCTGATCCTGACTGCCATACCGAGTCAATATTTCTTGTAGAACCTGATCGGTGCTAAATAGGTTATAGTCCTGTTTTTCATCAAATTGGTTGCTGATTTGATGGGTCGTCCATGTATTGATCATTTCAACTTTGCTCTTGTTCTAGTTCGCTTTTCATTTCAGTATAGAGAAAAATTCATCTTGATATGTTCAGCTTTGTGCCATGAAAAATCCTGAAGTCCAAGTGCGCCGTAGACCGCGCCAATCCAGAGCCAAGCTCACGCAAGAAGCTTTGCAAGAAAGTTTTGTTCGGCTTTTACATGAGCATCATGCGCATGAAATCACCATTCGTGAAATTACGGATATGGCTGGTGTTGGTTTAGGCACCTTTTATGAGTACTTTTCCAAGAAAGAAGATTTGATTGCATTGACTATTCATCAACATGTGAAAGGTAATGCAGAACAACTAAAAAGTTATGCACAAAGTCTGATGGAGTTATCCACAAAATTAAGTTTTACAGACTATTTACAGCAGATTATCCACTTTCAGCTTGAACAGATTCAGGCTCGGCAGTTTCTTTGGGCACAGGCTTTTTTGCTCGAACGGCAGATTTCGAACATTGAAAGTTATCGTAAAAGTTATGCCATGATGGTGCAGATGTGGTACAGCATCCTTCAGCCTTATATTGAGGATGAAGCTCAACTCAAGGGCATCAGTTTAAATGTGCAACGAGTGTGTTATGGCTTTGTGTCGCAGAGCTTGTTGGTCGAGCCAGAGTTTGTGGAGTGGGATCAACTCGAAAAGGATATTCGCCAAAGTTTGTAGAAGCTTAATTTTTAATAAAAAAATTTTATACGCGAAGTAACCATCTTCGATTGGCAAAATAAAACTGTACTACTTTCAAAAAATTCGACTTGTTTCAAATTCGGATTTCTGTGTATTATTTAACAATAAATTAAAAACTAAATATTTGATATTTAAATAAAAATAAATTTAACTTTACATCATATCTATGATATTAAATAGTGGAAATTTCTAAAACTGTTTTTGATAAAAACAGGCTAATTCTATATGTTTTATGATAGTAACCTTGAGCTACATAGATATTTATAAATTGATCGTAAAAATGTCATTAGCAATAATTTTAAGCATGTTCGTGTTCTCTCTAAGTATGTCTATTTCACCTGGTCCTGTGAATATAACAATACTGTCAACGAGTTTAAATCATGGTTTTATTAAAACATTTCCTTTTATATCAGGAGCAACTATTGGATTCGTATTGCTTTTAATATCCGTAGGATTCGGATTTTCTAAAATTATAAATACTTATCCTATCATCTTTAGTTTATTAGAGTTTTTAGGCGCTTTTTTTATTATTTATATAGGCTATAAAATACTATCATCTAAACCAGAAATTGAAGTCAATCATAATAGCTCTATACCCAATTTCATCGATGGATTCTTATTGCAGTGGTTAAATCCTAAAGCATGGATTGCATGTGCTTCAGGTACTGCTTTATTTTCAGCACAGAATACTAACACTCCGCTTATAGTATTTATCTGTATTTACTTTCTAATTTGTTATTTATCTTTAGCTATATGGGGAGCTTTAGGTGAAAAACTATCTATTGCATTGAGTAATAGTAAGCGTATTTTATTGTTCAACAGATTGATGGGCTTTTCTTTAATCTTCATTTCTATATATATGATATTTAATATTTTCACTGTTAAATGAGCTATAAATTTTATTAATTAACGAATAGGCAATACTATTGATGGGTAAATTGGCTGGCCAAATTGCATATACGTTTAAAGGTTGTAGTTCCCATTGAGGTAAAACTTTTACAATATCCCCCTTAACAATGTCATTTTGAATTAAATAATCAGGAGGAGCAGCCAAACCAGCATCAAGTTTTGCTAGCTGATAAGAAGCTTCCACATTATTTACACAAATATTTGGATTATATGAAATTTTTATTTCTTCACCATTCTCGTTGTTTTTCAATATTCTTGAATGTGGGCGCATACTTAGACCAATCCATTTCATTGCTTCTAAGTCATATGGTATTTTCGGTTCACCGTAGATCTTAAGAAAGTTTTTAGTTGCAACAATACTTCTTGGTAAATCAAATAAATACTTAGCTTTTAGAGAGCTATCCAAAGGCTCTCCTATTCTAAAAGCTACATCTATATTTTCAAAAACAATGTCATTTTTTTCATCATCACAAGTAATATTTAAAATTAAATCAGGAAAATCCTTTATAAAATCAGTAATATGATTCATAAATTCCCCATGAATAAAAATAGCAGGAATTGAGATGTTTAATTTTTTATTTCCGATGATTGAGCTTTTTCTTAAATCGTTAATACCTTGCTCATAAGTTTCTAATATAAATTTAGCGGTTTCTAAAAGCTTTTCTCCATCATGAGTGAGAGTTATTTTTCTAGTATTCCTATAGAATAAAGCACACCCCAAATTTTTTTCTAATTTTGTAAGGTGTTGACTAGCGGTTGCACTAGATAAGCCTATCGCTTTAGCTCCTTTGCTAATAGAGCCTATTTCAGCAATTTTTGCAAAAACTATTAAATATCTAATATCTTCAATCATTTCATACCATATATTAAATAAAATCTAAAATTAACATAATACACCGTCTAAGAAAGGTAATTCATAACGTAGATATTCAAATATCTTAAGGTGTAAAAAGTATTATTTGCACAACTCATTTAAGTTTAAATTAAAAAGCATCATTCCATAAAAAACCGCTCTTACGAGCGGTTTTTTATTTGAGTGAAAACTACTTCACATCAAAACGGTCTGCATTCATGACTTTATTCCAAGCGGCAATAAAGTCATGTACAAATTTCTCTTTGTTGTCATCCTGTGCATATACCTCAGCATATGAACGTAAAATTGAGTTTGAACCGAACACCAAATCCACACGGGTTGCCGTCCACTTCACAGCACCCGTAGCACGGTCACAAATTTCGTAACGGTTTTTACCCACAGGTTTCCATGTGTAATTCATGTCAGTTAAATTGACAAAGAAATCATTGGTTAAAACTCCCACACGGTCAGTCAATACGCCTTCTTTCGCACCGCCGTAGTTAGTATCGAGCACACGCATACCACCAATTAATACCGTCATTTCAGGTGCGGTTAGACCCATTAATTGGGTACGATCTAACAGCATTTCTTCAGGTTGCACCGCATAATCTTGTTTTTGCCAGTTACGATAGCCATCATGGGTGGGTTCCAAGTCGGCAAAAGAATATTCGTCGGTTTGCTCTTGCGTTGCATCACCACGTCCAGGCGTAAATGACACTTTCACATTCACACCTGCGGCTTGCGCTGCTTTTTCTACCGCAGCCGTACCTCCCAATACAATCAGGTCAGCTATACTGACTTTCTTCGCTAACCCAGCCTGAATTTCTTCGAGCTTTGCGAGCACTCGTTGCAAACGCTCAGGCTCGTTGCCTATCCAGTCTTTTTGTGGCGACAAACGGATACGTGCACCATTGGCACCACCACGGAAGTCTGAACCACGATAAGTTCTTGCGCTATCCCAAGCGGTAGTAATGAGATCACTACTAGATAAACCACTATTCAGCAATTTTACTTTCAACTCATCAATTTCTGCTTCAGACAACGTGTAATCCACTGTCGGGATTGGATCTTGCCAAATTAAATCTTCTGCAGGAACATCTGCACCCAAATAGCGAGATTTTGGTCCCATGTCACGATGGGTCAACTTGTACCAAGCACGGGCAAAGACTTCTGCCAAACGCGCAGGGTCTTTATAAAAACCTTCTGCAATTTTGCGGTATTCAGGGTCCATTTTGAGGGCCATATCCGCATCGGTCATCATTGGATTACGGCGTATATTCGGGTTGTGCGCATCAACAGGCTTGTCTTCTTCCTTAATGTTGATCGGTTCCCATTGTTTTGCCCCAGCAGGGCTGGTGGTTTTTTGCCACTCATAAGTGAATAGTAGATAAAGGAATTCATTATCCCATTTGGTTGGATGCGTGGTCCATGCTCCTTCTAAACCGCTCACCATGGTATTAGAGCCGTTACCTGTGCCTTCTGGGTTATGCCAACCTAAGCCTTGGAATTCGACATCAGCCCCCTCCACATCTTTACCAAGTAATTCAGCTTTACCATTACCATGCGCTTTCCCCACAGTATGACCACCGACTGTGAGCGCAACGGTTTCTTCGTCGTCCATTCCCATACGATCAAAGGTCACGCGCATGTCTTGTGCTGTGCGTAATGGGTCTTGTACGCCATCGACCCCTTCAGGGTTCACATAAATTAAACCCATTTGCACCGCAGCCAAAGGATTTTCCAGTGATTGACGGTCTTGGTCATTACCATAACGGTTGGCTGTTGGTGCCAACCATTGATGCTCTTCGCCCCAGTAAATATCTTTTTCTGGATGCCAAATGTCGACTCGACCACCACCGAAACCAAAGGTCTTTAAACCTGCAACGTCATACGCTACTGTCCCTGCAAGGACAATTAAATCGCCCCAAGACAGTTTGTTGCCATATTTTTTCTTAATCGGCCAAAGTAAACGGCGGCCTTTATCCGTATTAACGTTATCTGGCCAGCTATTCAGTGGGGCAAAACGCTGATTACCCGTGTTGGCACCACCACGACCATCTTGCTTACGGTATGAACCCGCCAAATGCCATGCCGTACGCACAAACATTCCGATGTAGCTGCCATAATCTGATGGCCACCAATCTTGGCTACTGTTTATCAGGTCGCGAATATCTTGTTTAACGGCTTCTAAATCGAGAGATTTGAAGGCTTCTGCATAATTAAAGTCAGGATCGAGCGGATTGGTTTTGGTATCGTGTTGTGAAAGGATGTCTAAATTAAGTGAATTTGGCCACCAATCGGTATTTGAGCTGGCAGCGGAGGTATTGGCACCATGTGAAAATGGGCACTTACCTGACGAGGCTTGCGAATTATTGTCCATGTTATGTCTCCAAACTCAAGTCTTTCAATGTTTATTATTGAACCGTGTAAAAGTAGTGTTCGACTATCAACATAGCCTTTTTTCTAGACAAGCTAAAGCGGTATTTACTAATCAAAACAATCGAATTCTTCTATATAAGCATTGAAGAAAAAAAGATTTTTAAATGGCTATAGACACACATTTGATGTCTGTCGGCTTCGTAACACTCGTACCATTTAGCATTTCAAACAGCATGATTTTGAATAAAATATAGGCTACATATAGCCAGTAATTTCTGTTATTTTGAACAGATGAGAACTTTAGAATATAAAAAATGCAGAATGATCTCGATCACATCATTCAACAATATGACATCATCTTATTTGATGCCATTTGTGTTATCTGTAATGGTTGGGCACGTTTTCTCATCCAACATGATCCGCAGGCTCAATTCAAACTCGCTTCAGCCCAGTCCCTTTTGGGAGAAAAAATTCTTGAATATTATGGGATGTCGACCACACATTACACCACTATGATTGTGATTATCGATGGGCAATTATTTACAGAATCTACCGCCTTATTAAAAGTACTGGCTCGACTCGGTCTGCCTTTCTCTCTGATGAAAATTGGTTATCTTATTCCACGCCCATTTCGGGATTTTCTATATCGTCGGGTTGCACTTAATCGCTATACCCTTTTTGGTAAAACTGATACTTGCCTCATTCCATCCCAAGAAAATAAACATCATTTTCTAGAACAGATCATCCGTGAATACTCAACGACTCAATAAAAAGACGCTTCAAACCATTCATATGAGCCTAGCAATACTGTGGATTTATCAAGGTCTGATTCCCAAAATTCTATTTCAAGCCGATGATGAACGCCGTATTTGGATGTTACAGGGATTTAATGATCAAGCTGCAATTAGCCTGATGCAATGTTCTGGCGCAATCGAAATCATCTTCGGAGCATTATTTTTAACGGGTTATAAAACCTTAGCGCTCCATTATCTCAATATTGTCGGTATGCTCGGATTAAGCTTTTTAATTTTGATTGTCGACCCACACTATTTCACCCAAGCCTTTAATCCCTTTGTGATGAATATTGCGATGCTGGCTTTGTCCTTAACCGCCATTCGCCTCATAAAAGATCAAGAATAAACACTTTAAAACACGGATGATGCTTTAAACAATTAAACGCTTACCTTCCCGAATGCAGTAAAACGGATTCATTAATTTTGACGAACCACGCATCGCTACATGTAAATCATGTTCAGGCTGCTCGCGTGCTTCATCCGTCAATTGATAACTACGGTAATGAATAGCCAATGAACATCTGGCATGTAAATCTTTATGTGCCTGAAAAGCATCTTCAGGGTTCATATGCATATAACGCATCAACTCACGTGGCTCATAAGCACCAATCGGCAACAAGGCAATACGTGGAGGCCCCAAACGGGTATGAATTTCCTTAAAATGCGGTGAATAACCTGTATCGCCTGCAAAGAAACTATATTCACGTCCCTGTTTAACTGCAAAACCACCCCAAAGCGCCATGTTCTGATCACGTATTCCACGACCAGATCCATGTTGTGCGGGGGTATAGATCAATTCCAGTTCATGAAACTGTGCAGATTGCCACCAGTCCAGTTCAATCACATGCATACTTTTCGGTAAATACCAGCCATTACCCAAGCCTGTGTAAATCGGCATGGCGAACTTGTCATGCAACCAGTTCAGGCTTGCCAAATCCATATGATCATAATGATTATGGCTGAGCAAAACAGCATGAATGGGCGGTAATTCTTCTAGCGCAATCCCTGCGGGACAAAAACGCTTCGGCCCACGGCCCTGTTTCGGACTGACAAATTCAGCCCAAACAGGATCCGTGAGAAAATTATAAGGGCCAATCTGTAATAATACGGTGGCATGTCCCACAAACCAGACTTGCCAATCATTCAGTGCCGCATTGGGACGACTTTGTGGCAATACACGTGGGGTTGTAGAAGCAGCCTCTAATGGGGTTTCTTTGTCCCAAGTCGATGACTTTCGTTTTAACAACCACTTGAACAAATCAAAATGACTACGCCCCTCTGGCGCATGCAGAGGATTGGAAAAACGCGTGCCGTTAAAGTGGGCAGATTCAAGATACTGAAAAGCGGGTTTACGCCAAGTATGTGACCAACACTCTTGGGTTTTAATCTGAAAATGTGGTTGTTCTAAGTTCTGCTTCATGTACTGTCATTATCTATAAGAAATATCACATTCACTGCAATAACATGAATGTCGAGATTGGCGTGTTTCTTATTGTAGATACTCTGTTTGGTAATTCAAGCCAAACTGTAAAATATACGCCTTAGTCTTCGATGGCGTCAGGTGAGATAGTAACGCGCGTGGTCATACCAAAATTTGATGAAAAAAAAGCGGCAGACTGGAATTCAGCCCAGTCTGCCGAGGTTGTAAACCCAGAAATTTAAGCAATTTTGCGTAAATCTAAACCTTGATCTAAATGCTGTTCTGCTTCAAATGCTGCATTTTTAGCAATTAACTTTTTCAAGTGACGTATTTCTTTGGCTGCATTTATAGTAATACCACCCACAATGATGCCATTGGTTACACCAAACAGAACACAAGAACAAGCTGAGCCTAAAGTGGCATCCATTTCACCGCGGACATGCCATTCCACTGCCTGCATATCACCCACAAACTGATAGTTAATATCGAGCTGATCCGTCCAGAACCATTCAGGATTTGGTTTTGGATGCTCCACACCCATCACGTGACGTGCAAAAATTCCAGCCTGTAAATTGGCATTTTCCCATGTTTCCACACGGCGGTAATGCCCATCCGCACGTAACTGAGTCGCGACATCACCCGCAGCATAAATATCGGGATGTGAAGTTTGACAATTTTCATTGACCTGAATGGCAAAATCAACCGCTAAACCTGCATCCACTGCCAGTCGGGCATTCGGCACTATCCCAATCCCGTAAATCACAGCATCGGCATGTAGTTCCTCACCATCGGCCAGCGTGATCACCACATCTTCACCGTCTAAACGACAGGTGCTGATTTGCGTATTCAGACGGACATCAACACCCGCTTGACGCTGCTGTGCCAATAAAAACTCACTCAAAATCTGCGGGGATGAACGCCCCATTACCATTGGTCCCATTTCAATCACGGTCACTTGGCAATCTTTAAAACGCGCAGAGGAAGCCAGTTCCAATCCAATAACCCCTCCACCAATTAAGACAATTCGCTGTCCAGCTTGTAGTACAGGCACTAGTGCTTGAGAGTCTTCCAGATTACGTAAGGTATAAACGTGTTGACCTAAAGCATCGAAATTCGGCAAGCGGCGCGCTGCGCCCCCTGTGGCAAGCAACAGTTTGTCATAAGCAATCACATCTCCCTTTTGCAATTCAACGGTTTTTGCCTCTGGGTTAATTTTGACTACGCCATTACCACGAATATGAGCTACGCCCAAGGTCGCCAATTTCTCTTCAGATAAAATCTCAACCTTGGTTTCTTCAGGCTTTAAAATCACATCTTTGGATAAAGGTGGACGCTCATAAGGCAAATGAAGTTCATCCCCAATCAGGATAATGTTGCCCTCATACTTGTTACCGCGAAGTTCTAAAATCGCACTCGCACCCGCCTGTCCCGCACCGACGATGACAATGGTTTCAATATTGCTCATTTGATTCACCCTTTTAACTCTGCCGATACAATACCAAAGCCCGCAATCCACTCACTGATGTCTTCATAACAATGCGTGGTCATCTCGTATTCACCGAGTTCATGTAATGCAGCAAATGCCGCCATCCAAGAACGGACTTCCTGACCACCACGCCCACCATCACGGCGAATGTCGGCTTCGGTCATGGCTTCAATTGTGGCAAAATCTGCTTTGGCAAATGTTTCAAGCAATGCACGATCCCATTCTGGATTGAGCGGCACGGCAACAGATTGATCCCCCGCAGCCAGTTTTTGCCCAACCGCAATAATTTTGGCTTGACGATTATTACGTGATTCTTCACTTGGATTACGTCCACAAATTAAGAACTCTTCCACCTCTGGCGGTACAGCACCCATTTGTGGTGTCGGAGGGTCATGCGAAAGCCCACCTGTCCCTAAAATTAACACCCGTTCATTTTCAAGATTTAAGGACTGAATAAACTGTCCAACCGCACGTCCCAAAGCAATCGTTCGCTTGGTGGTGGGCATCGGTGCCGCTGCGCCATTAATAAAAATCGGAATGGTTGGATAACGATCTAGCTGACCATCACACAGGAAATGTAGTGGTTGCGTCACGCCATGGTCGGCTTGCATTCGGTAGGAATAGGCAACATCGACACCTTCATCCAGTACACGACGCACTAAAGCAATTGCAGTGTCTTCAGGGACATTAATTTTGTCGTTGTCTTTGCCATAGTCCCAATCACCTGCCGCAGTTGCACGAATACCCACACAGAAACTTGGCATCAAATCATAGAAAAAACCATTAAAATGGTCTGGACCAAAGGTAATGATGAGGGTTGGGTCATACGCTTTGACTTCTGCTGAAAGTTGGGCAAAAGTATCACGTACAATCTGTTCTTTACGCTGTTCTTGCGGTGAAGCAAATTCCATTAAGGGACTGTGCGATGCACAAATGAGTTTAACGGCCATGTGTGACTCCAAAATAAAAATATCTACTAAAAAGACAGCTGCCCAGTAAAGTCTTTAGCAAATGGCTTAAATCATTGTGAGTGGTTTCAAATGAAATATAGAATTCACGATGCTATTCACTATCACGGTTGGCGACATGGACGTCGCCGTTGGGTGGAGGTTTCAGGGATGAACCTCTCACCCAACAATGGATTTTTGTTACTTTTGATCCGTCAAAAGTAAGGAAATGCCTCCGAAAAACCATCTAAACTTTCGCATTTATTTGAGGCTGTGCTTCATTTAATTTAAATCTGGGCTAATCAAAAACAAAGCAGCACACCCAAATCACTCATCAAAGAACCCTGCACGAGGTTGGCGTAAGCCACGAATGCCTAAACCACATTCAGCATTGATCAGAACACCAGTCAGTGGACGGTTGTTTTGACGCGATGCCAATAAAACGTATGAACCCGTCATCTCTTCAGGTTCAGGCAAGAAATTCAGTGGCATACCCCGAGCAATCTTTTCAGGGTCACGTGCATCGAGTAGCCCCAAATTTTCTTGACCTAAAGATGCCGCCCCTTTGATATTGACATTCATACCTGACGGCGCCACCGCATTCACTCGTACTTTAGGCGCAAGTTCATAGGCCAATTCTTTCATCACACCTACCCCTGCATGCTTAGAGGCTGTATATACGGGACCTCCGCCTGCTGAGTACAAGGCTGAATTAGACAAAGTAAATATGATAGAACCTTCAGAAGCTATCAATGCATCCAGTGCAGCCTTTGCCCCCAAGATGAGCGACTTGGTGTTAATGCCCATAATTTCATCAAAGGCTTTGTCTAACTGCTCACCCGAAGTATTGACGATATCGGCATAATGATCCCAAATACCTGCATTACCGACAAAACAGTCCAGTTTGCCAAAACGCTCAAGCGTGGCATTCACGGCACGGACATTGTCTTCATAGCAAGCCACATCACCCGCAATGGCAAGAATGCGATCACCAAAATGTGCCTGTAATGCCTCAACTTTGGCTTGTGAACGCTGTAGAACAGCCACTTGTGCACCTTCTGCTAAAAAGCGCTCAACCAAAGCCCAACCCAGACCAGAACCGCCTCCCGTAATCAGGGCAACTTCACCTTGTAGCCAGCCCATGCTTATACCCCTGTCATTTCAACAAACAATTGTCCATCTTCCACAATCACAGGAAAGGTCTGAATAGGATCGGTCGCAGGTAGGCATAAAGCCTGACCTGTTTTTAGACAGAAACGCGCAGAATGTAATGGGCATTCCACCGTGCCGTCCTCTTCCAAATAGCCTTCTGACATGGAGGCATTGCCATGTGAACAACGGTCATTCATGGCAAAGAACTCACCACCATTGTTGAATACAGCCAGTGCTTCGATACCGTTCACACCGCAGTCTACTTTCAATGCTTCACCTTCATCTAATTCATCGATTTGGCAAACAAAAATCTTATTCATTAGAAGAACACACTCAGGTTATGGGAGTTGTAAGTCACTTGGTCTAAAGTGATTTTACGGTTAAAAATCTGGAAACCCTGCTCGGTATCCACTTTGCGAATCTTGTCATGACGCTTACCGCAGTAGATGGTGACATCTTTTTCTTTCTGGGTACGGTAGAGTAAATACGTCACGTAAACATCATACTCACCTTCGACTTCAGTCGCTTCAACCATGATGTTAGAAACCATATGCGTGGTGCGTGATGGAGGTTCTTCAGCCCATGCCATCCCTGTTTCCAAACGTGCAACACGACGTTCTAACAAGTCTTTAGTATCGTTAAATACCCACGTCGTTGGTGGCTCAACAGAACGACGACGGTCACGAGTTTGCGCATTCGGTGTGGTGCGTAGGGTATAGGCAATATCATCTGCCAAGACATCCAACCACTCACGGAATTTCCAGTCGTCGAGCAATTTTGCTTCACGGTAAAGGAACTGACTGATCTGATGTTGAAGTTGTAAGCTGATCTGACTCATTTCATCAACTCCTTTTCATAGTCTTCCGCGGCTTTTTCGACTTCTTCCCATGTTTCATGAATCAACAAATCTGCCCAACGACGGTACATTGCACGTGCTGCTGTTTCAGAGAAAATGTAGTTGGTGATGCCCGGAATGCCATCTTCACGGACTTTTTCATTACCCAAGCCCATTTCCATGATCAACGGATTATTTCGCGCTTTATAGCCACGAAGTACTTTTTGGATTTCAATCCAGTTTTCCGAGTCATCTTGCTCAAGGAAACCTGCAGGTCCAAAAGCACGCGTTGCAGAACGTTCAAAGGCTTCTTTCACTTCTTGAGAAGCTTCGGCGTCGGCGATACAGAACGCCCAGACTTCAGTTTTATTTGGACCACGCGGATGCCATACTCGAAGCGTTGCCGTTCCATTTAACCATGACATGGTCGGGAACATGGTGTTATGCCCCGCAAGACGTAGTGCACGTACTTCACCCAAACGCTCTTTAACTTCCTCAAAGGTTTCACGGAAGTAGTTCGCTACTTCACCATCCACCCAGACGTTTGCATCGGGCTTTTCTGTAAAGAAGAAGCCTGAACCATGACCACGTGAACCGTATTGAATGGCATCTTTAGCGGTTTCCCAAACTGGACGTGCGGTTTGTGCTGCACCGAGTTTTTTAGATGAGTCATCGTCGGGTTTTGCACCCAAAACTTGAATGGCAGAAGCATGTGAAAACAATGCATGGTACTGGTCCGATGCAAACTGTTCCGCAGCAAATTTCCAGTTACACTCGATTTCCCATTTGTGTACCCCACCAATAATTTCCGTTCCGCCAGGGCGACGGTCAAGCACACCATCTAAATACCAAGCAATGTCACCCATGTATTCAACGAGGTCAGGTGTAGATTCATCCCAACAACCGAAAATTAAACCTTTGTAGGTTTCGACACGGTTAACTTCAATCAAGCCCCATTTTTCTTTACACGCTCCCTGTGGAAAAGCACGATCTTCTAAAGGAATATCTTTGAGTGAACCATCAACCCCATAAGACCAGCCATGATATGGGCAGGTAAAAGCACGGGTGTTGCCACAATCAGCAAAGCTGACACGCATAGAACGGTGACGGCACTGGTTTAAAAGTGCTTTGATTGAGCCATCTTTTTGACGTACGACAATAATCGGGTCTTCACCCATATAAGTATTGAAAAAGTCGCCTGCCTTTGGAATTTGGCTTTCATGACATAGAAATAACCATGTACGCCCAAACACGCGTTCCAGTTCTAATTCGTATAAATCTGGGTCTGTATAGATGGATGGCGAGATACGTCCATTTTGTGCATCGACCAAAGCGTCGATTTCACGCACATCAATTTTTCCACTCATGAAAAGCTCTCCTGCGACCAATACACGGCACAACGTAAATAGACTCAACTTTTGAGGCATCATGATTTTTTAGACGGTTTTAGGGAAATATTTTTTTTGTTTCAATTAATATGTTTTAGCAATTATTGGAAAAGCTATTTCTTATATTAAAATCTCCGCACTCGGTTCAAGACCATTTATTTTCTAAATACTTGAATCATCTTCACGGCATAGTTGTTTATAGATTATACTTTGCCGTAGTCGTGGTAAGACATTTTTTGGATTACTCTGTGGGTTATTTATATGGAACTTAGACACCTTCGCTATTTCATTACCGTTGCTGAAGAACTGAACTTCAGTAAGGCCGCACTCAAACTGTATACTGCCCAACCCTCTTTAAGTCAGCAAATCAAAGACCTAGAAGAAGATGTTGGGGTACAGTTACTGTATCGAACCAAGCGAAAAGTGGAACTCACAGAAGAAGGGGCGGTTTTTCTAGAACAGGCTCGCCTAACCTTAGCACAAGCAGACAAAGCGATTGCTATGGCACGTCAGGTGTCACAAGCCAAGCAGCAAATGCTACGCATTGGTTTTGTCCCCGTCGCAGAAATGAAAATTTTCCCTTATGTCCTGCCGAATTTGCGGGTACAAAACCCAGACTTAAAAATTGAATTGCTCAGTATGAACAATACCGAGCAAATGCGCTTGCTCAAGAAAGGTGAACTGGACATTACCTTTACGCGACATAATTTTCATAGTGATGAAATCGAAAGTCAGTTTGTACTACGTGAGCCGCTCATCTTCCTACTTCCCAAAGATCATCCTCTAGCAAAGTACGAACGCATTCCTGTTAAGGCTTTAAATGGTATTGATTTTATTATTCCTGCAGTCGAGCAATCACAGACCTTGCACCATACCATTTTAGAGTTTGCCAAGGCGCAGAATATCGAATTTAACATCGTGCAAAAAGCTGACAACATTTTGTTCAATATCAACTCAATCGGTATGGGGCTTGGCTGTACTATTTTACCTGGTTACATTGCCCCACTGACTATGAACAACACGGTGATTCGTCCACTTGAGGTCGAATTACCCTATTTAGATTTGTTTGTGAGCTATCGTAAAAACAACTCTTCACTGGCAGTAAATAAATTTTTGGAATTGCTGACCCGAGTTTTTTATTTAGATATTAATCGCGAATAAATCCACATACAGTCCAGATGAATCACTCAATTTGGCGCACCATTATTTCCTGAATAAATAACAGTGTGCCTTTTTCATGGCAAAATACCCTATATCGCCAGCGTATTTTCGCCCTTTTGTGTAAAGTAATTCGCTTCGTATTCCACGTTTTTACCTTGCCTGCTTTTCAAGCAAAAGAATACTAATCACAAGCCAATTTTTTGTCAGGTTTTACCTACAACTTAAGTCTAAACTTAAACTTATATTCAAATAAATATGAATGCCTGAGTTGCACAAACAAGTAAAACTAAAAAGGAGAAAATCATGCCTATGCCCACCTTACATCGCTTAAAAACTGGGATGCAATTTCGCCCTTACTTTTTTATTACTTTTTTGCTGACCGCACTATTGTTTGGCTTACTCACGCTGTTTACCAACTGGACATGGTCAACCAGTTTACTCATCAGTTGGAATATTGCCGTTTCCAGTTATCTCATTAAAACCATGACCACGCTCTGGTCTGTAGATCATCAACATATTCTGCAACATGCTCAACAACAGGATGCCAGTAAATGGATTATTTTATTGCTGGTGATTTTGACGCTAGGAATGTGTCTGATCGCAATCGTCATTGAACTTACGCATCTACCGCATAATACTGCACTGACATTTGGGCATCTATTGTTATCTCTTCTGACCATTATCAGCGCATGGTTTTTTATGCATACCATTTTCGCGATTCATTATGCGCATGACTATTACCTTGCTGTAGATGATGCTCAAGATGCGGGACTCGATTTTCCTAAGACCCAATATCCGACCTATCCCGACTTCTTATACTTTAGTTATGTGATTGGTACCTCTGCGCAAACTGCGGATGTTTCGATTACTTCCCGCTCCATGCGGATTTTAAATATTGTGCATATTATTCTGGCGTATGGTTTTAACACTTCCATTTTAGCCATCAGCATTAATGTTGCCGCAGGTTTTATCACACTATAAATTTGTTTGACTACGATGAAATTTCTGACATAAAAAAGGGATGGCTTAACCATCCCTTATCTTGCTCAATCGATTATTTGACACCACGTGCTGTCAAATAATCTTTAATCACTGTATTAAATTCTTCGGCTTTTTCCACTTGTGACCAATGTCCACACTGACTAAAAATATGTGCATCGGCAAAAGGAACGGTATTCAAAATATCCCATGTGCGAGATACAGGAATCACTACATCCTGAACACCATGAATCAATAGTACAGGCACTTGGATGTCTTTCATTTTTTCGAAATCGAGCGGGAACTCAAAACGGTCACGGTCACGTGCGCCCACGACATCCATTAAACGGTCTGAAGCATAATCATTTTTTGCTGCTTCATAACGAACTTTAACCAATTCATCGGTAATTAAGCTCTTATCCACCACAAACATCGACAAGGTGTTTTTAATGCCTTCTTCGGTTAACACTGGGTTGGCATGGGCTTTTAGTGCAGCAGTTTGCTTCGCACCGCCTGTACCCATCGATACAATGCCCAACACACGTTCAGGGTAATCCAGCACCATTTGGAAGGCTAACCAGCCCCCTAAGGAGTTACCCACTAACCAAGTTTTTTCAATACCCAAAGCATCCAATGTACGCACTGCATGATCTACCCATGCGCGAATTCCATAAGCCGTACCATCCGCCACCACTGTTTGACCATAGCCAATCGAATCTATGGCGATACAACGAGCTTGCTCACCAATTTGCGGTAAATTCAGCCACCAGTTTGCTGCTGCAGAAACACCAGTTCCAGAGCCGTGTAAAAATAAAATCGGCGTTCCTTGACCCACTTCATGGTAATGGGTTAACTCACCTTCAGCCGTTTCAATCCATTTATCTTCCAAGCCAAAAAATGGGTCGGTGGTGTAATTCGGGATTTGGACCGTGCTCATACATACTCCTCGTACAGCCTAAGACCTGTCTGATGTTCTGTGTTCAAGACAGGTCAATTCATTCATTTCGACAGGTTTTACTGCTCCATCTTACCTGTTCAAAAGCCTTGTACTGATACTTGTTTTCGATCACATGCTATAAAAAAACGATTATTTAACATTATGTTTTAAAACAATATTTTTACTTAAAAATGAATCGTCAGCTCACAGTAAACAGTTTACGCCACACTAAAATAATAAAGAGCGATGTGTGACCAAATCGCTCGATTGCAGTTTTAAACTTAGAATTTATAGCTATAGGTGGTCGCGATACGGTACTCTTTCAGGTCGCTTTTCCAGTCATAATCGGTATCGATATACATCGCCTGAACGCCCAAACCTTTGAATTTGCCTTCAGGTACGGTGTAATTCACAATCAAGTTCAGCTCTTGTTCATCCTGATTCGTTTTTCCGCCCGCCTTGGCATCAAAGCCTGCAAAGTAAATGGCATTGGCATTTAAGCCTTTTAGCCCCAATTCGGCAAAGTCATACCCATAGGAGATATTCCAAGATTTCTCTTTGGCATTGGTAAAGGTAGCAACAGACCAATTCACCAAATAAGGCTGTGGTACCCAACCTGCCAATGTTGGGAAATTATTTTCCCCAAACATTTGTTGATAGCCCAGACCAAAGGTATGTGCACCATGATTAAATTTCGCACCAACCGACAAGGCTTGGTTATCAATATCACCATAGAGTTTGTCGCCTGACTCGGAGTTATCAAAATAGCGTACATGACTGCTGAGCTTGGTGTTTGCTGTTAAATTGGTGTTGTAATTGATGCCTGCATAATGCTGTTGATAGATGTCTTTGACATCGGCATACCAATAACTCGCGCCAATCGCAGGATTAAACTGATGATCAATCCCCGCGATATACATCCCATCCGCAGCTTTGGCAGTATTCGGATTATTGTTCGGGAATAAACTTAAGTCCTGAAACTGATTGTCATAACGTGCACTAATGCCATCAATATACGCCAAACTCAGTTTGGTATCTTTCAGCTCTTTAGACTCTAACCACGCCCCGCTATACGTGGTCAATAACTGACGTGATGGATCAAATACTAAAACTGGAGAAACAGGCAATAACTCACCCACTTTCAATTCTGTTTGCGACACCTTGGCTTTTAAAGTCGCACCGACTTTGCCGAAATTGCTGGCTTGTTCCTGCCCATTATGTGGAAGTACCCAATCGGCATTTTTGTCACGGCCATTTAGACGAAATGCATGTTGCACCAAAAGATCGGCGCCCAATTGCAAGCCACCTAATTCGGCATATCCTGATTTGGCATCTAAGGTGATGGCCTGTGACCAACTGCCCCAGTTGTTTTGTGGCACAGTTTCATACTGGCGGTCTAAGTAGAAATTTCTGAATTTTAACTGGACTTGGCTATCGTCGATAAATTCTGCATTCGTTGCAGTTGTACCTAATGCTGCAATTGCAACACAGATGGCTGTCCATAAAGTTTGACGACGCATGATATTCATTCCAATGATCACATTAAACTATGACACCATCATGCGGAACTCATCGAAGAGAAAAAATCCGACCACAGTCTTAAGAAAATGCACTTCAACCCGATTTAACCCACTGAATAGACCTCGCATTTTTTTGATTAAGATAAAATTACAATAACTCACTCTTTAGCAGATTTCACAAGATGTGATGAAAGATTGAATCTATAACGTTTTTATTCGCCAAATCTGATTTATTCTCTGAATTACTGCAATGCTTAAGTGTTTTTTTGTTTAAATTTTAAGATCATATTTTCTAAGTTAGTTGCAGAATTATAAGAAAAAGCGCTCATATCACAGATTTTTTCTATATGTACATCATGATGTTGAAGAGCATTAAAGCGGGAAAACTGTGCAAGCAAAAAAGGGAAAAGTTTGATTTTTTAAATGCAATCTAAAATAAAAAATCACTTTGCAATAATAACTATATTTTAAGTACCACCTTCTTCTTTTTAAGCTATTCACTACGGAGTCTTACCGCTTTAAATCCATTTTTCGGAGCTCATTTCGTTCTTTTGTTACGCCAAAAGAACCAAAAGCATTTGTCATCAGCAAAACCTGTTCAACAGATACATTAAAATACTGCTATTGCAAAAACAGGCAATTTCAAATTTCACGCAGGTTGCTGATGACATTTCACACTTCAAATAATTTCTAAATTGCAAAAAACAAAAAAGCGTCCCCAAGGACGCTTTTTAAATACATATTGATCAGCTTAAACCAAAGCAGCCTTCGCTTTCGACATAGTCAAAGCCAAATCTTCAATCATGTCTTCCTGACCACCGACCGTACCACGACGACCTAATTCCAATAAAATCTCACGTGCTGACACACCATATTTGGCTTCTGCACGTTTTGCGAATAATAGGAACGATGAATAGACACCTGCATAACCTAAAGTGGCTGCATCACGGTCAGCACGAATTGGGTTCAGCATCATTGGAATCACCAAATCCTCTGCCACATCCTGTACTTTAAACAGATCCACGCCTGTCTCTAAGCCCATACGGTTGGCGACTGCAATGAACAATTCTAATGGTGTATTGCCCGCGCCAGCACCCAAGCCCGCAGATGCCAAGTCGACACGAATTGCACCTGCATCAACTGCAGCTACTGTATTTGCCACGCCCATACCCAAGTTATGATGCCCGTGGAAACCCAGTTCAATACTGCTGTCCAGTTCTTGACGCAGCAAACCAACACGGTCCGTCACATCTTGCGGCAGCATATAACCCGCAGAGTCAGTCACATAAATACAGTTCGCGCCATAAGACACCATCTTTTTCGCTTCTTCTAAAAGACGTTCAGGTGATGCCATGTGTGCCAACATCAAGAAACCCACGGTGTCCATTCCAAGCTGACGCGCAGCAGTGATATGCTGTTCTGAACAATCGGCTTCGGTACAATGCGTTGCCACACGAATGGTCGACACCCCAATTTCATGGGCCATTTTCAAATGATCGACTGTACCAATACCAGGTAACAGCAATGCTGAAACTTTGGCATTTTTCATACGTGGAACAACAGCAGACAAATACTCTTCATCCGTTGCTGCGGCAAAACCGTAGTTCACCGATGAACCACCTAAACCATCACCATGCGTCACTTCGATCAGTGGCACACCTGCATCGTCCAAAGCGGTTGAAATTGCAATCATTTGCTCAACAGTAGTTTGATGACGCTGAGGATGCATCCCATCACGCAAAGTCATATCATGCACAATAATCTTAGACATGGGTTGCTCCTTATACTTCAGCCGTAGCCAATAAACGTTCCGCAAACATTTCCGCAGTGCGCGCAGCTGCCGCAGTCATAATGTCCAAATTCCCTGCGTACTTCGGCAAAAAGTCGCCTAAGCCTTCCACTTCAAGGAACATTGATACGCGGTTACCATCAAATACTGGACCATTCACTAATTTGTAGCCAGGTACATATTTTTGTACTTCGGTAATCATGGCTTGCACAGATGCTGTAATTGCAGCTTGATCTGGTTCACCTTCAACCAAGCAATGCACCGTATCACGCATCATCAATGGTGGCTCGGCTGGATTAATAATGATGATGGCTTTACCTTGTTTTGCACCACCCACTTTTTCAATTGCACCCGCAGTAGTACGCGTAAATTCATCAATGTTTTTACGTGTCCCAGGACCGACCGACTTGGTTGAAACGGTTGCAATAATTTCACCATAACTGACAGGTTGTACGCGGGAAATCGCTGCAACCATTGGAATGGTCGCTTGACCTCCACAGGTCACCATATTCACATTCGGCAACTCACCAGCATCCAAGAGTTCTTGAAGGTTGACAGGCGGTACGCAAAATGGACCAATCGCAGCAGGCGTCAGATCAATCATCTGCACACCTAATTCGTTCAACTTACGGCTATTTTCCGCATGAACATAAGCTGAGGTCGCATCAAAGGCAATTTGAATTTCATCCGCAAGCACATGTGGCAGTAGTCCATCCACACCTTCTGCTGTGGTTTTTAGCCCCATACTCGCAGCACGGGTCAGACCTTCTGAACTTGGATCAATCCCGACCATCCATACAGGCTCAAGGAATTCGCTACGCTGCAACTTATACAATAAATCTGTTCCGATATTTCCCGGACCGATTAATGCACATTTAATCTTTTTCATGCATCTACTCTCTCAAAAATCCAATTTATTCCGCAGCAAACGCAGCGACTACTGAACCAAATCCTTCAATTTCAACTTTAAATTCATCACCCGGTTGTACAATCACCATTGGGCCTAAAGCACCCGTTAAGATGATGTCGCCAGCAAGCAATGGACGACCACGGCGTACCATTTCATCGGCAAGCCAAACTGCGGCATTTAAAGGGTTCGCTAAGCAGGCTTTACCGATGCCTTGCGAAACCACTTCATCCCCACGAGTCATGGTCATTTTGCAATTGACCAAGTCAAGTTGATCTAATTTGACTGGACGTGAACCCAACACAAACGCTGCAGAAGACGCATTGTCCGCTACAGTATCAATCAATGAAATTTTCCAGTTTTCAATACGGCTATCCACGACTTCTATCGCAGGCAAGGCATACTCAGTTGCACTGATAATGTCCGCATAACTATGTTTTTTTTGGGTTAAATCTTTGTTAATCACCAACGCAATTTCAGCTTCGACTTTCGGCTGAATCAATAATCCTGCTGGAATGACTTCGCCATCCCCATAAGCCATGTCTGCGAATAACATTCCAAAGTCAGGTTGGTCGACCCCAAGTTGCGCTTGTACTACTTTAGACGTCAGGCCAATTTTACGCCCTACTAAGCGACGCCCTTCTTTTAAGGCACGTTGAGTATTTACTTCCTGAACCGCATAGGCACTATCGACGTCTGCTTGTTCCGCACCCAGTTGTGGGCGAATGGGTGCTATCGCAGTCTGTGTAAGCTCAGCGTTACGTAAAGCCTGCGCAACGGATTCAAAAACAGCAGAATTCGACATCTAGATTTCCTTAAACTGCAAAAATGGACGGATACTGTTTTAGATGAAAAATGATTGAGTCAGATTTAAAACTCAGATCGATTAGAACAATTGCGACAGACAAGCGCTGTCTGATCATCTATAAAACGCGTATGTGTATAAACAGTTCAAGCATCGGAAAAATGACGGCTTTACGCCAATACTTATTTTATTTTTTACAATAGTTAGAACTTATAAATCTTTTTTGTTTTATCCATCAAAATAAACAGTGTAGAAAAATCAAAGAGAAAAATGCGCAAACCATTCAGAATTAGGCTTTATATAGTGGATTAAATTTTTTCACCTACGACTAAAAAATAATACGCGAGCAGTCTCTGGGGATAAATCTACAACTCAAAAAAGCCTCTTTCATCAGAGGCTTTTTTGAGTCAAATGACCTTATGCTGCAAACAAAGCAGGATTTTTCTTTAAACTTTCACGTTGCTGTATGGCCGATACATAGCGGTCAATTGCAGGATGTGGTTTTAATAAATTCATTTTTAATTGCCACATGATCATTGCCCCTAAACTAATATCGGCTGCCGTAAACTGTGAACCGCATAAATACGGGCTTGCCTGTTCCAAACCTTGAACCAAGGCTTGATAGGTATCCTGATAATCACCATAGCCCATAAACATTTTTTGCTCTGGTGCAACCTGAACTTTTAAATGCTCATTGTCCGAAGCTGCTGCAAACGGGCCTGCACCAAAGAATAACCAACGATAATATAGGCCTCTTTTCGGATCATCGAGTGCAGGCGCTAAACCTTTTTCAAAGAATTTATCTGCCAAATATGCACAAATGGCATCCAACTCATAAATCACCGTCAACCAAAACTGGCACTTTACCAAAAGGGTTGAGTTTTAAAAATTCGGCTGATTTCATTTCCTCGCCATAAGCGACTTCTATACGTTCAACCTCAATCCCCAAATCAAGAATGAGCCAATCCACCACAACGCCGCGAGATTGTTTATTTGTATATAAAGTTAAAGCCATTGTTCTATCCTCTGTGTTTATTGTTTTTTTAGAATAGAACGAGGCTGTGTCAGTTTTTGTCAGTAGTGTTGGGGCATTTTTATGAATTTGAAAATTCCTTTTGACACCATTGCTGAAATAAATGACGCTTAAATTGAGGATAGACTTGTTCAGTTAATATGAGCGTTTGTATTCGATCTAAACGGAAATTTCTAAAATCTTCCCGTAATTCACACCACGCAGCCAATAACATTTTATCATTAAAATATCCCAATGCAAACGGCCATAATTGCCTGTGTGAAATCTGTTTTTGTTCATCAATATAATCAATCTGGATTTTAGTTTGTAAACGAATGGCGATACGAACTTGTTCCACAACCGTTTGGTCAACATCAATCCATGAATGAATAGATTTGAGATAGGTATCGTTTAAAAATTCTTGTTTTCTTTGCGGTAATACAGCTCTTAATTTGCTCAACACTGAATGTGAAGCCTGTTGTAATGCTTGATCAGGAATAGATTTGGCCCATTGTAATGCCAGATACATGGCTTCAATTTCTGATTCATCCAAACTCATAGGTGGAAGAAGAAAGTTTTCTTTTAATTGAAAGCCTACACCAACACTTCCCTCAATATTGACCCCTTGATCACGTAAACTTTCAATATCTCGATAAACACTTCGCACACTGATTTGTAAATGTTCAGCCAAACGCTGCGCAGTAACAGGATAACGCTGTTCACGAAGATGCTGTAATAAATGAAGTAATCGAATAGAACGGCTCATAGCGGATTTTCTTGTTATTCAAAAGTAATTTTAGGCGTATATCCTTACACGCCTTGAAAAATAATCAACTTTGCTTAAGCGACATCAGAAGCATTGACTTGCAGATTTAAAAACTGATCTAAACTTGCGACATCATCGGCAATGGTCAACGGATTAAACTGCTGCAAAATATTTTTAGTATGTACACCATAGGCGACGCCGACTCTTGGCATGGCAATATTTTGTGCCATTTCCAAATCATAAGAAGTATCCCCGACCATAATTGCCTGTTCTGGACGTAAGCCTGTGAACTGTAAGATTTCCCGCAACATCAACGGATCAGGTTTAGACTTAGTTTCACTTGCTGCACGCGTAATCTCAAACAAATCATGACTATTGGTTTGAGCCAGCACACGATCCAAACCTCTACGGCTTTTACCTGTCGCCACCGCAAGTCGTGCACCCTGATTTTTGAGTCCGTACAACATTTCCGCAATACCCGCAAACCAGGCATCATCCTTTGAATGTGCAACGTAATGATCGCCATAACATTTCAAAAGATCAGTATGTAATTCAGGCACTGTCGGAAATAAAACTTGAGCGACTTCAGGCAAACCCAAACCAATAATACTTTTTGCCGCTTCAGGAGTTAGGGGTTGTTCAAATTGCTGCGCTGCAAACAAAAGACTATCTACAATTTGCCCCACTGAATCAAATAATGTGCCATCCCAATCAAAGATAATCAGTTCTACAGGTTTTTGCATGCTGGGGTTCCAATATTTGCTTTTATGAAGAAAATTTACACGATGCATTTGCTACATGATGGCGACAAGGATGTCGCCGTTGAGCTGACTTGCACTTCGCTTTAAAGCAGTGCTTAAAGCGCGTTCAGGACGTTCCATCAGCTCAACAAAAGATTTTTGTTACTTTTCATCTTTGAAAAGTAAAAATGACCAATACAGCATCATTTCCAGTTAATCACGACAAAAGAGGTCCTATTTTATTACCTCTCTCTAACCCTCTCCAAAGGAGAGGGAAAAGGTTTAGTCCTTTTTCTGTGCTCTTAACTGCGCCACAATACTCTGCATATCCTCAGGTAAAGGCGCTTCAATTGGTGGATAACCAGGAATATCCAAACGCATAGCGTGTAAACATAACCGACGCGGTTTAGGGCCATTGTACTCAGTTTCATGACCATATTTATCATCACCAACCAAGGGATGACCAATACTTAAACCATGTACACGAATTTGATGGGTACGACCTGAAAGCGGTGAAGCATACACCAAAGTCGCATGCATAAAACGCTCAGCGACATTCCACTGAGTTTTCGAATCTTTCCCTTCTTTAGATACGCGCACACGACGTTCACCGTTCGAGAGTTCATAACGATGTAAAGGCGCATCAATCAACTGTTTATCAAGGCTCACAACACCTTTGACCACAGCAGCATAAGTCTTTTTAATTTTGTGTTCACGCAGCATATCTTGCAAAGTTTTTAACACACTACGTTTTTTAGAAATCATCACCAAGCCAGATGTATCACGGTCAATACGGTGAATCAGTTCCAAATATTTTTTACCCGTCGCAGCCCGTAAGCCTTCAATCAGACCATAAGCCACGCCACTGCCGCCATGTACCGCGATGCCCGAAGGCTTATTCACCACCATCAAGCCTTCATCTTCATACACCACACGACTCAGTAAGCTTTGCGCCACTTTGTCAGACACAGGTGCTGCCGTTTCATCTTTTTGTTCATAACGAATCGGTGCAACACGAATCTGGTCACCAATCGCCAATTTAGTTTCGGCTTTAATGCGCTTTTTGTTCACGCGCACCTGCCCTTCACGAATCAAACGATAAATGCGACTTTTCGGTACACCCTTGAGTCGGCTAAATAAAAAATTATCGATGCGTTGACCCGCTTGATGCTCATCCACTTCAAACCAAGTGACACTTTGCCATTCTTGCGTAGAATTCATACAGATACTGTGACCTAAAAAAATACTAAAATTGATTAAAAACTGATCATTTAGGCTATACTTTTCACTAGAAACGTAAGCTTAGCCCATAGGCAGATGATGCAAGGTTTGCTATAGTCAGCGCACGGAAACCACCGTAAGTGAATCATCATCAACACATTTCAATTATATTCATATTGAAATATGGCTGAAATTTTGATTATAAACTCGGAAAGGTCCCAAAAGAATTATGCCGACGCCGAAGGCTTATTATATCGGCAAAACTGCAAACTGTTGCGTTTAATTGTACCTCAGGTACATAAATCAGTTTGCCTGAAAAAATATGTCGCCAACCTCAAGTTGGTTTTTAAACGTAAACTGATACACATCAGATTAGTCGCACCCTGAAACCACATTCAGGCTACAGCGTCTGATGCATTGGATCTGCACAATTTGTAAAGATACGACGATAATTCCGTATCAAGACACTCTTATGTAGGGATGCTCTTCGAGCAATGTGACAGTGAAAGTTACTCACATCCAATGCACCGCTTGTCCGCCAGTGAAGTGTGCAGGTGACTTTAATCGTTTAAAGATTGAAGCCGTATTGCCATCATCAATACGTGAATCAAAACTGGAGCCCATCTTTAAAAAGGCCAGTGAAAACCCTCAGACCACAATTGGTTTATTTGAGATCTGAGTTTGATCCGTGATGTTTGATGTTCGCTACGTGTATAGCGATTTTTTGCTGTGTATCACTATAAGGTGTTACACCCATGAAACGTATGTTGATTAATGCAACACATGCCGAGGAAATCCGCGTTGCACTGGTTACAGGTCAGCGTCTTTACGATTTTGATTTAGAAAATCGTACCCGTGAACAAAAAAAATCGAATATCTATAAAGGTCACGTGACTCGCGTTGAGCCTTCTTTAGAAGCTGTATTCGTTGAATACGGTGCGGGGCGTCAAGGTTTCTTGTCGATGCGTGAAATCGCAAATTCATACTATAAAGCTGACCCGCGCCAGACTTCAAATATCCGTGAACTGATTACTGAAGGCACTGAACTTTTAGTCCAAGTTGAAAAAGAAGAGCGTGGCAACAAAGGCGCTGCACTTTCTACCTTCATTTCTTTGGCAGGTCGCTATTTAGTCCTCATGCCTAACAATCCAAAAGGTGGTGGTATCAGCCGTCAAATTTCGGGTTCGGTTCGTGAAGAATTGAAAGAAATGCTTGCATCACTCAATGTGCCTCGTGGCATGAGCGTGATTGTACGTACTGCGGGTATTGGTCGTTCTCAAGAAGAATTACAACTCGATCTACAGCACCTTCTCGACCTTTGGGCACAAATTCAAAATACAGCGAGTTCTGGTCCATCACCAATGTTGGTGCACCAAGAAGCAGGTGTAGTGACACGTGCCATCCGTGATTACTTACGTGATGATGTCGCTGAAATTTTAATTGACTCTGAGCAAGCCTATAACGAAGCTTATAACTTCGTAAAAGCGGTGATGCCTCGTCAAATCGACAAGTTAAAAACTTATACTTTAAATGAGCCTTTATTTGCTCATTTTGGTATCGAAAGCCAAATTCAAACCGCTTACGAGCGTGAAGTGAAATTGCCTTCTGGTGGTTCAATCGTGATTGACCAAACAGAAGCTTTGGTTTCTATCGACATTAACTCGGCAAAATCGACTCGTGGACACGATGTAGAAGAAACCGCACTCAATACCAACCTTGAAGCTGCTGAAGAAATTGCACGTCAATTGCGCTTACGTGATATTGGCGGTTTGGTAGTGATCGACTTCATCGACATGACCAAAGACCGTAACCAACGTATGGTTGAAGCGAAATTACGTGAAGCCACCCAAAGCGACCGCGCGCGTATTCAGTTTGGTCAATTGTCTCGCTTCGGTTTAATGGAAATGAGCCGTCAACGCTTACGCCCATCTTTAGAAGAAGCCACTGGTTATGTTTGCCCACGTTGCCACGGTACAGGTATGGTGCGTGACTTGCGCTCACTTTCACTTTCAATTATGCGTAAAGTGGAAGAAATAGCCCTACGTGAACGTCATGGTGAAGTGCAAGTTGAAGTGCCTGTAGAAATTGCAGCATTCTTATTGAATGAAAAGCGTCACAGCTTGGTTTACTTAGAACAAACGTCAAATGTGCGTGTAACGGTATTGCCGCACCCACACTTAGAAACGCCTCATTACGAGATTTCTTATAACCCTGAAGGCTTCGCGCCAACCAGCTATGAACGTACTGAAGCAACTCGTTCTAGCGAAAAAGAATTGGGTTATGAAGCTTCAGATTGGCACTTAGAAGATGCCGATCAACAACCAAGTGTTGCACCAGTTGCTGACAAACATGGCAAGAAAAAGCCACAGCAAGCTGCTCAACAACAGCAAACTCCTGCTGCTGCACCAACTGCATCAAGCAGCCCATGTGCATGGTTAGAAAACTTGTTTGTTCAAAAGCAAGCTGCAACTGTAGATCAAGCACGTACAGCAAATAATGCAGCAGCTGCAATTGAGCAAATAGTGAATGGTGGTGCTGTCAGTCGCGGCCAGTTTGGTCAAGTGACTACACCTGTTGCTGTTGCGCCTACGCCTGTAGCCAGCAACAACGTGTACTTATCAGCAACATCTGCTCCACAAAAAGCGGAGCAACGTGACTTTGTAGAAAAAAATTCTGAGAAAGAAGAAAAATCGCAACGTCACAACAAAAAGCGTAACAACAACAAGCAACGCGAACAACGTGAGCAACCACAAGAACAAAATCAAGTGGTTGAAGAAGTTGTGCAAATGACGCGCCAAGAGCAACGTCAAGAACAGCGTGAACAAAAGCGCCAACGTCAGCAACAACGTCACCCTCAACAGCAAGATCAACAGAACGAAATTCATGCTGAGCAAGCTGTACCACGTCGTGACCGTAACAACCAACAGCGTCCAAATCGCCCAAATCGCCACCGCGACCAAAGTGTATTCAATGAACAGCAAGCTGCTGTAGCTACACCTGCTCCAGTCGTGGTCGATGAGCAACAGGTCAAGGTAGAAGTGATTGATGCTCCGCGTCAAGACATCCTGCCGACAGCACTTGTGGTGAATGTTGATCAAGCTCAAAGCGAAATCATTGCCATCAACACAACCTCAACTGCAAAGGCCGTTGAAGCAGAAAAACCTACTACCACAGAAACATCAGAAGTGGTTAAGGCAACTCCTGTAGCGGTTGAACCTGAAGCAAAAGTTGAAGTTGAAGTTCAAACTCAAACACCAACTGCTGAAGTTAAAACAGAGGAGCAAAAACCTCGCTCTGATGGCAAACGTGCGAGCAATGACCCGCGTATGCGTCGTCGTCAACAACGTGATGCTCAAGCTAAACAAGTGCAAGCGCCTAAGCTTAATCCATCACAAGTGCCGACTTTATCACAATACACGGTAGGTAGCTTAATTCGTCAAGTATATGGTGAAGACTGTGCCGTACTGATTGAGCAATTTGGTTTGATTCCAACCTTCAACCGTGCATTAGAAAAGTTCACTGCTGAATATGCAGCGAGCCTCAATACCAGCACTGTAAACATTGAAGTTGAGAAAAAACCTGTCACGCGTGATGTCGAAGTTGCGAAAGCTACTCCTGAAGCTGAACCTGCGCCAGTGTTGGACTTAACACCACCAAAGCCTGAGTCAGAAAAGCGTGTTGCCAATGACCCGCGTGAACGTCGTCGTTTAGCAAAACAAGCCGCTGAGCAAGCTCTAGCACAAGCAAAGCAAGCACAAGCGGAAGAAGCACCAGTTGCAGCTAAACCAACTGCTGTGGCAGTAGTTGAAAACGTTGCTGAGGTGGTTGAACCTGTCGAAGCAGCTACTGAAGTTACTGTAACCGAAGCTGTTGCTGAACCAGTAGTAGCAGAAGATGTAACGGTTGAAACAAAGGCGCCTGCGAAAGCCAAAGCGAAAGCAGAACCTGTACAGACTGAGTTGGCTGTAGATGTTATCGAAGATACAGCGACAGAAGAAACTGCGGCTGAAAAGGAAGAGAAAGAAAAAGCTCGTCCGCGTCGTCCTCGTGGTCGCCCACCGAAAAAAACCACACCTACAGCAGAGTAAGTATTTACCCAATTGTTGTAAAATAATTAAAACCTAGTCATTTCGATGGCTAGGTTTTTTTTGTTATTTTGAACAGATTAGGTTGATTGCACTAGAAAGAAACGATTAAAAGGACAACTGTACAGATTACTTCGTTCAACCTGTAGACAAAGACATCGTATTGGACACGAAAAATAAATAGGATTCTTATGAGCCAAACCACACAGAGCGATCTTATTGGAATTACAGACGTCGCTGCCAAAATCCCACAATTTATTGGAAAACTTCCGCATCTGGTTACAGGGTTGAAACAAGCATATTTACGTACCCCGAACTCACCCGCGGGCTTAGGTATTGCGTTTGAAAAAGCCGTAAAACGCAACCCACATGGCTATGCATTATTATTTGAAGAACAGAAATATACTTACCAGCAACTCAATGATTGGGCAAACCAAATCGGACATTATTATCTGTCGATTGGCGCACAAAAAGGTGATGTCATTGCAGTGATGGTTGAAAACCGCCCAGAACTGGTTGCCAGTGTCTTAGCCTTGGCAAAAATCGGGGTAACTGCTGCTTTAGTGAATACTTCACAAGTTGGCAAAGTCTTGGCACATAGTATTAATTTGGTCAACCCAATTGCACTGATTGTCGGTGAAGAATGCCGCGCTGCCGTAGATGAAATTCGTCAAGAGCTTAATTTGCCTGAGCAGCGCTTTTATTGGTTTGCCGATCAAGAAACACGTCAATATGCAGGTACAGCACCCGCACATTATCTAAATTTAGCCGATGAAATCACCACCTTCCCGACCTTTAACACGCCAACCACACATAGTGTTAAAGGCAAAGATGGACTATTTTACATCTATACTTCGGGCACCACGGGCTTACCGAAAGCGGTCATCTTCACCCATAGCCGCTGGACACTTGCCTATGGCACTTATGGGCACGTGTTGGATTTAAACAGTGATGATGTTATGTACGTTACCTTACCACTCTACCATGCGACAGGCATTGTGGTGTGCTGGTGTGGCGTGATTGCAAGTAGTGCGACTTTGGCATTACGACGCAAATATTCGACCTCTGCATTTTGGAAAGATGTGCAAAAATTTAACGCATCTGCGATTGGCTATGTAGGAGAGCTATGCCGTTACTTAATGGATGCACCTGCATCGGAGTTAGACCATGCCCATCGTGTCAAAAAAATGATTGGCAATGGCATGCGCCCGAATATCTGGGATAAATTTAAACAACGTTTTGGTGTAGAAGAAGTGCTTGAACTCTACGCATCTAGTGAAGGTAACGTTGGCTTTAGCAATGTATTTAATTTCGACAATACTGTCGGATTCTCCCCAACACCGTATGCCATTGTTCAATTCGACAAAGAGAAAAATGAACCTATTCGAGACGCACATGGTTGGTGCCAAAAAGTAAGTAAAGGCGAAGTCGGCTTGTTGATCGGTAAAATTACACGTCGCTCCCCTTTTGATGGTTATACCGACCCTGAAAAAAACAAATCCGTGATTATGTCCAACGTGTTTAAGAACGGGGATGCCTACTTTAATACGGGTGATTTAGTCCGTGATATTGGTTTCCGTCATGCACAGTTTGTAGATCGTCTCGGCGACACCTTCCGCTGGAAAGGGGAAAATGTTTCCACCACCGAAGTCGAGAATATGTTGTGTGAATATCCAAAGATTGTCGAAGCTGTGGTGTATGGTGTAGAAATTCCACACACCAATGGACGCGCAGGCATGGCAGCCATCACCTTAGCAGAGCAAGCCCAACTGAATGAACAAGACCTGCAAGCCATGCTCAGTTGCTTCAAAAAGAGTCTACCTGCCTATGCGATTCCTGTATTTTTACGTGTTCAGAAACAAGTAGAAACCACAGGCACCTTTAAATATCAGAAGAACAAGCTAAAAGAACAAGCTTTCAATCCAGAAAAAACCGATGAGCAAATATTAGTCTTATTGCCAAATAGCAGTGCCTATTGCCATATGAGTACTGAAATTTACAGCAATATTCAGCAGTATCAATATCGCTTCTAAATTGAAATTTTGGCAATTTTTTGCATAAAATCAGGCAAAGTTGTTGTATTTATAATCAAACATCAACAACTTTGCGATTTTTCTCTTGCGCTCGTTCGATATCTTGCTACAATACGCTCCATCAAAACGAGATGGGTCGTTAGCTCAGTTGGTAGAGCAGCGGACTTTTAATCCGTTGGTCCCGCGTTCGAGTCGCGGACGACCCACCACTTATTTTGATTCCTG
>NZ_KE007368.1:234915-469791 GCF_000400735.1 Acinetobacter tandoii DSM 14970 = CIP 107469
ATGGGTCGTTAGCTCAGTTGGTAGAGCAGCGGACTTTTAATCCGTTGGTCCCGCGTTCGAGTCGCGGACGACCCACCATTTATTGCAAAACATCTTAAAATATCTCTTTTAGCACCGCTCTCCGCATAGTTACTGCATTTTCATAGCATCTTTATCGCTTCTAATTTCATTGCAAATTATTGATCTTTAATTAAACGATAGGCTTGTGTTGGCATCGGATAACCCGCTGCAAATAAATGCTGATTAATTTGATTGTCCAGATCTAAAGTTCGATCCAAATCTAAAATAAGATTATGTTGTTTATCCACTCGATAATAAAATTCCGCACCCTCTTCCAAATGCACCACCAATTCAGAATCTTCTGGATTCACTGACCACGTATCACGTCGATAGGTTCGAATATTGCTGTCTTCAGCCATTTTTTCACTAAACAGCTTACCCGTATAAACAATACTCCGATAGGCAGAACCATCGGCAGCCAAAGTCAGAATATATTCTGCTGAACCTTCGGAACATTGAACAAAATCATCTTTACAGGAAATCTTGACATGATAACGCCCAACATAGGGAGCTTGTTCATCGACTAAATCTTGTTGCACTTTTGATACCGACTCGTTAGGCATACTCGCCTGCCCTGCCAGTTCTGTGAGTTTCTTGCCCGACTGCTGTGAATGGGCAGTAGATGTAGGCTGTGCTTCAGAAGCAGATACCGTCTGATCAGCATCTGGAGGAGTTGAACGACTACATGCTGTCAAAATTAGACTGATGCATAAACACCCCAATAACGTCTCTCCGAACTTCTGATGAAGTCGTACACTTTTCCATTTCATCACGTTAATACACAACCCACATTTATTTAACCGAGCACCCAAAGGGTAAAAAATGTTATTGCGTCATTTATCCTTAAATTCAGCAATAGCATTGCAAGTACCTGTATTTACTTATCAAAAACAAAGGTATCTGTAAATTTGATCACATTTTATGTAGAGCTCGGCTGAACGCCTATATGTATTTACATAACTTAACTATTTTCGTGCTGGCTTTGCTTTAAAAATTGAATTGCATCACCATTTCTTAATTATGAGATTACAAAATATCTCTCATTCTATTTTCAAGGAGACCTGAATGGCCAATGTTGGTTTATATCGTTCGAATCGCCAAAATATAATTGCAGGTGTTATAGGCGGTATTGCTGAACGTTTTGGTTGGAATGCAAACTTATTAAGAATTATTTTCTTTTTGGTTTCAGTCATGAGTGCCGCATTTCCAGGCATTTTAGTTTATTTGATTTTATGGCTCGTCATTCCAAAACGGGTAGAAGCGATGGATTCAGATGCATCAAATTACCACCGCCCTATACGTACTGTGAATAACAACAAGACGCCATTATAGATTTTAAAACAACATCTTTTGACCTACCATTTTGGTCGCTACGGCTTTTTCCCCAAAGAGTCGTAGCTTTTTTTATTTAGCTCACTTATTTTTGATTTTTCAATTGAATTAATTGCTGGTTTAATGCCGCAATCATATCTGCACGACTGATCATTCCCACCAACTGTTGCTGCTCAACCACAGGAATGTAGTTAAACGAACGCTCAACAAAATACGGCACCAAATCTTGAATCGGCTGGCTCGGCTGTACCGTCACCACTTGTCGATTCATAATCTGTTTCACCTGATGCTCCCAACTGGCTTTCGGGTCGGCAGCACGTTTAAACCATTCCACGACTTCATACAGTGCTAGAGTTCCCACCAACTGCCGTGCGTTATTGACCACAGGCAAGCTCATTAAATTAATCTGTTTAAATTTATCTAAGGCAAGATGAATATCATCTTGCTCATTCAGCATCAGTACATCTTTAGACATCAGGTCTTGGCAGGTGAGTTCGTTCACTGCACGTGCGTTGGCAATTTCCTGCGCCTTGAGAATAATCTTTTGTAAATCATATTCACTGATGTCGAGCAACTGTGGCTGATGCTCCAACACATTATGAATATCTTGCGGCTGAATGGTGACTCTTTGAGTCGGTGTTGGATCGGTGGAACGTGAGTTTAGCTGTGCCGTTTGCGGATATTGGCGCCCCAACAATCGGTTAAAAATAATGGCAATAACCAGTAGCAATAATGAATTCAACAACACAGGATAGGCTATAAAAGCATAACCCAGCTCATGTACGCTTTTACCACCCAATACCGCAGTAATCGCAACTGCACCACTGGGTGGATGTAAAGAATCGGTGCTCATCATCAAAAAGATCGAAAACGCCACCGCAACACTGAAGGCTTCGGTTAAATTCGGCATATATAACGCGCATGTGACGCCGATAAAACCAGCCAAAGTATTCCCAATAATCATGTTCCATGGCTGCGCCAGAGGACTGGCGGGTACAGCAAACAGCAGCACCGAAGAGGCTCCCATTGGGGCAATGTACCATGCATTAATATCCCCCAACACCCACCAACTGATGAGCGAGGAAAGAGCCAAGCCCAATAATGCGCCTAAACCACAGAGTATTCTTTCCTTTAGCGGCAACACTTTAAAATTTGGTTTTAAGGTATTTAACCATTCAAGTTGCATATGAAACACAGCTGCCCTTCTACTTTTTCGCACTTAACTGGTGCAAAATTATACGTGGTCTTACCTATAAGATGCATTTATTTTATATCTTACTTTTATGAGTAATTCTGTTGAATAACCTGTTAAATATATTGCTGTAACTGTGCAACCCGCTCAGCATAATGCTGCATTGGGCAATACGCATACATCGGCGAACCAATATACTGTCCAGCATTATCACACTCTTGATCAACATACGCCTTCCACAAACGCTGTGACTTTAAAATGGCTTGGTAACGTTCGGGCTGCTTCCATTCTGCACTTTGTGCGCGAATTTGATCGAGTAATGCCACAATTTGCTTTTCGTAACATTGTTTAGTCTGATCCGCACAAATTTGTACCACGCTATTGTTAATCCCTGGCAATTGCTGTTCTTGAATGGTTTGCTCAACACATTCACTATACGGATCCGACTCAGTTGTCGGTTGTTGGGCACACGCCAATCCAATAGCACCAAAAACCAATACACTGGTAGATAGAATAAATTTCAGCATAGCTTGAACTTTTGTTGTTATAAATTGCCGTCACTATAACAAAATACTTAACGATCCCCCAATCCACACAATTGATCATCAAGCTTAAAACTCAGATTTAAAGCATCTAAATTCAGCAATTCAGTTCATCCAATAGTGTTCAAGCTGCTGCAAATACATGTATAAATTTTAAATTGATGATTCAAGCTGAACCCTTTGCCACTCCCCTGCAAAATCCTTATACTTAGGGGCAATTTTTCTCTAATTTTTAATGGATGCACCATGAGTCGCGCCATATCGCATATTGATACATTTCAAGGCTTAATTCTTGCCTTACAAAACTACTGGGCTGAACAAGGTTGTGTGGTTTTACAACCTTACGATATGGAAATGGGAGCAGGGACTTTCCACACTGCTACATTCCTTCGTGCATTAGGGCCAGAAACATGGAACGCGGCTTATGTACAACCTTCACGTCGTCCAAAAGATGGTCGTTATGGCGAAAACCCGAACCGTTTACAGCACTATTACCAATTCCAAGTGGTGTTGAAGCCTAACCCAGATAACATCCAACAGCTTTATCTTGACTCATTAAAAGCGATTGGTATTGACCCACTGGTTCATGACATCCGTTTTGTAGAAGACAACTGGGAATCTCCAACACTCGGTGCTTGGGGCTTAGGTTGGGAAGTTTGGCTTAACGGTATGGAAGTGACTCAGTTCACTTACTTCCAACAAGTCGGTGGAGTTGAATGCTACCCTGTCACAGGTGAAATCACTTATGGTTTAGAGCGTTTATCCATGTATCTACAAGGTGTAGACTCAGTTTACGACTTGGTTTGGACCAAAGGTCAGTTTGGTACTGTAACCTATGGCGATGTGTTCCATCAAAATGAAGTCGAACAATCGACCTATAACTTCGAATATGCCCCTGTCGACAAATTGTTTGAATTGTTCGATTTCTACGAAGGTGAAGCGAACCATTTAATCGAAGCGAAGTTATCTCTTCCTGCTTATGAGCAAGTGGTTAAAGCATCACATACCTTTAACTTGCTTGATGCACGTGGTGCGATTTCGGTAACTGAACGTCAACGTTACATTTTACGTGTGCGTACTTTGGCACGTGCAATTGCACAAAGCTATGTACAAGCGCGTGCGGAATTGGGCTTCCCAATGGCAGAGCCTCACTTACGTGATGAAGTTTTAGCGCAATTAAAAGCTCAGGTTGAAGCAGAAGCTGCTCAAGCTGAAAAAGCAGCGGAGAACAAATAATGTCTAAACATACTGTTTTATTTGAACTTGGCTGTGAAGAACTTCCACCAAAAAGCTTGAAAACTTTACGTGATGCTTTAAAAGCTGAAACTGAAAAAGGCTTAAAAGATGCGGGCTTGGCATTTGACGCGATTGAAGCCTATGCAGCACCACGTCGTTTAGCCCTTAAAATTGTCAATGTAGATGCTGCACAAGCGGATACACAAAAGCGTTTTGATGGTCCTGCGGTTCAAGCAGCTTACGATGCAGAAGGCAAACCAACCAAAGCTTTAGAAGGCTTTATGCGTGGTCAAGGCATTACAGCAGATCAAGTTTCGACATTCCAAGCAGGTAAAGTTGAAAAAGTCTGCTTCTTGAAAGATGTGAAAGGTCAAAGCCTTGAAGCACTCTTGCCACAAATTTTACAGACTGCTTTGGATAACCTTCCAATTGCAAAACGTATGCGTTCAGCGGCCAGCCGTACTGAATTTGTACGTCCTGTAAAATGGGTTGTGTTGCTTAAAGACAATAATGTTGTTGAAGCGACGATTCAGGATCACAAAGCAGGCAACGTGACTTATGGTCACCGTTTCCATGCGCCTGAAGCGATTACTTTAGCCAATGCAGATGCTTACTTAGATGCACTTCGTGCAGCGAAAGTTGTGGCGAATTTTGAAGAGCGCCAAGCAATCATCGACCAGCAAGTGAAAGCTTTGGCGGATGAAGTCAATGCGATTGCGATTGTGCCTGCGGATCTTCGTGACGAAGTGACCGCATTGGTGGAATGGCCAGTTGCGCTTCGTGCAAGTTTTGAAGAGCGTTTCCTTGCTGTGCCTCAAGAAGCATTGATCACGACTATGCAGGACAACCAAAAATACTTCTGCTTGGTAAATAGCGACAATAAGTTACAGCCTTACTTCATTACTGTTTCCAATATTGAGTCTAAAGACCCAACGCAAATTATTGAAGGTAATGAGAAAGTGGTTCGTCCACGTTTGTCGGATGCTGAGTTCTTCTTCTTACAAGACCAAAAGCAACCGCTTGCATCTCGTAAAGAAAAACTGGCAAATATGGTATTCCAAGCACAATTGGGTACGCTTTGGAACAAATCTGAACGTATTGCCAAATTGGCGGTAGCCCTTGCGCCAATTACAGGTGCAACCGTTGCTGATGCTGAAAAAGCAGCACTTCTGGCAAAATGTGACTTAACTTCTGAGCTTGTAGGTGAATTCCCAGAACTTCAAGGTATTGCAGGTACTTACTACGCACGTCTTGAAGGCGAAAATGACGAAGTAGCTGAAGCTTTAGGTGAGCAGTATCTTCCGAAATTCGCTGGTGATGTTTTACCAAAAACCAAAACAGGTACAACCATTGCCCTTGCAGATCGTTTAGACACGCTCACAGGTATTTTCGGTATTGGTCAAGCACCGACTGGTTCTAAAGACCCGTTTGCTTTACGTCGTTCTGCGATTGGTATTTTGCGTTTAGTGACTGAAAACAACCTTGATGTTTCAATTGAAGCACTCATCAAGTTGGCTTTAGCGGCTTATGGCGATGTATTGAAAGATCACGACAAGACTTTGGCAGATGCTGTTGCATTCTTAGAAGGTCGTTACCGTGCGAAATACGAAGACCAAGGCGTTGCGGTTGATGTGATTCAAGCGGTTCAAGCTTTGTCTCCAAAATCTCCACTTGATTTTGACAAGCGTGTAAATGCGGTAAATCACTTCCGTAACTTGGCTGAAGCGGCTGCACTTGCAGCGGCAAACAAACGTGTTGCTAACATTCTTGCAAAAGAAGAAACACCTGAAGGTTCTGTAGTTGAAGCGAACTTAGTTGAAGACGCTGAAAAAGCATTATTTGCTGAGCTTCAAGCAGTGACACCTGTGGTTGAACCATTACTTGCAGCAAAAGACTACACTGCTGCACTCTCTAAGCTTGCAGCACTTCGCGCGCCGATTGATGCATTCTTTGATGGTGTAATGGTTATGGCAGATGATGCTGACCTAAAAGCAAACCGTTTACGTTTATTGGCTCAGTTGCGTAACTTGTTTACTGCTGTGGCTGATGTGAGTGTGTTGCAAGGCTAAGCCTTAATTGGTTGTAAATTAATGAGAACCCCTCTATAAATTAGTGGGGTTTTTTAATATTAAGAATAAATCAGAAGTCATCATAATGAATACCACTTCAATTAAAAAATTTTACCGTATAGATGCTTATCTTGTTCTCTGCCACACCCTTTTACTGGTAATCGGTTATGGTCTATGGAAACTATATCCTCATATAAAGACCAAACCAGATATGAGCGGCCTGTTCTTTATGATTATCTCTATTCTAGGCGGTTTTGCAGGGCTGATTATGCTAGCTATAACTCTGCCTCGTTTAGACCGTTCTGTTCGTAATTTATCAGTGAACAAATTTATTTTGGCTCTGCTGTATTGGGTTTCTAGTACCGTTATTTTCGTGCTATTTGGCATCAGCAAATTCTTCTTCAATAATCCGCTCGTTTTGCTAATTTTTGTTTTGGTTTTTTTCAGCAGTATTTATCTTTCGGTGATTCGCCTTGCAGATATGCGTAAAAAAGACTGGCTGATCTTAAGCGGAATTTTTGGAGCTATTGTGCTGTTATTCTTTTTGCCAGAGCTTTAGAAAATGGTTTAAGTAAAGATGCTGAGCTTGTAATGTTTTGTGTACTTAACAATACCTTCTTTGATAGCGGATGATGCTGACCTAAAAGCAAACCGTTTACATTTATTGGCTCAGTTACGTGGCTTATTTACAAGTGTTGCGGATATTTCGGTGTTGTAGTACTAAACTTAATAGCTGAAATAAAATACCCGCTTTAGAGCGGTTTTTTATATTTTTACTGAGCGACTCCGACTTGATGCTTTAACTTGCCTACCAGCTTCTTTTGCTTCTTCTTCTCCAGAATCGGCAATCATACTAATTACATCCGCCACATCATGAGGATACATTGAAAACTCTATAGAAATACAAGTCCCAATGAAGCTTGAATCTCTTTCTTCAATACCATTTTTTGCTCTTTTTGCAATTAGTGTTTTTCCCGAACTCGAAATAGTCATCCTTCCATAGTTTTTAGCTAAATGATATAGAACATATAATCCAAAGCCTGAATTGCCATGAATATTTAAGCTTTCTTCTATATTAAGAGTTCTGGATAATCCAGCTTGAAGGGCAATTTGTAAAAAATTTTCATCTGATACGTTTATTTCAGCATTTACCAATGATTGATAAATGCCAATTCCTTCATCAATCACAGCTATTTGAGCACGATTGTTCGTCCACCTCTGGCCACATACAAAGCAAATATCCTTTTCTGAATGCTCTAAAGCATTTCTAATTGCTTCTCGGACAGAATATGCAATCGTAAGATATATCTGCTCATTCCAGTTGCTTCCAACAAGAATTCTTGCTAAATAAGAAGCTTCCTCTTGAACTAAATCTTGTAAAGATTTTCCTGTTTCATTACTTTCACGTAATAATTCAATTTTATTAATTGCTCTGATCGGAATATAGCTCTCACCCACAGAGACTTCTCCAATTTTATTTCCAAAATTTGCACCAATAAAATCAAAGAACCCGATATGCGCCAAATAGCCAATAACATTATTATTTTGTCGAATCGAAATATCTGTGTGTAACTGGCCTCTTTTCATATCAAAATCACGCAGCATTACAGCTAAGCACAAGATTGTCTGTGGATCACAAAAACCGATACCATTTAAATCAATACATATTTTTTCTTCATACAAATTTGTATTAAGAATATTATTAAATTCATTTAACTTAGAAAGTGTTAAGTAATTCGTTTCTAGGTAAATTGTCTTCATTATTAACCTATATAAAATTAAGTATTATTTTCACTCAAACTACAATCCATCTTAAACTCTATCTGCTAAAAGTTAAAACACTGAAAAACTCATTCTTCAAATTATTACTTATGTAGCATTAATTTCACGATACTTCGAGATGAGTATTTGCAACATAACATCAATTCCCTATACTCAAGCTAACAACACTCAACAAGAAAGAACGTTAATATGAAATTAAAAACACTTTTACTTACGGGCTTCACTTGCGCAGCACTCACAGCATGTACTTCATCTCCTAAAATTCCACAACTGGAAACAGGTGTACTGCAAGAAGTTCAAAACTTAGATGTATATCCAGATACAACAAACAATAAAGCCAAACTGACCAAATTTGTAGACAAATGCATCATCGAATTTACAGGGAATTTAGACGGCAACAAAGTCGTCGAGCAATGGTCTTTTAGAGGCAATACCCTCATTACAGGTGGTACAGCAACCTTCGCGAAAGATGGCACCAGTCAAGCCAGCAATTTCGACCTGAACAATGCCCAAGTACAACAAAACTTTATTAAATTACGTAAAAACTTCGCTAAAGATGCCGTTGCACAATGTAATTAAGCAACATAGCGGCTTTGCGTCCATATGACGCAAAGCTTTTTAATCATCCTTAAAATTCAAAACCATAAATTCATTTTCTACAACTCCCCCGCACTTACATAACTTTGCTGATATCAACAAATGGTAGTATTCAGATACATCAACATCCTATAGCAAGCGTGTATCTCTACAATCTTGTAGCGAGTGTTAAGCTGCTGTATTGAACTGTGTAAGTTTCATCTCAAACGCCAAAATACATATTGAATCTGTTTATGATGCCTCACACATCCCCATCCCAATAACGGGTGCAATGATAGAGGAAAATCCAACATGAACATGATAAAAACAGCATTCATGAGTACTGCTTTTTTTGCTTCTGCTTCAGTCTTTGCGAATGTCGCAGTGAATGGGCAGGTCAATGCCTCTGTTGAAACTCAAAGCAATACTCACAGTGTATTACACAGCATTCATGAAGGTGTAACAACTTCTGCCAAGAAAGTCGGCAATGGTTTAAACACAGCAACAGAAAATGTTGGACATGGACTCAGCACAGCATCTGAACGTGTCGGTCAAGGCGTTGAAAATGGTGCTCAAAAAACTAAATCTACCAGTAAAGCAGTATGGAATAACACTAAACAGTTCAGTGCAGAACAAACGCAAAATGTAAATCAAACTGCAACTAAAGCTAAAGACTCCAGTGCGGAAAAAGCCGAGAGAACCCAAGCCTATTTGGAGCAAAAAATGAGTCAAGGCAAAGCAACGACTCAACAAACTTGGAACAAAACCAAAACTGCACTCCATACAACTGCACAGGCAGATGTGAACGCACAGGTGGGTGTACATACCCCTGTTGCCAAAACTCAGCTTGGGGTTTCATCACAAACAGCAGTAAACACAGCACAATAATGCTACCAATCGATTGGTGTAGACACATTTTTAAACCAAGCAGTACTTGGGCATTCAATGAAAATTCTTGACGTCCGATGGGATACAGCAGAAGATGAAGTATCCCATCGAGAGTGACACTATAGAAAGCATGTCAGCCTACAGCGTGCTTTCTACAAAATAGTGAACAGCAATAGAGGACGATGTGCATGCAGTTGATGAAAGCAGTTTTAATTTCCAGTACGATGTTCATGGCTATGGCTCTATCTGCCCATGCCGCAGAAAGCAGCAAGAAAAAAGGCTACCGAGATAACCCGAACATTTTTGAAGTTTTAGGACAAAAAACCTTAGATACTGCTCAAGATGCTGCCAATGCAGTAGATCGTGGCACGCAAAAAGGCATTGCCAAAGTCAAACCGAAAGTGGCTGAAACTTGGCATGAAACCAAAACTTATAGCGAAGAACAGACAGAAATTGCCAAAGAAAATTCTCAGAAAGCCGCAGCTACGGTCAATAGAAAATGGAAGCAAGCCAAAGCAAGTGTTTTAGGTGATCCTAATAGTCCACCTGCACCTATTGAATCGCACCCATTGAGCCAATCTAGCACTACTCCTGCTCAGAATGAACAGCTCAACTAAATCACACTATTTTTAAAACCATAAAAGCACAGCCTAAAGACTGCGCTTTTTTCGTCTTTAGTTAGGCGACTTGGCGAATCGGCTGTCCTTGCTGAAAGGCAGTCACATTTTCTACCATCTGCTGCACTATACGCTGTCGTGCATCGACACTGCCCCACGCACTATGTGGCGTGATAATTAAATTTGGAATATCTGCTGCCAGTAATACATTGCCATCTTTCGGTGGCTCTACTGTTAATACATCGGTCGCAGCACCTGCAATACACCCTTCACGCAAAGCCTGTGCCAAAGCAGCTTCATCAACAATCCCACCACGTGCGCAGTTAATCAGAAAGACGCTGGCTTTCATCAGTTCAAACTCATCCGTACTGATTAAGTTACGGGTAGAATCGGTTAGTGGACAATGTAACGTGAGAAAATCAACCTGTGGCAATAATTCTGCCAAGGGCAAACGACCTTCACGCTGTGGACGGTCTGGCAACGTTGCAATCAAGACACGCATGTCAAAGGCTTGTGCCAGTTTGGCCACGGCCTGCCCCAACTCACCATAGCCGATGATACCCAATGTTTTACCCGCCAACTCAACAATAGGGAAATCCAACAAGCAGAACTGTTTGGCGTTATTCCATACGCCCTGCTTCACCGCATAGTCGTATTTTAATAATGAGGTTGCCAATGCCAACATCAAAGCCAAGGTGTGTTGTGCCACCGCCGAAGTGCCATAACCTTGACAATTACTCACCACAATGCCTTGTGCTTTAGCTTGCACCAAGTCGACATTATTCGTGCCTGTGGCTGAAATTAAAATCAGCTTTAACTGCGGGCATTGCTGCATCACTTGCGCGGAAATTTGTACTTTATTGGTGATAATGACATCAGCATCTTGCACGCGTTGCAGTACCTGATCGCTACTCGTAGCTGAATATAAGCTCAGTGCATCAAAAGCAGTAGTTAAGGGGCTCAAATCCAGATCATGTTGATCTAAAGATTCCACATCTAAAAATACCGCTTTCATTCGGTGCTCCTGCTGATTTTTTTCATCATCTGTATGCAGTTCATTAAAAGCCAAAGCGGGTTTCGGTTCAATACATGTATAGAAAAAGAAAAATCCACTATTTTGTGGATTCTTTTATACACTCACGTACAGAAAGCCGAATTTGTTGATAGACATAACTCGCCAACATTAGCACCACCAGTACACCACTAGCAAAAATGATGGCTGCCAAATCAAGACCTTGATTGATGAGATAAATCAAACTGAGAATCAGTGTGATAGACAAAAGTACAGCAGGTATAAATATCCTATTCATACAACCTGACCTTAAGTGAGATATTTAAAAGAGTGGATATTTTTTATCCACTCTTTCGATCTTAAACCAATTTAGTTAAAAATCAAGCGATACACATCGAATAAGATTCACTTAATTCTTAAGCTTATTCTGCTTCCTCAGATTCTTCTGGTTGCGTCATAAACTTGGCGGTTTCAGGCGTATCTTCGATAAAGTCATTGCCGCCGTATTCATCACTGCTCAGGTTAAACTGCTTATAGCTGAGCAAGTAATAGTCACTATATTTTTTTAACACCAACGGGTGCATTCCCGCAGACAATTCATCCTGTTCTTTGAACAGTTTCATCACATGACGGTCATTCATGGCAATCACATAGCGTTCATCGTTCAGGCTAATCTGTACAAGTCCCGTGCCTTTGGCAAAAATCGGAATCAGGAATTTATGGTTGAGGTTAATCGCATTTTGCGCATAACTTTCAATTTTTTGGGTAATCACGTTAAACACCAGACCATGCCCAAAACTGTCGAGCAACTGACTGTTACTTTCCTGTGGCAAATTCACCTGAATGCCCAATTTCAACAAGTCTTGTTCACTGACCTGACGATTACTGAGTAACTGACGGATAATGCTTTGTTTCAATTTGGCATCAAAAAACTGACTATCCAACTGCATGTCATTGTTTCTGAGAATTTTCCCTAGTGAACGACGATGATGCGGCAATAGGGTTTCAATTACCTTACGGTAATAAAACTTACTGCCTTTTTTCACTTGGCGAATTTTTTGATAGAAATAAACACTGTCAAATTCGCGGGTTAAAAAATCTTTAAGCAGCTCCGAGCTTGCCAATACCGCAATCGCATCATGTCCTGTAAAGGGCAAGTTCAACACTTTAATGTCTGGGATAACCTGTTCCAATTTAACAAAATGCGCGCGGTCTTCAGCACAATAAGGGTCATAGACCACGATGTATTCACAGTTCGCCGCAATATCCTGCGTTTGTACCTGCATATTCGCATTGAGTTCAGCATGGTAAAACATGTTATATCGACTGTCTTCCACCACTTCTGGGTCAATTGAAAACTGCGGAACTAAAGATACCACACGGCTTAAACCCAATAACTTTGAGTATTTAATCGCGGCATAACCACCCATTGAACCGCCATAACCAATGCGTTTTTGAAAGGGTGCAATCAAGTCTTCAATGGCTTTGAACAAGTTGTGCATGGACTCCGCAGGAAACCATGATTTTTCTTTGGGCATAATGCCAATCACATTAAACTCAAATTTGGCTAATGATTTTTCTGCGTTGATTGCAAGTCCTTTAGCGCGAGTAATTAAGTCACCAAAAGAAAAAACTAACTCGTCAGACGAACCTTTTAAAAAAATAGCGCGAATTTGTTCGTCTTCAAAAATAATGTGTTTATCCATGTCCACACCGAAACAAATCGGCCCTAATTTTTTGTATCAATAAAATTCATAGATCAGCAGCCTATCACGCTGTCTATGTAGGAGAATGTGTCGATGTCATCTCAATCACAATCAACAACAATTTAAAACTACAGCATTACATCGCCGTGGCAGCATTTTAACGTAAGCTTGAACCGATGTATGTATAAGAAAAACATGTCCTGTCGAAGCTTGCTTATTTCACGTAACAAGGACTATGTTATTTTATAGATGCTCAGCAGATAAAAAAGCGCAAAATATGACACAATCACTTCATCCTGCCGCACAACAAGGCTTCAGTTCTGCCGCTGAACTTTATCAACAGGTTCGTCCAAATTATCCACAGCAGATCGTGACGTGGTTACAACAACAATTAAATTTAGATGCGCAATCGACAGTGGTCGATTTAGGCTCGGGCACAGGGAAATTTCTTCCTTATCTGCAACAGGTAACATCTCATATCATTGCCGTTGAGCCGATTACAGAAATGCTGACACAATTACAGCAAGCCTATCCACAAATTTCTACCCTACAAGCCAGTAGTGATCGGTTATCGCTAGCCTCGGAAAGTATTGATGCCGTGATTTGTGCCCAATCTTTCCACTGGTTTGCCAATATTGAAAGCCTGAACGAAATCCATCAAATCTTAAAACCTCATGGGCAACTGGGTTTGGTCTGGAATCAACGTGATATTCAGGTGGATTGGGTCAAAGCATTGGCAGATGTGCTCGAACCCCTCGAAGGTGATACCCCACGATTTCATAGCGGACAATGGCAACAGGTGTTTGAACAGCAATTTTTATTTGAACTGGATCAGATCAAGACCTTCACACATGTGCAAATAGGGCGTGTCGATGAAGTGGTGTCCAAGCGCTTACTCTCCACCAGTTTTGTTGCCGCAATGCCAGCAAAGCAACAACAGCAGTTAAAAATGCAGTTTGAACAGATTGTTGCCGATTACACAGGTAAAGCAGCACATGACGAAATTGCTTTCCCTTATGTGACCTACGCGTATAATTTTAAGAAAACAACATAAATATTCTTTAGGATAACCACGATGCATAACTTTAAAGCTTATTTACTGCCGCTACTCTGCAGCTCGCTGCTGTTTACTGGCTGTAGTAAAAACAACGAAGTCGATGCTCCTGATCCCTCTCAAGATCGGATGATGCAGGAACTGGAGTCTTCACCAGTCAAAGAATTTCCAAAAACTGCCAATGATCAACACGACATTACGCTTTTGGTCGACTATGACCGTCGTTTTAGCGAGATGAGTGATGAAATGGAAGATGAACTGATTAAAATGCGCGACAATGGCAGCCTCACCGATGAATTTGCCCGTAGTCGTAAACAAGACAATATCCAATCCGCTCTAACCATGTTGAAAGCACTAGATTTAAAAACCGAACAAGGTCGCTATATTCAGGGATTAATGGCGCAATATTGGGAAAACCAAGCCAAGTTATTAAATCAAAACAGTAAAGCTTCGCAAGATATTCCTAACTCAACACCCGACAATATTAAAGGCTTGGGTGAATTCTTACATGCGCAAGAACAACTGGATCATTGGGAGGCACAATATGAACCTGCTGAGAAAAGTAAGTCTTAATACAAACTCATCACCCAGAAAGTGAAGGCTTTAAACTAAAAAACCAGATGCAATCCTATTGCCATCTGGTTTTTTATAGCCTTACAAATGAACTTAAGGACGTTCACTGTATTGTGGCAACCCATCCTGTATGCTGTCCCATTCTGCTTTAGAGTCAACAAAAATATGCATGGTCGGTTTTTGCGTTAACGTGGTATCTAAAGTGCCAAGGCGTAACCGATAATACTCTGGTGTATCCGTTTTAATACTCATAATCGGCGAACCGCATTCACTACAAAAACAACGCTGCGTGGTCTCAGTGGACTGGTAAGCTTTCAGGAATTGCTCACCTTGCACGATATGAAAATCTGTTTTCTTAATCGGGGCATTGGTGGCAAAAGCCGTACCATTGGCTTTACGACAACGCTGGCAGTGACACTGCACAACATCACCAATTTCACCCCGCACTTCATAACGAAGTGCACCACATAAACAGCTTCCCGCATAGTATTGTTGTGACATCAGTTCAGCCCTCTGAATGAAAGAGTTTTAAACTAGCATGTCTAACTTTGGCTTTACACCGCTTTTTAGCGTGAAATCAAATATTCATGCACCCCTTCACCCGCAGCACGCCCCGTCGCAAAACATGCGGTTAAAAGATAGCCCCCTGTGGGTGCATCCCAATCTAGCATCTCACCACAACAAAAAATCTGTGGCTGTTGCTGCAACTGCAAATGAGCCGTTAAGACCTCTCGTTTCACGCCACCAGCACAACTAATCGCTTCTTCGATTGGGCGAAAACCTTTTAATTCAATTCGCAATTGTTTAATTTGCTGTGCCAATTTTTCAGGGTCATGCCAATCTGCTTTCGGTATCAACTCACGAACCAAACTGGCTTTTGCTGCATCTAGACCCGCTTTACGCCATAAATTACTCAAAGACTGTTTCTTGCTCGGTTGTAATTTTTGTACCAATTGCGCATGGCTCAGCTCAGGCAACAAATCGAGCATTAGCTGCATTTCTGACTGTTGTCTTAAAGCTCGCCCCAATTTATAAATCAAACCACTTTCCAAGCCATAATGAGTGATCACAATATCGCCCTGACTCTTTTCCTTTACATCAACCCAAGCCACAACTCGCTTTAGCGGTTGCCCAAATACTGCTTGCATAAAGGTAGACCATTCCCGTTCAATCCCAGCGTTACTGGCTTGAAATGGATTTAATTGGTCTGCGTCTAACCATTGTTGCCACTGACCATCACTGCCCAATTGTGGCCAAGAAACTGCACCACACGCCAGTACAATGGCATCAAAGTCTTCACTAAATTCGCGTTGCTGAACTAAATCTTGAATTTTTACAGTATTGGCCTGAATCCCTAAGCATGCATGTCGATAATGAAATTGTATGCCCTGCTCAGTTAAACGTTTGAGCCACGCGCGGAGTAATGGTGCGGCTTTCATCTCGACGGGGAAAATACGCCCTGACGATCCCACATAAGATTCAATACCCAAGCCCCGCATCCAATTTTGAATCCATGTCGCATCCCAACGGCGGATCCAGTCTGCCAGCCAATCGGCCCGATCATAACGCTGAATAAATTGCTCAAATGGTTCAGCATGTGAAATATTTAGCCCCGTCTTCCCTGCCATTAAAAACTTGCGCGCAGCAGACGGTTTCTGTTCATATACATGTACATCATAATCCCACTGGCTTAACACCTCGGCAGCCATTAAACCCGCAGGACCTGCACCGATAATCGCAATTCTTTTTTTCATGGCTTATGCATCGCTTTGTGCAGAATCCGATTTAGGTATATTTACCCCTGCCAATGCCTGAAAATCATCAAAGCGCGTGGTGTAATTCTCAGGTTTTTGAATCAGTAATTGCTGACATAATTCTCCACGCTCCAAATATTTAATCTCAAAATGAGTACGTGCTGAATCAGAAGCAATTACCTCTTTTACATAAGGTAGCTTCCAAATCTCTTGTAGTTGTTGTTCTGCTTCGGCGATGTATTCTGGAATATTACTGGCTAGCGTAATCTGACCACCGACTTGCAATCTAGACAATAAAAACTCGAAGAATGGCATGTTCAACCAGCGCTGCGCAGGATTATGTGGCTCTGGATTCGGATATAAAATGAAAAATTGCTGAACTTGTTGAGGTGCCAAAGCATGGACAATCCACGGCAAAGCATCAGCATGCACAGTTTGTAAATTTGTTTGCCCTTCTAATTGATGCTGTTTTTGCATCGCCACAAACTTCTCGCGGGTTCGTTCTATGGCAATTAACTTGCTTTCTGGATGCTCACGAGTAAACAACAAAGCATGCTTGCCTTTACCCGCACCAATTTCCACACAAATCGGGGCTGAATCGATCATAATAAAATCACGAGGAGCATGCATGTGCTGTGCTTGAAATTGACGAATCGGCATAATCAGATCAAACTAAATAAAATCTGCGCAAGTCTAACACTGCACCAAGCTTTGACCAAATATCTTCCCCGCTATCAGGAGCCTCTTATGCCGAAGACCTTTGCTTGCCCACGTTGTGGCAAACCTTCAACTTGGGAAGGCAATCCATATCGACCATTTTGCTCTGAGCGTTGTAAATTGATCGATTTAGGTGCTTGGGCAAATGATGAATACAAACTTCCTACGCAAGATGCGCCTCAAGCAGAAAATTCAGAAGAATAGCGCTTTACTTTTACAATTCATCATATCGACATACAAATCATTAATTATTTTATACATGATTATTATTTGCACAGATGACTTTTGGGCACCATAATATATCTAATGAGAATCATTCTATTCTTTGATTTTATTGTGCTGTGTTCTATTTTGAGAATTTCCCATGAAAGAATTAATCTTAAAAATATTCTTCTACCTTTCTATTGCCCTCACTTTCTGTAGTTTTATTTTGGCCGTTTATGCTCAGGATCTGATGTTCGCCGGAATTGGAGTTTTATTAGCAATTGCAGCGGTATTATTAGGTTTAGAAAGTAAGCAATTTTTGGCAAACCCATTCCGAAAATAATCCACATTTGTAAAGGTCGGACGATTCAAAACTAAACATAAGTCACTGCCTACATCTCATAAATGTTAGACCGTTGTTTTTCAATTTTTTGATCGACCTTTATTTTAAGGACTCAGTAGGAACAGAAAAAATTGACTTTACTGAAGAAATTAACCAACAAATGTTTTCGACAAATACTATATCTCCATAGCACTTCTCCATAAAAACCTAAACCAGTTATCATTTTTTCAACATTTATGTAGATTTTAATAAAAACCTCCATATAATGCATAAAATCTTACGCATCAAGTAACAAATTGTTAAATGCGTACCTTTATGCCAATACATGGAATCTCCTATGAAAGAATTAGTTCTAAAGTTCTCTTTCTATCTGCTGATTGTTTTAACCTTATGCGCTGTTACTCTGAGTCTATTCACTCACGACATGATGATCATGGGTGTAGGTATTCTATTGGCGGTGGCTACACTTTTACTTGGGCTTGAGAAAAAACAACACAGAGCAGATCCTTTCAGAAACTAATATTCAGCAATTGGATTGACACATAAAAAATGGGAGTCCAACGCTCCCATTCTTTATCAAAAAAAAATTTGATTTATAGACCATTCAACAACATTTCATTTTACGCTTGTTTTCTGTTTACTTTGCGACTCGTCCTCTGACACAGAACTAACCCGCTTTACTGGCCACAAAAGGATTGTGCTGTTTTTCGAAACCGATTGTGCTGAGTGGTCCATGTCCAGAAATAAATTGCGTTTCATCAGGTAAGCTAAAACATTCACGCTGAATTGAGTCGATCAATTGTTGATGATTCCCGCGAGGAAAATCGGTACGCCCAATTGAACCTTTGAACAGCACATCTCCAGTCCATAACAAACCATAGTCTGCGTTATAGAACATGACATGCCCTGGTGTATGACCAGGTGCAAAACGGACTTCAAAGCTTTGTTCACCTAAGTGTAATGTTTCACCACCTTCAAGCCACTGCGTCACTTGAACTTTTTCTGGGATTGGAAAGCCATAACGCTCGGATACCTCTTGCAGCATATCCAGCCAAAATTGATCTTCCTTATGTGGGCCAATGACGGGGATATTCCAAATGCGACTTAAAGTACCTACTGCACCTGCATGGTCTAAATGCCCATGCGTTAACCACAGTGCTTTTACCGTTAACCCCAATGCTTCAACTTCAGCCTGTAATTTCTCAGGCTCACCCCCTGCATCAATCAGTACTGCTTCTTTACTTTCAGAATCCCAAACAATAGAACAGTTCTGCTGAAATGCAGTTACAGGTACAATTTTCACTTGAAGCATAGTCGCTGGTCTCTCTTAGGCAGATGCTAATGTTTGTTTCAAACCATCAAGATTAGCTTGCAATAAGCACAAGAGCAATTGCAGATGGTCTTCACGTGCATTCAAGGCAGGAATATACACATATTGCTCACCGCCCGATGATAAAAATAATTCGGCATTCTGAATAGCAAGTTCTTCTAAAGTTTCTAAACAATCAGCAGAAAATGCAGGACTCATGATTTGAACCGACTTAATCCCTTGTACTGCCCAATCTTGCAATAATTGGTCCGTATAAGGCTTGACCCATTCCTGCTTACCAAAACGTGACTGGAAGCTAATGGCCCATTCTTCATCATTTAAATCCAGAGCTTGAGCCAACAATTGAGCTGTTTTACGACAACGGTCTGCATAAGGATCTCCCTTATCAGCATAAGGCTGTGGAATGCCATGAAATGACATCAAAAGCTTTTCCGCGCGACCATGTTCCGCCCAATACTCTTTTACACTCTGGGCCAAAGACTGAATATACAAAGGATGCTGATAATAATCACGGACAATCGAAAGTCCAGGCAAATTACGCTGCTTTTGCATCCACTGTGCCAATAGATCATATAAAGGGGCTGTCGAAGTCGCTGAATACTGCGGAAAAAGTGGCAGTAAAAGAATATGATCTTGCGGATTTTGAGTCATTTGCTCAAGAACTGTACTCATTCCAGGTTGACCATAGGTCATGGCAGGAACCACGTTTAACTCAAACTCTGGATACGCTTTTGTTAAAGCTGCTCGAACTTGCTCCACCTGCGCCAATAAAATTTCACGCATGGGAGAATCTACTGACCATACACTGGCATAAGCATGCGCAACACGTTTCGGACGAAACGGTAAAATAAATAAACGTAAAATGATTTGCCATAATGGCTTTGGAATTTCAATGACACGTTGATCAGAAAGAAACTGTTTTAAAAACTTTCTGACCGCAGGTGCAGTGGGTGCATCGGGCGTGCCTAAATTGGCTAAAATAACGGTGATTTTTGCTTTTTCCGCAGGCATGAGTTGACCTTTATTTCCAATTTAACCCACTCACTTTAACAAGTTTTTAATGAAATGAAATATGAATAAATACAATTCGCTCTATAGAGAAACACGATTATCCGAAAGCAAATGACTTTCGAGTAAATTATGCCCTTTCTGGGTTAATTTCCATAACATGCGTTGACGGTCATCCCGCCCAGCAGGACTAATCCATTCATTTTGACGCATCTGCATTTTAATATTGTGTAAGGCGCGAATATTGATTTGTGCACGAGCAACCGCATGTGCCCGAGGCATTTCGATGCGCGCATCGGCCAATCCAATTTCATTTAAATATTCATTCATGCGTTTAGAAAAATATTCTTCGGGTGTTGGATTTAAAAAAGTACTGCCCAATACCGCCAAGAGCTGCGACCAAGTTAAAGTCTTCTGAATCTTCAGTTCTTTAAAATTACCATCCTGATAAGCATGTACACGATATTCAAAACCAAAGGCTTCATTCATTGCCACTTTCGGTAAGGTTAAAAATGGGTCGATTTCACGTGTGCCTAAATCTTGTTCTAGCTGATTAATTTTAGCCTTCAAACGGTCAATTTCATCATGTAACTTTTGTGCATTTTGAGGTCGCACCCAACCTGTAGTTGGATAACGCTCCAACATTTGCGTCATATTTAAACGCACAGCCATTTCTAAATCACGCAAGGTTCGGTAGGTAAAAACCTGATCAACTTCTTGCTGTAACAGTTTCCGAAACTCGCTAAATTTTTCTTTCAGCTCTGGTTTCTGGTCATGTAAGGCAGGATCACGTGAGGCAGGATCTTCATGCATAAATACGATAATGGGTTTTTGCTTGGTCACAGCATAAATATATTCCAGATGCATATAACCCACACCAGAAACCGACTGTTCGCCATATTGGCTACCCAAAAGTATAATCACATAGTCACAATCATCAATTTGGCGGCGTGCAAAAGCGGTGCTTAATGGTGTTCTTTGTTCCAGTCCCCACGAAAAAAATCCCATGCCCACTAAGGTTTGAGACAAAATCATGCGCTCTGGCTGCATATCTGCTCCAGAGGTCGAAATAAATATCTGATAACGCTTATCGATCATTGGTTATCCTCACCTTTTCTTTTGCATACCGCAATCAAAGTCTTACAGTATGACAACCCCAATTTTTAATATTGATACTCAAGTTTTAAGACGGATTATTGTTCTGCATTTATTTCATGACAATATTCGCAATACTCCAACTCAAATCAGGTGGAATGAGATGTTGCACAATCGATTCTAAATGCTTGGCATTATTTCCACTGACATAACATGCTATCCGTGGTAAACCATCCTTCCGTCTCTGTTCAAATAATAACTCATTTTTTAACAAAATACGGGAAGTTTGACGAGCAACGGCATATCCAGAGTCAATTAATGTCATTTTTTGCCCAAAAATTGATTCAATTGCAGGTTTTAAGAACGGATAATGCGTACATCCTAGCACCAAATAGTCCGCACCCTGATCGACTACGGGTTGTAAAATGCGTTTTAAGGTATCTAGGCAGGCTGTACTCATTTGCTGACCACTTTCGACAAAAGGCACCAAGTCCAAACACGTCACTGCTAAAACATTCACCTGAGAAGGAATAGCAAAACGCTGTACCACTTCATTAATCAACTTGCCACGAAATGTCGCAGGTGTTGCTAATACTGCAACCGTTTTGCTTTGACTTTGCAGTACGGCTGGCTTTAACGCAGGCACTAAGCCAATAATCGGGAAATTTTCTCCGTAATGTTCACGTAAATAATCCAGACTAAAAGCTGAGGCTGTATTACATGCAACCACAGCGACTTTACAGCCTTGTCGGTATAACCACTCTATCGCTCGTGCCGTCAGTTCACGAATTTCCTGATCCTCACGTGGACCATAAGGCACATTCGCTGTATCTGCAAAATAAACGATGCGTTCATTCGGCAAATAATGTGCAATTTCCTGCGCCACTGATAACCCGCCAATACCTGAATCAAAAATTCCAATGGGTGCATCCGATTGCGCTTTAGGCATGGGATCAACTAAGGGGTAAATCGGATGAATGGCTGTCATAACACACTATTGACGATGAAAGATCAGAATGAATAAAGCTTAAACCTCAGGTGCCCAATTGCAAGTGAAAATCACCACTTTGTAGGCTTAAAATGGTATCGCCTTGCTTATTTTCAACCAACTCGCCCATTTCAATGAGATGAAAAAAAGCGGAACGCTGAATTAAGGCATTTATTCCAAAGCGCACATGCACATAAGGACGTAACTCTCCAGCAAATTCACGCATAAAAATTGAATGTTCAGCATCCACAATAATTAGATCAGCATTGGTTGTGGTGAATTGAATATATTTTTTGTCTGCAATGACCGTAGAGTCAACTTGATTGACGAACAGAGGTTCATCTTCAACCTCGATTTCAATTTGCTCTACAGGTGTCCTTAAATAAAACCGTCCTTCTTCTTTCCAAAGCACACTTGAAAACAGGTCTAATAAGGACTGGCGCTTAATCAATTGACCTTCGTGCCACCATTCTCCGTTAGCCAAAACCTTCAAATCCATTTTGCCACAATGCTTTGGCTGCCATTGCGCCATAGGGGGAATTGACCTTTTGTGACCGCTCTGTGCACTTTTTAAGTATTGTGCAATACTCATTATGTTTTTATCATCATTTTTCGCTGTATTATTCGTCGCATTGTTGGAATTAGTTTGATTTACCATGAATTAATGCCTACATGACGTAAAAATATTATGATTCAGCCAATTGGCTAGACCACGGTTTAAAACTATACTAGCCCACAATATAAAAGGCATGATAATCCATTTGTGCCGACTATTTAAGAACACTCATGGCAGCACTGTAAAGAGTCATACAGTTGCCACCTTTAAGTAATATGAGGAGTCCTACATGGAACACATCGAACGTGAATCGATGGAGTTTGACGTCGTTATCGTAGGCGCAGGCCCTGCAGGTCTTTCTGCTGCGATCAAAATTCGTCAACTTGCGATTGAAAACAATTTATCTGATTTATCCGTTTGTGTGGTAGAAAAGGGCTCCGAAGTCGGTGCACATATTCTTTCTGGCGCTGTACTAGAACCACGTGCGATTAACGAATTATTCCCAAACTGGAAAGAAGAAGGTGCGCCTTTAAATGTTCCTGTAACGGAAGATAAAACCTATTTCTTGATGTCGCCTGAAAAAGCACAGGAAGCACCGCATTGGATGGTGCCTAAAACCATGCACAATGATGGCAACTACGTGATTTCGTTAGGTAACGTGGTACGTTGGTTAGGTCAAAAAGCGGAAGAGCTTGAAGTTTCGATTTTCCCAGGCTTTGCTGCAGCCGAAGTACTTTACCATGAAGATGGTACTGTAAAAGGGATTCAAACAGGTGACATGGGGATTGGTAAAGATGGCGAACCTACGCATAACTTCACCCCAGGTTATGAATTGCATGCCAAATACACCATTTTTGCAGAAGGTTGTCGTGGTCATTTAGGTAAGCGTCTGATTGCCAAATTCAATTTGGACAAAGATGCAGACCCACAGCACTATGGTATCGGGATTAAAGAACTTTGGGAAATCGATCCTGCAAAACACAAACCAGGTTTGGTGATGCACGGTGCTGGTTGGCCTTTAAGCGAAACAGGTTCTTCTGGCGGTTGGTGGTTATACCATGCTGAAAACAACCAAGTGACTTTGGGTATGATCGTGGATTTATCTTATGAAAACCCACACATGTACCCATTTGCAGAAATGCAACGCTGGAAAACTCACCCGCTGGTGAAACAGTATTTGGAAGGTGGCAAGCGCATTTCTTATGGTGCGCGTGCCGTGGTTAAAGGTGGTTTCAACTCACTGCCTAAATTCACTTTCCCTGGTGGTTCTTTAATTGGTGATGATGCTGGCTTCCTGAACTTCGCGAAAATCAAAGGCTCTCACACCGCCATGAAATCTGGCATGTTGTGTGGTGAAGCTGTATTTGAAGCGATTCAAGCTGGTGTTGAAAAAGGTGGTGATCTGGCGATTGCCCGTGTAACCGAAGGTGAAGACTTCTTCGCGAAAGAACTCACGGCTTATACTGAAAAATTCAACAACAGTTGGTTAAAAGAAGAGTTATATAACGCCCGCAACTTTGGCCCTGCGATGCACAAATTCGGTCAATGGATGGGTGGTGCATTCAATTTCATCGACCAGAACGTGTTTAAAGTGCCGTTTACACTACATGACCTTGTGCCTGACTTTAGTGCATTAAAAACAGTAGATGCAGCAACATTTAAACCAAACTATCCAAAACCAGATGGTAAATTGACCTTTGACCGTTTGTCTTCTGTTTTTGTTTCGAACACCGTGCATGAAGAAAACCAACCTGCACATTTGAAACTCACTGATGCTTCAATTCCAGTGAACGTGAACTTACCAAAATGGGATGAGCCTGCACAGCGCTACTGCCCTGCGGGTGTTTATGAAATCATGGAAAATGATGATGGTTCAAAACGCTTCCAGATTAACGCAGCGAACTGTGTTCACTGTAAGACCTGTGACATTAAAGATCCATCACAGAACATTACATGGGTAACACCAGAAGGTGGCGGTGGTCCAAACTACCCTAATATGTAAGATCAGTAAAAAGTGTCGAGCTCGTCTCGACACTGCTGTTCAATCAAAATAATTTCTTCATCAAAACTCCCTTCAATTTGAGGGGAGTTTTTTATTAAAACATCGTCGATTTTTGACCAAACACCATGACTGTTGGTCCAATCGCTGTATGCTCGGCACCGTAGTCCTGATGAATCTCTATTCGATAATCATCACATTGATAGGTGTATTTATTCTTCTCTTGCACCCAACCTTTCTGGGCAACTTTAAATTTTTTAAGAATTCTGCTTTTAAAAAGATCCAAATCCGTCTCATAACTTGCCATAGGACCATCCAGAAAACTTAAACTGAATGAAGTGATGACTTTAGTATCTGGATCATAACGAATATGTTGAACTGAACTCACACCTGTTTTTTTAATCTGAGCGTCAGTCCCATCAGTAAACTCTAACTGGTAATTATCTCCCCCTAAAACCACAGATTTCGCTGTAGGGTGAAGCTTTTGAAACTCTCGGATACTCTGCCCGACCTTTAAACCCGCAACATTCATGGTTTGTACTGGAATTTCACAGGGTTTTGCCCATGCAGTTGAACCGAATAAGGCAAAAATAGCAAACCCTAAGCATAGAGGAATACTTTTCATCTTTATGTCCTAAAATGAGCTGTATTAATTGTTTTAGTTGTTATTCGACTCAAACCCATGTACTAAAGCTTAAGACATTTGCTTTAGCCCTTTTTCACCAAGTAATGAAATTCTTTATTACCATTTTCATCTAAGCGTTCTTCTTGCAACAACAACTCATGGCCTAAATGCATACAAAATTTAGGAATATCCCACGAAGTTGAATTGTCTGTTGCGAAGACCTCAACCACATCTCCAGATTTAGATTTACGGATAGCTTGATGCAACATCATTACTGGTTCAGGGCAACGTAATCCACGGGTATTTAATTGCAGGGTCGGGGTTACAGAGGATTCAGACATCAAGGAACTCTTCATACATTTTCAGCGTTATTCTAACATAAACTCGAAATGACACAGCAGCACTTACCCTGCTTATCTGTTGAGCAAGCAAACGTGTGACGTTTAAAGTTTAGGTCTATTTAATTCAGTAAAAGATGACGATAACATTCATATTTTGCTGTACTTTTTGCATAGACATCTGCATTTTCTAAGGTATGATGAAAATAATTTTTTGATATTTAGCATCTTTAGGAAAGATCATGCACGATGAATCAAGCCCGTCGTGGGGTATGCGTGGCTTAAGAAAATGGTTAGGAATTGCACCAGAAACTCGCGACGAATTGCTCAAACTCGTACAAGATTCACGTCGTTTTTTAGAGCCAGATACGGTTGCGATGCTTGAAGGCGTATTCGATCTTCCAGCGACAAAAATCCGCGAAGTCATGACACCGCGCACAGCCATGATTAGCCTGCAAGAAGATGATGAATTACTCGATATTTTGCATGTCTTGATTGAATCAGCACACTCGCGCTTTCCTGTTTTTTCATCAGATCACCCCGATAACGTAGTTGGTATTTTATTGGCGAAAGATTTATTGCCTTTCTTGACCGAAAAAGCCAGCAAAGTCGATATTCGCATGCTCATGCGTCAGCCTTTGTTTGTGCCAGAAAGTGCTCGCTCTGACCAAGTATTACGTATGTTGAAAAACACCCAGACCCATATTGCTGTGGTGATTGACGAATATGGCACGACATCTGGTCTAGTTACCCTCGAAGATATTCTGGAAGAGATTGTCGGTGAAATTGAGGATGAACACGACAAAGTGGATGAAGAAGCTTCCTATATTGTGCCTGATGATGACCCAAAAACGGCCAATACTTGGTTAGTTCAAGCACTTACACCAATTGAACACTTTAACAATCTTTTAGATGCTGATTTTCCTGATGATGAAGTAGAAACTATGGGCGGTTTGTTGCTTCAAGAAATTGGTTTAGTGAGCGATTTACAAGGTCAAGTGATTGAAATTGGAGATTGGGAATTTACCATTGTAGAAGCAGATGCACGTACTATTCATCTGATTCGAGCTGTCCTTAAATGAGAACATACTTTCATGCGCTGTTGAAGTCTTCACAACAACAAAAACAGCTACCCATGATTTTACCTTTTATTATTTCCCTTTGCTCGGGTGCCATGTTGAGTTTTTCCTTGGCACCTTACTATTATTGGTGGATTGCTCTACTTTCCCCTGCCTTACTCTACGCCTGCTTACGCCAGCGTTCAGCCAAACAAGCATTCTTGATTGGCTGGGGGTACGGCTTCGGACTGTGGTTTGTCGGTGCTTTTTGGCTCTATACCTCGATTCACGTCTACGGCGATACCAGTGCCGTGCTCAGTGTACTCATGATTGCTATTATGGCACTGGTCATGGGGCTGTTTACTGCACTACAAACTTGGATTTACCGTCGTTTTTTCCCAGAAACACCTCTAACTTTTGCCCCGCTTTGGGTGTTTTTTGAATGGGCGAAAACATGGGTATTTACTGGTTTCCCTTGGTTGTTTGTCGGCTACGCATTTACCGAACGTTTCCTCGACGGCTATGCTCCACTATTTGGTGTATTCGGGGTGTCTTTCGTCGTCATCCTTTTGGCCTGCGCGATTGTAGAAATCCTCAACAAACGTCTATTCTGGTTGGTTCCTTCCCTGATTTTACTGCTCGGAGCTTGGGGGGCTGCACAACTTCAGTTTGTTCAACCTAAAAATGAAAAACCACTTTCGGTTTCTCTGATTCAGGGCAATATTCCGCAAGACTTGAAATGGCTGACCGAATATCAAACCCAAACCTTAATGATTTATGCTGAACTCAGTCGTAGTGAATGGGGACGTGATTTAATCGTTTGGCCTGAATCTTCCATTCCAATGTTCCAAACCGACATTCAGCCATTTTTAGATGCCATGAAAGTCCAAGCTCAAAAAACGGGAACGGGATGGGTCACAGGAATTCCCTATTGGGATTTAAAAGCATCTCAACAGCAAGGTAGCCCGATGTTCTATAACAGCATCATAGCTTTAGGCAGCCAATCCGAAGGATTGTATAAAAAACAACGTCTAGTACCGTTTGGCGAATATATTCCCTTATCAGGTATGCTGAGTTGGGTATTGCCTGCATTACAAAATGACCCTGCAATGAGTGGTTTTTCACGTGGTGCATCCGATCAGCAACCCCTACATATCAAACAGCATAATTTAGCAGCAGCAATTTGCTATGAAGTGGCTTATCCGAATCTGACGCGACGGAATGCCAGCAACAGTGACTTCCTTGTGACCGTTTCGAATGATGCGTGGTTTACAGGTACGGCAGGCCCTTGGCAACATTTACAAATGGTACAAATGCGTGCCAAAGAGAATGGTCGTTGGTTTATACGTGCCACCAATACTGGTGTTACTGCCTTTATTGATCATCAAGGACATATTGTGCGCCAAGCGCCGATTGATCAAAAAGCAGTACTGCGGGGTGATTTACCTGCAATGCAGGGTCAAACACTGTACACTCGTCTGAGTGACTGGCCAATCCTCGGATTTTCAGCACTACTTTTAATTATGGGTTGGTTCTTCCGCCCACGAAAAGTTGATGTTTCATTTAAAAGCAGACGCTAATAAAAAAGGGAGATTTTGAAATCTCCCTTTTTTATTCTGATGTTGAATCAAACCGCAGGAATCTAGAATTAATTAAAAGATTGAAGCAAACTGAGTCGCGAAATAAGCGATCAAGCTAGATAAAAACAGCATCGGCACATAACGATAGGCCTGAAAGATTTTCTGCTCAACGACAGAATGGAGACTTTGAGACTGCCAGACAGTTGCTTTTAGTGCAGTCATAAAACATACCACTAACCAAGCACTCATAACACTCAAGGTAAAAAAGCCAATCATAATCTGGCTACTGCCTTCGGCACCTTGCCATAAAGTCACTGCCCCATGCATCATCGGCAATACTGTTAAAATCAATAGAATAGATTTCAGCATCGCCCAATGAAATTGGGTGATTTCATCTGATAAAACGAATGCTTTCATTCTATTCCCCCATCACATTTTTGTTCTTAAAATCATTATCCTAGGTTTTTTTTAAATAAAAAGTTTATTTATCAATATACTTGACAATTTTTGTAAACATTACGGTTAAGAATAATTCTTATTATAACTCTCAAAAACCATTTATTATATTTAATTATTAAAATTCAAATATTTATATTAAAACAAATGAATAAGAAAGATTATCACTTTATTTTTAATTGAGTCATTCAATAAAATAAAGTGATAATTTACATCGATTAATTCAGGTGATATTGATTAAGGTTGATAATAAATATCAGCGTCAGTCCCTTCACCACCTTCTTTACCATCGGCACCAAATGAATATAAATCAAAAGCGCGACCTTCAGCACCAGGAATAATATACTGAATATCATTTTCCCAACTGTCTTTTGGATAGCCGCCTTTAACATAGCCCCCTTGCATCCAGTTCTTTGCCGATGCGGGTTGGTTCACTAATGCATCTAAACCGCCATCTTGCATTGATGGGTATTTACCGTTGTCTAATTTATATTGATCCAGTGCACCCGCAACCCCTTTTAAGGTAATCACCGTAGTGTCCACTTTGGCTTTCTCACCACGTCCCATGACATTCGGTACAATCAGCGCAGCCAGCACCCCTAAAATCACAATCACTACCATCACTTCAATTAAAGTAAAACCGGATTGTTTGGTTTGATATTTATTCACTTGCATTCAACCACTCACTTTTCAATCTTTATATTCTTTAAATCATATTGTTCATATTAACGATCGGCAGCATCACTGCAATCACAATCACCAAGACGATACTGGCCATGAGCACTAACATTAACGGCTCAAGTAACGCCAATAAAGTCGAAATTAGGGTTGTGACTTCTCGATCTTGCATTGTAGATGCGCGCTCCAACATGCGATCTAACTCACCTGAGGCTTCACCACTTTTGATCATTTGTACCATCATCGGAGGGAAATAACCACTGCGCTCCAGTTGAGTGGCCAAGTTGCCTCCTTCCGTGACTTTTTCAGCCGCCAAATCCACCGAATCACGAATCACCCAGTTACTGCTGACCGCAGCACCAATACGCAATGCATCTACCAGCGGTACACCTGACTTGGTCAAAATAGATAAAGTACTCGCAAGACGTGCAGAATTAATACCACGCGATAACTTACCAAATAATGGCAATTTGAGTGTTAAACGATCAAAAGCATAATGTCCTGCGGTACTCTTTAAAAACCGTAACAGAAATACGATTGCCACTACCGTTGCAATCACTAAAAAAGGCCAAGCCACGCGAATAAAGGCACTGGCTTTCATCAAAGCAACTGTAATCCAAGGCAAAGCATCTTTATTTTGATCGAAGGTTTTGACAATATCAGGAACCACATAGGTCATTAGCCCCATCACAATCGCAAAAGACATCAACATTAAAATAATTGGGTAGATCATGGCACCTTGAATTTTCTTTTGCATGGCAAAGCGATTCTCGGTGTAATCTGCCAATTGCTCCAAAATCAAATCCAGATGTCCAGAACGCTCACCTGCCGCAATTGTTGCGCGGTAAAGTTCGGGAAAACGCCCTGATTGCTGCAAGGCATTGGCTAAAGAGTGCCCTTCCAAAACTTTGGAACGAACCGACACAATTAATTGTTGCACATGGGCTTTTTCACTTTGTTTGGCAACCGCTCGCAAAGCTTCCTCTAGAGGAATCGCCGCAGCGACCAACACCGACAATTGACGGGTAAACAGCGCTAAATCATAGGCGGTAATCTTTTTTTGAAACCAGCGTGATCCCTGCTGTTTGGTTTTGTGTTCTACAGGATCGACACTAATCGGGATGAGTGATTTCTCACGTAGTTGCTGACGTATTTGTCGTGCCGAATCACCTTCTAGCACGCCTTTTTGCTGCTTCCCTAAAGCATCAATGGCGGTAAATTGATATGCAGGCATTGTAATGCTCTAATTTTCCGAAATTTCCTTCAGCGCTGTTGCGTCTGACCCCTAAAATCATTCATATTCTTCAATATAAATTTTATTTGCACACTCTAACATAACTCAAGACTTCACACGACGAACATTCAGCTGGAACCTTTGACCCTTTTATGCCAAACACAGTATCGCCCCCTTTCGTGCCTTATCGGATTCGCGTAGCCGTTCCAGCCCATGTTTACGACTGCTTCGACTATCAGATTTCCGCAGAGGATTATGAGCAAGCGAAAGTCGGAGCGCGTGTTGCTGTGCCCTTCGGATCTCGAAATTTAATTGGTGTGGTTATGCAAAAACTCACACCTGACACTCCTGAGAATCCCAAGTTTAAGCTAAAACCCATTCAAGCTTTGCTAGATGACGATGCCATTCTAGATAATAAAGTTTTAACTTTGTTGACATGGGCAGCACAATATTACCAATTCCCGATTGGTGAAGTGATGCAGAGTGCTCTGCCGACCTTATTACGGCAAGGCAAACCGTATGATCTGTTGGCCCATATGTGGCGTCTGCTAGACCAACATGCTGAGGACAAAATCAAGCGTTCTGAAAAACAACAACTTGCCTATAAAATTTTAAAATTACACCCTGCGGGTACCTCAGAAAATATTTTGAATTTAGCGGGCATTGAAACCGCTACGTTAAAAGCTTTGGAAAAGAAAGGCATCTGTGAGGCTTATTTAGAACAAAAAGATTTTAGCCCACAAGCCCTGAGTTTGGCGCAAATGCCACTGACCGCCAACCCCGATCAAAAGCATGCCATTCAGCAGGTACTGAAATCACTCTCGTCTTATCATGCCTATTTACTGGATGGTTTAACAGGTAGTGGTAAAACTGAAGTGTACTTGCAAATCATGTACGAGGTCTTGAAGCAAGGCAAACAAGTGTTGGTGTTGGTACCTGAAATTGGTTTGACCCCCCAAACCATTAGTCGCTTTCAATCGCGTTTTCACTGTCATATTGCCCTGCTGCATTCAGGGCTGACAGATGCTAAACGTTTACAAGCATGGCAAAGTGCGCAAATGGGCAAAGCCTCGATTATTTTAGGCACACGTTCTGCCATTTATACCCCATTGCATAATCTAGGCTTAATCATTTTAGATGAAGAGCATGATCTCTCTTTTAAGCAGCAAGAAGGTTTTCGTTATCATGCGCGTGATGTCGCGCTCTATCGCGCGCATTTGGAAAACTGTCCCATTATTTTGGGCTCAGCAACACCGAGCATGGAAAGTTATGCACTGGCCGATCAAGGTAAACTGACCCGACTAGAATTAAATGAACGTGCAGGCACGGCACTGTTGCCTAAGTTGCACATTTTGGATTTAAAAGTCGGGCGCAAACAGCATGGTTTTAGTCAGTTTTTACTGGACGAAATGCACAGGCGTCTGGCGCGCAAAGAACAGGTACTGATTTTTCTCAATCGACGAGGCTATGCCCCTGTACTGATTTGTGAAAGTTGTGCTTGGCAAGCGAAATGTCCGCATTGTGATGCCAATTTCACCTTGCATACTCAACCTTATCAGCATTTGCATTGTCATCATTGTGGCACCATTCATCGCATGCCAGATCATTGCCCGCAATGTCATCATACTGAACTTAAACCGATTGGTATGGGGACTGCCAAAGTTGAAGAAAGTTTAAAGGAACTCTTTCCAGAATTTGAGGTCATTCGGGTCGATCGAGACTCCACCAGTCGTGTCGGTAGCTGGCAAAAAATTTATGATCGCATTCAAAAAAGTGAACCGATTATTTTACTTGGTACACAAATGCTCGCCAAAGGGCATCATTTTCCCTATGTATCTTTGGTGGCAATTTTAGATATTGATTCAGGCTTACTTAGTGTCGATTTTCGTGCACCAGAACGAACTGCCCAACTCATTGTTCAAGTGGCGGGACGTGCAGGACGTGGCGAGAAAAAAGGCGATGTCTATTTACAGACCCTGCGCCCAGAACACCCTTTATTACACACCTTAGTGGATGGCGATTATCGACAATTTGCCCGTCAAACGTTGAAAGAACGACAACAAGCATTGTTCCCACCCTATCGTTATGCGGCGCTAATTCGCTGTGAGTCGAAAAGTCAGGAACAAAATCAGCAATATCTGACTGAACATGCACAACAACTTCGTCAGATTTCCGAACTCAACATCGATATCTGGGGACCAATTCCCGCCCCGATGGAACGTAAAGCAGGTCGTTATCAAGCACATATGGTGTTATTTTCCCAAGATCGAGCACGTTTGCACTATTATTTGAGGGCATGGTGGCAAAACATGTTGCAGCACAAACCTGCCAGCATGAAACTCAGTCTGGATATAGACCCACAGGAATTGAGTTGAGTCTAAACCAGTACTTCAGCAATTCATCACAACTTTTTAATTTCAGGACAGATGCATGTCGTTATTGTTGCAAATCACGCTTTTTTTAGGTGCAGCGCTGATGGTGGTGCCACTACTGAAACGATTCGGCATTGCTACAGTCTTGGGTTATTTAATCACAGGGATTCTTTTGGGACCTCATGTGCTGAACATTGCCAATGATCCCGAAGCGATTCAACAACTTGCTGAATTTGGCGTCATTCTTTTGATGTTTTTAATTGGGTTGGAGCTACGACCACAACGGCTTTGGACGATGCGTCAATCCATTTTTGTGATGGGCAGTGCGCAAGTGGGTATCACTGCGGTGGTGATTGGCACTATTCTGTTTTTCGTGTTGCAACAAGGCATTGCTGCCAGTTTGGTGATTGGTAGTGCACTGGCGCTGTCATCTACCGCCTTCGTATTACAACTACTCACAGAAAAGCAGCAACTCAATACCAGTTATGGGCAGCAATCTTTCTCGATTTTACTGTTTCAAGACATCGCAGCGATTCCTCTGATTGCCGTGATTCCTCTTTTGGCAGGTGTGGAATCAACGCATTATGGCATCGCCTATTTTGCTGCGATTATCGCAGCATTTACCGGGCTGTTTTTATTCAGTCGCTATCTGATTCGTCCTTTTTTCCGCTTTGTAGCGAAAACAGGTGCACATGAACTGATCACCGCAGTGGGCTTATTTATTGTTTTAGCCGTGGTGATGTTGATGGATCTACTCAATATCAGCACCACACTAGGTGCATTCTTAACGGGAGTATTATTGGCAGATTCCGAGTTCCGACATGAACTGGAAGCCAGTATTGCACCGTTTAAAGGACTGCTACTGGGTCTATTTTTTATGACGGTAGGTATGCTGACTCCCATTCATATTTTATGGCAACAACCTGTGTTTATTCTGGCGGGTGCAGTACTCCTCTTACTGGTTAAATTTACGACACTTACGGGGATTGCTCGCTATTATCAGGTCTCTTGGCCCAACAGCTTGCTGCTTGCCAGTTGTTTGGCACAGGGTGGAGAATTTGCCTTTGTGGTGTTCAGCGTAGCGCAAGATGAACAACTCATTTCTGCTGCCAGCATTGCCCCTATCACCCTCATCGTAATTATCTCCATGATGTTGACCCCGATTTTGTATTGGGTGATTCGTCAAGGTGTGGTGCCGCGTCTTACGCCTGTTACCGTCCCTGAATATGATGATATTCCTGAACAACACTCCGCCATGATTATTGCGGGCTTTGGTCGGTTTGGACAAATCATTGCCCGTGTCGCGCATTTACAACATCAAAAATTTACCGCCATCGACAGTAATTTAGAAAAAGTCGATTTTGTACGTAACTATGGGGGTCATTTGTATTATGGCGATGCCACCCACCCTGATATTTTAAGAGCCGCAGGTATTGAACAGGCCAAGGTGTTTATTTTAGCCATTGATGATATTGAAGACTCGATGAATGTGGCACGGCATATCCGCCTGAATTACCCCGAGTTACAGTTATTAGTCAGAGCACGAGACCGACATCATGTACACTTATTACGTGACTTGGGTGTGCAGCATATTTGGCGAGAAACCTATTTATCTTCACTCGGCATGGCGTATCGGGCCTTACGTGACTTAGGTATTAGTGATACTGATGCCCAAAAAAGTATTGAGTTATTTCGCGATTATGATGAACAGCTCTTGGAACAGCAACAATGCGTCTATACCGATGAACAAAAGGTATATGAGTCGCACCGAAACGCCCTTGCTGAACTGGAACATTTGTTTGAACGTGATACAGAAATTCGTGCAGTCGAAACAGGCGTGAATTTACAACGTGGTTTAGATTCTACCCGAATAGATGTAACACGAGATGAAGCAAAATGACTTGTGTTTTACAATATCGCCACCATTAAAGCAGGGTTTTGGAGAAAATTATGTCTGATATACGTCAACGCTTTTATATTGAAGATTGCCCTGTTCGTGGTGAAGTCGTTCATCTGGAAGCAACCTTACAAACGATTCTTGCCCAACGTGACTACGCACAAGCTGTACAAATTTTACTGGGTGAAATGCTCAGTGCCACGGCCTTGCTTGCCAGTACACTAAAAATTAAAGGGCGTATCAGCTTACAAATTCAAGCCTCTGGAACATTTAAATGGGCCATGGCGGAATGCAACCATTTGGGTGAAGTTCGTGCCTTAGCCGACTACGAAGAAGATCCTCGTTTCCAAGCAGCAACTGACAGCAGCACCGTACTAAAATCACTGACTAATCCTATTCTGTTTATTAACATTGAACCTGAATTTGGTGAGCGTTATCAAGGGATTGTACCGCTTGATCAAACGACCCTAGCGGGCTGCTTGATGCAGTATTATGATCTTTCTGCACAAATTCCTACCCGCATTGTTTTGGCCAGTACAGCACAACGCTCAGGTGGTTTACTCATTCAGTTGCTACCACGCATTAGTGAAGAAGAACAGCAACGGATTGATGAAGATTTATGGCCACGTCTGACCATGCTCACAGAAACTTTAAAAGCTGATGAACTCACTGAATTAGCAGCCAATGAAATTCTGTATCGTCTATACAATGAAGAAGATGTGCGACTACCTGAAATTGAACAACTCAAATTTGGCTGTACCTGTTCTAAAGATCGCTGTGCTAATGCCTTACAACAAATTGGCGTAGAAGCAGTGCGTGAAACATTAGAACATCAAAATCCAATTACCATGGATTGCCAATTCTGTAATACCCAATATCAGTTCACAGCCGAAGAAGCTCTGGGTTTATTCGGCGAACATTTAAGTTAAACATTCATTAACTTTGCCTCTGCCTGTTGTTATGCAGCCCATTGATATGCAACAGGCAGTTTTCTACGACTTAATATAGATAAGCTCTAAGAACATTCCATGTCCACTTGCTATGCCAAAGCGCCGATTTCAGTGCATTTGGAGCAATATGATATATTCAACGTATAAAAAGATACGCTAAAATTGCGTGACGAAGATAACAATTTTTTTGTTGAACTGCGTCTCTTCATGATAAGAAATCCATCATTTTAATATGTGATTCATTCAAACTTAACTGATATACACTGAGGTAATTTTTCATGGGAATTCGTTTTCTTTCCCGTACGGTTTTCATTACAACTTTGCTGTGCAGTACTTACAGCTTAGCAAACACTGACCCCCTGATTGGCAAATGGAAAACCGTGGATGATCGTACAGGTCACTCACTGGCAGATGTCATCATCAGTAAAAACCAGCACAATGTCTATAGCGCACAAGTGATCGAAATACGCCCATTATCTGGCAAAGAGAAATTGACTACTTGTCAAAAATGTACAGGCCATTTAAAAAATCAACCGATGATCGGCTTAACTATTTTATCAGGGTTAAAGAAAAATCCTGAAAAACACAACGAATATATTGAAGGTAAATTTCTTGATCCACTTTCAGGACAGTACTATGTTTCGGAAGCACATTTAGTTCAGGAAGCCAGATATCTGCAAGTTCGTGCTCAAGAGGCAGGCTCCTCGAATGTCCGCCTGATGACATGGATTAAAGTCCAGTAAATTAAAACCCTACCGTACTAAGAAAAAGCCCTCCGTGGGCTTTTTCTTATTGTTATAATTTGAAACAAATACGAACAGTTCTACACTACTTCCCTCTTTCCCAAAGACATCATAATATTGATTAAAATACCATCAATTTTATTAAATACGTATGTCTAAAAACTATTATGAAATTCTGGGAGTTCCACGCGATGCTCCTCCTGACCAAATAAAAAAAGCCTATCGAAAGCTGGCACGAAAGTACCATCCCGATATCAGTAAAGAAAGTGATGCTGAAGCTCGTATGCAAGAAGTCAACGTTGCGTATGACACACTTAGCAATGAAGAGAAGAAAAAAGAATATGACTTCATCTTAGATCATCCTGAAGGTTTTTCAGGGTTTGGGGGACAAGCAGGCGCGTCTGGATTTGATGATGCTCAATTTTATCGACAAGGATTTAATCAAGGCAGTACATCCGATTTTTCAGGCTTTGAAGACCTATTTGGTCGCTTTGGAACAGGTTTTGGCGGAGGGAATTATCAATATAAACAAAGACAGCAATCTTTTAGAGGTGAAGACCAACATGCCAAGCTGGAAATTGATTTAGACGTTGCCTTTCATGGCACTTCTCAACAAATTACCCTGCAAATTCCAAGCATTAATGCCTATGGCGAACCCGAAGTACAACGCAAAACCCTAGAAGTCAAAATTCCAAAAGGGATGAAAGAAGGACAACAAATTCGCTTAGCAGGTCAAGGACAAACTGGTATCCGTGGTGGTGAAAATGGCGATTTATATATCGAGATTTATTACAAAGATACAGATCAATACCGTGTTGAAGGTACAGACATTTACTACACGTTGCCTGTGACCCCATGGGAAGCCGCATTAGGACAACAAATTGAGTTACTTACACCTGCTGGCACGAAAGTTCAAGTAAACCTACCCAAAAATGCAAAAACAGGACAACAATTACGTTTAAAAAATCAAGGAATTCCCAATAAAACAGCAGGGCATTTATTCTTAATTCTAAACATTGTGAATCCACCTGCACAAAACGCTGAGCAAGAACAAGCTTACCGAGCTTTTGCTGAAGCCTTTAAGCAGTTTAAGCCTCGACAACTTTAAGGAGAACGCTATGACAACCATTCATTATCGAGAAATTATTTGCGACGGTTATAGCACCGCAGAGATCGTCGATGAACATCGTAGTTTCGATTTAAAACACTTTGCCGAAGCCTGTGGTCAAAGCCCAGAATGGGTTTTACAACTGTTGGAATACGATATTTTACCGACACGCCCAGAAGAACGAATTCATCAATTCTTTGGTGAAGATGTCACACGTGCGCGTAAAGCCTATCGTTTACAACGTGATTTTGATGCCAGTTTTTCAGCAGTTGCCATGATGTTGGATCTGATTGATGAAGTACAACAACTTCGTCGCCAAGTTCGGCATGCGCATATACAAGACTCATAAATCCGATATACAGCCCGTTCCTTGAACTTAATTCATCATTGAGCGGGTTATTGTTCTTTTATCATTCACTTGAGAGAAATACGGTTATCATGAAAACAAAAGAATGTAACAAGAAAGTGAAACTCATGTTCCCTGAACACCGCGAAGTTATTCCTCAACTACGTCAGGATAATCCGCACTTTGCGAAAATTTTCGAAGAACATGCCGAACTAGATCAGGAAATCTGTCGACGCGAACTTAATCCTGTCTCTCGTATCAATGATGACATTGAAGCTTTAAAGCGTAAAAAACTTCGTCTCAAGGATGAAATTTATCGCCTACTACAAGATCATACCAATTCACAAATCTAAGTGAGTTCGGAACATGTACTGCGCTTTATTCATCTATTTATACGTGCATTAGCATAAAATCAGATCATGCTATTTTGCCTATATAGAGCATAGAAAATGAAGATGTCAGTTTCATGACATCTTCTTGTATTTGATCGTGATTATTTTAATTTTGTCAGTTTTTCCACTTCTTTCAAGGTGACTTTGACCCCTTGCTTAATGGGTTCGTAATCTAGGAACCAGAGTAAACCCACATGCTGATCTTGATGTTGTTGCGCCAGCATATCAATCACGCTTTTTTCACCACGTCCCACCAAGTGGCGACGATAGAAATACAGAATCAACCAGACCGTCGTGATCAACATCACCATCAACATTAACCAGAACCCAATTGGAGATTTCAGCCCTGGAATAAACTCAAAGTTCATTCCATATATCCCTGTCAATAAGGTTAACGGTGCAAAAATTGCGGTAATAATCGCCAAAATTCGCATGTTTTCATTGGTTTGGTTCGCAATCGCTGAAAAATGTAATTCGATTGCTGCCTGTACAGCACTCCGTAAACGCGTCGTATGTTTTTGAATACGCTCGACATGACTGACCAAATCATCAGTACGCACCAACACTATATCGCGTTTTTCAGAGCGCTTTTTCGGTTTTAAATGGGAATAGTTTTCTACGATTTCATCACGTAATTCTTGTAAGACCTCGATTTGTTCTTCGCACAGATTTTCAATTTGCTGAAATGCCATGTTTTCCTGTAGTAACTGATTCCATTTGGCAAAACGGCGGTGTCCTTGTAATAACTCTTGTTGCCAATATTCCACACGTCGGGTGAGTGGCACTCGCAAATCCAAGTAACCATCGACCATGGCATTCAATAAACGCAATGCTAAATCTAAAGGGCTATGTGACAGTTTACGAGGCTTGTTTTGCTCATCCATAGTACGTGCTGCAATTGAATCTATCCGTTCAATATACTGCTCGATAATTTGATTTCCTTGCTCCCGCACCGTAATCAAGACTTGTGATGTCAGAACAAAACTAATAGGTGTCGTGGAGAGTCCAAAGAAGCGCTCATGTTGCTCTAATGCTTGCTCCCCTGTCTGGATCTTGTCATCTGGAGTTATCAATTTACGGAAAATGAGCAAGTCGTAATCTTCCATTGCATCAAAAGCACATGGATGCTCCAAATTCAAAATATCTTTGACATGAAATTCATTTAAGCTCACCCCTGTCATTTCAAACATTTGCTGCTGCCAATGTTCGGCATGATTGACCAGATCTTCACGGGTACTATCAATCCAGATGAATTCAGGCTCAACGTGGTCCAACGCCTGCTGTTGTACGTAAATATAAGCATCCGTCGGATGTTGATAAAAATAGTAGCTTTGCATCTATCCAGTCACTCTATTCCGTCAATCTTGTTGTTTATTTCGTGAAGTTGAGTGTAATGCATTCTGCTTAGCATATTCATTTTTATCGCAATTTCACCACAAACTTTATCGCTTTATGCAGTTATTCAATAAAATACTGAGGCATAAAAAAGCCCACTCAGCAGAGCAGGCTTTTTATTAAAAGATGATCAATGCATTAAGCTTGTTCAACATCTTTCATCGTTAACTTGATACGACCACGGTTGTCGACATCTGCAACTTGTACTTTCACTTCTTGACCTTCAGATAATACGTCTGCAACGTTGGCAATACGCTCATTTGAAATTTGTGAAATATGAAGCAAACCGTCAGTACCTGGAAGGATATTTACGAATGCACCGAATTCAACAATACGAATGACTTTACCTGTGTAAATCGTACCTGGTTCAACTTCAGCAGTCAGTGCTTGGATTTTCGCAATTGCAGCTTGTGCAGCCGCTTTAGTTTCACCAAATACGCGAACTGTACCGTTATCTTCGATATCAATTGCTGCTTTAGTTTCTTCAGTAATCGCACGGATGGTTGCACCACCTTTACCAATGACATCACGAATCTTGTCTGGGTTGATGTTGATGACTTGGAATGTTGGTGCATGCATTGAAATTTCAGGGCGTGCACGTGAAATCACTTGGTTCATTGCATTCAAGATATGCATACGACCTGCATATGCTTGGTTTAACGCAACTTCCATAATCTCTTCAGTAATCCCTTCGATCTTGATGTCCATTTGAAGTGCAGTAATACCGTTGGCAGAACCTGCTACTTTAAAGTCCATGTCACCAAGGTGGTCTTCGTCACCCAAGATATCAGAAAGAACAGCAAAACGCTCACCTTCTTTCACTAAGCCCATTGCGATACCTGCAACTGGTGCTTTCAATGGAACACCTGCATCCATAAGTGATAATGAAGCACCACAAACAGAAGCCATTGAAGAAGAACCGTTCGATTCAGTAATGTCAGATACGATACGAATCACATACGGGAAGCGATCAGCCGCTGGAAGAACAGCTTGCACACCACGACGTGCTAAACGACCATGACCAATCTCACGACGTTTAGGACCAGATTCACGACCAGTTTCGCCTACAGAGTATGCAGGGAAGTTATAGTGCAACATGAAGTTGTCAGTTTTAGTACCCGCTAAAGTATCCACCATTAACGCATCACGTGTGTTACCAAGTGTCGTTGTCACTAATGCTTGCGTTTCACCACGTGTGAACAATGCAGAACCGTGTGCACGGTCTAATACGCCAACTTGTACGTCTAATGCACGAACAGTTTTCGTGTCACGACCATCGATACGTGGCTTACCAGAAAGGATGTTGTCACGTACAGTACGGTATTTCAAATCTTCGAACAATTCGTTCAAGTCATCAGCAATACCCGCTTCATCATTTTCAGGAACGAATTGCGCTACTGCTTCTGCTTGAATCGCGTCTAATGCTGCATAACGGTCTTGCTTAACCGCAATGGTATATGCTTCAGAAATTTTCGCTTCAAACGCTTCTTTCAATTTAGTACGAAGGTCTTCATTTTTCGCTGGTGCAGTCCAAGTAGACTCTGTTGCACCCGCAGCAGCAGCAAATTCTTTAATTGCTTGTACAGCAATTTGCATTTCGTCATGACCGAAAAGCACTGCACCTAACATTTGATCTTCAGAAAGTTCTTTCGCTTCTGATTCAACCATCAATACTGCAGATTCTGTACCAGCAACCACAAGGTCAAGGTCAGATTGCGCCATTTGTTCAAAGTTCGGGTTAAGAACATATTCACCGTTGATTAAACCAACACGCGCAGCACCAATTGGACCACGGAACGGTGTACCTGCAATTGCAAGCGCGGCAGAAGTACCTAGCATTGCAGCGATGTCAGCTTCCATTGATTTGTCAGAAGACACAACTGTTGCCGTCACTTGGATTTCGTTGTAGTAACCTTCTGGGAACAATGGACGAATTGGACGGTCAATTAAGCGTGAAATTAAAGTTTCAGCTTCAGAAGCACGACCTTCACGTTTGCCATAACCACCTGGAATACGACCCGCAGCATATTGTTTTTCTTGGTAGTTAACAGTTAAAGGGAAAAAATCTTGACCCGCTTTAGCCGTTGGTTGAGCCACAACTGCAACCAGTACAGTTACGCCGCCCATCGTGATCACAACCGTGTTTGCTTGACGTGCAACACGACCTGTTTCAAGTACTACATTGTACTGACCGTATTGGAATTCTTTACGAATAATATTAAACATAGACATGTATTTTTTTCCTAGTTCTTGTGAACAGCTATTCTAGTGGAGACCCCTAAGGTTTGGCATTCGCAACCAAAAGCTTGCGCAAATGACAAAGCTTAGAAGCCGACCTCACTAGACACACTATTTTCAAACACAAAGAAGGAGCGAAACATTCGCCCCTTCCCCATTATCTAGACATAGCTAGATATACTTTAGTTTTCAGTAATACAGCATTTGACATGCAATAATCCGAAAATAAAAGTTTCAATCGAATTAACGACGTAAACCTAAAGCACCGATCAAAGCAACATAACGGCCATGATCTTTACCATTTAGGTAGTCAAGTAACTTACGACGTTGGTTAACCATACGGATAAGACCGCGACGGCTATGATGGTCGTGTTTATGCTCTTTGAAGTGACCTTGTAAGTCATTGATTTGAGCAGTTAAAAGTGCTACTTGAACTTCTGGTGAACCAGTGTCGTTTTCAGCACGAGCAAATTTAGCGATGATTTCTGCGCGATCTGCGTTTGTTAAAGCCATTCGATTTCTCCGAGATGCTTAATAAGTTACATTTGATACGAATCAATTGATTGCTCAACTGACTGCCGTGCATCACTACAGCAAGTCGGATATTTTAAGGGAAAATGGTCATGATTGCAAAATATGCGCACTATTAAAATTTACTAAACAAAAAAGAACCAAATGTCAGTCTTTAAATCTTCTCTCTGATTATGAAAAATCATTATCTAACAGATTAAAGGTTAAAAAATGAATATTAAATCACATTTTTAATGAAATTCGACTATTAAATAGCCATTTATCAGCAAAGGAAAATGTGTAATCTCAGCAAGATATTTTTTAAGCCAAAATACACAGCTCAATATTCATTTCATCAGCTAAAATCTATGCAAATCATAAAATGCCAATGAACTCTTAGCCGTACCACAGAGAATAAGTATCGTATGACGCTTAGATACACAAAATAATGCGCATTGCTTCTCGTTAAATACAGTTTAATAGAAGTTCCATCATATTTTTAACACTCATTATTTTGATACTTTTTGCAAATCATAAAAAATAGTCAACTCGAAAGAAAAAAGCCCAAGCAGAGCTTAGGCTTTTTTCATTGCGCTGTAGTTCTTATATTTATTGTTATAATTGTTTTAGTTATTGCGCATAATGCGCTTATTGTGACAAACAGTCCTTGTTTCCACTTTATGTCCTTATGTGTAATATTTTGCCACAACAAAATTTAAAGACTAGAGGTATTTTTCCCAACCTGCTGTACGTTTTTACGCACACTGGTGTACATCATTAACAATGAAGTACTAGAGAAAAATGTGGGGTTGAGGACAAAACTCTAGGCAATAAAAAAGCCCTGTAGTCTCTCCCAAAACTACAAGGCTTAGCGGCTGTAAGTTTCCTCTTTCACCTACTTCACTGTAAGTTCGCTGTCATATTCCGACTTTGTTATTATCCTTTTGCGATTATGGCTCAACGTTCCGTGTTGTGCTCTTTATGTGAACTCATCTTCTCAGAAACCATGAGAAAGCTCTATGCGCAAATATCTTGAATCAATGTAAGCTTTTTCGTACAAAGCTGCTTATTATGTAGTAAAAATTAATAATCCAAGATACCTTTTATTTTTTCTAAAACCCCACTCATCCGAGTCGTCTTTTTAGACAAAGCTTGTGCCAATGCCTGAGGATCTGCCAATACACTCACCACCGTTTTAGCACGGGTAATTGCGGTATAAAGCAATTCCTGACTCAGTAAGTTTTGTGCTTGCGCATCCAAAACTACAGCCGTATGCGTGAACTCTGAACCTTGTGATTTATGAATGGTCAGTGCAAATGCCGTTTCTATATTTTTAGGCAAACGGGTTGCCAGAACCCATTTTTCTAAACTTGGGAAATACACTTCAAACTGAGACTGTCCTTGGCGTTGCCTTTTAAAGCAAATGCCAATATCTCCATTAGACAACCCTAATTGATAGTCATTGTAAGTCATCATTACAGGACGCCCGACATACCAGTCACCTTGTTTTGTGGTATAGCGACTGAGTTTGCTCAAGAAGCGTTGCTCAATTTGTTGATTAAGCTGTTTCAGACCAAACGCACCATGTCGAATGGCTGTGAGAATACGGTAATCATCAAAAATCTGGATAACATGCTGAATAGAAGTCTCTGGCTCTTCCGAACTCAAATGTGTTTTTAATATCTCAATATAATGCTGATAGCCCAGCATCAATTGATCATAATATTGCTCTGATGTTGGATGTGCTTGAGCAAAGTATTCCAGTTGCAATACATTCGGCATCTTGGCTAAAAGTGGTACAGCTTTAATTTCAGTCGGTGCAACCACCTGTTGGTGAAATTGTTCTAGTAATGCTTGAGGTGAAATGCTTGTTGGTGGCTGCTGAATAAATGCAGCCATTTGTCCAATTAAAGCTTCTCCATCAAAGCGTCGACTGGTCTTCAAATGTACCCGATTCTCTTGCAAAGCATTCACTTGCTGTAAATCGGCCAATACCGCCCCTACATCTACCGAAGCCAATTGATTGGCATCTCCCAATAAAATCAGTCGAGCCTGATTGGGTACAGCAGCAAACAACATACTCGCCAGATTTAAGTCCAACATCGAGGCTTCATCCACCACAATCACATCATAGGGTAATGGCTGTTCGGCATCATAGCGTGGTCGTGCGGAATGCCCTAAACCCAACAAGCGATGCAGTGTGACGGGGTTTAATTGTTTTAAAGCGGGGGTAACCAGAGGCTGCAATATTTCATCATTTAATGCATTTTGTAGGGCTTCTTTCATACGTTGCGCGGCCTTACCTGTTGGCGCTGCCATCGCAATGCGTAAATTTGGTAAAGACTGGTTTAATACTGCAATAATACGTGCCAAAGTATAAGTTTTACCTGTCCCTGGTCCACCTGTAATAATATTCAAGGCTTGCTGGCACACCATGCTTAATGCTTGCTGCTGATGTGGATCACTCAGCAAACCGGAGTAGCCCTGATGATCAACGACGGGAACGATTTGTTGTTTTAACCTCGCCACGTGCTGTGCCAAAGTATTTTCCTGTTTCCAATAACGATATAGATATAAATACTGCGGGTCATAAATAAAAGGCGCAACACGATTTGCCACCTCATTTTCACTGATGGCCAAATGTCCTAAATTACCTACTGCATTAGGTTCTAACAGTACACAACTGTTGCCCTGTAACATTGCTTCCAATACGGACTGTATAACTGCATCTGTTTGTGGGTTTGGCGTTGCACAAAAAGGAGGCTGCTGAAGATATTGACTCCACGACTTGATCCATTCAGCATTCAATTGTAGTTCCTGCTTGTTTTCCACACAGTTATCCTCAAAGTTATCCACAGTCTAATTTATTGTTTTACATAACAGCTAAAGGTGTTGATGCACTCTTATGAACATGCTCTTCAGCAAAATAGCCCAATAATGCATCCAGGCGCAGTATAAATTCTGCATCAGGGCACCAATAGTTGACCCCATATTGTGCATCGCCATGCATACCACGCAAATACAGATAACTTGCACCGCCTAAATGTTTTTGAATGTCGTAATCTTCCAACTGCACTTGTAAATAACGATGTAACGCCACCAAATACAGCCCCGCCTGCAACCAGTAACTGGCCTGTGACATGCTTTCCTGTAATTTTAATGGGGTGTAATCTGCGATATCCGCACCCAAGAAGTTACTCTTATAATCGGCAATCTGGTAACGCTGTCCATCGAAATAAACCAAGTCGATAGAGCCCGTTAAATAGCGTGCAGAATTGGCAGCATTCAGTTCAGGCATGAAAATACCATATTCGGCATATAAGTCCTGTATGCGTTTAATCGCCAAGACATGATTGGACAAGGCCAAATAGAAGGGGAATTCTGCCAGATGAGATTCTGCACTCAACTGATTTAAACAAAACTGTTGATGTAACGGCGTCGAGAGCACCTGTGTCAGCCATTCGGTCATCCATGCCAACAATTGTTCTTCATCCACCTGCTGAAAATCTTGCTGATATTTGTCGCACAATGCCTGCCATAAACTTGGATAATCATTTTTAAAGCGACGGCGCACTTCGATTTTCCAGTCCTGTTGCTGTTGAAAATCAATGTGTTCAAAAATTTCATGTAGAAAATTACCCGCCAATGTCCCCATTGGAAATTGACGCTGAATCCAACTGATCGGTTGTGCAAGCTCTTCGGGCTGCTCCACCACCTCTAGGTTGATTTCATCCGCTGCACTTTGTAGCTGTTCACGCTTTACCGCAAGTGCATCCTGTGCTTGCTGCCGACTCAAATGCTGTGCTAATGCACTAAAACTGGTTTTCGCACGCGGATAAAAACGTTGTGTGGGAAACTCTATCGCATACAACTCAGGAAGCTGCTGATCTTGTGTACGCTTCAGTGCAATAGGGCATTCGGTTAATACCGCTTCATCAGCGCTATGTGGATGCTGAAAAACTTGTTCAGCATGTCCACGCCAAAATGCCAAGCCCGTAGTCGATTTTCCTGCCTGATCTTGCAATATGGCATAAACCCGATGACTGGCGCGGGTTAGTGCTACATACCAGAGCCGATGCTGTTCTGCTTCTGCCCGTGCATTGTGCTGTTGAACGGCAACTTCATCTAAAAGGTGCTTATCATTCACCGCAATCACGCGTTGCATTTCAAACTGCCCTGTAACGGGATCAGGTAACTGTTGCGTAGAGAAATTCAGGGTTTTGTTATTTTCAGTGGACTTTTTATCTGCACCCAACAGAAAGACAATTTTAAACTCTAAACCTTTGGATTGATGAATGGTCATCAACTGTACGCCAGCTTCATTCGACAGCTTACGTTCCAGTTCCCATTCACGCTCACTCGGCGTTTGTATTTGTCTGAGATACCAGTGATATAACGCCTGCGGCCCCTGAAAATGCTCACTATGCTGACTCAGCAATTCAGTTAAATGACGTAAGTTCACCACACAGCGTTCGTTGTCACGGCTTTGGCTTGCCACCAGATTTGACCATGCCTTAAATAAGTTTAAAGCATATTGCCACGCGCTTAAAAAGCCTGTGTTAAACCACATTTCCCGAATGTAATCAAAATCTTCAATAAACTGGCTTAATCCCTCAGGGCGTTGCTCCAGTTGCATCAACTGGCTGAGCTGAAAATTCAATAGGCGTGTCAGCAAGGCGCGCTTGACCTTGGCCTCATCGTAAGGATGCATGATTGCGGTCAAAATGGCTGCCACGTCTTGTGCAATTGGACTATCAAATACACTCCGCTTGGAAGGTCGATTGACGCGAATCCCTAAACGTTCTAATTCATATTGCACCTTATCTAAGCCATCATGGTTTTTGGATAAAATCGCAATATCATTTTCATCTATGCCACGGTTGCCTGTGACTTCTGCCAAATACAACCGTTGCTGAATGCCTTGATTCAGCAAATCACGGATTTTCCAAGCCACTTGAATAAATTCATCTTTTTTGTCTTCTAGCATCAACCACCGTAAAGGCTGATGATTGTTGCCTTGCGCATCGGCTAAAACTGGATGTGGTCGTGGTCCTGCCTCAACAGCGGTATATTCAACTTCTTCTCCAAATTGGATTTGTCGCTGAAATAAAGCATCGACCACCGTGACCAGTTCAGCCACAGAACGATGATTGTATTTGAGGCTATATAAGCGTCCTTGTTTGCTGAGCACATCGAGACGGGCTTTGTTATAGGTCAGCATGTCTCCACCACGGAAACCATAAATCGCCTGTTTCGGATCACCCACCATAATCATGCAGCCTTTGGCATAATGTCCTGCATCACGCCAGATGCGAGCCAACATATTGTCCTGATCCTGATTGGTGTCTTGAAATTCATCCACCAAAATTAAGGGATAACGGGCTTGAACAAAACGAGCAAAGCGTGCGCCTTGCGCATCTTGCAAGGCATCGGCTAAGGTACGAATTTGCTGCGCAAAGGTGGTTTCACTCTTTTGCTGCAAGACTTGTGGCAAACGTTTTTTCACTTCCGATGCCAGATAAAACTGCAAATAACTATCCAACGTGTCTAAATCAAAGCTGAGCTTGTCCAGACTTTGCATAAATGCCGTCAACTCACCAATCAGCACATGCTGTTGAAATCCCTGCAAGACTTCATCTGGGCATTTATTCAAAACTTTGTGAGTAGCATCACTCAGATGTTTCAGCGTTTCCACGTATAAAGGTGCAAATAAGGCATAAGGGCCTTGCTGCTTTAACACCTCCAACAGTTCAGGCAACTTAACCGTCAAGAGTTGCTGTAATTTGTTGTCGTCGCGCCATTTCTTGGCCAGCAATTTAAAATGTGCACCATCGGCAGCATAATAATCTGCCAATTCAGTGATACGGCTCCAATCCAGCCCCAATAAATGTTCAACTTGCTGGCTAAAGCCCTCTACATCCACTTCGGGAGCAGCCACCGCCTGAAAATGTGCAGAAGCAAAATTCAGACTGTTTTCCACTACGGCTACATACGCCTGCTGCGACTTTAATTTCTTGTTCAGCAGCAGATAGTCCAAAATATTTTGTGGTTGCTGCTGAATCCATTCGCGCAGTACATCATGAATCAATTGCTGAGTATATTGTTTGGCATCATCGGTAATTTCTGCACGCTCAATTTTGCCACTTTCAAAGGCAAATTCACGCAGCAACTTTTGACTAAAGCTATCCAGCGTCCCGACAAAAAGCTCATCCAGTTGATCAATCACCAATTTGAGCCGTTCACGGGCATAATCCACGCGTGGTGCAAAATCTTGCAAAACCTTTTGATATAAGGGGTCTGATTCTGCCGAAATTTTCTGTTGCAGCTCAGATTGGGGTAAGGTTTGGCAAGTCTCAAAATAACGTAAAGTATCGACCAAACGACTACGAATCCGCCCTTTCAGCTCCGCCGCTGCGGCGCGAGTAAAGGTGGTCGCAATGACCTGATTCGGTAGATAATCACTCAAAAAGATCCGCACCATTAAGCTCGATAACGTGTAAGTTTTGCCAGTACCTGCGGATGCTTCAATCCAATGCAGCCCTTTAAACTGCATATCGACAATCGGCTGATAAGAAATTGCAGCAGGGGGAGTTAAATTCGTCATCTGCATTATTCCTGAATCAACTGTTGATATTGAAAAATCGGCGCATACAACGCATAGGCATACCGTTGACAGGCTTGAGCCAATAAAGCCGTACTATCTTGTTGTTGCAGGATAAACTGCCAATCACGGTGCTGCTGACTGGCTTCATTGTCCAAGGCAGAAAACCCTGCAAAACGTCCATCATCCTGCCAGTCCTTGACGAGAGCGTCCCAGTCTTTGATCTGTAGTTGACCCTGCTCGTCAGGTTGCCATTCCAGTTGTTTGCCTTTCTCTGCCACTTTGAATAATAAAGCTGCGGGTAAAACGACAGGCTGCGTCTGCCCGTGTTGCCATAGTTCAAACCACGCCGCCAAATACTCTCGTGCCTGATTGGAAGATACCCCACTACACAGCACTGTTTGATCACTAAACACCACTAACCGCGCCAAGTCCTGTCCTGCATCGCCCCGATTTTCATGTGTTAGCCAGAACAAATATTCCAACCAGAGTTGCACTCGTCGTTTGGCACGCGCACTGGATGCCTCTAAGCTCACCCATTGCTGAGTCGATTGAGAGGGAACAGTGATTTGGAACTGGATATTTGCGTTCATATTCCAGAGCTGCTGTGTCACAGGCGTGACCTCTGTGGCATAACGTTGCAAGCGTGCTTGTAATTGTTGCTGTTCAATTACACTGATTTGCCATGCGGCTTGCTGCATTTTGCCTACAGGCAATTGATCCAATAACAATTCAGGCTGGGTCATTTGCCCTTGTTGCTGTAAGAAATGCCGCACTGCATAACGCCCTAAGCCATCTAAAACCAAGGGTTCAACTTCATCAGGCAAATTTTCAGGTTTTAAGTTTTCCACGCCAAGCGTTTTTAGATATAGACGTGCAGGGAAACAAACATCCTGAATCCATTGTCGACTTTGAAGACTGATAAAATCATTAGATGCGGCCATATAAACCGTATCTTGCCATGCCTGACGTTGCCCCGTTGGGGCTGCAATCTGCTGTGCAACCCGATACCAATGATCTTGAAAACGCGTTGGTTTAGGCTGGGTAAAGCCAGAAACATCAAAAGGCTGTAAGGGATGAAGCTGATACAACCCATGTAATTGTGCAGGCACATCTAAACCATGTAACTGCTGGCTAACTTCTTCAGTACGCTCTGATTTCTGAGTAATAAAAGCCAAATGCTGAATCAATTCTTGCAAGGCGGTGGATGGCTCACGTACTTCCCCATCATTGACATCAAAACCGTTATAAAACAGCCATAGATTCTGCTGTGCCAACAGTAATGCATCCAAGAACGCCCCTTGGTCATCTTCTAAACGAGAGCGATCACCCAATTGCGGTTTCAGGATATCCATCAAATCAAAAGGCAAATGCTGATTACGACTCGGGAACTTGCCACTGTCCAAATTTAATATCACAATCAGGCGATACGGAATCGGACGAATCTGCCCCAACTGGCTAAAAGTAATCTGTCCTGTCGGTTCCGCCTGATCCAGCTGTGCATCCAAGGTGGTTTGAATTTCATCTAGTAAATATGCCAAAGGCAAACTTAACTGATCCAAGCCATATTGATCCTGCCCTTCATAGAAGTTAGATAGCGTCAGCATCCGTTCTTGCTTTTTAATAATTTGTGCAACTGTAGCCAAGACCTCTACGCCTGCTTGCTCAAATTCTGCCACTTCCTGCATCAGGATTTTCAGCCATTGCTCGACTTGTTTAGGCTGCTGTTCATGTGCCAGTAGCCAGTCTCGGCGTGCATCCAAATCTTGATAAATCTGAATGAGTTTAGCAATCAGTTCAAAATCACTCGGCATGACTTCAGCGAAACTGAGTATCTGATCAAACAAGGTATGTTCAGGAATGGCGATACCCATTGCTAAACGGTCTAAGGCAAATTTAAAGCTAAAGCGATAGTCTTGATCACCTTCAGATAGACTCAATGCCAAATGTTGCGCATCTAAGCCGCGCTTAAAGCCTGCTTGTTCCAGCAGTTCCAGCATGCGTTCGACCATATTCATGTCTAAGCCATAACATTGTTGCGTGGCCGCCAAACTCAGCCAGTCGGCAAAATCATCAAGACGAAAACGCCCTTGTGTCAGTTGGATACGGCCCAACACCGCACGCCACGCATTGGCAGCATCCAGTTGCGTCACGCCTGCAATTTTCACGGGCAGATAAATACTGTCTTGGCTAATTCGTCCCGAGATGGTGCGCTCATCTTCACGTTCGCGAACAGGCGGGGCGAAAACGCTACGAATATATGGCTCAATGTCTTTTAAATTGGGACTGAGCACCAGAATATCACTCGGACGGCGCGGCTGCTCTTTAGAACCTTGTGCCAACCATACAATCAATTGCTCTTTCAGTACTTCCAGTTGACGCAAACTGGAGTGGCAGACATGTATTTGAATGGAATCATCCTGTACATTCAGCGCAAATTGATGTTGTTCAGGCTCCACCAAATACAGAATATCCGACTGGACTTTACCCAATAAGGTCGGCTGATATTCATCCACAAACACATCTGCCCAGACCCCATCTTCCCCTGAAGAAAGCCCAGATAATAATGAAAAGTGATCTCGTGCTTGCTTGCCAAAACGGGTTAATAAGGGATGACGTGATTCACGAATTTCGGCATTAAAATGTAGAGTGAAATCCTGAAAGAATTGTTCAATTTGCTCATCTGTGGCTTGCGGATTTTTGGCAATAAAACGCTCTTTCACTCGCAAGTCATAGCGTGCTTTCCAGTTCGGATCGACACTGTCTGCCCAATACTCCTGAGACGGGTTATAGTGCAACAGATAAATATCAATATATTGCCCTAAGCGCTGTAAAAACTGTAACTGACTCGGTGGTAAATCCAACAAGGTAAACACCACCAAGGGCTGTGGCAGTTTTTTTAATGCTACCGCATTGGGTGCCTCTGCACTGCCCAGCATCTCCCAAAATGCCGCATCAATCTGCTGCATTTCCATAAAATCCTGATGAAACACCACCTGCCACAACCAACGCTGCCATGCTTCCAATTCATGTGCCTGATTCAGAGTAAAAGCCGAAATTTCAGTATTGGTCTGGAAGAACATCTGCTCAATTGGTAATGCCTGATTACTTCCCCAACGTTGCAACCAATTGGTTGGACAAGTGCATTGGTAGGTGGGGCAGTTTTTCTGACAATGTCCACGATATTCCATGTAATGGCTGAATAATTTAGAAACCTGTTCTGCCACCCAATACAGCATGCGCTGCTTTTTCTGTTGTTTTTCGATGCCTTGTTCAAGTTGATCGGCACTGGCATAAATGCGTTGCACAATCGGCGTTAACGGATGTGCTGCATCCAAGGCAGATTGTTCTGGCTGAATATAAGCCAGTAAGGCTTGATAGACCCGCCATTTAATAATAATGCGTGGAATATTGGCTTTACGCACCTGCTCTTTGTCTTGATCCAATACCCATTGATAGGCAGACCATTGAAAACCACGAATGCGATGATGAAACTGGGTATTGGCACTAATGCCTTTTTGTTCTGCCAGTTGCTGCGTCAGCCACGCTTCAACCGCAGGTGATGGCACAATAAAATGTTGGGGTTTTAACACCTGCAAAGCATTGTGACTTTGTGATTTCACCGTTTTCAACATGGCCTGTAGCAAAACATCAATCCGTTGACTCTGAATCACGTGAATGGCCATGAATAGTTTTTCTCCAACGATAAATGAACAACAATCTACAAAAGCATAAAGATTATTGACTATACTTGGTGTACTGTCTATGTCACGGTATAGCACAATATCGATTTAAAAATGACTTTGAAAATCGATGCTTAAAGATGCTTCAATATAAAAATGGATACAAGGTTTAAACTAGACAATGAAAATAGACAATATTCCCGATTCAATTGATGCCTCATTAAATCTAGAACAAATCCGCGCAGAATGTCTCGAATTGGTTCAAAAGCGTGCCTATGTTTCTGCGGGTGTAGCCGTCATCCCTGTGCCTTTTTTGGATGTGGTGGTTGATGTCGGCATTTTGTCACAACTGATTCCTGAAATTAATGCCCGCTTTGGGCTTGCACCCGATCAAATCAGCGTGTTTGATTTGGAAACCAAACAGATTCACTGGCAAGAATTGCGGAAACGTGGCTTTGAGTTTTCAGGTTTAGTCGTGGCACGAACTGCTGTGAAAAACTCAATACACAATTTCGCCTCCAAAATGATTACCAAACAAGTCAGCAAATACATTCCCTTAGGCGGTCAATTGGTGGCGGCAAGCCTCGGCTATTTCGTCATGAAAAAAGTGGCTGAGGCTCATGTAGAGGATTGCTACAAACTCGCCAAATCCATCCAGCAAAAACAAAACCTGCAAGCCACGGCTTAAAACTTAATACCCCTGAACGACCTAGCAACTCAACACAGACTAATCTGCTTTGAGTTGCTTCAAAATACTGCGTAAAATTTCCAAACGTGCACTGTATTTATCATCATTGGCAATGATGTACCACGGTGCATAGTCCGTGTTGGTTCGTTCAAACATATCCGCAGCAGCATGTAAGTACTCATCCCATTTTTCACGATTACGCCAATCATCAGGCGTGATTTTAAAGCGCTTGTGTGGCGTTTCTTCACGTTCCTTAAAGCGTGCATATTGCTCGTCTTTACTAATCGATAGCCAGATTTTTACCACTACGGTATGGCTATCCGTCAAATCTTTTTCAAAGCGATTGATTTCTTCATAAGCCCGTTGCCACTCTACATCACTGGCAAAACCTTCAACCCGCTCTACCAAAACTCGCCCATACCACGTCCGATCAAAAATGCTAATTCGTTCATTGGGTTGTATTTTGTTCCAGAAACGCCACAAATATGGATGACGCAATTCATATTTTTCAGGCGCAGCAATGCTATAAATTTCATATTCACGTGGGTCTAAACTTTTTACAATCCGTTTAATCGCGCCACCTTTACCTGCTGCATCCATCCCTTCTAAGGCAATAATCACATTGCGTTCTCCAAAACGTAATGCATCTGCCACTCTACGGGTGAGCTTATCCAGTTCCAGCTTATATTCATTCTTATCAATTTTTTCCGTCGGTGGCTGCTCTAGTACAGCGGGAATATCAGCTTGTTTCCATTTATGCTGTGCCGATTTCACATGCTCAGGACAATGCTGCATCGCTCTTAATACATGTTGTGCAAACTGCTGATCACGCAATTGTTCATCTTCACAATCAATAATGATCCAGTCTTCGGTAAAACGCTGGCGCAATTTCTGCAATCGTTCATATTGCTTTTTATTGCGCCAATTTAGACCATGTAATTTATGCCAATGCATTTCACTGGCATCCATCTCATCCAGCCGCTTTTGCAGCGATTTCCACGACAAATCAAACCAGATTTTAATGACATCGACATGGTTATTTTTCAGGTCTTGTTCATAAGCCCGCATATTGTCCAAATATTCATCATATAAGGTTTCATCTAAAGGCTGAGAAACATGTAAAGCAGTACTGAGCAGATCTCCATACCAGTTCCCAAACATCACCACAATTTGCCCTTCTGCGGGAATAAAACGCGCATAAGGTTGCCAAAAGGTTTGGACATTATTAAACATCACAGGGGCATCAGCCTTGACGCGCAAATAACGTGGATCCATCCACTCACGCAACTGTTTAACCGCCTCACCTTTACCTGCCAATTCAATACCACTGACCAAGACCAAAACACTTTTGGCATTGGGTTGACCTTGAGTGTCTTTTAGGGCGTATTGCGCATCAATTAAATCAAGGGACAATTGACTTTCATCGACCAAGGCTGGTTCTAGTTGTTGTTTCGCCATTTTTGTCTCGCCATCAGTTAAATAAAATAAAGTTAATCTTTTTAAAGCCGTTGTTTTACTTCAGTATAAAACAAGCTGAAAGCTCATTTTCGCAGATCTTTGTATAATTTCATGACAAATTGACAGCTTTTTATGCCGAATTCGATCATTTTGTCATAGCGGGAACTTGCAACAAGTTCTAAGATTTGCACAAGTTTCAAATCGAGATCGCTCATGTCTAAACTTGCAGTCCTAGATGACCTACTAGAACAGTATTATCAATTGCAATACCATCATAATGCTGAGCTATTTCAACGTCTGCAAGATGTACAAATGTGGCAAAAACAGCGGATGCAGCGCACGCATCACCAGCACTTTTCCGTGAAAAATAATCAATTGATGGCACAATACTTTTTGAACCGTTTATACGGTGGTCCCGATTTTGATGCTTTGGCCAAACAAATTGCGCGCCTGATGAAATATGTGCATAAAGCTGAGAAACTCATTCCTGAAAATGCCATTAAAACTGGCACCGCAGGCGTTGAGTTAGCGATTCTCGCTGTACAGTTAGATGAACGCGTTGCACTGCAATTACTCGAAGACTATGCTCCGAATACCCCCCTCACAGACGAAATGATGCGCCTGAGTTATTTAAAACTGGATCAAGGCCAATCACGTTTACATCAACTGGAACTGCTTGATCAGTTGGGTGCCAGTCTCGACAAATATATGCGTTCATTTATGGTCTATACGGCATTTAAAATGTGTAAAGGCGTCGCTTACAAACACCATTTTGACGTGATGTATGAATTTATGCAGGATGGTTTTTTAGCAATGAAACCTTTAAAATCGGCTGAACAGTTTGTCAAAGACTTTACTGCCATCGAACGTCAAATCATTGCCAAAGTCCATGCCGGCGATCTGCATCCTTTCCAATAAAAGGTCATCTACAGCAAGATAAAATCTTGCGCGTAGATACAGCACGCGTATTTTTTTCTGTATATTATTCATAACAATTGCATGATGGTTACTGTACATCGGCTGAGAATCTGTCATCATGCTTGCACTGCAACATTAACCCTATTTTTATGTTAGGAGTGACTTGAATGTCTAATGAAAATCAAACGCCTACCCCTACCCCTGAGTCGGCTCAACAAACAGACAAAGTCAGCCCATTCCTAAACAGCCCACTTCCTGAGGGTATTCCTCAAGGGCAACAACAGTCATTACAACAACAATTAACCGATACACCTGTAAACGGCACAGTACCAAAATACAACCTGCCTCGCGGTGCCAATACAGGCAATGTCGGTGCGACTACACACTTCGGTTACCAAACCGTTAACAGTGAAGATAAAGCACAAAAAGTTGCGGAAGTATTCCATTCAGTGGCGAGCAAATACGACATCATGAATGACCTGATGTCCTTTGGTATTCATCGTCTATGGAAACGCTTTGCCATTAACATGTCGGGTGTGCGTCGTGGTCAACGCGTATTAGACATCGCAGGTGGTACAGGTGACTTGGCTAAAGTATTTAGCCGTGAAGTTGGCCCTACTGGGCATGTGGTACTTTCAGATATTAATGAATCGATGTTAAACGTCGGTCGTGATCGTCTGATTGATGCTGGCTGTACCAATGTCGATTTTGTTTTGGCAAATGCAGAAACACTTGAACCTTTTGCCGATAACAGTTTTGACCTGCTCACCATCAGCTTTGGTTTACGAAACGTAACTGATAAAGATGCTGCACTGGCGGCCATGTACCGTGTACTTAAGCCAGGTGGTCGCCTATTGGTGTTGGAATTCTCTAAACCTGTGTTTGAGCCATTCTCAAAACTCTACGATTTGTATTCTTTCACTGCATTGCCAATCATGGGCAAAATTATTGCCAATGACTCTGAAAGCTATAAATATTTAGCTGAATCGATCCGTATGCATCCTGACCAACGTACCCTGAAAGGTATGATGGAACAGGCTGGCTTCCAGAACTGTGATTACCATAACCTGACAGGCGGTATCGTGGCTGTACACCGTGGTTTTAAACTCTAAACGGACTGGTGAAGGTTAAGCTATGTGGTCAATTCTGGCACTTGGTGCAGTTGAACGCTTGATTCACCATGTGATTGATCTGGATGCCATCACGCGCATTCAGCTCAATCAACTGCAAGGTAAAATGTTGCGTGTGGTACTCGATTCTCCGCAACTCTCGGTCGATGTATTCTTTGATCAAGACAAAGTTCGCCTTGAACCGACTGTCACAGGTCAGGCGGAGCGTCCGTCCATTTTTGAACAACGCCCGTTTGATCCGCAACAAACTACGACAGCAGCAACAGCAACCTTGCAGGTTAAAAATGTGGTGGAACTGCTGAAGTTATTTTTGGCGGAAGATGTAGGCACCATTCCTGTACAAGGTGACTACCATTTACTGCAAGATATTCAAAGAATTATGCAGCAGGCTGAACCTGATTTAGCTACGCATCTCAGTCCTTGGATTGGCCCTGCCTTGGCACATGAACTGGGTAAAATTCAACTTGCACCCAAGCATCTCAAGCGCTCTTTACAGAGCCATCTATTCTTTGCTGAAGATGCCCTCAAAGAAGATTCAGGTTTGTTTGCTGCACGCTGGCAAATGGATGACCTGCAACAAGACACCCGTCTTTTGAATCAAAACCTTGACCGTGCAGAAGCCAAAATCCAACAACTGCAACGTCAAATTGACGTACTTCCAGACTCTATTTAAATTTAGGTAATACACTTTATGATTCCGCACGTTTCACGTTTACTCGAACTTTGGCGCATTGCTGCGCACTATAGACTCGACACGTTGTTTCCTGCGGAAGAATTACCTGAGAAGGCACGTCATGCTCTCGCATTCATTCGTATGCACCCTGCGGCATGGTCGAGTAAAGAACGTAAAAATCCGCTTAAACTCAAGCAAGCCCTTGAAGACATGGGCCCGCTGGCGATTAAGCTGGGACAGTTACTCTCGACGCGTCGTGACTTGATTCCACCTGAAGTCTTGGCGCAACTGGTGTTATTACAAGATCGAGTGAAACCGTTCAGCACCGATGTCGCGAAAACACGCATTCAGCAATCGCTGAAAGCCGATGTTGCCACTTTGTTCAGCCGTTTTGATGAACAACCGCTTGCTGCTGCTTCGATTGCGCAAGTCCATACCGCTGCCCTGCATGATGGTCGCGAGGTCGTAGTAAAAGTCACCCGCCCCGATATCCGTAGTCAAATTCTGCAAGATTTTGAAATTCTGGAATGGCTCGGTGCGACTTTAGAAAAACGCCTAGAAGCTGCACGCGCACTACATTTATCTGAAATTATTCAGGATTATCGTCAAATTATTCTGAATGAACTGGATTTAACTCTAGAAGCAGACAATACCCGTCGTATGCGTCATTACTTCACCGGTTCAAGCATGATGTATGTGCCTGAAGTCTATATGGACAGTAAAGAAGTGATGGTGGCGGAACGCATTACAGGCGTGCCGATTTCCGACACGACGACTTTTGACCGTCTGGGTATGGATCGTAAAGATTTGTCAGAGAAAGGGTTGACCATCTTCTTTACCCAAGTGTTCCGCGACAACTTTTTCCATGCGGATATGCATCCAGGCAACGTGTTTGTCGAGACCATCAACCCAAGCAATCCACGCTTTATTGCACTGGACTGTGCGATTATGGGCGAACTGTCTAAACACGATCAAATGACCGTTGCGCGCATGTTACTGGCAGTCATGAACAGTGACTTCATGCAACTGATTCAAATTGTGCATCAAGCAGGCTGGATTCCACCAGGTACCGACCAAGATGCCTTGGCGCGTGAAATGCGCCGAACAGTCGGACCTATGGTCTCGAAACCAATGCATGAATTAGACTTTGCTGGTATTCTGATTCAGGTTATGGATATTGCTCGTCGTTTCCATTTGGAAATTCCACCGCAATTGATGTTACTGCTGAAAACATTGGTCCACGTGGAAGGCTTAGGCACTGACCTGTATCCAGAATTAGACATTTGGAGCTTGGCAAAACCAATCCTCACTGATTGGATCAAAGCCCAAATGAATCCGCAGAAAAATCTCAAAGAACTCGGGCAGAAAATTCCTGATTTACTACTAGGCGCGCAAGATTTTCCAACTCTGTTGGTCGATAGCTTAAATGGCTTAAAAAATCAGTCAGCTTGGAATGCGAAACAGCTAAATGAACTGCAAAGCCTGCGTCTACAGATGGAGCATCAACAAAAACGCAGTTGGATTTTCGGTAGTTTAATGGCAATTTTCCTGTCAATTGCCATTATTGCCCCATGGTACATCTCGATTATCTTAATTGCCTGTGCCAGCCTATTGTCAATTTGGCGTCTGTTTAAATAATTTTGTCGATAAAACATACTGTGGATAGCCCCAAAGTTATCCACAGTTTTGTGTATTTTTAACTCACACTTCTAAAGTGACTATCAAGTCACCTAAAGTTTTTCCCCGCCATTGAGCCCGTAGGCAGAACTTTTAAACTAAGTGCACATTTGTATATTTATAATTGCACCATGATTCAAATTCTTGAAAAGCGCTCTCCCGCCTTGAATATTCGTGCTGGTCATCTTGCTCGGCAACTGATCCAACAAGAAGGCTTCCATGCCAAACAGGTCGATATTTTACCCGGTGCAGCAGGTGGTCCCAAAGGCATTGGTTTGACTGGGCTTGATCAAGCCATCTTTGGCAGTTTTCTGCCGCAAGCCAAACAGCGCCGATTTTTAGTCGGTTCTTCAGTTGGTGCATGGCGTTTTGCAGGGATTTTGGCGCAAGGTGAAAAGCTGGGTCCTGAGCAATTGGCGGAGCTGTATATCCATCTGCCTTTTCATAAAAAGATGAAAATTGCCGAGATTGAAAAAATTTCACGTGACATGTTGGCAGGCATTTTAAATCAGCAAACCCAAAAATTGGTTGATCATCCCGATTATCACCTCACCATTATTGCCGCAAAAGCCCAACATTTATTCCAAAGTGATCAGCGTCTTGCCTTGTATGGCTCATTGCTCGGTATTGTGGGCAGTAACGCAATTGCACGGCAGCATTTAAATCTGTTTATGCAACGGGTCATCTGCCAACCGAAAAATTTCCCACAATTTAAAATTAAAGACGATAGTTTTAAAACCCATTATCTGAACTTCAATTCAGACAATGTTGCCGACTGGCTCATGGCATCAGGTTCAATTCCTGGTGTTACGCCTGCGGTCAAAAATATCAGTGATGCCCCGCAAGGGGCTTATCGCGATGGGGGCTTGATTGACTATCACATCGATTTACCCTTTGAAAGCCAAGGCATTGTGCTCTATCCGCATTTTAGCGACAGCATTACTCCGGGTTGGTTCGACAAGATGTTTAAATCGAGAAAATCTAACCCAAGCAATCAAGCACGTACCCTGCTGATTTCTCCTTCACAGGAATATCTGGCACGTTTACCATTAGGACGTTTACCCGATCGTAAAGATTTCACCCTCAAAGGCATGGAGCCACAACGTCGCATCCAACTCTGGAAACAATGTGTGGCCGAAAGCCAACGTTTGGGCGATGAGTTCTTGGAACTGGTCGAAAAGCAACGCTTTGCTGAGGTGATGCAAGAGCTTTAATCAGTTTACGATGCAACATGAACTCAGCTTCCAAGTTCATGTTGCTGCATATCCGTTGACTAAATTGCTGAAAGATAATTAACACAAATCCAGCCCGATCCCCTACACTATAGCCTGATGTTTTTCGCATCAACCTGAATATTCTTTTCGATTAACTGATTTTGGTGAAGTCCCTATGAACAACGTGCGCTGGCTCGATGAAGTAAAATTTAACGAACAAGGTTTAGTCCCTGCCATTGCACAGCATCATCAAACAGGACGCGTGCTTATGGTGGCGTGGATGAACCGCGAAGCCTTGGCACTCACTGCTGAAAAAAATCAGGCCGTTTATTTTTCCCGTTCACGTAACAAGTTGTGGCACAAAGGGGAAGAGTCTGGACACTTTCAAACCGTGCATGAAATTCGTCTGGATTGCGATGCAGATGTCATTGTTCTACAAATTGAACAACACGGCGGTATTGCCTGCCATACGGGTCGTGAATCATGTTTCTATCGTAAACTCACCCCGCAAGGCTGGGAAATTGTCGATGCACAACTGAAAGATCCGAGCCAGATTTACGCGGCTGAAAAATCCAGCAATCCACATACTATTGCCATGAATGCGTCTAATGCACAATCAGAGCAAGTCGAAGTGCTGTCTTACCTCGGTCAAATGATGACTGAACGTAAAGGTGCAGATCCTGACTCTTCTTATGTGGCAAAGCTATACCACAAGGGTTTGAACAAAATTTTAGAAAAAATTGGTGAAGAAAGCATTGAAACGATTCTTGCCGCAAAAGAATTGCAATTGGTCGCCAATGAAGACAATAAAAATGATTTGATTTATGAAGTGGCAGATTTATGGTTCCATACCATTGTGATGTTGGGTCATTTTGACTTAGATCCACAACTGGTTTTGAATGAATTGGCACGACGCCAAGGACTCTCAGGTTTGGTCGAAAAAGCCAACCGTAGCCACTAAAGTTCTATTTGCCTGTGTCAAATCAACATCAGAAACCGAGCGCAACCTATGAGCAGGCGACTGCCATTGATAACGCGCGTCTAGGACAATCCTTTAAAGTGATTGCCTATGCTGGCACAGGTAAAACCACCACTCTACAAATGATCAGTGATGCTATGCCACAACGACGTGGCATGTATCTGGCCTTTAACAAAGCCATCGCCAGTGAAGCGCAGCAAAAGTTTCACTCCAATGTGGATTGCCGCACCTTTCACTCACTGGCCTTTCGTAGTGTTCCACGTGGAATTACCGACAAACTGCGATTACCCCGACTCAGCCCCAGCTTCATTGCCAAAGAGTATCGGTTAGAACCGATTACCTTAAGACGCATGATGGGCGGACGCTATGAAAAATATGTGCTGATGCCGAGTCGACTTGCCAGTCTGGTCGCCAATGCGGTGAGCTATTTTTGCTCAACCAGTTCGCAATACCCTGCACCGCGACATCTGCAAGCGCCCAACTGGCTTCATCCTGATGATATCGACACCTTACAAAAGCATCTTTATCCTGCGGTAGAACGTCGTTGGCTAGAATCGATTGATCCCAATCATCAGGCAGGAATTGGGCATGATATTTATCTGAAACTTTGGGCACTATCTGAACCGAATATTCCTGCCGACTACGTGCTATTTGATGAAGCACAAGACGCCGATCCTTTAATGTTAGGCATCTTATTGCGTCAGAAAAATACTCAAGTAATTTATGTCGGTGATGCACATCAACAGATTTATGCTTGGCGTGGTGCCATCAATGCCATGCAGCAACTTCCTTTACCCGAATCTCGCCTCACAACCTCATTTCGCTTTGGTGAAAGTATTGCACACAATGCCAATGCCATCTTGGGCGCGCTGAATGAAAAAGTGCCTCTGTTGGGCAATCCACTGTTGAATTCCAAAGTGGTGAATAAACCACACACCAAAATGCGAGATGCGATTTTATGTCGGACCAATGCTCGCGCCATGGAACTGTTGCTTTCAGGGTTGGTACATGGCGATAAAGTGAGTCTACAAGCCGACCATGTCAAACTGAATCGTTTTGTCGATGCCGCGAGCATGTTGAAGCAGGGCAAACGTGTCACTGATGTGCCTGAACTGGCGTGGTTTAATTCTTGGCATGATGTACATGAATATTGCGAAACCAATGAAGGCAGCGACATTAAACCTTTGGTGAAATTGGTAGATGATCATGGTACCGATCCGCTTAAACGTGCTTTAGCCAAAATTACTCCGATTGAACAAGCCGATTATATTATTTCCACGGCACACAAAGCCAAAGGACTAGAATGGGACCGTGTGCACATCGAAGATGACTATCAGTTTAAGCTGACGGAACAAGATCATAAAATTAGTGACGAAGAGTTAAGATTGCTGTACGTCGCCTGTACTCGTGCTAAAGTAAGTCTAAATATTCATCATATTTACGACTTGATGCAACAACTGAAAAATAGGATGCCTGTCTCATTACGCCAAGCGGCAGGCTAGCCATTGCACGAATGCGGGGCTTATATGAAAATCGAATCGTTACAGCTCAAACACACCAATCTGTTTGCCAATTTACAGCTTCAATTTCATTATCATGATCAACCCATCACCCTGATTTTAGGCGATCAAGCTACAGGCAAAACCAGCATTCTCAAGCATGCCTATCAAGCCTTAACTTGGTTTGCTGCCCGTTATAAAGACCTGCGTAGTGCGGGTGTGGTTATGTTAGATCAAGATATTCTGCATAGCCGCCTACAGTCCAAAGTTCAGATTTGTGTCGAAATTCCTACCGATATTGGCACCCTCGCAGAGTCTGAAACGGCACAACCTGAAGTGTTGAATCATTGCAGTTGGCAACTCTATAAAACCCTCAATCAGCAAGGCATTGGGCTGAGTAAAGCTGAAACCGATCAGCTTGAACAACTGGTTCAACTTTATCATCGGGCCCTACAACAAGACCCGATGCAGGGCTTACCGCTGATTGCTTATTACCCCGCTGAACGTTTTGTCAATGAAATCAATTTACTGAGCAAGAACAATCCGATTGTATTTCAAGCTGCATATGCCTATGACGTAGCAGCCATTCCTTTTACTACCTTTAGCCGTTTCTTTGAATGGTTTCGTGAAATTAGTGATCTGGAAAATGCTCAGACCGCTCAACTGTTCCAACAGTTGATGCGTGATCAATTACATTTAGGTCAGCACTTACAACCCGAAAATATTCCGAACACCTTATTTCAAGCCCATGCACAACTCCATGCGCCATGCTTAAAAGCCCTAAAAGATAGTCTGCGCATCGTCTTGCCTGAACTAAATGATATTTTTGTGCAATATCAACCCAAACTGCAATTAATGGTGAGCTATCAAGGCAAAACGATGCAATTTCAACAGCTTTCCAGCAGTCAAAAAAATTGGATAGCATTGATTGGTGATATTGTTCGACGCATGTGCTTGCTCAACCCTTTCAGTCTCTATCCTTGCTTAGAAGGTGATGGCATCTTACTCATCGATGCGATTGATGAACAACTAGATCAACAACATTGCAGCCAGATTTTGCAACAGTTACATCAAGCCTTTCCACAGTTACAAATTATCGCAACGGGTAACCGAACAGAACTCCTTGAAAATGCGGCCACCTATCAGTGCCTGCAACTTTCTGCGCAGGGAGTACAAGACATCGTACTGCAACCACTACAACAACAATTTGATCAAATTTATGCAGAACTCAGTCAAATTTCATTATCTGACACGACTGAACTCGAGCAGTTATCTGATACCCCCTCCACTTCGGTGGTTCAGCAATTGTATGCACAAATTCAACAACTCTCACCAGAAGCACAAGCTGAGTTTCAGCAACTGTGGCAACAAGAGCACGATTCTTCTTTTCAGAACCCGTCGTCCTAGTTTTTTTGCAAGAGAACAGTTACTTTAAGTTCAATTTTGGCCTCAAAACAGAGAATTCGATCGGTGTGCACGAAAAGGTTTGATGTTGTTTTATTCATGTAATAAGATCAGATTTATTCAGCTTTTTTATAGTAAAATTTTGTTTTGCTATAGTTTTCAAGTTGCGCAACACAGCTTGCTTTTCGCTTTTTTTATTTTCTTTACGGCTTTCAAGATTGAATTTTTTGGATATCTCTTTGCTGTCCTGTAATCCTTGAAAGATAAGATTCACCCATAGGTTTCGACCTATCACGACAATGGATACAAGTGTGCTACCAATTATTATCTTGTTACCGTTAGTACTGGGCACAACCCTTGTCTCGTGGCTGAAAAATTTTTCGCGCGGGGTAACGGCTTTCGGGGCTATCGGAGTCAGTCTAAGTAGTTTAATTCTGTTACTGACTCAAGCAAAGCAGGTCTTTCATGGCGAAGTCATTACTCAAAGTTGGTCTTGGTTACCACAACTGGGCATTGATCTCAGTTTCCGTCTGGACGCCTTAGGTCTACTTTTCTCTTTGCTGATCACAGGTATCGGCACGCTCATTTTTATTTATGCCTATTATTACCTCAGCCCAAAAAACTCATTGAGCAAACTCTATCTATTGCTCATGTTGTTTATGGCAGCAATGTTGGGTATCTCTCTTTCCAATAATTTAATTCTGCTGTTAATTTTTTGGGAACTGACCAGTATTTCTTCTTTCCTCTTGGTCGGCTACTGGAGCAACTATGATGTTGCACAACGTGGCTCGCGTATGGCACTCACCATTACAGGAATGGGTGGCTTGGCCATGCTGGGGGGCTTTATTTTACTGGGGCAAATTACAGGCACCTATCAAATTGACCAGATTCTGACCATGTCAGAACATATTCAAAATCATGCCTTATTTACCCCAACCTTATTGCTGATTCTACTCGGTGCCTTTACCAAAAGTGCGCAGTTCCCCTTCCACTTCTGGCTCCCGAATGCCATGGCTGCACCAACACCTGTGTCCGCTTATCTGCATTCGGCCACCATGGTGAAGGCGGGAATTTTCTTGCTGGCACGCTTACTCCCAATCTTTGCGGGTGCTGCGCTTTATCACAATATTGTGACTTTTGTTGGCTTATTCACCCTATGCATGGCGGCATTCTTTGCCATTTTCAAAGAAGATCTGAAAGGGCTTCTGGCCTACTCGACCATCAGTCATCTGGGTTTAATCGTCTGCCTATTGGGGATTGGTTCACCATTGGCTGTCGCTGCTGCCATTTTCCACATCATCAACCATGCCACCTTTAAGGCGGCGCTGTTTATGATTGCAGGTATTGTTGATCACGAAACAGGAACGCGTGACTTACGTAAATTAAGTGGCGTATGGCAATTATTACCGTTCTCAGCCACCCTGACTATGGTCACCGCAGCGGCTATGGCAGGTGTTCCACTGACCAATGGTTTCTTGTCTAAAGAAATGTTCTTTACCGAGTTATTGGCAAACTTAAATGGCCCAGTACTGGTGCTGTCCGCAACTATTGCGACTTTGGCAGGTATTTTTGCAGTTGCTTATTCTGTACGTTTAGTGCATGGCGTGTTTTTTGATGGTCCACTTGGTGAGCAAGTTCCTAATAAAGATGGACATGAACCGCCTATTGGCATGCGTGCGCCTGCAATTCTCTTGGCAATTCTATGTATTGTGGTGGGCATTTTCCCTGCGCTCACTGTTGAGCAAATTGTCAATAGTACGGCGCGCGCCAGTACGCAGTTACATGACTTCTCGGGAACACATTTGGCCATCTGGCATGGTTTTAATTTACCTTTAGTGATGAGTTTAATTGCTCTAGTTGGCGGTTTAAGCTTTTACTTCGTTCTAGCAAAGAACCGTAAAATTCGTAGTATTGACCTAGACCCAGCCTTGGGACCTTTTCAAGGTAAACTTATCTTTGAGTCTCTGCTCAAGCACTTACTCCTTAAATCACGAAAAATTAAACGTACAACAGAAACAGGCTCCTTGCAAACTTACCTGCTCTGGATCGTAGCGTTTAGTATTGTCTTGGTCGCTGTTCCTCTGATGGGTCAAGGGCTGACCACAGGTACACGTGAACTGACTCATGCTCCTATGCTCGCAATTGTGCTATGGCTATTGTTATTCTCTGCCTGCTGGATGATGCTCTGGTTCCATCATGAACGCATTAAAGCTGTCCTGATTAGTGGTGCCATTGGTTTAGTTGTGACCATGGTGTTTGTCACTTTGTCAGCACCAGATTTGGCCCTAACGCAAATTACTGTGGATGTTGTGACCACGGTGTTGCTGCTCATGAGCTTATCACTCTTACCTCAGCTTACACCTTATGAATCCAGTCAAGCACGTCGTTGGCGCGATGCCATTCTTTCTATTGTCGGTGGACTTGGCATTGGTTGGATCACTTGGCTGATTCTGACGCGTGACCATAATTCAATTTCTTGGTTCTTCTTACAACAGTCGATACCTCTGGGTGGTGGTTCAAACGTTGTTAACGTGATTCTGGTCGATTTCCGTGGTTTCGATACCTTCGGTGAGATCACGGTATTGGGTATTGCAGGTATCGGCACACTCTGTTTAATGGATGGTATGCGTACACATGGTACAACCATCACACAAGGTTTAACTTATCGCTTTAACCCCTCCCCTTTAATGCTCCGTATCGCATCCTCTTGGATTTTACCGCTGGCTTTGGTCATCAGCTTGTATATTTTCCTACGTGGACACAATGAACCTGGTGGTGGTTTTATTGCAGGCTTAATTACCTCTTTGGCATTGATCATTCAATATATTGCATTAGGCCAAGACCAAGCCGAACAATTGCTTCGCGCCAAATCTGGACGCCTATACGAAATCTGGATTGGTGCAGGTCTAAGCATTGCAGGACTAACAGCTATTGCAGCATGGTTCTGGGGACGCCCGTTTCTGACCAGTGCACACATCTACGTTTCACCCCCAATTTTAGGTGAAATGCACTTGGCTTCTGCGGCTGCATTTGATGTTGGGGTCTATGTCACAGTGGTCGGTGCAACCATGCTCATGATTTCTGTTCTGGGTGACTCGCGCCACTCAAGCATGTCTGGTCCATTACCAAAGGGGAAATAATATGATTAGTCTAGAATTTCTTATTGCCTCTGCGATTGGACTGTTAGTTTCAACAGGCATCTATCTGATTCTGCGCGCGCGTACCTTTCCAGTGGTACTTGGCTTAGCCATGATTGGTTATGCGGTAAACGTGTTTCTGTTTGCGATGGGGCGGGTCCAAATCAACTCGCCTGCAGTATTGACTGAAGCGTCCAAGTCCACGGACCCATTGCCACAAGCGCTCGTCCTTACAGCCATTGTGATTGGTTTCGCCACCACAGCCTTTATTGTACAACTGGCTTTACGCAGCCGCTATGAATCAGGGACCGACCACGTTGACTCAAAAGAAGAAATTAGTCTTGTTGACCCACGCGAGGATGAGCCTTAATGCATAACTTCATCCAATTTTGGGCCGAGCATACACCAATTTTCAGCATCATCATTCCTGCATTTACTGGCTTTATTCTGGTTTTACTGGGCAATCCAGGTTCAGGTTCACTTGCCTACGACTGGCGTCAACCTTGGCGTCGTGGCATCAGTCTGATTTCTGCACTCTTAGGGCTCGCTACTGCAATTTGCTATTTAATGGTGGCCAGTCATGGACAAATCAGCAGCTATAACCTGAGTGAATGGACGGCACCTTTCGGGATCGTTTTGGTTTTAGACCAACTCTCTGCCTTAATGCTAGTCTTAACCTATGCACTTGCAGTGCCTGTTTTGTGGTTTGCAAGCCGTGAGTGGGATACCCGTGGTCGTTATTTTCATACCATGTTCCATTTCTTATTAATGGGATTATGCGGAGCATTCCTCACAGGCGACTTGTTTAACCTGTTTGTGTTCTTCGAAATTCTATTGATGGCATCTTATGTGTTGCTCTTGCATGGACAAGGCAAAGCACGCTTTCAGCTCGGTATTCATTACGTCACCATCAACCTCTTGGCCTCTGCATTGTTCCTGATTGGTCTGGGCATGATTTATGGTAGCGTCGGCAGTTTGAATATGGCAGATGTCGCACGCTTACTACCGAGCTTACAACCTGATGAGCACAAATTAGCTGTAGCAGGTGGACTATTATTATTTGTGGTATTTGGAATTAAAGCCGCAATGTTACCTGTCGGCTTCTGGTTACCCAAAACCTATGCCGTAGCCACCACCCCTGTTGCCGCCATTTTCACCATCATGACCAAAGTCGGCATTTATGCCATTTTACGGGTTAACGGTACCGTATTTGATGATGCTTTAAGTCAATCCATTCTACAAAACTGCTTATTGCCTATCGGTTTAATCACCTCACTCTATGGTGTGATTGGTGCCATTGGTGCGGAACGTTTACGCCGTTTTGTCGGTTTTATGGTGTTGTCTTCCATTGGAACCTTACTCACTGCTATTGCCTTGTTTAACACCCAAGCATGGTCGGCAACGCTGTATTATCTGGTACATAGTACGCTGATTGCAGCCGCTTTTTATCTGCTTTGTGGCTGGATTACCTCGCAACGTGGTGTCTACAAGGATCATTTAAAAATCGCACCACAGATGAAACAACATCATGTGCTTTCGATTTGCTATTTTCTCATTGCATTAATGATGGCGGGATTGCCCCCTTTCAGTGGCTTTCTTGGCAAAGTATTCATTCTTCAAGCCACTGCAAATGAACCTTATCAAGGCATTGTGATTACAGTGATTCTGGTTGTGAGTTTGCTCAGTATTCTCGCATTTACTCGTGTGGGTTTTATTCTGTTCTGGCGTGCCAGCAAACCTGAAGAAATTGCACATATTGATGCAGAATATACAGCTTACCAAGCAACTCCAGAAAAAGCTCCTCCACGCAACGACATAGCCATCTATGTCTTATTGGCTAGTCTGATTTGTTATATGGTCGCGGCAGGACCTATACAGCAATATACTCAGAATACTGCATTACAAATTCAAAATAATGCCTTGTATGAAGCGACTCTATTGAAGAAGGATGAGCTAAATCAAGTCATTAGTGTGCAGCCTTTTGATCCTGAAAACTTACCCGAAACCAAATACGGTGGTGAAGAACTCGATCCTAATGCACATCTTATTCCGTATACCATCAGTGAAGATACTTTGTCTGGCGAGCACATTTCACCATACAAGTTACGTCAGATTCAAGAACAACAGACCCATGAAATGTTAATTCCTGATGATGCTCAACTTAAACCAGTGGAGCCATAATGATGCAAAAAAAATCTTTCCTTAATCGATGGCTACCTCATCCTTTTGTTTCGGTTTTGGTTGCAGTCACGTGGATAATGCTGGCACATAGTTTAGATGCAGCAACATTGGTCATGGCAAGTTTACTTGCCTTGATTATTCCACGCTTAGTACAACCCTTTATTCAGCAGACACCGAATATTCATTGGAAGGCAGCGATTAAGCTATTTTTTGTTGTACTTTGGGATATTGTCATTTCCAATATTCGGATTGCTAAGCTAGTTTTAGGTCCAATAGATCAATTACATCCTAAATGGTATCGCGTACCTTTAGACACCCAACACGATGAAGTAAATAGCTTACTGGCGATGATCATTACCACCACTCCTGGTACGGTTTCTGCTGGGATTGATCAAGACCGTGGTGATATTTTGGTTCATGCCTTAAGTAGTGATGATACGGAAGTTGATATTCAAGACATCAAAAATCGTTATGAAAAACCACTAATGGAGATCTTCCACGTCAACTCAGGAGATGCCACATGACCATTTTACCTTATGCTTTGGGTATCTGTATGGTTGCAATCACACTTTCAATGATGATGTGCTTGGGTCGCCTGATTGTTGGACCCTCTATTGTAGATCGGTTGTTGGCCTTAGATACCTTATTCTTGAATGCGACTTGTCTCATTGTGGTATTAGGCATCTACTGGAGCACCACATCACTGTTTGAAGGAGCACTACTGGTGGCAATGCTTGGATTTGTATCCACTGTCGCTTTGGCACGCTACTTCACCTCTGGTCATGTTATCGATTAAGGAGTCCATCACATGCAATTACTCATGGAAATACTGGTTTCTATTTTCTTGCTGATTGGTGCATTCTTCATGTTGGTTGGAGGCATTGGCATGGTACGTCTACCCGACTTATTTATGCGTCTGCATGCACCTACCAAATCGAGCACCTTAGGTTTAGGAAGCTTTTTAATTGCTGCCATGATCTTCTCGGCTTTTCAAGGACGTATTGGTTTTGCTGAAGTTCTGCTCACGCTCTTAGCCTTCATCACAGCCCCTGTATCAGCCAATCTCATGGCACAAGCAGCACTTCATCTGCGCTTACGCTCGAGGAGTGGTGATGTACCCGAAGCATTAAATCGGCCATTACCATGGCAACGCCAGCGTCGCCGCCAATAACTCATAAGCATTAAAAAAGCCACCCGAAGGTGGCTTTTTATATCACTCAATTTTAATCTTGAGCTTATTCGTCATCTTGTTTTGCTTCAGCAGCAGGTAAATCCTTCACTGCTTCTGCAATCAGACCAAACATATAGTTACCATACGCATTGGTCTTGTCATAATGGAAACGTAAACGTGGCGTAATACGTGTCTTAATACGACGACTGAGTTCATGACGTAAGAAACCTGATGCCTTATTCAGCACATCCAAAGTTTCTTTATTTGCCACTGCACTTTGCTCATCGCCAAGCTCACGTCCCATCACGGTGACATAGACTTCTGCATAGCCTAAATCTGGGCTGACCTTCACTGCCGAGATGGTCACAAGACCACCTAAGCGTGGATCTTTCAGCTCTTGGCGGATTAACTCAGACAACTCACGTTGAACTGTATCTGCCATTCGCTTCAGACGCTGACTACCCGCCATTAAAGACTCCGTTTAATCAGTTGAACATCATAGACTTCGATCTTATCTTGGACTTTGATGTCTTTATAACCTTTCACTGCAAGACCACATTCCATACCAGCACGAACTTCTTCAACCACATCTTTATAGCGACGAAGAGATTCAAGCTCACCTTGGAATACCACCACGTCATCACGTAATACGCGAATCGGTTTATTACGGTGTAACATGCCTTCAAGAACCATACAGCCTGCTGCTGCACCAAATTTGCTTGAATGGAAGACTTCACGTACTTCAGCCACACCCAGAATCGTTTCACGATGTTCTGGTGCAAGCTTACCACTCATGGCATCTTTCACATCATCAATCAATTGATAGATCACGCTGTAGTAACGAATGTCGATACCATCTGCATCCGCTTTTTGACGCGCGGTGTTGTCTGCACGGACGTTAAAGCCGAGCAATACAGCTTCAGAAGATTCAGCCAATGTTACGTCAGACTCAGTGATTGCACCTACGCCTGAACCAATAATACGAACTTTCACTTCATCTGTTGCAAGTTCAGCAAGCGCAACATGTAATGCTTCCAAAGTACCACGTACGTCAGTTTTCAACACTACATTCACAATCGGCACATCTTTCTTGCCCATTGATGCCATAATGTTTTCTAAACGCATTGCACTTTGACGCTCAAGACGTTTTTGACGTTCACGATCCATACGGGCATCGGCCACTTCGCGTGCTTTCTTCTCGTCATTCACAACAAGAACTTCATCACCCGCCATTGGCGCTTCAGGAAGACCCAAGATTTCAACTGGAATCGAAGGACCTGCCGATTTGATACGTTGACCGTTTTCATCAGCCATCGCACGAACGCGACCATAAGATGAACCTGCAAGTACAAGATCACCCACTTTAAGGGTACCGTTTTGTACCAAGATAGAAGTTACTGCACCACGGCCTTTGTCTACACGCGCTTCAATTACTACACCTTGTGCTGCACCTTCTTCAGATGCTTTCAACTCTAACATTTCAGCTTGAATTGAAATCAAGTCCAGAAGCTCATCAATACCTTGACCAGAATGTGCTGACACCATTGCTACTGGAACATCACCGCCCCATTGCTCAGGCACGATTTCTTTGGTGGTCAATTCATTCAAGACGCGATCTGGATCAGCTGATTCTTTATCCATCTTGTTGATTGCAACAATGATAGGTGTACCTGCTGCACGCGCATGGTCAATTGCTTCAGCAGTTTGTGGCATTACACCATCATCCGCCGCCACAACCAAGACTACGATATCAGTCGCTTTCGCACCACGTGAACGCATTGCAGTAAATGCAGCATGTCCAGGAGTGTCTAAGAAAGTAATAATACCTTTGTCCGTTGTCACATGGTAAGCACCGATATGCTGAGTAATACCACCAGCTTCACCTGCCGCCACTTTCGAGCGACGAATGCGGTCAAGCAATGATGTTTTACCATGGTCAACGTGACCCATAATTGTAACAACTGGTGGACGTGTTGTTTGAGCACCACGTGCCTCTTCAGCTGCTTCAAGCAAGTTATCTTCAGCTTGTGTATCTGATACCAGAACCGGGTTATGCCCCATTTCTTCAACTACAAGTGCTGCAATTTCTTGATCAATCGCTTGGTTTTGCGTAACCAATTCACCCATTTTCATGAGCGATTTAATCACTTCACGCACCTTAACCGCCATTTTTGCGGCTAAGTCAGCAACTACAATCGTTGAACCAATTTCAACATCATAAACTTGCTTTTTAACAGGTTTTTCAAAACCATGTTTATTTGCTGTACTGGTTTTCAAACCGCGTTTATGTGTGTTGTCACGGAAAGATTGCTCTTCACCACGACGACCACCTTTCTTCGGTGCACGTGCACCAGGCGTATTGGTTCCACGTTTGATATCACGGTCTTCTTTCGCAAATGAATCTTCATAAGCCTGACCAACTAGACCAGCCGCTAACGGAGAATCATCAATCACGCGAATCGTGGTGGTCGAATCTTCAGAAGAATATTTCGACGCCATTTTACGCATTTGTTCAAGAGTACGTTGCTGCGCTTCTTCAGCTGCTTTACGACGTGCTGCTTCTTCAGTCGCTTTTAATTGTGCCGCTTGTGCTTCACGCGCTCTCTTCTGCTCAGGAGTTTCAATCACTTTAACTTGTGCTTTAACTACTGGCTTATTGGTCGATTTACGCTTCACCACAACAGCCGCTTTTGCTGTTTCTTGCTTAGTGGTTTCTTGCTTTGCTGCTGCACGCATTGCTTCTAAGTTTGCAGCTGCTTTATTTGCCACTGGACTTTCAGCTGTTGCTTTAGGTTCAACAGCCGCACGAGTCTGTTGTTCAGCTTGTGCTTTCGCTAAAGCTTCTGCTTTGATTTGTTCAGGATCAGGCTTAGTAAATGTATGCTTCTTACGAACTTCTACATTAATGGTTTTTGCCTTACCTGAGGTACTTGCCACTTTAGCAGTACCTGTAGTTTTACGTTTCAACGTGATTTGTCCTGCTTGCCCTACGTCTTGACCATGAACTTTCTTCAAATGGTTAACGAGGGTATCTTGTTGTTCAGTAGAAATTATGTCGTCAGCTTTACGTTGCGGTAAACCTGCATCGCGAACCTGCTCTAGGAGCTTGTCTACAGGACGTCCTACGCTGAGTGCTAACTCTTGAATCGACTTGTCCGTCATATATTACCTCCTAGTTAAACCATGATTCACGCGCTTTCATAATCAATTGACCCGCTTGCTCAGCCCCTAAACCTTCAATATCCGAGATATCGTCAGTCGCTTGGTCTGCCAAGTCATCAACAGTCACTACTCCGCGTGCAGCCAATGCATACGCGATTTCCTGTGTCATTCCTTCCATTGCAAGAAGTTCAGCACTTGGATCTTGGATATTTTCTTGTTGTTGTAATGCATCTGCCAATGCCACTTCTTTGGCACGACTTTGCAACAACTCAACAGTTTCAGCATCCAACTCGATTTCATCAAATGTTTCAGCTGGAACATAAGCAATTTCTTCGAGAGAAGTAAAGCCCATCTCCACCAACGCCATTGCTAAATCTTCTTCAATGTCTAAACGTGATACAAATAAGTCTAGATATTGTTGTGCTTCATTTTGCTGACGTGCATGATACTCTTCTTCAAGCATCATGTTTAATTTATAGCCAGTCAATTCAGAAGCTAAACGCACGTTTTGGCCTTGAGAACCAATCGCACGTGCAAGTTGATCGCTAGTTGCGAAAATAATGTCCGCAGTACGCTCTTCTTCATCAATCACAATACCAGATACATCAGCAGGCTCTAAAGCGCTGGCAATGTATTGTGCTGGATCATCAGACCATACCACTACATCAATACGCTCACCATTCAATTCCTGTTGAACTGCTTGAATACGCGTACCACGCATACCAATACAAGCACCTACAGGATCAATACGGTGGTCATTGGTTTTCACTGCAATTTTAGCACGCACACCTGGTTGACGCGCTGCAGCTTTAATCTCAATGATTTCTTCAGAAATTTCAGGAATTTCTTTTTTCATCAGAGCCATGAGCATTTCAGGGCGTGAACGTGACAATAATAATTGTGCGCCACGACCTTCACGATTTACGTTAAACAAAATCGCATTCATGCGTTGTTTTGGACGTAAAATTTCTTTCGCGATCATTTCTTCACGCGCAAGATACGCTTCAGCATTATCACCAAGGTCAATAATGAAACCATCTTTGGTTTGCTTTTTCACTTCACCGTAAATAAGCTCACCAACTTTAGATTCATATGCATCAGCAACTAAAGCACGTTCAGCTTCACGAATCTTCTGTACGATCACTTGCTTGGCAATTTGCGCTGCAATACGACCGAAATCAATAGATTCCACTTCCAACTCACGAATGTCACCAATCGACCATTTCGCTGGATCTACGTCAGAAATAGCATCTTGACATGCAGGCATTTCATGATCTTCATCTGCAACCACTTCCCATTGGCGGAAAGTACGATAATCACCAGTTTTACGATCAATCTCTACACGGAGACGCGCTTCTTCAGAGTTGGTTCCTTCGTAAAATTTCTTTTTCGTCGCAGCAACAAGCGCTTGTTCTAAGGCTTCGAAAATCGCTTCACGAGGTACACCTTTTTCATTACTAACCGTTTCAACGACGGTAAGAATTTCACGTGCCATAAGCCACCTATTCGTTCAGATTCTTATAAATTAAATTAATCTTGATAAACCAGATTTGCTTTGTCGATATTGTTGCTATCAATTTCAAGCACTTGTTGCTTTTCTACCTCAACCTGAATCACTTCATTTTCCAGATCTACTGCAACCAATTTAGCTTGAAATTTGCGACGATTTTCAACAGCACTGATCAGGCGTAAAGCAACTTGTTGACCAATATATGCCGGCATCTGCTCCAATTGGAAAAATGGACGATCCCAACCTGGAGAAGACACTTCAAGTGCATACTCACCAGAAATTGGATCATGAACATCAAGCATAGCACCCACTTGTTGAGTGACACGCACACAATCTTGTACGCCAACACCACGGCCCAGCTCAGGCTCGCCGTCTTCATTGATCGTTGGTTCTACATTTTCATCAACAGCTTTGTCAATATAGATACGTAATAATGAACGTTTGCCTTGAGGGATAAATTCAATCCCCCACAAATCTACATTACAAGCTTGCACTGCAGGAGTGATTAAGTCTTGGAGTGCTTGGGTTTTATTTGATAACTTCATTTACTCTCGTCATTTTGTGCGATTCAATAGTCGTGTTGACCGATGAAACAGACCTACTATAGTGAAGCATGACTATTTGACCAATTGATGTCGACACTACACGATAGCCAATAAAAAAGGGCGTAATCGCCCCAATTATTACACAGAAAACTAATGTCCACTGTGCAAAAAGGCCCACCTTGTTGTGAGCCTCTTTTAGAAACTTGGTAGCGGGAGCTGGATTTGAACCAACGACCTTCGGGTTATGAGCCCGACGAGCTACCAGACTGCTCCATCCCGCATCAACGTGCAAAAATTATATACAAATATGAAATATTTTTCAATCTAAATACTTCGTATTCGCACTGATTTAGTTGCACCTAAATCAAATTGGTAGCGGGAGCTGGATTTGAACCAACGACCTTCGGGTTATGAGCCCGACGAGCTACCAGACTGCTCCATCCCGCATCAACAGATTTGCCGCATACACCAACTTAATTTTCTGGATTCATAAGTTGGTGCGGAAGGGGGGACTTGAACCCCCACGCCCGAAAGCACTACCACCTCAAGGTAGCGTGTCTACCAATTCCACCACCACCGCAGCTGTGACGCATTCTAGTAGCATCGCCACAAAAAAGAAAGGATTAATTCTAATTATTCGCTCGTTTTAGGTGCAGCTGGCGAAGTTTCACCCGAATTAGTTGTTGCTGGTGCTGTTGTCTGTACAGATTTTAAGCTATATGCTTCTGTTGTTTGCTGTTTTGCAAATACTGCTAGCGTTAAACTGGTAATAAAGAATAAGGCTGTCAAAATTGCGGTTAAGCGGGTTAAGAAGTTACCTGAACCTGATGCACCAAAAACGGTTGCAGCGCCACCGCCACCAAAAGAGGCACCTGCATCTGCGCCCTTACCATGCTGTACAAGAATCAAGCCAATCATTAATACGGCAAGAATAATATGCACCACTAGCACAAAAGTATGCATGATGAACTCCTCGTTATTTTGTATGCGCAAAGGCCTGAGCAATTTGATAAAAAGATGCAGCATTCAAAGATGCTCCACCCACTAAGGCGCCATTAATATCTGGACAGGCCGCTAACTCTACTGCATTTTCTGGCTTAACACTACCGCCATATAAAATTGGCATTGTGCTGCCCAGTGTTGTGAGCTGTTTTAAACCTTCACGAATTTTAGCATGCATGCTTTGTGCATCTTCTGGTGATGCAGTTTTACCTGTTCCAATCGCCCAAATTGGTTCATAAGCAATCACGATCTGGTGCCACTGCTCTGCTGTTACACAACTTGCAATATCACAAATCTGTTGTAATACCACTTGATCAGCTTGACCATTCTCGCGCTGCTCAAGGCTTTCACCGACACAATAAATGACCGTTAGACCTTCTGCCAAAGCATGTTTTACTTTTTCACGAATGATGTGTGGCTGATCACCAAAAAATTCACGTCGCTCAGAGTGACCAATCAACACATGTTCAATCGCGCTATCTTTTAATAAAGCCGCACTCACCTCACCTGTATATGCACCAGTCCCTGCCATACGAGAGACATCTTGTGCAACCACATGAACAGTACGATTCGCTTGTTTTAATTCGTCTTTTACTAAATGGAGTGCGATTGAAATCGGTGCAACCGCTAAATGGCATTGCGCTTGAGAAATTTCATTCTTGTTCAATAATTCTTTAAATTCATTTATAAGTTGTTTGGCATTCACCTGCATTGGATTCATTTTCCAATTACCCACAACCCAAGGCGTGATCGTCGAATCCGACATACTTAACCCATTCACAAAACAATTGATTTAAACGGCGACATTCTACACGGAATTCCTGATTGAGAAGATAATTTTCTTGACAGTTTAGTATTAACTTCACTTTTTTATATTTTTTTCAGTCATTAAAATGGCAAAAAAAATCAGTTTCATTAGACTAGTTCATGCTTTTCATGAATAGTTGGCGAAACACGACACTTTCAGATATGGTATTTTTATACAACAAAAGTATAATTTTACGATACCAATTATAAACAATTTAATTGAAGTAGGCATTAAGCGAATGACAGCACTACAAGGTTCTCCACGATTTACAGGTTTTATTCGCCGCTTGGTCGAAGATGGGATTGTTTCTACTGAAAACATGCAGGCTGCAGTTAACAGCGCAAGAAAAACAAACCAAGATATTGTCCCTTATCTAATTGAAAACCTAAAACTCAAACCGATTGTCATTGCCGAAAAAATTTCAGAAGAATTTGGTGAACCCTTATTTGATCTTTCGACTTATGACTCTGCCCATATTTTAAGAGATGTCGTTGAAGACAAATTGATTACTAAATTCCGCGTGTTGCCGATTTTCCGACGTGGACATCAACTCTTTGTAGCCACCAGCAATCCAACGCATATAGATGCCATGGATGCTATGCGCTTCAACAGCAAACTCAGTATTGAAGCGATTATTGTTGAACATGACAAATTAGAAAAAATTATTGAACAAAATTATGCAGAAGAAAGCACTTTCGAGTTTGATGATGACTTTGAATTGCACGTCCATGAAGAGCCTACGGATCAAGAAGACAATGATGAGCAACCTCAAGAAGATGAAGCTCCAATTGTCAAATATATCAATAAATTATTGATTGATGCGATTCGTATGGGCGCATCCGACTTACATTTTGAACCCTATGAAAAAGTCTATCGTGTGCGCTATCGTGTCGATGGGGTTTTACGCCAGATTGCAACTCCTCCTCTACAGTTAGCCAACCGTCTAGCTTCACGCTTAAAAGTCATGTCACAAATGGACATCGCTGAAAAACGTGTGCCACAAGATGGTCGTATTAAGCTAAAAATTTCAAAATCCAAAGCGATTGATTTTCGTGTCAACTCACTACCAACCCTATTTGGGGAAAAAATTGTACTGCGTATTTTAGACCCTTCGAGTGCAATGCTAGGGATTGATGCACTAGGTTATGAACCTGAACAAAAAGCCTTATTTATGGAAGCACTGGAAAAGCCACAAGGGATGCTACTTATCACAGGCCCGACTGGTTCTGGTAAAACGGTTTCTCTCTATACAGGCTTAAATATCCTGAACAAAGAAGATACCAATATTTCAACCGCAGAAGATCCTGTCGAAATTAACTTAGAAGGGATTAATCAGGTTAACGTTAACAATAAAGTTGGCTTGACGTTCTCTGCTGCATTAAAGTCTTTCTTACGTCAAGATCCAGACATTGTTATGGTCGGTGAGATTCGAGATTTAGAAACGGCTGAAATTGCGATTAAAGCCGCGCAAACAGGTCATATGGTGATGTCTACCCTACATACCAACAGCGCACCAGAAACATTGACTCGTTTAAGAAATATGGGCGTCCCTTCCTTTAACATTGCAACCTCTGTAAACTTAGTCATTGCGCAACGACTAGCTCGTCGACTCTGTTCACAATGTAAAGTACCTGCTGAAATACCAAAAAATAGCTTGTTAGAAATGGGCTTCACTGAGCAAGAGATACAACAACCAGACTTTAAAATTTTTCAGCCTGTTGGTTGTTCAGAATGTCGAGACGGCTATAAAGGGCGTGTGGGGATTTATGAAGTAATGAAAGTTACACCTGAAATATCCAAGATTATTATGGAAGATGGCAATGCAATTCAAATTGCAGAAGCATCAGCAAAATTGGGGTTTAATAATCTACGTCTTTCAGGTTTAAAGAAGGTCATGCAAGGGGTAACTTCACTACAAGAAGTCAATCGCGTGACCAGCGAATAAAGTACGTATTTAAAATAAGGATAAATGCATGGCTGTCAAAAAAGCACAGATGATGCCAACCTTCAGTTATGAAGGAGTTGACCGCAAAGGGGCAAAAATTAAAGGGGAACTCCCTGCACGGAATATGGCTTTAGCTAAAGTCACCTTACGTAAGCAAGGAGTTGTGATTAAAACCATTCGAGAAAAACGCAAGAATATTCTTGAAGGTTTGCTAAAAAAGAAAGTCAGCACACTGGACATCACTATTTTCACACGCCAATTGGCCACCATGATGAAAGCGGGTGTACCTTTGGTACAAAGCTTTGAAATTGTGGCTGAGGGTTTAGAAAACCCAACTATGCGAGAAGTTGTTTTAGGTATAAAAGGTGAAGTTGAAGGTGGTAACACCTTTGCTGGCGCGCTAAAAAAATACCCACAGTACTTTGACAATTTATTTTGCTCGCTGGTTGAATCTGGTGAACAATCAGGTGCGCTTGAAACCATGCTAGATCGCGTCGCGATTTATAAGGAAAAAAGTGAATTATTAAAGCAAAAAATTAAGAAAGCAATGAAATATCCTATTGCCGTTATTGTCGTTGCAGTTATTGTGACCATAATTCTAATGGTCAAGGTAGTCCCAGTTTTCCAAGATCTCTTTAGTTCATTTGGTGCCGACCTACCAGCATTTACTAAAATGGTGGTCAATATGTCGGAATGGATGCAAAAATACTGGTTTATCTTCATTATTGCTGTTGGTATCGTAATTTCACTTTTTCTCGAAGCAAAAAAACGGAGTAAAAAATTCCGCGACTTTTTGGATAGAGCAGCATTAAAAGCACCTATTTTTGGTGATTTGGTTTACAAAGCCATTATTGCCCGTTACAGCCGTACTTTAGCCACGACTTTTGCTGCCGGCGTTCCACTGATTGATGCTTTAGAATCGACTGCTGGGGCAACCAATAATGTTGTCTATGAACAAGCAGTACTTAAAATCCGAGATGATGTTGCAACTGGTCAACAATTGCAGTTTGCTATGCGGGTCACTGATAAATTCCCTGCAATGGCAGTACAAATGGTTGCTATTGGTGAAGAATCTGGTGCATTGGATGCTATGTTGGATAAAGTCGCCACACACTATGAAAATGAAGTCGATAACGCCGTCGATGGCTTAACCTCAATGATGGAACCCTTAATCATGGCGATTCTTGGTGTCCTTGTAGGTGGTCTGGTCATTGCCATGTACCTTCCAATCTTCCAAATGGGTTCTGTGGTTTAATGCAAGATTTACTTGATTATTTTATTCAAAACCCAACTGCACTTTATATAGCAGTTGGGATTTTTAGTTTATGCATTGGTAGTTTTTTAAACGTTGTCATCTATCGTACTCCCAAAATGATGGAACAAGAGTGGCGTCAAGACTGTCAATTACTCCTTCACCCTGAACAAGCCATTTTGGATGAGAAAAAACTCAGTCTCAGCCAGCCAGCTTCAACCTGTCCGCAATGTAAGAAACCTATTCGTTGGTATCAGAATATCCCTGTCATTAGCTGGTTAGTATTACGTGGTAAATGCGGAACCTGTAGTAACCCGATCAGTATCCGCTACCCTTTGGTTGAATTGCTGACTGCCATCTGCGCTTTGACAGTCGTCGTAGTCTATGGTCCAACCCTTCAGATGCTATTTGGTTTAATTCTCACTTATACTCTGATTGCACTGACTTTTATCGATTTCGATACACAGCTTCTACCTGATCGTTATACCTTGCCATTGGCAGCATTAGGACTGGGAATTAACAGCTATTCTATTTATACCTCACCAAGCGTTGCCATCTGGGGCTATATCATTGGTTTTCTTTGTCTTTGGATTGTGTATTACCTGTTTAAAATTATTACAGGTAAAGAAGGCATGGGCTATGGTGACTTTAAATTACTGGCTGCTTTAGGAGCTTGGATGGGTCCTTTAATGCTGCCATTGATCATATTGCTGTCTTCATTGGCTGGAGCAATCATTGGAATCATTCTTCTCAAAATCCGTAAAGAGAATCAACCTTTTGCTTTTGGCCCTTATATTGCCATTGCGGGTTGGGTTGCCTTTTTATGGGGTGAACAGATTATGAAAGTTTATCTAGGACAATGAGCATGCAAGCTCCATTCATTCTCGGTCTTACAGGTGGAATTGGTAGCGGGAAATCTGCTGCCAGCCATTGGTTTGAAACACAAGGCATTCAAGTGGTCGATGCTGATATTGTCGCGCGTGAAGTGGTCGAACCCGATCAGCCTGCCTTACATGCCATTCAAGCCGCTTTTGGTGACTGGGTACTCGATAAAACAGGTGCACTCAATCGTAAAGCCTTACGTGAACATATCTTTCAACATGCCAATGCACGTAAAGTTTTAGAAGGCATCACCCACCCAGCTATTCGACAATCAATTATTCAGCAACTGCAAGATGCCACAAGTCCTTATGTGATTCTTGTCTCTCCGTTACTGCTAGAGACAAATCAGCATGAATTGACTGATCGTGTCTTGTTGATTGATGCATCAGAAGACTTACAGATTGAACGCGCCAGCCAAAGAGATCGCCAAAGTATTCAGCAGATCCGACAGATTATTCAAGCACAAATGCCTCGAAAGCAAAAACAACAGTTAGCGCATGATATTGTGCTCAATGATGGTCATCTCAGCCATCTTTATGCACATCTTGAACCTTTACATCAAAAATATTTAAGTATAGCAGAGCAAAAGAAGTCGCTTTAAGATGACTTCTTTTGTTGATCGAGTTGCGCTTGTAAGGTGTCTTTACGCAACCAGCGCCACGGCTGCAAAGCTCCAAATCCCATACCCAACAAACCACAGATAATTGCCAAACTTAAGGGTTCATGTAACAAAGGAACTGCCAAAATCGCCGCAATAAATGGTGCTAAAGTCACGATACTGCCTGCTTTGAACGCACCTAAGCGTTTAATTGCCTCCACATAAGTCAGCGTTGCAACAATCACCACAAAAATGCCATGAAATAATGTTTGCAATACCAAATGCATAGGCTCAGGCTGATCCAGATGTTTCGGTAAAAATAATAAATAAATCGGTAAATAGATGATAGCAGACCAAATCGCGACACTCGCCATGGAATGCCAAGCGGAAAGTTTCCATTGCCGCAATAGAACCGTAAAAATCCCCCACCACATCGCACTCAACAGAAACAATAAGTCACCAAAACCAAAAGCAACCCCAGTTTCCTGATACATCAGATAAGACATTGAGCCAATTGCGGTCAGCATAATAGCTAAACTCAACCATGTATGGCGATCAAAAGGATGTTTAAACAGTACATAGGCTGCAATCGCCGTGCATAGTGGTAAACAGCCATTCAAGAAAATCGCGGCATGTGCCGCTGGGACATAATGAAATGCGCTATATGACGTTAAGCAATATGCCACACCACCAATGAGCGCTAAAATAACAGGTTGCTTATGCCACAAAAATGCCGTGTCTTTTTTATAAATTAAAATCGGCATTAAAATGCAAAACGCCAGTGCAAAACGTAGTGTGGTGATATCCCACGCACTGATATGCCATTGTGCACTTAGGCGCGAGGTTAAAGTAAACCCGCCCCAAATGCACATAGTAATAGCAACAAACAAATAGCCTTGGGAGCGGTTTGACATCATCTTTATAACAATATGTGAAGCAATAAAAAATAAATTAAATGCTTTGACGTTGGCGACAAGCTTCATACAGTGCCATACCTGTAGCGACACTCACATTTAAACTTTGCAAGTTACCCGCCATCGGAATATACACGGTTTGATCACATTGCGACTGGGTAATTGGGCGTAGACCTGTATCTTCAGCACCCATCACCACACATACCGCGGTTCCAGTAAAATCGAACTGTTGTAATGGAAGTGCTTTCTCATCAAGCATAGTCCCCACCACACGCACATTAAACTCATCTTTAATTTGCGCTAAAGTTCGTGCCAAATTGGTCACTTGGATAAATTTAACCTTCTCTGCACCACCCGCAGCCACTTTACGCGCTGTCGGGGTCAGACTTGCAGAACGATCACGTGGCACAATCACGGCTTCCACCCCCATTGCTGCTGCAGTACGGATACATGCACCCAGATTATGTGGATCCGTCACTTGGTCTAAACCAAGCAATAAACAATTTGGCGATTGTTTAAGTAAGGCTTCGAGATCTTTTTCATTTAAAGTTGGATGCGGACGTACGGCAGCCACAACTCCCTGATGGAAAGGCAGACCTGCCAATTTTTCCAGACTGTCTCGGCTGGCTTTCTGTACGCTAATACCAAAAGGTTCAGCCAATTGCAGAATCTTCTGTAGGCGCTGATCGTCACGACCTTTTAAGGTGAACAAAGTTAGAACACGTTCAGGCTCCAATTCTAAGAGCGACTCTACTGAATGAACCCCATAATAATATTCAGGTTTTGCCATGAACAACCTCAAGTAAGCAGAAAGACAGGGAGAAAATACAAAAAGAAAATCCTGCAAAGTTGCCTTTACAGGATTTTGACTTAAGCCATAGTTTAACTGATTTTGGTTAAAATAGCTTTGCTTATCCGTCCTAGACTTAGCCTTCTAAATGGCAAACATAATCCAAGACTTCATCTGTTTCGATTTTAAAACGGCTATTGCCTGGCACATAAAAAGATTGTCCTGCACGGAACAATTCACTTTCTTCGCTATCCGCAATTTTTACACGGCACTCACCAGAAATAATTTCCATACGCTCAGGCACATGTGTTTCAAACGTTAAGGCTTGTTCAGTTGGAAGAATAACGCCTAGGGTTTTTTTTGTTCCATCTTCAAATTGAACGGTATGGCTAATGCATAACCCACCAAAGTAAACGTTCGATTTTTTGATAACTGATACATGATCAAACTGAGCTGACATGCGTATTCTCCAGATGATGCGCATAAATATCTTAATGATTGATGTAGTTTAAATAGGCAATAGCAACTAATCAATCGGTGTTTATCTGTAAACAGCATTTTTCCTAGAAAACCTAGCGTCACACTTTTACAGCCCCATTTTAACTGAAAAAGTGTATCTGATTGATGTCTTAGACTCAAATTGCTTTAGTCTTAAATCTTTACTATGCAATTGAAAAATTTACGCTAATATAGCATCCAATACAGTTTCAGCATTGTCTGTAACTTGTGATAATTAAAAAACTTGACTATCTTACAGAAACCAAACTTTTCGCAGCTTGGACGCGTTTATGCTGACACATTTAACTCTCATCAATTTTGCCTTAGCTGATCACTTAGCCATTGATATTGATCAAGGTTTTAATGTTCTTACAGGTGAAACTGGCGCAGGAAAATCTTTATTACTGGATGCGCTCTCGGCGAGCTTAGGCGAGCGTACAGACACCAATTACGTCCGCTATGGTGCAGATAAAGCAGATATTACCGCCGTATTTAGCTATGAACCGCATAGCCCTGAAGCCTCTTGGTTACAGCAACATGAGTTAGATGATGATACAGGCGAAATTCATTTAAGACGTGTCATTTTTGCAACGGGTCGTAGCAAAGCTTGGATTAATGGCCGCCCAAGTAGCTTGTCCGAACTTAAAGAATTAGGACGACTTTTAGTTCAACTCTACAGTCAGCATAGTCAGCAACAACTTTTAGAGCCACCTTATCCGAAGCACTGGCTTGATCGTTACAGTAATTTTGCGCAACCTGCACAACAGGTCAAAGAAGCCTATTCAAATTGGCAGCAAACCATCCGTCAGCATCAGGCTGCACTCGATGCACAAGCTAGCCGCAAGCAACGTATTGAAACGCTTGAGTTACAGCTTGAAGAATTAGAAGAAGTAGTGCAACTGCAATATAAAGAGATTGAACAGGAGTTCGATCGTCTCAGTCATCATGAACACATCATGCAAGATTGTAGTTATGCCTTAAATACTTTAGATGAAGCTGAGCAAAACATTAATCAGGAATTGTCTGTGCTCATTCGTCGCTTAGAGTCCCATGCGGGACGCAGCGAACAATTGGCAGAAATACATAACTCAATTCTGAATGCGCAAAGCGAATTGGAAGATGCAACGGCAAATTTACGTCAGTTTATTGACCGTCAGAGCTATGACCCTGAACGCATGGAAGAATTAAATGCTCAACTTGAAGTTTTTCATCGTTTTGCCCGTAAATATCGCACCCAACCAGAAGCTTTAAATCAGGAATACCAAGGCTGGCAAGTAGAGTTAGCACAGTTGCATGCCCTAGAAGATCCTGAAACTTTAGCCGAACAAGTCGAACTGGCGCATCAGGACTTTTTAAATAAAGCACAACACTTAGATGAAATACGACGTGCAGCCGCAACGCCATTGGCCAAACAATTGACCGAACAGGTGAAGCAACTGGCGCTGCCAGAAGCCCATTTTGAGTTTAAGTTTGAACCGCTGGAACAAGCTTCTGCCGATGGTTTGAGCTTTATCCAGCTTTTATTTACGGCCAATAAAGGCATTCCGGCACAACCTCTGGCGCGTGTGGCTTCGGGTGGTGAGTTGTCTCGTATTGCCCTCGTGATGCAAGTGATGAATGCCGAAAAAACCGAAGCCGAGGTCTTGGTCTTTGACGAAATTGACGTAGGCATCAGTGGTGGTACTGCCGAAATTGTGGGTCGTCTACTGGCTGATTTAGCACAACATGTACAAATTCTCTGCATTACCCATCAGGCGCAAGTGGCAGCTCAGTCAGATCAGCATTTACTGGTGAAAAAACAGCAAACCGACCCTGCAAGCAGTACCATTATTTCACTTGAAGAACAGCAGCGAATTTTGGAATTGGCACGTATGACAGGTGGTGTAGAAATTAGTGAAACTACGCTACAGCACGCAAAACAACTCAGACAATTAAAATTTCAACCCGTATAAATTTAATGTCAAAGCTGTAAAAAAAGATTGGTGAATAGCACAAAGTCTTGTAAGTTGAAAGCATATGGATTGTTGTCTTCACATAAATGACTTTTTAAGGAGAAATGCTTAGGTGACCAAACAATATCTCACGCATCGTTGCCTGATTGCCCCGCCAGAAATGAAAGATGAGTTTTTTGCTCATACCGTCATTTATTTGGCTCGACATGATGACGAAGGTGCGCAAGGCATTATTATCAATCGACCTTCTGGCATTTCTGTAAAAGAATTACTTAATGATCTAGAAATTGATGCAGATAATGTACATCCGCATGATGTTTTACAAGGGGGGCCGTTACGCCCAGAAGCAGGCTTTGTGTTGCATACAGGACAGCCGACTTGGCATTCATCGATTGCCGTCGGGGAAAATATCTGCATTACTACATCTAAAGATATTTTAGATGCGATTGCCCATAACGAAGGTGTAGGACGTTATCAAATTGCTCTAGGTTATGCCAGCTGGGCTAAACATCAACTGGAAGATGAAATTACTCGTGGCGATTGGCTGATTTGCGATGCCGATATGGACCTAATCTTCAACTTACCTTATGGCGATCGTTGGGACGCAGCATACAAAAAAATGGGCGTCGACCGTAATTGGTTATCTTCAGAGATTGGTCATGCCTGATTTATCCCCGTCGCAGTTAATCATGGCATTTGACTTTGGCACACAAAAGATGGGCATGGCAGTAGGACAATCTATCATTTCCAGTGCCAACCCATTGCCTTTGTTCCCCATGAAAGATGGCATTCCCAACTGGGACAATTTACTTAAAGTGGTCAAACAGCATCAACCGAACTTATTTTTAGTCGGTTTACCCTTGAATATGGATGATAGCGAATCGGAGCTTTCAACCCGTGCACGCAAATTTGCTCGTCGTTTGCGCCATCAAACTAATATCGAAACCTTGATGGTCGATGAGCGCCTAACCACCCGCGAAGCACGCGATGAACTCGATCATTATCAAGCACAAGGTCGTGGAAAAAAACTTTCTGCCGATAGTCTTGCCGCCGCATTACTGATTGAAAGTTGGTATCGTCACCCCGAAGGTGTACAGCCTTAAAGCTTGATCTGGAAAAGGAACTTTATAATCCTTTTCCATATTTATTACTGCTTGGTCTGGATATGAATAGTGGCTGTTCGTCCCGCAACAAATGCCAATTGGTTTTTCGGCATTTCATCTAACACAATTTTCACAGGTACGCGCTGGGCCAAACGCACCCAAGTAAAGGTTGGATTCACATTTGCCAACAAAGTAGAGCTACTCGAACGTTCACGATCTTCAATTCCCGAAGCAATCCCCTGCACATGACCTTTAATTTTCTGATCATCACCCATCAACTGCACCGTTGCAGGATCTCCAATTTGAATATGGTTCAATTTGGTTTCTTCAAAATAGCCCACCACATACAATTGCTGACGATTGACTAAGGCAGCAACGGCATCGCCAGTTTTAACATAATTACCCACCTGTAAACTAAAGTTAGATAAACTTCCATCCGCGGGAGCAACTACCTCGGAACGGGTCAAATTGAGTTGTGCTAAATGTAAATTGCTGTTTGCAACTTCAATTAACGCTTTTTGTTGCACAATATTGGCTTTGGCCTGTTCAATAGCTGCCAACATTTGTTCATGCTCGGCATGTGATTGATCACGTGCTGCAAACATTTGATCCTGTTCTTGTTTAGAAATTGCCCCCTCCATTAAATTGCCATAACGACTGGCATTTTTATCTGCCAAATTGGCATTGGCTTGAGACTTAATCACGTTGGCTTTCGCTTGGGCTAATGCAGCTTCTGCTTCTGCCAAACCTGCATGGGCTTTTGCTAAATCTGATTTTGCCTGCTCTACATCCAGTGCCTGACGTGCGACATCGATTTTAAACAGTACCTGTCCTTTTTTAACAGTTTGGTTATCTTGAACCAAAACCTGAATGACTAAACCAGAAACATCCGAAGATACTTGCATGACATCCCCTCGAACACGACCATCACGTGTCCAAGGCGCTGAATTATAATAATTCCATAAATGTACCACTACGTAGATTGCGGCCAATAACATCACAGTAGTGATAATAGGACGTATGACTTTACGTATATCTAAGGTATTCATTTCTGTTTCCTCTTCTCTAATTCATTCATCTGTATGGCCTAAATACCCCAAAACAGTAAAAACACTTCATGTACGCCCATTAATAAAATGATATAGAGGCAGATATTGAAGATACCCGGTAATGCAACCCAACCTTTATCCGCCCATGGATTGGTCAAGATTGAAACCATTTTAAAGACTAAAAATGCAACAATTGCTTGAATCAAGAAAACAGGAATATAAATTCCATACGCATTTAACTCGCCCATTTCAAGCTCCTGTCTCTGTCGCATGTATCATTTCCGCTGAGGGTGGCTCATGGAAAATACTGCTGCGGATATTATTGATATTCATTTTTACCCGCATACAAAAATCCGCATTCGGTTCGGCTGCTAAGCACTGCTCTACATGCTGCAACTCGGCAAAAACCTGCTGCTTTAAGCCTTCAGGTAAAATCTGTTGCTTTTCTTGCACCAAAAAGGCTTGTTCTAAACTGTGTTGTAAGGCAATAAAAGCCTGCTGTAAGCTCACACTGACGTTCGGGTTCTGGATAAATTCAGCCAACCGACTCAGATTGATGACTGCACTGGTTTCAATCAATGCTAAATTCATAGCCTGCTTAAGCTGCTCAGATTGAACCAATTTGGTATTCAACACCCCAATACGATCAAGCATACTGCGTAAATGGATCCGGAACTGAACCCCATAAGGAATAAACAAAGCCTCACGCATGGCTCGGTAATGCAAAGTCAAAATTCGACTAGCACTGGTTTCTGGCGACATGGCTCGAATAAAATAAATAGCAAAAATTGAGATAATTGGCCCCATGACCCCTGCTAAAGCGGTATCAATGAGTAAAACGGCATCGGTGCTATAACGATTTTGCAAATTTAAACTCATGATGAAGTTAATCAACATTGGCAATGCCAAACCCATTAAAGGCGGATTCGGCAACATACTCAGCAAGTACAACGATAACGGCGCCAGTACAAATGCCAACTGCCAGAATTCATGTACTTCGGGCATAATCACAAAGGCATAGAACATGGTAATGATTGCCGCATAGACTGAACCACGAATAAACAAGCGCAACGCAGGTACAGGATTGTCTAAGCCTGACAAAATACATACCGTAACTGCGGTCAACTGCGCCATCATATAGCCCGCATGCCAACCACTATAAATCCAGAGCAAAAATGCAATCGTCGTCGCAATCACAGCGGCGACAGCACTGCGAACAGCCATACCATGGTCTCGATGCAAACTTGGGTACGAAGTAGTTAAAGTGACAATCTGCTCTGGAATGCGCTTATCGCCTTGCTGAATCAAATCCCATAAACATTTAATGGTCACTACATTTTCTACAAAATGGCGAACGTCCATTTTCAAAGCATGCAGAATAATCTGTTGCTCAGCCACGGCCAATTCTGATAACGCAGTAAAATCTTGCTCAAAGCTCTCTGGTAGTTGTTTGAGTTGATCAACTTGCACATGTTGCTGTGTGCGTAAAAACTGTAATACATGCTCATGCAGCACTGGTAAAACTTGTCGATAATTAGTATCGATTTGATCTAGCTGAGCAACCCGTTCAGACATAGCCACCAAATTAGCCACAGTCATGCTGACTTGGTGCAATAATTCTTGTAGTGACTTGGTCATCCCTTGTAGGGCACCACGTTCATAACTTAAATGTACCGCCAAACCATGAATATCTGAGGTATCACGGGTAATGGCTGCCAACAATTGAGTATAGCGATGGCTGTGTTCTGGATCGGTTAAAATGCTGCGGAAAACTTGGCGGGTATCATCCAACGTTTTTTGCACCCGCTTTTGCACCAAAGCCCCTAAATGTGCGGGAAATAGAGTGCTGGACACCACTGCACTACATAACACAGCAACCGAAATTTCTAAAATTCGCCCCAAAGCCATATCAAACACGCTATGGGTACTAATACTATTAATTGAACTGCACACCACCATGACCGTGGTATAACCTGCCAACATAAAGACATAACTACGTGGCGTACGATCCAATAAGGAGATATACAGACACAGCCCCACCCATCCTGCTAAAACCAGTGTAAAAAAGATAGGAAGATCAATAAATTGGGGAGTCAATACAATCGCAACAATCCCGCCAATCAGCGTACCCAAAATACGGTAAACTGCCTTAGACGACACCATACCCGCAAAGGGATGAGCCACAATAATCACCGTACCTGCCGCCCACATGGGATAGGTCAGGTCGAGTGAGAATGCAATAAAAAGGGCCAATAGCATTGCAATAAAGGTTTTAACGGCAAAAACCATATCCATGCGACTTGGACGAAAGGCCAAAATCGGCTTAATTAATAACATCGCCCCATCCTTTAGACGAAATGAACAGGATCATCTTTTTCAAAGCCACACCAATGTCGACAATATTAATATGCAAACGCTGTCCTATCCGCTGAATTACGGTAACAGAAGATATTCATGCAATAAGAGGGCAGGTTTTGACGTTAGGAAAACGTCACTGCTGCAATTCAAGCGTAAATTTCGCACAACAAAATTTACAGTGAGAAGTTCAATCGAGTTATTTTCATAATAATTACGATAAAAGTCAAACAAAATATCTTATTGTGATAATTTGATTTATATTTATAAAATTATTGGTGTTAAATTTAATCAAATTATCGACGGTTTCTTAATTTAGAATCTGCTATTGTTTTATTACAAAAGCTCTGCATGACCAACAACAATTTGTTATAACATCATTTTAAATGTCTTTTTCTTTTTGACGTTGTGGCTTCTTATGACACTTTCTAGTTTTGGTAAAATTCTCACCGTTTTAGACCTGTTTTCAGTGTCTCGCCCAATCATTAATGTCGATATCATTAGTGAAGAACTTGGCCTTTCTAAACCAACCAGCTATCGCTATTTAAAAGAATTGGTTTCTGCTGAACTGTTACAGCGCCTAAGTGGTACATCTGGCGACTATACGCTTGGCTCAAAAATTGCCGTGTTAGATTATATCTCGCACAAATCTAATCCATTGATTCAAATCAGTATTCCGTTCATGAAAGAAATTGCTGAGCGGACAGAATTTTGCTGCCTCTTAACGCATTTAAATCATGATTCTTGTATCGACTTGCATCATGAAGTCACCAAAGGGGTAACCTTATTATCTTATGGTCGAGGCTGCCCTCGTCCAGTCTATGTCGGATCCTCTCCAAAAACGATTATTTCACACTTACCCAAGCAAGGTATTTTAGATTATTACCGACGTTTTTCGACCCAACTGGCGGAAGTTGGATTTGCTCAGAATGACCAAGAATTTCTGAATAAAATGAAAAAAATCAAAAAACAAGGCTATTATTTTTCAAATGGCGAAGTCGATCCCAATGTCTCTGGACTGTCGGTTCCGATTAAATTTTCCAGTAAAGAACCGCCATTGGCGTTGACTGTACTCGGCTCTAGAAAACGTTTTGAATTTGTGAACTTGGACAAACTGATTGAAGTCTTACATAGCAATGCAGCCTTGATTGAACAACAATTTATGGCTTTATCGACTCAGACCACGTCTGAATTGTAAGTTGTGTCACGTATACAAGAATTGAACAAAGCAATTTAGCTTTTCTGGTTGATAAAGCCAATATATTCTCATAATATGATTATAGTTCTTCAGCAGCTTTATATTTCCATGATGTATTGCATGCGCTATTCTCCTCAGTATTAAAAAGCTCAAGCAATGTCTTGGGCTTTTTAATATATGGAGCATTTTGGCTTGCAGTTTTCAATTTACAGACATAAAAAAACTCCATATTTGGAGTTTTTTGAACAGGGCCTATTAAGGCTGCTTTAAATACGGCCATGCTGCTTTTAAATAAATGAACATCGACCATAAAGTCAGCACGACTGCTGTATATAGTAGCAAATAAGCCAAAGTTTCTAAGGGTTGCCAGTTGAGTAAAAATACTGAAATTGCAATCATTTGAAAAGCGGTTTTGTATTTCCCCACGGTAGAAACAGCCACATTGGTCCGCGCTCCAAGCTCCGCCATCCACTCTCTTAATGCGGACACCGTAATCTCACGCGAAATAATCACAATAGCTGCAAAAGCCATTGAAATGGACGGTTGCCATTGCACCAAAACAATTAATGCTGCTGCAACCATCAATTTATCTGCAACAGGATCAAGGAAACGACCAAAGGCAGACGTCTGATTTAAAGTTCGCGCTAAATAGCCATCAAACCAATCTGTCACTGCGGCAAGGACAAAAATAGCAGTCAAAATAAGATGCCGCGTAAAGCCACCATCATGTCCTGCAACGCCAATGGCAGGTGGCCAATAGGCAATTAATAAAAATACAGGAATCAAGGCGATACGCGCCAAGGTCAAGATATTTGGAATGTTCAGGATTCGACCTGCTGTCATAGACACCGCCAACTTTTCCCCTTTGTGAGCGATGATGCTATGGTTCAAACGACCACATCTAACTCATCGTATTTAGCGCCACTTTATACGAATTGAGATAGAGTGTCACTAGGCAAACACGGTAACTGTCTGTCTGGAAATCGCAATTAAGCGATTTTCTGCATCCCATAAATGTGCATATTCTGTGGCATAGCCTTCCGCAGCGTAGTCCGTAAATACTTTATATTTAAACCAATCATGCAAATTTTGCTGTAATGGATTTACATAAGTCACATGCCAGGTTAAAGAGCTGGCGGGTGCAAATGTCTTAAAGAGCGGTAAAACCCCCGGTGGCCAAATATCAAAAAGCGTCATTAAATCGGCAACCTCAAAAGGCCGATCGCTATGCTTTTCGGGATGAAACCGACACCAGCCACCAAAGTCACTTTGTGCACTGCCAGTACATGGTGTTTCACCTTCAGCCCAACGCACATCAAACTGCTGATAACATTGCGGAAATTGAGTATTGAATTGCATGCTTTGTAATTGTTGAGGAGCGATATAATTTGGTGCGGTGCGTTCTTGGCGCACTTGAATTTCAGAAGATCGAGCAGCACCAAAGCTGGCAATTAAAATACTTTGTACGGCATCATCTTGCCATAAACGTACCTCAATAGTGGTCACAGACTTACCCTGACGTAAAATCTCGGCGGTCAGTCGTGCCGAGCCCTGTTGAACTGGTCCAACAAAAGTGACACTGGTACTCAATAATCGCTTGGAACGATCGGCAATACTGAGCAACGCCTTTTGCATCATCAGACCTGCAACCATACCACCGTAAATAGTTCGCCCCTGTAACCAGCCTGTCGGTATTTCAATCCATTCATTCTGCTCAAGTGCTTGATACACAGCTAACAGTGTCATGCCTGTCTCTTATTTTATCCTTTGAAAAATATTGTTCACCATGTATCTGCATTTGTGAATGTCATATGACTCACGCGTCACTGAGCATTTTGGCTATTTACGGATCGTTATTCATGTAGAATTTTATAAATGGTGCGCGCCATGACTTCACCCAAACCGGGCACAAGCATGAGCTCATTTTCCGAAGCTTTCAGTACCCCTTGAATCCCCCCAAAATGCGTGAGTAAATCACGACGGCGTTTTGGTCCTAGCCCTGGAATCACTTCTAAAATCGAAGAGCCTCGTTTTTTATCACGTTTGGCACGATGCTTGGTAATAGCGAAACGGTGTGCTTCATCACGTACTTGCTGAATCAAATGTAAAGCCTTGTGATCTTCAGGCAATTGGATTTTAGTGCCATCGGTAAAATGCAAGGTTTCTAGCCCAGGTTTACGCCCCTCACCTTTCGATACCCCCACCATAAAAGCATCCAGTCCAAGCTCTTGCATGACATCCATCGCCATGTGAAGTTGCCCTTTCCCCCCATCAATGAGTAATAAATCAGGTAGCATGGCTTTTTTATAACGGCGAGTTAGTGCTTGGCGCATCGCTGCATAATCATCGCCTTCGGTAATATCCTGAATCGAGAACTGACGATAATCGCGTTTTCGCGCGCCTCCTGCATCAAACACGACGCAAGAAGCAACCGTAGCTTCACCCATGGTATGGGAAATATCAAAACATTCAATCCGATCAACAGGACGCCCGACCACCTGCTCGAGTTGATGAAAACGCTCATTGAGTTCTAAATGATTGGCCAATTTGCCTTTAATGGCGTGTTGCACATTCATCTGTGCCAACTCTAACCATTCTGCACGCGTTTCACGTACATTATGTTTAATCTGGATTTTTTGTTCAAAATGCTGCTGTAAAGCCTGTTCCAATTCTTTTCGATTGGGAATTTCGACATTCACAATCAATTCATTCGGCACTTCATCCGCCACCTGAAAATAGAAGTTGGCCATAAAGTCTGACAGCATTTCACCCAGATCATCGCCTAACATATCGGGGAAATAAGCTTTTCCGCCTAGCATTTTGCCATTACGGACATGCATAATTTGCACGCAGGTCACGCCCGCCTGATAGGCAATTGCCAAAATATCGGCTTCGCCCTTAATTTTATAAATGGCTTGCTGCGCCTGTACGTCACGTAATAAGGCCATACGATCACGATAGAATACTGCTTTCTCAAACTCCAAAGCTTCAGCCGCAGCTTCCATTTTCTGAATCAATTCCTGATTCAATTCTTTGGTATCGCCCTTTAAAAAGCGGATAGAATTATTGACATCTTCCTGATAATCCTCAGGACTGATCAAGCCGACACAAGGGGCAGAACAGCGCTTAATCTGATATTGCAAACATGGACGCTTACGCTGCGAAAAATAGCTATTTTCACACTGCCGAACATTGAACAGTTTCTGAAGCACCAACAGCGTATCACGTGCATTATATGCACTGGGATAAGGTCCAAAAAACTTGCCGATTTGATGTTTCCCTTTCCCGCGTCCACTGGCAATGCGCGGATAAGGTTTGTCTGCCGAAATGAAGATATAGACATACGATTTATCATCGCGCAGCATAATATTGTACGGCGGACGATGCAGTTTAATCAGGTTTTGCTCAAGCAGTAATGCTTCGGTTTCAGAACGAACCACCAAAGTTTCAATATCATAAATCCGTGCCACCAGCGCCTGAGTTTTAGGATGCTCAATGGTTTTCACAAAATAACTCGACACCCGATTTTTCAGATTTTTGGCTTTGCCCACATACAGTAACTCGCCCTCTTTACCCAACATCCGATAAACACCGGGCAAGGTGGTCATATTGGCCAGAATCTTTTCGATATGTTCGCGGGCGTTTTCGTTCACAGTGCGTTAAAACCTTGGAAAGTTATTCAATGATGTGGATGTGCAAAGGGGCTTTTTCAAGCCAGTCAATCAAATCGTTTGATCGACAATCTTATTCTGATGATTTTAGAGCGATACAGTGGGCTTAAAGTAAAAATCTCAAGTTGGCTCTATAGCTTGAGATTGTGGCATCACTTGTCCATACAAATCCATGTGCTCATCTCCCCAAGCTTTTAGCGCCAATAAAATCTCACGTAAGCTCATACCCAAAGGTGTCAAACTATATTCCACCTTTGGTGGAACTTGCGGATAAACCTCACGATGAATAATTCCATCCTCTTCTAGCTCACGCAGTTGATTGGTCAGCATGCGTTGGGTGACATTAGGAATCCGTTTACGAATTTCACCAAAACGCAAGGTATGCTCGGTCAACAAATGCCATAGAATGATACTTTTCCACTTGCCATCTAAAATACCGATTGCAGCCTCAACCGCACAGCCTGGACTGCAATTAAAGCGAGAGTGCTTTGCTTTACTCATTTCAATAGTATCCTTTTCTACACTATATGTAGAATTTAACCGTATATACTTAATTTAAAACTACGCTAAGATTTTAATCATAAACCCAATTTGAGATTAAAAATATGAAAGCTGTTGGATATTTACAAGCTGGTACGGCCGAACAATTACAAGATATTGAACTTCCAACCCCAATCCCAAAAAACCGCGAAGTCTTGGTGGCAGTCAAAGCTGTTTCGGTGAATCCCGTCGATTGTAAAATCCGCACCCGCGTTTCACCCGAACAGGGACAATATAAAATTTTGGGTTGGGATGCCGTAGGTGAAGTGATCGACGTTGGTCCAGATGTAGAACACTTTAAAGTGGGCGATCAGGTCTGGTATGCAGGCGACTTAACCAAAGCGGGCACCAATGCGGAATTTCATGTGGTCGACGAACGGATTATCAGTTTAAAACCGCAAAATCTATCTTTTGCTGAAGCGGCGGCATTACCACTCACAGCGATTACTGCTTGGGAAATGTTGTTCGACCGTCTACAAGTGCAACAGCATGATCACCCTCATGAATCCATTTTGATTATTGGTGGTGCAGGAGGTGTCGGCTCCATGGCCATTCAACTGCTCAAAGCCAAAACCCAATTGCAAGTGATTGCCACGGCATCTCGCGCAGAAACACAGGCATGGGTGAAACAGTTGGGTGCGGACATTGTACTTGACCATCGTCAATCCTTGGTTGAGCAACTACAGGTACAAAATATAACGGCACCACGTTACGTATTTTCCACCACGCACACAGGCAGTTATCTTAGCCAGATTGCTGAACTGATTGCGCCACAAGGTCAGTTTGGTCTAATTGATGATCCTGAACAGTTAGATATTAATCTGTTTAAACGTAAATCAATTTCAGTACATTGGGAGTTTATGTTTACCCGCTCGATGTTCCAAACGCCTGACATGACAGCACAATCCCATCTTCTGCAACAGGTCGCACAACTGATTGAAACAGGGAAAATTAAAACCACCCTCAATCAGGTCGTGGGCAGTATCAATGCGGAGAATATCCGTCAAGCCCACCATGCAATTGAATCAGAGCAGACTCAAGGTAAATTGGTGCTTGAAGGTTTTTAAATGCTAAAAAAGCCCGCTGTCTAACTGATGAGAGCGGGCTTTTATACGATTCAATCAGAGACCGATTAACTGATCGACTGCTGTGCCTGTTGTAAAGCTAGCGTAAAAGCCTGCTTATCTTTAGGTGAAATTAGAATGAATTTGGCTTTACCCTGTTTTTGATAATCAATTCGCAAACGATCCAAAGAAAGTGCAGGTGAAGAAACTGAATTACTGCTAGGACTAATTTTCTGGATAGCAGACAAGGGAATTTTCCAAGTCAAAAACATACTGGTAATGACCAATTGCTCTGCTTCAATCCGATATTGTGTGCTCCATACAGGCCACCACAACACCACTATGGTCAGCACATAAATGAAAGTATGCACTGGATATTGCACCATGTTTCCTTTGGCATACATGGTCAATAACAATTGAAGCAATAAGCCCGTCATGGCAATAATGAAACCGAGAATCCACCAATCTTTTTTTGAACGAAATTTTTGCATATTCTCCCCCATTTGCTCTTATCTTACACAAAAAATAGCAAACTGTAAGAGCAAGTGCGCACGACTTTCAGACCTAAAAAAACGTCCCGCAGGACGTTCTAGTTTAGCAAGGCTTAGAATACGTAAGGACGCACAAAGATTAGGAAAAAAATACCTAACATTAGGAACCATTTTAAGAAATAGTACAATTTGCGATTGGTTTTCTTTAAGGCTTTGGCCTTTAACCGCCCTTGATAAACTGTTCCAAAAACCTTATTCAAACCACCTGTTTGATCGCCTGTTTCATTGGGTGAACTGGCAGCTGTCATGACATTTTTACCAAACCAGCGATTAAACTTTTGCATCAACCGCGTCTTTAAGGGACGTTCAACATCGGCAAAGAAAATAATGCGGTTTTGTTCCGTTTTATTCTCGGCATAATGAATATACGTTTCATCGAACACAACGCTTTCACCGTCACGCCATGAATAACGTTGCCCATCAACATCAATAAAACAGCGGTCATCATTCGGGGTAATTAAGCCCAAATGATAACGCAGTGAACCTGCATAAGGGTCACGGTGTCTTACCAAACGGCTGTCAGGTGCCAACTCGGTAAACATTGCGGCTTTAATGCTGGGTAAAGTCTTTAACAATTCAGTGGTTTTGGGGCATAGCTCGGCAGCGGACGGATGCGCTGAGTCATACCATTTCAGATAAAAACGCTTCCAACCTGTTTTGAAAAATGAGTTAAAACCAAGGTCATCATAACTGCTGGAGGCTTTAATGCCACCACGTGCATATAATGCTTGGGCTTCATCTCGAATCATTTCCCAATTTTCATCCAAGACTTTCAAATCATGAAAATATTGCGTGTCAATATACGGTTGATTAGGCACCTTGGAAAAGAGGTACATTAAAAAGTTGATGGGCGCCAATAAGGTCGAATGGTCAAAAAATTGACGGTAAAAAGAATGACGCACTTTACCGCGATTTTGGATATATAACGCAGAAATCACAAAAATCGCCAAGATAATCCACTTAATCATACAGCACTCTTTTCATTGCTTCTGAGGGTCACGTCCTATAACGTGACCATGGGGCTAGACATTAATTTTGGCGAAATTCTATCAAATTTAATTCAAAAATTCATGTCCATATCCGATGATTGCCCTCTAAGCAATCTGCAAAACATATTATCGAATAAAGTTTAAAGTCGACAATTTGTCTGCTGCAACTTGGTTATAGATGAAACAGCCTCGTTCCAAATTGGCAATCGTGAGTTTAGAACTTCTGAGTTGTTCAGGATTATCTTGATAAACACCATAGGCAATGCTGTCTTGTTCAAACTGAATTTGATTCTTTGCTATCCATTCACTGGCACTATTCAAATTGGCAGCATAAACCTGATCATTGAATTGCACTTTGCTTAAACCTGAAATTTCCTGTCCCGTCACACTGCTAATAACAACGCTCCAATTTAAGCGAGTTGCCCATTGCCCCGTAACATGTTCTATTCCCAGCTTAGGCCAATTTTTTTGTGCCAAATTGGCGGTCAACTGATTTAGTGCCAGCGCCTGAGCAAAAGTTTGTGTTTCTGCACGATCAGTTTGAAAGCTAAAATAAGCTTGATTATTCTTCGTGGAGATCAAACGGTAACAGGTACTGCCTTGTGGGAATTTTTCTGCACCATGTGAAGCTAAAAAGATTCTTGCATTGGCATAAGGACTTTGAGTGTCAAAACGTAAGTCGCGATAGCCTGGCATGACTGTATCAAAGATGTTTTTTCCACTTAACGCGACCTTTTCGAATTTCCAGTCTGTTTTCAAATCGGCTATTAAATTTAAAGTCCAGTGTGACATTGAATGCACATCAATGTCCGCTTGATAGCGCTGAGATGGCTCATACACTGCTTGTTGAGTCACAATATATTGATTCAATGGCTGACGACTGTCAGCGGTGACAATTTTTCTATTTTGCAATTCAAAATGGGAAACAGTGAACGCATCACCTTTATCATCAAAATAATACTGGATGCGATAATATTTGGTGCCATTAGCAGTATCTTCTGGTGCAGGTTTGAAGTTGCTAGCACCATCGCTCCCCCCTCCACAAGCACTGAGCAACAATGAGATTAAAGGTAACAGCAACAAATGTTTATTTTTTAAAGTCATGATATTTTCTTTTTTGAATGGTTGTTAAAATAAAACCCGCACAAATTTTAACTTTTCTTAACAGATAATCAAGTCCTATAAAATAAAGTTGTCTTCTTTATTATTAGTGGAAACTTCCAAAATTCAATTGACTTTTTTGACACAAATTGCATAGTGATGAATGGTGATTTTTCATTCTCCATCAAGTACAACAAAAGCATAAGCAGTACATTTTTTTTATAAAAAACAGATGGATCTTATTGAACAATTTTTAGTACGGTTTTTACTTCAATAATTTTTGCTGTAAATGAAATTAAAATTGATGACCATTGCGTCACGGCTTGATACAACTTGTTATGTTCTTTTTGGATATAGTTATCGTAAGATTAGCGAAGCATTTTCGTGCGCAGAACAAGCGAACACGCTTCAAAACATCAACTTAGAAGTCCTCCAAAATAAAGGAGATCAGGCATGATCCACGCTGGCAATGCCATTACCGTCCAAATGCTTTCGGACGGAATTGCAGAATTCCGCTTTGACTTACAAGATGAGTCGGTCAACAAATTTAACCGTGCAACGATTGAAGATTTTAAAGCTGCCATTGCTGCTGTAAAAGCAGACAGCTCAGTAAAAGGCTTGGTCGTTACTTCGGGTAAATCTACATTCATCGTTGGTGCAGACATCACAGAATTTGGTGAAAACTTCGCGCAAGGTGAACAAGCGATTATCGACTGGGCACTGCCTGTTCATGACATCTTCAACAGCTTTGAAGATTTAGATATTCCTAAAGTTGCTGCAATCAATGGTATGGCATTGGGCGGTGGTTTTGAAATGTGTTTAGTCTGTGACTACCGTGTCATGTCTGAACAAGCACAAGTTGGCTTACCAGAAATCAAACTTGGGATCTTCCCTGGTTTCGGTGGTACAGTTCGTTTAAGCCGCGTGATTGGTATCGACAATGCGGTTGAATGGATGGCGATGGCTGCGCCGAAGAAACCTGCTGCTGCACTAAAAGATGGTGCTGTAGATGCGGTTGTGGCTGCGGACAAACTTCAAGAAGCTGCAATTGACTTGGTAAAACAAGCCCTTGCTGGCCGTCTAGACTGGAAAGCAAAACGTCAAGAAAAACTTGACCCAGTCAAGTTGAACCAACTTGAACAAATGATGGCGTTCAACACGGCGAAAGGTGCGGTTCTTGCAAAAGCAAACCCAGCACAATACCCAGCGCCAAAACTTCTTCTTGACTCATTACAAGCAGGTGCAAGCCTTCCACGTAATGATGCATTGAAAGCGGAAGCTGAAGGCTTTGCCAAAGCAGCAATCACACCACAAGCTAATGCTTTAATTGGTCTATTCATCAATGACCAAGTGGTGAAGAAAACTTCGAAAAAATATGAAAAAGGTGCACATCCTGTAAACCAAGCGGCTGTATTGGGCGCGGGTATCATGGGTGGTGGTATTGCTTACCAAGCGGCAAGCAAAGGCACACCTATCATCATGAAGGACATTGGTAATCCGCAACTTGCTTTGGGTATGAAAGAAGCCAATGGCTTACTGACCAAACAAGTTGAACGTAAGAAGATGAAACCTGCACAAATGGGTGAAACTCTTGCACGCATCCGTCCTACTTTAAGCTATGATGAGTTTAAAGAAGTCGATATCGTGATTGAAGCGGTAACTGAAAACCCTAAAGTGAAGGGTATCGTACTGGCTGAAACCGAGAAAAATGTTCGTGAAAATACGATCATCGCATCAAATACATCTACGATTTCAATCACACGTTTGGCTGAAAACCTGCAACGTCCTGAAAACTTTGTCGGGATGCACTTCTTTAACCCTGTACACATGATGCCATTGGTCGAAGTGATTCGTGGTGAGAAGACTTCTGCTGAAGCGATTGCAACGACTGTCGTACTTGCTCAAAAAATGGGTAAAACACCAATCGTGGTAAATGACTGTCCAGGTTTCCTTGTAAACCGCGTATTGTTCCCTTACTTCGGCGCATTTGACCTTCTATTAAAAGACGGTGCGGACTTCCAACAAGTCGACAAAGTGATGGAAAAATTCGGCTGGCCTATGGGTCCTGCTTACCTCATCGACGTGGTCGGTATCGACACGGGCGTTCACGGTGCAGAAGTCATGGCAGAAGGTTTCCCAGACCGTATGAAGCCAGATTTCAAAGGCGCGACTTTAACCATGTACGAAAACAAACGTCTTGGTCAAAAGAACGATGTTGGTTTCTATAAATACGAACTCGACAAGAAAGGCAAAAAAGCCAAAGTGGTTGATCCAACTGCATACGAGCTGGTTGCTTCTGTTGCGACTGCGGAAAAACATGAATTTGATGCTCAAGAAATCATTGACCGTATGATGCTTGCATTCTGTAACGAAACTGTTCGTTGCCTAGAAGACAACATCGTAGCGACTGCGTCTGAAGCAGATATGGCGATGATTATGGGTGTAGGTTTCCCTCCATTCCGTGGTGGTCCATGCCGTTACATCGACCAAACAGGTGTTGCTGAATACGTTGCACTTTGCGACAAATATGCACACTTAGGTAAGGCTTATGAAGCGCCACAAATGTTGCGTGACATGGCTGCTAACAACAAAAAATTCTACGGTTAAGGAGCAACGTGAATGGCTACTTTAAATCCACGTGACGTTGTCATCGTTGATGGCGTACGTTCAGCAATGGGTAAAACCAAAAACGGTATGTTCCGCAATGTACGTGCCGACAGCTTATCGGCTGAATTGGTTCGTGCACTCGTTGCTCGTAACCAGTTTGACACCAATGAAGTTGAAGACCTGATCTGGGGCTGTGTAAACCAGACTCTAGAACAAGGGATGAACATTGGTCGTAACATCGGCTTATTGGCTGACCTTCCAAAAACTGTAGCAGGTCAAACGGTTAACCGTCTTTGTGGTTCATCTATGCAAGCACTTCATACTGCTGCTGCACAGATTGCAACCAACCAAGGTGATATCTTCATTATTGGCGGTGTAGAGCACATGGGTCACGTAGGTATGATGCACGGCATCGACCTCAACCCAGAAGCATCTAAACACTATGCAAAAGCATCTAACATGATGGGCTTAACCGCTGAAATGTTAGGTCGTATGAACGGTATTTCGCGTGAAGAACAAGACGCGTTCGGTGTTGAATCTCATCGCCGCGCTTGGGCTGCAACGCAAGAAGGTCGTTTCAAAAACGAAATCGTGGGTGTTGAAGGTCACGATGCCAATGGCTTTAAAATCCTGTGCGACATCGACGAAGTAATCCGTCCAGATGCTAACCTTGAAGCATTCAAAGCATTGAAACCAGTTTTCGATCCTAAAGGTGGTTCAGTAACAGCAGCAACATCTTCAGCTTTGTCTGACGGTGCATCTGCAATGTTATTGATGTCTGCTGAACGTGCCCTTGCTTTAGGTCTTAAGCCACGTGCTGTAATTCGCTCTATGGCAGTTGCAGGTTGTGATGCTGCGATTATGGGTTACGGTCCTGTTCCTGCAACGCAAAAAGCACTTAAACGTGCTGGTTTAACGATGGCGGATATCCAAACGATCGAGTTAAACGAAGCATTTGCGGCTCAAGGCTTATCAGTCATGAAAGGCTTAGGTGTGTATGACAAGCAAGACATCATTAACTTAAATGGTGGTGCGATTGCGTTAGGTCACCCATTGGGTTGTTCTGGTGCGCGTATTACAACAACATTGTTAAACGTGATGGAACAGCAAGATACGCAAATTGGTCTTGCGACCATGTGTATCGGTTTGGGTCAAGGTATCGCGACAATTATCGAACGTGTTTAATCCACTAATTTGATGAATAAAAATCCTCGCTTTGGCGGGGATTTTTTATTATGGTTCTCTCAAGATTTTGTAAATATTACTTTATTAAAGCTTAACAATAAAATGAGCAGGAGAACTTGATGTTTTCATCACCAGTAAAAACCATCATCAGTGCAGGCATCATAGCGACACTTTTCACAGGCTGTGCCACCAAAACCCTGATGACCAAAGACAATAAAACTTATACCCGTTCCAACAAAGTCACTTTAGTCGAAGACCAAGTGGTGGCATTCGGTAAACCCGCTCAAACGCTCAACACCCTGCCTGCCAATAGTCTAGTGATTGCAGGGCAGAAAAATAGCTATATATTGACCCAAGGCGGGACTCAGTTTGTCTCGCTGATCACCAAACTAGACCCGAAAAATATTCAAATGACCAAAGAACTCAGTTTTTATTCAGAGAAAAATGATGGTCATTTCACAGGTACACTGCCACTATCTTACGTCAAACTCAAAGAAGACATCAGTAAAAAAGACCTCGAATTCTTTATCGAAAATGGCGCAAAAGAGTGCTCAACTTATAGTGATGAACGCATGAAAGCTCAACGCTTCTGTTTCGACATTGCTTTGGCTGGTGTGGTCTACCCTGCTGCAAATAATTTGGCGTCATTAAAAGCCTTGAGTAAGCCGTATCAGGTCAGCATTTATACCTATCAAGAGGAAAGCTACAAATCAAAATCAGGACTCAATCCTTTTGAAAAACTGGTGTTACTGCCTTTTGCTGTAGCGATTGATGTGGTCAGCCTGCCGTTCCAAGCAGCCGAAAAAATCTTTGATTAATATTATGAATAACTAGAAGTCCAAACTGAATGGATGGACTTCTAGAACTCGTGCAAACTGTTAAGCCAATAACTCTGCCATCAACCATGCCATGTATTTTTCTTGATCCATAAAATCAGGGGCATTACCTGTATCCAAACTGTAATACTGCTGATTAAACTCAATCACAATTTGTTCAGTATGGTGCCAGTCTTCAATTAAACGGAAATATTGACTAAAGAAGAAACGGTTTTTACCCCAATTACTCAAACTCTCCAGTTTGGGATAGGCTTTATTTTGTAAAAATTCTACATATACCTGTTGAATATCATCAAAGACCTGAATGGTTTTCATTGCTGTACCTGCTTTAAATCTGATGCGTAAAGGTGTTCAACAGTTCTAACTTAACGCAGTCATTTTAAAGTTATATGACACTGATCCAGCGTTTACTCATGCTTTTGTTCAAGTGCTTGTTGATTTTTCTGCTGAATCTGTTGCATCTGTGCATTCAGTTTTAATACGTCCTGATACAGCGTATTAAATTGTTTTAGGGCCGCATCATCATAAAACATGAAGGTATTATTTTTACTCTGCCAACGGTTATTCTTTAACACCAAAAAAATCTGATCGGCTTTTTCAAGCACTTGTTTTTCTATTTCAAATAAGGCCAAAGCCTCATTTTGCTTTTCACTTTCCCGCAAATTTTCTGCCAATTGATGGCGATAACGCGATTGAATCGGTAGTTGTTTCGCTTGCTCTAGGGCATTCTGTTGTGCTTGTTCAATCTTGACCTGATACTCTGTTGCCAAGGCATGTGCTTGCTGCAACATTAAATCCGTTTCTTGATAATTCTGTTTTTTATCCTTGTTCAAACGCTCAATATTTAAAAATTCATCCCAATGAATCGCTTTTAACTCACGCAAATAAGCATTACGTGCTTCGGCACTTTGAATCATCTGGCTCAAAACAAAACTGGCCATCACTTTATAATCACCCTGTAAGCGTGCATCGGTCACATCGACATTTATAGGGTTATCCCAATCTTTGGCTTGGGCATAAATTAAATCGGTTTTTTCGTAGAGCACCTTTTGATATTGTTCGAGTTGAGTTGCTTCTTTTTGTTGCTCGTAGTATTGATAAAATAATCCACCAAACACGACAGTGGTCGCTAATCCTAAAATCAGAAAGATACGTGGCATAATCCGCTCCGAGTCCCCTTTGTTTCTATCATAGCAAACATCAGAATATGCTGAATATTTCAGCAATTTTTCACATTTAAAAAAATATGCTCCACTATAAATTTATTAAAATTAACAATGAGTTATAATTAAAATACTAAACGTTTTATTTTGTATTTGGTACGCGAGGCACTTGTGTATTGGGTTGGTTACCCTGGATAAAATTATAATCGACTTGTCCAATAGAAATTTGCTCACGGACAATCTGGACATTTTTTGCATTCCGATCAATACCAAAAGGTTGCAACATGATATACAAGCCTTCAGTCGGGTCAGATGACTGTAAACCCGCGGCAATATTTAATATATGTTCACGCAATAATGGAGGTAATGAACCTAGATCGGGTGTCGCAGCAGGCGCTAAAACATCTAAATTGTGAACAAGAGTCGGGTCTACGACAAAAGACTGGGTATCATCCTGTAATTGCATCATCCGATGCTGTAAGGCCTTACGAATATTTTCGTCCTGCTGATAAGGAATGATTCCTGATTCTGCGCGAAGTTCTGACTCAGCCATGACTTTAAATGTCGGCAAACTCACGATTTCACCGTTGGCTTGAACATCGGTTGATATCAAAACCCCAATAAAAGAAAGTGCTAGAAAATATTTCATCAAATTCATAAAACCATCCCAAAAGTAGAGATATCAACAAGATTATGTATTATATAGCTCAAACTTTATTGTATATTTTTTCAGCTACATCCAGTTTATTTGTCAGATAAGCGGTCAAATATGGATCAACTAACACGATGTCAACAGCATCCAACAACAGGCTTTTTTCATCATATTCGCTTTAAATTCTATAAATCATCCCCATCTTTCGTTCTATTGCTATTTTTACTTTTTGAGAAATCACATGCGTGTTGATATCTGGTCCGATGTCGTTTGTCCATTTTGCTATATCGGAAAAAAACGTTTAGAAGCTGCGGCAGAGCAAGCGGGTGTAGAACTAGAAGTGCATTGGCACAGCTTTGAGCTTGACCCTGAAGCACCGCTACGCCAAGAGATTTCAAACTCTGAACGTTTAGCACAAAAATATGGTCGTACACTTGCAGAAGTTGAAGACATGCAACGTAATATTGCAGCAATGGCCGCAGCAGAAGGTATTGAGTTTAATTGGGAAAATGCCAATTCTGGCAATACATTTAATGCACACCGTATTATCCACTTAGCACAAAGTAAAGGCTTGGGTTCTGAAGCGAAAGAAGCCTTTTTCTACAGCTATATGACCCAAGGTTTGCCAATTGGTGAGCGTGAAACCATTGAAGACGTTGCTGCACGTATTGGACTAAACCCTGTTGAAGTCGATGATGTGTTGAATTCAGATGAATACGCAGACTTTGTTAAATTTGATCAGGAAGTCGCACGCGATCAGCTCAAAGTCACTGGCGTACCTTTCTTTGTGTTTGATCAGCGCGTTGCTTTAGCTGGTGCACAGCCTCGCGAAGTCTTCTTACAAGTCTTAGAAAAAGCGATGGAAACAGCACACGATACAGATACAGCGCCTGACGTAAATCAATGCGATGCCGATGGACAATGTGACTCAACTACAGAGTAATCCAAATAAGCCTCTCATGATTTAATTGCTATCATTTTTAAACCTCCTGAGTACTAACTTTGGAGGTTTTTTTCTGTCAACACAATTTCGACATTACCCTGCAAAGCGATATCACCGAATTCATACAGCGACCACATTTTAACCAATAATCACAACAATTCACTTGTATAAAGTCAGCCTAGGCTACACAGGAACCTGACAATCGTTACACAACCTTGCGATAGGCTAGAACAGTACAGTTACTCAGCTAACTTTGACATGAGGTCCATATGAAATATCAAACTATTCTCGATCAAACTACTGACGCGCCAACCACGCAAGATTTTTCCCGTGCTAGATCAACCCAAACCAAAAAGAAATCTCGTGTTTCACCTGCTTTTGCAGGTGCTGTGATGGGTGCAATTGCAGGGCGTTTCCTTCCTAAACTTAGTCCTTTTTCAGGTGCAGTCATCGGAATTATGAGTACAAAAATGTATCAAAAGCATCAGCCTAAACACCGTTAAATGTTTTATTTTTCAATGTTTTTCCACCCCTACAAGATTGTCTTAATTGTTAAGACAATCTTAGAGCAATAACTCTATTATATTGATTTACAACAATAATTTGACCAAGCATTCATTCTTTTTTTGGCTGAAATTCGCCCCATTTTGATCATTTTTTGATATTATTAATTCGCTTATTTTTTATCCCTATCCAATTTGGATGTTCTCTCTGTTATCAAGGTGATTTTTATGTCAATCATGAAATCTATTTTGGCTATTGCTGCGTTTGCGATTTCTGCTCAAGTTTCTGCTCAGGTAGTATTTGTACCTAATTTCCCAGTAGAAAAAGAGGTGAAAGCACAAACTTCAACTGCGACACCAACTGAACATATTGCTCAAGATGTGTCAGCGCCTGCAAAAGATGCTGCTTAAGACAAAATATTTTGCGCAATAAAAAAACAGCCCTCAATCGGGCTGTTTTTTTATGATTAAGTTATTGCTACAACACGAAAACCAACAATCACAACGTGGCAGCAATCTGCTATTTTCCATAACGGTTGTCGTTAAGTTTCACTAAAAAATGAATTGTTACGAATATTTTTAATGAAAAATATTAAATAAATGTCATATTCATATAAAAATGCGTCAAATATGACAAAAAATTTCATGTTTTTTTCTTATAAATCCATATAATCAAATCATCTAGATCATTGAATCAAGAGTTAAATTTCATGCAGATGCAAGATATTCAAGCGCTCATTCAAGGAAAAGTTGCACCTCAAACCATCAATCTGGATGAATTGATTGTGATGGCTGAACGCTATCCGCAACACACTTCAACTGAATATAAATTATTAGAAATAGCCGCCAATATTGTTTTGGCCAGTTATTTGGAAAAGGCACAACAGCATCTTTAAAGACAGCCTATGAATGTTTTAGAAAAAGCCCATTTAGCCAAGGAATTACAAGGTCTTATTCATAGCTTAGACCAACGGTCTTTGTCATTTTATGAAATTGCCAAATCCAAATGCCGTCTGAAAGAAATTTTTATTCATTGTGATGAACCGATTTTTAAAAAACAAATTTTAAATTTTAAATCGCATATGCAGCCTGAACTTGCCGCGCAGGAATTTGCTCAACATTCATTATATGTACAAACTTTTCGAGGCGTATTTAAGCAAGATTTAGCCTTGGAGCAGGCGCTTGAGCAACACCCTGAAATGGGTTGGGCAATTCTACATCGTGCTAATTTAGGCTTTCAAATCTGGTATATTCCAGCCCCGAATCGTACCGCACTGTTGAGTGACTGGGATGGACTGGAAAAAAATTATGCATGGATGTTAGAACAACAAGAAATTTATGCAGCATTAAAAACCGATACCGAACTAAACCAAGAAACCTTAGAAACAGGCAAAACTTTTAAAATGAGCCGAAACAGTGTGGTTCCTTTGCAGAATTCAAGTCAATCGATTCCAGAATCTCATAGCATAAATCGTCCATTTTCTTTTGAATCGCTGATACCACAAGGCACATCAACGCAAAATACAGATTGGGATGCAGCAGCTCTTTCAATGGAAAGTCTTTCGCTAAGCCCTAAACAAGAGGATACAAAACCCTCGTTAGCTTCCGCTGAACCCCAAACAACAAGTGGATTACTTCTCAAAACAGCAACTGCAGCACTTGAACCCAATTCTTTACTTCCACAAATTGTTGAACTGGGCGAGTGGAAATGTCGTTTAGCCGCATTACAATTTCCACAAGCACAAGAATTAGAGCTTTGCCACTTAACGTTGGACAATGTTTCCGAGTTAATGCCTTTATTGGAAATCATTGTTTCAGCAAGTCAACTACAACAATATAACAATCAGCCTGTGTATTTAGCTGAACAAATTAATGCTCAAGGACGCTTTGTCAAATATATCGTGATTTTAGGTGCAGAAGATCAGTTACATGCCATACGGCTTGGTAATATTGTCAGCCAACATTATGCTTACGAACTCGTGGCACTCAAATTACTACCAAATGAGCAATTACTTAAGCAATGTAAAAACGCACAGCAATTTTTCGAACTGTATAGTGAACAAGCCGAATTAGTCTGGAACACTGAAAGTTATCAACCATTTATTCCCGCAAACTGCATTCAAAAGCATAAATTAATTGCATTTGAAGAAACTTCAGCCAACTACAGAACCCCAATTATCTTACTCAAAGAACGGCAGAAAATTCGTGTCATTCATGGTCAATCTCGACTACAGTTATTACGCGAAGAAACAGCTTATCCTTATATTCTCTTAGACCGCCATCAAGGGGTATCGTGGCAGTTGATTCAAAAGATTATTCAAACTCTCCCTCAACCCATTTCAGCATCAAAATTGTATGATGCCATTCAAATATACATTGGCAGTTAATTTATTTTATTTTGTAGCAAAAGCTTGATTTTCATCCCTAAAATTTACCAAACTTGAGATGTAAATTTAGAATAAAAGATCATGATAATGCCTACAATGAGAAAAACTTTTACCCAGCCACTTGTGTTGATGGTTGCCTTGGGGATGGTCCACACCTCAAGCTGGGCAAATACGAGTGAACCTCAAGAAGCCTCCCCTGCTTCACCCCCTTATACGATTGAGCAAGCACCCACACCAGAGGATAGCTTGTTCTATACTATTCCACGTTGGATCGATTCAGCCCCAACGGTTCTGCCTGAACAATCCGATGAGCAAATTGTACCTTCAACAGTGGTCACTGAAAATCAAACTTGGGTGGATCGTCAACAAAAGCTCATTCGTAACTGGGCTGATGATACCTCTCAAACCATTGATGGTTGGTTTGGTGCAAAAAATACCGAAACCCCAGCTTCCGCAACCTTAAGGGTATTAATTGATAACCGCTGGAATAAACACGATGAATACGACATTAAGCCGCGTATCCGCGGTAAGATCAGTTTGCCCAACTTAGAAAAAAAACTCAGTCTGGTCTTTGGTGATGACTCTCTAGATAACGAATTAGCCAATAACGTCGCCATCACCAATGAGAACCCACCGAGCCCAGACAATGACAAAGCCTACGATCGGCGTCAAAACCGAGATGCCAACAGTTCATTGGCTTTGCGTTGGTCAGATATTTCCAAGCGCTTACCATTTGAAACCGACTTTGATATCGGGGTTCGTTCAGGCGATGATATCTATCTACGTTTAAAAGCGAAAAAAGATTGGGCGCTAGAAAATGACTTTTTCTTTCACGCGGAACAAATTTACCGTTACGGGGTCGACAGTGAAAATTACTTGCGGACCAACTTAGAGTTGACTCATGCACGTCCTAACGAAGCTTTTTTGAGTGACCAATTCAGCTTAACCTATGCCGATGCACAAAAAGATGATTTAAATTGGGACAACTACGCTTTCCGTCAACATCAATTCTTTCAAGGCAATCGGTTTAACTACGGAATCTACACAGGTGGCTATTTGGATAATTCAGATTTACGTCTAAATAGTTGGGGACCATTCATTTCATGGCGGCAGCCTTTATGGCGTGAATGGTTTTATGTGCAAACCGATCTCAATTATTACAATGATCATCGTGCAGACCGTAGTCATTATCTAAGTACTTTATTACGCTTAGAAGCCTTGTTCTAAGTTTTCTGTGGATAACTTTTGCGTTATCCACAAAAATGCTCAATAAAAAAGCAACCTTTTACAGGTTGCCTTTTTACATCAATTCAGGTTTTATTTAAGTAACAACTGATTAATACGCTTTACATATTCAGCTGGATTTTCAGGTAAACCACCTTCTGCAATTACCGCCTGATCAAAGATCACATTAGCAAGATCTTCAAAATGGGTACTACCATCTAACTTTTTCACCAATGGATGCTCAGGGTTGATTTCCAGAATTGGCTTGCTTTCAGGCACTGCCTGACCTGCTTGTTTCAACATGCGGACGAGTTGAGGTGAAAGTTCACCTTCACTAGTTACCAAGCACGCTGGTGAGTCTACTAAACGCGTAGTCACACGGACTTCTTTGGTTTTTGCTTTTAAGGCATCCGACAATTTATCCACGACAGGTTTAAATTGTTCGGCAGCAGCTTCAAGGGCTTTCTTCTCTTCCGCATCTTGCAAGTCGCCTAAATCCACTGCACCTTTAGACACGTTTTGCATTGGCGTACCATCGAAGTCCTGAACAAAATTCATTGCCCACTCATCTACTCGGTCAGCCATTAATAACACTTCAATGCCTTTTTTCTTGAACAACTCTAATTGTGGCGAGTTCTTCGCAGCATTCAAACTTTCCGCAGTCACATAATAAATGGCTTTCTGCCCTTCTTTCATGCGTGCTTTGTAGTCTGCTAAAGAAGTACTGATCTCATCGTGAGTAGATGTCGCAAAACGTAGTAACTTTAAGATGCGCTCACGATTACCAAAGTCTTCACCCAAGCCTTCTTTCAAGACCGAACCAAATTCAGCATAGAAAGTTTTGAATTTCTCTTGGTCTTTTTCATCTTCCGATTTCGCCAAACTATCCAACACGGTCAAAATACGGCGTGCATTACCTTCACGAATGGTACGGACATCACGGCTTTCTTGTAACAGTTCACGGCTAACATTCAGCGGTAAATCTGCACTATCCACTACACCTTGCACAAAGCGTAGATAGTTCGGAATTAAATTATCCGCATCATCCATAATAAACACGCGCTTCACATACAGCTTGATCCCTGCTTTAGCCTCACGCGTGAAAATATCGTGCGGTGCCTTGCTTGGGATGTACAGTAATTGCGTATATTCGGTACTACCTTCGACACGGTTATGTGCCCATGCCAATGGAGCGTCAAAATCATGACTCAAGTTCTTATAAAACTCGATGTATTGCTCTTCAGTGACTTCATTTTTACTGCGTGTCCATAAAGCACTGGCAGAGTTAATTGCTTCCCATTCATCCGTTTTGACCATCTGACCGCCTTTCGGTGTTTCACCTTCGGCTACTTCTTCTTCCTGCCAAACCTCTTTTTGCATTTCAATTGGCAAGCTAATATGGTCAGAATATTTATTGACAATTTGCTTAACTTTATAGCTTTCTAAATAATCTAAAGCATCTTCACGTAAGTGCAGAATAATGTCTGTACCACGGGTTACTTTTTCAATTTGCTCAACTTCAAAGTCCCCTGTACCACCACTAATCCAGCGTACCGCTTCCTGCTCAGGCACACCTGCATGACGTGATTCTACTGTAATCTTATCCGCGACAATAAAGCCCGAATAAAAACCTACACCAAACTGACCAATCAACTGTGCATCGGCTTTTTGATCACCTGTCAATTTCGACATAAAGTCCTTGGTACCCGACTTGGCAATCGTTCCAAGGTTATCAATTGCTTCTTGTTGCGTCAGACCAATACCATTATCAGAAATAGTCAGTGTTTTTTGTTCTTTATCTAAAATAATCCGTACATGTAAATTCGGGTCATTCTCATAAAATTCAGGATGATTAATACCTTCAAAACGCAGTTTATCGCAGGCATCAGAAGCATTCGAAATTAACTCACGCAAAAAGATCTCTGGGTTTGAATAAAGTGAGTGAGTCACCAAATGGAGTAATTGTGCCACTTCAGCCTGAAAGCTATGTTTTTGTGTATTGTGTTCGCTCATACAACCTTCCTCGAATTCATTCACACAGTGTTTTTATCAGATGCTTAATGAATTGGAGTGACTCGATGATTTTTCAATAGCAATTGTTCTTTTTTTAATCATTTATGTTTTTTAATACGGTCCACGTTGATAAATTTGCTGTAAATATAAATCTATTCGTTGCTGCCGCATGGCATATACATCGTTTAAACAACGTAGATTATCCCGACATTGATCACGTAAACGCAGCCATTTCACTTGCTCATCCTGAATCACTGAACGCGTTCCCATAGGCACCAACCGTTTTAAAATATTATAACTTGTTGCCATTTTCACATCGGCATCATTCAAGCCAAGCTGGTTACAGATCTTATGTTCAGTGACAGTTACTGCACGCGCACAATCAAAACTGGCAGCATAGCTTCCCATTGCAGTGAATGAAGACACTATTAATAAAGTTATTTTTAAAATTCTCATGTTTAAACACTCTATTTTTTGTTCAATTTAAACAAAATCAGTAGGATAAAGTGTAATCTTTTGCGTCTGCATAGTGAAAGATTGTTGCAGATACTCAAACAAAGAACATAAAAAAACCCCATCCAAGGATGAGGTTTTAGCGCTGTTATTATTATTGTTATTTTTATTACTTAGAATTTATAGCTATAGCCGATGGTATAAACCATTGGGTCAATATCTAGATCAAATTTAATTGGTGTATTCTCTACACGCACTTCTGGGCTAAGTTGTGCATAACGTGCATCTACAAATACACCCCAGTTTTTCGCATCTGCTGGTTGGAAATTAAAACCAACTTGACCCGCAAAACCATAATCTTCTTTAACTTTAACCGATGCACCAGAAAGAGCACCTTTAGTTTCCTCATCCCAAGCAATAAATGCTGTTCCACCTACCCCAATGTATGGTGTAAAACGGGTTGAATTTTTAAAATTATATTTAACAGTTAATGTTGGTGGCAAATGCTTAATTTTAACTGCATTCTCACCATTGATTGACACATCATGGTTGACTGGAGCAGCTAATAATAATTCAGCAGAAATAGGAGAATCACCAAAGAAATACTCTACAGAAGGGGTAAATGCCAATTCACTTTCTGCTTTTACAACACCAACACCAGCAACTGTTGTGTCTTGAGTTGGAGCAATTGTAGATCCACCGACTTTGACCTGCCAGCCACCTGCCATCGCAGATGCAGAAACCCCTAATAATGCAATAAGAGCAGCTTGTTTCAACATATTAAACAACCTTTTATAATAAGAAACTTAACACTTAATTAATATTAAACAAGACCATTATTAATATGCAATACCCATTAATTAATATAAATTTAATTTATTTTTAAATACATGATTAATATAGTTATTTATTTTAATTTGACCAATACGGTTGGTATTTAAAACCAACCATATTAATCAGATATTTATTATTATATTCAGAGTATATTACTCAGGTTTAATATAAAGTATATTTTAAATATATTTTATATTATAAAATTGAAATATAAAATATATTAACCCGAATCCTGCTTAAGCCGATATTTCCATAATACGAATCATCGGTTTATTTTGATGACATATTTGATAAGCACATAAAGATGCATAAATACCAGCTAAATAGCCTGCAACACTTCTAGCTCTAGTTGTCACTAGATTGTACGTCCCTTTCAGCAAACTGAATAAAGTTTCTATTTTATTGCGTTGTTTTAGATGGTATTCATCTGCTTTTAATAACTGTATAGATTTCATGTTCTTTCGGTGATAAGTAATTAAATCAACACCTTGTACTCTTAATCTACTCTTTAATTCTTGACTAATATAGCCACGATCAGCATACAATTTTGCAGTCATTCCTTTGACTAGTTGTTCCACCATTTTGATATCTGCTGTATGTCCATTGGATAAAACCGTATTTACTATTCCACCTGATTGATTCATCAACAAATGCAGCTTACAGCCAAAGAACCATCCCATTGAGCTTTTACCTCGTGTTGCAATCGTAGACAGGGCTTTATGCCGTTGTATTCTCTGGTTTTTACAGACAGGTAATATGGTTGAATCAATCCATAAATAATTGCTTTGCTGATCTTTCATCAAAGCAAAATGTAGGGCATGTAAAGCCAGTTGATGTGTATTCATCAGATGAATCATGCGTTGATAACATGGTAGATGTTTAAATAGATGGCTATTGTTATATTTTAACGCTGTGAAGAATGCTTTGAAATTATTGAAATGAGAGCACTTATACCAAATTGCAATAAAGGTAATTTCAGAAATACTGAGCTGAGCAGGGCGAACTCTTGAGCATCGAAGGTTCTGCTTTAAGAAATTCCAATAGATTGATTCAAATTTTAGAAAGAAATCATCAATTATGCAGAATAATTCGGTACTATTGAACATCAGGACTAGAGCTTTAAGTTTGGTGTGGTAACTCAACTGATGGCTCTAGTCCTTCTCTTTTTCAAGTCAATTTCTTATCCGCGATTCAGGTTATATTAAAACACTCAAAATTATATTAAAGGACCATGGCCGCAATCCAACCAAAGACCAATAAGGGAATATTAAAATGAATAAATGTTGGTACAACCGTATCCCATATATGATCGTGCTGTCCATCTACACCCAAACCAGCAGTTGGACCCAAAGTTGAATCTGATGCAGGTGAACCTGCGTCACCAAGTGCAGCAGCCGTACCAATTAAAGCCACTGTCGCCAAAGGAGAAAAGCCGAACTGTACACAAAGCGGAACATAAATAACGGCCAAAACAGGCACACTTGAAAAAGATGAACCAATTCCAATCGTTACAAATAGACCAATAAACAACATCAAGAATGCTGCCAATGCGCGGTTGTCACCGATCAGATGCACTACACCATTCACTAACTGATTAATATCACCTGTATGTGTCATCACCGAAGCAAAACCTGCCGCCGAAATCATAATGAATCCAACTAAAGCCATCATGCGCATGCCTTGTACAAAAACATCATCTGCTTCTTGCCATTTGAAAATACCTGCTGCGGATAACACGGAGAAACCAACCAAACCACCCAAGATCATCGAACCCGAATATAATTGTGCAATGAGGGTCAAAATAATCGCTAAAAGTGCCATAAAGATAGTCTTTTTCGCAATTACAGGTACATTCTCCGCTTCACGTTTCAGCTCTTCGGCATCTTGCTCGAAATTCACTTCACCTGCACGAATTGGTTTATCCAAATCAATCGTGGTGACACGTACCACTTCACGATCAACATAATGACGTGGCTTGCGGTAGCTGACAAAGACGGCTACTAATGTCCCAAGCACCATCCCTACCACTGGAATAGCCATACCGACTGGCATCATCCAACGATCAACATGTAAATGATATGCAGCACCAATCTTGTTGATATTACCCATCAAAATTTGTTCTAAGAAAATTGCACCAAAACCCACAGGCAAGAAAATATATGTTCCCACCAAACCTAAAGTTAGGACACAAGCCGCAGCACGGCGGTCCAAATTTAAGTGATTCATGACTTTTAATAAAGGTGGAACCAAAACAGGAATAAATGCGATATGAACTGGAATTAGGTTTTGTGAACAAATTGCCGCGACCAGTAAAATACTCAACAGCAAATATTTCACCTTACGTGCTCGCTGATGTGAAACTTCGGCTCCTAATAAACCAATCAGTTTATGTGCCAATAGGTCTGGTAAACCGGACTTAGACAGTGCTAATGCAAAAGCTCCCAACACCGCATAGGCTAAGGCAACTTCAGCCCCATCCCCTAAACCTGCATTAAATGCACTTACGGTATCGGACAAACTGAGCCCTGCAACCAAGCCACCAATAATTGCTGAAATGACCAAAGTCAGAACAACAGAAACTCGTGCCAGTGACAAAAGAAACATCACGGCAATCGCAATTACTACTGCATTCATGAAAAACTGAAGATGATAAAAAAAGCGCTATCTTAGCAGATTCGATACATTGAAACTGTAATTTGATCGGGTTTCTCAGGACTCAATTCTCGATTGAAAGGAACTACAAACATCGAACTCGTTGTCTGTCTTCTTGTCACAACCAACGAGTTCTCTAGCCTGTTCTATGTGCGAGCAAAATTCGCGATTAACTGCGCAATGGCCTCAGGCTGACTTAATATTGCCCAATGGTTTGCTTCTAAATCGACCCGCTGAAAATCAGGACTCCATTTTGGTATTTCATCAATCAATGCAGGACTGACAAAATTATCTTTCTTCAACACAATGGCTTGTACTGCACATTGGGCAAAACGTTGTCGTGGCTGAGTCAGTCTAGGCAGAAAGTTCGCCCGATACAGCCCCACACCATACTGACCATCTTTAGCAATATGCGTATTTAAAGGTAAATCTTGCGCCTGTTCCAACTTTTGTAGCACGCGTCCCCAATACTGAGGCTTAAAGAAACGCCAAACCGTAGGCGCCACGAGTGGTAGATGAAATGCCATGATGTACCATGACTTACCAAGCTGTTTCAAAAACTGTTGTGGTTGTGTCTTAAATTGCTCACGCATCCAAAATGCAGCGTGATCTAAACACGGACCAGAAATGGTGGTATAGGACAAAATCCGCTGCCCAAAGTGCTGATCCGTAACCGACTCCCAAGATTGTATAGATCCCCAATCATGCGCAGCCAGATGAAATTCACGTTCTGGAAGTACCGCATCGACCACCGCCTGCAAATCTGCTGAAAGTTGTGACAATGCGTAAGCTTGAATGGATTTCGGTACAGAAGATTGACCTGCTCCACGGACATCATAGGTAATGATATAAAACTGGTTGGCTAATAAACGAATTACAGGTTCCCAGACTTCCTGATTATCTGGATAACCATGCACCAAGACTAAGGCAGGATTCTGCACCTCTCCCCACACTTTGACATAAAGGTGCTGCTGATCGGTGGTGGTCACCCATTGAGTTTGGACTTGCATATTATGTTTCCTTTTTGTTTTATCGTATTTTTTCTACAATCAGACGAACTACCGTCGCTTGATTTGCATTTTTTGAGTGTCAGGTTAAGATGAGATCAAGCTCTTATAAAAATATTTTGCATCATGAGTATTCTCAAAAGATTACAAAGCGTTCCTACCATTACCAAATTTATTCTAAATCGTTATGCTCCATACCGTGGTGCAGGCATTCAGGTCGAAAAGATTGACTTTCCCAACTACCATATTCGGGTCAAAATGCCCCTGACACGCAAGAACCAAAATATTGTTGGAGTACATTTTGGCGGCAGTCTCTATTCGATGATCGATCCATTCTACATGTTATTACTGATGCATCACCTTGGCTCAAAATACATCGTCTGGGACAAAGCTGCCAAGATTCAGTTTTTATCTCCTGGGCGTGGCACTGTCTATGCAGATATTCGAATTGATGCAGCAGAAATTAAACAAATTAAAACCTTGGCAGAGGACTATTCTCCAGTAAATCGTATTTATCAGTTAAGTATTTATGATGAGGCTGGGGTGCGCATTGCTGAAGTAGAAAAAACAGTCTACATTCGACGTAAAAAAGCCAAACCCGATTTAAAATAAAAAAGGCGCTATATTCAGCGCCTTTTTCCAATCTTTAAATCTCAGATGTGATACAACAGAGATTTAACGATTATTGTTTTCTATTGCAGCCCCAGCACCACCACCAATTGCCCCACCAATTGCAGCACCTGCATCGCCACCAAATACCGACTTACCAATAACAGCACCTACACCTGCACCTACACCACTATACGTTGCATTCTTGGTCGAACCACTTTGAGATTTACTTCCTACCGCGGCACCTGCACCTGCACCAAGAGCAGCACCCGTACTGCCACCTACACGGCTACCAACGCTACCACCGACTGCACCACCCAAGGCTGCTGCGCCCACACGCTGCTCTGATGCAGACATATTGCTACATCCAGTGAAAACGAGTGCAGAAACTGTCGCAATAATGGCTAAATTCATTAACTTTTTCATGAGTGTATCTCCATTTCCCATTGTCCCAGTAGCAACTCTATAAAAGTATTAAGGAGCGAAGATGAAGTTTTATGTAAAAATCCCAATAAAATTACGAGGATTTTGTAACCTGAAAGACTACATTAACTAACTACATCTCACTCATCTTTAATCACCACCACATCTTTAGTTGTTTTACCATCATTTTGAATGACAGCATGGGTTGCACTTTTACTATGTTCATGATTTTGAATTTGATTAATCTTCAAATTTTTCTGTACAGGATCCTGCCCTTTCTTAAACTCAACTCCAGAAGCGTCTAATTGCTTTCCTTCAGCAACGACTTCACCATCTCTGGTCACTTTTGAATTTACTTCAATTTTTGAAGTCGGCACAATTACACTACCCTTTTGCACCATAGGTGCTTTCATTTTTTCATCAGAAAATTGGGCTTTGTCATCCACAACCACGACATCACGTGCAACGACATCCTTACCTTTGTTGGTCATTTCAAAAATGGTGGCATTCACGGTGCGAACAGGCTCTCTACCCGGCATAGTTCGAATCACTTGAGTTTTTACAATAGGTACCACTGCTTTATCTTCAATCACGATAGCATTGGGCATGGGCGCTGCGAATACAGAACCTGCTGCCAGCATCCCCAATACACTTAAAATTAATTTATTGTTAAAATTCATATTCTTAATACCTTATATTTAATTATGGATTTACGTTTAAGCATAGAACTTTATCCATTTAATTATGTGATTTTTTTTAGTCGTTCTGCTTCAGAATGTAAAAAAGCCACCCGAAGGTGGCTTTTCATCATGATTTAAGGACTAATTAAAGACCATTAAACTCATCGCTAAATGCTTGGCTAAGCGCTTGGTCTACATCAGAGAAGTCATTGTGAAGCTCAAGCTCTGCAGCTTCTGCTTCTTGACGACGACGTTCTAAATGGTAAGCCAAACCTGTACCTGCAGGAATCAAACGACCTACTACTACGTTCTCTTTCAAGCCACGTAAATCATCTTCTTTACCTGTTACAGCCGCTTCAGTTAACACACGTGTTGTTTCCTGGAACGATGCAGCAGAGATGAACGAGTCAGTAGAAAGTGACGCTTTGGTAATACCCATCAACTGGCGTTCAAACTTCGCAGGGAACTTGTTCTGAGCAAGTACGGCTTGGTTTTCACCTACAACGCGGATGTAGTCCACTTGTTCGCCTTTGATGAAGCTGGTATCACCACCATCAGTAATGTCTACTTTACGTAGCATCTGACGTACAATCACTTCAATGTGTTTGTCGTTGATTTTTACACCTTGGAGACGGTAAACGTCTTGAACTTCGTTCACGATGTAGTTGGTTAATGCAACTTCACCTTTCAAGCGTAAAATGTCATGTGGGTTTTGTGGACCATCAGAAATGGTTTCACCACGGTTCACATGTTCACCTTCAAACACGTTGATTTGACGCCATTTTGGAATCAATTCTTCGTAAATTTCAGAACCATCATCAGGCGTGATTACCAGACGGTTCTTACCTTTGGTCTCTTTACCGAAGCTCACGATACCTGACACTTCAGCCAAGATTGCATGTTCTTTCGGTTTACGAGCTTCGAACAAGTCCGCAACGCGTGGAAGACCACCGGTAATATCACGAGTACGTGAAGATTCTTGTGGTACACGACCAATAACATCACCCACACCAATTGTTTCGCCATCACGGACAGAAAGAATTGTGTTTTGTGGCAAGAAGTAGAACTGTTCGCCGCCATCAGCTGTATCTAATACCACCGCAGGACGTAAATCTTTACCAGAAGCAGGACGTGCTGTTACAGGTAAGATTTCAACAGTTGTCATCCCTGTTGCATCATCAGTTTTAGAAGTTGCCGTCACACCGTCAGCGATTTGGCTGAAACGGATTTTACCTGCAACTTCGGTAACGAGTGGATGTGTATGCGGATCCCAAGTCGCTACGATACCGCCTGCTTCTACAGCTTCGCCATCTTTCAATAAGATTGACGCACCGTATGGCAGTTTATAACGTTCACGCTCACGACCTAAGTCATCTGCAATACCGATTTCACCTGAACGTGAAACAGAAACTAAGTGACCTTTGGCATGTTGTACAGTTTTCACGTTGTGGAAACGTACAGTACCTTTGTTGCGTACTTGTACACTGTTTGCAGCAGAAGTTCGGCTCGCAGCACCACCCACGTGGAAGGTACGCATCGTTAACTGTGTACCTGGCTCACCAATCGATTGAGCAGCCATTACACCCACAGATTCACCTGGGTTCACCAAGTGACCACGTGCCAAGTCACGGCCGTAACATTTCGCACACACACCAAATGTAGATTCACAGTTTACAACTGAACGAACTTTAACTTCATCGACACCTGCTTCTTCAAGGAAGTTTGCAAGTTTTTCGTCAATTAAAGTGTTACGTGGAAGAATAACTTCGTCAGAACCTGCTTTTTTCACGTCTTCTGCAACTACACGACCCAGTACTCGAGTACCTAAGTTCTCGATTACATCACCGCCTTGAATGAACGGAGTCATGACTAAGCCACCTAAAGTGCCACAATCAGGCTCAGTGATCACCAAGTCTTGTGCTACATCTACCAGACGACGTGTTAAGTAACCAGAGTTCGCTGTTTTCAATGCAGTATCGGCCAAACCTTTACGTGCACCGTGCGTCGAAATAAAGTACTGAAGTACCGTTAAGCCTTCACGGAAGTTCGCCTTAATTGGCGTTTCAATGATCGAGCCATCTGGCTTTGCCATCAAACCACGCATACCTGCAAGCTGACGAATCTGTGCCGCACTACCACGGGCACCAGAGTCAGACATCATGTAGATACTGTTGAATGATTTTTGCTTCTCATCTTCACCCTGTTTGTTTTTCACAGTGGTGTAAGACAAGTTGTCCATCATCGCTTTCGCAACTTGGTCATTGGTACGTGCCCAGATATCGACAACTTTGTTATAACGCTCGCCCGCAGTTACAAAGCCTTGTTCGAACTGTTGTTCAATTTCACGAACTTCAGTTTCTGCTTTGTCAATAATCACTTGCTTAGTCGGCGGAATAACCATGTCTTCCATACCTACCGATACGCCTGAACGTGTCGCTTGACGGAAACCAAGGTACATCAATTGGTCAGCAAAGATAACTGTATCTTTTAGACCTAATTTACGGTAGCAAGAGTTGATTAACTTCGAGATGTTTTTCTTGGTCATCTCAACGTTAATTTGTTGGAAATCCATACCTTCAGGAACAACTTCCCAAAGTAAGCAACGACCTGGTGTTGTATCTACAACGATGGTTTGCTGCTCACGATTACCATTTTCATCAATTACAGTTTGATGTACACGTGCTTTAACGCGAGCGTGTAATGCAACCTGACCTGTCGCCAATGCACGGTTAACTTCATGCGTATCCGCAAATACCATGCCTTCACCTTTGGCATTGATTGCATCACGCGTGATGTAATACAAGCCCAATACAACGTCCTGAGAAGGAACGATGATTGGTTCACCGTTTGCAGGTGACAGGATGTTGTTGGTCGACATCATTAACGCACGAGCTTCTAATTGAGCTTCAAGTGTTAATGGTACGTGAACCGCCATTTGGTCACCGTCGAAGTCGGCGTTAAACGCAGCACAGACGAGCGGGTGTAAACGGATTGCCTTACCTTCAATCAGGATCGGTTCAAATGCTTGAAGACCCAAACGGTGAAGTGTTGGCGCACGGTTCAACATCACTGGATGTTGACGAATTACCGATGCAAGAACGTCCCAAACTTCTGGAGTTTCACGCTCAACCATTTTCTTCGCAGCTTTAATGGTTGTTGCCTGACCAGATGCTTGTAATTTCGCGAAAATAAACGGCTTGAATAATTCAAGTGCCATTTTCTTCGGAAGACCACATTGATGTAAACGTAAGTTAGGACCTACCGTAATTACCGAACGACCCGAGTAGTCAACACGCTTACCAAGTAAGTTTTGACGGAAACGACCTTGTTTACCTTTGATCATGTCTGCCAAAGATTTTAATGGACGTTTGTTCGAACCAGTAATTGCACGACCACGACGACCATTATCAAGCAACGCATCTACAGACTCTTGTAACATACGTTTTTCGTTACGTACGATAATGTCTGGCGCAGCAAGATCAAGAAGACGCTTCAAACGGTTGTTACGGTTGATTACACGACGATAAAGATCGTTCAAGTCAGAAGTCGCGAAACGACCACCTTCAAGTGGAACCAACGGACGAAGATCTGGTGGAAGTACTGGAAGTACATTCATCACCATCCATTCTGGCTTGTTGTTCGACTCTTTGAATGCTTCCATCAATTTCAAACGTTTAGACGCTTTTTTCAACTTCGTTTCAGACGTTGTTTGTGGAATTTCTTCACGAAGTCGAGAAATCTCAGCTTCAAGATCGATATCTTTCAGCAAGTCTTGAACCGCTTCCGCACCCATTTTCGCAGTGAATTCATCACCGTGTTCTTCTAACGCATTGAAGTATTCTTCATCGTTAAGAAGTTGGTATTTCTCAAATGGAGTCATACCTGGGTCAGTTACTACATAAGATTCGAAATACAATACGCGTTCGATATCACGTAGCGTCATATCAAGAAGCAAACCGATACGGCTTGGTAATGATTTCAAAAACCAGATGTGTGCAACTGGAGAAGCCAATTCGATGTGACCCATACGCTCACGACGAACTTTCGCAGTTGTTACTTCAACGCCACATTTTTCACAAATGACGCCTTTGTATTTCATACGCTTGTATTTGCCACACAAGCATTCGTAATCTTTGACTGGACCAAAAATTTTGGCACAGAATAAACCATCACGTTCTGGCTTGAACGTACGATAGTTAATTGTCTCAGGCTTTTTAACTTCACCGTGAGACCATGACTTAATCATTTCTGGTGACGCAAGACCAATACGGATGCGATCAAACTCAACTGGAGCATGACCGTCTGAGTCCGTCTTTTTGCGCATGATATCGAGCAAGTCTTTCAATTTTTTTCTCCGTGTGTCGAGGAGATTTTCACTTCTCGACTGGGTCACAAATATTGTTTTTTCACTGAATAGGGAATCTCAAAAAATCCCCCTAAATCCCCCTTTACTAAGGGGGACTTCTCCCCTCTTTCTTAAAGAGGGATCGGGGGAGATTTCTTAGTCACCATTTTTCAGTTCAATGTTGATACCTAAAGAACGGATCTCTTTGGTCAATACGTTGAACGATTCAGGCATACCTGGGTCCATATAATGGTTACCATCTACAATATTCTTATAGATACGAGTACGACCTTCAACGTCATCCGACTTCACAGTGAGCATTTCTTGAAGTGTATAAGCTGCGCCATAAGCCTCAAGTGCCCAGACCTCCATCTCACCGAAACGCTGACCACCGAACTGAGCTTTACCACCCAATGGTTGTTGCGTTACTAATGAGTAAGAACCTGTAGAACGGGCATGCATCTTGTCGTCAACCAAGTGGTTCAACTTAAGCATGTACATATAGCCTACAGTTACAGGACGGTCGAAACGTTCACCTGTACGTCCATCATACAATACGGTTTGACCCGAACGTGGAATTTCAGCCAGCTCTAGTAACTCTTTGATTTGGCTTTCTTCAGCACCATCAAATACAGGAGTTGCTAAAGGTACACCTGCACGTAAGTTACCTGCCAACACCAAGATTTCATCATCTGTTAAGCTGTCTAAATCTTCTTGCTGACCGCCCACTTTGTTGTAGATTTTGTCTAGGAAAACACGTAGTTCAGCAATTTCACGCTGTTGTTTGAGCATCTTATCAATTTGCTCACCCAAACCTTTCGCAGCCATACCCAAGTGAGTTTCAAGAATCTGCCCCACGTTCATACGTGACGGTACACCCAACGGGTTCAATACGATATCGACTGGAACACCATTGGCATCATGCGGCATGTCTTCGACTGGTAGGATGTTAGACACAACACCTTTGTTACCGTGACGACCCGCCATCTTATCACCAGGCTGGATACGACGTTTAACTGCAAGGTAAACCTTCACAACTTTCAATACGCCAGTTGTTAGTTCATCACCTGTAGAAAGTTTGCGTTTTTTCTCAGCAAATTTCTCGTCAATTTCAAAGCTCTTCTCTTTCAAGAACACTTGAATTTGGGTTAAACGTTCAGCAATCGCTTCATCACTTGGCTGGATTTCAAGTAAATCAACCAACTCTAAGCCAGACAACATATCTTCTGAAAGTTTGTCACCACGCTTCGTGCCGCCACCGCCATTCGATTCTTGACCGCTCAACAAGCGAACAATACGTTCACGTGCTGCTTCTTCGAAGATTTTATATTCTTCTTTCAAGTCTTTACGGTAAGCATCTAATTGCGCTTTTTCAATTGCTTGCGCACGTTCGTCTTTTTCAAGACCATCACGTGTAAACACTTGAACGTCAATTACTGTACCTTTCGTACCAGATGGAACACGTAAAGAAGAATCTTTAACGTCAGCTGCTTTTTCACCAAAAATTGCACGAAGCAGTTTTTCTTCTGGTGTTAATTGCGTTTCACCTTTAGGCGTTACTTTACCAACAAGGATGTCGCCCGCTGCAACTTCAGCACCGATATAAACAATACCTGATTCATCAAGCTTAGAAAGTGCAGCTTCACCCACGTTCGGGATATCCGCAGTAATTTCTTCAGCACCCAATTTAGTATCACGTGCAACACACGATAACTCTTGGATATGGATCGAAGTTAAACGGTCTTCTTGAAGAACACGCTCAGAAAGTAAGATCGAGTCTTCATAGTTATAACCGTTCCAAGTCATGAACGCGACGCGCATGTTTTGACCAAGCGCAAGTTCACCACCATCAGTCGATGGACCATCAGCCAATACATCACCACGAGCAACTTTGTCACCCATGCGAACTACGACGTTTTGGTTGATACATGTATTTTGGTTAGAACGTGTATATTTGATCAGGTTGTAGATATCTACACCCGCTTCACCCGCTACCATCTCTTCTTCGTTTACACGAATCACGATACGAGAAGCGTCTACGTATTCAATCGCACCACCACGGTTTGCAATGACACACACACCAGAATCACGTGCTACATTTGCTTCCATCCCTGTACCAACAAGCGGTTTATCCGCCAATAATGTCGGAACAGCCTGACGTTGCATGTTCGAACCCATTAATGCACGGTTCGCATCATCGTGTTCAAGGAACGGAATCAATGATGCTGCAACAGATACAACCTGTTGAGCAGATACATCCATATGCGTCACTTTTTCAGGTGGCATACGCACGAAATCACCTTGGTGACGTACAGAAACAAACTCTTCCGTCAAGTGATTGTCTGCATCGACTGCAGAGTCGGCTTGTGCAATGACAGTGCCTACTTCTTCAATCGCAGATAAGTATTCAACTTCATCCGTTACACGTCCATCAACAACTTTACGGTATGGAGTTTCCAAGAAACCGAAGTTATTACATTTTGCATAAACAGATAGCGAGTTGATCAAACCAATGTTTGGACCTTCAGGCGTTTCAATCGGACATACACGACCATAGTGAGTTTGATGTACGTCACGTACTTCAAAGCCCGCACGTTCACGTGTTAAACCACCAGGACCAAGTGCAGATACACGACGTTTGTGTGTAATCTCAGACAATGGGTTGTTTTGATCCATGAACTGAGATAACTGGCTTGAACCAAAGAATTCTTTGATTGCCGCTGCAACTGGTTTCGCATTGATTAAATCTTGCGGAGACAAGTTATCTGCTTCTGCTTGGCTTAAACGCTCTTTTACAGCACGCTCAACACGAACCAAACCAACACGGAATTGGTTTTCTGTCATTTCACCAACAGAACGAACACGACGGTTACCCAAGTGGTCAATATCATCCACTTCGCCTTTACCGTTACGAATTTCAACCAATGTTTTTAATACATCAGTGATATCGCTGTTCGAAAGGATACCTTCAACTTCACGTGACTTCTGATCAGTACCGACTTCGTAAGGACGACCCAAACGACGGTTAAACTTCATACGACCAACTGGCGATAAATCGTAACGCTCAGAAGAGAAGAATAAGTTATTAAATAAGTTTTCAGCTGCTTCTTTTGTTGGTGGCTCACCTGGACGCATTACTTTGTAGATTTCAACAAGCGCTTCTTCACGACCTGTTGTTGTATCTGCACGTAGAGAATCCGCAATGAACGAACCACGATCGATGTCATTCGTAAACAGAATATTAAACTGCTTCACGCCACCTTCAGCCAGCTTCACCATCACTTCATGGCTTAGCAAGGTATTCGCAGGAATCACTTCGCCATCACGTAAAGTGATATCTTGGGCAGTAATACGCTCATATAAATATTCGTCTGGAACAGAAAGCTTCGTTAAGCCTGAAGCTTCCATTTGACGTACATGACGCGCGTTAATACGCTTACCTTGTTCAACAATCACTTTACCGTCATTATCGGTAATGTCGAATTGAGCCATTTCGCCACGCAGGCGTTCTGGTACAAGGTCAATTTGGTAGCTACCCATGTCTAAATAGACAGGTACTTTCTCGTAGAATAAATCTAGAATTTGTTCGTTGCTGTAATCCAATGCACGTAAAACCACAGTCGCAAGCAATTTACGACGACGGTCAATACGGACATAGACTAAATCTTTTGCATCAAATTCAAAGTCTAACCATGAACCACGGTAAGGAATAATACGTGCCGAATAAAGCACTTTACCGCTTGAGTGAGTTTTACCCTTATCATGATCAAAGAACACGCCTGGCGAACGGTGTAACTGAGATACGATTACACGCTCAGTACCATTAATAACGAATGTCCCGTTATCCGTCATGAGTGGCATTTCACCCATGTACACTTCTTGCTCACGCACGTCTTTGATTGATTTCGTTTCACGATCTTTAATGATCAAACGAATTTTTACACGCATTGGTGCCGCATAAGTTGAGCCACGAAGAATACATTCGCGAACATCAAACTCCGGCTTACCAAGGCTATACTCAACAAATTCTAGAGCAGCATTGCCAGAATAACTTTCTATAGGAAAAACTGAACGAAATGCGGCTTGGAGACCGATATCTTCGCGGTTTTTTGGTGATTTGCCATCTTGCAAGAACGTTCTGTACGAGTCGACTTGAATCGCGAGCAAGTACGGAGCATCCATAACACTAGGCAATTTACCAAAATTCTTACGGATCCGTTTCTTTTCGGTATATGAGTATGCCATCTGGAGTCCTCGGAAAGTAAACTAAACCCGCCTGCAGAACGGGTTTAGAAGGAATTACGCAGGCCGATATGGCCACCACTGTTTACAAATGCTGCAATTTTTAGTGGTATTAAAACGCTTAACAATATTTTTTGAATAGAAAAATATTGGTAAGCGTTTAAAGTTTGTCTTTATTGTTTAAATTTGATGATTTTTAAATCAGTCAAATTGGAGTCGAGCCGATTATTGTAACGCAAAAAGGCTGATGACCCAAGAGCCATCAGCCATTTTGTGGAGCCGATTATAAAAAATCGACTCCTCTTAAGATTACTTAAGAGTAACTGTAGCACCAGCTTCTTCAAGTTTCTTCTTAAGTTCTTCGCCTTCTTCTTTAGACACGCCTTCTTTAAGAACAGCAGGAGCGCCTTCAACCATATCTTTAGCTTCTTTAAGACCAAGACCAGTAGCTTCACGAACTGCTTTAATTACAGCAACTTTGTTAGCACCAAAAGAAGTCAACTCTACGTTGAATTCAGTTTGTTCTTCAGCAGCAGCAGCAGCGCCAGGAGCAGCAGCAACAGCTACAGCAGCAGCAGATACGTTAAATTTTTCTTCGAAAGCAGAAATTAATTCAACAAGTTCAAGAACTGTTTTTTCAGCAACTGCGTTTAAGATTTCTTCGTTTGTTAAAGCCATGAGAATAACTCCAAATGGATATTGAATGGTGTGGAAATAGGATTAAGCGGCTTCTGACTCGTTTTTCTCTTTGAGCGCTGTAATAAGGCGACCCAATTTCGAAATAGGAGCTTGAAGAACAGACGCAAGCATAGTAAGCGCTTTTTCTTGGTTCGGAAGGTTTGCGATAACGCTAACTTCAGCACCTTGATAAACTTTGCCATCAAAGGCAGCAGCTTTAAGTTCAAATGCTTTGTTAGTTTTTGCAAATTCTTCGAACAAGCGTGCAGCTGCACCCATGTCGTCTTCAGAAGTTGAGAAACCGAGAATGGTTGGGCCAACAAGGTCGTCGTTCAAGATGTCGAATTGAGTGTCTTGAAGAGCGCGTTTAGCCAAAGTATTACGCACGATACGTGTAGTAACACCCAACTTACGAGCTTCAACACGAAGTTGTGTTAATTGCTCTACGCTTGAACCTTGATAGTTAGCCACAACAACAGAAAACGCTTTAGCAGCAACTTCGCTTACTTCAGCAACAATCTGTTTTTTGTCTTCGATAAGAAGAGCCATTGTAAAACCTCCTAACGGTGATTTATGCACCTAACAGGTACACCCCAATTCGTAAGCCCTTTCAAGCTTACACGCGGAGGAGGAAATAAATCACACCACCGCGTCTACTCAGACTGGGTTATTAAGAGAGAAGCATAAAACTCCCCTCGCCTGAGGTCTTTGACGCTGATAAATATACATTTATCAATTCAAAGTTTGCCTAAGTTCGTAAGTAGTCCGAAACCGGTCTCTCTTACGTAATATTTAAAGCAGTGCTTCAAATATTACTCAGGGCTTTAAAATTCTGTCTAAGTAAAACTTAGTTAGAAACGTTGTTTACATCAATAGTAAGACCAGGACCCATAGTTGAGCTCAAAGTGATTTTTTTGATGTATACACCTTTAGAAGTTGCAGGCTTTAACTTTTTCAAGTCTGCAATCAAAGTTTCAACGTTTTGACGAACAGCTTCAGCAGAGAAGTCTACTTGACCGATCGCAGCGTGGATAATACCTGCTTTGTCAACACGGTAACGTGCTTGACCAGCTTTCGCATTTTTAACTGCACCAGCAACGTCTGGAGTTACAGTACCCACTTTCGGGTTTGGCATCAAACCACGTGGACCAAGGATTGTACCTAACTTACCTACAACGCGCATTGCATCTGGAGCAGCAATTACTACGTCAAAGTCAAGGTTACCTTGTTGGATGCTTTCAGCTAAGTCATCAAAACCAACAATGTCAGCGCCTTCAGCTTTAGCAGCTTCAGCAGCCGCGCCTTGAGCAAACACAGCAACACGTACTGTTTTACCAGTACCTGCAGGAAGTGTAGTCGCACCACGAACAACTTGGTCAGATTTACGAGGGTCAACACCTAGGTTTACCGCAACATCCAAAGATTCTTTGAATTTCGCAGCAGGAAGACCAGCTAGAACAGCAACTGCTTCTTCCAAAGTGTAAACTTTGTTAGCTTCAATAGCAGCAGCGATGGCTTTTTGACGTTTAGTTAACTTTGCCATGTCTTATAGCTCCACTTCCAAGCCCATAGAACGTGCAGAACCAGCAATGGTACGAACACGTGCGTCTAAATCAGCACCAGTTAAATCTGGTTCTTTAGTAGTCGCAATTTCTTCTAATTGAGCACGAGTCAACTTACCAACTTTAGTTTTGTTAGGTACAGATGAACCCTTTTGAATACCAGCAGCTTTCTTAAGAAGAATAGATGCAGGTGGAGTTTTCATGATGAATGTGAACGACTTGTCGTTGTACACAGTGATCACTACAGGAATTGGAAGACCTGGTTCAACTTTTTGTGTAGCAGCATTGAATTCTTTACAGAATGCCATGATGTTAACACCACGTTGACCTAGTGCTGGACCAATCGGTGGAGATGGATTCGCTTTACCAGCTGGAACTTGCAGCTTGATATAGCCGTCAATCTTCTTAGCCATTTCAAATTACCTCTGGGTACAAACGCCTTTTACAGCTCCCCAATATTTCATGCAGTGACAATCACTACAACAACAATGCCCGATTGAATAAATCGGGCGTTTTTAACCAATCCAGATTAAATTGTTTTTTCGACTTGGCGAAATTCCAATTCAACTTGAGTTGGTCGATTAAATACATTAATCGTCAACGTTAAACGTGACTTATCGTATAGAACTTCTTCCACCACGCCTTTAAAGTCGGTGAATGGACCGTCAATTACGAGTAATTCTTCGCCTGGTTCAAACATCGTCTTCGGACGAGGTGCTTCACCAGTATTGCGTACACGAGCAAGAATCGCATCTGCTTCTTTTTGCGTAATCGGTGCAGGTTTTTCTGCTGTACCACCGATAAAACCTAAAACTTTAGGACACTCTTTTACAATGTGCCAAGTTTCATCATTCATTTCCATTTCAACTAACACATAGCCAGGAAAGAACTTACGCTCAGACTTACGTTTCTTACCATCCTTCATTTCTACCACTTCTTCGGTAGGAACAAGGACTTCACCAAAGCTATCGGCTACAGCGCTACGCTGGATTCGATCATTAAGTGAACGCATCACCTGTTTTTCATAGCCTGAGTAGGCATGAATAATGTACCAACGTTTCATAGCTCTCTTACCCGATAATAAACTTCATAAACCAGCCTAAAATATAGTCAAAACACCACAATAAAATAGATGCTACAACGACTACAGCAAGAACCTGCCACGAGGTGGTCACAGTCTCTTGCTTGGTTGGCCATGTGACACGACGCAATTCAATACGCGCATCTTTTAGCAAACGAACAAAGCCTTTGCCTTGATGGGTGGCGTATAATAAACCTAAAGCCACAATGATACAAGACAAAATTACACCAACACGCACCCAAATATCATTTGCTGGTGCCCAGTATGCTGGCAAGTGCTGATTTACCATGGTTGCACCAATGATCAAAATCAATGCAATAATCCATAGCACAACATCTAATGGTGAGCCAGAACTGACAACTTCAGCAGAGTTATTTCTTTGAGGGATAGGCGCGTCGCTTAATGCGTCACGCGATTTATCATTCGACATTTTTTTACTCGTCGTAGAATTCGCGATTTATTATATGACTAGTTTAGCCAGCATCAAGCTCTTTTACGAAAAAAGTGGCAGGCCAGGAGGGACTCGAACCCCCAACATTCGGTTTTGGAGACCGACGCTCTACCAATTGAACTACTAGCCTGCAGAGTAAGTCGAGAATCGAAATTCTCGACTTAAATTTTGTATACTTAATTATGCAGTTACTTTCGCAACGACACCAGCACCTACTGTACGACCACCTTCACGGATCGCAAAACGTAGACCTGGGTCCATTGCGATTGGGTGGATTAATTCTACTGACATTTCAACGTTGTCACCTGGCATTACCATTTCAACGCCTTCTTGTAATTGGATTGCGCCAGTTACGTCAGTCGTACGGAAATAGAATTGTGGACGGTAACCGTTAAGGAATGGAGTATGACGACCACCTTCTTCTTTAGAAAGTACGTATACTTCTGCGTCGAATTTAGTGTGCGGCTTGATTGTACCTGGTTTAGCAAGTACTTGACCACGTTGTACGTCTTCACGCTTAGTACCACGTAGAAGAATACCACAGTTCTCGCCCGCACGGCCTTCATCAAGAAGTTTACGGAACATTTCAACGCCAGTTACAGTTGTTTTAACTGTATCTTTGATACCAACGATTTCAACTTCTTCGCCTACTTTCACGATACCAGCTTCTACACGACCTGTTACTACTGTACCACGGCCTGAGATAGAGAATACGTCTTCGATTGGCATCAAGAATGCTTTGTCGATAGCACGTTCTGGTTCTGGAATGTAAGTGTCAAGCGCTTCAACAAGAGCAAGAACTGAAGACTCACCGTACTGACCAGCGTCGCCATTAAGCGCAGCAAGAGCAGAACCACGGATAACTGGAGTGTCATCACCTGGGAAGTCATAAGTAGAAAGAAGTTCACGAACTTCCATTTCTACTAATTCAAGTAATTCTTCGTCGTCAACAAGGTCGCATTTGTTTAAGAATACGATGATGTAAGGTACACCAACCTGACGTGAAAGAAGGATGTGTTCACGAGTTTGTGGCATTGGACCATCAGTCGCAGCACATACAAGGATCGCGCCGTCCATCTGAGCAGCACCAGTAATCATGTTTTTAACATAATCGGCGTGGCCCGGGCAGTCTACGTGAGCGTAGTGACGGATTGGAGAATCGTATTCTACGTGTGAAGTATTAATTGTAATACCACGTGCTTTTTCTTCAGGAGCAGAGTCGATTTGTGAGTAATCTTTCGCTTCACCGCCGTAAGTTTTTGCACAAATAGTTGCAATCGCAGCAGTTAAAGTAGTTTTACCATGGTCAACGTGACCGATTGTGCCCACGTTTACGTGTGGCTTATTACGTTCAAACTTAGCCTTAGCCATGTTTATATTCCTCGTTTACGTCGAACACAATTCTGAGAAAAGCTCAGCATCGACATATCGCCTAAAAAAGCAGACACCCAATACTTGAAAAGCAGACTAATAAGCCTGCTTTTTAAAATCTTTGTAGAACATCTACTAAACTGTATCTGGAGCTCTTATCGAGATTTGAACTCGAGACCTCTCCCTTACCAAGGGAGTGCTCTACCACTGAGCTATAAGAGCAATCATCTTCGATGGAGCGGGAGACGAGGGTCGAACTCGCGACATGTAGCTTGGAAGGCTACCGCTCTACCAACTGAGCTACTCCCGCTTAATGTTGGTAATTAACCACTTCAATCGAAGTTAATGGTGGTGAGAGAAGGATTCGAACCTTCGAAACTTTCGTAGCGGAGTTACAGTCCGCCCCCTTTGACCGCTCGGGAATCTCACCATTTCACACTTATTTCAGTGTTGTTCTTTACTTCACTACTACACACCTTTAAGATGGTGCCGGCACACGGATTCGAACTGTGGACCTACTGATTACAAGTCAGTTGCTCTACCAACTGAGCTATGCCGGCTCTTTCTTAGTGTTTCGTACGTTTCGTATCGGAACGGTGTGCAGTTTAGCAAAACTTGAAATCCATGCAAGTGTTTTTTTCAAAAAAAACGCTAAAAACTCATAAAATCAATCCATTTGATGATAATTCAACCGCTTTGATCACTGCGCGAGCTTTTATTTGGGTTTCATTCCACTCAGATTCAGGATTTGAGTCCACAACGAGACCCGCACCAGCCTGAACAAAGACCTTATTTTCACGAATAACACAGGTTCGAATCGCAATCGACATGTCCATTTCGCCATGCCAGCCTAAATAACCAACAGCACCACCAAAAACACCACGTTTTACAGGCTCTACCTCATCAATAATTTCCATAGCGCGGATTTTTGGGGCTCCAGATAAAGTACCTGCTGGAAAAGTTGCTTTAAAAACATCCAAAGCATCTACATCATCACGAACTTCGCCTTGCACATTGGAGACGATATGCATCACATGCGAATAACGTTCGATCACCATTTGATCAGTCACTTGCACTTTACCAATTTTAGAAACGCGCCCCACATCATTGCGTCCTAAATCAATCAACATTAAATGCTCAGCAATTTCTTTTTCATCTGAAAGTAAATCTTTTTCTAAGGCCAAATCTTCTTCTTTAGTTTTACCACGAGGACGTGTGCCCGCCAAAGGGCGCACCGTAGCAATGCCATTTTCTAAACGCGACAAGATTTCTGGAGATGATCCCACAATATGAAATGGCTTTTGATCTTGCAAAGTTTGACCTTGTACCAAGAATAAATACGGCGATGGATTTAAATGACGTAAGGCACGATAAACCTGTAACGCTTCTCCATCAAAATCAGAAACCATACGATGCCCAGGAACCACCTGCATCACATCCCCTGCACGGATATATTCTTTAACCGTTTCAATTGACTCTAGGAATTTCTGCTTGCCCGTGAGTGACTCAAAATGCGGTGCACTGTGTTTTTTCGCTTGCAGACTCACAGGAGTAGCAAGCAATTGCTCCAAAGCATCTAACTGGAGCTGTGCGTTAAAATACGCCTCTGCATCATTGACATCGGCGTGCACAATCAAGAATAAAGTATCTTTTAAATTGTCAAATACAATCACTGTCTTAGATAACATCATCCAGATATCGGGCAACCCGACTGGATCTGCTTCTGGCACATTATTTAAACGTGGTTCAATATAACGCACAGCATCATAACCAAAATAACCCACCAATCCGCCAGTAAAGCTAGGCAAGTCTGGTAAATCTGCTTGTGTCGGAACTTTAAACTGCGCCAAAAAGGTTCGAATATATTCAAAAGGATCGGCACAATCTTTCTGTTCATACGTGCCATCTACATGCTGAATGGTGAGCTTACCTGCATTACAAGAAAATACGGTAGATTCACCCAAACCAATGATGGAATAGCGCGCCCAATTTTCACCACCTTCTACCGATTCAAATAAATAGGCTTGTTGATGGTCTTTTAATCGTGCAAAAACTGAAAGTGGCGTTTCTGTATCTGCCAGACGTTGTCGATAAACAGGAATCAGGTTATAGCCTTGGGCTTTTAATTGCTCGTATTGCACTTGAGTCGTCATGAGGTTCTCTCTAAATTTTCGATTGGGGTCAATTCAATTTTTCGTTACATCAGACTGAGCGACGCCATCGAAAAGCTTTACAACGACTCATGTGTCATGATTCCTTATCTGCAAATTATGTTTTGATTAATTCTCTTAAATCATCAACCACTTGCTGTGGTTGGCAATCCTGTATGTCTTCACCATGATTATAACCATAGCTAACGACAATACAATCAATACCCGCACGTCGTGCTGCCTCCACATCATTACTCGAATCACCAAACATTAAGGTCTGGGATTTTTCAATCTGATATTCCTCAACACAGTGCAGTAACTGACGCGGATGTGGTTTGCGTTCTTCGAAACGGTCACCTCCAATCACATCAATAAAGTATTTAGACATATCCAAGGCTTCAACAATTAAGCGAGCAGGCTGTTCAGGCTTATTGGTGACACACACCATTTTCTTGTTGTGCTGCAAACCCCATTCTAGAAACTCAAGAATGCCATGAAATGGTCGGGTTTCAATACAAGGTTCCGCATTGTATATTTCTAAAAAAGTATCGAGCAGTTGTTTGTGCTGCGCAGGGTCAACCTCACCTGTAAGATATTGCAAGGTACTATGACAAAAGATAGATGTTCCCTTGCCCACCCAAACACGTACTTGCTGTTCAGTCACCAAAGGGAGTTGCAAGACATTAAGACTCATATTCATGGCACGATATAAATCAGTCGCTGAATCGACCAAAGTTCCATCCAAATCAAACAGCATTAATTCACGGCGATCTAATTGTGCAATATTCATAAGCAACTCGCATTATTCAGATATAAAAAAGGCATGCCAGAGCATGCCCTTATTCTAGGCAACTCCCAGATTATTTAAACATCACCCAAGCAAAGATAGACAAAATAACCAAGACTATAATGGTGATTAAACCCAGTGAAGCATTCTTCTGTTGAGTTCGTTCTTCTTCAACACGAGAAACAGGTTGCTCAACTGGAATCGGGGCTGGGTTTGGCGTAGCTTTAGATACATCTACACCTTCAGGAATTGGCGCGGGCTTGGGAACAGATACATTCTGTGGCATCCCATCACGACTTAACTGAACACTGCTATCACGCTCAGTCAGGCTTGGCATCCCCTGTTCATTCATATGATGCGCTGCCGATTTCTCTGCTTCTGTTTCAGACGGAGCAACGGCTTCAGCAGGCTGTTGAACTTCAACTACATCTTCCTCAACTGTATTTGCCAAAGGAGCTGGAGCAAAGACTGTAAATTTAAAGCTTGCAAACTGAACAATATCGCCATCCTTCAGTTGGCTTTCATCTACAATTTTCAAGTCGTTCACAAAAGTGCCATTCGATGAATTTAAATCTTGCACCCATAACGCTTGCTCTTTTAACAACAGCGCTGCGTGTTTACGTGACACTTCTGCAGATTGCAACAATACATCTGCATCTTGATGGCGCCCAACCAACATATCACGGTCAACACTGATCTCTTGCCCCGTAAATTCGCCTGTAATTGCCTGTATCTTCCAAGTCATCACATTATCTCTTTATGATTTTGCTTCATCATACCATGCAACTTATAGATTTCAATTTGGCTACTTTGGCATTACGAAGCTGGACGCACACGAATGGTGGTTACTGTATTTTTGGTTTTTTCCACTTCTGATTTTGGAAATGGTGTACTGCTGATTGGTGGCTCAATCGCTACAGGCGTAGTCACAACCGCAGCATTGGATGGCTGCGCCGCAGAAGGTACAGCTTGATAAGGGCTAGTCCGTGGCGCACCAGGTTGCACAGGCAACCGCTGCATGTAGACATCATCCACCTGCTCAGGTAATTTAGCAAAACCGCCATCTTTATCGAGCGCCAATTGCAAACTATATAACTGACTATAACGCTGTTGAGATAAACGACGAACATCATCGCCACCACCCACAATCGTTGGATGAATAAAGACCAATAAATTGCGCTTCTGATTCGACTTTGCATCCGATCTAAATAAGCGCCCAACACCAGGAATTGCCCCCAGACCCGGAACCGATTGACGACTATAAATAGAGTTATCTGAAATTAAGCCACCGAGAACTACAGTTTGTCCATGCTCTGCCAAAATGGCTGTTTTAATGGCACGTTTACTGGTGACCAGATCTGACGCCTGGCCTTTACTATTTTTAACCCCAGAAACTTCCTGCTCAACCTCCAAGCGAACCGTACCATTTTCACCAATGTGCGGAATCACCTTTAGCGTCACACCGACATCTTTGCGTTCAATGGTGGTATAAGGATTTACTGTGCCATTGTTGGTACTCACTGATCCTGTGACAAAAGGAACGTTTTCACCTACCACAATGTAGGCCTCTTCATTGTCCATCGTGACAATCGAAGGTGTTGAAAGCAAATTAGATTTGGTGTTTTCTTTGAGTGCCTGAATCAATGCACCATAAAGTCGACGTGAACCATCACTGCCCTCTTTATAATCACCCAACACCACTGAGCTACCCGCACCCGTCAAGGCCTGCCCCAGACCTGAAGCCCCGCCACTCAAATAACCCGCAGCGAGGCTGGCTAGGCTTGAACCTACGTTATCAAAACTGATTAAACCGACACCACTGCTAATATCACCCAAAGCCCATTGCACACCCAATTGATCTGCATCAGAGCCTTCAACTTCAATAATTGCAGCCTCGATTAACACTTGTTCGCGGCGAATATCAAGTTGCTGAATCGCAGACTCAATTTCTCGCATCAGTTGTGGATCTGCTTTGACCACCAATGCATTTTGTGAACTATCGGCAATGATACTAATCCCGTTGGCATTAAAACTGGTGATATTGTTCTGATTATTCCCAGTAGAACTGCCCCCTAAATTAATAGCTGGTGTCGAAATACTTGAGGATGAGCCATTGCTTGTCGTCGTATTCGCACTTCCCATCATATTATTGTTGGCATTGGATGTACTGTTCGCGCGACCATCAGCCCCTGAAACTGCCTGCCCTGTGACCAGGCCTTGTAAAATTTCGGCCAAGTTTTTTGCACTGGCATACTTTAAACGGAAGACCTTCAAACCACCCAGACGGTCTGCCGCAGGCACATCCAACATTTCAATCAATTGACGCAACCGTTTACGTGTTGCCGTATCGCCTTTAATTAAAATGCGATTGGTACGATTGTCCGCAATCACTCGCACTCGCGCGCCTTTTAAATCTTTGGCTGCCCCAGTCGCCGTCATAGAATCTAATAAGCCAATCATTTCTTCGGCTTGACTAGATTGCAACGTAATTGCCTCAATATCGTGCTGATCAGTACCATCTAAATTACGAATGATGGTTTCCAGTTGATAAATATTACTAGCACGATCTGACACAATCAGCGCATTAGCCCCAGGTACTGCCGACAAATTTGCAAACTGCGGCATGAGTGGGCGTAAGGCTGGAATTAGATCATTGGCATTGGTATTTTCCAGCCAAATCACGCGCGTAACAATTTGATCACCTGTAGCACGATTTTTAGCATCATAGGGAATGCCTGAACTTTTTACATTGCTGTCTGGAACGATTTTCACGGTATTGCCCGAAGGAATCGCCACCACACCATTCACATTGAGCACGCCTAAAAATAAATCGTAAACTTCACTTTTATTGAGCGGCTTATTGGAAATAACCGTCACATTGCCACGTACGCGCGGATCAACTGCAAAATTTTTCCCTGTAATATCGGCCACTTCATTAATAAACGCCGTTAAGTCCGCATCACGTAAGTTGATTTTCCATGTTTGCGCATAGGCACTGCTACTCACGGCAGCAATCAGAGGTGCACTTGCGAGCAAAGCCCAAACTGGACGATTATTATGAAATAAAGCCATATACTTCTGTGTTTCCTAACCCTACGGGCGATTTCTCATCATTTAAAAATTTTGTTGTATGGTCATCACCTGATCACCACGTTTTATTTCAAGTTTGACTTGGCCTGCTTGTTTGGCTTGTTCAAGTAATTGTGCATCATTTTGTCCCTGCCCCACACCTTGACCATTTAAGGACAAAATTCGGTCTCCAGGTTGTAATCCAAGTGTATTCCGTAAAGCTGAAGGTGTTTTACTGGTGACTTCATACCCTTCACCTGTCGCAGCACCAACCCCCATATCGGCCAAAAACTGGTCACGATTTTGATGCATTTGTTGTACTGCCTGCCCCAAAGCATTTTGAGTCGATTGCGATATATTCCCTGTTGGTAATGAAGCCGCATCCGCAGGTGGAACCATCGGTTGATTTAGACCATTGGCAATTCGATTAAATGCAACTTGCTGGCTTTGTCCCGTAGAGTCTCGCAACACCACATGATCCCAATACACCTCGGCCAATTGATAAGCTGTACCTGCCAATGTTTCTCCAACCTTATAACGGTCAGCGACTTCATTAACTTTAATCACTGCTGAGGAATATTGACTCGGATAGGACACCACTACCCCTTGCAAAACAAAATTGGCGAGATTCGCACCACTCGACGCATTATTTTCCTGAAATAAAGAAAATGCCGATATATTGGGAACTTGAGGTTGCTGTGAACCTAACTCTACACGTTCTAATTGCATAGGCATTGGCGGAGCAACCCACAACCAAAATATACTGGCCAATTTCCAACTTAAATAGGCCACTAATACAGCCAACAGCCACGGTGAAAAACGGTTGAACTGAGCGCCGTTCAAATGCTGTAACTTATCTTTGACCAATCTCATTACATACCACCTCGTAACAGGGGCTGACGAGAGCTGACGACATAAGTATCTAAACCCGCTTTACCTTGATACGAAGGCACATTCATCAACATACGCTGAGTAATCTGTACATCAAGCATCAGGTTTTTATCCAAAAGCAGATTAATCATTTTCTGGTCGCGCTGATCCCGCACATCAATCATCAATACTTGATCTCGATCACTTAAACTCCCTTTTAAGGAAGGGATACTCATTTGCTCTTGACGTTGTGCAAAGCGATATATCAGTTCACCACCTAACCACTGCACAGTACCTTCTGCTTGTTGAAAACCTTGTTCTTTTTGATATTTAAACTGTAAATCTTGGACTTGAATCGGATTACTTGGCCATTGCCAATCAGCAACCCGCTTTAATGTTTCTGGGGCAATTTCCCCAGATAATGCTTTAACAGTCCAACGCTGCCCCAAACCATAGCCCACGGTACCTTGTAATTGGGTCCGCCCACTATGGATATCTACCTCAGCACCTAAACGAAGCAACAATAAATCTAAGGGACGTACCTTCCAATTCAATGAGCCTTTTAAAGCTCCCTGATGCCAGTCCGCCTGCCCTTGCCAGATATTGCCACTGACATTCTGTAAAACTTGGTTATTTTTATAAAATTTAGAAATAAGCCATGCTGCTGGAATTTGCAGCACTACAAAAAATAAAAATGTACTTAACGCAAAAATCCACCATGCAAGGTGCTTATTCTTTTTCGTCATCCCAACACAACCAACATCACTATTTTTCTTCCTTGGATATATATTTTATCTTTGCCACCCATTATGCACACTTTTTTCACATCGCCAATTCATCACTATAAAAAAACCAAGCAGTTTTGCTTGGTTTAAATAATTTAATCAGATTGGATGACAATCTAATGAAGATTAGATAAGAAAATCTTCAAGTTTTGCACCTTTTTCCAATTCAGCCACTAGCCAGCGAGGTTGTTTACCACGGCCTGTCCAAGTTTCTGATGCATCTGATTTATTGCGATAACGTGGTTCTACAGATTTACGAGTCGTTTTCTTACGTTTAGTTGCGCCAAACTCTAAGATTTGCTCAATACTCAAACCCACTTTATCAGCAATATCCATAATCTGAGTATATGCATCTTCAATTGCCTGATCTTTTTTAGAAACGATTAAGGCTTCCGCTTCTACTTGTAAACGCTTTAACTCTTCTACAGATAAATTACTAATGTCTGGCATCATATTAACTCCATTAAATACGATTTAATTTCTTACACAGGATTATCATATTTTTATTAACTCGATTATTCAACACTTATATTTAAAATTGCTACAAGATTCGAACAGTTAATATATGTTTTAATAATCCAACATTAAAATAATGATCAAAAATTAAATTAAATGTCCAACATCTCGTTCCATTTTGAGAATCTTCTCACGAATATCATCAGGGATTGCAGTTTTTTGCATATTGTCTTTATCAACACAAACTATCACCGCCTCTGCCATTGCAACCACCGCATTTTGTGCAGTACTGAATAATAGGTAACTCATACGTATTGCACTATTACGTAATTCATCAACACGAACAGCTACTTTTAATTGATCGGGATAAAATACAGGTCGTAAATATTTGCACTGATTTGATGCAACAACCGTCAATACACTTTGCTCAAATATATTTAACGCATCAAAATATTGAATACGTGCGCTTTCAATATATCGATAATACATGACATTATTTACATGTCCAAAAGCATCCATATCTCCCCATGCTACATTTTGCTCATGTACAATTGGATATTCATTAAATAATGACATATATTCCCTTAAATCTTGATTTTCATAAAATTCGCATTATTTTCAAAGATCAAATTTAACTGCTGAATCAAATCTTCACGATTTTTCAGCGTTGCTTTAACCCTTAAATAACTCATGAGCACATTATCTGGATATAAAGTTAATAATGCATCTGCTTTATTTAACCGATCAGTCGCTTCGTAGACATGCCATTTAGCAAAAGTCAAAACAGGTAAAGATGGATATTTCACCTCCCAATCCTGAATATGTTGCTCTACATCACTATAATTTGGAACCTGTTTCAACAATTGTTGCTGAAACCACAAATGAAATACTTCCGCATTAAACTGTTGATCAAGTAAATGTAAGGCCAAATTTTCATGTTGCTGACTTAAATCAGGTAAACGTGACAATAGTTTTAACCACAACATTTTGATGTGATAGCTGCGAGTTTCAATTTCAGTCGATAAATCTAGATAACGTTGTTGCAAATCTTGTAGATTTTCAGCACTAGCATGATCAAACTGTTGCAAAAGTTGCTCTAACCATGCCTGCTTGGTGGCTTCATCTAAATGTCCATATTGCATAGAACGCAAATATAACCAAGGAAATTGCACAGCAAACTCACCCCACAGTTCGGTTAAACGTTGCTCATAGGCGACTTGTACATCCTTTAGCCAAGGTGATAATTCATGCTGAGTTAAAAACTCAAGATGCGTCAGGGCTTGCTCACCATCTTGCTGCGCCAGATAAACCTGAATACGTTGAATTTCTGCCAATTCAAATGCCATAGCATGGCTATGATTTAAAACAGATAACGCTTGTGGATATTCCTGTTGCATCAAATACAGTCTTGAGTCAATTACACCACGTAATAACCCAGACTGAGCAAATGCATTTTGAATAAATTGTTGTTGCTCCCGACCCGCGTCCAATAACCAAATGACAGCCAACTGCTCATAAGGATGCAAGGTCTTGAAGTCGTAGATTTCGATTTGTTTTCGTTGTGCACGCGTAAAATAGCGTTTCAGTAACAACCAAACTAACTGAAAAATAAAGCCCAGCACTGCCAAAAGAACGAATATGAACCAGACATTACTCTGTAACTGCCATTCACGCCAATACACATAAACATAGCCTGCACCAAAACCGTAACTCAACACACTAATCACAGCAATCACAAGCAGGCATATAAAAGCATAGGCTAAAAGAATCTGTTTCATATTAAGACCCTAGCAATGTACGGGTATTTAAAACAGGCATCGGAATAATACTAAATCCTTTAATCTTCTCCACTTGCTTACGCAGTTTTTGTGCTTGTGCATCAGGCAAAGTCGATAATATCTGCATAATCTCGGCCAAATCCTTTTGATATTCGACATACTGACCATGATTCAATGCTTCTCGAGCAACCAATAGACGCAACTGTACTTCTTTCAAAATGATTGCACGCTGCATCAGTTGTGTAGCAGGTTGCTTAGCAGGCTGCAACTCAAACCAACGCTGCCAGAAAGGACGATCTTCTGCTCGGACAGGTTTCCTTTGAGCCTGTTTAATTTCTTGTGTTAATACCACATCTACTTGTTGTAATAGTTGTTGAATTTGTTGCTGCTGCTCGGTACGCGCTTGTACAGTTTGCTGTATCAATTGTTGATCTTTACCCATCGCCTGATGCAAGCTTTGTTTCAAACTCGGTGCCAAAGCATATTGCTCAATATTGATATTCAGTTGTGCTAACTTTTCCAAAGCAAAATGGTATTGCTGTTGCTGCAAAGCAAAATCGACTAAGTCAAGTTGCTGACGGATCAAGACCATAGGGTTAATCTGTACTGGGGTAGTCGTTGCCTGCACACTTGTGCCCGTAGCTGCCACATTCGATGTGCTTGGCTCAGATGCTGTTGAGGTTTGACGCTGCAAAGCAACAATTTGATCATTCAAATTGGCACTATTGGCTTCAAGCCGTTGTAACGTATCCTGCATTGCAACTTGCTTTTGATTGAACTGAAAAATGTCATAACTTAATTTGGCAATCCATGCCACACAGACCAAAATTAAAACAATTAAAAACTTTTTCATGCATTTCTCGGCATCGCTCGAAGGCATTGCAATATTGTTGCTGTATTTAAATCAGGTAATTGATAGAGATGAAATGATAAACGCTGTTGTCGCTGTGTATTTAACAGCAATTGATAAAGCCGCTCACCCAATACCATAAAATGTCCTCGTGTAAGCAACCCCTTATGGGCTCGCATCAATTCCAACCAGTTTAGCCAACTGGCTTCACTGCTAATCAGCACACTATAGTGCTGATGTTGTTGCAACTGTACGACAACTTGATCAAAATTTTGAATCGTCTGTACTGGGCAATGTCGTTGGTACAAAATAAAATTTAAAACAGAGATCCCCTGCTGCTGCAAAGTCTCCATCATAAATTGGCGTCCACCCTGACCACGCCAAAAAGCCACACAAGCGGAAGAGGTCAGGTCTTGCAACAAGGGAATCTGCAACATCCCCTCTGATGTTTCAACCTTAGGCACATAGCTAGATATGCCATATTGAGCCAATGCTTGTGCGGTTTTTTCACCTACCGCAACCCATTGCACCTTGCTCAAGGCTTGTAGCGACACACCACTTTGCTTTAAGCCCTGCATTCCAAATTCAACAGCCGAAGGACTGACCACCACAATACAGGTCGCCCGCGGCAACTGCTGATACAAATCCTGCAACTCAGATGACCATGCACACGGCTCCAACACCAACAATGGAAGATCCAAAACTGGAAAACCAGCTTGTTGAATGTTTAAACTAAGTTCGCTCGCACGAGTATTCGGGCGGGTATTAATAAATAACATGAATTAATGCAAGGCTTGGAGCAGCTCTCCTGCACCTAATTCGAGTAGTTGTTGTGCCAACGCTTCACCTAGCTGTTCTGCTTGCACCACTGGTCCACGCAATTCAGCGACCAATAAAGTTGCTCCATCGACACTGCCTACACGTCCTTCAATGTGTAACTCATCTGCATGTAAAGTGGCATAACCTGCTATCGGCACCTGACAACCACCTTCCAAATAAGCATTAAAGGCACGTTCAGCACGAACACAAGCCGAAGTTTCCATATGCAACAAAGGTTGGATTAAATCTAAAACCTGCTGATCATTTTCACGGCATTCCAGCCCCAATGCCCCTTGTCCAACTGCTGGCAAACTAACACTGGCTGGTAAGGTATGACGAATACGCTCTGAAAGTCCTAAACGCTTAAGTCCTGCACTCGCTAGAATAATGGCATCATATAAACCTGCATCTAATTTTGACAGGCGGGTTCCGACGTTACCGCGTAAATCAATAATTTCAAGATCTGGGCGTTGCTTCAGAATTTGGCATTTACGACGCAAGCTTGATGTTCCCACTTTAGCACCCTGTGGCAAATCGTTAAAATTTGCATAGTGGTTTGAAACAAAAGCATCAAATGGATCTTCACGCTCACAAATCACCGCTAAGCTTAAACCCTCTGGAAGTGCCATAGGGACATCCTTCATAGAATGTACAGCCAGATCAGCTCGACCATCCAACAACGCAGCTTCCAGCTCTTTGACAAACAAACCTTTACCGCCAATTTTCGCCAACGGTGTATCTAAAATTTTATCTCCTTGAGTGACAAACGTAACCAACTCCACCTTTAAATCAGCATTGCGTTCTTCCAGACAGGAACGAATAAATTCTGCCTGCCATAAAGCGAGGGGACTTTGGCGTGTTGCGATCTTCAAAGTTTTCATAAATTTTAAATACATTGAATAAGGTCAGTTATTCTAAACTTAACTGGCTGACTTTAAAATGCAAGTAGAATTCACACCGCACCACATGAAATCATACATTTGACTTCAAAGTTTCTGAATTCGCTCGCGTAAATTGGGTAAATGTCGTCGGCTCACAGATAAACGTTCATCCAGTTCACGGCAACGCACTTGATATTGCCCAGAGTTAATCACCTCTAACCCTTCAAGATAATCCACTGAAACCAAAGCATTGCGATGAATACGAATAAACCGCTCACCAAATTCTAATTCTAAGTCCTTTAAAGTTTCATCAATGAGTACACTGCCATTTTTATGACGTACCGTGACATATTTTTGATCCGCTAAAAAATAATAAATATTTTCTACAGGGACCAGTTCTACCCCACGATAGGTCTTCGCAGCAATTTGATGACGTTGTGTTTGATTATCCATATCTTCTTTTTGTTTTAAGTTACTCATTTGCGCTTGCGTGAGTTTGGTCAGTTGGTCTAAAACCTGTTGCAATTCCTGTTGCATAATCGGTTTTAGCAAGTAGCCCTCGGCATGCGATTTAAACGCATCCAAGGCATGCTGGTCGTAAGCCGTACAAAATACGATAGCTGGGGATGGTTCCAACTGACGCAAATATTGCGCGCAGGTTAAACCATCCATTTCTGGCATTTGTATATCTAAAAGCACCACATCGGGTTGATAAAATTGCACCATTTCAATTGCTTGCTGACCATAAGCCGCCGTTGCAATAACCTGATGCCCCATTTGCGTGACCAATCTGGATAAACGCTCTACTGCAAGAGGCTCATCATCACAAATCAGGATGTCCATTATTCCTCCTTCGTTCAGTTAACGTGGATTATTTTTATAAGTTAACCGCCACTGTTTTATTTATACGGGTATTGCACCACAGTGGTATACATCCCATCTCCAGCAAAAGTTCGGAAGATGACTGCGCGCCCATAATACGCCATGAGACGCTGTTTTACATTATCAATGGCAATACCGTGTCCTTGTCGTAAATTTATTTTATCCTGTGTGTACGGGTTTGTAATGACGATATTGACTTGATGTTGTGTAATTTCGACCAATACGCTCACTATACTGGTTGATAAATTTTTCTCAACCCCATGAAAAATACTATTTTCTAGTAAAGGTTGCAAAGTGAGCAACGGAATTTGCGCCTGTGAAAATAATTCAGGATGCACAAATTTCCATTCAACCTGTAACCGATTTCCTAGGCGAATCTGCTCAATCGCCAAATAACGTTGGCACAATTCAATTTCATCTTGCAATTTCACCAACTTTAACTCTTGGAAACTGGCACGAAATAAACGCGATAAATCTAATAGCATTTGTTCAGCTTTATCAGGATCAACAACAATTAAACTGATGGCACTATTTAAACTATTGAATAAAAAATGTGGATGAATTCGGGCTTGCATCGCCTGAATACGTGCATTCAGTTCACTGTGTTGCTGCCGCATCCATTGTTCTCGGATATAGAGATATCGAAAACAAAATGCCCCCAGTAGACCACCATAACTTAAATGCAATACCACACCCTGCAAGGCAGTCGTAAGATCTAAACCTTTAAAGCTAAAGTTTTGCCCAAAAAAGACAAAAATATTGAGAATCAAGCTGGTAAAAAAAATGATGCTTTGTAAGATCACAAAGCCCAACAGCAGCATCGAAACCAACCCCCAATGTTCTAGGCGTGGCTGTAGGCGCTCAACAATTGCCGTAAAACACAACAAGACCCAATTGATATACAGCATAAACAACAGCACTTGTGTTCCACTCAGGGCTTGCCATGAATGTGCTTCTGCCAAAGCCAACAAAATGGCTAAAATATTGCCCGCAATACACAACTCGACTAAATTTTGCCACCGTCCCACAGTACTAAAAAAATAAGAATAGGATGCTGGGGCTTCGGCAACTGCTTTTGAATTTGCTATACTCTGTTTAATTTGCCGATTTTTTATTTTACTGAGCCGACATGACCACATCTTCTAATTCCTCTAATCCGTCACAAGCCCAGACTTCTGGCATGTGGGGCGGTCGTTTTACTGAAGCGACTGACGCTTTTGTTGCAGAATTTACCGCATCTGTGCAATTTGACCAACGCTTTTATAAACAAGATATTGCAGGCTCAATTGCCCATGCAACTATGTTAGCAAAAGTTGGCGTACTAACCGAATCTGAACGTGATGCTATTACCGAAGGTCTCCGCACCATTCAGGCTGAAATTGAAGCAGGTAATTTCGAATGGCGTATCGACTTAGAAGATGTGCATATGAACATTGAGTCGCGTTTGACTCAACGTATCGGCATTGCAGGTAAAAAATTACATACGGGTCGTAGCCGTAATGACCAAGTCGCAACGGACATTCGTCTCTATGTACGTGATGAAATTGATGCCATTTTAGAACTCTTGGCGAAACTGCAAAAAGGCATTTTATCGTTAGCAGCAAAGAATACTGGCACAATTATGCCGGGCTTTACTCACCTACAAACAGCTCAACCTGTAACCTTTGGTCACCACTTATTGGCATGGTTTGAAATGCTGGTGCGTGACTCTGAACGTTTAATTGACTGTCGTAAACGTGTGAATCGTATGCCGTTGGGTTCTGCTGCCCTTGCAGGGACAACTTACCCAATCGACCGTGCTTATACAGCTGAGCTTCTTGGTTTTGAAGCTGTTTCTGAAAACTCACTCGATGCAGTATCGGATCGTGATTTCGGCATTGAATTCAATGCCGCAGCATCACTGATTATGATGCACCTATCTCGTATGTCTGAAGAACTCATTCTATGGACATCTGCACAGTTTAAATTCGTCAATATTCCTGACCGCTTCTGTACAGGCTCGTCCATTATGCCGCAGAAGAAAAACCCAGATGTGCCTGAATTGGTTCGTGGTAAAACAGGTCGTGTTTATGGTGACTTAATGAGTTTACTAACCCTCATGAAAGGTCAACCCTTGGCATACAACAAGGACAATCAAGAAGATAAAGAACCTTTATTTGACGCGATTGATACTGTACGTGGTTCGCTTATGGCATTTGCCGACATGATTCCTGCGTTGGTTCCAAACATTGAAATTATGCGCGAAGCAGCACTTCGTGGTTTCTCAACCGCGACTGACTTGGCAGATTACCTTGTGAAGAATGGTGTGGCATTCCGTGATGCACACGAAATTGTTGGTAAAGCCGTTGCACTCGGGGTTCAAGAAGGAAAAGATTTATCTGAACTAACACTTGAGCAACTTCAACAGTTCTCTGACTTGATTCAAGCCGATGTTTTTGAAAAAGCACTCACTTTAGAAGCATCTGTAAATGCACGTAACCACATTGGTGGTACTGCACCTGCACAAGTCGAAGCGGCTATTGCACGTGCCTATGTTCGTTTAGAAAAACTTTACGCTTAAGGGGTTTCACCATGTCTCGACAAGTTTTCTGCCGTAAATATCAAAAAGAGATGGAAGGCTTAGACTTTGCTCCATTCCCTGGTGCCAAAGGCGAAGAGTTCTTCAACAACATTTCTAAGCAAGCTTGGCAAGAATGGTTAAAACACCAAACTACACTGATCAATGAAAAGCGTTTAAATGTGTTTGAACCTGAATCAAAAAAATTTTTAGAAGAGCAACGTGAGAAGTTCTTTAGCAATGACAGCAGCATTGAAACTGCCGAAGGTTGGAAACCAGAAGCTTAAGTTTTTTGAATGCTAAAAATGAAAAGACCAGTCAAACAGGCTGGTCTTTTTTTATGTATGTTTTTGAATTTTATTCAGCTAAATCTGGCTTAAGGCAAGCATTGGGGTAGTGAATTCAATTTCAAGGCTGGATATATAAAAAGCTACATATCCATAAATAAGGCTACATTTGCACACAATATCCTACATGAGTCATGTGCAGCACCTCACTATAATGACAATTAAGGAGATGGAGACATCTCTGAATACTAAAATAATATCCCCCTATTTATTTTATTCCCAGATTTCCCCCAAAATCTGGGATTTTTTTTAACTTGCTCTACAACTTCGGTCACTCTCAATACAATAAAAAAGACTTATGTAGGTTCTACATAAGTCTTTAACAACATTTAATCAAATCATTTGAATTGTTCTAATATGAAGTAATTCTTAACGCTCTTGAACTTTTTCTTCAATTTCAGCCACGCTGGTATGTCGAACATCCAAACCTTTTACCATATAGATGACTTGTTCGGAAATATTGCGGGCATGATCACCTATACGCTCCAATGAACGCAAAACCCACATCACATTAATGACACGAGAAATATGACGTGGATCTTCAATCATATAAGTCATTAAAGTACGGGTTGCCGACTGGTATTCACGGTCAATATCCGCATCTGCCAACATAACTCGTAGCGCCTGATCCACATCTAAACGTGCAAAGGCATCCAAAGCATCATGAATCATGACACGGACTTGATTGCCGATATGACGGGTTTCCATGTAACCACGCGGGGAACCACCTTCTTCACAAAGACTTTGTGCAATGCGAGCAATTTTAGCAGCTTCATCACCAATACGTTCTAAATCGGTATTGGCTTTACTCATGGCAATCACCATACGTAAATCAATCGCTGCAGGATGACGACGCGCTAAAATTAACGTGAGCGCTTCATCAATTTCACGCTCATAACGATTGACAGTATTGTCCTGATATTGCACATCAATGGCTAAGTTGGCATCAGTATCGAGTAAAGCGTGGATTGCATTCGCCACTTGTTGTTCAACCAAACCACCCATGGTCATAAATTTGGTATTTACAGCCTGTAAATCTTCATTAAATTGCGAAGAAATATGATGGTTTAAAACAGGGTTACTTGGACTCAAAATCAACACTCCACAACAGCGGTTAAAGACAAACGCTTTCGCTCAATATTAAAGCATACCTATTATGAATATTTGATGACAACAGAAAATCAATACCAGTATTTCACTTTATTTTTCGACCAACCAAACATTCATTTGCTGTAACTCTTGTTCATTCAATTGACCAACGGCTGCTTTTAAACGCAACACATTCAAAACATAGTCATATTTGGCATTTACATAATCTTGCTTGGTTGAAAATGCATTGCGCTGTGCCAGCAACACGTCGACCATGGTTTTTAAACCTTCCTGATATTGTGCCTGAGAAGCCTCTGACACCACTTGGGAAGATTGCATGGCAGCCTGACGGGCTTCGAGTTTGGCTTGATCAGTTTCCACCTGATAAAACGCTTTCTTCACCTCGGTTTGCGCTTTACGAATGGTAGCATCGAGTTGTGCTTCAGATTTACGCACATTCACCGCTGCTTTTTGAATAGAACGCTGTGTTCGTCCACCCGTAAAAGCATTCCAATTCATTTCAATGCCAATCTGGTCAAATTGACCATCATTTGATAGCACACTTGAAGGCTGCTGTTGATTATAACCATAGGTCCCGACAGCTTCGAGCTGCGGATAGAGCGCAGCTTTCTCCACCCGTTTTTGATCTTCGGCATAGCGTTGTTGTAAGCGTGCTTGCTGTATTTCTAAATTATGGTTGCGGGCCAAATCTTCCCATGCTGTCAATTGGGCGGGTTGAGGCTTTTGATAGACAAAATCATCCCGAATGACCGCAAGCTTATCCCGATAAGGACCAATCAACTGCTGTAGTTGTTCTTGTGCCAATAACAATTGCACTTGGGTTGCAATGCGGTTTGCTCGTGCATTCTGATACTGCGCTTGTGCTTCACTGACATCACTTTTAGCCACCAAACCTTCTCGTAACTTGGCATTCATCATATTCAATTGCTGCAAAAGGGCTTGTTCTTCCTGTAAATAAGCTTGCGTTAAACTTTGCTGACGCAACACATCAAAATAACTTTCTGCCACCGTTAAAATATGCTGCTGTTGCTGTAATTTTAAGGTCACTTCACTTAGGTTGACTGAAGTCTCTACCTGTTTAAAACCTTCCCACGCATCCCAACGAAACAAGGGCTGTCGGGCAGTGACTGCAACCTGATGAGTCGTGGTAGCTGAAGGAATCTCTAAGGAAGATTGTGATGCATCTGAATTCTGCTGTGATTTTCGGGTGCTACTGGCTGAAACCGTGATCGTTGGCAATAAGTTCCCTTTAGCAATACCTAAATTGAGTTGATCTGCTTCGTATTGCAGCTTATTTGCTTGCCAATTTGGATCGGTCTGTTGGGCCCTCGCATAGGCTTGTACCAAATCCAAAGCATGTGCTTCAGCCATGTGAAAACTTAAAGACAAACCGAGCAACCAAAGTTTCTTCATTCTTATCCCTGATTCAAACCGTTTCATATTGTATGTAACGTCATAAGGCCCTACAAACTCTGCTAAATTAACGTGATCAGTGTAATTTTGCACGGGTTTTAACCACAATCACCTACTAAAACAGCTCAAGTTTAGTAACCAAACTCCCTCACAATAGTACAAACCTACTGCAAGATTTCAGCTTAAAATAAAGCCTTACTCCCTGCTCTTGCTTATCTTTTAGGTTTACATTCTTAACGGCTGTGAAATTCAAGTTTATGCTTTCATTAAAACCCTGTTTTGTCTTGTTGTGTGGCATCTTGCTGAGTGCTTGCCAGCAACCAGAATCTCAAGTTGCTCAGGAACAACCTCCCAAACAGCAACAACAAGAAATTACAGTTGATTTAACTGAAATGTGCAAAAACCTAAAAAAGAATATGTTGGAAATTAATAACCAACGAACCACCTTTGCCCTTGAAGAAATTAATCAAGATCTCAAAGTCTGTCTTCCGCTCGTAAAACTGGCTGAACAGAAAGATTTACTAAAACTTTCTGGCATCATGTACGATAATTTTTTACAAGTAGAACGCACCCCACAGCAACAATTGGCTTTTGAGCAATATGCGTTTGACATGGCGCAGCATCCCACCATTCAACAAAGTCATTTTGAACAATTTTCCCTGCGTGACCAATATCTGATTAAGCATCAGGGACAGGCCTATATTGAACTGATCGACCAAGGCGAAGGAATGCTCGCTTACCGCCGTAGCCCACAGTATCTCGCGATTGTGTTTGCACCCTACATGCCTGAAGCTGAAAAAGTCTTTATTACTGAATTGGCACAGCAAAACATGCAAGCCCCGTTTCTGGATGGTGCCTTGACCATTGACCCGCAAGTCATTGTGGCACGTGCCTTATTCTGGGAAAATTATTTACAGCAATATCCACGCAGTAGCTATCGACATGACGCAGAGTATCTCTTAGAAATGTATACGCATTTCTTATTTAAAGGCATGAATAACTCTCCAGTCTCAGAAAGTTATAACGATCAAAATGCCATTAACAGTAGCAGTCTCTTTGAGATTGAAAAACTGGCAAAATTGCAACATTCCCATCTGGCGTGGCAAGCACGACGTTTTTTGCAATTCTTAGAATTATCAGAACAACAACGTAACACCCAAATTCCTGTACAACTCAGTCCTCAGCAAAAACAATCTGGGCAAAGTAATCTACTGACTTTAAAACAATTAGATCAATTTTTAGGTCTACCTGAGCTGAATACACGTTCGCCTCGTGACTGTTTCAGTGATGCGATTTGTCTTCCATCAGCAAAATAATCTGCGCTATTTTTCATTCTTTTTCATACAACCCACAGCAACAATAAGTCCTTTTTCTTCGCTGACGAATGTCATGAAATATGCATGGGCATTTCCCAGATTGCATGCTACCATTTGTCCTAGCTTGACGGAGCGCGAGTAATCCCTCGCTGAGATTGTGTAGTTCTAAACATGAGCACAAGTACCGTTGAACCTGATCAGGTTAACACCTGCGTAGGAATCAAGCGCTCCCTAAAAACTGCCGCCCTCCGTCTATCTGGTGAATTTATTACTAGAATTTAAACCAGAAGACCAGCCAAGTTTTGGTCGTGCTTGATTCGTTGATGTCATTCATAAGGATCATGCTATGAACCAATTAACGAATCTTTCCCCTGCTGAAGTTTCAGCTCAACATGAGCAAGATGCAAAAGATTTAACTCGAATTTTACCTGCTTCAAACAAAGTCTATATTGAAGGCTCACGCCCTGATATTCGTGTACCCTTCCGTGAAATTAGCCTCACTGATACCCCAACAGGTTTAGGTGGCGAACAAAATCTGCCTTTACGTGTCTATGACACCTCTGGGGTTTATACTGACCCGAATGTTTCGATTGATCTGAACAAAGGTTTACCTTGGATACGCCAAACTTGGATTGAAGAACGTGACGACACAGAAGTCCTTACAGGTCTGACTTCAAAATTTGGGCAAGAACGCCTGAAAGACATTCGCACGGCTGACATTCGTTTTGCACATATTCAAAACCCACGTCGCGCTAAAGCGGGTAAAAATGTCACGCAAATGCATTATGCCAAGCAAGGCATTATTACCCCAGAAATGGAATATATTGCGATTCGTGAAAACCAACGCCAACGTGAAGGCGTGGATATGCGTCAACATGCAGGTCAAAATTTCGGGGCACAAAATTTACGTGAAATTACCCCTGAGTTTGTCCGTCAAGAAATTGCTGCGGGCCGTGCCATTATTCCTGCCAATATTAACCATCCTGAAATTGAACCCATGATTATTGGCCGTAATTTCTTGGTGAAAATTAATGCCAATATTGGGAACTCGGCACTAGGTTCTAGCATTCATGAAGAAGTGGCAAAAATGACATGGGCAACCCGTTGGGGTGCTGACACCATCATGGACTTATCAACGGGTAAAAATATTCATGAAACACGTGAATGGATTATTCGTAACTCACCCGTTCCTATCGGCACCGTACCAATTTATCAAGCACTGGAAAAAGTTGATGGTGTCGCTGAAGATCTCACTTGGGAAATCTTCAAAGACACACTGATTGAACAAGCTGAACAAGGCGTTGACTACTTCACGATTCACGCAGGTGTATTGCTTCGTTATGTACCAATGACTGCCAATCGTTTAACGGGTATTGTGTCGCGCGGTGGTTCAATCATGGCGCAGTGGTGTCTAGCCCATCATCAAGAAAATTTCTTGTACACGCATTTTGATGAAATCTGCGAAATCATGAAAGCCTATGATGTTTCATTCAGTTTAGGCGATGGTTTACGTCCAGGTTGTGTGCAAGATGCCAATGACGAAGCACAGTTCAGTGAACTGAAAACTTTAGGTGAACTGACACACCGCGCTTGGGAGCATGATGTTCAAGTCATGATTGAAGGCCCAGGTCACGTACCAATGCACATGATTAAAGAGAACATGGACTTGCAGTTAGAAGTATGTAAAGAAGCGCCATTCTATACGCTTGGACCACTCACGACTGACATCGCACCGGGTTATGACCATATTACTTCTGCAATTGGTGCGGCTATGATTGGTTGGTATGGTACAGCCATGCTTTGTTATGTGACACCAAAAGAACATTTGGGTCTACCAAACAAAAAAGATGTTAAAGACGGCATTATCACGTATAAGATTGCTGCACATGCTGCGGATTTGGCTAAGGGTCATCCTGGTGCCCAAGCCCGTGATAATGCTTTGTCTAAAGCACGTTTTGAATTCCGCTGGGAAGATCAATTCAACTTGGCCTTAGACCCTGACACAGCACGTAGCATGCATGACGAAACCATGCCAAAAGAAGCACATAAATCTGCCCATTTCTGCTCAATGTGCGGACCAAAATTCTGCTCCATGAAAATTACTCAGAATGTTCGAGATTATGCGCAAAATCAGAAAAATGCGTCAGCATCAGAAGAAGTCGATTCAGAAGTAGAATCAGGTCTACAAGCAATGAAAAATGCCTACCACGAACATGGTCAAAAATTGTACCATAAAGTGTAATTAGCTAAAAAAATATTGGTGTTCAGAAAAAACTCCGTTAGGATGAAATAGTCATTTTCATCCTGACCGAGCTTTATGAATATTATTAAACGAGCAACGTATAACAGCGACGAAGTAGACGTTCTTTCTCGAGAATATTTATTTCGTGGCTTTATTCAGGTTGAAAAAGTCAGCCTCAAACATCGTTTATTTCAGCAAAGCGAATATACCTCTGTTATTCATCGGGAATTAGTTCAGCGTCCCGAAGCGGCAGGGGTTTTAATTTATAATGACCATCAACAAAAATTCGCTTTAATTGAACAGTTTCGTATTGGCGCAATGGATGATCAAGACTCGCCATGGCAACTGGAAGTCATTGCTGGCGTACTCGATGGTGATGAGTCACCTGAAAGCTGTATCCGCCGAGAAAGCCTAGAAGAGTCAGGTTGTGAGTTGCAAGATTTGCAGCATCTATTCAGTTTTTATCCTTCTGCCGGAGCATGTGCAGAGCTTTTTCATCTATATAGTGCAGAAGCAGTACTCCCTGAACAAGGCGGAATATTCGGAGTTGCTGACGAAGGCGAGAATATTCAATTGCATATTCTTGATTATGCCGACATACGTAATCTACTGACCAATGGTCGGCTCAGAAATGCGCCTGTCATCATGGCATTGCAATGGCTAGAACAACACATTAAAACTATAAGGAATGTCTAAGGGGAAGGACATGACTTTAAAACAACCACATGAACAGCCACAAAGCTGGACCATTATACAAATTTCAGATACACATTTAATGAATCAGGATGATTTAGAATTTGTGCATATGAATCCTGAGCAAAGTTTTCATCGGGTGATGGCGCAAATTCAACATGAATATCCACATGCCCACGCGCTGATTCATACGGGTGATTTGGCGCAGGTTCCTGTGTCTGAAACCTATCAGCGCTACCTCGCTTTTATGCAAACCACAGGTTTTCAATACTACCAAGTGCCTGGCAATCATGATAGTGAGGAATTCTTTCCATTTCATGACCAGCAAAATAAAGTCCATGCCATTCCTATAGGAAATTGGTGTTTAGTGCTGCTCAATAGTGCCGTCAAAGGCAAAATTGATGGCTGGATTAATACCGAACAACTCAAACAACTGGATCAAATTCTTAACCTACATGCTGAGCAATCCATTTTAATTGCCTGCCACCACCACCCTTTTGAAATGCAGTCCCGTTGGATTGATCAACATATTCTGAAAAACACTGAGCATCTGACCGATGTTTTGGCTAAACACTCGAATGTCAAATTGGTATTGTGTGGCCATGTGCATCAAGCCTCGGAAAATCAATGGCATGGCATACATTTCCTATCTACCCCATCAACCTGCGTACAATTTAAACCACATAGTGATGATTTTGCGCTGGATGATGAAGCACCTGGCTATCGCGTCGTACAATTAAAAGCCAATGGTGAGTTTACAACTCAAGTGCATCGCACACAGCCCATACAAAAAAAAATAAATATTGAAATTACAGGCTACTAACTTTTCATTTCATTTTATTTCCATTATGTTATGGCTGCTAAATAAAAGGTGATAGCTTAAATCGAAACATCAAAGACTATCCAGAACTGAAAAAAGTCTATATGATGACGACCCCTGTGGAACAATCTCCGCATGGGCGGTAGATAAAAACACTTGCATATCACCATATTTTTTGCGTATAGATGTACGTATATGATGAGGAATGCCCTATATGGCGAATGATAACCAAACCCAAGTCTTGGATGAACATACAGATGTTGTAGATGACAAATCTACCAAGCGCGTACGTAAAGCAAAGCCGAAGGCAACAGAAGGTGGTTCTACTGCGAGCTTATTTGGTATTGAACCTTATCAGCCAAAAAAGAATGAAGAATACATGTCTGAAGGACAGCTTGAGCACTTCCGTCAGATTTTACTGGCATGGAAAGCAGAGCTCATGTCTGAAGTGGATCGTACCCTCAACACCATGCAAGACGAAAATACTGCATTGCCTGACGTAAATGACCGTGCAACGCAAGAAGAAGAATTTGCAATTGAATTAAGAACACGTGACCGTGAACGTAAGTTGATTCGTAAAATTGAACAATCGATTGAAGCCATCAAAAATGATGATTACGGTTTCTGTGAAACTTGTGGTATCGAAATTGGTTTACGCCGTTTAGAAGCACGTCCAACTGCGACTCTATGTATTGATTGCAAAACCTTGGCGGAAATCAAAGAGAAACAAAATAACGGTTAAGCATGTTATTCAATAATCCTCCCCTAACCCTTGCCTTACAGAAGGAAGGGGACAATAGGATGGCTTATGTGGGTCGGTTTGCGCCATCGCCAACCGGCCCTTTGCATTTTGGCTCCTTACTCACCGCCGTTGCGAGTTATTGCGATGCCAAAGCACAACAAGGGCAATGGCTGGTTCGTGTAGAAGATACCGATATTCCGCGTATTTATCCTGGCAGTGAACAGCATATTCTACAATGTCTAGAAGCCTTTCAACTTTATCCCGATGCTGAGATTATCTTCCAGAAAGATCGTCTAGCCCTTTATGAAACAGTCATTGAGCAGTTACATGCTATAGGTCAAGTCTATGCCTGTGCCTGTACCCGTAAAATGCTGGGCTCTAATCATATCTATGCAGGAACTTGTCGTGATTTAGGTCTGGCGTTTGAACATCAAGCCATTCGCGTTAAGGTGCAAGATCAACGTATTTGCTTTCAAGATCGCTTGCAAGGGCTACACTGTTGCAATTTAAAACAGGATTTGGGGGACTTCGTACTCAAACGTCGTGACGGCATTATCAATTATCAACTCGCTGTTGTTGTAGATGATTATTTACAAGGCATCACCCATGTAGTACGTGGTGCAGACCTGCTGGATAATACTGAACGTCAAATTTGGCTGGCGCAACTTTTGGGCTACCCTACCCTGAGTTACATGCATTTACCACTCGCCATGAATGATCAGGGACAAAAACTTTCGAAACAAAACCTTGCAAAAGCCTTAGACCCGAAGCAAGCACCTGAACTATTACAACAGGCGCTACATGCTCTGCATCAACCCGAAGTAGATATAGACCGACCTGAAATCATGCTGCAACAGGCTGTGGCGCAGTGGAATACCGATCTCATTCCTCACTGTATCGAATTGGAAGGACACTATCTCTAATGCTAGAGAAAATAAAAAACCTCTCATCTGATTAGACAAGAGGTTTTCAAATTAAAATATATGCTGCTGAATTAGACACACACCCAATAGGCTTAGAAGCTTGATTCTTCCTTACTTGGGTTAATGTCTTGCGTGGTTGCATCAATTTTCAGAATTAAGCTGATCATCACTGCACACATAATTAAAGATGAACCACCATAACTAATAAAAGGCAAAGTTAAACCTTTGGTCGGTAACATCCCCATATTCATACCCGCATTGACCAGAATTTGCAGCAAGAAAATAATGCTGATGCCATAAGCCAGATAACCTGCGCGCAAGTATTGATTGCGGAGCGCACGATGACCAATTTTAATACAGCAGACCAACATCCCAAAAGACAAAAGCAATACCACAGTAATACCTAAAAAGCCGAATTCCTCTCCTAACACTGCCAACATAAAGTCGGTATGTGCTTCAGGTAAATACGACATTTTTTGGATACTGTGACCCAGACCTACACCGACCCACTCACCACGACCAAAGGCCATCAATGCGTTCGACAACTGATAACCTGCCCCCAAAGGATCGTTCCAAGGGTTAGAGAACGACATCAGACGCTCAAAACGGTAAGGCTCAAATACAATCAGGAAAAAGAATGCAGTTAGAATCGCACCAAGCGCAATACCAAACTGAATTACGGGTGCGCCTGCTAAAAAGAACACACCCAACATCATCAACACAATCACCACTGTTGCACCTAAATCGGGTTCAGCAATAATCAAACCAACCGTTAAAATCATGATTGCAGCAAGCCGTACCAAACCTTTAACGTTGTTTCGGACTTCCGCAGCACGGCGCACAACATAATCGGCTGTAAAGATGGCCATCATGACCTTAGCAACTTCCGTGGCTTGCAAGGTAAAGCCAGCTATACGAATCCATCGTGTGGAACCATTCACCTCTGTCCCGATCACCAAGACGGCAGCGAGTAAGGCAATGGTGATGAGCCACAAGGAAAAAGTATTATTGAACCATACGTTCAGCGAAACCCGATAAGCCAAAAATGCGGCAATGCCAGCCACTACAATGGAAATAGCATGGCGTACAACATAATGGAATGGATTCTCCAACATTCGATCTGCATAAGGCATGGAAGCCGAAGCCACCATGATAGAACCTAAACACAGCAAAGCAATCACACAAAAAATCAGCACATTTCTTGCCGTAAATTCCGCTGGAATTCGCGGACTGACACGGTCATAAAATTGTTGAAATTTATTGATCGTTGTCTGAGCTAAACCTGCCATACAACTCTCTCCTTATCATTCTTTTAAGTTAGAGCATTCACACAATCGACAAACTGATGACCACGATCACCATAACTTTTAAACATATCAAAACTTGCACATGCTGGAGACAATAGCACCACATCATGTGGCTGGGTATGTGCTTGGCACAATGCTACTGCTTCTTTTAATGTTGCAGCATGCAAGATAGTCGTAGTTCCTGCAATCGCGTGTTCGATCAGGTTAGCATCTTCACCAATCAACACCGCAAGTTTAGCGTATTTTGCCAGTGAATCTTTCAAAGCAGTAAAATCTTGTCCTTTCCCTTGTCCACCCAAGATAATCGCTACTTTACCTTGCTGAGCTTCAATCGAAGCTCCTAATCCATCAATTGCAGCCAAAGTTGCACCAATATTGGTGCCTTTAGAATCATTATAATATCGGACTTGGCTCACCTCTTTCACAAATTCACAGCGATGTTCTAAACCTTTAAAATGCTTCAAAGTATTCAACATCGACTCAAGTGGTAAGCCAATCGCCTCACCTAAAGCCAAACATGCTAAGGCATTTGCGACATTGTGCGTACCTTGAATGTACATGTCCGAACTTCTCAATAAACGCTCACGACCACGTGCCAACCAGATGGTACCATCATCATCTTTTAAAATGCCGTATTGATTCAGATCTGGTGCATTTAAGCCAAAACTTTGCAATGGCGTCACATCGGGTACCAAAGGACGAGTTAACGAATCATCACGGTTGTACACCACTTTTTTCACACCTTGGAAAATACGGTGTTTGGCTTGGTGATAGCCCCACATATCGCCATGACGGTCTAAATGGTCTTCACTCATATTCAAGACTACTGCAACCTCAGCATTCAAGTTCGAAGTCGTTTCAAGCTGAAAGCTCGATAATTCAAGAATATACAGTTCTGGATCATCCTTGGTTAAATCCAACGCTGGTCGTCCTAAATTACCACCTACAGCAACTTTCTTACCTGCTTCTTGAGCCATGAGACCAAATAACGTGGTCACGGTACTTTTTGCATTTGAACCTGTAATTGCCACAATCGGTTTGTCCGTGGCACGGCGTAATACCTGAATTTCGCTGACAACTGGAATTTGATGTGCAATCGCAGCTTGTAATTCGGGTAATTTCAAATCCAAACCTGGACTGACAATAATTTCTTCAGCTTGTAATAAAAGTTCTCGATCTAATTGACCAAAACTGGTTTGTACCTCGGCAGGAATTTGATCATGCCCTGGCGGAGTTGCTCGTGAATCTGTTACTGCAACGCGGTAGCCCTTCTCATGTAAGAAATTTACTGCTGCAATACCTGAAATTCCAAGTCCTGCAACGACTTTTAATCCACCACGCTGTATTAACATTTTTGCCCCATGTTTTGGTTGATTGGTAAAACTGACAAAATGTTAGCACTTTGCTGTTTTGAATGCTTTTTCTGTTTTGACTTTCTCTCTGTTTTTTTGTGTCAGCGCGTAAAAAAGCCGTCAAATTTGACGGCTTTTTTGTGAATTAAGCAAAATGGATTATTTCCACTTCACTGCTTGAATCTCAGCAGTTTTATTCGCGTTGGGTGCATCCTCTTGGCTACAGCCACAACCGCCACCACAACCTGCAACAGGCACAGGCTTCAGCCATTTAGATAGCGTGTTCCAACCCTGCTTTTGCGTAAATTCTGCCAATACGCCAAAGGTTTTATTGGACGTTTTCGGAAACACTTTCTTAAACACTACCAGTGTACTCCACAGCACCAAGGCTGCAACAATCAGAATTTCAACCATGTTCAGAGTCTCCTTGCAGATTAACCTAAATAGTGCGACGCAATTTGAAAAGTCAGGAATGACATCAAATACGCTAAACCAAATAAATACGCGGTCATAAAGCTCACGGTTTTCCATGAACCTGTTTCACGACGTACAGTTGCTAAAGTCGCTAAACAATGTGGCGCATAAACAAACCAGACCAATAAAGACAAACCTGTTGCCAAAGACCACCCTAAGTCACTATTACCACCAATGATTGCCGCCAATCCTTGCGACATAGCATCATCATCCACCGCAGATAAAGCATAGACTGTGCCCAAAGCCGCAACGACAACCTCACGTGCCGCCATAGCTGGAATCAAGGCAATACAAATCTGCCAGTTAAAACCCAAGGGGGCAAAGATAGGCTGCATGATATGCCCCAACATTCCTGCGAAGGAATAATCGATATCCGGCAGAGTTGCGCCCGCAGGCGGCTGAGGGAAAGTACACAAGAACCACAGCAAAATAGAAAGCGCGAAAATAATGCCACCAACACGTTTCATAAAGATTTTGGTACGATCCAACAAACCAATACCGACACTTTTTAGGTCAGGAAAACGGTAACTTGGCAGCTCCATCAGCAACGCATGTTGCGATTTATCTTTTTGGAAAAATTTCAATACAAATGAAACAATTAACGCACTGAAAATGCCTGCCATATACAAAGCAAATAGCACCAAGCCTTGCAAATTAAAAATTCCCCACACGGTTTGCGCAGGAATAAATGCCGCAATTAATAAAGCATATACAGGTAGACGTGCCGAACAGGTCATTAGTGGGGCCACAAAAATTGTGGTTAAACGATCACGTGGGTCACTGATACTACGGGTTGCCATAATTCCAGGAACCGCACAGGCAAAGCTAGACAGCAATGGAATAAATGCACGTCCACTCAAGCCTGCTTTAAACATTAATTTATCCAGTAAAAATGCAGCACGCGGTAGATAGCCCGATTCTTCCAAGACCAAAATAAAGAAGAACAGAATAATAATCTGAGGCAAAAACACTACAACACCGCCAGCACCCGCAATAATTCCGTCAACCACTAAACTATGCAATAAAGGTTGCGAGATGGATGCCCCAATCACTTCACCTAGCCAGCCAAATAAACTTTCAATCCCATCCATAAACGGAGCGGCCCAAGCAAAAACCGCTTGGAAAACCACAAACATCATCACCGCAAGTGTGACTAAGCCAAGTACGGGATGTAAAAAAATACGATCAAGGAAATCAGAACGTTTATCTTCTTGGTCCGCATACTGAACGACGTCATGCAAAATTGTGGCGATTTTTTGGTGATGTGAACCTTTTAGACCACTCAATTCTGTATGAGGTACGGCATATTTGGCCTGATCTAAAGCATTCAATAAGTTTTCGATGCCTGCATTACGCACCGCAACGGTTTCAGCAACAGGAATCCCCAAACGTTCAGACAATTTCTGGGTATTGATCTGCATGCCACGACGGCGTGCTTCATCCATCATGTTTAGAACTAGTAGAATTGGACGGCCCAATTCAATCATTTCTAGAACTAGACCTAAATGCAGTTTTAAGTTGGTGGCATCTACCACACATAAAAATGCATCCTGATGCCCTTCTTCTACAATTTTACCTTGTACTACATCACGGGTGATGGCTTCGTCGGGGCTAGTTGCATCTAAGCTGTAAGTTCCAGGCAAGTCCAAGACTCGAACGGCTTTCCCTGAAGGTAAAGAGAACTGACCCATTTTACGTTCAACCGTCACGCCCGCATAGTTCGCGACCTTTTGACGAGTTCCTGTTAAATGGTTAAATAATGAGGTTTTACCACAGTTAGGATTCCCGACAAGGGCAATACGCAACGCATCACTCATGCAGGTGCTCCTTCCATTTCAACTTCAATTTTTGCAGCTTCAACTTTTCTTAGTGCGAAACGGGTAAATCCAACCTGAATTAAAATCGGATCGCCACCAAAAATACCTTTTGTCACCACCTGAACGGAAGTACCAGGCACAAAACCTAAAGTCTCTAAACGACTTGCTATCAGGTCAGTCTGAACTGCATCGCCATCCACATGACGTTTAACATTCCGGATGATGGCCGTTTGCTTGACTTTCAAATCAGATAAAAGCACCGCACTAAACCCTAAAATATTTTACTGTAGTATACACGCAAATGAGAATAATTACCAAATAAGGTTAGATTCCTATTCGCATTCACTTTATACCACAAGGTCCACTCAGAAAAATGTTGTAAAATTAGTTAAGATAAACAATCTAAATCGGTTTCCTGAATTCTAAGCACGAATGTTAAATAAAAAACCTAGAATACCTACACCTATCCAAATTCCAGAAAAACTCAGCTTTCTTCAGGGTTTCCGTGACTATTTAATTGCACAAACCGTTAGCCCCCATACACGCAATGCCTATCTTTCCGACCTGATTCAATGCAGCGAATGCCACAACAAAGCCTTGATTGATTGGCAAAGTGAAGACATTGCAGATGTATTGCTGAGCCTCACTCAACAAGGAAAAAGCCCGCGTTCTATCGCCCGTTGCCTTTCAGCCCTACGTTCTTTTTTTAAATTTTTAAGAGAACAAAAACTACGAAGTGACAACCCTGTTGCTAGTCATCGCACCCCGAAAATTGGACGTGCCTTACCTAAAGATCTTTCAGAACAAGACGTAGAAGCCCTAATTCTTGCACCAGATACCAGTACTGCATTGGGCTTACGCGACCGTGCTATGTTTGAAGTCTTATACGCCTGTGGCTTACGTGTATCAGAATTGTTAAATTTACGTTTAGAACTGATCAATTTAAAACAAGGTTATCTACGGATTGTCGGTAAAGGCAACAAAGAACGTTTGGTGCCTTTAGGACAAGTGGCTTCTGAATGGATTGAACGCTATCTGGCACAAGCCCGACCAAGTCTGTATAAATCGGCAACTGACTATGTGTTCCTCACCCAACAAGGTGGGATTATGAGTCGGCAAAATTTCTGGTATGCCATTAAGCGCTATGCCCTACAGGCTGGCATTCAAGCAGAACTTTCACCGCATACCATGCGTCATGCATTTGCCACCCATTTACTCAACCATGGTGCGGATTTACGTGTGGTACAAGTATTATTGGGACATAGTGATTTATCGACCACACAAATTTATACTCATGTGGCACAAGTTCGTATGCAGCAACTACATGCCGAGTTCCATCCACGAGCCTAGACCATAAATTAAATACGCTCACAGAGTCCACACCAAGAAATACCACGCTACAAAGATTTTTTTGTTATGCTAGCTTCCTGTTTTTATACCTAAAAGAAAGGGTTTTATATGTCATTTACCCGCACAAAATTATTTATTGCATGTACCTTGGCAGGCAGTTTAGCTCTCACGGCATGTTCAAATTCAAATAATGATGACAAAAAGCAAAATACGCTCACAGCGAGTGCACCTGCCACTGGAGAAGCATCAAATCTCTCTGAACGCAATGCACAACAACGCCTGATTAAAACTTTAGAGCAACATTTTAAAACTGCGGGTATTCAGGCCAAAATTATTGATATCAAACCCACCGAAGTCCCTAATCTGTATTGGGTGAACTTGGAAGGCATGAGTTCAGTCTATGCCACCAGTGACGGTAAATTCTTAATTCAAGGCGATGTCATTCGCTTAGGTGATAAAAAGCTACATAATGTCAGTGAGAACTTGCAAGCTGCAGCCAATAAAAAGCATTTAGCCAACTTAAAAACAGAAGATCTCTTGGTTTATCCAGCGCAAGGTAAAACGAAACATGTGGTTTATGTGTTTACCGATGCAAGCTGCCCGTATTGCCACAAATTGCACGAACATATTCCTGAAATTACCGCTAAGGGTATCGAAGTTCGTTACATTGCTTGGCCACGTGGCGAACAGTTTATGCCTGCCATGGAAAGCGTATGGTGTAGTGCAGATCGTCGTGCGGCATTTGACCAAGCGATTGCAGGTGCTCAATTACCTGCTGCTACCTGTAAAAACCCTGTCCGCGATCAATATCAACTGGGCCTGAATATGGGCGTGAATGGTACACCTGCGATCTATAATACTGAAGGTGTTTATTTAGGCGGATACCTCAGCCCTGAAGAATTAGAGCAGCGCTTAAATAACTAATTTTTATTTGTTATTTTACTATTAGTTATAGGTGGAGATTATCTTCTCTCCACCCTAGAGTCTGAGCGTTTTTTTAGCTATGATCTAGATTCGCGTAAAATTGAAGAAATAAATGGAGTGTGACGTGAAACCAGTTCGTCTGGCAATCCTCGGTCTTGGAACTGTGGGTGGTGGTGCCCTTAAACTACTAAAAGAAAACGCTGCTGAAATTAAACGTCGCACCGGTCGAGGAATTGAAATTACCCATGTCGGTACTCGTCGTCCGCGTCCAGACCTTGATCTTCCAGCTTCTGTAAAACAAAGTGCAGACCTGATGGACATCGTACGTCAACCCGATGTCGATGTTGTTGTAGAGGTTATGGGCGGGATTCATCCTGCCTATGAAGTCATCATGGAAGCCATCAAGCATGGCAAACAAGTCGTAACCGCCAACAAGGCTTTATTGGCTGAACATGGCAATGAATTATTTAAAGCGGCAGAAGACAATGCCGTACAAATCGCCTATGAAGCTGCCGTTGCAGGCGGTATTCCAATTATCAAAGTTATTCGTGAAGGTTTGGCTGCCAATAAAATTGATTGGTTGGCAGGCATCATTAACGGTACAGGCAACTTCATCCTGACTGAAATGCGTGACAAAGGTCGTGCCTTTGAAGATGTATTACAAGAAGCGCAAGAATTAGGTTATGCAGAAGCTGATCCAACCTTCGACGTTGAAGGGATTGATGCTGCACATAAATTGACTATTTTAGCTTCTTGTGCATTTGGTATTCCTTTACAGTTTGACAAGGTCTATACCGAAGGCATCAGTAAAGTCACAGCACAAGATGTCAAATATGCTGAAGAACTCGGTTTCCGCATCAAACATTTGGGGATTGCACGTCGTGCAGAAAAAGGCATTGAACTACGCGTTCATCCGACCCTTATTCCAGCCGAAGAACTGATTGCCAATGTGAATGGTGTAAAAAATGCCGTTCTGGTTCAAGCCAATGCCGTAGGTCCAACCTTGTATTACGGTGCGGGTGCAGGTGCAGGTCCAACAGCGTCTGCTGTTGTTGCCGATGTAGTAGATATCGTTCGCGATATTTCCTATACCGAAGATGGTGCAGGAACTATTCCTCAATTGGCATTTGAAGCATTAACCGATATGCCAATCTTAAGCCGTGAAGAAATGACCACAGGATACTACATTCGTTTGAATGCCGAAGATCAAACTGGTGTGCTCGCTGACGTCACCACCATTTTAAGTCGTGCAGGTATCAGCATTGATGCCATCATGCAGCAATCACGCTTAAAAGACCTGATTCCAATCGTGATTCTGACCGATCCAGTGGTTGAATCGAAGATGGATGAAGCATTAAAGCAAATCCAAGCCTTGCCAGCTATTCATGGCGAAATTGTGCGAATTCGTTTAGAATCGCTTGATAATTAATCGGGTCAAGGGGGCGATTCCCCCTTGCCAAGCTCTACCCATAATTGGAACATCATCATGTCGAATGCCAATCGTTATACTGGTTTAGTTGACCGTTATCGTGACCGTTTACCAGTGTCTGCTACTACTCGTGGAATCTCTTTAGGCGAAGGTAATACCCCGCTCATTAAGTTGGAGAATATTCCACGTATTATTGGTAAAGATGTTGAAATTTATGTGAAGTACGAAGGCTTGAACCCGACAGGCTCATTCAAAGACCGCGGCATGACTATGGCTGTGACCAAAGCGGTTGAAGACGGTTCAAAAGCAATTATCTGTGCATCTACAGGTAATACTTCTGCTGCGGCGGCTGCCTATGCAGCGCGTGCTGGCATTAAAGCATTTGTGTTAATTCCTGAAGGCAAAATTGCCATGGGTAAAATGGCGCAAGCAATGATGTATGGTGCAATCACCATGCAAATTCGCGGAAACTTTGACGATGGTATGCGCCTAGTGAAAGAAGTTGCGGATCAAGCACCTGTGACGATTGTTAACTCAATCAACCCGTATCGTTTACAAGGTCAAAAAACTATTGCTTACGAAATCGTTGAAGCTTTAGGCCGTGCGCCAGACTATCACTGCTTACCTGTAGGTAACGCGGGCAACATTACTGCACACTGGATGGGTTATACCGAAGCCGTAGCAAACCAACCTGCTGATCAGTTTGAACAGGTCGTTTATGATGCTGCCACAGATCAATTCACAGGTCCAAAACCTGAAGGCCTACCAACCATGGTGGGTTATCAAGCTGCGGGGGCTGCTCCATTCTTGCGTGGTGCGCCAGTTGAACATCCTGAAACAGTTGCAACCGCAATTCGTATTGGTAACCCACAAAGCTGGAACCATGCGAAAGCTGTAGTACGTGACTCTAAAGGCTGGTTCGATGAGCTACAAGATGCTGAAATTCTAGAAGCACAACGTTTGCTTTCTATGTATGAGGGCGTATTTGTAGAGCCTGCTTCTGCTGCTTCTATCGGTGGTGCAATTCGTGATATTAAAGCGGGTAAAATTGCTGAAGGTTCAGTCATTGTATGTACAGTAACGGGTAATGGTCTAAAAGACCCAGATACAGCCATCAAACAATGTGCTGATGCAGTTATGTTGTCAATTGATGCAACAATGAGCCAAGTAAAAGATTCGATTCTTTCAAATATGTAAGTTTCCACTTGCACTAAAAAAACCAGTTGCGAGCAACTGGTTTTTTTATTTCATGTCAAAGATTATTCTTCATCATATTCATAATCTTCATCATAACTATGCATTTTTGCGAGTTCTTTTTCCAAACGCTGAATTTCTTCTAACTCAATTTGCTTAACCTCAAATAAAGGTTGTTTGAGCAATGCATTCACTGCATATAAAGCTTCATTCTGCCACAGGCCAATATTTAAAATTTGTTTATCTTCATCATAGCTTAAAGCATAATCTGTCCGAATGAGTGCTTTTAACAAAATAGGCTGATCCGATAAGGACTCCAATGAACCTTCTAATTCAATATCTGAATAATCGTAATCCTTAAAGATAGATTCAATTTTATCCTTGAGTAATTCTGGGCTTTCAGCATAAATGAGCCCTGCAAAAAACTCGTCATGCTCTTCAAGCCATTGCTGTTTCTTGGTCGACCACAAACCATAAAACTTCACTTCATGATCAAAATGAACCAATTGAAATTTTTGCATTTCAGCCATTTGTACAAAGCTAATAGTATCAGCATCACTCAAACTGCTTGGTAGCACATCTCGAGAAATCTCTCCATCTTGGTAAATGTGCTCACCACAACGTGAAAAAACAAATTCATCCAATTTTTTTAACGTGGCTTCATCTGCATCAAATAAAGATTCTACTTCGTATAGCGCAAAATCTCGTGCACCCTCAACCTCCAGCTTCTGATAAGCCGCTTCGGCTTCAGCCTGATCTTGAAAAACATTGCTAATACGATTGCCTGCAACATAAAAAACTTCATCGTTATAGCCGAAGTATTTTGCACGAATAACGTAGGTGGTCATAGCCATCTCCTGATTTTTAGCTACGCTTAAACGAAGCTTTGTTGTTTTCTTTGATGTAATGCTTGCGCACTTTGCGGAATTGCCATGCCATTATCCATCCACAGTTCAAAGTGCATCGCGTGGAAGATGTCATCTGGACTATAGACAATATTCTGTAAATTCGGTAATACGCCTATTCGCGGTAAAATATCGTAAATAAACCAACTGTTATGGGTAAAAAGTAAAGAATGCAACTTCCCTGTTTGTGCCAAAGGTGAAAGCATTAATTGGGATGCAATTGGGTTTTGGGCGTAGACTTGATGTAATTGTTCTAAATGTCGTTCTAAATTTTGAGGTAATCGGCTTGTATCAATGGCGTGAACAAAGTCACTTAAAGTAGGAATAAAGCGCTGCTGATAATCTACCAATAAATGATCACGTTCACATAGGTCTTTTATATCAATCGATTTGCCAGCACTGTTCTGAACACTATGACCAAATATCGGGATCACAACTGAATTTATTCCCCACAGGGTATGTAAAATTCGATGTCGAGCATCACTGCACAAGCTTTTGGTACTATCAATAAATGCATGTAATTCATAATAATCTTCTGGCTCGCCTCCCCAACGTTTCGCTGAAATTCGAGCATGTTGCATCGCATTCATAGTCAGACTCAGTCATGATCTTGTTATTTCGCTATCATACGTATTCTACACACAAAAAATAGTCAAAAACTCATCTTTAAGACAAGCTGTGTCGCAGTTCATAGGCATAAAAAAACTCTTCATTAAGAAGAGTTTTATAAGATAGAAATTAAATTCGTTTTGGTAACTGACTTGCCCACGTCATTAAACGGGTCGCATCTTCAGTTCGACTTTGAGATGTACTTGCGCCTAAAATCACCACAACTGCTGGACGAGAATTCAAGGTGGTATGCATCACGACACAACGCCCTGCCTCATTGATATAACCTGTTTTGGACAGGTTGATATTCCAACCACCGTTACGCACTAAAGCATTGGTATTGTTTGATTTTAATACTCGATACCCCAAGTTAAAATCGTAACTTGCCGTGGTTGAAAATTGACGAATTAAACCATATTGCGATGCAGTACTCACCAAAATTCCCAAATCACGTGCTGATGCGACATTGTGTGGATCAAGTCCTGTAGATTCAACATAATGGGTTGAATTCATGCCCAATGCACGCGCTTTGGCATTCATTGCCGCAATGAAAGCACTACGTCCTCCTGGATACGTTCGCGCTAACGCTGCTGCCGCTGGATTTTCCGATTTCATTAAAGCAAAAAGCAACGCTTCTGCACGGTTCATGCTATCCCCTGCACGTAGCGTTGAACTCGAATTTTTACCACCTGCTCCTGCAAAATCGACCGACTGTAAGGTAATTTCCTCAGACATGTCTAAACGTGCATCAGCAATAACAACTGCTGTCATTAATTTAGTAATTGAAGCAATTGGTAATGCAGCATTGGTATTTTTACTATAAAGCACCTCACCTGTTTGTGCATCCATGACCAGCGCTGCACGGGCACTTACAGAAGGTTGACTACTATAACCCGCAGAGGTATCAATAATATGAACCGTTTTCGGCGCAGAATAGGTTGGTACCCCTTTTGAGCTGCGAACCGTCGTGGTGACTTTGGTTGATCCTTGCGGAGACACTTCCTCAGCAAGTGAAGAAACATCACTATTTAATAATTGACTCGCTTCCTCTGAAGACCAGTTCATTGAAGCCTGACCAACACTCCCCGAGGAAGGATTAATGACGAGTTCAGCAAAGCTGGTTGAACTCAGGCTGAGTAGAATAGACATACTCAACACATGCATGAATGACTTCTTAGAATTTTTCACAATCGTTTACTCAACTCAGGGAGGTAAGATACATTTGCGTATTACCTCAAATATGCCTTACATTTACACAGCAACGGGAATTTTCTGTTCGCGCTATTGTGCAAAACTTTTAATTTCGGAATAAGAATAGGATTGCTAATTTTGTCGTTTCATTGCAAGCTTATTTTGCTTTATGTAACAAAAATGATGTAATTTTTTTAGCCAGAGGGAGAAATCGGTGATTACAGTTTTAGTGGTGGATGACCATGAATTAGTCCGTACTGGTATTTGCCGTATGCTAGAAGATCATGCTGATGTACAAGTGATTGGTCAGGCGGAATCTGGTGAAGAAGCTATTAATCTCGTTCGCCAACATCACCCCAACGTTGTCTTACTCGATGTTAATATGCCTGGCATTGGTGGCGTAGAAACTACTCGCCGTTTGTTACAAACTGCGCCTGAGACCAAAGTTTTGGCCGTGAGCGGTCTAGCCGAAGAACCTTATCCTTCTTTACTCCTTAAAGCTGGTGCTAAAGGCTATATCACCAAAGGTGCTCCTGTCAGTGAAATGGTTCGTGCCATTAATAAAGTCATGCAAGGTGGCAAATACTTCAGCGCCGATATTGCAGAGCAACTCGCAAGCTCTTATTTATCCGACACGCAACAATCACCGTTTGACGCTCTGTCTGAGCGTGAAATGCAAGTCGCCATGATGGTGGTAAACTGTATTAGCGCGCAAGAAATTGCAGATAAACTTTTCGTGAGTGTAAAAACAGTCAATACCTATCGTTACCGTATTTTTGAAAAACTAAATATCGATAGCGATGTAAAACTCACACATCTAGCGATTCGTTACGGTCTCATCAAACCTTAAAATAAAACTATAACTTTCAATATCATAATCGGTTTGCAGCATGCAACATTCCCAATATTTCGAATTAAATCAATACTTTTTTGGGCTGTGGTATGCCGCTTACCGCTTATTAATCACCAGTTGTCTGGTCCTGATTTTTATTCTGACCCAAGATGAACTAGCAAACAACTACGAATTTCCTCAACTGTATTTTTATGTACTCTGGGGTTATTTTTTCATTAACTGCGTACAGTTTTTTAATCTCAAACATTTTAAACAGCATATTCCGCAGCAGTTTGCATTCATTTTTATTGTCGATGTTATTGCCTTAAGCCTACTCACCATCGCCACCAATGGTCCAAGTTTAAGTATCAGTATTCTGTTCTTAACCACCATTTTTGCCGCTTCATTACTCCTCAAGACACAAAAAGCCTTAATTATTACCCTCATTGCGGTGATTGCTGTTATCTATCAACAATTCTTGATCAGCTTTCTAACCCAACACTCGTTTCATAATTTGGGTAATAGTGTCATCTTGGCGGTTTTATTTTTTGTCTTTTATGCTTGTGGGCAAATTGCAGTTCGACGTTTTCAGCTGCTCGATCATGTCAACTTTTCCCAATCGCAGGAATTAAAACGCCTGCAAAATATTAATCGCTATATCTTAGAGCAAATTGAAACAGGCTATCTGGTCTTAGATGAAAACTGCCATATTGTTTTAAGTAACCCTGCCGCCTGTGCTTTATTGGGCATTGCGCCATTTTATGCCTTTGATAAATATCCACTGTATAAATTACAACCTGATTTGTTTGAGTTACTGAACTTTGATCAGGTACAAAACGGAGAGAAATTTCAGTTTGAATCTCAGCTTAGCCGCTACCATTTGCATATTGAAGTGCAGAAACTGATTGTACCACAGCAGGTACTGACACTTTTGGTGATTCAAGATGGGCAGAAAATGAATCAGCAGGTACAACAATTAAAATTGGCTGCTCTGGGACAACTCTCAGCCAGTATTGCACATGAAATTCGTAATCCATTAGCCGCTATTGTTCAGGCCAATGAACTCTTGCCACATAGTACGATTGATCAGCAGCAAACGCTGAGCCAAATGATTAGCAAGCAGACCAAACGCATTGATAAAATTGTGCAAGACACCTTAAGTATGGTGCGTAATCAAGCCACTCAACCCATTACCATTCAGCTTGATCATTTTATTCCTCTTTTTATTCAGGAAGATCTACCAGATCTTAAAACCAAAATCTTATGTCACATTGCTCCTCAACTCAGCTTAAATTTTGATGAGGCACAATTTAGACAGGTATTAATTAATTTAATTCGCAATGCAATCCGACATAATTCACCTGAACGCAGTACAATAGAACTCCACTGCTATACGCAGGATAAAAACATTCACATTGATGTGTGTGATTTTGGGGAAGGCGTGGCGATTCAGGATCAAGCCCACCTGTTTCAACCGTTCTTTAGTACTGCAATTACAGGAACAGGTTTAGGATTATATCTATCACATAGCTTTTGTGAGGCCAATCAAGCCCTCTTAAGCTATGTAGAACAACAACAGGGAGCTTGCTTTCGCATTCAATGCCGACAGCTGACTTAATAATTCAATTTTTACTGGGGTGTTATAGTGGCGCAACAACCACTCGTTTTATTTGTAGATGACGAAGAAGACCTATGTACGCTGATGCAAATGATGCTCAGCCGTATGGGGATCGAAACGCATGTAGCTTATCGTATAGCACAGGCCAAAAAAATGTTGTCTGAACATCATTATGATGTCTGTTTTACCGATTTAAATCTTCCTGACGGAAGTGGCTTGGAATTGGTTGAAGAAATTTCTCAACAATATCCGCAGTTACCTGTCGCAGTGCTGACAGCCTACGGCAATATGGATATTGCGATTGCCGCACTCAAAGCGGGAGCTTTTGACTTTGTCAGTAAACCGATTAAACAAACTCATCTTGAGCAACTCTTGCAAAAGGCTCTGAACAATCCTGTACAGCCACAAGCTTCTAGTGAAGATGCACTTGAACAACGAATGTTGATTGGTCAGTCTGCACCTATCGAACAACTCCGCGTGACTTTAAAAAAGATCGCTCGCTCACAAGCTCCCGTGTTTATTACAGGTGAATCTGGTACAGGCAAAGAAGTTGTTGCAAACTTGGTACATCGCCTCAGTAATCGCAACGAAGGCCCTTTTATTGCCATTAACTGTGGTGCGATTCCTTCTGACCTACTCGAAAGCGAGTTGTTTGGACACAAAAAAGGCAGCTTTACAGGTGCAACTCAAGACAAACAAGGTTTGATTCAATCGGCACATGGCGGAAGTTTATTTCTAGATGAAATTGCCGAACTACCACTGAATATGCAGGTCAAATTACTCCGTGCAGTTCAGGAAAAAGCCATTCGTCCAATTGGCTCAGATACTGAAATTGATGTCGATTTTCGAGTGATCAGTGCCAGCCATCAAGACTTAGAATCACTGGTGCAACAGGGTAAATTCCGACAAGACCTGTTTTTCCGCATCCATGTGATGGATCTGGTTCTCCCCCCTTTACGCGAGCGTGGTCAGGATATTTTAATTCTCGCGCAGCATTTTATTCAGAAAGTCTGCCGTGAATGGGAAATTGAAGTCAAAGCATTAACTACACGTGGCAAAGAATTCTTACTGGCACAGTACTATCCAGGCAATGTTCGTGAACTGCGTAATATTATCGAGCGGGCCATTACTTTAAGTGATGATGACTATATTGATGTACAGCATTTACAAAGTGCCCCGTTCCGCCGTAGCGTCAACACCCCAGTATTATCAATTGACCAAATGTTGACAGCACCTTCAGAATTAACGCTCGCGCCACGGAAACTGCCTGATGAAGGTTTGGAACTTTATCTAGAAAATATTGAAAAAGAGATTCTGCTCAATGCATTGAATATTACCCATTGGAATCGTACTTTAGCGGCCAAAAAACTAGGGATGTCCTTCCGTTCTTTGCGTTATCGCCTGAAAAAGTTTGGACTGGATACAGATGAATAATTAACGGCGATTCGCAACAATCTCTGCAACATGCTCTAGATAAGTCTCTTCTTTCATATCATGTTGCAAGGGATATAGCTGATCAGGCTGAATGCCAACCCCTTCAATCATTTTGCCTGATGGGGTGTAATAATGCGATACCGTCATTTGTAGTGCAGCGCCATTCGACAATGGGAACAGTTTCTGCACCACACCTTTACCATAACTTTTTTCTCCAACCACCCAAGCACGACGATGCTCTTTCATCGCAGCCGTAAAAACTTCTGCCGCTGATGCCGAACGAGTATTAATTAATATACCGACTTTAAGATTCTGAAACTCTGAGCTTGGTAGAGCTTGAAATTGCTGATTACCTTCAGAACGGCTTTTGGTAGTGACAATAATGCCCTGATTTAAAAATAGGTCTGCTGTTTCCACTGCTGCGGACAATAAACCACCAGGGTTATTTCGCAAATCAATCAGCACGGCCTTAAGACGAGATGGATTATTTTCTTCAATTAAACGCTTAATTTCATTGGCGGTATCTTGTTGGAATACCCGAACTTTAAGCAGTAGCACTTGGTTATGTAGCAGTTGTGCCTCAATGTCTGTTTCAATTTTCTTGGTCCGAACCAAGCTAATTGGCTTGGTGGTCTGCCCCAATTGCACACTCAAAGTCGAGCCAATCGAACCATACAACAACGCATTGACCTGTTCACGGTTCAACTTTCTTAATTCTTGATCATCAATTTTGAAAACGGAAACGCCATTACGCAAGCCTTGCTTATAGGCATCGGCTTCTGGCTTGAGTCCTTGAATCGTCCATTGTCGCTGATTGTCGTAATTTAAATTAAAATCGACTGAAGCCAAGTCACCATCGGTATATTGCACCAACTGCTTATAATCTTCGGGTGATAAATAACGAGAATAGCGATCTAAACCACTCACCAAACCTTGAATGGCTTGTTGGAAAAGTTGTTCATCATTTTTATTATCGACGTAATTGTCTTTGACAATGCCATAAATCTGGACAAACTGCTGAATCGATTCAACAGGGACTTCGGGATAACTTTGTTCGACTTCATCAAAATCTGGAGCAGTGTCAGTCTCATTCACTGCCCCAATTGCAGGTCCACAACACATGAATACCGCTGTTAAGGAAATAGCACATTTCAAGTGTTGTGTCATTGATTCACCTATAAAAAGCCAAATTAGGCTTGTAGGGTAATAAGGTTACGACCTTGCATTTCTGCTGGAACGGGTAAGTGCATCAAGTTTAACAAGGTTGGCGCTACGTCAGCCAATACACCACCTTCCGCGATTGTAGCTTGCGTTGGCCCCACATAAATAAACGGCACCAATTCCGTTGTATGTTGAGTATGCACTTGACCACTCACGTAGTCCTGCATTTGCTCTACATTACCGTGATCGGCAGTAATCAACATATGGCCTTTTTTAGCCATAACTGCATCGTAGACACGACCTAAACAGGTATCCACAGCTTCTACAGCTTTCACTGCTGCTTGGAATACACCTGTATGTCCGACCATGTCACCATTGGCATAGTTCACCACCAACAGATCATATTCACCCGAATTAATCGCCGCGACCAACTCATCAGTCACTTCATAAGCGCTCATTTCTGGTTTTAAATCATAGGTTGCCACATTCGGTGATGGAATTAGGATACGTTTTTCACCTGGATATTCATCTTCACGGCCACCACTAAAGAAGAACGTCACATGCGCGTATTTCTCAGTTTCCGCAATACGCAACTGTGTTTTACCCAAAGTCGAAAGGTATTCACCCAATGAATTATGCAATGCCTCAGGCATATAAGCCACAGGAGCATCAATAGTTGCTTGATAACGTGTCAACATGACGAACATCGACAAGTTCGGCACAACTTTACGTTCGAAGCCAGCAAAATCTTGCTCTACAAAAGCTTTGGTAATTTCACGCGCACGGTCAGCACGGAAGTTCATAAAGACAATGCTGTCACCGTCTTGAACTTTAGCCACATCACCAATGCGGGTTGCTTTGACAAATTCATCAGATTCATCGGCTGCATATGCTTGCTCTAAGCCTTCAACTGCCGTTGCTGCTGTACGAACTGCCTCACCTTCTGTCAATAAACGATAAGCTTGTTCCACGCGATCCCAGCGATTGTCACGGTCCATGGCATAGTAACGACCAATCAGGGTGGCAATACGTCCTTGATTTGGATATTGCGCAAATAAAGCATCGAGTTTTTCTAATGAAGGTTGTGCACTTTTTGGTGGTGTGTCACGACCATCTAAGAAGGCGTGTAAATACACCTTCGCACCACGTTTCAGTGCAAGCTCTGCCATCGCGACAATATGGTCTTCGTGTGAATGTACACCACCTTCTGAGAGCAAACCCATAATATGGACTGCACCTTGAGCGGCTTTGGCTTTTTCAACCGCATCAATCAAAACTTGCTGTTCAAAGAAAGCGCCTGTACGAATATCTTTGGTAATTCGAGTAAAGTCCTGATACAACACACGACCAGCACCCAAATTCATATGACCGACTTCAGAGTTACCCATTTGTCCATCTGGCAAGCCAACGTCTTCACCAGAACCAGAGATTAATCCATGCGGATGTTTTTGTTGCATAGCAGTCAAGTTTGGTCGTTGTGCTGCAAGGAAGGCATTATCTTTAACCGCTTCACGGTGTCCAATACCATCCATAATTACCAATACGTGGGGGACTTTGCCAGCAATTGCATCCGTCATGATTTACACTCTTGTCTATAAATTGGTCGCTATATCTTACCGAATTTTCGTGCAAGACTCCATGTATGCAACAGGCTTAAACTCACTTGTACAGATTGTTTTCGTCAATCTGTACAAATTCCTAGCGAGCACGGCGCAATAAATAACCACCAACCACAAACATAATGACAATCGGGACAAAGACGAACCAAGCGGGCGATGGACTATAGACCAAACTGGCATAACCCAGAAAATCTTGTAAATAGAAGAATCCTAAGCCAATAAATAAGGCAATCACCAAACGGAAACCCATGGATTGTTGGCGCAAAGGTCCGAAAATAAAAGAACAGGCGATTAAAACCAGTGCAATTAAAGCAAATGGCGAACCGACTTTTTGCCAGAATGCCAACTGATAGGTTTTTGGGACTTGGCTATATTCATGCATATACCGCATAAAACTCACCAGTTGGCTTGGTGATAAATCTTCAGGATCAATGGTCACCATGTGGACATATTTCGGTTGCAATGCCAAAGCCAAAGGTTGTTGCGCTGCATCACGTTTGATTGCATTGCCCGCATCCTGAATTGCCATTTGTTCGGTATCTTGCAAATTCCAACGACCATCCTGAACAAATTGTCCCTGTTCAGCATTCAGTACGCTATTCAAACGATATTCTTGGTCAAAATCAACCACTTGAATATTCCGCAATTGACCTTGTGAGTTGGCATAATCAATATAAATAAAGCGCTGCCCTTCTCGAGTCCAATAGCCTTTGACCTCACCTAACGCCGCAACGCTACGGTGACTTTTCACACTCTTGGCCTGTTCATTGGTATAAGGAATCACCCACTCACTTAAGACGAAGGATAAAATCACTAAAATTAAAGCCGAACGAATCACCCAGCCGACAATACGCCACAGGCTAATCCCGATGGAACGCATCACAATCAATTCACTGTTGGATGCCATTGTTCCCAAGCCTAATACCGCCCCAATTAAAGCAGCAATCGGCAAAATCTCATACAAGTACCGCGGTGCGCCCCATAAGACATAAATCAGCGCCTGCCAAGCAGTATAGGTATCGTTCAGTTCACTCAATTCGCCTAAATAGGTAAATAGAATCTGTAATACCGACAAGACCGCTGTCGCCCCCAACATGGCATAGGCTGTGGTCTTAGTCACATGTTTCGCGACAATACGACGTGCAAACATTTTAAGACCTCACTCGCTGAATCTGCTTCTTAATTTTTGGAGCTAGTTTTTGCTTACGCGAGAAAATCGCGGCTGCCATTGCATAGACAAAAAGCACCAATGGGTAGGCCCAAATTCCAATTTCCTGTTTGCTGACACGCGTTTTAATCGCCATCATCGCGACAATTAAACTGGCAAAAATTAACAGTGCAGGAAATAGTTTTAAATAACGTCCCTGACGTGGACTCACTTCAGATAAAGCTACGGCTAATCCTAATGCTACAATCATGACCAGTGGAACGAACATCCGCCAACCCAACTCGCTGGCCACAATTGGATCATTACGGTTTTGCCATAACTTACCCGTGGTTAAGGCCTCAACTTCTGAGCTTTCGAATTTAGCTTCTTTATCATTTTCTAAACGTAAGCGATAACTTTGAAATTCGGCTTGGGTATATTTTGGCTGACCTGGATAAATTTCATAACGACGACCTTGTACCAAATCGACCACATTGGCAGTGTCATTCGCGACTTCAACCCGTGTTGCCTCTTTGGCCAAAATCATGACATCAGGCTTACCTTCTTTTTCTGCACGCTGATAAAAGAAAATATCTTTTAGATTTCGCCGATCTTCTGATAAATCGCCAGCGTAGATAGTATAAGGGCCTGAAGAAATGAATTCTTTCGGGCGCACCAAATCAAAACCTGTACGAACTGCCTGACTGGTGGTGAGCTGTTCAAATTGACGTAAGCCCCAAGGCGACATCCACAGCATTAACACACCCTGTAACAGCATAAACACCAAGGTCAAGGGAATAAGCATACGTGCCAATTGATGTCTACTAACGCCACTGCCATTTAGCACAGCCATTTCATGGTCGACATATAAACGACCAAACACCAGCATGAGACCAATGAAGAAACCCAAGGGAAAAATCAGCGTTAAAAACTCAGGCAAACGATAACCGATGATGCTGAATAAAATGCCTGCATCTAAACGACCTTGAGCAGCTACGCCGAAATACTTGATTAATCGGCCACCCATCATGATTAAGGTCAACAAGCCAATCACAACCAATGAATTAGACACCACTTGCTTGACTAAATAACGCCGAATAATCAAATTGATTCTTCCAATTTCAAAAAGAGTAAAAACTACCGTTAGTTTACCCGAATGTTAAAAATATAAAACCTATTCCCCTGCTTCTGCATTGAAACTCGAACCATAAAAATGTTTCAATGGCTGAATGACTTAAAACCCTCAAAGGCGTGAAGACCCCCTATGAAACTCAGCTTGAATACCGCTCTACCCGCTCCCGCTAACAATCAGGCTTTATTCATTTTAGCCGACAATACTCAGCTTGCTCAGATCGCATCAACATATCAAATCAATGACTTAGAGCAAATTGCACAAGCTACGCAATTTAAAGCTGGATTCAACGAAACTTTACCACTCTTGGCAAAGATTCCTGAATTTGCCCATGCCACTCTGATTGGACTCGACAAAGTTGAAGATTTGCAACCTGCAAAATTAGCAAAAATTGCACAAACTATTATCAAATCTTCACAAAAAAAATATCAGCAGATTCAAGTTGATCTGAATGCTTTGCCTGAAGCCTTGCATTATTTATTTGCCTTAAGCCTGACCCAAGCGGCTTATGGTTATGATGAGTTTAAATCGAAAAAGAACGAATTTTTACTCAATGAAATCGGACTCATTGCTGCGCAAAGTCCTTTAAATAATTCACAATTAAGCCTGATTCAAGCCATTCAATCGGGTCAGGATTATGCACGTGACTTAGGCAACCGTCCGGGCAATATCTGTTTCCCTGAATATTTAGCCGATCAAGCTTTGGCTTTGGCACAACAATACCCAGAACAACTCAAAGTCACCATCATTAATGAACAGGAAATGGCAGATCTGGGCATGTTTGCCTTTTTAGCGGTCAGCCGTGGTTCAGACCGCCCAGGTCGTATTATTACTCTCGAATATAAAGGTCAGCCAGATCAAGCACCTATCGTTTTGGTTGGCAAAGGCATCACTTTCGACACAGGTGGCATTTCACTGAAACCAGGTCTAGGCATGGACGAAATGAAATTCGATATGTGTGGTGCCGCCTCTGTACTTGGCACCTTACGTGCTTTATGTGAAGCTAAGTTACCAATTCATGTGGTAGGTGCAATTGCCGCCGCAGAAAATATGCCTTCTGGTCATGCAACCCGCCCAGGGGATATTGTCACCAGTATGAGTGGTCAAACGGTTGAAATTTTGAATACCGATGCTGAAGGCCGTTTGGTGCTCTGTGATACCCTGACCTACATCAAACGTTTTAACCCTGAATTGGTGATTGATATTGCGACCTTAACAGGTGCATGTGTGGTGGCTTTAGGTTCTGTCTTAACAGGCATGTTTACCCCAGACGATGAACTCGCTGCTGAATTAAATGCCGCAGGTCAGACCAGCTTTGACCGTGTATGGCGTATGCCTGTGATTGATGATTATCAAGAGCAGCTTGATTCACCTTTTGCTGACATTGGTAACATTGGTGGTCCAAAAGCAGGTGCAGTAACCGCTGCATGCTTCTTGCAACGCTTTACCCGTGAATACCGTTGGGCACATTTAGATATTGCAGGCACTGCATGGCTTTCAGGCAGCAGCAAAGGTGCAACAGGCCGTCCAGTACCGTTGTTAATGCAATTCTTAGCCAACCGTGTTAATACGAATGGCTAAAGTTAGCTTTTATCTGTTTGAAAAAAGTCCAGAACGGCAAGTCGAAAGTACTTGCCGTTTGTGTCGTAAAATTCTGCGTCAACCCAAACGGATTTGGCTCTATTGCCCCGATGCTGCATTACAGCAGCAATTGGATGAACGCTTATGGAGTTTCGATGCAGCCAGCTTTATTGGACATGGTATTGACCAAGAACATGCAAATGTCTGCATCTCGGCACGCTTACCCACAGAAAATGATTGGATTGTGTTTAATTTTAACAATCAGGCACTTGATCAATTTCATGAATTTAGCCAAATTATAGAAATTATTGAAAATAATGATTCTGCTAAACAGCTCGGTCGTGAAAAATTTAAACAATATCGACGTTTAGGCATTGAACCTCAAACTTTCAAGCTTTAACTGTTCAACCTTAGGGAGAAATATGGTGGCATTAAATGTCGGTCCAGATTTTAAACAGCGCTGGCTAGAAGCGCCTGAAGCTGTACGTCAGACATTTATGGATGATCTGAATCATATTTGTGATTTATTACAACCCGAGACACAGACTCAACTCTGGCTTGCAGCAGATCAGAAAGCTCAAGCACGAGCACAGCAGGTTATAGAACAAGCTTATGCAGATTTAAAAGCACGTCTGATAGAAGAAGCACGAATTCGTCGTCAATTGGCTTTAGAACAATCCTTAGCCAATAAGCGGGCTGCAACTGAACAATATGCCCAACAATTATTTGAGGATGAAAAACGTCAATATGCTGAACAAACACATACTTTAGACAGCTTGCGCCAGCATATTGAACAAGAAACGCTACGCTATACCGAACGCTATCATGTCAATGATAGTCACCAAAATCTGAACTTTGCCCCAGGCATGGTGCATGTTTCAGATCAACAAATTTTGTCTGAATTAGAAACTGTGCGCTTACGCTTAGAACTCGAGGCCGAAGCTCACATTGAACAAGCTGTGAGTAAATTCCGTAATAAATTACGTTCCGCAGCGCAAGAAGAAATTGAATACATATTACATAATTCTAATTTTTCTGATGTAAAACCAACCGTTTAATTTTTCTACTTCAATTTGATGGGTGTCATGAAAATGACACATAAATGTCACAATATAGTCATCACTTTAAAATAAACGCTTTAAAGTGTTGACGCCAAAAATTGACATATCAATAAATTAGGAAGAAAAAATGGACCTACTGAACCACGTTTCTCACCGCATTGCTGCTCTCGATTCAGGCGAACAATGGATTGTGTCTGCTCAAAAACTACTGATCAGCCGCACCGATTTTCAATCACTTTCGATCTTTCTTTCCCGCGAGTCAGAAAAAGGCCATTTCAGCATTTCCCCACAGGGACTCAACGCAAGCTACCATGCTGAACCCGTGGTGACGATTATTAAACATTAACTATTGACCATGAATCTTTAAATATTCGCTTCGCAAAGTTGAGTGACTTGTTTGCGCAAGTCACTCGATAAACTCAAGGGTTGCAAAAAAGATATTGCCCGCGCCATAACCAATACTGAGTAAAACGCCAATCCAGATTAAACTTCCAATGGTGTTGTACCACATAAAACTAGAAAACTTCATCTCTCCTGCACCCGCCGCAAAAGGAGCAAATGAGCGCACAAAAGGGATAAAACGCGCCAGAATAATGGTTTTGCCGCCATGTTTAACAAAGTAATGATTGGTTTTACTCAGATATTCAGGCTTCATCCAACGTGAATGACGATGTAGATACTTAAAGCCTAATTTTTTACCCGTATAATAATTCACGGCGTAACCTAATATCGCAGCAATTATGAGTAATATTCCCATACTATGTAGCTGAATAATCGCAGAGGATGAACACAAAGCGCCTACGGCGATCAATAAACTATCGCCAGGCAGAAAAAACATAAAGACAAAACCCGTTTCTGCAAAAATAATCAGAAACAAAATGGCATAAATCCATGTTCCATACTGCGACAGCAAAAGAGGCAGCATTTGTTCTAGATTTAGAAAAAAATCAAGCATTACATAAATCTAGGCTAATCAATTTAAGTATCACGTGCTTTGTTTCACTCGAATAAAAAGAAAACAGCCCTTTATTTTAGGCTGTTTTTGCATCTGATATGTATTTTTATTTTAAAAAGCCATTTGCCGCCAAGAAATCCATACTGATTTTAGACTGTGCTTGAGTCTCTGCTGCTTTATCACCTAGCAATAAACGTTCGATATAACGTGCTAAAACATCGACTTCCAAATTCACTTTCGAACCCGCTTTCCACGTGCCAATATTGGTACGTTCTGCCGTATGTGGAATTAAGTTCAGGCTAATAATATTACCGCGCAAATGGTTAATCGTTAAACTGATACCATCTACTGTCACCGACCCTTTCTCGGCCAAATATTTGGCAATTTCTACAGGTGCCGTCACTTCAAAATAAAGTGAACGCGCATCCTCACGGACCAAGGTAATTTCACCGACAGCATCAACATGACCACTAACAATATGTCCACCAAACCGTGTGGTCGGCAACATGGCTTTTTCTACATTGACAGGTTGTCCGACCTTCCAGTGACCCAACGTCGTTCGATTTAAACTTTCACGTGACACATCTGCAGCGTACCAATTGTCGCCCCATTCAATCACCGTTAAGCAAATCCCATTGGTTGCAATTGAGTCACCTAAGTGTACATCTGACATGTCCAAATCCGTTTGAATACGTAAACGTACATCACCACCCACGCTTTGCAAGCTTTCGACTCGACCAAGGCTTTCAATAATTCCTGTAAACATAATCTTTCTCTTTTTTTTGAATTTGGACTTACCACAATGCCAATTGGGTACTCACACCTGAGGTATCGACGCCACCCAATTCTGCGAAATGATACAGTTGACCGAGTAACTGACGTAATGGCGGACCTGGCTTCGCATGAGTATCGGTAATCACAATAAATTCCAATACACGTGCACGTTCCGACTGGCGTTGCTTACTCACGCGATAACGCGGAACATCTTGGGTTAACAACGTGACACGTCCACGCTCAAGATTGGCTTTAAGTAAATCGGCCGCTTCAATATTACCATCGGTTGAATAACTGGTCAGAATATAACGTGCATTGATGGTCGACAATAACTTTTCATAGGCTTCCTTAGCATACTTAGAAGAATTGTACGGACTCGGGCGCTCTTTACGCCATGCGCGGTCAATTCCACTCTTAAAACCTTTGGTGTCTGGACTAGGCAAATCTACTTGATCCCATAAGGTCAAGGCATTTAATACATGATAGTTACTGCTATAAGCATGTTGGTTATAAGGTGGATCTAAATACGCTACATCCACTTCAAAACCACTCATCTGATTGGCCAAATGCTGTGCATCGACACACCACATTTCTGCGGCAGGCCGTTTTGGATCGCCTATTTCACAAAAACGGCTTGGGGTCAGCCAAAGCAAGGATTCAATACGCTCCAGGGCTGTTTGGGTTTTACCACCCCAACCATGATGAAAACTTTTAAAGACACCACTGGTATTGCTGACAAAACTGGCTGAATACAATAATGGCGCCAATAAAGCACTCATTTCCACATCATCAATCGCACCTTGCGCTTGCCAAGTGGCAATTTGCTGACGAATTGCATCTATCCGCATGCCATTGCGACGTTTAAAGAACAATCGGTCACGGGCAGGGTCGTAAATTTCATCGTTACGTGGGCATAGGTTATGTGTCACCCAACCCTTGACTTCTGGCAGGCGGTTTAAATAGTCAATTGCCTTTTGATAGCCACCCAATTCTTTAAATGCAGGTGCATCCACACAGGCCAAAATGGCATGGTTCAAGGCATGACTATAAGGTTCCCAGTCATTGGCAATCACACGATAACCATTTTGACGGGCCAAACGGGAGACCACACCACTACCCGCAAAAAAGTCAGCAAAAATAGGCGAACGACCTTTGGCATTCAAGGTTCCCGTCTGTTCAAGTGCCTCTAAAATCAGATGTAATAAACGACGCTTGTTTCCTAAGTAAGGAACCAATTGATGGAATAAGTATTCGTCTGTGGTCCGTGCCGCGTGACGTCGTTTATGATAAACCGTAGACTCTTGATTCATATAGACTCTTGAAGGGGAGTTAGTCTTAAGCGCACATCATTTCCAACTTGGGAAACATCGATGAGCTTAAATCGAAGTTGCTCTGCCAAATGCTCAAACTCTGCATTAAACATCGCGCGTGCGGATTGACCTAATAAGGTGGGTGCAACATAACTGATCAGCTCATCCACCAAACCCTGCTGTAGGAAAGCACTGGATAAAGTCGCACCTGCTTCTACCAACACATCGTAAATTTGAAAATCTTTTAAGGTTCTTAATAAACTTTCTAAAGATTGAATTTCTAACTGTATCACACCCAACTGCGCCAGTTCAGGACGGAAGGGTCCCATGACCATGACCGTATCGGGTTGTTGTAAAATTTGGGCATCTAAAGGTAGTCGGCCTTGTCGATCTAAAATAACGCGTTTGGGCTGAACCACGGTATTGATATCTTCAACATCTGGCAGTTGACGCACATTTAATAAACAGTCATCTGCTAAAACCGTATCAATGCCTGTAATCACTGCGCCTGAAATGGCACGCCAATGCTGAACATCCAATCGAGCCTCTGCGCCAGTAATCCATTTCGATTCCCCTGATGCCATTGCAGTTCGACCATCTAAACTGGAAGCAACTTTCAAGCGCACATAAGGCAAACCTATTGCCATCGCCTTAAGAAAGCCACGGTTCAATGTCGCAGCTTCAGCCTCACACACCCCAGTCCTGACTTGAATACCGGCTTCCTGAAGAATATGAATACCTTTACCTGCCACTAAAGGATTAGGGTCGGAACAAGCAACGACAACTTGGGCTATTCCCGCTTCAACCAAGCCTTTGGCACAAGGCGGAGTCCGACCATAATGTGCACAAGGTTCTAAAGTAACATAAGCCGTTGCACCATGTGTTAAATCACCTGCTTGCCGCATGGCAAATACTTCTGCGTGAGGTTGTCCCGCACGTGGATGAAACCCCTCACCCACTAACTGTCCATCTTTGACAATCACACAACCCACATTTGGATTTGGCTTAGTGGAATACTGCCCCTGTTGTGCCAAACGGATAGCACGTTGCATCCACATTTGGTCTTGGTTTAACTCAGACATGGGCATACTCATTCATGTTCACGTTGCTGCATCTGTTCAATTTGACGACGAAAAGCTTCTACATCCTGAAAGTCCTGATAGACCGAAGCAAAACGCACATAAGCGACATGATCCAAAGCAAATAAAGCTTGCATGACAATTTCACCGATGGTGCGTGACTTCACATCACGTTCTCCTAAACGACGAATATGCAGTTGAATATCGCTCAACACAGCTTCAATTTGTTCTTGTGTGACGGGACGCTTTTGTAAAGCATGCATTAACGAACGACGTAGCTTTGCTTCGTCAAAAGGCTCATTTTTACCGTCTGATTTAATCACACGTGGCATGACTACTTCAAAACTTTCAAATGTGGTAAAACGCTCACCGCAACTAATACATTCACGGCGACGTCTAATTTGACAGCCTTCAGCGGCTAAGCGCGAGTCAATAACTTTACTGTCTGCGGCGTTGCAAAAAGGACAATGCATGGCGGTTGAATTAAACATAACATTCTTGAATTCTGAGTGTAGCAAAAATTCTGGTTTTTGTAGAGCATTACGCTAGATATGGAAAAAAAACAGCCCTTTCGGGCTGTTTTACACAATATATTGATTATATCGTAAGAAAATTATTCAATGCGTTCGCCATGTTGACTTAAGTCAAGACCCATACGTTCATCATCAGCTTCAACACGGATACCAATCACAACATCAATTACTTTTAGGATTATGAAAGTTAACACTGCAGAGTAAGCAATAGTCGCAAGTACACCTTCAATTTGAACCCACAATTGGCTCATCATATTTGCAGGTGCTTTATCTCCCATGATGAATTCACTGGCAAAGACTGCTGTGAGAATCGCGCCAACAATACCGCCAACACCGTGTAAGCCGAAAGCATCTAATGAGTCATCTGCTTTAAGGGCACGTTTCAGACCTGTAATCCCCCAGAAGCAGACCACACCACCAATTAGACCCATCGCCAAGGCACCACCAACGGTCACGAAACCAGCCGCAGGAGTAATCACAACCAGACCAGCTACCGCACCAGATGCGCCACCCAGTACAGATGCTTTACCGCGTACCACTTTTTCAGTAATTAACCATGCAATTGCCGCTGCTGCCGCTGCAACTTGTGTGGTGACCAGTGCATAACCTGCGGAACCATTTGCACCCAATGCTGAACCGCCGTTAAAACCAAACCAGCCAACCCAAACAAGGCTTGCACCAATCACCGTTAACGTCAGGTTATGCGGTGCCATAGATTCACGACCTAGCCCCATACGTTTACCTAACATATATGCTGCAACTAGACCCGCAACACCTGAGTTAATATGTACGACTGTACCACCCGCAAAATCAAGTGCACCATCGTTAAATAACCAGCCACCACCCCAGACCCAGTGGGTAATTGGTGCATACACCACAACCACCCAGATCGCGATAAATGCGACAAAGGCTCCAAATTTCATTCGTTCTGCAATTGAACCACTGATAATAGCAACTGTAATAATCGCAAAAGTCATTTGGAAAATAACAAACAGAATTTCAGGAATTGTGCCTGTTAATGCGGTTGTGGTAATCCCTGACAACATGATCTTGTCAAACCCACCAATAAAGGCATTTCCTTCAGTAAATGCAAGTGTATAACCTACAATTACCCAAGCAAGGCTCACTACTGCTGCTGCAACAAAACTATGTGCCATGGTGCTTAATACGTTTTTCTTACGAACCATCCCGCCGTAGAAAAGCGCCAAGCCAGGAATGGTCATTAACAAGACCAATGCTGTGGAAACTAGAATCCAAGCTGTATCACCCGTATCGAGGGTTGGTTCTTCAGCCACAGGAGCTGCAGCTTCTTCAACTGGAGCAGGTGTCGCAACTGCTTGTACATCTGGCGATGCCGCTGCAGTCGTTTCAACTGTTGTTGTGACTTCTTCTGATGGAGCAGATGCGGTTACGTCTTCAGCCCAAGCAACAGAACCACCTAAAAGTGCGCCTGATAGACTCAGCGCGAGTAGCATTTTTTTCATTCGTGTCCCCCAACCTAATTTTGCGAGTTACTCGATACTCTGCAAACTTTATGCCAAATTAAACAGCATCTGGACCTGTTTCACCTGTACGAATACGGATTACTTGCTCTAAGTTAGTTACAAAGATTTTTCCGTCACCAATTTTTCCAGTGCTCGCAACACGAGTGACCGATTCAATCACTGCATCAACCATTTCATCGCTAATCGCGATTTCAATTTTAACTTTTGGAAGAAAATCAACGACATACTCTGCGCCACGATACAGCTCAGTATGACCTTTTTGACGGCCAAAACCTTTGACCTCTGTCACAGTGATCCCTTGGACACCAATTTCTGACAATGCTTCACGCACATCATCTAATTTAAAGGGTTTTACAATTGCAGTTACTAGCTTCATGTTTGTTTTTCCTTCGGCTTTTTTCACCAGTAAGGTTTTATGTTCAATTTTCGTGCCAAGATTTCTAAGGTTGAGGGAAATAAAAACCTGATACACAACTCTATTTATACCTTATTTTTATCTTTTAATCGAAGCTTAGGTCTTTAATATTCGAGATTTTTAGCCAAAAGTCGGCTATTTTCGCCAGATCATGTTCAGGATTATTGAGATAGCACTATAGTCTCTGTCGAAGCAGTGCTACACTGCTCCCGCTCTTCTTCAGCAATGTGGATACAACAATGATTGAAACTTTATTACAAGCCATTCTAGAACAAATAGAACAACCAAAAACCGATTTGGAACATAATTTAAGAGCCCTATTAAATGAGGCCGTGACGAAAATGGATTTGGTTTCTCGTGACGAAATTGAACGTCAGAAAACTGCGCTTAACAATGCCAATCAACGCTTAACCGAATTACTCCTGCAAGTCGAAGCTCTTGAACAAAAAATTCAGAACAAAAAATAAGCACATTATTAGTGCAATAGAAAACCAATAACGATCAAAAATAATGCACCAAAATGGAACAATAACATGTCTTTTGCCAAAATAAATACGCGAGGGCTATTGGGTCTGCACGCCCCACTGATTGAAGTCGAAGTTCATTTAAGTCAAGGATTACCATCACTTACTATTGTAGGATTAGCAGAAGCTGCTGTTCGGGAAAGTAAAGATCGGGTTCGTTCAGCCATTATTAATAGTGGCTTTCAATTCCCAAGTAAGCGACTCACGATTAATCTCGCACCCGCAGATTTGCCCAAAGATGGTTCACGCCTAGATTTACCGATAGCGTTGGGTATTTTAATTGCATCTGGGCAACTCCCAGAACAAAATATCGATCATCTTGAATTTATTGGAGAATTGGCACTAGATGGTCAATTACGTCCAACCACTGGGACTTTAAGTATTGCCATCGCATGTCAGCAAGCTCAGCACCAATTGGTTTTGCCCGAACAAAATGCATTTGAAGCAGCACAACTACCCCATTTTGATGTGTATGCAGCAAAAAATCTCAAAGAAGTTTGTGAACACTTAAGCCAACACAAACCGTTATCTCCAGTGCAAAAGCCTGTCGACTCGCCTTTACATCGCTATAAATTTGATCTGGCTGATGTGAAAGGACAACTTCGTCCACGGCGTGCTTTAGAAATTGCAGCAGCAGGTGGTCACTCCTTACTGTTTCGCGGCCCCCCTGGCACAGGCAAAACCTTATTGGCATCGCGTCTACCTAGTATTCTGCCACCGCTCAGTTCTAGTGAGAATTTAGAAGTAGCCAGTATTTATTCTGTTGCCAATACGCAGCATCATTTTGGACACCGCCCCTTTCGCGCGCCACATCATACCGCTTCAGCCATTGCCTTGGTGGGTGGAGGTTGTCGGTTCCACAAATAAATCAGAGTTTACACAAATAAACTAGAGTGATTAAAAAAACTATATTATTTATACACTAACTTCATTAAATCCAATAAGAGACATGTCTACTACGAACAATGAAAAAGTGGTAACTATTGATTGTTTTCCAAATGATAATATACGCAGAGTAGCGTATAGATATGGTGGCTTTTGTCGGAATGAAGGTAGTGACGCCACAAACCCTTTAATAGAAGTTTTATTAATAGAAATTGGTAAGAATGACCAATGGCTTGATTTGAAGAAATGCTCTACTTTTTTCGTACCATTTCTGGACATTGATGCTGTCCAACAATGTAGTATTTGGAAAGGTAATGTATTAACAGATGAAGTCTATAATTTCTTAGGAAAGCTATCCTCTCGACAATTTATATTTGATTTTACAAATCATAAGCCAAAAAACATTAGATCTATAGATAAGATTCCAAACACATCTGAATATTATATTCCTCTTAAAAAAATTATGCTGCCTCAAAAAAATGATTATGTTATTCAAGGCTACCCTTTTAACAAATATAGTCCTGAGTCATATCATAAAGTAAATTATTGCCTAATGTTATCTAATGACAATATCCAAGTAATCACTTCCGCAGTTCATATCTTGCATAGCCTATTTGTCAATCGCAAAGATATTAGAGGATCACTATTATTCACACCAATCCAAACCATTGTTAATCGTTATCTTGAGTTCTATACAACAGAAATTATTGATGACCAAACTGATTATAAAATTAAGATAAGAAAACCATATGGACACTTGGGCGATACAGCCATTATCTTTCTTGCAAATCTTGCATTGAATGAACACGTACAAAATATTATTGATAAAATTCAATATAGTATGGAAATATCTAATTTCAATGCTTTGTCTTTGCAAAACAATAATAATGCAAGGTATCCCATTGTACTTCCCCCACATCCAACAAAGCTTTCTGTTGAAGCGGAAGGCATTTGGTTAGATGATAAAAAAGAACGATTCTTCATCACTCGATTCAAAAGAGTTGATCCTATCGACGATCATGTAATTGATGTAAATCAAGACCATGTAGATACTGTACCGAAAGATACTGATCATAAACCTATACCACGCGAAAGAAGCAAGAATAAGAATGAACACATCAATACTCAACAGCCACCCTCAAGAGTTAATGGTGAGTACCGAAAAAGGTCAGATGTTCAGGCAGGAAATACTCATGGAATACTAAAATACTCATTTAATGAACCTAAAAGTGATCCAGTAAAAGTTGATACCAATATTCAATCCTATACCGATAAGTCTGAGGATGTTGAAACTTCTTCAGATCAACCTTATGGTAATGAAAAATCAGATGTTAAGAAATCTGAAACAGTCGATAAACCACCCGTAAGAGATGAACGCTTTGATATTGAATATATTATTCAATCACTTCAGAGCCTAGTCTTAAAAAAAGACTCACCATTAAAACAGGTGTCCTCAGTTAATGAATCTGGCAATAATGTAGCTGGATTCAATTTACTTCAAATCAAACCTCTTATTCCTGCTCCAGAACACCCATCTTGGGTTGATGCAAAATTAGGAAGAAAAATTTTATTTTTAAAACTTGAATTAGAAAACCACAATGGTCATTGTTATTTAATTGATATCCACAAAAACAGAAATCATGAAGCTTTCTGTGCTTTTCTTATTCTTACAAATTATAAGCTAACCAGTAATCAAATAAAAAAAATATGTATAGCGCTTGAAAAAACAAAAGGTGTTAAGAGATGGTGTCAGGAATGTAGCAGATTTACTAAAAAAATTATACCTATTACACACTCATGTGCTACGCCCGATGAGTGGGCTAATAAATTTGGAAGCTTATTTTTAAATTTAAGCAAGTAGATCAAAATAGCCTTTAATCCAATAGCTTAACTGAAGGAAATATGTTTCAATTAGACATAGATTAAGGGTTAATTTCTTATATTTCTTCATGTTATCCAATTTTAATCTAATAAAATTTAATATTTTATTATTGGTCAATTTATTTCAAGAGAAAAAATATGGCTACAAGTGTAATTAAAGCATTTGATGATTTCATGAAAGAAACTGTAAATCTAGATCAATCAAGAGTTGCTACAGCTCGAAATAGTAGAAACTGGCTTCTAGACAGGATTGCCTCATTTCCAGAGAATGACTTGTCTTTCCCAATTTTGCATAATGAATATAACCTAAATTATGGTTCATTTGAACGAAAAACAAAAACAAGACCTCTTGATGATATTGATATGATGATTGGCATCAAAGCTGATGGCTGTACTTATATCGAAACGAACGTTAATGATGTCAAAATTTATTTTCCTGATCATTATAATGGTCGTCTCAATGCTTTTAGGCATACAACTTACGGAAAGGAAAGTACTCTAAGTTCTACAAGAGTGGTAAACAAATTTATTAAGAATCTTTGTGAAATAGATCAATATAGTAAAGCTGAAATTAAACGTACAGGTGAAGCTGCTACTTTAAAACTCATTTCATATGAATGGAATTTTGATCTTTTGCCATGCTTTATGACAACATCAGAAAGTGATGGTAGATCTTATTATTTAATTCCAAATGGAAATGGCGATTGGAAGAAAACAGACCCTAGAAAAGATCGAGCAAGATTAAGCTCAATCAATCAATCATGTAATGGCTACGTCTTAAATGTTATTCGGGCTTTTAAGTACTGGAACCAGCGCCCCTATCAAACTAGATTGCCATCATATTTACTTGAGACAATGATTAGCGATTACTATCAAAATGAAATTCATTACTCAAGAAGCAGTCAAGTCTCAAAATATGTGGATATGGAATTCATAAAAGTTCTTGAGTATTTAATAGATAACATATATTTGACTGTCCATGACCCAAAAGATATCACATATAATATTAATGACTTAAATTTTGAACACCAGCAATCTATGCGTACTAGATTCAGTGTTACACTAGAAAAAGCTAGACTGGCTAGACAATATGAATCAGATACAAAACCGAAGGAATCTATTAAGAAATGGCGAGAAATTTTTGGTGATGATTTTCCTGAATACACTGGAACATAAATATGTCAAATATCGCTCAACGCCAAAATGAGCCTGAAAATATCAAGATATTACAAGCTCAAAGACAAATGTACTCAGATGTAAAATTTCGAATGATATTGATTTTTGGAGTGGGCGTTATTCTTCCAATAATTGTTTCATTTTTAACATTTGCACTCAATAATGATTTTTTCGCAAAATTATTAGCATTTGAAAAAAAAGATATAGGTTACTTCTCAGCATGTATCGGGATATTCTCAGCTATCGTTGTTGAAGTAATTAGCAATTTTTTAAAAAAAATGAAAGAAGATGCTGCCAAAATCCAAGAAGTATTTGATACAAATGTGTTCGATCTACCTTGGGATAGCATTAATATCGGGAAAAAGCCTGATCACAGTCTAATATTTAAAAAAAGTAAAGAATTCAATAAACGACATCCTACTTATACTGGATTTGATGATTGGTACACTCTTAAAGCTGCAACATTCAAATATCCTGAGGCAATAGCATTTTGCCAACAACAAAACCTTAATTGGGATAGCTCATTAAGAAAAGATATTGTAACAGCTTCAAAATGGATATTAGTTGTTATCATTTTAATAATGCTAGTGCTAGGCATTATAAATGATTTCACCTTAAGAAACCTTCTAACAAATGTTGTATTACTTGTATTACCAATTTGCTTATTTTTCTACAAAATAATTACAGAGAATAATGAAACAATTCAAGAAATGGATCGATTGAGAGAAATTAATGAAAATTTAATTGATTCTACAATTTCAAATAGCTTGAATAATACTAATTTTATATCCAAATGTCGCCAACTACAAACAGCCATTTACAGCCATAGAAAATCCGCAAGACCAATACCCAATTGGCTACATAAAAGAAGGAAAAAATATCAAGAAGAGGAATCTGCTGATAGGATGCAACAATATCTAGATACACATCAATAAGCTGTCATTAAAAAGTAAACATGTATTCTTTTCCGAATTGGTTTGATACTCTCTCCACCCATTGCTCTATTTTATCAGCTGTCATGACTTGAAAATCTCGCCAATAATATTTCATCTGCTTCCATACCATCTCGATTCGATTTAACTCAGGGCTATAAGCTGGAATAAAATACAAATTCGTCGAAAAGTTACTTTTAAGTAGCTCTCTGTAATCAGCCATCTTTTTACTTCTATGAATCGAGGCATTATCAACAATAAGAACCAATGGAAGGTTATAAGTCTGTTTTACTTGTTGAGCTATTCCAGTTAAATAGGCATAAAACCAAGTGCTTGTAACTGACTCTTGTAAACAACTTGTCACCAGTTTCCCCGTTGAAAGCAAACACCCCATGACATTAACTCGTTTTAATCTTATTGCATCAACCGCATGAACATCACCTATCTTTGTCCATGCATAGCGGTTATCAGGTGTAGATGAAAACCCTGTTTCATCAACATAACCTAATATAATTTCACCACGTGCCGCTTGCTCTCGTAATTTTTCAATCTGCTGTGTTGCTTGTTCAAATGCAATCGGATCTCTTTTTTTTCAAGCTATGACGGGTACGCTTGAAGACCATACCTGAATCACGTAAAAACTTACGAATGGTTTCAACAGACACGGACACTTCGTATTCTTCATGTAGTTTGACTCGGATTTGTTCTGCATTGAGTGGACTTGTATTGACCCAATCTAGGATTTTCGCCTGATAGTCTGAGATCAATGTATTGGGCCGACCTGAGCGATGACCTTCTTTAATCGATTCAAACTCATACAATTCCCAACGTCGGCGTTGTAGCCTTATGGTTTCTGGGATACGTTCTTGTAGAGTGGCAACTTCCGCAACACTTTTACCTTCAGAAAGCCAGAGAATAGTTTGGGCACGTTGTCTTTCACGCCAATGTTTTGCATGCTTGGCCAGAAAAATGAGTCGTTCTCGCTGTTCTAAACTAAGTGGTACAGAAACAATTCGAGGCATGTGTGAACATCTGTTAACTAAAAAAACTTTTTCGCATGATTAGTTATTTTTGTCAACTTAAAGAAGAGTAAGAGTAATACTCTTTTAGACGAGAATTATCAAATGTTTGGGGAGTTTCTAAAAACTTACAAAGGGCCATTACCTGAAATTAAATCACAAAAAGCAGAGATCGAAGAAGACTATATAGAAAAATACAAAAAATACTCTAAAGAACCCCGTGACGAATTTGACTTGATAGAGAACACGTCTATGAAAATTGGTGGTCGGACTGTATTTGGAGGATATGGTACTGGAAAAAAACGCTAAAAATTAGGGCAATAATTCTTTCATGTCTACTTCTAGTGCGGTGGCGATTTCATACAGCTTTTCAACAGTAAGGTTTACTTCGCCACGCTCAATGCGACCGATATAACTGCGGTCAATACCACACTGTAACGCTAAAGCTTCTTGTGTAATTTTTTTCTCTTTTCTTTTTTTGCGTATTAATTGACCAATCTCAATAGATAATTCTAACATTTAAAATAAATTGTTCAAAAAATAGAAATATCACCGTATATTTTAAATTGAATATAAATCATCATTGATCTAGAAATATAATGAGAACTGAACAAGAAATTTTTAAAGAATTAGAGCTACTTAGTACCAAGGAAGGGTTTTGGGAAGTTGTAGCTTTTTTTTGCTGGAAGGACACTTTTATTCACTTTTCTAGTGATAAATTGGATAGAGAAGCTTTTTCACAAGCATTCGATAGGACTCGGCTATCTAGAACCGAGCTTTCGACACTCGTTGGTCTTGCGTGTAAAAGTGGATTCAATACAAAAAAATTGGGTTCTGATGAATTAAAAGAAAGAGCTGAACATATATGGAAACTTTTTGATGAACTACATCATAGCTTTTACCCATCACTAGATATAGCAACCTTATCTGAACAATTTGATACCAAAGATGGGGATGGTTTAGCTGACTTTGGTGAATTCATGAAAAAGCTAACCCGAAGTGAAAATAAAAATCACTTTATGCGTGAAGCTATTTTTTACGGAGGCGATGGAGTTTTTAAACATCAATATAGAGATTTAGCTAAGCGTCGCTATTATCTCGATGAAGATTGGGTTGAAGTAAACAAAGGCTTTAAAATTTCTCAAGCAGTCGATGTCATTTCCACAATAGAAAAAATTCAATTAGAAAAAGCTAATAAAGCTATCTCATCGGCAAAAAGTTGGCCATTACCCTACCATCTACTTGTATTTAGTTTCGATATCTCCGAAATTGTAACGCAAAGTGGTTTAAGCAAAGAAACTGTCGGAGCCGTGGTAGCTGCATTTTCTGCCAAACCTGAAGAAGGAATGGATTGCTTTAAATCTGTCGATGATTTTAATCATAAAAATGCGTTCCCCATAGCCAAAATTGATGAGAATACCTTCGTAAGCTTTCAAGCATATAGCTTATGGGAAGCCTTATATGAAAGTCCATTTTTTTGGTTTAATGCAGATGACACCTATAAAGCTGTAGCAAGCAATCATAGAGGAGTTTTTACAGAGGAGTTTACTGCTGAGCGTTTAGCACTGGTATTTGGTGAAGAGAATGTTTTAACCAATATAGATATCTTTGATGGTAAAGACAAAGCTGGTGAAATTGATGTGTTAGTTACATTTGGTGATTTTGCAATAGTAGTGCAAGCCAAATCGAAAAAGCTAACTCTTGAAGCTCGTAAAGGAAACAGTAAACAGCTCGAAAGTGATTTTAAGAAAGCGATTCAGGATGCTTATGACCAAGCGTATTTGTGTAGTCAGCTATTACAAAAAGACGGATATGTGTATAAAAATGAATCTGGAAACGAAGTGAATATTCGATCTAAGTTCAAGATGATGTTTCCTGTTTGTATTGTATCAGATCATTACCCTGCTCTTGCTGCTCAAGCTAGGCATTTTCTAAATTATCAGACTACAGATGTGATAAAACACCCTTACGTAATGGATGTTTTTTTAATTGACATGATTACAGAAATGTTGCCATCTCCTTTAAGGGTTCTCGACTACCTTATTAAGCGAAGTGACTATGGAGACTCGCTCTTTTCTAATCATGAACTGGTAATACTCTCAACTTACATTAAGCAAAATCTTTATTTTGATGAAGATCCTGCGCTAATTATGCTTGATGATGATATCTCTGTAGATCTCGAACTGGCAATGTTAGCTAGAAGGGATGGATATGAAGGTGAAGTAACACCTGAAGGTTTTCTCACAGCACATAAAGATACACACGTAGGGAGAATAATCGAAGATATCGAATTTTCAAGTGATTATTGCCTTCTAAAACTAGGATTACATCTTCTGTCGATGTGTGGTGATAGTATTAATTTACTCAACGAAGCAATTTCAAAGATGATTGATCAATTTAAAAAAGATCAGTGTCATCATGATATATCTCTTCCCATATTAGAGGATAAAACTGGTTTAACGATTCACTGTAATGAAGAGGCTAATGAGATAGCCTTTAAGAAACTCATTTCACATTGTGAAAAGCGAAAATATACTTGTAAAGCAGATTCTTGGGTAGGGTGCTGTTTTAGCCCAAACCGTGCTAGATTTCGATTCGCTTCTTATCATGAAAGTAAGTGGGTCCAATCAGATGAAATGGAAAATTTAGTTGCAGATCTGAAACCTATTTCACAAGAACATCATATAAGAGACTTTAGAAAGCTTTCGTTTGGAGATCAATCACGGATACCCCATAAAAAAATAGGAAGAAATGAACCTTGTCCATGTGGCAGTGGCAAGAAGTATAAACGTTGCTGCATACCATAATTTAGGAGGCAGTATATTTTATTTTTTCGATCATATAGTGTAGAAAAAATCAGGAAAATTATTGGGAGTATTAAATTTCCTAAATTGTTAAATTTGAGATAATATTTTTTGAATAGCCGTTAGAAAACCTGCCCTCAAAAAATAGGCGTTCTTTCTCATCTTTCACTGTACCATGACTTGCAACAATCCAACCTTGAGTTCAAGCAGCGTTCCATTTATGAGCAGATAGTTTACCATACTACATGTGTCAATAAAGGCAACGATCATGCTTTTATCATTGCTGATATGCCATTTATGAGCTATTCATCTCCAGACTATACTTTCAAAAATACTTTCCTTCTCATACAACCTAGCTCTCATATGGTGAAAATTGCAGGTGATTTATGGCTTTCAGAAATAATGAAACAATTCATTCAAAATGGTATACCTATAGCCATCATTATATTGATGACGGTTAATTCGTTAATATACGATTTTGAAAATCTACTTTAGGTAACCAATAAGACTGATTATTTAGTAAAATACTATATCCATCATCTGCTTCTGTAATCATTTCAAACCTGACCTTTAAAGAATCCACATATGATACGTTATGAAAATAACGTAATCCATGTTTCACCCAACGTAATAAATCTTCTGTGTTATTCAGTTCTTTATTCGCTAATTTTATAATTTCATCTTCTATTTTTTGCTTTCGTTTTTCATTGAAATTTTTTGATTTTTTAAAAGCCAAATAATCGATGGATGTATCAAAATTTTTATTCAAAAAATTAATGAACCCTGTTAGTGCAGCAGCCTGACCAGAAAAGTCGATAAGATAAGCTTTTACATGATCTAAGTTAGGTAATGCAGCTCCCGATGCACAAACATAGTGCATAAGAGCAACCGCAGGCTTTATTGCCAGTTTTATTGAACGGATACTGGTCTTTCCATCTTTCATTTTTATATCAAGCTCACCTTTATAAGACATAACCACATCATAAGCAGTAGAGGGTTGAGCAAGGCTTAAAATCAGTTTTTCTATCTGATCTTGTTGAGAGCAAAAATCTTTATCCCCTAATGCTGCTTTAATGTGATGGACTTCATCTAGCCAATATGTAACCAACTCAAATTTTCTAAGCCCACTAGTTCTTAAAACAGCCAATAACTGTTCAGCTGTAGGAATTGTATCAGTCCATAATTCTTCGGTTTTGATAAAAAAGTGGGTATGTTTATTGAGGTACAAAGCTGCTTTATTTGCACCCACTTTATCTTCTAACCAGAGTAAATATTGCTCATATTGAGCCTGTAAGTGGTGGGATTGCAATGCTTTAATATTCCGTCTAGCTTTCTCCCATAGATTCTTATGCCAGTAACAATTGTCACATAGATCAGGATAACCTGCTGGTATCATGACATCACATTGCTTGCATTTCTTTTGGGCATTATTCCTACATTTTTTACAAATCTTAGCCCCTGTATCGTCTTGCTCTAATATGCGATATTTATGACAAGAGGCGCATGTTTCATAATCTCTAGTAGAACATTTGGGACATACTCTTAAATCATCACCAAATCTTGAAATATGCGTCAGTTTTTGTGATGGTGTATCACATCTCTCACAACGCTCAATTGGGCGAAAATAGACAGAACAGCTATTACAAACCCTACCATATTCAGTGAGCGTTCCTATCGGCTTATTGGCTTGATTACAGCGAATACAAGGCTGTTTTTTAATGCATTCGTTACAAATAGCCTCATCATCATTTTTTGGCAATCGGGCATATTCGCCACATTTTGGGCAAGTCCTTTTTTTAAAAATTCGGGCATAACAAGTTGAACAATACTTGTTGCCCTTATATCTTTTTTTAAATTTATCAATATTAACCCTGTTACAGCCACTACAGCCTTGTTCATGGGGCAATTGAGCTAAAGTCACTTGTTCCCCCTTTCTGTAGCTTTCTTAAAAGCCTTAACCACTTCCGTTGTACACTTTTTTTGGATTTTGGTTTACCCATTGCAATGGCATTATCTTTAGGCAAAACAATCTTACTTGGCTTCAACATTTTTTCTTTCATTAATTGAAGCTGTAAAGGTAGTTTTTTTCTTTTATCCCAAAAATAAGAACGACTTACACGATACTCTAAAGAACGTTCCACAATCAAATCACAAGGTAGTGCCATAATTTTATTTAAAATTGACAATAATTTTTCACGCTCCTGAACAGACAGAAATTCAAAGGCTACAGGTGTAATAGGATAATCTATATTTAAATCAATATTAAAACTTTCAAACATTTGCAAAAGATTAGGACTCTTCATATTTAGAGGGGATCGAATGAAACTCAACCATGTACGAGCAATCTCAAACCACTCTGTTGATGAAATATTCTTTTGGTTATATTGCCCAAGCTGTGACTCTAAAACCTGATCGGCTTGATGCTGAAATCTTAGTGCATCCACGTCTACTGGACGTTGAATAAATGTACTTAAATCAGCATAACATGAAGTACAAATCGCTAATGAGCCATGTTCTATATCAACTTTTGTAGGTTGTAGTGTAATTCTGCATTGAGGGCAATGATCTATTAATATAGTTTTATGAATATCACAGCCACTATGCCACCCCATACGCCATTTAATACGTAAATATGGTGGTGTATGGGTAAAACTTAGACATTGCGTACAAATTTGACGACCTGATACATTTGAACGATTCCGAATACCTAGAGCCAATATCCAAGGTATACGCTGATTTTTGTTATAATTTATTGGGATCAAAGCAGGGAAATAGCTGCTTAACATAGTTTCCTGAACTTCATGTTTATTTATAAAACAATGTTTTAACAATACATCTAATTTTTCTTCACTTAATCCCCGATCAATATCTATCGTTAGTCCTCTCCATTTTTTCCACAAAAGATTTACTAAAGTTAATGGTGAGCAGCCTAAATCCAAAGCAGAACGTATGAGCCAAGAGGAAAATACTTCACCCTCTTGAATAGGGGTACGAATATACCAACGTTGTTCTACTTGTCGCATGGCTATTTTCCTATGAAAAACAGAATACCTAAACCACGTTAAGGTTTAAATTTCTAATATTCCTCATACCCTCGGTTGGTTTAAGCCATTTAAATTTATGAACAATTTCTTCAGTAATTTCTTCATCACCTTGTACGATTGCCTCTTTAGCACACTCAATCAATAATCTATTTAAGTCACCAAAATTCCCACCTGAAATTTCAAATATAAGGGTGGCAAGTCTTTGAGATGCTAAATCAGAACGTTTCTTTAAAGGCAATAACCGTACATAGCTTAATAATAGCCTTAGAAAATCCTGATTCAGTTCCCATTTTGGCAACATTGCTACATCAAAACGGCTGGCATATTGAGCATCGGTATGTAGGATCGTGACTGCTTCACGAGTTCCAACGCCAACGATATTCAGACTTAGATCATTACTTAGATTCTTTAAGGTATTCATCACTTCGGAAAGAAGTTTGGTAGAACCTGTTAAACAATTATGGATTTCATCAATAATCAGCATTTTTGTTTCATACTTCCGCATTAGGTGTACAGCCTGATTCCGTAACTTTGCTTCGGGATCAGTAGGACGAAATGGGACAAAGAAATGATCCAATATATTGATATAGAGTTCTTTTACATTCGCTTTAGCAGGAGCTAAAATGGTTAAAACAGGTTTTTTTACAGACAGCAGCTCCATATCTATGTCATTCACTGTTTTGGTATAATGCTGCTTTGTGAATTCGTGGATAATTGTCGTTTTACCCATATTAGAATCACCTACAATCAATAAACATTCTGGGCGAAGTTTCCTAGGACGATTCAAAATGTCAGTTAAAGTATCCAAAATTGTGACTGCTTTTTTATAGCCAATCCAACGATCAGAAAATAAAGTATTGATACGATCACTATCGCTTAGAGACATTACTTCAAGTACATCTTCTGCAAGATGTTCATATTTTTGCATTGTCATCCCCTTAGATCCTCAAATGCAGTTAATGGAATACTCCATAAATCATTAGTCGGCTGAACACTGTTTTCGACAACAGCCGGTTTTTCGGGTTCATTTTTTACAGACAAATGATGCGTTGCTTTTGCATTTTCTTTTTTACGTTGATTTACCCTCCGTTGCTTCCTAGTCAAACTACGGGATTGTTTCAATTGCTCTCGTAAATGAAGAATTGCCTTATAAATCTCATCCTGATTTTGGTTATCCTGCTGTTCACCACGAAGATATTTCTGCACTTGTTTGTATTCAAATAAGCTAATTGGTGGTATTTCTCTTTTAGCAGTAGGCACTTTAAAATATGTGTTGGATAGAGGTTCATAAAACCAAATTAGAGAAATATCCCTTGGATCACGTTTAAACAGAAATTTCTTTTTTTTCTTTTTATTTACATCTTCAGGGTCAATACAATTCACCCATTGTCGCAAACAATCAGCAAAATAAAATAGATTGTCTTTCTGCACACCTACACGTTGAATTGTTGATTCAAATTCAGGAAGAAAATCAATAAATAACGTGTCTTCATCCGAAACTCTCTCTTTTAAACCTGTTCCGACTGTAGTTTTCGTTCCCCAAACACCATCTTGCCATTTCTGTAAAGGTGACATACCGAGCTTGGAGTGTTTCTTTTGGTGATAAACTTTAGTGATCCAATAAACAATATAATATTCTAATTCTTTCAGCGTCATACAAGCATGACCTGCTGAATCATAGGTTCCACGTTCTTGGATATTTGAGAAAGTTGTACCATCCAATATGTGCATTTCAAGGTTAACAACACCAATTAAACGTTCAATATGTCCACCAAATCTTGCCCCACCAATCGGACGAAACTCCCAATGAATCCCATATTTCAAGCAAGCTCGACTGATATGGTTAGTTCTAAAGTCAGGACCATTATCTGTATGCACAGAATCCATAAGACCTTCAACTTGCCAATCAGCATCTATATCTAATTCAAGAAGCTTCCGTTTTTTTGACAAAATACTGGAAGCAATACACATGGCAACAGATGTTGCACTAGGGGCTTCTAAGGACAAGTAATAACCAACCACCATTCGAGTATTTACATCAATAGCTAATGTTAGAAATGGTCGTCCAATCGCCTCTCTAAATTCATCATCAACAATTTCAATATCTAGTGGAGTATGATCTACCTGTACATATGCCAAGGGATAATCAGCATTCGGAAACTCTCCAGCAGCTGATGCATACTTATCCTGTGCTGCCTTAGAACCATGACGAGCCTTAATCACCATATAGTCATTTAAGGCTTCTATTTTTCTACGAATTGAATTGTCATGGGGTGCTTCTAGTTTAAGACGAGAACATTCTGCCTTAATAAAATCTATAGTCTTTGCAATACTAGGCTTTCTGGCATTGAGATATTCCTCTTGAATACCTTGGTTAATAATATTCATAATTTGAGGAGATAACCTAGACTTCTTGGTCGTCCACCCCCTTTTTTTAGGAACTAACACTAAGATAGAATTATTTTCTCTAAAATCTTTTAACCATTTCCATAAAGTGGAACGGTTAATGTCATATTCACTTGCTCTTTGCTCGACCAATTCAGTTGTTGAATACTTAATTAACGGCTTAATAACTTCATAACGGTGTAAAGCTATTTTCCATGCTTCATGCGTAATATCCCAATCACCCTTATTTATATCTTTAGTTTGGATATTTTCAGCTTCAAATACTTGTAGACAATCTGCACTTACTTGCAAGCAACGTACAGAATCTAAACTAGAAATCACAATATCGTTGGCATTCAGAACATTAGCAATCTTATACGGTTGCCCTTCATACTTAACGATAACATTTGGTTTGAGTATGATCCGACTCCGATCAATACTTACAGTATCAGCCTGAACCATTTAAAATCTCCTTACAATTCGATCATCTTGATTTACCCAAATCACTGTCTCTGCTGTTAAGGGACAATATAAATCACACATAATTTTTCTTTTTGCGACCAATGCCCATACTTGATGAATACCTCTAAGAATATTGGTTTTATCCTTAAAAATATGTGCAGGTAACTGATTAATAGTCGATTGACCAAGACTATCTAAGGTCTCAATTAAAGTTTGTTCGTCATAGACATCCACATGAGAACGTCTAAATCTTTTCAAAAAATTAATATTTTCCCAATACTGATCATATAACCTTGATTCATTTATAATCTTGAATTTCCAACCTTTTTCTTTAGCAAAAGCATTAGCTGCCTTAAATTTTGGCTTTAATTTATTCCAATCCTCTATAAGCTTTTTTCTAGGTTTTATTTCTATTAACAGTGGACAGGGGATTTCCTCAAAATCATCACAATTTGCACTAGAAAACTGTACTAGGAAATCAGGAGTATAAGTAGATTCATTACCCAACTCTGTTATATAAGGAATGGTAATAGGCTGACTTACTATATCTATGACATTGTTATTGAACTCTTGCTTAATCAAAAAATCACGCTCAAGAGTAGATTCACACCAAATTGTCTTTTCCCCTCTAAAAGCGTAATTTACCGAAATACTCCCATATACAGTTTGAGATTTCCTAACTGGGGAATATTCATCACTGATTCTTTTCATAGAATGCCTCTTACAGCCACTCGTGCCTATTCATGTAAATTTGCAAGCCACTCTTGCTTATTACTGTCATTACTCTAATCTATTTGTGTAATTTTAGAGTGGCAACTAATTGTTTTCTTATCATGCCACTCTTATCTATTGCTGTAAATGACAGAGGTTCACATCCTAAACCAGGCGAAATTACTTTAGCCCATTTAGGCGTTCTATTTTTAGATGAACTTCCTGAGTTTGATCGTAAAGTCTTGGAAGTACTTAGACAGCCTTTAGAATCTAAAGAAATTGTGATTTCTCGGGCATCCCGTCAAATGACTTATCCTGCCAATTTTCAGTTAATCGCTGCAATGAATCCTTGTCCATGTGGCTATGCATTTAATCAGGATCAGCGTTGTCAATGTTCCACAGAGGCCATCAAACGTTATCAAAATCGAATTTCTGGTCCCCTATTAGATCGGATAGATTTGCATATTGATGTACCACCGCTTACGGTACATGAATTACAAGAACATGCACCTGCTGAAAACTCTGATCAAGTGCGTCATCGTGTGACTCAAGCCTATGAGCAACAAATTCAACGACAAAATTGTTTAAATCATGCTTTGAATCCACAACAACTGGAACAATTTGCAGGATTGAATGAACAAACCAAAAAAATGCTTGAATTGGCTCAACAACGTTTAAATTTATCTGCACGGGCCTATCATCGGGTATTAAGAGTTGCCAGAACCATTGCTGACCTAGCAAATTCTGTTGAAATTCAAACTGGACATTTAAGTGAAGCTCTATCGTATCGGCAGCAAAGCCTTTAATAGGGTTAAATTCCAAATAAAAAACCTCTAGTCCTAAGAACTAGAGGTTTTTTAACACCCTTAAATTTAGAATGTTTTGGTTAAGGTAAACACTGCGCCTGTTTCTACACCACGAGCTGTTGCATCATCCATAGCATCTGTATCTATATTTGTACCTACTGCTGCTAATTCAGCAGTTGCCCCAGAAATTGATTTAAATGCATAGTTAACACCGACTTTCCAATCTACATAGTTATCGTCGCCGCCGAATGAATATTTATCTTCATCATCCACAACGGTATAGCCCACACTTGCTACACCACCAAAACCTGTTGAACCAAATGGAACAGAATAACCTGCATTCACATTCCAGCTATTTGTATCAGCACCTGCATAGTCATTGGTAAAGTTCACATTGGTCAGAATGCTATCTCCTTCAGCCAACACACTTGCGAAAGTCAATTTGCCATAAAATTCAACCCAACTTAAGTCAGATGCGCTTGGATAGTTGTAATACAGGACACCCACATCCAATAAAGGTTTGCTGGCAAAGCTATCCAAGGTGGTTGCAAAACCAAGCGATGGATCTAGCTCTAGATTTGGCGTCCCTGAACCAAAGTTTATATTCGAACCCCAAAGCCCAAAATACACGCCTGAATCATGTGCAAGTGTGAAACCTGCTTGTACTGCTGGATCATTTTGAGTTTGAGACAGTCCACGAAAACGGTAGTCTGTTGTTACTGCTGCATTGCCGCTAAAAGAAAGACCAAATGGTGATGCTGCTTGATCATCCGCAAAGGTAAATGTTGAAGCCGCTGCAACAACCGCCATAGATAATACTTTTAATGTGAATTTCATTCTGAGGTTCCCCCACATCGAATTACGACGTTTTGCTGTAATTAATAAACTCAGAAATGTATTAGCAAGCGCTATGCCAACTTTAAAAAATATTTGTACATTGCTGTTCGCTGTCAAATATTGAGAAACTTCAGGCTGAACTATCAATTTCCATAGTGATAGCGTTTTATAAACCATACGCTGTGTCTAAAAAGTTCTGAACTTGATCGGCCATACCATAAAATGACTCAACATATCTGTAACGTAAAAAGACCGTAAATTTCATATAAAACAATAAATAATAAATACTTAAAAAAATTATTCTTTTGCTTGTTATCAAAACTTCTTAATAAGGCTGATCAATATTTCTCATCGGGACAGCTCAAATGATCAGCATCACCCCCTATCGAAAAAGCGTTGGATACATCACTCAGACCATTCATAGTTCTTATATTGTTCCGTTGAAAACGGCATAACTCGCTAAATAAACAGTATAAAATTTATTTTAAGCTTACCAATCAATAAAGTCGTGTAAGCCCCGTATGACATTTATATTGTTCTCAATATCATTAAATTCACATTTATCATGGTATTTGTAGCAAAAAAAGAGACTGGGGTGATGAGGTACATTTCTGTTTGGCTTTTACAATGAAGAACACATTGGATTGGCAAAATTTAAATCAACAGCGCTAACTGAGCATGAAAATGCTTTATTTTTGTTCACAAGTTAATTTTCTCACCCTAAATTGTACAAAATACATGCACTATAACTGACCATGTCCGAATTTAGAATTTAATGCGAATCACAATATAATCCAACATTCCATGCTACGCATTCAGCGCAAATTGCTCTGCACCTAAATGAAACATTTCTCATTTTCATTTAGAAATTGAATTGATTCATAAAAGCAAGACACAATCTGAATATAAAACGATCAATTAAGTCGATAATGAAGAAAAAATAAACAAAAGAATATGTGATTTTTCTGTGTTTGATCGAAACAAAAACAGTGGAAATTTTCCATTTAATAAAATATATTTTTATTATGAATTAAAGGCTTAAACATAAATAATGTTTATCACTAGCAAAACAACAAGAAAGCAATTTCGTCAAGTAGCTCGTAACAAGAATGAAATAAAATTAATAAAAATCTATCTTTTTTATAGATTAATTATACAATTTATTAAAATTTCGAGTTATGCCAAAAAACGAAATTCTGAATCTATCTTTTTTTGAGGTTGTTTCTTATGCCAAAGGCGCAAAAACTTACATTAGCAGTATTAATTCAGGCTGCCCTTATTACTACAGCTTATGCAAGCGAACAAAGTGAAGCAAAAGGATTTGTAGAAGATGCTGAAGGATCAGTGTTGTTCCGCACTGGTTATTTATCTCGTGACAAAAAACATGGTACAGCAGATACGAGTTCAGCTGCTCAAACTGCAATGGTTAAAATTGAATCTGGTTATACCAAAGGCCTTGTTGGTTTTGGTGTAGGTGTAATTGGTGATGGTTCATTCAAACTTGGCGAAAATAACCACGCTGGCAATGGGATGATTCCATTACACAATGATGGTGCAAAAGATGCAAATGGTCATGTTGATGCTTATGACCACTGGGCTCGTGGTGGCGGTATCGTAAAAGCACGTATCTCTAATACTGAAGTTCGTTATGGTACTCAAGTACTCGACTTGCCAGTACTTGCAAGTAATACTGCGCGTCTAGTTCCTGAATATTTTGAAGGTGTTTTAGCGACTAGCCGTGAAATTAAAGGTTTAGAGCTTACTGCTGGTAAATTCACTAAAAACCAATATTCAGACCAAGTAACCACTGATGGCAATGAATTAGATCGCGCAGTGGTTTGGGGTGCAAAATATAAATTTAATGATCAATTAAATGCATCTTACTATGGTACTGACATTAAAGACCGTTTAGAGCGTCATTATATCAATACCAATTACAAGCAAGCGTTGGCAAACAATAGCTCATTAACTTATGACTTCAGTGGTTACCACACTGAATGGGATAAGGGCGCGAATAAATATTTGTATTCTCAAATTGGTTCAGCAAACGATTCTTTTGACAACACCATTTTTGCATTTTCTACGACCTACAACACTGGTCCACACAATGTAATGGTTGCGTACCAACAAAACAGTGGTAATACTGGTTATGACTATGGCTTAGGTAAAGGTGTTGGTGATGGCCATCAAACAGTTTACTTACCAAACTCTTACCTTTCTGACTTCATTGGTAATGATGAAAAATCACTTCAACTTCAATATAGCCTAGATTTTGCGAATTATGGTGTACCTGGTTTAACGTGGACTACTGCATTTGTTTATGGTTGGGACATTAAAGCAACTGACAATAAAGGCACTATGATCAGTGATAATGAACAAGAACGTGAATTCTTTAACCAAGTCAAATATACAGTTCAATCTGGTTTCGCGAAAGATGCAAGCTTACGTTTACGTCACTCATACTACCGCGCAAGCGATGCTTACCAATCTGCATACATCGGTGACACCAACGAATGGCGTATCTGGTTAGATATCCCTGTAAAATTCTTCTAATTTGAAGACGTTTTCAGAGATCTAAAAAAAACCTGCACAATGTGCAGGTTTTTTTATGGATTCAGAAAAATTAATTTATCCAAATCCTTATTTTATTGAGAAATTATTTTGCAGCTTCAATTGCTTTAAGCACTTCTTGCTTAGCAACTTCAGCACCTTCCCAACCTGTTAACTTCACCCATTTGCCTGGCTCTAAATCTTTGTAGTGAGCAAAGAAATGCTCCACTTGCTGAATTAAAAGCGGAGGAAGATCAGTATATTCCTGAACATCTTTATAGATTGGCGTTAATTTTTCGTGTGGAACCGCGATAAGTTTCGCATCGATACCACCGTCATCTTCCATGTTCAATTTGCCCACAGGACGGCAACGAATGACTGAACCTGGCTCAACTGGATGCGGTGTTACAACAAGCACGTCAAGCGGGTCACCATCTTCAGACAAAGTATTTGGTACATAACCGTAGTTCGCTGGGTAGAACATTGCTGTACCCATGAAACGGTCTACAAATAAAGCGTCAGAATCTTTATCAATTTCATATTTGATTGGCGCTGCATTTGCAGGAATTTCAATGATGACATAAATGTCATTTGGTGCATCTTTACCCGCAGGGATATTGCTGTAACTCATAGCATCACTCTTTAACGATTTAAATTATATTGAGACCGAAATTAAAGTCTTCGGTTTAATCACGGAGCGATTATACATCTGCCCCGCAAAAATAGGGAATATGCACGTTCATTAGCTGAGTTTGATCACCAAAATCAGCAGTGAAATTGGACACAATAAAGATAGACACCAGACAATTGAACGCAATGTCGCCCAATTGGCCAAATAACACACCCCATAGATCACACGTAAGACCAAATAAGCAATACCAAAAGTCATAATCACAGATTGTGACACAACCATATATTCCGCCATTAAAACAGCAGCAATAAATAAAGGTAATCCTTCAAAACTATTTTGTTGTGCGGCATTGGCACGTGCAGCAATACCTGTTGAATTGTTCAAAAACTCACGCGGATATTGATTGTCTTTGGCCTGAAAACCACTCGTAAGTCTGGCAATAAAACTAAAAACATAAGGTAATAAACATGCAAATAAGATGAGATAGACAATACCGCTAATACTGTGCATCAATTGAGTTCTCGTAAGAGTATTAATTAGCCTTATCATAGCATGGCAATTCTAGAATATTTTTTGTTAAATATAGTGTTTTGATTACCAAGCCATTCGGGAATATCTATGTCATTTAATGCGGAGCAACACAAACTGTTCGATGAACTGGAAAAACAACGCCAACATCAACGGCAGATGGATCGTGTACTCGCTATTGTGTTCCCTATTGTTGCTTTTTTACTCACAGTCATTTGCGCCAATATGAACATTTGGTCTACTGTCTGTACCTTTATTTTGCTCTGGGTTGCATTTTGGGCTGTAGGCATTCGTCGCCTGCCCCTCTGGCATTGGGTGCTGATTACCCTGATTTACTGCTTGGTGGATAATTTCTTGAGCTACGGCACTTTTAATCGTTCTGGCTTTAGCCGTCAGTTCGGCACCATCTTTATTTTTATTGGTATTGCAGGTGTAGGCCGCCCTTATTTTGACCGCTGGCTGATGAAGAAAAAATAAGCCATAGCAAAAAAAAGCGCCCTGAGGCGCTTTTTTATACAAAATTCTATGCAGTCTTACGTAAATCTTTACGTAAAATTTTACCTACATTTGATTTTGGTAATTCTTCCATAAACTCTACATAACGTGGGCGTTTATAGCCTGTTAAGTTCTCTTTTGCAAATTCAAGAACTTCTTCAGTGGTTAAAGAGGCATCTTTTTTCACAACAAACAATTTTGGTACTTCGCCTGATTTTTCATCAGGTACACCAATTGCAGCAACTTCAAGCACTTTTGGATGCTTGGCAATCACTTCTTCAATTTCAGAAGGATAAACGTTGAAGCCAGACACTAAAATCATATCTTTCTTACGGTCAACAATTTTGGTGTAGCCGCGATCATCCATTACACCGATGTCACCTGTACGGAAGAAACCATTCACCATCACTTTGGCAGTTTCATCTGGACGATTCCAGTAACCTTTCATCACCTGAGGACCACGAATACAGATTTCACCTTGCTCGCCCAATGCAACTGGATTGCCATCATCATCTAAAATTGCAATGTCAGTTAATGGTAATGGAATACCAATCGTGCCACTGAATTCATCCGAAGCAGGTGGGTTTGCTGTTGCTACAGGTGAAGTTTCAGATAAGCCATAACCTTCAATAATGTTCGTACCTGTGACTTTCTTCCACGCTTCTGCAGTCGATGGAAGTACGGCCATACCACCGCCCATAGCCATTTTAAGTTTGCTGTGGTCGAGCTGTTTAAACTCTTCATTATTGACCAAAGCATTAAATAAGGTATTTACTGCTGGGAAGAATGTTGGTTGATATTTGCGTAATTCTTTCATCACCGCAGGTAAATCACGCGGGTTCGGAATTAAAACATTGGCTTGACCTTTATACATACCGTACATAGCACAAACCATAAACGCGAAAATATGATACAGCGGCAAAGCACAGAAAATACGGTCATCTGGCTGACCATCTTGAGCACCAAATTTACTTTGGAAAATACCATCACACTGTAATAAGTTAGCCACAAGGTTACGATGGGTTAACTCAGCACCTTTAGAAACACCCGTAGTACCACCAGTGTACTGTAAAACAGCCGTATCACTGAGGGTTAGATTTGGACGTTTATAGTTGCTTGGGCTTACTTTTGACATAGCCGCGTTAAAACGGATATGACCTGGAATATTCCACGCAGGAATTTGCTTACGTACTGAACGCAACACAAAATTCACTAGAGTCCCTTTTAAAGTACCCAACATGTCACCGACAGAGGCAACCACGACATGTTTTACTGGCGTTTTACCAATAATGCTCTGATAAACCGAAGCAAAGTTTTCAATAATGACTAAAACTTCAGAACCTGAATCATTTAATTGATGTTCAAGCTCACGCGCAGTGTATAGCGGATTAACGTTCACAAGCACCAGACCTGCACGCAATACACCAAGAGCAACCACTGGATATTGGAGAACGTTTGGCATCATGACTGCTACACGAGAACCTTTCGCCAAACCTAAACTTTGTAGATAAACAGCAAATTTACGACTCGCTTCGTCAAGTTCACTGAATGTAAGCGCTTTATCCATAAAGATAAAAGCATCACGTGAACCAAATTTTTGGAAATTACGCTCAAATACATCAACCAAAGAGGTGTTCTCTGGCGGTAATTCTACAGTTTCAGGAATTCCTGTCTTGCGGTATTCAGCGAACCAAATCTTTTCCATAATCCCAATCTCTCCAATCTATAGTCCTTAAAATATGCAGCTTTTTTTTCGGGTTTGTGTGTGTTTATTTAGCTTGTTGATGCACATTCCCGTATCCATTTTCACGAACACAGCCACATATATAACTTATTTCAACAAATACATGCTAGTTTTATCTCTGAACCAACAGTCTATTTGCTTTTTGATATCCACGTGGTAACAGTTGCCCTTTTGTCGCACGCTTGCCCATGTATTTTTGTAAATCATCGCCTTTTATTTTAAGTTGTTGCTGGCCTGCAACCACTTGAATTATTTCATCTAAATTTAAGGTTGTCATAGATATAATTTGATCTTTATCTTCAAGTTGTATCAATTTATTACCTTTACCTTTATTCAGGATTGGTAATTCTGACAAATCGATAATGAGTAACCGTCCAGCCGTACTTAATAATGCCAAATGGGTCGCGCCCTTTAAAGGATATAACGGTAATGGTTTGGCATCCTCTGGAATTGTCAGGAAAGCTTTACCTGCTTTGGCATTGGTATCAAGCTGTTTGGCTTGAGTCTTAAAGCCGTAGCCTTTCGTACTCATTGCTAAAATTTCTGCTTCATCTTCTTCAATCAGCACTTGAAGGAAACCTACCCCACTGACAGGCGCAAGCTTGGAACTCAAAGGTTCACCTAGACCACGGGCAGAAGGCAAACTATTAATTGCCAGCGCATAACTGCGCCCCGTCTGATCTAAAATATAAACTTTTTGATTAGACTTGCCTTGTGCGTGACTGCGGTACTGATCGCCCGCACGGAAATTCAGGTTCTCGGCATCAATATCATGCCCTTTCGCACTGCGAATCCAACCTGCTTCTGACAACACCACTGTTACAGGATCAGCAGGCATCAAATCTTGCTCGCTAATGGCTGTTGCTTCCGCACGTTGTACAATTGGCGAACGACGATCATCACCAAAACGTTTCGCATCTTCTTTTAGTTCGTTAATAATCAGTGATTTTAAAGATTCTGGATTCGCCAATTGTTCACGAATAATAGCAGCTTTGGCTTCCAGTTCTTCTTGTTCACGGCGAATTTCCATTTCTTCTAATTTCGCCAAGTGGCGTAATTTCAATTCCAAAATGGCTTCGGCTTGAATCTCATCAATGCCAAAATGTGACATCAATTCCGCTTTCGGATGCTCTTCTTCTCGGATGATGCGAATCACGGTATCGATATCTAGATATGCGATGAGCAAACCTGCCAAAATGTGCAGGCGTTTTTCAATTTTATTTAAATGATATTGCAGACGACGCGTGACTGTTTCTTTCCGAATTTCAATCCATTCCAATAAAATACGACGAATCGATTTCACTTGCGGACGACCATCTGCACCAATCATATTCATATTGACGCGATAGCTAGATTCTAAATCGGTTGTGGCAAATAAATGACTCATCACCGCTTCTGCATCAATCCGGTTCGAGCGCAGGACAATAACCAATCGAGTTGGGTTTTGATGATCCGATTCATCACGAACATCGCTAACCAATGGCAATTTTTTCGCTTGCATCTGATCAGCAATTTGTGTGATCACTTTTGATCCTGACACTTGGTAAGGCAAGTCGGTAATCACAATTTCATTTTTTTCAATGCTGTACACCGCACGCATACGGTAACTACCACGACCTGTGGTTTGAATTTTAAGTAATTCACTCGGAGGGGTAATAATTTCAGCTTTGGTCGGTAAATCAGGAGCAGGAATATATTCTGCGACTTTCTCATCGCTTAAATTTGGGTTGCGAATCAAAGCGATTGTGCCTTTGACCACTTCACGCAAGTTATGCGGTGGAATGTCAGTGGCCATACCGACCGCAATACCTGTTGTACCATTTAACAGAATATTCGGCACACGAGCAGGCAAATTGACAGGTTCTTTCATTGAACCATCAAAGTTATCTTGCCAGTCACAGGTGCCCTGTCCCAATTCTGCCAACAATACCTCACTGTACTGTGACAATTTGGCTTCGGTATAACGCATGGCAGCAAAGGACTTAGGATCATCAGGTGAACCCCAGTTGCCCTGACCTTCGATAAATGGATAACGATAGCTAAACGGTTGTGCCATCAACACCATGGCTTCATAACATGCCGAATCACCATGTGGATGGTATTTACCCAATACATCACCCACAGTACGTGCAGATTTTTTCGGTTTACCACTTGGTTTGAGTCCAAGCTCACTCATGGCGTACACAATACGGCGTTGAACAGGCTTTAAACCATCACTGATGTGAGGCAAAGCACGGTCCATAATCACGTACATGGCATAATTGAGGTAGGCGCGTTCAGTAAATTCTGCGACGGAGCGGTTTTCAGTTGCGTGATGCGCAAGGTTCGTCATAACAACCTTTCATCCTAATCAAATCGTTTTTTTATCTAAGTTCTTATGCTAAGTCTCAGACTGTGACTGCACAAGGGTGTGCCATCTACTACCACGACAATTTGTGTCTTAATGGGTCTCTGATGTCGTAAAATTATCCACTTTTAAATAAATGATCAACTTATAATTTTTTATTTTCACAGCAATGGGTTTAACACACGTTCAGCTAATAAGCCAAAATATAGAATGGCGACAATTTTGCCGCCCAAACTCTCTGCAAATTCTACATACCAATCGATTCTAATGTTTTGCCTTTGGTTTCTTCACCTAAAACCAAAATGACCAATGCTACAGCAAACAAGACTGCGGTAAACATCATAAATACATGATGAAAGCCATTGCTCTGCACCATCATTTGCGTCACTACCAACGGCGCCACGATGCCGCCCATACGCCCAATCGCAGAGGCCCAACCCGAACCAAAGGCACGAATATTGGTCGGATATTGTTCTGGGGTATAAGTATAGAGTACGCCCCATGCCCCTAAATTAAAGAACGACATCAGACAGCCCCAAAACATAATCAAAGTGACGGTATTTGCCTGTCCAAAGAAGTAAGCCGAAACAGCACATAAGCCAATAAAACCGGCCAATGTCCATTTACGTCCTAGTTTCTCGACCAGCCAAGCGGCTGCGATATAGCCTGGAAGTTGTGCCAAAATCATCACCAGTACATATTCAAATGACTGCACAATGCTATAACCTTGTTTGACTAACAGGCTGGGTAACCACGTGAAAATGCCATAATAAGAATAGACAATGCCAAACCAGATCAGCCACAGCATTAAAGTACGTTTTGCAAAAGGGTTTGACCACAGTTGTGAAAAAGATACGCTTTGCTTGGCAGCAACTGGTTTTACTTCAATCTGCTGTATGACTTCCACGCCACATTCACGCTCCAGTTTTTGCACCAAAGCATGGGCTTCTTCAATCCGCCCACGGTTAATTAAATATGGTACTGATTCAGGGACTTTCTTTAAAATCATAAATACATATAGCGCAGGCAAACCGCCAATTAAGAACGCGACATGCCAGCCATAACTCGGAATCACAAAATAAGACACCAAAGCGGCGACTAACCAACCCAGTCCCCAAAAACTTTCCAGCAATACAATAAATCGCCCACGTACCTGTGCAGGAATGTATTCACTGACCAAAGTCACCGCAACAGGGAGTTGTCCACCAAGCCCTAAGCCGACAATAAAACGAAATACCAACAACCAAGTCAGATTTGGCGCAAAGGCACACAACGCTGTGGCAATACTATAAGTGACCAGAGTCACCGCAAAAACATTGCGTCGCCCCCAACGGTCAGCTAATGCTCCTGAACAGACCGCACCTATCGCCATACCGACAAAACCAATCGACACCACCCAGCCTTTTTCTGCGGGACTCATACTCCACTCGGTTGCCATCTTGGTTAGAATGAAGGAAATCAACCCAGTATCCATGGCATCAAACATCCAGCCCAAGCCAATCACCCACAGCAAGGTATAGTGGAACTTTCCAACAGGTAAACGTTGTACACGTGAAACTAAATCCATAGTGATGACTCAAGTTAAGATGAGGAAAATAACAACATTGAAAAGAACTGCTATGCAATTTTATGTTGTTACAGAAGAAAAAATACCACGCAGTCTATTTTAATAAATTTTGTTGAGCGATGGGGAAATGAAATTTATTTTATATTTTAAGTATATGCCCAAATTTGGCTTTGGGCATTATCATTTTAAATTTTGGCAAAATTGCAATCGTTGATTAATGCGTATCGGTTGAAGAGGCAGAATCGGCATCATCATCTTTATAAATAAATTTCGGCATTTCCAGACCAAAATAAATCGCAATCAGACGTAAAGAAAATCCAAAAATCAGGGTTGAAATCACCGTCAACTCTAGAGATAGTCCAATTTCCAGACAGACCCAATAACAAATCACTGCGACAAAAGAAATACTGGCATAGAGCTCACGACGGAATACTAATGGGACATCGTTACACAAAATGTCACGCAAAATCCCACCCGAAACCCCTGTCATAATGCCTGCCACTGCGGAAACCACAAAACCATGTTCCATCGTCAAGGCAATTTGGCAACCAATAATGGTAAAGCCGATTAAACCTAATGCATCTAACACCAAGAAAATATTGTGTAAATGGCGCATCCACTTGGCAATCAAAATGGTAAACAACGCTGCACAGCAAGTAAGGACCAAATATTCAGGATGCTTGACCCAAGTCAAAGGATAATGTCCAAGCAATACATCACGGACCGACCCACCACCTAAAGCGGTCACACAGGCAATCAGAATTACCCCAAACCAATCCATACTACGTCGACCAGCAGACAGTGCCCCAGTCATGGCCTCAGCCGTAATCGCAATAATATAAATTATGGTCAGTAACATCGCCCTGCGCTTCCATTGAAGGGTTAAGATGCGGGCTATTCTAAGCCAAATCCAAACTGAACGTTATAAAAATTGTGCACAACATTGCTTAAATTTTTTACCCGAGCCACAAATACAGGGCTGTTTCATGGTGATCACTTGCTCTGTGGTTGGATCAAGGAAATACCAGTGCCCTGCCTGTTTCACAAAATGTGAAACTTCATGATGTGTTTGGGCCTGTTGCCCATCATGATAATGTGCTTTGAATTCCACTTGGGCATGGGCCTTGTCCAGTTTTTCCTGCGCTTGTACCACTTCTAGACCTAACCATTGATTAGATTCACTCCATGCCTTAATCGCTGGGATATCTAAAGCAGATTGCTGCCCAATCGCCGTGGTCTGCACAATATAGTCAATCTGCTGTTTGGCAAATGCGCTATAACGCGAACGCATCAACTGTTCCGCACTGAGCGCAATACGTTGCCCTAAATGCAAAGGCTGACAACACTCGGCATATAATCCTAAGCCACAAGGGCATTGTTCTTCTGACATACATTTTCCCAATAAAATAGCCCGAACATTGCGGGCTATTTTAACTGAAGTTTAAACGCGGGTTTCTACAGCGTTAATCATCTTTTTCCACGATGTGTTTTGGAATCACATGAACTTTCTCAATTTTATGACCATCCATCGTCACGACTTCAAAAATAAAGCCATCAGCTTCGATACTAGAACCATTTTCAGGCAAACGGCCTAAATGGAACAATAAATAACCCGATAAAGTTGAATACTGTTCTGAGTCATCCACCAAGTTTTTGCCCAATAACAGGGAAACATGGCGAATATCGGTCGAACCATCCAGAATCAAACTGCCATCTTCTAGGCTTTCTGCCGCGGTTTCCAATTCATCTTCATCAGGGAATTCACCTGCAATCGCTTCAAGGACATCAATCGGTGTGGCAATCCCTTCAATCGAGCCATATTCATTCAATACAATCGCCAACTGTAATGGCGCTTGACGCAATTGTTCCATCACCATCAACACTTGTGCATTTTCATGGACGATCACTGGGTCACGTAAATGCTTCTCGAAATTCAATACCCCAGTTTCGATGTATTCATTCATGACTTTATGCGTCAGAACTACACCTGCAATATTATCCAGCTCACCATGTGCCACAATCAAACGAGAATGGGTCATGCTCAACAATTGTTGTTTGATCGCTGCTTCATCTTCATCTAAATCTAGCCATTCCAGTTCAGGACGTGGAGTCATGACAGATTTGACTGGACGCTCGGAAAGCCCTAATACCCCTTGCACCATAACACTGTGATACACCCCATTTTCCTGATCAAAGACTTCATCAGCAAAAGCGCGGGTTGCCAAGACATCTTCGTTTTGATGTTCAGGTGCATCACTGGCATTTTTCCCCCCCAACATACGCAGTACTGCTGAAGCTGTGCGATAACGTAAATCGTTGGTGGTGACCATTTTTTCCTGATTTTTCTTCACCGTTTGGTTCAGGAACTCGATCATGACCGAGAAACCAATTGCGGCATATAAGTAACCCTTCGGAATATGGTAGCCAAAACCTTCGACCACCAAAGAGAAACCGATCATCATCAAGAAACACAAACACAGAATCACTACAGTCGGATGTCTGTTCACAAAATCCATGAGTGGCTTAGATGCCCACAACATAATGCCCACAGCAATAATGACCGCAATCATCATCACCGACAGATGCTTCACCATGCCCACGGCGGTAATTACGCTGTCTAAGGAGAACACTGCATCTAAAATCACAATTTGGACAATCACCATCCAGAAAGTCGCATGTACAGGATTTTCTTCCTTTAAGGCAGGCTTTCCTTCAATCCGCTCACGTAATTCCATGGTGCCTTTAAACAGCAAGAAAACCCCACCCAGCAGCAAGATTAAGTCTCGCCCAGAAAATGGATGTTCAAAAATGTGGAATAACGGATTGGTGAGCGTCACCACCCATGCAATGGACGCCAATAAAATTAATCGCATACCTAAAGCTAAAATCAGCCCGAGAATACGCGCGGTATTGCGTTGTTCTGGTGGTAATTTTTCTGCCAAAATTGCAATAAAAACGAGGTTATCAATCCCCAATACAATTTCAAGCACTACTAAGGTCGCTAAGCCTACCCATGCAGAAGGATCAGACATCCACTCAAAAATCATTGAATGCTCTCCTTCATCAGGAATTCAGGATCAATAGGGCGAGGTTTAAGTGCAAATTGGCTCTGCATCTTCTCTCTTATTATGGCAAAAATGTGTGTTCGTTTAGTGCGACAACAGTCACGACTCATGTTGATTCATTTGTTGTAAAACAGAAGCTCAGTATAGGCAAGATCAGTACTAAATTCATCTTTTTTTAGACAATGCATATTTTGCGTCACCAAGCAACAACATAAAAATAGCCACAACAATAATACGCAACATCGCCTTGTCATATTTCTTACATAAGCTAGAGCAGCCAACAAGAAAGTGATAAGGTAAAATAGAGAATGATGAATAGCGTATTAAAAATGACTGTAAAACATGAAAAAGTAACAACGAAAACTTCTCAAGCCCTCATTGCGCTCTACTGCGGTTCACGTTCTGGTAATCATCCCATTTATAAAGAAAAGGCGATTGCACTGGCAAGCGCCATTGCAGAACAAGGTTTCGGTCTCGTGTATGGCGGTGCGAGCATAGGATTAATGGGTCAAGTTGCCGATACTGTAATTGAACATGGCGGTGATACCGTAGGGGTGATCCCTGAATTTATGTTGGATTATGAAATTGCGCATAATCAACTGACAGAATTACATGTGGTCAAAACCATGCATGAACGTAAAGCCATGATGGCAGAGCGTGCCAGCGCTTTTGTTGCCTTACCTGGTGGCTTAGGCACATTTGAAGAAATTTTAGAAATAGCCACTTGGGGGCAACTCAATCAACATCAGAAACCCATGATACTGTATAACGTCAACAATTTTTATGATGCCTTAATTGCTCAACTGGATCATGCTGTACAAGAAGGCTTTTTACCGCCGCAACATCGTGCCAAACTAATTGTGTGTAATCATGCCGAACAAATTTTAAATGCACTGAAGAACCTGCAAGCACCTGTACATTTCGTGATTTAGTCAAATTTACTTATAAAAAAAGCGAGCCCTTCATGCTCGCTTTTTTTGACTTGATTGAACGTTTACCCGAAATTTCAACCTGAAATGTGTTGATACAACCAAGGTAATCCAGTTGCCAACAGTACACTGATAGCCAAGCCAAACATTAATTTCATGGCATCTTTACTAACATTACGTGAAGTCCGATATTTATTGACTTCCGCCAAATGCATGGACAACGCAAACTCACGTCCTGCCAGCAAGCCCAAGAATACCCATGTGGTACTCATTGGGATATTACTCCACTCTTTAAACACCAGCAAAATGATGGCATACATAAAGTCGATAATCGTGGCTGCGCGAATATCTGCGACCCCAGTTTTGGTATCGATAATGTTTTGAATTGCTCCACCACGGCGGTAAAAAATCCAACCGAGCAATACCACAAACACCAAAATGCCAAAAATTAAGAATTCAAATGGCACTTGGCGCGGGACATAAACAAAGATATTGGCTAAATCTTGAATTAGCCACTGGCTCCACAAAAATGCCGTCGACACCCATTGCAAGCCAATCCAAATATGTGAAGGTTCCTTATGACGGGTTTTACTTAAATAGATGCTAATCCCTTTCATCACAAAGCGATAAACCAAAATCGCGACCACAAACGCAACGGCATAACCCATCATCGATTTGGTCAACATAGCGCTTAAGCTGCTCGGAGAAAAAATCGTGAGCACTAAAAAGGTGGTACTGACTGGAATCCCATATTTGGTCAAAATAATCAATAAAATTGGGGGAACAATATACAGCCAAGTAATGCCTGTCTCTGGGAAAGGAATGGTTTCTAAACGTCCATAAGAGGCGTCTCCTGTCCCTGAAGCAAACCAGCCATATAGCAACACCACAACTAGAATACTGCTGGTATACAGCCAAAGGACCCACCAAGGTCGGTGCGCATTGGAGGAAATAAAGGTTCCTAAAGTTTGTGGCACATCATTTCCGACAATTGAGTATGCTGCTAAACAGAAACCCACAATCATCAAAATTTCAATTGTCATAACACCTAAGCCTTTATCAGAAAAATCTACCCTTATGGGGTGGCATTTAAATTATGACATTTTTATTTCATTTTAATGACACTGGTGTGACGGGCAGCACACTTCTCTGAATAAGTAAGCGCTTTATTGTTGAATTTAATTAGATTATTTACTCATCTATAGGTGAGCAATTTCTAAATGCTCTAAACCCATAGCTTCCCCCTAAGTACGTTCGTTTGATTGCTAATTTATGTGATTTATTGAGCACTGTTTCTCTGTGCTTTGCTATCATGACTTTTAACATTATCTTGATCCATTCCATTTCTAATCTATGAGCCAAGCCATTTCACATCGCGCCTTACAACCTGAATACCGACTCTTGGTTTTCTTGGTGTCGATTGGCTTTTTTATGCAGGCTTTAGATACCACGATTGTCAACACCGCCATTCCTGCAATGGCTAAACACTTACATGAAGACCCCCTGAATATGCACAGTGTGGTGGTGGCGTATGTCTTGGCTGTCGCCGCATGTATTCCTTTAAGTGGTTGGCTTGCCGATCGGTTTGGCGTACGCAATACCTATCTAGCGGCGATTATCATTTTTACACTGGCTTCACTGGGTTGTGGTTTATCGCAGAGCCTCAATCAATTGCTGGTATTTCGTATTATTCAAGGCATCGGGGGAGCATTGCTGTTGCCTGTCGGTCGTTTAGCCATGCTAAAACTGATTCCACGAGATCAATTTTTATCTGCCATGAGTTTAATGAGTCTGGCGGGGTTGATTGGGCCCTTAATTGGACCAACTCTGGGGGGATGGCTGGTTGAAGTTGCCACTTGGCACTGGATTTTTCTGATTAATTTACCGATGGGTGTTTTAGGTATTTTAGTGACCTTAAAAGCCTTACCAAACGCCACTGAACCCAGCGTTCAAGCTTTCGATTTTAGTGGCTTCCTGTGGTTAGTCATCGCTATGGTGGGGCTGTCTTTAGGCATTGAAAGCTTTGCCAGTACAGCTCATAGTCATTGGCAAGGACTCGCTTTAATTGGCCTAGGATTATTCAGCTCCGCTATTTATGCCTATCATGCCCATACGCATCAAAATGCCCTGTTTCGTAGTCGATTATTTAAAAACAACATCTATGCGATTGGGATTTTAGGCAATTTCTTTGCACGACTGGGTGGCAATGCCTTTCCCTTTTTGCTGCCTTTAATGTTGCAAGTAGCTTTCCATTTTGAACCCTTCATCACTGGATTGATGATGATTCCTTTGGTCTTAGGTTCATTGGTTTCTAAGCCGATTGTGCGCCCTGTGATTCAAAGATTTGGCTACCGCACCGTACTGGTCGTCAATACGATTCTCGTCGGGAGTGCCCTCGCCAGTTTTGCCTTGACCACGGCGGATACACCACTATGGCTAAGAACACTACACTTTTTCATTTGTGGCATGTTGAACTCGACCCAATTTGTCGCTATGAATACCTTTACATTGAAAGATCTGTCTCAGCAAAATGCCAGTAGCGGGAATAGTTTCCTGTCCATGATCATGATGCTCTCTATGAGTATTGGGGTCGCACTCGCAGGTACATTAATTAACCTCTTTACCGCACATTATGGTGTTGCACAAGTCACGACGGCTTTTCAAATGACCTTTATCTGTCTGGGTGCCATCAATATCATCACTGCTGCAATTTTCTGGAAAATTCCCAAAAACAGCAGCATATAGTACTTTTGCAAAATGCACATGGAGTCAATTTTATGCTCGCGTTATCATAGCGCCACTTGATGAGATTAAAACACGCATGACCAAATCAACACGCATAACAAAATCCAGTTCCTTCATTGCTTCCTGCATTGGTGTCGGGACCGTTTGTCTTGCAGTGATGCTGTATGTTTTTATTTTTCATCAAAATCCCGCTGCTGCGCAGGAATTTCCAGTGCAGGGCTTCGATGTCTCACATCATCAAGGGGACATTAACTGGGAACAGGTACCACATCAAAAATTCCAGTTTATCTATTTGAAAGCAACTGAAGGGGGCGATTTTAAAGACCGAAAATTCCAAGATAATTGGCTAAAAGCCCGTGAACATGGTTTTTTGGTTGGGGCTTATCATTTTTATCGTCTCTGCCGCGACGGCAAAATTCAAGCACAAAATTTTATTGAAACCGTACCGAATAAACCTGATGCCTTGCCGCCAGTCATTGATTTGGAATACGACAGTAACTGTATCAATGCCTATACCAAAGAGCAGTTATTGGCTGAAATTCAAATTATGCATGATCAGCTACAACAGCATTATGGCAAACAACCGATTTTTTATATTTCAAAAACTTTCTATAACATAGTTTTGGCCGGTGAATTCAAAAATACACCGCTTTGGGTGCGTGAATATCAAGGGCAACCTGAACTTAAAGGCAATCCCCAATGGACCTTTTGGCAACATACCAATCAAGGCACAATTCAGGGCATCAGCAAACCCGTCGATATGAACGTCTTTCATGGTTCTGTGTATGACTGGAGTATTTTCTTACAAAAGAACGGGATTCAACCGCTTACCCCCACCACACCTTAAAGACTTTTTTATGACTCCATTCACGGATTAGCTCTATTAGCCGTCATGTTCTGTCGCGCTGATGCATGTCGAGCTACACAACTTTGTTGGAGCATGCCATACTCGCAAGTAGAGGTTAGTGAATTTTGGGCGATATGAGAAAAATCATACATATTGATATGGATGCGTTTTTTGCATCAGTAGAATTACGTGGTCGTCCCGATCTGCAACACTTACCTGTAGTGATTTCATCGCATCATCCTCGCGCGGTCATTGCCGCAGCCTCTTATCCCGCACGGAAATTTGGGCTACGTTCCGCCATGTCGATGGCTCAAGCGAAAAAACTTTGCCCTCAAGTCGTGGTCATTGAACCCAACTTTAATCAGTATCGTGAAGTTTCCGCACAAATTCACCAAATTTTTCAACGCTACACGCCACTGATCGAACCACTATCTTTAGATGAAGCCTATCTGGATGTCACCGAAAATTTATATGGTTTGGCCAGTGCAACTGAAGTGGCACAGCGTATTCGCGCAGAAATTTTCCAAAACACAGGTTTAACTGCTTCGGCTGGGGTGGCACCGAATAAGTTTCTGGCAAAAGTGGCTTCGGATTGGAATAAACCCGATGGTCTTTGTGTAATTAAACCCAGCCAAGTACAAAATTTTATTCAGCATTTGCCCCTTAAAAAAATTCCAGGCGTCGGTAAAGTCACTCAAGAAAAATTAAAACAACTGCAATTGGAAACTCTAGGGGATTTACAAAAAATTGAGGAAAGTACACTAATTCATCACTTTGGCAAATATGGTCACCAACTGTTTTTATATGCTCAAGGCATTGATGAACGTCCTGTACAGGCTGAACGTGAACGGCAGCAAATTTCCAAAGAAACCACATTTGATGATGATTTTACTTTACAACAATGTCAGCCCTATTGGGCAAAACTCACGACACAGGTCTGGGAAAGTTTAAATAAAAAGCAGCTTATGGCACGCGGAGTAACGGTCAAACTCAAATTAAAAAACTTTCAGGTGCTTCAGCACAGCAAAAGTTTTAAAATTCCTCTTCATAATCATACCGAGCTGACGCAAGTGTTAGAATTGTTACTCAGTGAAATGTATATTCCTGCCGAATACCAATTCCGCCTGATTGGCGTAGGTGTCTACCAATTAGCCCCTGCCGATGATCTACCCCAACTGAGTCTCTGGTAAGCTCTTCTTGTATCTTTTTTAGACAAAAGAATAAAAATACAACAATTAACCCTACACTTTTTTTATTTTTAGGTTAACCTATTTCACGCGATACATTATCCATGTAAACGCTGAAATGCTAAAAATCACCTTTACTTTTAGCATGTTGTCCTGTGGTGAACGCGACGATCCAATCCGAGTATTACAGGGCAATTCTGAACATATTACATGGGTTTTGTTCTTCTCATCCAAAAAACAATGCTTCCTCATTTTAAAACCGCATCAACATTTTATAGCTCTCATTGATTCATATTTTTAAGCCCTATTTCCAACGCTTACCCAAAATAATTATCTTCACCTCCTACAGTACAGGTCATACAAAACACCATTTGCAGATCATCACGGATCACGTAAACTGACCGTTCTCTTTACATCATGGAAATCACATGACGGTTCAACGTTTACATGTCGAAAAGCGTTTTTCTGAAATTGCCATTTCAGGTAACTTGGTTCATCTTGCAGGTCAGCTTGCAGCAGATACAACGCTCGATATTAAAGGACAAACCCAACAGACTTTAGGCATTATTGATCGTTTTCTTGCCGATGCAGGCACAGATAAACGTCATATTTTGTCGGTCATGATTTTTTTGAAAGATATAGAAAATGATTATGCAGGCATGAATGAAGTTTGGGATGCATGGTGTGCAGATATGCAAGCACTGCCTCGCACCTGCGTTGAAGCCAAAATGTACGCCCCTGATGTACTGGTTGAAATGACCGTAACCGCAGTGCGTCCAGAATAATCTGAACTTAAATCAGCTTGAACAAGCATTCAGGCTGATTTTAACTCCATAGTTTCAACTTACGTTTTTCATGATTGTGATAAAAATTATACTTTTTCAAAGATGTATCTAGTTCTTGTGTATCAGGTTCATGCCACTCTTTACGGAGTTCACCTAAAAAGTCTCGTCGAATTTGCTGATAACTCGGCACTTCATCGTAACGAATCACACGATAGCCTGCCATCGCCAATAGTGCATCTTTATACTGTGTTTGCTGAAAACGCTTTAACACATTCGGATCATCTAAACCAATAATCGCTACAATCTGATGGGATGCATCGAGCACCACAAAATCAGCCAATAAATTACGATACTTATTTCGAGTACGGCTATATTTTGTCGTCATTAAGGCATCATAAGAAACCTGCGCCAAGATAGTATAGCTTGGAAGAATTTCTTTTAAGCGAGCAAAGGTCAACTGCTGATTTAAACTAAAAACTGCACGCCGCTTAAGTACACTATCCTGTTGTTTTGATTGATTATTAAAACTTTTAAAAATCATGCAACTGAACAACAATAGGAGTCCTATCAGTAAATACATACTCATAAATTTATTCCTTTAATCTATTTTTATAATCCTGCGGCTTTATACCGATTTTTTATGCCGAAAAATCGATTATAGCGCCTCTATTTTTATTCAAACGTTCAAGTTAAAAAACTACATTCATCTTGACGAAATTATTATAAAAAATGACCACACGTCACTTGACGAGAGCCAATTAAATTGCATATTTTTTATATGCAAAATGATTGAATAAAATTACTTTAGCTCAATCTCCCTACATGTTGCAATTCATCTTAAGTCTAGCGCAGAACAATTCCGACGAATAGAAGGATAAAAAAAGACGCCGTAGCGTCTTTTCGTTCATTTTAGGCCCGTGCTTTTGGATTTTTTCTTTTCTTTGCTGCATTGGCATTAAAAGGTCGCTTCTCACCCGTTTCACGCGGTGGCAAACCCGTATGTTGGGTCAGCACTTGACCTTTTTTCGGACGGTGATTTTGTCCTTGGGTCTGTTGTCCACGCGCGCCCGCCGAACCAGTACGTTTCTGAGAATCACCCGCAACAGTCGAGTTTTTCTTACGCGCAGACTGATATTGGCCTTCAGTTCCTTGCGGTTGATAGGTTGGAATTAAATGTTGCTTAGAATTACCAATTAAGTCTTGGCGCCCCATCTCCTTTAAAGCCTCACGTAGCAATGGCCAGTTATTTGGATCATGATAACGCAGGAAGGCTTTATGCAGACGACGACGCTTTTCCCCTTTTACAATATCAACATTTTCAGTATAACGTGCCACTTTGGCCAAAGGATTTTTAGCCGTGTAATACATTGTTGTCGCTGTTGCCATTGGCGATGGATAGAAGGTCTGTACCTGATCGGCACGGAAGCCATTCTTTTTCAACCAAATTGCCAAGTTCATCATGTCGTAATCCGTGGTTCCTGGATGCGCCGCGATAAAGTATGGAATTAAATACTGCTCTTTGCCTGCTTCCTTACTAAAACGATCAAACATTTGCTTGAAACGATCATAGGTCCCGATTCCAGGTTTCATCATCTTAGACAATGGACCTTTCTCAGTATGCTCAGGCGCAATCTTTAAGTAACCACCCACGTGATGGGTAACTAACTCTTTCACGTATTCAGGATTCAGCACTGCTAAGTCATAACGCAAGCCTGAACCAATCAGAATCTTTTTGATGCCTTTAATGGCGCGTGCTTTACGATATAACTGCGTTAATGGAGCATGATCCGTATGTAAGTTTTGACATACGCCTGGATACACACAAGAGGGTTTACGACAGTTCTTTTCAATTTCAGGGTCTTTACAGTGCAAACGGTACATGTTTGCCGTTGGACCACCTAAGTCTGAAATAATGCCTGTAAAGCCCGGAGCCGTATCACGAATTTTCTCAACTTCACGCAGAATTGACTCTTCCGAACGGTTTTGAATAATTCGCCCTTCATGTTCTGTAATCGAGCAGAAGGTACAGCCCCCAAAACAGCCACGCATGATGTTCACAGAGAATTTAATCATATCAAATGCAGGGAAACGGGCTTCACCATACACAGGATGTGGTAGACGTGCATACGGCAAATCAAACACATAGTCCATTTCTTCCGTCGTTAATGGAATCGGTGGTGGATTTAACCAAACATCACGCTCACCATGTTTTTGTACCAAAGCACGCGCATTTCCAGGGTTGGTTTCAAGGTGCAAAATACGGTTGGCATGGGCATATAAAACTGGATCATTTGCCACTTCTTCAAATGCAGGTAGACGAATCACTGCCAACTCACGTGGCGGTAATTTATGTTTAATTGCTTTTGACGATGGCTGTAGCTGTACAATTTGTGTGTCTGCATCCAATTGATCGCCTTCACGAACAATCGGGTTGGCAACCAATTCTTTTTGGAAATTTTGGTATTGGGTTAAAGAATTACCCTTATCTTTTTCAATTTCACAGCCGTCTAAATCTTCGGTCATCACATAAGGATTGATGATGGGATCAACACGCCCCACGGTATCTACATCATTAGATGCAATTTCAACAAATTTGGCTTTCGATGCACGATTATGCTTATTAATAATAAATGCCGTACCACGTACATCAGTAATTTCGTGGATTTTTTCACCTTTGGCTAAACGATGCATCACTTCAGTGATCGAACGCTCACCATTACCATACATCAATAAATCCGCTTTTGAATCCATTAGTACTGAACGACGGACTTTATCTGACCAATAATCGTAATGGGCGATACGACGTAAAGAGGCTTCAATCCCACCTAATAATACTGGCACATCTGGAAATGCTTCACGCACACGTTGGCAATAGACTGTCGCCGCACGGTCTGGGCGTTTATTCGGAACATTGTCTGGTGAATAAGCATCATCTGAACGAATCTTACGATCTGCCGTATAACGGTTAATCATAGAGTCCATATTACCCGCGGTTACACCCCAAGCAATATTTGGCTTACCCAAAACGCGGAAGGCTTCAACATTGGTCCAATCAGGTTGTGCGATAATACCAACACGGAAACCTTGCGCTTCTAAAGTACGACCAATAATGCCCGAACAGAATGAAGGATGATCGATATAAGCATCACCACAAACCAAGATAAAGTCGCAACTATCCCAACCGAGTTGATCCATTTCCTCACGCGACATCGGCAAAAATGGCGCAGGTTCAAAGCATGACGCCCAATATTTGTCGTAATCAAACAACGCTGTTGGCGCAGTCTGCATGGTATAAGCAGTAGACATGGCTAGCAATTCTCGGCTGGCAGATGGAAGATCCAAAATAGATCAAAGATGAAAGCCGATCATTTTACCATGAATTAGATTCATCTTGCTTGATTAAAATATATACAAAAACAAGCATCTAAAAATTACTCTTTACTCTAAAATCAAAACCCTGCACCTGCATTACATTTATCTATTTCATATCCATCCATATACAAAAAACCATCCGCTTAATGCTGTAGCATCAAACAGATGGTTTTAGAGTTATACATTTCAATCAGTTCAAACTTTATCAACTGAGTACGGAATCTTTAATGCGCTTTGAAGGTAATTGCTCTTGTTGCGTCCCCTCAACCGAAACTTTTAAATTCACCATAAATACCGCCAAGGCTGCAATAATGCCAGGAATCGCAATCACCAAAAAATTCATCTGATGGGGCAACTGCAAGGTTAATAATGCTCCTGTCAAAATTGGACCTACAATCGCGCCAATCCGTCCAATTCCTGATGCCCAGCCCATGCCTGTAGAGCGTACTGCGGTTGGGTAGAACTGTGCTACAAAAGTGTAGAGTAAAATTTGTGAGCCAATAGTTGCAGCACCTGCCACAGCAATCAAGGTATATAGCACTGCCTGCGGGCTATTAAAACCAAGTAAAATCAAGGCTAAAGCACCTACAGTAAACATAATACTGAGTACTGGTTTCAGGTGAAAACGATCTGCCAAAGCTCCCCCCCCAATTGCACCGACCATACCACCAATATTCAAAGCAAACAGGAACAACATACTGGCACCTAACGAATAACCTGCTTGAATCATCAATTTTGGTAACCAGCTACCCAGCGCATAGACCATCAGTAAACACATGAAAAATGCAACCCAGAACATCAAGGTACTGAACATTCGTCCTTGCTGAAATAAGGCACGTAAAGGTGCTTCGTCACCTGCAATAACATCATTTAATACAAATCGTGTCTCTGCATTTAATTTTTGCTCAGGGCTAATTTTTTGCACAATCTCAGCCACTTGCGCTGTTTCGCCTTTTTTGGTCAGAAACATTAATGATTCAGGTAAAAACTTCCAGATAATCGGCAAAGCTACAAACGGAATTCCTGCAATAAAGAACATGATTTTCCAGCCGTGATCTGCAACCAGCCATGCCCCCAATAAAGCTGAAGCCATACCACCAATGGCATAACCACTAAACATGATGGCAACCAAAGTGCTACGGATACGTTTCGGTGCATATTCGGTCATCAAGGCAACCACGTTCGGCATCACACCTCCAATGCCCAGCCCTGCCAGAAATCTTAAAATACCAAATTCAACGGGTGAAGAAGCAAAGGCACCTAAAAAAGTAAAACCACTAAAGATGGCCACACAAATCATAATGGTTTTTTTACGGCCTAATTTATCAGACAAGGTTCCAAAACTCATGGCACCGAACATCATTCCAAACAATGCTGTACTGGCAAGTAATCCAGCTTGTACCGCACTCAGGCCCCACTCTTGCATTAACAAAGGTAAAGCAACGCCATAAATGACCAAATCATAACCATCAAAAATAATAATCAATAAACACCAAATTAAAACACTCCAATGGAAAGGCGTAAATTTGGCTTCATCTACCACAGTATTTATATTTAAAGTTTGTGTACTCACGCTTCACCTCCAACTTGTGAAGTCATCCCAAAATAGACTTACACAATGCGGTAAAGCTGCTTTATTGTCCAAAACCGATTGCATATATAGATATGCCACAAAGGTATGCAATTACTTCATTATTCATGCTTTTATTATCTTTAAGATATAAGTATGTGAAACCTTGACAAGGTCTTAACAAAGTTTGACTGGGAATGCATGCCATAAATGGTTAATTTAAATACAAGAATAAAAAATGGAACTCTCATGCTTATATATCTTATTGTTGGTAGTATCCGAGAAGGCCGCACAGCCATTAAAGTTGCGCACTGGATCATGGATTGTATTTCTAATTTTTCCCTGCATGACATTAATATCGAACTGATTGATTTAAAACAGTGGGATTTACCATTGTTTTCAGGTTCACATCCTCCTGCGACGGGTATTTATGATCAACCCAAACAACAACTATGGGCAAATAAAATTGCCTTAGCAGATGCCTTTATTTTTATTAGCCCTGAATATAATCATGGTTATAGCCCTGCCCTTAAAAATGCCTTAGATTATCTGGGCAAAGAGTGGCAAGGCAAACCTGCCGCATTTATTGGTTATGGTACGACCAATGGCTCTCGCGGCATCAGTCAGATCCGTCAAGTAAGCTCAAGTTTGAATATGGTAGACGCGAATGCAATATTAGAAATTCGCGACATCTTTAAACGTAATAAAGAAGAGAACTTTGAAGCCAATCAGTTTGAAATCGATGGATTAAAGCAAATATTAGAAAAACTGATTAAATATCAAAAATAAAAAATATCATGACCATCTATGCTCAATTAAGCCTCTCATTCAAGCGACCCTGTACCCCAACAGGATTTCTTGAATGAAAGAGTTAGGCAGTCCTTTCAAGTCTTAGACTTTTAAATGCCTATCCATGCTGAATGAACCTCATCAAAAAATTGCCAAAGTATTTATATGTATTTTTCAGACTCAATCAACACAGCGGATCGCTCGAATGCTTTAGTCACGATCTCACCGATGATGCTCTCTTCTAGTTGGGCTGTGGCTAACCTCGCAGCAAATCCCAGATGAAAATCTAAAAGCCAATTTGTAGGAGGCTCAGGCAATGGTTGTCTTGAAATATCGATCTGAGGAGTTAACCAAGGTATCCTTTTGGGCCATTTTGGATAGGTCGGACACCAATCATCTAGATCATCCAAAATAGAACTGGAATCTAATCCAAAACGGTTTGCAAACCAAACCATCTGTATAAATTCAGAAGCAACAAGTGCACCCAATTCTGAAGGTGGTAATTGTTGTGGACTCACTGCAACTGGAGAATGTTTGCCAATAATCCAAGTTTCAGCAGATGGGCAAGTAAAACGTGGTATAACGATGTCATAAATGGTTGGGTTTCGCTGTGCAATGATTGCGAGTAATCTTGAATTCAGTGTTAATGTTGTTCCCATGGGAAGACCCTCACCCTACTGATTTCAAATACTAAAATCTTTGAAGAAAATACATATCGTCTCATAATCAACTCCTTAAGTTGATGTTTAAGAGGTCATTCTGTCATAACCTCTTAAACAGTAATGTGATTCAATAATAAGGAACTCATGTGTTAAATTTTTAAAATTACGACCAGAGAAATTTTTAATTAAAATAGAACTTTACCTCCTTCATCTTACCCAACATGACCAATTAAACTTCGATTTTTCTAATTTTTTTGATCCTACTATGTCCTCTTCTGTTTGTTGATCGGCTTGTCTTCTTCAAAATCTAAGTTATGACCATACTTATAATCGAACGATTTCATCTCAGAATTGCTTAAATTACCTACTTTTTAATCAATAATAATCACTATAAAACGCTAGAATGATTGAGTCAAAACCGAACTGTGGCTAGGTTTTACTTATATTTGTGATCTATTTCGATCATTAGGATTGAAGCATGCCCTATGACAACATAATTAAACGTATTCTTTTAGATTTGTTTACATTTTAAACAGCATTTTAAAAACATGGTGCTCGTAAAATTAAATGGTATAGCAAAATATACTCTTAACTAAACACTAAACCCTAGATTAAAAATTAAGCTTTGGCGACCACTGAATCATTAGTCGACCCTACCAAAATGAAGGCCTCATACAGTCAGTTCAATCGTCGAAAGCAAATAATACTGGGTAATATAGCTATAAAAAGTCTTTGTGATTTGATTGATATCACGTCTTTTAAGATGGAAACGATGTACAAAGTTATTTATATTTGCTGCTTCGCGGGTATTTTTTAGTCTTTAGCATTTAATTTAAATAAATATTTATATAAAAAAACACCCCCTTCTTATTAGAAGGGGGTGTTTGAATTAATGAGCTGGCGATGACTTACTCTCACATGGGTAACCCCACACTACCATCAGCGCTAAGAGGTTTCACTTCTGAGTTCGGGAAGGGATCAGGTGGTTCACTCTTGCTATTGTCGCCAGCACAACTGTTTATGGACTTGTTCAGGTTTTATGCTCAGATCATT
>NZ_KE007369.1 GCF_000400735.1 Acinetobacter tandoii DSM 14970 = CIP 107469
CCTACCAATATGACTACGTTTACCTACCATAAATCTTCATAATATTTTTTGTAGATTTAACTACGTTTACCTTGCATAAATCTACATAATTATTAATATAGACTTATATTCATAAATAATAATGTAGATAAATAAGATGCGGGATTTAGTTGTTAAAGATAATGCTCTAATAAATGCTAGCTATAATTTGGATTTAGTAGAACAACGTTTAATCCTATTGGCCATTGTCGAGGCAAGAGGTAGTGGCAGAGGTATCAATGCAAATGACCCATTAGAGGTTCATGCAGAGAGTTATGTAAACCAGTTTAATGTTGCACGACAAACAGCTTATCAAGCCCTCAAAGATGCGTGTAAAGACTTATTCGCACGCCAATTTAGCTATCAAGAAGTAAATAAAAGAGGAAATATTGAGAATGTCCTAAGTCGCTGGGTCAGTGAAATTAGATACATTGATGATGAAGCAACAGTAAAATTAATATTTGCACCTGCAATCGTGCCTCTTATTACACGTTTAGAAGAACAATTCACAAAATATGAGCTACAGCAGATTAGCGATCTTAGTAGTGCTTACGCTGTACGTTTATACGAATTATTGATTGCCTGGCGTAGTACTGGCCAAACACCTGTTATTGAACTAGCAGAGTTCAGGCAGAAGATAGGTGTTCTCGATGATGAATACACTAGAATGGGAAACTTCAAGGATCGAGTGTTAAACCTAGCTATTGCCCAAGTTAATGAGCACACAGACATTAACGTTAAATGTGAGCAACATAAAAAAGGCCGTAACATTTCAGGATTCTCTTTCACATTTAAGCAAAAGAAAGTGCTCACCTCTAAAAGTTCAACTTCACTTGAACTTTTCTCAAAAATGACCGATGCACAACGTCACCTTTTTGCTAATAAACTTTCTGAACTTCCAGACATGAATAAATATTCTCAAGGTACAGAAAGCTATACACAATTTGCAGTTCGAATTGCTGAAATGCTACAACACAAAGAGAGATTTGAAGAACTTCTGCCATATCTTAGAAAGGTAGGATTTAACACAAAATAAACTTCATGTTCAGGTAGGATGTTCATCTAAACATCCTTGTACATGCACTGAGGGATTACATTGAACACAACAAAATTCAGCGTTATGGACGCGAGTAAAGCTTTTAAAAAGTCACGAACAACAATATACGAAGCTATAAAAACTGGTGAATTATCAAGGGATCATGATGGACTCATAGATTTATCTGAACTTATCAGAGTTTATGGAAATCCTATCGGTGTTCAGTCCAGTACACGTACTGAACACGCCCATAAGGATGTACACGTACATGTTCAATCTGAGATTGAACATGTATTGAAAGATCAGATTTCTCTACTCAAAAATCAGTTAGATCTAGCCAACCAAAGAGAAAAGTCTTTGATGCAGCATATAGAAGATTTGACCCACAGAATTGAGTTTAAAGGTCAGCTTGAACAATCAAAGACAGAGCTAGATGAACGTAAAGTTACTACTCATTCTGAAATGACAGGAAATTCTCGACCAGAACCAGAGCCGAAACATGACGGATTGACTACTCCGGTCGAAGCAGAAAATAAGCGGATTCCAGTACCGGAGCACATTGAACAGGAACCGGAAAAAAGGGGCTTTTGGAGCCGTTTTTTTAGACCCTATGATTAACCACGATTGTTTAACTGATATGAACAAAGTTGTGGAACATTGATCAAATAATAGGCGTGGAACGTGAAAAATCATAAAAAA
>NZ_KE007370.1 GCF_000400735.1 Acinetobacter tandoii DSM 14970 = CIP 107469
GACCACACCAAAAACAATCGCAGGTACAGAGGGAACACTGACCCTTACCGACTATGATCCAGTAACAGGCAAAGTCAGTTATAGCTACCAACAAAGTGACAGCAGCAAAGACCACAGCGGTGGTGATACTAGCGTAAGCGATACTTTCCCAATTGTAGTGACAGACAATGCCAATGAAAGCTCAGCAGCGACGAATCTGGTCATTCTCATCACAGATACCGCCCCAGAAGCCAAAGCTGACACAGGCACAGTGACAGAAGACGGTGCAGCACTTGAAGGAAACGTGATCACAGGTGGCAGTAGCAACAGCACAGATGTTGCTGACCGTTTAGGTGCAGATGCAACACAAGTGACAGGAGTCAGCAAAGGAAGCTCAACAACAGAACAAACAGGTAATGTTGGTGGAACAGGACTTGCAGGTGACTACGGCACACTGATACTCAATAGCGATGGTAGTTACAGCTATACCGTTGACCCAAATAACGCAACCGTGAATGCATTAAAAGATGGAGGCAAGCTCACAGAAACATTTAGCTACACCATTAAAGATGCAGATGGGGACTGGAGTACCACGACATTAACCATCACCATTAACGGACATACCGATGGCCTACCAAGCATTACACCGAACGATCAGAACGGTAGCAGTGTTGGTGGTCAGATTACAGTGTATGAAAGTGGTCTAAGTACAGGTAGCAACGCAAGTGCAGCGAGCGAATCTGCCAGTGAAACGATTCAGATCAATGCAGGAGATGGCTTAAGCAGTATTAACATAGGCGGACAGAACTTTAGCCTTTCACAATTACAATCACTGAGTAGCAGCAACCCATCGGCAGCGATCAACGTCGCTGGTGGAACCATCGTTCTAAATGATTTTACGGCAAATAGCAGTGTAGGTGGTATCCCAACTTCAGGTAGTTTGAGTTATACCTATACTTTGAACAATGCCCAGACACATAGCGCTGTTGGAAATGATGGTTTACTTCTGAGTGGCATTCCACTGAGTGTCACAGATGCAGGAGGGGTAACCACAACAGGTAGTCTGGTTGTACAAGTGATTGATGATGTTCCAACTGCTGTGGCAGATACTGGTAGCCTTAGTGAAGGTGGTGTGCTGAGCGTACTTGCTGCTGACGGTGTATTAACAAATGATACTGCTGGCGCAGATGGTTGGGTGAATACGGGTGCAGTGGTTGGTGTAGTATCTGGTGATACTGCAACGAACAGTGCAGGTGGCGTTGGAGGCAGGATTGATGGTCAATATGGCTATATCACCTTAAATGCCGATGGCAGTTATACCTATGTATCAACCGCTGATGCAGTAACAGCTGATGCACAGGATGTATTTACTTATACGGTACGTGATGCGGATGGTGATTTATCTCATTCAACGCTTACGATTAATGTGGCAAATGTCAATCTAACACCAGCTCCAATTACCAATACTGTCAATGAGAGTGGTCTTGCGGGTGGTTCAACTGCGGGTACTGGTCATACCGTAACAGATACAGTGAACCTACCATCCGAGGTCAAAGCAGTACCCGTTACTAATGGTTCGACTCAATATGGGACGTTCAGCATTGATGAAGATGGTCACTACACATACACACTGACTAAACCGTCAAATGGCGATAATGTTGAGGATACGTTTAGCTATACCACTAAGGATGCTCAGGGCAATAGTACAACGAATACCGTAACGATTACGATTATAGATGACGCACCTGTTGCGAATTCTGACACGAATAGCATTACAGAAGACAGCGTCCCTAACCCGGTAAGTGGCAACGTACTGACAGGAGGCGTATCTAGTGGAGATACAGCTGATACC
>NZ_KE007371.1:0-84691 GCF_000400735.1 Acinetobacter tandoii DSM 14970 = CIP 107469
TTCGATCAATCAATCAGTAAAAATCCACACAAGTTGTTCTTCATAATCTCTTAATGATCTTCTCGATGATTCATCATCATCAAGCTAGGTCGGCTATGTTACTCTAATTTAAATCAAAGTCAACAGGTAATTTCGATATTTTTTAAAACTCATTCAATCAATTCAAAAATTCAACCCTTAAGCTAAATCCTTGTTAATCAACAAGTTTTTATCTGCATCACCGCCGATGGATGTGCATTCTACAGCATTCTCAACTCAACACAACCCCTATCCGAAAATTATTTGAAAAATATGGTTTATAAGCTCATTTTATAATCAAAATTCGCATTTTAAGTTATTTTTTAAGCATAAAAGGTACGGTATTCATCAAATCATCGAGTATTTTTTCATCTTGATTTTTTTCTTGCCACTTTAATGCTCGACAATCCACATATTCACAATAGCCTGCTTCACCATATTCTTCTCGAGCATTGATTTTAATTTGATATTTAAAACTCCCCACATAACCCGCAGCCAATCCGAATTTAAAATCTCCTCGGCTTTGCGCTTGTATTTGAATGATATCGCCAGTTTTATTTTGATAATTCCATTCAAACTCTCTTGGTAAATACATGACTTGTCCATTTGGAGTTACTACTTTGGGATAGACGCGATGTACTTTGAACTGTACTTGTTCATCAAAAAGTTCTGTGCGTTCAACATTGGCATATTTAAGATAAATACGAGATTGAACAATTCGATTAAAGTGATCTCGTGTTTGCGCCATCAACACTTGATCACCATTGTTGAGTTGAATAATTTGATAAGTAAAAAATGCTAAAGGTAGGTAAGGAAACTGGACTGCACGCGCAAACTCGAATACGCCATGCTGTGCAATCGAAAAAATTTGTTCTTTATAAGCAATACGCCCCTCAAAAAAACACCGTGTAGACCAATGTTCTCCAAGTCCCAGACGCATTTTATTAAAGTAACTGACTTGCGTCGTGATCTGAACAGAAAGTTGACAACTTAATTCATCATCATCACGTTGGATTTGGAAGTTTGGTAAATTTCCTAAAATTTGCTCATGATTTGAAAACTGCCACAAGTTTTTGGAAAAATGACAATCTCGTTGCATGGCATAACTGTGCAATTGCCCCACCATGTGTGGACTGCTACTACACAAAATAGTTGCCGTATCTATTGCAGTGCTATGAATTGCACTCTCATTGCGTAACATCGGCGCATGTGCTGCCCCCATCAATCCAATAAAATTAAAGTAATGCAGGGGTGCTGGAAGATTTGGCAGAATAATGCCGAAATAGACAAACGTATATTGACGTGTAGGGATATGAAAGTTTAAGTGTGACTTTTTCGGAGCCAGATTCAATTGTTTGGAACGATCTAAAAAATCTTGAAACAATTGCATAACCTAGCTCCTCATCACAATTATCTCATGTTTAGCTCGCAGTTTGCTTACGAGCTAGAAAGGTAGTGACAAAACCAGAAAGTGCATAAATGATTGAAATCACTAATATGCCTACAGGAATATTGTAAGTCATTGCAGCCAGAATAAATACCGCGATTGGTAATACCGCAAATGGGACTCGCTTACGGTCGACCGTTTTAAATGAATAATATTTGATATTAGAAATCATCAACAGCCCAACTGCTACAATAATGGCAGCATTGACAATCTGAATACCTAACTCATTTAGATCAAAAATATTAGGAAAGTCACGACCAACCCAAACCATTGAAATAATCATAACAGCAGCTAATGGGCTGGCGACTCCAATAAAGTATCGCTTATCGACGACACCGATTTGCACATTAAATCGAGCAAGACGAAATGCAGCACAAGCTGTGTAGATAAAACAACAAGCTAACCCAATACGCCCCAAGTCATGCAAACTCCAGCTATACATAAGGATAGCGGGCGCAACACCGAAAGCCAACAAATCGGAAAGCGAGTCAAACTGCTCTCCGAATGCACTTTGTGCTCCAATTGCACGTGCAACACGACCATCTAAACCATCAAACAATGCTGCAATAAAAATGGCATAAATAGCTTGAGTAAATTCACCATTCATACTAGCAATAATGGAATAAAAACCCGAGAGTAATGCGGCTGTGGTAATTAAATTCGGCCACAGATAGATACCACGACGTTTGACCTTTTGCCCTTCTTGAGTATGCTCCTCTTCAACAACTTCGAAGGTAATCCCATCGTAGTCATGGTCTGGAGCATGTAACTCACCTTCGGGTTTAGAGCTATTTGTCATTCTTTTATGTCCTAATCTGCAACCTAATTTATTTTATCTAAGGCAATTATTCGCCAACTAACCAACGTACTGCGGCATGACCGCCATTTTCTTGCATACGTAAATGCGGGAACAACCATTGTAGTGCTTCGTCAGCATCTTCAGAGAACTTCCATGGTGGATTGATGACCAATAAACCGCAACCATTTAAGCCCACTGGGGTGTCATCTGGCCATACACATACTTCACAAACCAGCTGACGGCGAATACCTGTTTTAAACATTTTTTTCTCAAAACGTTCAATCATGGCACGATCTTTAATCGGGTACCAAACTGCAAAGATACCTGTTGGCCATTTTTTATAAGCTGCAACCAAAAGCTCAACCAATTGTGGGAAATCTTTACGTTCTAATTCATATGGTGGATCAATCATGACCAAACCACGTTTTTCTTTCGGTGGAATTACACCAAGTAAACCTTCGTAAGCATCGCGTTCATGCAAACCTGCACGTTTGTCATGAATGTTATGGCGCAATTGTTGAAATACATCACGCTGCATTTCAAAAATGGTCGCTTTATCAATATCGCGCATACCTTCCAGTGCAAACCATGGTGAACCTGGATATGCACCTTTACCAAAATTCCCACGCATTTTTTCAACAATTTTTAAATATTGTTGAACGCCTTCTGGCGCAGTACGTTTAACTGAATCATCCAATTTAACTAAACGGTGAATACCATTTAAAAACTCACCTGATTTTTGTGCTTCTGAGGAAGATAAGTCATATTTACCCGCACCACCATGCGTATCAACATAGCGATATGGTTTATCTTTTGCATTGAGTCGAGTCAAAAGCTGTAGCAATAAAACATGCTTCATGACATCGGCAAAGTTGCCTGCATGGAAATGGTGACGGTAATTCATTTCTATTTAATTCCTAAAATCAATGGATATTTTAGCATGAAAAATAGTTTCATTCCGACGGATATGTTGTTCTAGAATAAAGCAGTTAAGTTTTCTAGTTTTGAGTTGTGCTTCTATGCTTGTTTCCAAGCTTCCTGCATCGTGGAATATCGATCAAGTTCTCGATGATCTTGACCAACATGGTTTTGCACTGATTGATCACGCCTATCCTGCTGACTATGTGACCAACTTAGTCAATGAATGTACCACTCACTTAAATCAGTTTCGTGAAGCTGCCATTCAAAATGGTGTAGTCAGTAAAATTCGCAGTGATCATATTTTATGGATTCATCCAGAATTAGCAGTCGCTCAACACCATGTTGCAACCCTATCGCTTTTATCTGAACAATTGAATCAGGCCTTTTATCTCGGGATTCGTGAAGTTGAAGCGCATTTTGCTTGTTACCATGCAGGTGAGTTTTATGCGTTACATCGTGACAATCCTCAACAGAAAAATGATCGTGTTGTTTCAACAGTTTATTATTTACATGAGCAATGGCAAGACGATTGGGGTGGGCAACTTCGACTTCAGGATAAAAATGGTGAGTGGCATATTATTCAGCCTCAACCGAATCGAATTGCCCTGTTTCAGAGTGATCTTCTGCATGAAGTCATAGAAGCCAAACAACAACGTCTTTCAATTACTGCTTGGTTAAGAAGTGGTAATAGCATTTGGTAGACCTTTAAATCTTTCTAAACGACCTTATATAAATGGCTTAACTTGAGAGGACTGCACGAATGCTAAAAGATGCAAAGCAAATTATTGCGCGAATTGGCGAGACTGACCAAATATATTTGGAAGGCAACACACCCGATTTAGCACTAGAACGTGCAGACTTACGTTTGGCATTGGTAACCTTAAGTCGTGTACGTCAAGAGCAGATTCACTTTTTACAAGAAGCGATTGTATTGCTTGAACAAGGTCGTATTGAATTTGAAGAAATGCCACTACGCACCTATTTAAATTTGTCCTTGCATTTAGCGAAGGCTTATATGCTGTACTTTGAAATTACCAAAGAACAGCGCTTTGCTTTAATTACTCAGCAGATTTTAAAGCCTTTAACTGTACATGAGCATGGTGATGTCTATTTCTTCCTCGCCTACGCCAGCGCATGTAAAAATGATACTGCCCTGAGCCGCCATTGGTTAAAGAAATATAGTCAAACCTCCGAATTTGATGCTTTCTTGTTACAGCAACATGCTGCATTTGCACCTTATCATGAAGCACTCTGGTTCATACAACTTACCCAACAAAAACCACATTAAATGTCAAAAGCTGTATTTAAAAAGCGCCCTTCTTGGCGCTTTTTTATTGTAGAGAGTGGACATGCATACAAGTAGCTTGAGGTTTTAAGCCGTTTGTAATTTATAAGCATCCATATGCAGTTGCTGGTTGAGTTCATCAATCCAGATCGCCCAATCATCATCTTGTACCAAATGACTAATGAGAAAATCACGTTGTGAGCGATTCCAGAATGGTGCTTCATGCAAAGATAAATGTGCTGGCAGTTGATGTGTACGAACATACAGCTCTATTGCAGCCAGACTGTTCGCCAGACCTAATTGTGAAAACAGTAGCTCTAAGGATGGATTATTTTTCATTCTTTCCTACCCCTTATCAATTCATCTGTAATTTATTATTCACTTAAGTTATAAGAATTCTGTAGGCAAAAAAAGAGGCTGTGGCGATTTTGTTGTAGCTTTTTGTGAACTACAGGAAAGCGCGACAGCCTGTATTTATTTGTTATTAACCTGAGAAATTCATGCCTCCAACATCTTCATGTAATTGCTCATTTAAAGTATCAATCACAATCGCCCATTCATCATCTTTATCCCAGTGGCTATGTAAAAATTCACGCTGTGCTTCTGTCCAAAAACTGGCTTGATGCAGTTCAACGCCTGCAGCCAATTGATGCTCACGTATAAATTGATCGATATCACTTTCACTGGCGTTTAAACCTAACTGTTCAAATAGCAGTTCTAAGGTGGGTTGTACATCAAACATCATTCTGTCCTCGCATCCTTGTTCTCTTTTCAAGGTAACTGAATAACATCACAAAATCATTCTGTATATTTTTTCAGCATGTTATTTTTTGTTGGTTCTATTCATCCATAAAAAAAGCACCCCTAAATGGAGTGCTTTTTTAACTTAATCATTAAAGATTAAATTAGTTCACCATATCAGCAACTGCTGCACGTTCTTCTTCTAACTCATTTAGAGTGAAGTTGATACGCTCACGGCTGAATTCGTCAATTTCTAAACCTTGAACGATTTTGTATTCGCCATTTTCAGTTGTTACAGGGAAACCGAACATTACACCTTCAGGGATACCATAAGAACCGTCAGAAGGAATACCCATTGTTACCCATTTGCCGTTTGTGCCAAGAGCCCAATCGCGCATGTGGTCGATTGCAGCATTCGCAGCAGATGCAGCAGAAGATAAACCACGTGCTTCGATGATCGCAGCGCCACGTTTACCTACTGTTGGAAGGAATACATCTTTGTTCCAAGCTGCATCGTTGATTTTGTCTTTTAAGCTTTCGCCGTTTACAGTTGCAAAACGGTAGTCAGCATACATTGTTGGAGAGTGGTTACCCCAAACTGTCATGTTTTCGATGTCAGAAACTGCAACACCCGCTTTTTGCGCAAGTTGAGTTAATGCACGGTTGTGGTCAAGACGTAACATTGCTGTGAAGTTTTTCGCTGGAAGATCTGGAGCAGATTTCATTGCGATGTAAGCGTTAGTGTTTGCAGGGTTACCTACAACCAATACTTTAACGTCACGGCTAGCAACTTCGTTAAGTGCTTGACCTTGACCAATAAAGATTTCGCCGTTCACTTTTAACAAGTCAGCACGTTCCATACCAGGACCACGTGGACGTGAACCAACCAATAACGCGTAGTCAGCATCTTTGAATGCAACTTTAGGATCATCAGTACCGATCATGCCAGCCAATAATGGGAAAGCACAGTCATCTAATTCCATCATTACGCCTTTAAGCGCAGCTTGAGCTTTCTCAAATGGAACTTCTAACAATTGCAAAATAACGGGTTGGTCTTTACCAAGCATTTCACCGCTAGCGATACGGAATAATAAGCTGTAACCGATTTGACCAGCTGCGCCAGTAACGGCAACGCGAACAGGTTGCTTCATGTAATTATCTCCAATTGAGGATCGTTAATATGATTAAACGGGTCTGTCCGTTTTCATCGAATTATCATAAACGGCAAAGATTGTACTCCAATCCTCAAGCATATGCATAAAAAAGAGCATGAATTTCAACAAAAGTCTGATAGGAAATATAAATCGCCAGTCATAAAAAACTTAGTATGACCCTTTAATTGTGATCTGACTTGGGCAATTACCAACTACAGCAGTAGAGCATTGTTTATATTGCCCATTGGTTTTATAGCAAATATTGACTTTGGTTAGATAGTTTTCACCACGATAACTCTGGCATCCCAACTGTATTCCATTACTTGGCAAAGTCGGGTTTAAACGCAAAAACTGTAATTTGATTTGATTCTGCGGCAAAGTTCGTGTTTCTGGGCTTGATAGTTCCGCTGGAATCTTTAAACGTTCTGCATAATTAATAATGGTGCGGAAATATTGACTCGCTCCCATTGGCACACAACCACCAATAGACTGCCAAAGCTGAACGCGTGCATTTTCATCTGGCATGACTCTAGCTACGACTTTGGCTTGTAATGGAGACAAGTTTGCTGAAGATGAGGTTTCACATTCTCGCTGTGCTGTTTCAGGTAATAGTCCGAGAATATTTAAGGAATACCCCTCTAAACATTTACGGCGTTTATTGCGTTGACTGTCCATCATACATGCAGCAGGTGTCATTTGGATTTCCATGACATAGCCATGTGGTGCAACAGAAGAAGCGGCACGGGTGATTTGTGTACAAACAGCCAGACCTAAGCCACCTATGATTAGGCAGGACACTTTAATCTGAATGTTTTCAACTACATCAAACCACATGAATACTCGCCCTTCTCATGCTGCTTACACAATAAATTTATGGCGTACCGCGATAAGGAATAACCTGCATACGATTTCCAATAGACTGTGCTCCCTGCCCCAACAAGACCCCATAATGCGTGGCATTGGTCATGACTTGTTTGACATAGTCTCGAGTTTCGTTCAAAGGAATGGTTTCCGTATATTGATCTGCAGCCAGTGGTCGATCATCAGGTTGCCAACGACGCGCCCGATTCGGTCCAGCATTATATCCTGCAGTCGCCAACACTGGGTTACTGCTTAATTGGCTATTAATCATCGACAAATAAAACGTTCCATAACGAATATTGGTATTCATATCCGATAACGCGGCAGGATTATAAGTTTCCCCCATTTGCTTGGCAACCAATCTCGCTGTATCTGGCATGATCTGCATTAAACCACCTGCGCCGACATGTGAGCGAGCACTCGAAACAAAACGACTTTCTTGACGCATTAGGCCATATGCCCATGCTGGGTCAATTCCTGCATTCTGGCTATGGCTAACCACATAACTTTGATGAGGCATCGCATAGCGATAGGCATAGTTATGCTTATTCTCGGTACGATCTGCTGCATAAATGGCACGATCATACCAGCCCATATCGGTTGCACGTTTCGCTGCTGCTAATAATAGACCATCATCATGTTTTAAATAGGCTTGACGCACCGCCCAATTCCATTCACGGTTCACATAGCTATCAGGTGCATTAACATTACGTAAAGCAAAAGCCCGATTAAAGTGAATATCTTGACTTAAGCGCTGCATGTCATTGTTGCTTGGCTGTACATTATTCGGAATCGTACTGTATCGTTGCCCCACATGGTCTTTGGCCAGTAAATTATGATACTGGTCTCCTTGAGCCAATTTGCGGAAAATTTCCTGCGCGCTACGTTTTGCATGTGCATCATTACGCTGTTCATAAGCACGAGCCAACCAATATTGCCAACGATCTTCTTGCTTTTGATTGACACTCATGGCATCAATAGCACGAATCAGACTTTCCCAAGCACTGAAACGGATGGCTTGACGCGCATAGATTTCTGCTTCTTCTGGACTAAATGGCAAGCCATAACTGGCATCCAAATTATTTAACACTTCACGCTTGAAATTATTTTTCATTACAGTCGTACCACCAATATAACCGACTACACGATACAAAGCTTTTTGTATAGCCTCTGGTGTTCCCTGCGCAGCACGCTGTACAGATGAAATTGCTGCATCCAAATCACTGTCTGCCATGCGTCCCATTGCAAAGATTAAATACGCATGGTCTTCTGCGGTTGCTTTAGGTGCAGACCAGACATAATTCAATGGATCAGCTTGAATCTTGTTCAACTGCGCAAGGCTTAAATTCAACCCCAAGGTTTGTGCTGTGGCAATAGCTTGTCCAGATTGACCCGCACGTAACAAGCTCCATAAGCGTTGTTGCTTATCTTGCTGAGTCATTAAAGGACTCGACAGCATTTGTCGAGCTAAACCTGTACAGGATTCAGGTTGAGAATTTGTTGTTAGCCAAACATCTTTGTATTCTGCAAAAACTAAACTATCCCCTGTTTTCGCCCGCACTTGTGCAACTGCACAACTTTCTGCCTGATCTGGATTGGTCACATAAGGTAAAACAGGCTGTGCAGTACTAAAATCGGCTTGCTTGACTTTTTCTTCTACATAATCGGCGGCTAATTTTTCCGCCATCGCAGATTGAGGATAACGGCGAGCAAAATCAATAATATTATTTGCTGGCTGAAAGCCCAAATTGGCGTTTAAAGCCCAATATTCTGGGTAATAGCCCAATACATCATTTTGCATGGACATTTGATATTGTTGTAATAATTGAGTATTGCCAGAATTGGCCGCTTGTAAAGCATCATTAAATTGTTCATCTGCTGCATAGGCATGACCCAATATGCCCATTGAAGCCACACTCCATGCAAGTACGTGATAATAATTTTTTTTATGTATCCACCGATTTAACATATGTGTGCCTTCATCCTTTATTTTAACCTATTCGACCCAATCTCAATATAAACACTTCGTTCATGCAGCTAGTTTAGAATATTCTCCAACTACTCTGTTGTTGTGTTATGTAACCTTCTGATAAGACAATATTAATTTTCAAACATTTTTGCTTCATAAATCAATATTTTTGCTTCGATATTTAAAGCTGACCGTTTTTCTGTAAATCCTGCTAAAATATGTGCCTTCCTTATATTGCTCTCGTGTTTAGTCGTGTTTCTGCGCTCGCCACTGTCGATTTTTATCGCCAACGCATCACGCAGATACAGTTTTTACACGTTTTTCCGTTTTATCCTGTTAGGAGCCTACATGACGGTTCAAACCTTCATCCCGAATGGTGCCAACGCTGCCTCAGAAAACACTGTTAACCAGCCACAGCACACCCCAGCCACCGATGGATCAGTTAAAAAACTGTATATCGAAACGCAAGGGTGTCAGATGAATGAGTATGACAGTCACCGTATGGCAGACTTACTTGGCGACTCACACGGCTATGTTCTGACTCAAGACCCGAAAGAAGCGGATATTCTACTGATGAATACCTGCTCTATTCGTGAAAAAGCCCAAGAAAAAGTGTTTTCCGAGTTGGGGCGCTGGCGCAAGCTGAAAGATAAAAATCCAGACCTGATTATTGGTGTAGGTGGTTGTGTGGCCTCTCAAGAAGGCGACAACATTCAAAAACGTGCCAATTATGTCGACATGATTTTTGGTCCACAAACTTTGCACCGTTTGCCACAAATGCTCGATCAGCACTTCGAACAAATCGAAAAACCCAAGAAAGAAAAAATCAAACTGGTGGATATTTCTTTCCCAGATATTGAAAAATTCGACTTTTTACCTGAACCACGTGTGGAAGGTTACAAGGCTTTTGTTTCAATTATGGAAGGTTGTTCAAAATATTGTTCATTCTGTGTGGTGCCTTACACCCGTGGTGAAGAAGTTTCACGTCCACTGGATGATGTTTTAGCAGAAATTGCCACCTTAGCCGAAAAAGGCGTACGAGAAATTTCTTTGCTCGGTCAAAATGTAAATGGTTACCGCGGTGAAACTTTCGAAGGCAATATCTGTACTTTTGCAGACTTGTTACGTCTTGTTGCAGAAATTCCGGGGATTGGTCGTTTGCGTTATACCACCTCACATCCGCTTGAGTTTAACGATGATTTGATTCAATGCTACCGTGACTTACCACAAATGGTATCGCATCTGCATTTGCCTGTACAAAGTGGTTCAAACGATGTACTGCAAGCGATGAAACGAAACCACACCATTGATGTCTATATCGACAAAATTGCTAAGTTACGTAAAGTGCGTCCTGATATGCATTTATCAAGTGACTTCATTATCGGCTTCCCAGGCGAAACTGATGCTCATTTTGAAGAAACTTATCAATTTATCAAAGATATGGACTTCGACCATTCTTATAGTTTCGTGTATTCAAAACGCCCAGGTACACCTGCATCTGACCTTGAGGATACGACTCCTGAAGAGGTGAAAAAGGAGCGCTTAGCCAAGGTTCAAAAGTGGATTAAGCAATCTAGTATTGAAAAGACAGATGCCATGCTCGGCACCATTCAACGAGTTTTGATCGAAAAAGTTTCGGATAAAGATCCAAACTTATTGATTGGTACAGCAGATAACACCCGTTACGTGAGCTTCATTGGTGATGCAACATGGGTTGGACGTTTCGCAGAAATCGAAATTACTGAGATTAAAACTTTGAATTTTGTTTATGGTGAACTCTTGAATCTTGAGCCTGACGTGGCGTAATGTAAGGGTATAGATTCAAGCTACCATAAAGGAACTCTCTTGACTGCAGCGATTCGACGTACAGTAACTTTTCCTGGTATTTCAATGGAGCGTTTAAAGAGCATGCTCGGTGCTTATAACGGTCACTTGAAACAAATTGAACAACGTCTAGATGTCCAAATTTCCCATCGAGGTGATTATTTCTACATCGATGGGGAGATTGACGCAGTCGAAAGAGCCGAGACACTCTTGCAACGTCTGCATGAAGAAGCTGAAACCTCTCAACAAATTACTGCCGACGTCATCCACATGATGATTCAAGGCAGTCAAACTGACCGTGAAATTCAAGAAGACTTTTCTGATAATGGCCACACAGGTTTAGAGGACGTTTATCTACAAACCCGTAAAGGTCGGATTAATCCACGCGGTGCAAACCAACGACGCTATGTTCAGCGGATTCTGCAAAGCGATATTTCATTTGGTATTGGCCCTGCGGGGACAGGTAAAACCTATCTTGCCGTTGCTGCAGCAGTCGACATGTTAGAACGCAATGAAATCCAACGAATTTTACTGGTGCGTCCTGCGGTTGAAGCAGGTGAAAAACTCGGTTTCCTACCGGGTGACTTAAGCCAGAAAATCGATCCATACCTGCGTCCTTTATATGATGCCTTGTATGAAATGCTCGGTTTTGAAAAAGTGGCTAAACTGATTGAACGTCAAGTGATTGAAGTCGCTCCACTGGCCTACATGCGTGGTCGTACCTTAAATCATTCTTTTGTCATTCTGGACGAAGCACAAAATACTACGCCTGAACAAATGAAAATGTTCCTGACTCGTTTAGGCTTTGGTTCACGTGCGGTGATTACTGGTGATGTCACGCAAGTCGATTTACCACGTGGTCAGCAGTCAGGTCTCGCGCATGCACTACGTGTCATTGAAAATGTGAAAGAAATTCACATCACCCGCTTCCATTCTCGTGATGTGGTCCGTCATCAACTGGTACAAAAAATCGTAGAAGCTTACGAAGGTTGGGATAGCGAACAACAACGCCTGAGTGCCGAAGCACGTGCAGAACGTAAAGCGCGTCAAGAAGCCTTAATTGCTGAAAATGATGCTGCTGCGGATGCACAAGATTAACCGCTTTAAGGATTCATTTTGAAACTTAGTCTTTCTCTACAACAGTCGTTTCAGTCCCCAGCGTTGGTACTGAAACGCGCTTATCTCAAAAAAATCGTAGAAACCAGCTTACGCCATATCGATACACAAAGTGACTGTGAAATAGGTATTGCCTGTGTCAATAATGATGAAAGCCATAAATTGAATTTGGAATATCGCGGTAAAGATAAACCGACCAATGTCTTATCTTTTCCAAGCGACCTACCTGATGAAATGGCTCAAGTTCTTGATTCATTTCCAATTGGTGATTTAGTCATTTGTATTCCAGTTGTGCTTTTAGAAGCACAGGAGCAAAACAAGACACCGCTTGCTCATTTTACACATATGCTGGTGCATGGCACTTTACACTTAATGGGCTACGACCATGAAACCTCTGAAGCAGATGCCGAAGAAATGGAAGCCTTAGAAATTGAAATATTGGCTAAACTGGGTTTTGACAATCCCTATTTAGAACAAGCGTAGATCCAAAAATGCGAGCTTCGGCTCGCTTTTTTATGTCAACAATAATGACAAATATCAATTAGCGAAGACAGGACAACCATGAAGTACGTGGTCATTTTTAAAGCCAAAATTAAAGCCCTAGATGAACAATATTCTCAAACAGCGCAGTTGTTACGCGAAAAAGCACTGAGTCAGTTTAATTGTCAAAAGTTTGAAGCCATTTCCGAGCAAGACTTTGAAATTGCATTGTCTTACTGGAACAGCTTGGCAGACATTCAAGCATGGCATCACGATGCCGAACATCAAGTGGCACAGCAATTAGGCAAAGAACAATGGTATCAATCCTTTAGTGTAGAAATTTGTAAGATTGAGCGCCACTATGCTCATTCAGCCCATTCAATTTAATGGACTTCAAACTCGGCTTCCGCAGGGTCAAAACGCCATGTTCGGACAATGCGTAACTCGGAGATATCTTTCATATTACGGTCAAATCCAGTAAATGGTGCTGCTTTACGTACCGATGCTTTCGCGGCTTCATCGAGTAAGTCATGTCCAGAGCTTTCAATTAAACGAATAGCCCGAATCCCACCATTACGGTTCAGAATGACCATCAAGCGAACTTCACCTGCCAACCGCTGTTGTTTTGCTTGATCTGGATAATAACGGTTGCCGTAAAATTCAACTTTCTGTCTAAATTTTTCTAAATATGCCGCTGTAACGTCTTGCTTGGCTTGAATACCATCGACCGTTTTAATTTTCTGTTGGCGGCTAAAATTCTGTTGACGCTGTAAATATTGTGCTTCCAGACTTGCTACCATGGCGGCTTTGGCTTGGAACTGACTGTTTAATTCATCCATCGCCTTTTTCCGACGAGTTTGTTCAGCCTGCTTTTGCCAACTCAGCGTGGTCATCAAGACTTTTTCTTCAAAATTCAGTTCACGCTTTTGTTGGGTCTTTTGCAGGGTTTCCATCTGCTTTTCACCCGCACTTTGCTCCAGCATGGGTGCTGGCATGTCACTCGACATTCGATGTGCTTCGCGGAATGTTCCTGAACCTTTCTGATCTGCTTGTGCCAGAAAATCAGCTTGTTCAACCTTCTGTTCGCTTGGTCGTAACGTCACTGCAATTTCCTTCACCGCCGCATCCTGTTGTGTGGGTGCAGCAAATTCAATAGCTAAAACAGCGAGGTGTAAAGCCAGCGCAAAACCCACCGCAGTTGTAAAAATCGGGTCTTTCCACCACGTGCGCAATAAAGGCGTATAATTTATTTTATTCAGGATCATAACTAACCGACAAACTGCCTTCCCCACACTGCATATACAGTAAAATTTTGACTTGGTTGCTATTATGTTGATAAAACCCAAAGTTCATCAATACAACAGAATCACTGCCTTAAAATACTGAAAATGGTGCAATTAATTTTGCTAAACTGCAAGATTGAATTTTTGTATTTTAAATACAATTCAGCAAAATTAATCAAAAGCCAGTAGATTCACTTGCTAGGATGCCTTTATGCAAACGCTACTTTCCAATATTTCTAAACGGCTACATCAAGTGTACCAAAAAGCAGAAGGCTTTATTGAAGATGAACGTGAATTTCCACTTTCACAAGTCTTTTTAAATGCGACTTTCCAACGCTTTGTCACAGACAATGTGAAAATGCTAAAAGATTTGCATGCCGACCTACATGATGACTGGTTACGTTTATATGCCACTTTAGAGTTTAAAGGGATTTATACCACCCTTTCTGTAGATCTAAAGCTGGTACAAATGGAAATGAATAGAGACATTCAACTGATTGTATTCGAGCAAATTAGCGATACGCAGGTCATAGAAGCTAAATTTCAAAATGTGTTCCATAAACTTGGTTTTAATGCTGCGATCTATTTCTATCAAAAAATTCTAAATAAAGATCCTTTAGGCATGATTCTTGAAAAATTGAATGTGATTAAGGTAAAAGATGATTTATTACATCTAGATTTGAATCGCTGGCTAGGTAAAAAACGCTCGATTCTGGATACACTTAATAAAGTACATGTTAATCATGCGGTTTTGCGCGAAGCTGAATTGCTGGTTTTAGGTAATGTTAATTTAGCCGCCTTATTTGGCAAAATGACTGAAGATGAAATTGAAGATTGGGCACATGAAGGTATTCCTGAAAACCAAGTCACACCTATTAAAAAAAAGCACAAATAGGGACAAATTTCACGTCTAAATTGGCGCAAAATACCAAGAAAAAATGCTACAGGAAAGATACACTTTGCACAAAAAAGCAGATTTTATCTTCATAATACATAGGCATAATAAACGAGTGTAATTTTACACTGCACTTATTTTAAACTTCACAGGAACACTTTCACTAATGGCTAAAAATGTTTTGAAAACAATAGCAATGACGACAGGTATTGCCTCTACATTGTTATTTACTGGCTTTTCAAGCCAAGCATTCGCCATGAGTCCCTTCCAAGCAAGTTATCAATTTAACTACAATGGCAAGAACATGGGCTCGGCAACTCGTACCTTAAGCAAATCAGGAAATACCTGGACCTATGTTTTTGCAGCCAAAGCTGGGGCAATTGCCTCTGCATCTGAAACTAGTCGCTTTGGTTTCAATGCGGGCAAAATTAATTCCAATAGCTTCAGTCGAACCAGCAAAATTTTGGTGCACAATAACACCATGAACATCAACTTCAATCCAAGTGCCAAAACCATTAACACTAAAAAAGATGATAAAGCGCGTTCATTTGCTTGGAAAGCTGGCGTACTGGATGAGCTGAATGCTGAATTACAAATCCGTGAGGACTTGAAAGGTGTTGGCATGAAATCGTCTTATTTGATTGCTGATGCCAAAGAAGTCGAATCTCGCCAGTTTGTTAAGCAAGGTTCTGAAAAAGTTAAAACTTCTTATGGGACTTTCGATACAGTTAAAGTGGTGATGAAACATGATAAACCAGGCCGCGATACAACTTTCTGGTTGGCCCCTAAATTGGATTATCTTCCAGTGAAAGTAACCCATCAGGATGGAAAATCATCTTACGGTCTACTGTTAACTGGATATAAAGGCCCCACTAATTAGACCATTTAGTCAATTTTACTTGCATTTTTTCAGGTGCTTTTTAAAATACGCTTTTGCTTGAAAAAGCACCTGCCCCCGAGGATTCTCCCGTGCATGCACTAGAACAGAAAATCTTAGCAGAAGGTATCGTTCTCTCTGATCAAGTTCTGAAAGTCGATTCTTTCTTAAACCACCAAATTGACCCAGTTATGATGCAACAAATTGGTCAAGAATTTGCGCGTCTATTTAAAGATGCGGGAATCACCAAAATCATCACGATTGAAGCATCAGGTATTGCACCTGCTGTTATGGCTGGTTTAGAACTCGGTGTGCCTGTCATTTTTGCACGTAAATATCAGTCTTTAACTTTAAAAGATGATTTATACCGTTCAAAAGTCTTCTCATTTACCAAGCAAATTGAAAGCACCATTGCAATTTCAAATAAACACATCAGCTCTACTGATAAAGTATTGGTGATTGATGACTTCTTGGCGAATGGTCAAGCTGCTTTAGGTCTTGCCGATTTGATTCACCAAGCCCAAGCTGAAGTTGTAGGTATTGGTATTGTGATTGAAAAATCATTCCAGCCTGGTCGTGCGTTACTTTTGGAAAAAGGTTACCGTGTTGAATCTTTGGCACGTGTAAAATCTTTAGCCACTGGTACAGTTGAATTTGAGCGCGACTAAGTGCAAATACTGTATTTAAAGAGCGCTTAAGCGCTCTTTTTTATTTTGTCTGGCTGTATGAGTAAACACGAAGATGTTTTTATCCTGAATAGTTTCATCTTTTTTTAGAAAAACTCAGAAAAAATGCTTAGTATGTAATTACCTGTGTTTTCAGATGTATTAAGATCGAATCTGCACTTTAAATACAACCACCGAACAACTCATTTTATCAACATTCAACTCCAATAAGAAAACGTCTTAAATGGGTTGTTGAATTTAGAGAATCTTGCTGCAATGAACAACAATAAAATGGTTGAACGAATATATCCTCCAAATCAATTAACTCCACTGAATGAACACGATTACATTCAACTTCCAATCAATTTCATTCATGATCTTGCACAAGCAGATTGCCTACAGAGTCTTTTAGATAAAATTGCGTTCTGGATTTCACAGATCTTTCAAGCTGAACGTACGAGTATTACCCTATATGATCGGGCTCATTTTCTTAAACTGTATTCCATATCAGGTAATCAGGCGATTCCGCTTGAATTTAAAGTTCCCATTCAACAGACATTTGTTGGACGTGTTTTTAGTACCGCGACACTTCGAATTTGCGATGATGTCACCTTATTTGAAGAATTAGATTGCCATATGTTGGCTCAAAATGGCATGGGGTCATGCATGGATGCGCCTTTAATGCATAAGGGGAAATGCTTAGGTACATTAAATGTTGCCGACCGAGCCAAGTTTCATTACACAAAGCAACAAGCCATATTATTACAATGCTTAGCAAACTGGATTGGATTAAACATTAAGTTGCACCTACAGGTGCAAGAAATGCAAAAACTCACTTCTACCGATGAATTGACTGGTACTTTTAACCGACGTATGTTTACTCAGCAAAGCAACCAACACATGCTGCTGTTTTTTAATACCCAGACCCCTTTTAGTATGGGTATCCTCGATATTGATCACTTCAAAACTTTAAATGATTTTTATGGTCATCAAGCTGGAGACTATGTGCTTCAGCAAATGTGTGAACACATTCAATCTCATTTAAATGAGCATGATTTTCTTGCACGAATTGGGGGGGAGCAATTTGCCATTATTTTTCCTACCCATGCTGTAAAAGATGCAGTAAATCGATTTAAACAAATACGTACTGCCATCGAAGATATGAAACTTCCATATCAAGAAGAAATCATCTGTTTTACCGTCAGTATTGGGGTAGCCGAAGCACAGATCACAGACTTGAATGCAGAAACCGTCTTCAAACGTGCGGATAAAGCGTTATATCAAGCTAAACTGGCAGGACGTAATCGAGTCCACTTCGATGTGCCTACTCTTAGCATATAAGTTTAAATACAAAACCAAATGCTCTTATACTTGCTTCATATTTTCTTCATTATTAATTATAGAAGAGCGCTGTGCTTACAACTCAATTAAACACATTGCCGTTCTTTTTCGCTAGAATTCACCTTAGATTTACAGACTTAGTAAATTCATACAAGTCACAGCAGCACATGGTGGTTCTGCTAAAACGTGAATCTTGACGAAAATTGCTGTATCTCGTGATTGAGTTTACGGCACGCAAAGGCAAATCATCTATGGAAAATACGATTCTCTGTCCTAAATGTGGTTCAAATGACGTTGAAAAACGTGACCATGACCAACACCTGAAAAAAGCCAGTGGAGTTTTACTCGGTTCAGCAGGCGTTGCAGCAGGAACTGTCGGTGGTGCTGCAACTGGAGCCTCAACAGGCGCCGCTATTGGCGCTGTAGCTGGCCCTTTGGGCGTTATTGTAGGCGGTACAGTAGGTACTTTTATTGGTGGAATTAGTGTCGGGATTACAGGGGGCTTTCTAGGCAACTATTTTGGCAAGAAAGCAGGTGTCGTGATTGATAAGAATATTTTTCTCGATTACAAATGTTCAAAATGTCATTATCGCTTTAAGCAAAAAATTGAGAACACTTAAGCTATTACTCACTAGGCTTTAAAAGCAAAAGGTCAACATTCTGATGATGCTGACCTTTCAAATTAAACTTGCGTCGTCTGTAGTTTTTGTACGATAGTGGCTAAACGGCGTCCTTGTTCAGTACAGAGTACTTTTTCATCTTGACTCAATTGCTGATCATGGCGTGGACCACTCACATGACTCGCACCATAAGGTGTTCCCCCTGTTTTGGTATTCGATAATGCAGCCTGCGCATTGGTTAACCCCATCACCATCATCCCATGATGAAATAATGGAGGAAGCATCGTCAACAGTGTACTTTCCTGTCCGCCATGCATAGAACCCGAAGCCGTGAAAACACAGGCGGGTTTATCGTGTAAAGCACCATTTAGCCATAAACTGGTGGTCTGATCCCAAAAATATTTCATTTCTGATGCCATATTGCCAAACCGCGTTGGTGAACCTAAAGCCAAACCCGAACAATACTGTAAATCCTCCAAAGTACAGTAAATATCTCCTTCAGCAGGAATGCTTGCTGCTGCCTCCGTCACCACTGTAGCCAAATTGGGAACAGTACGAATCTTGACGGCTATCCCTGTCGACTCGACACCATTGGCAATCAAATGCGCCATTTCTTTAGTTGAACCATATTTGCTGTAATATAAAACAAGGACATAAGGTTGCATGACATTTATGATCTAAGCTAAAAATGAAAACTATACGGTATTTTTCCCACTTTTTGGTTAAGCTTGTGTTTGAAAAATATATAAAGTGATTAAGAATTGAGACTAGAAACGCATGATAGAAAAGTATTTAACAAGACTGCCTTTTTACAGCAAGACTTGGTTTCAGTTTGTTTTATTTGTCCTTCGACGTTTTGAAGCAGACCGTTGCCGCGAACAAGCAGGTTCTTTGACCTATACTACATTGTTTGCGGTAGTTCCGATGTTAACCGTATTTTTAGTCATTATTTCTTCGATTAAAGCCCTCGAACCTGCGCGACAACAATTACAGCAGTTGATTTATAGTAATTTTTTACCTAAAACCACCATTGCTTTTGACAAAGTCCTAACCGCATTTACCGATAAATCCAGCAACTTGACGGTCATCGGGATTTTATTTCTGTTCATTACCACCGTTATGATGCTGACCAGTATTGAAAACGTGTTTAATCGTATTTGGCGTGTTCGTGAAAAACGGGGTGGCATGATTGGCTTCATGCGTTATTGGACCATTATTTCTTTAGGTCCAATTATACTAGGCAGTGCCTTTGTATTATCTTCTACTGTAGCCTCCATGAATCTACTGAGTAGCCATTTGGCAGGCTATGAAGTCAATGGTGCCTTCTTGCTCTGGCTTATCTCCTTTACACTCTCGATACTGGGTTTTTTTATTTTATATTGGACCATTCCCAATCGTAGTGTTCCAATCAAAGCTGCCCTATTTGCAGGCATATTCAGCGCCAGTGTTTTTGAATTATTAAAGAACTTATTTGGTTACATCATGTCTAATTTCACCAGTTATGAAATTATTTATGGTGCATTTGCCGCGCTACCTATTTTCCTATTATGGATTTTTCTATCGTGGAATATTGTGCTGCTTGGCGTTGAAATTAGTTATGCACTGACTGCTTTTTATACAGGAAAAGAACAGCGACGACATCCTGTGATTATGCTGCTCGATATCCTACAACTTTTTCATCTCAAGCAACAAAATGGCGAGAGTATGTCAGACAAAGAAGCGCTAGATGTTTTAGGTCGAGAAGAAATTGGCCACTGGCCAAGCTATGTTTTATTACTAGAACAGCAAAATTTAGTGAAACGTACCGATAACAATGAATATGTGTTGGTCCGTAATTTAACGCAGGTTGATTTTTGGAGTTTTTACAAATCACTTCCCTACCCACTACCACGTCGACCTGATGTTAAAAATATTCATCTCGATGACCATGAGTGGATGCAGCGGATTGGTCCCATGTTTGAAGAAGCTGATGATTATCTGGCTGCCAAACTTTCTCTACCATTGGCGAGCATTTTTGAGCAGCGTTAAACCCCATTAAGTAAAAGAGATGAAATCGTACTTCATCTCTTCCTCAACTCAACATTCATACCCGTATTCTCATTTTATCAATCTATTTTTAAATCACATTAGCCCTATTGCTAATGATGTAATTTTCCAAATTACCAGCTACAACTCGTTTAAAAAATAAGCTAATATAAATTTCGATCCGAATGATAAAATGATCTAAAAACAAAATATAGAAGAAGAACTGTTCATCACAAGCAAGACTTTTATTTGTGTAATTCAGTTGAGAATTCACTATGACGGACCCAAAAAAAGAAACACCGACCATTATTATTAATGACGCTGAGCCTGGGAAAGAGCGCTTTGAAACACTAAAAGAAAAATTACGCTATCAACAGGCACTACGAGAAAGCTCTAAACAAATTGACCATAAGCAAGTCCGTCTGAATATTCAGGTCGATGCTCTTCCCAGCAAAACCTTTTTTATTATGAATGCACTCGCAGCAGTTATTGCTGCTTATGGACTCCTTAGTGATTCTACCGCAGTCGTGATTGGTGCCATGTTGGTTGCTATGATGTTAGGACCAATTGCAGGTATTTCTTTGGCTTTAATTGATAGCCGTTGGATACTATTACGAACCGCTTTCAAAACTTTAACCTTGGGCATTTTGATGATTTACGGGATTGGTTTCCTTATCGGGATTATCCATCCCAATATTGCCATTACCAACGAAATCATGGCTCGTACGCATCCAAATTCGCTTGATTTAATGATTGCGCTGGCAGGTGGTGCTGCAGGTGCTTTTGCCTCAGTTTCACCACGACTTTCAGTTGCTGTGGTTGGGGTTGCTGTTGCCACTGCGTTAGTTCCACCTTTAGTCGCCAGTGGTATTTTATTATCCCGAGCTGAGTTTGCTCTTTCTGCCAATGCCTTTTTACTGACCTTTACCAATATCATTGCGATTCAAATCAGTTCTGCAATGGTGCTCTGGATTGCAGGTTTTAGACGTGGTTCTAATGAGGAAGTTTCCAGTAAATATCTAGAGTTTGCGAAACGTAATTGGGTCAGCTTAATTATTCTACTTATACTGGCTGTTTATTTGACCTTTAATTTGCTCCATACGGTTCAAAATGAATTATATAAATCTCACGTCAGCGACCAATTGGGACAAGGGCTTAATACCGAAACCAATATTATTGATACTGTGGAATTTGAACCACATCCAAACTTTACCTTAGCAAGGGTCTTTATACGCGGGGTTACTCCGCCATCAACCAATCAAATTGACGAATTAAACCGAACACTAAAGACAGATCGTAATAGTCATCCGACTTATGTACAAATTCGTTTTATTCCTATTCAAATTATTCAAACCCAACCAACAAAGATCGTGCCTTTAAATACAACCGAGTCTGAAAAATCCATCATTCAAATGTTAAAACAACAGGATCCATCATGACAAAAAAACTACTCCTTATAGCAACTTTAACCAGCGGTCTTTTAATTCATTCATCGCTTCAAGCCTGTACCCGCGTTGTTTTTCATGGTGATAATCAAAACATCATGACCGCACGTTCTATGGACTGGAAAGTCGACATCGGGACCAATCTCTGGATCATGCCGCAAAACATCGCCCGAAATGGTTTGGCAGGCCCCCAATCCATTCATTGGAAAGCTAAATATGGCAGTGTGATTGCAACAGGTTATGATATTTCCACAACCGATGGCATCAATGAAAAAGGTCTTACAGCCAATTTACTTTGGCTAGTTGAATCCGAATATCCAGAAGTAAAAAACAATAAAAAGCCCACTTTAAGTATTTCACTATGGGCACAATATGTGCTGGATAATTATGCGACAGTGAATGAAGCGATTCGTGCACTGGAGAAAGAGCCATTTATTGTGGTCACGGATGATGTCCCTGGGGAAAAACGTCTTGCGACCTTACACCTTTCTCTTTCAGATGCATCGGGAGATAGTGCCATTGTAGAATACATTAATGGTCAACAGGTCATTCATCATAATCCTAAATATCAGGTCATGACTAATTCACCGACTTTTGACGAACAGCTAGCACTGAATGAATATTGGAAAAAGATTGGAGGTACAACCTTCCTACCTGGTACAAACCGTGCCTCGGATCGTTTTGCCCGCGCCTCATTTTATATCAATGCTATTCCTAAAAATGCCAACAGCAAACAGAGCCTTGCCAGTGTCTTTAGTGTGATTCGCAATGCATCCGTTCCCTTCGGTCTCAATACTGAAGAAGAACCAAATATCTCATCAACGCGCTGGCGGACGGTTGTTGACCATAAGAATTTGTTATACTTTTTTGAATCAGCGGTTTCACCCAATACGTTCTGGGTAGATTTAAAGAAAATCAATTTTAAAACTACACCCTTCCAGAAACTTGACTTAGGTGCAGATCAAGCCAATGTCTATGCTGGGGATGCCACACCATACTTTAAGACCACGAAAGCATTTGAGTTTTTAGGAAAAGAATAAATACTGCACAGCGCATTACGTTCATTTATGAAAATGTTGCGCCGTCAGTTTTCTATCGATATCAATAAAGGTTAAACATGAATATTTTAAAAACCAGTCTATTCGCAATAATAACGACTATGGGGCTAGCAGGCTGTGCCACTTCAAACACACAACCTCAAAATATCGCTTCAGCAGGGCTGCTGATCTGTGTACAAAATGAACTTTGCCCAACGGTGAAAGTGACGTGGAACGAACAAAATCGTAACAATTTAAAAGTTACGGCATATTTGCCAAGTGCCAAAGATGATTATGATATTCAGCAATTTGTCTTTTTAATTGATCAAAAGCCCTATAGTTATGCTCCTACGACAGCAACCACACATGAATACATCAATCGTATGGTTCCACATCGCTCATCCAATTATGTTGTAGTACCCAGCGCTTTCTTAAGCACCTTCAAAAATGCCAAAGATATTGAATTAAAACTAGTGACAGACAAAGGTAATATTACTCGTCCTGTATATCGCAATGGGCAACAATCTTCAGCTTATCGTGCTTTTATCAATTTATATCAGCCTTAATTTTCTGACTAAATGCAAAGCCTGTCTTCACGACAGGCTTTTTTGCTCAATACCTAAACAAGAATTAGTCAGATTTTAAAACTTTTGTGAAACCTCGTGATTGCACCCAGCCTTGCATACTTACCACCATAATCCCCAACATCACCAATACCGTACCAATAATAAAGTTCAGTTCAATTTTTTCATTGAGTAGTAGTACTCCAAAAAGCACACCAAATAATGGTGTTAAAAAGGAAAACACACCCAAACGCGAAGCCAGATACTCTTTTAATAGCCAGAACCAAATTAAATAACTAGCAAAAGACACAATAATGGTATGGAACAGCAGACTGCCAATCGTAAACGGAGTCCAATGAATACTGGCCTGCCCCATGGCAAATGCCAGAGGAAATAACAGTAGAAATGCAATCAAAAGCTGATAGAACAAAGTCTGAGTGGCAGGTGCTTCCGCCAACTTAGTTAAACGAACTGCAATCGTGGTTGCCGCCCATAAAATTCCCGCCAGTAACGCCAAGGCATCTCCCCACAAAGCAGTGCTTGATGCCGCCGCCGAACCAACAGGATGAAATAGAAAAGCAATGATAATACCGAAAAATGCAAGCGCGATCCCAGACCACTGCAATACACTCAATCGTTCAGAAGGGAGCTTCCAATGCAGCCCCAAAGCCACAAAGATTGGTGCGGTATACAGCAAAACCACGGTGTGTGATGCCGAGGTAAAACGTAATGCTTGTGCCACCAAAAAGAATTCAGAGGCAAATAACACACCAACAAGAATACCAGCAGCCAGATAATCCCGGCTCCACAGAGAAACTCCATCGGCAAGCTTAATCATGGGGTAAACCATCAGCGCAGACAAGCCTGAGCGCAATGCAATTTGCATTACCGCAGAAATATCTGGTGCAGCCATTTTTAAAATTACTTGCTGCAAGCCCCAAATAATACACAGTACAAACATAATGCTTGCTGCTTTACTGTCTAGTGCCCGACGCTCACTCACGGTCTACTCCCGCTCAATTCATAAATGACCACTATAGACCTGTCACTTTTAAAAGATATACTTCAAAACAGACAACTCATACTATTATTCAGGCAAAATGAGCAACGGGAGAAATAGATGCATACACGTTTACAACATGACTATCATCCCATGCCGACCAATGATGATATTCCTGCACCGCTATGGTTTCGCATTTCCGATGCACCCGCAGAGTCTTGCTATCCCACGCATGAACATGCTTGGGGAGAGTTTGTCTATGCCCTCAACGGCGTGCTCGAAGTCAAAGTGGATCAAATTCATTTTCTGACCCCTCCGCCTTATGGCATTTGGTTACCCCCGCATTTAAAACATGCAGGCATTAACCGTACCGAAGTGACTCATTCCACTTTGTATGTACATGAAAGCCTGTGTGAAGGATTGCCAAAACAGGCAGGTATCTTGCTGACCTCGGCCTTAGTCCCTGCGCTTTTACATCATTTACGTCATCATCCTCTGCCTGACCATGACTCTGAACACTTACGTTTGTTGCATGTATTATTAGATCAACTGCGACATGCCAAATGGGTTGGCAGTTATTTACCCTCAAGTAAACACCCAGCACTACAAACTTTACTGGATTATTTACAACAGCATCCCGCCGATCAAAGCACTCTGGCACAATTGGCTCAAAGAATTAATATGACCGAACGTACTCTCGCGCGTTACTGTCAGCAAGAATTAGGCATGTCATTAAATGAATGGCGACAACGGCTGAAAGTGATTAAAGCCATGTCGATGCTGAATGAAAACAAAACGGTAGAAAGCATCGCACTGGATTTGGGTTATGCCAATGCCTCAGCCTTTATTAACTTATTTAAACGCTGGATGCGCTGTACGCCTGATCAATTTCGCAAGGACTATGCCGCAGCAAATCAATCCAGATGAAAAAAGGACTGTATTGACAGTCCTTTTTTAACTTCAACTCAACTTAGGCCTGTACAAAAGTAGTCCAAACATAGTCTTGTTGCTGACCTTGCAAAGTCATTTTAAGTTGGTCACCTGCTTGCAATGCAGCAACACCCGCTGGTGTACCTGTCATGATCACATCACCTACTTCTAAGGTAAAGACTTGACTCATATCTGCCAATAAAGTACCAATATCAAAAATTAGATGTGATGTATTGCCATGTTGGCGAAGTTCATCATTCACATGCAAGGTGTAATGCACATCATACCAGTCCTCTACCACATCAGCCACATCAACCCAATCCGCCAACATACATGAACCATCAAAAGCCTTAGAACGTTCCCACGGCTGACCTTTCTTTTTCAAGTCATCCTGTACATCACGCAAGGTTAAATCCAGTCCCAAAGTCACAGCACCCACCGCTTGCAGGGCTTTTAGCGGATCGGTTTCGGCTTTCAATTCACGATCAATTCGCAGGGTTAGTTCACACTCATAGTGACAACTACCTAATGCTGAGTTCCACGAAATGCCATCTTCCAGTGCTTTTAAACTACTCGGTGGCTTAATAAACAATACAGGACTGTCAGGAATAGCATTTCCCAACTCTCTCGCATGGTCTGCATAGCTACGACCGACACAAACAATTTTAGATGGACGTGTACTCATGATCTTCCCTTCGACTTTTTGTGACAACAAATCTTTTATTTAGAATGCTTGAATGTGTTTTCAAATATGCCTTGATCTTCGGCTGTTGCAAAGGCACGTTTGGGTACAATCACCACAGTACGATTTTTTAATTCGAGCATGTAGGTCAGCTTACCCACTGCAAAATTCTGTACTTCATGATAGTTCACGACTTTTTTACGCCCATTGGCATAAATATCAGCATGTTCCTGATATAAATCGATGCCTTGCTCACTTTTCCCAAATTGATATTTTACAAACTGACGCTTAAACATCATCGGTAAGAACCAATAGCGCAAAACCAGTTGTAGAACTAAGAAAAATACGCCCAGCGCAACGTAATAACGCCCCACCCCTGTAAAACCCAAATAAATACCCCAACCAATAATAGCAATACTAATTAAAGGGGTAATAAAACGTGTGAACAACTTTTTACCAAAGGTGGCTAAAGCAAAGCCATCCTGAGACTCTTCAAGGTTTAAATAATAACGTAAAGATAAGGCAGGCTTGCTGTCTGACATAAATCCATCATCAATCTGAAAACGAGACTACAGCATAGTACACCAAATTTCCGATTTTCTTTATGCTTTTCACCAATACTCAGCGACAACAGATTTTGGAATTTTCACAAAAACGACATGCTTTTACGATATTTTAGGCACAAAAAAACCGCAATAAATGCGGTTTCTTCTTTATACAATAGAACAGATAAATGATCTATGCAATCAAGTTGGTGCGCTCAGAGAGATTCGAACTCCCGACCCCTTAGTTCGTAGCCAAGTGCTCTATCCAGCTGAGCTATGAGCGCGACGTCTTGATGGTTGGGCATTATACGCAGTTATTTTAAAATACCTAGTCTTTTTTCAAAAAATGATTCTGAATGTGTAGTTATTAAGCAAATTATTTTCTTAAACCGACAACTCATTCAAAAAGTTTATTTCTTTTCCCTGATAAAACTTGTAATCGGCTAATGCCAACATGGCATGATCATTCGGACTATCCCCATAGGCATACACAGCATCAAAATCATTTAAACAATACTTCTGTTGTATACGCTTAGCTTTTTCCATATACCCACAATCCCCCTGTTGTAACTCTCCCGTATAACAGCCCTCTTGCACTTCTAACTGATTACAGATCAGATCAATGCTCTGTTGCTGACACCAGTGGCTTAAATACACATCCAAAGAAGAAGAGACCACCACCACTTGATCTCCTTTTTGTTGATGAGCCAGAAGTTGTTGCAATGTATGTTCATTCATTAAATTGGGCAAAATTGTTTGCGAAAATTGCTGACCTTGTTGCTCAAGCATTATGGCAGGATAGTTTTTAAAAGCAGCACGACAAAGTCGGATTCTAATTTGTTGATCGTTGACATAGCCCATGCGAAAACCAATCAGCCATGGTGCTACTTTTATGCCACCCAATAACTGTTTTCGATAGGACAATGAATATTTTAAAAAATGACTAAAACTGTCGGAATGGGTAATGGTGTTATCGAAATCAAAAAGTGCAAGGTTCATATTATTTAATCTACTATTTTTATAAATTTCACGCACAAAAAAACCGCAACATGTGCGGTTAATTGTTCAAGTTGGTGCGCTCAGAGAGATTCGAACTCCCGACCCCTTAGTTCGTAGCCAAGTGCTCTATCCAGCTGAGCTATGAGCGCATTACTTGTGTGCCAATTCAGGCGATACGTTACATACAGTTTACTTATTGGTGCGCTCAGAGAGATTCGAACTCCCGACCCCTTAGTTCGTAGCCAAGTGCTCTATCCAGCTGAGCTATGAGCGCGACATAAGTAAAGTTGGCGGTGAGAGAGGGATTCGAACCCTCGATACAGTTGCCCGTATGCATCCTTAGCAGGGATGTGGTTTCAGCCACTCACCCATCTCACCGTAACGTGCCGCCATAATACAAACTTAACCCTAGTACTGCAAGCACAGCTGCTATTTTTTTTGCATTATTTTGCTCAATTAAATATTTTTTAAACAATTTACTCAGATTTGAGTAGAATTTACCCTACATCAGCAGTTATTACGTCCTGAATTTAACTTGATGAGCACTATTGCTCGTGGAAAAACACATTATTGCAATCATTTACGTGCAGTCTGACGCTGCATGTCTTATGCTAATCCTATCTTCTGACACAAAACCAAATCCATGATGAAAAATTGGGTCGATCCTGAAGCCAAAGCGGAAGCTGAACGCTACGAAAATCCTATTCCGAGCCGTACGCTCATTTTAGAAACCATAGAACAATTAAACTCGCCACAATCACATGCCGATTTAGTGGAACACTTCCAAATTGCCGATCAAAAGAGCATTGATGCGCTAAGCCACCGACTTATTGCGATGGTGCGTGATGGTCAACTGATGAAAGATGGCTTTAAATTTCAACGTATGGCAGATCAACCCAGCCATGAAGCCACGGTTTATATCAACAGTAAAGGCTTTGGTACGGCCAGTATTGCAGGTCATGACGATTTACTCTTACCTGAACGTGAACTCCGTCAGGTGTTTAATGGTGATCGGGTAAAAGTGCAACAAACTTCGGTCGACCGTAAAGGTAAAGCTTGGGGCTTTATTTCTGAAGTTGTACAACGTCGCGTCAAACAAATTATCGGTAAAGTCTCGCAACACGATGGTGAATACTTTATTCAACCTGCAAATCCGAATGCGCATCAGCCGATTACTTTAGAAAAAGAGCTGATTGAACATGCCCAACTCAAACTTGGGGATTCAGTTCGTATCGCGATTGATGACTACCCTACCCGTGAAGAATTCGCAACGGGACATGTGATTCAGTCGATGGCAGACAAAGCAGATACCGAAATCATTATTCCGCAAACCATTTTAGAATTTGGTTTGCCTTACGAATTCCCAGAAGAAGTCCTGAAAGAAGCCGAGAGCTTTAAAGAGCCAAATGCCAAAGACCGTGAAGGTCGCATCGACTTACGTGACCTGCCTTTGGTCACCATTGATGGTGAAGATGCCCGCGACTTTGATGATGCCGTCTATGCCGAAAAACGCTCGGGTGGCGGTTATCGTGTCGTGGTGGCAATTGCCGATGTCAGCCATTATGTGCGTGTTGGCAAACCCTTGGATGACGAAGCACAAGAACGCGGGACCTCTGTGTACTTCCCACACTTTGTATTGCCGATGTTGCCTGAAGCCCTTTCCAATGGACTATGTTCTTTAAATCCACATGTCGACCGTCTATGTATGGTCTGTGATTTAAAACTTTCGCGTGCAGGTCGCGTGACAGGCTTTGAATTCTATCCTTCGGTGATGCATTCCAAAGCCCGCCTGACCTATACCCAAGTAGCACAGTATTTTGATGGGGATAGTGCCGCAGTACCCGAAGACCGTGAAGTCCGTAAATCACTGAACACTCTGTTCCAACTGTATCAAGTACTAAAAGACTTGCGTGCCAAACGTCATGCCATGGAGTTTGAAACCGTTGAAACCTACATGACTTTCGATGATTTGGGCGGTATCAACGAAATTCTGCCACGTACACGTAACGATGCACACAAGCTGATTGAAGAATGTATGTTATTGGCTAACGTGGCTGCGGCTGAGTTTGCTCTCGAGCATGATTTGCCGATGCTATATCGCGTGCATGAGCCACCTGAATTCTCGCGTATTCAAAAAGTCCGTGATTTTGTCAAATTGCTTGGTTTGAAATTCCCAGATCAACCGACCCAAGCTGACTATCAGGCGGTGATTGAAGCAACCAAGGACCGTATTGATGCACCGAGTATTCATGCGGTGTTATTACGTTCTATGATGCAAGCCTATTACGGCGCGAAAAATGCGGGACACTATGGTTTGGCGTATGAAGCCTATACCCATTTCACATCACCGATTCGTCGCTACCCAGATTTATTGCTACACCGTGCCATTAAAGCCAAACTCGCGGATAAACCATTCCCGCTTTCTGGTGCGGCACTGGATGATGCAGGCGAACATTTCTCGCAAACCGAACGTCGTGCCGATGAAGCCTCTCGCTCTGTGACCATGTGGTTAAAATGCCACTACATGCAGCAGCATTTGGGCGATGAGTTTGTCGGTGTGATTTCAGCAGTAGCAGAATTTGGTTTATTCGTGACGCTGAAAGACTTGTATGTCGATGGTATGGTGCATGTCAGCCAATTGGGCGATGACTTCTTTGTCTTTGATCAAGTTAGCCAAAGTCTAGTGGGACAAAACCGTGGGCAAACGTTTGGTTTAGGCGATGAAGTCAAAATTAAAGTGGCTGGCGTGAACTTGGAAGAGCGCAAGATTGATTTTGAACTGATTCAGCAACTGACGCATGCAGGACGTGCCATCCGTAGCCGTGCACCGCGAGTGGCCAAAGCTGGCACTGCACAGGTGAAGGAAGAAACCTTTAATCCTCGCGCGGCAAAAGCACCTGCTGAAGCACGTGAGTCTGGCGATCAACCTGTTACGAAAAAGAAAGCCAAGTCCAAGCCGAGCTCTTATGGCAAAAAAGCCGACAAGAAAACCTCCGCCAAGGCCGAGGTGAAAGCCAAAGACAAAGCCAAGAAAAAGAGCAAAGCCAAAAAGAAAAAAGCCAACGCCAAAGTGCGTAGCGAATAACCTGAGATCGGTGTTAAGCCCCGTGGCTTAACACCTTTTTTTATAAAAAATCATGACCCTTATTCGACGTTTGATCCCTAAACCGATTAGCCAATATCATCCCCTGTTTTACTTTTTATCGACCCGTACCCGACGGGCGCTGCGCTATTGGCAATGGAAAACCGATGGTCAAGATTATGCCCAAGAGAAATGTTCTACACCCTTGCTCTATCGGGTGAAAAAGCATCAATCAGTCTTGATTCGAAAATTAGGGGACAGTGAGCAACACTGGCAACACAACAAAGTCATCAATTTGAAAATTGCCAGCCCCTGTATTTCAGGCATTCTGATCTATCCTCAACAGACCTTTTCTTTCTGCCAACTGGTGGGGCAACCCACAGCCGCCAAAGGCTATGTCGAAGGCATGGAACTGAGTTTTGGTCAGGCACGTGGTGGCATTGGTGGTGGTATTTGTCAGATTGCCAATCTGATCCATTGGCTGGTGCTGCATAGCCCGCTACAGGTGAAACAACGTGCGCAGCATTCCTTTGACCCCTTCCCCGATCAAGGACGGGTTTTACCTTTCGGCAGTGGCGCGGCCATCTTTTACAATTACATCGATTATCAATTTTATAATCCGACCCCACACACCTTTCAAATCCGCTTATGGTTTAGCGACAAATGTCTAGAGGGGGAACTCCGCTGCTCGGTAGATTTGGGTTATGTCTATCATGTGTTTGAACAACAGCATGCTTTTTTAAAAATCGGCTCTGACTATTATCGTCAGAATGAAATCTGGCGGCATCGTAAAGAAAAATATAAAAGTGGCGAAATTCTGGATACCGAATGCATGACCCGTAACTTTGCCAAAGTCCTGTATATCCCTCAGCGAATTGATCAATCCTTTGCTTCTTGGGCAGAATTTACTGCCGAACAACAAACTCCCACAATAAAAACTTGATTTCCCTGCCAACAATCCCTACATCTAGTTTAAGTTTAAAATGAAATGGCGAATGCACATGCACTTAGATCAAGCAACTTTACCTGTTCCTCAGTTTGATCAAATTCAACTTAGCGAATTAAAACAACAAATCGAACAAGCCATTCAACACGGTCAGCAATTTTTAACCGAACTCACAGCCGTCCCTGAACAGCATGCCGCTCAACTTGAAGTGTTAAGCCAAGTCGATGAACTTGAAAATAGCATGAGCGAATCTTGGGGGGTGCTGTCTCATTTAAATGCGGTCATGAACAATGCTGAAACCCGTGAGGTCTATCAGTCTTTGCTCCCTGCACTGAGTGAATATTACACTGCGCTCGGGCAACACACCGTGCTGTACCGAACCTATCAGCAAGTACAAGATTCGACAGAATTTAATCAACTGCCTGCAGCACAGCAAAGTGCCATCAAGCTGGCATTACGAGATTTCAAACTCTCTGGGGTTGCCTTAGAAGGTGAAGCAAAAAAACGCTATGCTGAGATTTCAGCGCGACTGTCACAACTGTCTTCCGATTTCTCTAACCATGTCTTGGATGCCTCACAAGCCTATTTCAAACCTTTGAACGAAGATCAACTAAAAGGCTTACCCGACAGCAGCGTTGAACTGTTAAAACAATATGGTCAGCAACGTGAGCTTGAACAAGCGGTTGCGACGCTAGATATTCCCGCCTATTTGGCAATCATGACCTATGCCGAAGATCGTGCAGTGCGCGAAGAATTATATCGTGCTTATACCACTCGCGCTTCCGATCAGGCAGAACAAGCTGAATTTGATAATACGGCGGTGATGGAAGAAATCTTGAGCCTACGTCAGGAAATGGCACAGTTGCTCGGTTTTAATAACTATGCAGAATTGTCCCTTGCGAGCAAAATGGCACCTGATGTCGACACTGTCGCCAACTTTTTAATCGAGTTGGCTGAACATGCACGTCGCCCTGCTGAGCAGGAAATTGCCGAGCTGAAAGCGATTGCACAACAAGATGGAGTTCAAATCCTAGAACCGTGGGATACAGGTTTTTACTCAGAAAAGCTTAAAGTTCAGCAATTCAATCTATCTCAGGAAGATTTAAAACCCTATTTCCCAGCACCGAAAATCATACAAGGCTTATTCAGCATTGTTGAACGCTTATACGGCATTCAAATTGTGCAGCGTGAAGCTCCAGTTTGGCATCCAGATGCACAATATTTTGAACTGGAAGATCAAGGTAAAGTGGTTGGTGGATTCTATTTCGATCTTTATGCGCGGAGTGGAAAACGCGGTGGCGCATGGATGAGTGGTTTCCGCTCACGCATGCAAACTGCACAGGGTTTACAAAAACCAATCTGCTATATGGTATGTAACTTTACTCCACCCGTTGCAGGACAAGCGGCTTTGCTCACCCATGATGAAGTCACCACGCTATTTCATGAATTTGGGCACGGCTTGCATCACATGCTCACTGAAGTCGATCATATTTCTGTGGCAGGGACACATGGCGTTGCTTGGGATGCGGTAGAATTGCCAAGTCAGTTTATGGAATTCTGGACATGGGACAAAGAAAGTTTAGATTTGCTTAGCGAGCATATTGAAAGCAAAGACGTGCTTCCTGAATCTTTGCTCAAAGCATTACTTGATGCGCGTTTCTTCCAGTCAGGGATGCAAACTCTTCGTCAAATCGAATTTGCCTTATTTGATCTCAACATTCACCGCACCACGCCTGCATTAAATGCAGCAGGCATTCAAACAACGTTAGATCAAATTCGTCAGAACTATGCCGTTGCTCCAACAGCATCTTATAACCGTTTCCAACATAGCTTTAGTCACATTTTCGCGGGAGGTTATGCTGCGGGCTATTATTCTTATAAATGGGCAGAAGTTTTAGCCAGTGATGCCTTTGATCGTTTCGAAAAAGAAGGTATTTTCAATACCCAGACTGGTAAAGAGTTTCGACAGTTTATTCTAGCAGTTGGCGGAAAAGATACAGCACTTGATGCATTTATCAATTTCCGCGGTCGCGAACCAAAAATAGATGCATTATTACGCCATCAGGGTTGGACGAACGCAGATAAAACCGCTTAAACTACGTCATTATTGTTCACAGGGTGTTATTAACTGACATGAAAAGACAGTTTATCGCAGGCGCAAAATGTCCTAAATGCGGAGCTTTAGATCGTGTGGTTAAAATCATCACTGTGGATGACGAGTGGATTGAATGTATAACGTGTGAATATACAGAAAAGCGCCCGACCCATGTCGAGTCTGCTGAACCTGAACATCCAGACGAAATTGGGGTCATTCAATTCAAACCTCGTCAGCCTGAATAACAACAAGGTTCAAGTCATGACGTTAGATCAAAGACAAAATTCAAAACTTTTAATGGGGATTATTGCTGGGCTTGTGGCAATGGTGGCTATTTTTATAGCTTACCAATGGATGTCGAGCCCTCAACCAAAACATGAGATTGATCAGCAAGTTGTACATACTCCTGCAAAACCAGTCGTGAAAGAGGCTGCTCCTGTGGTAGAAAATTCGGCTTCTACGGCGGTTGCAAATACGACGGCTGAAGCACCGATTCAATTGGTCGATGAAGCCATTTTAAAACAAGAGGTGCCGAAAAATGCCAGCTTGGCCAAAGAAGAAATTGCCAAATTGGATGACATTCAGACACAACTGAATGAACAAGAGAAAACATTGAAAGCGCAACATACTGATGCAGATGACCTAATTGCCTTGAAAGAAGAACAGGTGAAATTACTCGAAGCTCAACTCGCCAAGGCTCAATAAAATATTCTGATCAAATTCGGCTAGAATAGATCGATTTATGATTATGCCGAATTTTCGCATGAACCTCTCTCCAACCAATCGCAATTTGGTCAAAGCGCTTGGTTTTCTTGCCCTCTCTGCTTTTTTATTTTCGCTGATGGGAGTCTGTATTCGTTATGCATCTCATAGCGTAGATAATCCCACCATCGTTTTTTTCCGAAATTTTATTGGCTTATTCGTCTTTCTGCCGATCATGTTCAATAAAGGACTGGGATTTTTTAAAACCACCAAAATTTGGATGCACACTTGGCGCGCGGTCGTTGGTCTAATTGCCATGTATGGCTTTTTCTATGCGATTGCTCACTTAAAACTCTCCAATGCGATGGTCTTTACCTATTCCTCGCCCATCTTTATTCCACCGATTGCATGGCTATTTTTAAAAGAAAAAATTACTCGCTCCATGTTATTGGCAGCGGCAATTGGGCTAGGTGGCGTTTTGTTTGTAGCAAAGCCAGATTCAGGGCTATTTAACCAGATTTCCCTAATTGGCTTAATCGCAAGCTTTTTAGCAGCAATGGCATTTGTTACTGTGCGTGCGCTGACCAGCACCGAACCTCCGGAACGAATTGTATTTTACTTCTGCTTCATTGGCACGCTCATTTCGATGCTGCCCATGTTTTGGTTATGGCGACCTTATACACTGTACGAACTTGGTTTTTTAATAACTGCAGGCGTATTAGCCAACATCAGTCAGATTTTTATGTCTAAAGCCTATCAATTGGCACCTGCTGGTCAGATCGGTCCCGTGAACTATATTGCCATTATTTTTGCAGGGGCTTGGGGCTATATTTTCTGGCAGGAAATTCCTGATCATTACAGTTTAATTGGCTTCAGCTTAATCTTAGCTGGCATTCTGTTTTGTAGTCCCCTATTTCAACAACGTAAGAAAACATAAAGCACCCGAAGGTGCTTTATCTGTTATTCGAATCGCTTAATGATACCAACCGAACAATTTAAACAAGTAAGGGATATAAGCAATAATCAGCATGGCAGGGAATAACACCAATAACGGTAAGATCCAACGTTCATATCGATAATAGAACGATTCATACCGTACTTCTGCATCGGCTTCAGCCACTTCTGCATCACCAATCGACTGGCGTGCCAGTAAATGATTGAGTGCCACTGGAGGAGTCACATAACCCAACTCGAAACCAATCAAGGTAATCATCCAGAAATGTACAGGATGGATACCATATTGATAAGCCACAGGAGCAACGGTTGCAGAAATTAAAATAACAGCACCAAACGGATCCATAATCATACCAACGACAATCATCAAAGCTACGATCATGGTAATAACCAAATAAATATTACCAATATCTGTTGGGAACAGGCTCATGACCTCTACCCGCTCAAGGAAACCTCCGACGCTGACTGACAACGCCATAAGGATGACCAACGCCCCAATATGACCAACCGTTTCACTGGTCGAAATATGCATCGCTTTCCAGAAACCCACTTGACGCATCGGGGTTAATTTTTCTGAATGCTGAACCGTATGATTGACCACAAGTTCATCTGCTGCATGTGCAGGATGAATTCCCTCTCGATATTCTGCTGTATTGAGTAAATCTGCGCCAGCCATAACAGGTTGTGTAGACGATGCATAATTCAAATCCAGTGTTTCATCCCAATGCCCTACAGCTTGAATCGGCGCTGGTTCATGGCGTAACTTATCGAATAACACCATAACCAATAGAATGATTGGCATCATGACTGGGGCTGTGAATTCATTCAAATCTGTCGATAACGCATATTTATAAAACAGCCAGATCAGTACAAAAATTAAAATATAAGGCAAGACTGGTGCAATCGCACGCACCGACTTTGGAGCAGCAATATTCAAGGGTGCGATACGAAACTTCTGCTCTGCGAGGAACAAAGACACCACTAAAAACAGCGTTGATGTGAGCAAAAAGGTATAACTACCATATTGATACAACCAGTCTGTGGTGACTTCTTTATTGAGTGATGCGACTACAACAATCAACAAACATGGTCTTAATACCACCCCTAAAGAACCTGACATGGCTGTTGCAGCCAAAGCAAATTGGCGACGTCCACCTGCATTCCAGACTTCTTTATAAATGATTGCTCCTGCGGCAATCACGAAAATTCCCGATGCACCAGTGTAAGCTGTCGGCAATGCTGCTGCGATCAGAATGAGCCAAGTTAAAGTCTCAGGTGCCAGATTCCATGGACGTAAAATATTCAGAAATAAATCCACAATTCGAGTTTGCTTTAACAGCATCCCTGCCCAGATGAAGAGTGCGAGATTCAGGAAGATACTGGAAAACTCGACCAGTTGTCCTAAATAAATCCCTTGCCCCATCGGGTAATCCATGAAGAAAGTAAAGGCAACTCCTGTGATGACCGCCATATAGGCATATAAAGAGACACTCAAAAATGCCATGCTCAAGCGCCCACCCTCTTGAGTCGGCTGGGGTTGTATCACGACTTGGAATAAACTAATGACTGTCAACACACCAAATAAAATGATCCACATCCAATAAATACTGAACATTTCACCTGTCATTGGGACACCCGAGTTTTGCACAGAGTGATACTGACTTAAACTAGAGGCCGCCAGAAAACCATTTGCCAGCAACATAAAAAGACTATAAACCCGAAAATCAATTTTGGTTGTCGGGCTACGTAAGCCAATATGGTGCGTTTTTAAAGTTGCACTGATTGCCGCAAATACCACCATCAATACCAACAAAATGGCGCGATTCTCACTACCAAATTTAAACGCACCAAAGAACGTCGTTTCCACGGTACGGTAGGTTCTTAAGGTTGGATGTGCCTGCATATGTTGCATTGCTTTATCATAAAACTGATATTTTTCTTCACATAAATTTCGTGCCGCAATAATCGAAGCTCTGACATCTGACTCAGATGCTGTACCAAAAATATCAGCAAATTCATCAGCTGCATTGGTTTTCATTTGTGTTTGAACCAAAGCATCCACATTAGGATTTCGGTCACAATCGGGTTTGCTTGGCTCAGCTCTCAAAAAAGAATATTGCATGCCTTTGTCAGGGTCACCATATAGGCTTTCACCCATCCGCAATAATTGTCCATGAATCATTTCACCTGTGCCAATAATCAGTGTCAAAACCAGTAACACCAAAATCACAAAGGCAGAGATCCATTCTATCCAAATATATTTAAACAGGTCTAATCCAGACCGTTTCTGTCCTGCATCATACATATGTGTTCCTATTTTTATTTTACTCATCATCAATGATGACGTAGAGATCCTCTATGAACAGAACATCTCCATATTCTATTCTATCTTTATTTTTCAACTTCACTCTGCATGACTTTCAAATTGAAAAAAATGACTGCTTTTATTTTCTTTCTGCTTAAAATGTCAACGCCTTGGCTGAAGTAACTGTAAATGAAAAGGAAAATAGACGGCAGCTAATAACATGCCCCAGAGTGCACCAAGTAAATGGGCTTCAATCAGAACAGGACTTCCTATCAATTCTGCGGTGCTGGTGTTGCCTATTGTATTTTCCCAAATTAACTTCAGCACAATCAGTCCCAACACGCCCGCAGCAAACTTACGTTCATGTGCATAAGTTAAATGGACAAGTGCTACCGCAACATAAGCACCATGTAATACACCTGAAAGCCCAGCATAAGCTTCAATATCAGGAAAAGCATAATAGAAACTTAAGCTAATACACACTGGAAGCACTAGCAGTAATGCAGCCAATTGCCAAATTCGGACATGAGGAAAAATAAAAGGAAAACACGCAAAGGCAAGCATATTCAGCAAATAATGTATCCATCCGACATGCACCCAATGTGCCGTCCAAAGACGCCAGAATTGCTCTAACAAATCTGGGCGCCAATAGATAAAATAATCTGCAAAAATCTGTAAACAGGCAGATATTGAGGCAACTCCTGCAATAAAAACCACCTTTCGAACAAAATATGGGACATTCATCAGCATCTCCCTCGATCTCTCAGCAAATCCTTTGCTTCATTCAGTTTCACGCCACAGCCTATTCTTTTGCAGTACTTGCAGCATCCTCCGAGGCATTAAATAAATCATCCAGACCCGAGCTAACGTCCTGTTCATCCCAGAATTGCTGCATGCCATCATCGGCTGTACGTTTGCCTGTGTGTTCCGTCCAGTAGCGGTCTGAAATACCTTGCACCATACTCGCCGCCATACTGTCAATCAACTTGAACTGGGGATTAACAGGCTTTTCATCTGAACGCGCTGCAACGAAATGTTTTAAAGCATCACGAATTTTGGCATCATCGCCACTGGCTTGTGCTGCTACCGCATATAGAGCATGAGATAAGCGTACACCTTTTTGCTCACCCATTTGCATGGATTGTTTTAGGGTTTGGTATGGATCTGGTTTACCATCTCCAGCCCCTGGCAGTAAGGTCCAAATGGCCGCACGTGTTGCTTCTGGTGCACCCCAGAACTTTTCATTGTTCAAGCAAACCATCCCGCGCTCTACAATTGCTGCGATATCTTTCGGTACATTCACCGAACCACCTGCATTAATGTCATTGGTCATGGCTTGTACGCCACTGAGCAAACCCAGCAAATACACGGTCTGATCAATGTCACTTTTCATTTTTGGGCAACTCTCACCCAATTCTTGCTTATACTTGGCTTGCCAGCGCTTCTCTAAAAGTTGATAACCTGCATATTGCCGCTGTGCAGCTACAGCCGACCAACGTTTTTGCTCAATACGCGCATCTTGTGCTTCTGTGACCTGTCCAGCTTTAGACGCACGCAAATAACGGAGTTCAGCATCGAGTGCTCTGTTTTCGGCACATGTGCCCGCAGCAGAATAGAGTAAAATTGCAATACGTGTCGGGTCTGCCCCCATATCTTGGGTCGACATAATTACAGGAGTTAATGCATTCCCCGAATTACACACCATATCCGCATCTTCCATGGCTAGAATGGGTGGAACAATATGCTTTTCGCTAAACCCTAAAGCGACATTTGCACCAGATTTCACTACATGCGAACATCCTGTAAGTACAGTTGTTGTAATCATTAAAATCGCCATACCTTGGCCAATTTTCTGGACTTGCGACATCTTCCTGTCCTCTATATTTTTTGTTTGTGTCCTTCGCAGTAAACATAGCAGAAGCCATTTTTGAAGAAAAGAGTATTTACTCTAATTCAAAGGATTACTTTGCCATGAAAAATAAAGAGAAAAATTGACTCTAGCGGCAGGATTATTAAATTTTGGGCAAAAAAAAGTAGCATTGCGACGGTTCAGCACATGCTACCTATTAAATGAACGCCCAATGGGCTTTATGTTTGTGCAAATCGATCCTTCAGCACAGTTCCTAAACGTCCTATAACAATTGCCAAGACAATCGCTACCATTAGAAACGACCACGTTGGAAAAATCATACTGATCTCCTCGTTCGCTGTTTGGTGGTTTTAATGTACAGAGAAAACACAAATGTATCTGCAAAAATTGTCTGACAATTTATACTTTATGCCAATAAATTTATTTTTTGTCTAACAACGTATTAACAACTTAATATTAAATACTTGTTTTTTATATTTTAATTAATTTAATAAAATTATTAACTGTCTAACAATTAGAACATTTTTGCCAACAATTTCAGTTTTTTCCACTCCACAAGCGTTAATTGGTCATACCAGATGACATAACTACAAGATGACTGCTGTTGGAAATAAAGCACAATATAAAAATGATGATCAACCACTCGCGTAAGCCGCATGTGCTTTACAGCTTGATCTATAGACTGAATAGACCATTCATCAGTCGAAAATGCTTGAAAATAATGCAGTGTAGAGCGCTTAAATTGCATCCACCATGAAAATAGCAGAATAATCAAAATAACAACTGCCAACCAAGCAGGCAGTAAAACTGAAACTAAATATTGAATAAGAAGCAACAAACCTATTTGAAACACAATCGCCATGCGACTGCGTTTCAAATAATATGCAGTATTAGCCATGAACGTAATGCTTTAATTTAAGAATAAACGTCTTAATTTCAGCACGCGGCGGTTCGCCGACTTCCATAAACCAATCGAGTAAATCAGGGTCTTCTTGTTCAACTAATTCTGCAAATAACGCTTTTTCTTCAGGAGATGCAGCTAAATAATAATTTCGAACATATGGGTCAAAATACACATCAATTTCCTTTAAACCGCGACGCGCACGATAAATCACTTTGCGTTCTTCAAGCGTCATTTCTTCGCTCATTGTATTTCCCCTAGACCAAACAGAAGTGCCTTAGTTTAACCGAATCATTGGCGAAATTTCGAGACATTTCCCCTGAATGACCAAATCTACCATTTTTTTTATGGAATTGAGCATTGCTCACATTGCCCAAGTCACAACAGATCTTTTAAGTTCAACCTCACAATGATAATTAAAGGACATCATCATGCAATCTGGAGCCATTCGCCCACTACCCCACATGCTACCAAGTCAACTGTTCAATGCGGAACATGAAGCCTTCCGTGACACCGTACGGAAATTTTATACTCAAGAAGTTATCCCCAATACTGAAAAATATGAACAACAACAACATGTTGATCGGGACTTATGGACTAAGGCAGGACATTTAGGCTTACTCTGTGCCACCATGCCCGAAGCGTATGGTGGTTCTGGTGTCGACCGCCTATACAGCATGATCCTGATTGAAGAACAAGCTTATGCGATGGACTCTGCAACAGGGTTTTCACTACATTCGGACATTGTCGCTAATTATATTCTGAACTTTGGAAATGAAGCACAAAAGCAGCATTGGCTCCCTAAAATGGCGACAGGTGAAATGGTCACCGCGATTGCAATGACCGAACCAGGTACAGGCTCTGATTTGCAAGCGATAAAAACTACAGCAGTCCTTGATGGTGATGAATATATAATTAATGGCTCCAAAATTTTTATTACCAATGGCTATTTGTGCGACATGGCAATTGTCGTCTGTAAAACAGGCAACAGTGATAAAGGCTCTGCCAATTTATCACTTATTATTGTTGAAGCTGACCGTGTCGGTTTTAGTAAAGGCAAGCCACTGCATAAAATCGGCATGAAAGGCCAAGACACTTGCGAGTTATTCTTTGATAACGTTCGTGTACCCAAGCAAAATCTTCTTGGCGCCGAGGGAATGGGCTTTATGATGCTGATGAAAGAATTGGCATGGGAACGCATGTTAGTTGCTATTATCTGCCAAGCTGGTGCCGAGGCAGCATTTGCACATACTGTTAAATATACGAAAGAACGTCAGGCATTTGGTAAGAGCATTTCCAGTTTTCAAAATACTCGCTTTAAATTAGCTGAACTCAGAACTGAAATCGATTTCTGTCGTACCTACCTTGATCGCTGTATGCAGTTACAACTCACAGAAAACTTAGGTGTCGATGCCGCAGCAGCGGCAAAATACAAAATTTCAGAGATGTTTTCTAAAGTGGTCGATGAGTGCTTACAACTGCATGGGGGATATGGCTATATGTTGGAATATCCAATTGCACGGGCGTATATCGATAACCGCGCCAATCGCATTTATGCAGGCACCAATGAAATTATGAAAGAGCTCATTTCACGAACTTTATAACATTATAAAAAAAGGAGCTTAATGCTCCTTTTTGATTACTTCATAGCTCAAGAGACCAATTTAGGCTTCCGTTGATCGTGCGGTAATGCTTTCTTAAACTTTAATACAGCATCTTCGAAAGTTGCATTTTTTAACTCCTTACGATCCGCCAAATAGTTATTGGTAACTTTCCATGGTGCGTGCTTTCCTTGTTTTGGCATCACATTCGCTGCGCGGGCAATATAACCAGAAGTTAAACTCCCCATCACCGTATCTTCAAGTAGTTCTGTTTGATCACCCTGTGGGATCACCTCTACATAACCCTTTTGATCCATATAATTGATCAAACGACAAATATAATCAGCCGCAATATCCACCTTTAATGTCCATGAGGCATTAATATAACCAATAATCATCGCCATATTCGGTACATCACTTACCATCACCCCTTGATAGAGCATATGTTTTGAGGTATCGATTGGCTGACCATCCAGCGTTGCCTTGAGACCACCTAAAATTTGAATATCCAAGCCTGTCGCTGAAACAATAATATCTGCGTCAAGATGTTTACCCGACTTTAACAAAACCCCATTTTCAGTAAATCGCTCAATTAAATCTGTCTCTACACTGGCTTGACCAGAACGTAAAATTTTAAACAAATCACCATCAGGCACGACACATAAACGCTGATCCCAAGGATTATAACTTGGGGTAAAGTGCTTCATATCCACTTTACCTTTCAGTTGCAACTCAATCGATTTTAATAGCAATTTACGCAAGAGTTTTGGTTGCTTTTGTGCCAAGGCATAAATACCACGCTGCATCCCGATATTACGTGCACGAGTCAATTTATACGCAAGGTCTTCAGGTAAAATTTTACGCATTTTATTATAAAGAATATCAACCGAAGGAACTGACGCGATATAAGTCGGTGAACGTTGTAGCATCGTCACGTGCCCTGCTCCACCTTTTGCCATAGCCGGGACTAAAGTGATTGCCGTAGCACCGCTCCCAATAATAAGCACCTTTTTTCCACGATAATCTAAATTTTCTGGCCAGTGTTGGGGATGAATAAACTCACCTTTGAACTCAAGCTGATTCGGAAATTTCGGTTGGTAGCCATGTTCATAATTATAATAACCCGTACAACCTAAAATAAAATTGGCCACCCAAGTCTGCTTCTTTTGATGATCATCTTCAATTTCAACCACCCACTTTTGAATACTTGAATCATAATTGGCAGAAATGACGTTGTGTTTAAAATGAATTTTAGAAGCAAGTTGATATTCTTCTACAACTTCTGCTAAATAACCTTTAATTGCAGCCCCATCAGCCAATACGCTCGATTGCTGCCAAGGTTTGAAATTATAACCAAAGGTAGACATATCAGAATCAGAACGGATACCAGGATATTTGAACAGATCCCATGTTCCGCCAATACTCTCACGTCGTTCAATAATTTCATAAGAACGATTTGGATTATTCTTAGATAAATGAGCAGCTAGACCAATCCCTGAAATACCTGCACCAATAATCAATATATCAATTTGTTTTTCCATGTTGTTTTTATAACCTGACTGATAATTCCATTTTATTAAAGCACAAATCTGACAATGATCAATGTCAAGTTAACTAAATTCAGATGAAAATCATGTCATTTCAGGACAAAAGTAAATATTGTCAAACAAAAGACAATAAAAAAGGTCGGTTAAAAACCGACCTTTTTTTAAGAACAACTGAGTTATCCTGCGAAATTAGTTAACTTCGCGATCTACTAGTTCAACGTAAGCCATCGGTGCAGCATCACCTGCACGGAAGCCCGCTTTAAGAACACGTAGATAACCGCCGTTACGTTCTTTGTAACGAGGGCCAAGAACGGTAAATAATTTACCAACAGTTGCTGCTGAACGAGTACGAGCAAACGCCAAACGACGGTTTGCAACAGTATCGTTTTTAGCTAAAGTGATTAAAGGCTCAGCAACGCGGCGTAATTCTTTAGCTTTAGGAACAGTAGTTTTAATTAACTCGTGTTCGAACAAAGAATTAGCCAAGTTTTGGAACATCGCTTTACGATGACTGCTTGTACGGCCTAATTTCACACCACTATTACGATGACGCATGGTGATAGTCCTACTTAATTAACGGCTACGATAGGCGAAACGATCGTCCATACGGAGACTAGCTGGTGGCCAGTTCTCTAAACGCATGCCGAGCTGTAAGCCTTTAGAAGCCAGAACATCTTTGATCTCAGTAAGCGATTTTTTACCAAGGTTAGGAGTTTTAAGTAACTCAACCTCAGTGCGCTGTACAAGATCACCAATGTAGTAAATATTTTCTGCTTTTAAACAATTCGCAGAACGAACAGTAAGCTCTAGATCATCTACTGGACGAAGCAAAATTGGATCAACTTCTTCACGAGGTTCTTGAGCAACAGGAGCTTGATCTTTCTGAAGGTCAACAAAAATTGCAATTTGTTGTTGCAAAATTGTCGCCGCTTTGCGGATTGCTTCTTCAGGATCAACTGTACCGTTTGTCTCAAGATCAATGATCAGTTTATCAAGGTCAGTACGTTGTTCTACACGCGCATTTTCTACGATGTAAGACACACGTTTGATTGGGCTATAAGAAGCATCTAACTGTAAACGACCCACTGGGCGAGTTTCGCCTTCTGGGAAACGTGAATCAGAAGTTTCATAACCACGGCCTTGAGCAACTTTAAGGCGCATTTTTAATGAACCAGTTGCACTTAATGTACCGATCAAGTGTTCAGGGTTAACCACTTCAACATTATGAGGTAAACGAAGGTCAGCAGCAGTAACATCGCCAGGACCTTGTTTCTCTAATGTCAAATAAGCTTCATTTTGATCGAACAGCTTAATAGACAATCCTTTTAGGTTCAGCAAGAGCTCGACGATGTCCTGCTGCAAGCCTTCCAAAGTACTGTACTCGTGCTCAACACCTTCAATTTCAACTTCAACCACAGCTGCGCCAGGTAAAGAAGAAAGAAGGATGCGACGTAAAGCATTACCAAGAGTATGACCAAAGCCACGCTCTAAGGGTTCTAGAATAACTTTTGCCGAGGTCCCGCTAACCGCTTCGACCTTGATCGCTTGCGGAGTTAGAAACTCATTTGCAGTACGCGTCATTATTGCTACCTCAAGGATTATTTAGAATACAATTCTACAATCAAGCTTTCGTTGATTTCAGCAGGTAAATCAGAACGATCTGGTGCAGCTTTAAATGTACCTTCCAACTTAGAATGGTCAATTTCCATCCAAGAAGGAATACCACGTTGAGCAGCTAATTCAACTGCATTTTTAATACGCAATTGTTGCTTAGCGCCTTCGTGAACTGCAATCACGTCACCAGCTTTAACTTGGATAGACGCAATGTTAACACGACGACCATTTAAAGTGATAGAACGGTGAGATACAAGCTGACGAGCTTCTGCACGTGTAGAACCAAAACCCATGCGATAAACAACATTATCTAGACGGCTTTCAAGCAATTTCAACAAGTTTTCACCTGTTGCGCCTTTAACACGAGCAGCTTCTTTATAGTAGTTACTAAATTGACGCTCTAAAACACCGTACATACGACGTACTTTTTGTTTTTCACGTAATTGTAGTGAATACTCAGATTGTTTTGCACGGCTTTGACCATGTTGGCCAGGAGCTTTAGCATGTTTTTTAGTCTTAACGTCAAATGGTTTAACGCCAGATTTTAATTGCAGGTCTGTCCCTTCGCGGCGAGAGAGTTTGCATTTTGGACCAATATAACGAGCCATGAATGTTTCTCCTTACACGCGACGTTTTTTAGGTGGACGGCAACCGTTGTGCGGAATTGGAGTCACATCGGTAATGCTGTTAATTTTATAACCCACTGCACCTAATGCACGAACCGCAGACTCACGACCAGGACCAGGACCTTTTACAAGGACGTCCAAGTTTTTCAAACCGTAATCTAAAGCAGCTTTACCAGCAACTTCAGCAGCTACCTGAGCAGCGAACGGAGTTGATTTACGTGATCCACGGAAGCCTTGTCCACCTGAAGTAGCCCAAGCCAATGCATTACCTTGACGATCAGTGATCGTTACAATGGTGTTATTAAAAGAAGCGTGAATGTGTGCGACACCTTCAGAGACGGTACGAGTGACCTTCTTGCGTGCGCGAGTATCTTTAGCCATCTTTTAGCTTCCAGAAATCTTATTTCTTAATAGGTTTGCGCGGACCTTTACGGGTACGTGCGTTAGTTTTAGTGCGTTGTCCGCGGACAGGCAAGCTGCGACGATGACGAAGACCGCGGTAGCAGCCTAAATCCATTAAACGTTTAATGTTCATGGAAATTTCGCGACGTAAATCACCTTCGGTTGGAACCTTGGTAACTTCTGCACGAATCGCATCAAGCTGAGCATCATCTAATTCACGAATCTTTGTTGTTGGAGCGATACCAACAGCAGCCAAGATGTTCTTAGCAGTGTGGCGACCAATACCAAAGATATAAGTGAGAGAGATAACAGCATGCTTGTTATCCGGAATGTTTACACCGGCAATACGAGCCATTCAATTTTCTCCAAAAAGGCAGTAGAGATAATCAACCGCCCCACAAAAATCTTGAGGGGCGGATAATAACCTAATTAGCCTACTGAAATCAACAGGTCTTGATCAGATTAACCTTGACGCTGCTTATGACGAGGTTCTGCGCTGCAAATTACGCGAATAACCCCATTACGACGGATAACTTTACAGCTACCACAAATTTTCTTTACAGAAGCTTGTACTTTCATGATGAAACCTCTAAGTGCGCTTATCCCTTCGGATGAGCAGTCGTTTTTCTCATTAACGTTTGATTATCGTATTGATGAGATGTGAGGTGTGCTTGCAGTTGCGCCATGAAATCCATAACAACAACAACAACAATTAGCAAAGATGTACCACCCAGATAGAATGGAATACCAAAAGAACTTTGCAAAATCATCGGCATTAAACACACGATCGCAATATAAATCGCACCAATAAACGTCAAACGATTGAGAATATGATCTAAATAACGAGCAGTTTGCTCACCTGGGCGAATACCAGGCACATAAGCTCCGCTGCGTTTTAAGTTTTCTGATACTTCTTTAGGACTAAATACTAGCGCCGTATAAAAATAACAGAAAAAGATAATTAACGCACCAAAGAGCACCAAATACAACGGCTGTCCAGGCGACAATAAAAGAGCCAAATCTTGAAGACTGCGTTTGATTATACCTGCACTCGGATCTGAGCTACCTACCCACTGTCCTAAACTCGCTGGAAACAAAAGCAAAGAACTGGCAAAGATTGCTGGGATTACACCTGCCATATTAATTTTTAATGGCAAATGCGTTTGTTGTGCAGTAAAGACACGACGACCTTGTTGTTTTTGAGCATAATTTACTGGAATACGACGCTGCGCTTTCTCAATAAACACAATTGCTGATAATACACCGAGAGACAATAAGCCAAAAATAACCAAGCCAATCAGACTGGTTTGCCCATTATCTACGGATGAAATAGATTGCATAATCAAATTAGGCAATCCAGCAACAATACCCGCGAAAATGATCATGGAAATACCATTGCCCACTCCGCGTTCGGTAATTTGTTCACCCAACCACATTAAGAACATAGTACCTGCAACCAGTGAGGTTACAGCAGGAACATAGAAGGCTAAACCAGCTGAAAGGGTAATCCCTTGACTGATCAAACCTGCACACATCCCAGTTGCCTGTACCAAAGCTAAAAGCAACGTACCTTGACGTGTATATTGGTTAATCTTACGCTTCCCTTGCTCTCCCTCTTTTTTCAAAGCTTCGAGTGATGGAATCACAGTCGACATTAACTGCACAATAATTGATGCAGAAATATACGGCATAATCCCCAAGGCAAGAATTGACATTCTTTCTAAGGCACCACCTGAAAACATATTAAACAAACCAAGGATTGTGCCCTGGTTTGCATTAAAAAGGTTTTCAAGTGCAGCATTATTAATGCCCGGTACTGGAATATGCGCTCCTAGTCGAAAAACCAACAATGCACCGAAGAGAAATGTCATTCGGCGAATAATTTCACGATATTTCACGTAAAATGGTTGCCCTTTCATCATGTGAACATGACCTGAAGAACTAGGAGACATAGACACTCGCGATTACTCCTCGACTTTGCCGCCAGCAGCTTCAACAGCAGCTTTAGCGCCTTTAGTCAATGCAACACCTTGTACAGTGAATGCACGAGTAATTTCACCAGAAAGTACGATACGAGCACGAAGCATATCTTTACGTACAACATTCGCCGCTTTTAAAGTTTCAAGTGAAACAATATCACCTTCAACTTTAGCAAGCTCTGATAAACGTACTTCAGCAGTTTTTAAAGCGATTTGGCTAGTGAAACCGAATTTAGGTAAACGACGATATAACGCAGTTTGACCGCCTTCAAAGCCTGGACGAGTACCACCACTTTTACGTGAGTTTTGACCTTTGATACCACGACCACCAGTCTTACCTACGCCAGAGCCAATACCACGGCCTAGACGAAGATTATCACGCTTCGCACCTTCCGCAGGTGCAAGTTCATTTAAACGCAGAGTCATGGCTTATTCCTCTACACTAACCATATAGTAGACTTTGTTGATCATACCGCGGTTAGAAGGCGTATCTTGCACTTCTACAGTATGACCAATACGACGCAGACCTAAACCTTGTAAACAAAGCTTGTGATTTTTCAAGCGATGAGAAGAAGATTTAGTCTGGGTAACTTTAATCGTTTTCATGATTGATTACCCTTGAATTTGTTCTACAGAAAGACCACGTTTAGCAGCTACTTTCTCTGGAGAAGTCATATCACGCAAACCTTTGAAAGTTGCATTTACAACGTTCGCAGCATTTGTAGAACCGTAACATTTAGCAAGTACGTTATGTACGCCTGCAGCTTCAAGAACGGCACGCATAGCGCCACCAGCGATTACGCCAGTACCTTCAGAAGCAGGTTGCATGTACACACGGCTCGCACCATGACGTGCATTCACAGGGTGTTGTAAAGTAGTACCAGCAAGGTCTACAGTAATCATGTTACGACGTGCAGCTTCAAGTGCTTTAGAAATAGCAGCTGGAACTTCACGCGCTTTACCACGACCAAAACCTACACGACCGTTACCATCACCCACAACAGTTAATGCTGTGAAAGAGAAGATACGACCACCCTTAACAACTTTGGCTACACGATCAACGGCAACCAGCTTTTCAACAAGACCTTCGTTTTGTTCAACTTTAGCCATGATTAGAACTCCAAGCCGTTTTCACGAGCAGCATCAGCCAAGGCTTTGATACGACCATGATATTTAAAACCAGAACGGTCAAACGCAACTTTAGTAATACCAGCTGCTTTAGCACGTTCTGCGATTAAAGCACCTACTTTAGTCGCTGCTTCAATATTACCAGTTGCACCAGCACGTAAAGTAGCATCTAAAGTTGAAGCTTGCGCTAAAACTTTGCCACCATCTGCTGAGATAACTTGAGCATAGATGTGACGCGGAGTGCGGTTTACACACAAACGAGTCGCACCCAATGCACGAATGTGCAAGCGTGTGCTTTTCGCACGACGCAAACGGGATTGTTTCTTTTCGTTCATAAGAACCTCGCGCCTTATTTCTTCTTAGCTTCTTTACGAAGTACAACTTCGTCAGAATAACGAACACCTTTACCTTTATAAGGCTCTGGCGGACGGTAACCACGGATATCTGCAGCAACTTGACCTAAACGTGCTTTATCAGCAGATTTAAGGATAATTTCAGTAGCTGTAGGAGTTTCAGCAGTTACACCTTCAGGAAGCGTATAGTCGATCGGGTGAGAGAAACCAAGGTTAAGGTTAACAACGTTACCTTTAACCGCAGCTTTATAACCAACACCGATAAGTTGTAACTTACGTTCGAAGCCTTCGCTAACACCTTTTACAAGGTTGTTAAGAACAGCGCGAGCAGTACCAGCTTGCATCCAAGCGTCTTTCGACTCAGCTTTTGGAGCAACAGCTACAATACCGTCTTCCTGTTTAAGCTCGACCAGCGCATGCAGGTTGAAAGACAATGTACCTTTACTGCCTTTCACTTCGACCTGCCGGCCGTTCTGAGTAACTGTAACACCATTAGGTACAGTTACTGGGGCTTTAGCCACACGAGACATGAGGAATCACCTATTAAGAAACAAAAGCAATAACTTCACCACCAACGCCTGCAGCACGTGCAGCGCGATCAGTCATGATGCCTTTGCTTGTAGAAACAATTGCAATACCTAAACCTTGCTTAACGCTCGGAAGTGCATCTTTACCGCGATATTGGCGAAGACCTGGACGGCTTACGCGCTTCACAGTTTCGATAACTGGCTTGCCTTCGAAATATTTTAAAGTGATGGTCAAAGTAGCTTTGCCTTCAACTTCAGCAACTTCTACGTTTGAAACATAACCTTCTTGTTGAAGTACGTTAGCAATTGCAACCTTCAACTTAGAATTAGGCATAGAAACTGCTTGTTTCTTAGCCATTTGTGCGTTACGAACACGAGTTAACATGTCGGCAACGGTATCTTGCATACTCATTTATAGTCGCTCCTTACCAGCTTGCCTTAACAACGCCCGGTACATCACCTTGCATTACTGTGTCACGTAATTTGTTACGGCTTAAACCGAACTTACGGAAGTAACCATGAGGACGACCAGTTAAACCACAACGGTTACGAAGACGCACTGGAGACGCATTACGTGGTAATGCTTGTAACTTCATCATCGCTTCGAAACGCTCTTCGTCGCTTGCATTTACATTTGCAATCGTAGCTTTTAATTCAGCACGTTTTGCAGCAAATTTAGCAACTGTCTTTTCGCGTTTCAATTCGCGATTAATCATACCTTTCTTAGCCATATCGACCTCTTATTTGAACGGGAAGCCGAATGCACGCATAAGCGCACGGCCTTCGTCATCGGTGCGAGCAGTCGTAGTAACGGTAATATCCATACCACGAATACGATCAATCTTATCGAAATCGATTTCAGGGAAAACGATTTGCTCTTTAAGACCCATAGAGTAGTTACCACGACCATCAAATGATTTCGAAGAGAAACCACGGAAGTCACGGATACGAGGGATCGCAATAGAGATCAAACGGTCTAAGAATTCGTACATGCGTTCGCCGCGTAAAGTAACTTTACAACCGATCGGCCAACCATCACGGATTTTGAAACCAGCGATTGATTTACGAGCTAATGTAAGCACTGGTTTTTGACCAGCAATTGCTTGCATATCAGCAAGAGCACCATCAAGGAGTTTTTTGTCAGCAGCTGCTGCACCAACACCCATATTGATCGTGATTTTAGTGATGCGTGGAATATCCATCACATTTTTAACGCCTAAAGTCTCTTGTAATTGAGCTTTAAGTTCGTCATTGTAACGCGTTTTAAGTCTGGCCATTGCCTTCTCAACCTATTACTTCGCTACCGCCACTGATTCACCATTTGACTTGTAAACGCGAGTTTTCACGCCTTCAATCACTTGGTAACCAACACGGTCAGCCTTTTGGGTTGTAGCATTAAAAATTGCCACATTAGAAATATGAAGCGAAGCTTCTTGTGTAACGATAGTGCCTTCAGCACCTGTTGCACGGTTCGGCTTTTGATGCTTCTTAACCAAGTTAAGGCCTTCAACCATAACACGGTCATTAGAAACAGACAGAACAGTACCCTGTTTGCCTTTTTCCTTACCTGCGATCACAATTACTTGATCGCCTTTTTTAATCTTAGCCATGATTGCCTCTTATAGAACTTCAGGAGCCAATGAAATGATTTTCATGAACTGTTCAGTACGAAGTTCACGAGTCACTGGTCCGAAAATACGAGTTGCAATCGGCGCTTTGTTGTTGTTCAAAATAACAGCTGCGTTATCGTCGAAACGAATCACAGAACCATCTGGACGACGGATACCGAATTTTGTACGAACTACAACAGCATTCATCACGTCACCTTTTTTAACACGTGCGCGCGGAATAGCTTCTTTTACAGTAACTTTAATAATATCGCCAACTGAAGCATAACGACGATGCGAACCACCAAGTACTTTAATACATTGTACGCGGCGGGCACCACTGTTGTCTGCTACGTCGAGCATAGTTTCGGTTTGAATCATTGCCCTACTCCAAAACCGTGCATCACCGGTCGCAATTTCGAAAGGCTCAAAGAGTACTCGAAATTGACCGATGATGCAAGAACGTTTAATTACTCAGCAGCAGCTTCAACAACTTCAACTAATGTCCAAGACTTAGTTTTAGAAATTGGGCGGCTTTCTTTGATTGTCACAACGTCGCCTAATTTAGCTGTGTTGTTCTCATCATGAGCATGTAATTTAGTTGAACGGCGGATTGATTTGCCATACAACGGGTGTTGAACACGACGTTCGATAAGTACAACAATAGACTTGTCCATTTTGTCACTTACGACTTTGCCGGTTAACGTGCGGACTGTTTTTTCACTCATTGTCCGTTCCCCTGTTTTTCGGTAAGGAGGGTCTTAATACGAGCAATAGTTTTACGAGTAAGTGCAACTTCGTGCGATTTACCCAATTGACCAGTTGCTTTAGCCATACGAAGACGGAATTGGTTAAGCTGTTGCTCATCAAGCAAAGCTGTCAACTCTTCTACCGACTTTTCACGTAGATCTTTAGTTTTCATTACATTACCGTCCGAGTCACGATAGTGGTTTTAAACGGAAGCTTAGCAGCAGCAAGCGTAAATGCTTCACGTGCTAATTCTTCGTTCACACCTTCCATTTCGTACAGGATCTTACCTGGTTTGATTTCACAAACCCAGTACTCCACATTACCTTTACCGTTACCCATACGAACTTCTAATGGCTTTTCAGTAATTGGTTTGTCTGGGAATACACGAATAAAGATCTTACCACCACGCTTAACACGACGGCTAATGGTACGACGCGCAGCTTCAATTTGACGTGAAGTCATACGACCACGTTCAGTTGCTTTAAGCGCGATTGAACCAAATGATACTGTACTACCACGGTGCGCTAGACCAGTGTTACGGCCTTTTTGCACTTTACGGAATTTGGTACGTTTAGGTAGCAACATGGATTATTCTCCCTTGTCAGCAGCACGGTCATTACGACGTCCACGACGTTGCTCTTGACCTTCACCACGACCACGACCGCGTTTAGCTGGACGCTCTTCAGCTGGAGCTGGGTTCATGACTTGTTTCATGCCACCCAAGATCTCGCCACGGAAGATCCAAACTTTAACACCAATCGTACCGTAAGTCGTTTCAGCACGCATAGTTGAGTAGTCGATGTCCGCACGAAGCGTATGTAAAGGTACACGACCTTCACGATACCATTCTGTACGAGCGATCTCTGCACCACCTAAACGGCCAGAAACTTCAACTTTGATACCTTTAGCACCAGCACGCATAGTGTTTTGAACCGCACGCTTCATAGCACGACGGAACATAACACGCTTTTCTAATTGAGAAGCAATTGCTTCAGCAACTAAACGAGCGTCTAAGTCTGGGCGATCGATTTCGTTGATGCTTACTTGCGCTGGAACGCCCATAATGCTGGTAAGTTCGCGCTGTAATTTTTCAATGTCTTCGCCTTTTTTACCGATAACGATACCAGGACGAGCAGTGCTAATAGTTACTTTAGCAGCGCCTGTTGGACGTTCGATAAGAATATTGCTGATCATTGCATTCTTAAGTTTTTTAGTTAAAAACTCACGAACTTGCAAATCTTTAAGCAAGTATTCAGCGTATTGTTTCGGATTCGCATACCAGTTAGCGTTATGACGTTTCACAACACCTAGGCGGATACCGATTGGATGAACCTTCTGACCCATATCAAACCCCTACCTTAACGGTGATGTGACAAGTACGCTTAGTAATACGATCTGCACGGCCTTTAGCACGTGGCATAATACGTTTAAGGCTCATGCCTTCATCAACGTAAATCGTAGAAACTTTAAGGTCGTCTACATCTAAACTGTTATTGTGTTCAGCATTCGCAATTGCAGATTCCAATGCTTTTTTAACTAAAACTGCAGCTTTTTTGTTGCTGAAGTTTAAGATATTAAGCGCGTGAGCAACTGATTTGCCACGGATAAGATCTGCAACCAAACGAGCTTTCTGTGCCGAGATAGCGGCACCGCGTAATTTAGCAGTTACTTCCATCATAGCACCTATTAACGTTTAGACTTCTTGTCAACACCGTGACCACGATAGGTACGAGTTGGCGCGAATTCACCTAGTTTGTGACCAACCATGTGTTCAGTAACAATTACTGGAACGTGGTTACGGCCATTATGTACAGAGATTGTTAAACCAACAAAATCCGGGAGGATCATCGAACGACGTGACCAAGTCTTGATCGGCTTACGGTTGTTAGCAGCAATAGCCGCTTCAACTTTAGCGAACAAGTGCGCATCGACGAATGGACCTTTTTTCAATGAACGAGGCATTAATCAGATTCCTTTACTTGACGCGACGATCGCGAATAATCATCTTAGTCGTACGCTTGTTGGTACGTGTCTTGTACCCTTTAGCTTTTTGACCCCATGGGCTTACAGGTTGAATACCTTTGTTACGCCCTTCACCACCACCGTGTGGGTGGTCAACTGGGTTCATCGCCATACCACGAACGGTAGGACGAACACCACGCCAGCGTGCTGCACCAGCTTTACCTAGTGAACGAAGGTTGTTTTCTTGGTTAGAAACTTCACCCAACACAGCGCGACATTCAACATGAACTTTACGCATTTCACCAGAACGAAGACGGATGATTGCATAAGAACCGTCACGACCCAACAACTGAACAGAAGCACCAGCAGAACGAGCTAATTGCGCGCCTTTACCGATTTTAAGTTCGATGTTGTGAAGTGTAGAACCGATAGGCATATTGCGAAGTGGCAAGCAGTTACCTGGACGAATTGGAGCATCGTTACCAGATTGTACTTTATCGCCAGCACGCAAACCTTTAGGTGCGATGATATAACGACGCTCACCGTCAGCATACTTCAACAAAGCGATGTGTGCAGTACGGTTAGGATCGTATTCGATACGTTCAACTACAGCAGGAATACCATCTTTGTTACGCTTAAAGTCAACAAGACGGTAGTGCTGCTTGTGACCGCCACCAACGTGACGAGTCGTGATGTGACCGTTGTTGTTACGACCACCAGTACGTTTTTTAGCTTCAACCAACGGAGCATACGGAGCGCCTTTATGAAGATGGTCGTGAACGACTTTCTCTACAAAGCGACGTCCAGGAGACGTTGGCTTACATTTTTGAATCGGCATAATTTTCGTCCTTATTCCGCTGCGCTTTCAGCGGTATCGCCCAAGTCAGCCATTTCTACATCTTGGCCAGCTTTCAGGGTGACGTATGCTTTTTTAACATCAGAACGACGTCCTAATGTTTTACCAAAGCGCTTAGACTTACCTTTAGTGATCGTTGTGTTAACTTTAACAACTTGAACACCAAAGAGTTGTTCAACTGCTTTTTTGATTTCAAGTTTGTTTGCATCAAGTGCAACCTTGAAAACTTGAACACCAGCAGTCTCACCTAAAACTTGTGCTTTTTCTGAGAATACAGGTCCTTTTAGGACTTGATAGATACGTTCGTTGTTCATCCGAGTTCTACCTCAATTTTCTTAGCAGCAGCAACAGACATAACAACTTTATCGAACGCGATCAAGCTAACAGGATCGATTGCAGTAGCATCAACCACATCAACGTGTGGAATGTTGCGCGCTGCTAGATATAGATTCTCATCTACAGCATCAGTAACGATCAATGCGCGAGTAGCATTCAAGTCGTTAAGTTTCGCAAGCAATTCTTTAGTTTTAGGAGCTGCAACAGCAATCTCTTCAACTAGTACAAGACGATCTTGGCGAACAAGTTCAGCTAAGATACATTGCATTGCACCGCGGTACATTTTGCGGTTTACTTTTTGAGACCAATCTTGTGGACGAGCAGCAAAAGTTTTACCACCACCAACCCAGATTGGGCTACGAATAGAACCAGCACGCGCGCGGCCAGTACCTTTTTGACGGAATGGCTTTTTACCACCGCCAGATACGTCAGCACGTGATTTCTGAGCTTTCGAACCTTGACGACCACCAGCTAAGTAAGCTGTAACAACTTGGTGTACAAGAGCTTCGTTAAATTCACGACCGAAAGCAACTTCAGATAATTCAACAGCAGAGCCGGAAACAGTTTTTAAATTCACGTTATTTCCCCTCAGGCCTTGATCGTAGGACGAACGGTAACGTCGCCACCAGTAGCACCAGGAACCGCGCCTTTAACAACTAGAACTGAACGTTCTGTGTCAATAGCAACGATCTCAAGACCCTGAGTAGTTACGCGTTCAGCACCTAAATGGCCAGCCATTTTTTTGCCTTTGAATACGCGACCAGGAGTCTGGTTTTGACCAGTAGAACCTAAAACACGGTGAGAAACTGAGTTACCGTGAGTAGCATCTTGGGTACGGAAGTTCCAACGCTTAACACCACCTTGGAAACCTTTACCTTTAGATGTACCAGTAACATCAACGATTTGACCAACTGTGAACAAATCAACAGTTAGAACACCACCAACTTCACGACCTTCAAGATCAGCTTCTGTAGCGCGGAATTCTTGAACTAAACGACCAGCAGCAACACCCGCTTTAGCGAAGTGACCTTTCTGAGCGTTAGTTACGCGAGATTCGCGACGTTCACCAGTAGTGATTTGAATCGCTTGATAACCATCAGTTTCAAGCGTTTTGATTTGTGTGATGCGGTTAGGATCAACCTCAATCACTGTTACAGGCACAGAAACACCAGCATCTGTAAAGATACGGGTCATACCGCACTTGCGACCGACTAAACCAATAGCCATGTGCATAACCTCTAAAAAAGCGGCCTAATTAACTAAAAACGTTAATTAACCGAAAGCCTTAACCCAAAGCGATCTGAACATCAACACCAGCAGCAAGATCTAACTTCATCAATGCATCAACAGTTTTATCTGTAGGTTGAACGATGTCGATCAAACGCTTGTAAGTGCGGATCTCGTATTGGTCACGAGCATCTTTGTTTACGTGCGGTGATGTTAAAACGTTAAAACGTTCGATGCGTGTTGGCATCGGGATTGGACCACAAACTTGTGCACCAGTACGTTTTGCTGTTTCTACGATCTCTTGAGCAGATTGATCAATTAAACGGTGATCAAAAGACTTAAGACGGATACGAATTCTCTGGTTAGACATACCAGTTAACTCCAAGCCAAATATATAAAGAATCACCCTTGACGCATCTCACCTATTGGTAAGTGTCAAAGGCAGTGAAAATCACTAAGGTCATGATCGATGCCATGACTGTCACGATGCTAACTACTTTCTTCGCAGTTAACCCCCTTCCTTTGAAGGGTGAGTCATTATATCGATTGTTTAACGCTTAAGCAAATCCATTTTGTCTTTTTTGGCCTTTTTTTCAAATTTTGATGTTTTTCACTTGTTTACTAATTAATCATCATGCTGTTTTTTGCAAGACATATTCAATGGCTTGATTGAGCAATTGATTTCCTTGTAAAAAGTGTGCTTTTGAAGAGTGTTTTAATTCACTCTCAGTTTGCACAAAAGCCCCAGAAAAATGAGCCAGCTCTTCATCATTTTCCAAAAACAAACTTAGGGTTTCAGGCGTGATTTCGGGATGAAACTGAAAGCCAAGAACATTCTTTCCAATCTGATACATTTGATTACGACACACATCATTTTCCGCCAAATGAATGGCGCCTTTGGGAATTTCAAAAGTCTCACTGTGCCACTGCATAACATTAAAATACTCAGGTAACTCAAAGCAATCTTGTGGTACATGTTTTACTTTTCGGACCGTAGTCCACCCCAACTCCTGCATACTATTTTTGCTGACCGCAGCGCCCAGAGCATTCGCAATCAATTGGCCACCCAAGCATAGTCCAATAGCTGGCTTACCCAATGCCAAATAACGTCTTAGCCAGCGTTTTTCGATTTTTAACCATGGATAATTAACCTCATCATTTACACTCATGGTTCCCCCCATGATGATGAGAAGATCTACATCTTCAATTTGTGGTAAGGCCTCAATCTCTAGAGGTAAATCCACAGGCAAGGCAAAGAATTCTGTGGCCGTAATTTGTGCCTGATGTGCTTTTAAAAACTCATAACAACTACCGAACCCTTCACCAGCAATATGCTGAAAATAATGTACTTTTAAATGCGACTTCATGCGCTGTAACCTATTGTTGTAGCTTTGCTTAGATTTAGCAAAATTGAAGCCAACTTTTGATTTGGTTGCTTGTTTTTACAGTTCTTCCCAATTCGGTAGCGAAAATTAACTTATTCTCTTAATCTAGATGACATCTTACGCTTTAGATGAGTCACATCTTGAACAAGAAATTTCAAACTGCGCTAATTCATGCACCAAGAAAAGCACCTCAGTATATTTCCAGCGTTCAACCTCCCCTGTTTCGTGCATCTACCATTATTTTTGAAAATACTGATGCACTATTTAATCGCCACTGGACTGACCCGTATGACTACAGTTATGGCACACATGGTACACCCACCACGTTTACCTTAGCCGATCAGATCGCTCAAATCGAGGGTGGCGAATACTGCTTATTGGCACCTAGTGGACTATCCGCAATTAATTTGGTCAATTCTGCATTACTGGCACAAGGAGATGAAGTCTGGGTACCCGATAATGTCTATGGTCCAAATATGGAACATCTGCGTAATTTGGAAAAACGCTATGGGATTCTGGTTCGAGTTTATAACCCTATAGATGTAACCAGTTTCACCCCCTCTGAACATGCCAAACTCCTTTGGCTCGAAGCTACGGGATCTGTCACCTTAGAATTTCCTGATTTGGTTGGCTTAGTTCAAAAAGCACAAGCTCAACAGATTTTGACCGTACTGGATAATACTTGGGGTGCAGGTTTAGCATTTAATCCTTTCGATTTTTCTGATGAACATTTGGCTGTAGATATTAGTGTGCATGCCTTAACCAAGTATCCAAGTGGTGGTGGTGATATTTTAATGGGCTCAGTCGTGACGCGTGATCTGCAATTGCATCACAAATTGTTCCATATGCATGCCATACAAGGGATCGCGGTGTCTGGCGATGATACTGCTCAAATTCAGCGCAGTTTGGCACACATGTCCATCCGTTATGATCAACAAGCTCAATCCGCCTTGAAGTTGCTCGCATGGTTAAAACAGCAACCACAATTTAGTCAGGTGTTACATCCCTGTGACCCTGAATCTGCTGGGCATGAATACTGGAAACAAGTCTGCACAACAGGAAAAAGTGCAGGCTTGGTGAGTGTCATTTTCAAACCCGAATATGACTTAAAAGCAGTGCGTAAATTTTGTGATCATCTTAATTTATTTAAACTCGGATTTAGCTGGGGTGGTCCAATCAGCTTGGTTATGTTGTATGAACTCAACCATATGCGCTCACTAAAAAATACACATTTACAACAAGGTTTATTGGTACGCTTTTGCATAGGACTAGAAGATGCTGAGGATTTAGTCCAAGATATTCAAAACGCATTAAAACAGCTCGAATAAATTCTAAAATAGGTGAAAAATGAGTACACCAATCGTCATTGCAAAAAAAACTACTGATACAACACAAGATATTATTTTACATTCTCAATTTGCCAATCGACACGGCTTGATTGCAGGCGCAACAGGTACTGGTAAAACCGTGACCTTAAAAGTCTTGGCAGAAAGTTTTTCACGCATTGGTGTGCCCGTTTTCCTTGCAGATGCCAAAGGTGATGTCTCAAGCCTTGCACAAGCAGGTAGTAGCAATCCAAAATTTGACGAACGCATCAAAAGTCTAGGAATAGACTCCATTCCTTTTGCTGCCTCACCTGTGATGTTCTGGGATTTATTTGGCGAACAAGGACATCCTATACGCAGTACGGTTTCTGAAATTGGGCCACTTTTACTGGCACAAATGCTGAATTTAAATGACACGCAAGAAGGTGTTTTATCGGCAGTTTTTCGGATTGCCGATGATCAGGGGTTACTGCTCATTGACTTTAAAGATTTAAAAGCAATGCTTAGTTATGTCAGCGAGCATGCCGCGGAATTCAAAGCCGAGTACGGTAATCTATCACCTGCCAGCCTAGGTGCCATTCAACGTAACTTACTGGCGCTTGCTGATCAGGGTGGAGATCAGTTTTTTGGTGAACCTAGTTTAAATATTCTTGATTTTATTCAAACTGATGCTGATGGCCGAGGTTACATCAATCTGCTTGCAGCGGATAAATTGATGAACACCCCTAAACTGTATGCCACCTTTCTACTCTGGATGCTCTCTGAATTATTCGAGCAATTGCCTGAAGTCGGTGATATGGACAAACCGAAACTGGTATTTTTTTTCGATGAAGCCCATTTACTTTTTGATAATGCCAGTGCTGCACTGCAAGAAAAAATTGAACAAGTGGTGCGCTTAATTCGATCCAAAGGCGTCGGAATTTATTTTGTCACTCAAAATCCGCTGGATTTACCTGAAACCGTACTTGGGCAATTAGGAAATCGGGTACAACATGCTTTACGCGCATTCACACCTAAAGATCAAAAAGCGGTTAAAACTGCTGCTGCAACATTCCGTGCCAATCCTGAATTTAATGTTGAACAAGCTATTACCGAATTGGGCGTAGGCGAAGCCTTAATTAGCTGTCTAGATGAACAAGGTATACCGCAAGTTGTCGAGCGTGCATGGGTGATGCCTCCCTACTCATCTTTTAGCCCCATTAGCCCAGAACAACGTCAAGCATTAATTTCACAGAGTATTGTTGCTGGTGTTTATGAACAAAGTGTAGACCGAGATAGTGCTTACGAACGTTTACAGCAAAAAGTTGTTGAACGCCAACAGCAAGCTATTCAAGTTGAACAAGAGAAACAACTTGCCATAGAACAAGAAAACCTTGCGAAACAACAGGCCAAAGAAGCTGAAGTACTGGCGAAACAGCAAGCACGTGAGGAAGAACGGATTGCAAGAGAACAACAAAAAGAAGCAGAGCGTGCTGCCAAACAGCGAGAAAAGTTAATTCAAGACACGGTCGGCACTTTTGCCAAAAGTGCCGCACGCAGTTTAGGTGGCTCGACTGGACAAAAAATTGTGCGTGGTTTATTAGGCTCTTTGTTTGGTGGGAAATAGCATTCCCATCACCTTGGGGCGTAATCTGCACATAAAAAACTTAGATAAATCATACAATTCTTATTGCCAAATTTTCAGCATAAACCCATAAAATTTTTATTCCATAAAATAAATATGGTTTTATATTAAAAATAGATTGCAATTAAAATATTAAATATGTATTTTAAATACATCTTATAAATAACAGCCAAGTGAGATCACATCATGACTCCGCAGCAAATTGAACTTGTTAAAGCTACTGTCCCTGTTCTTCGTGAAAATGGCGTTGCATTAACCGGCTATTTTTATAACCGTATGCTAGGCAATAACCCAGAATTAAAAGAAACTTTTAATATGGGACACCAACGTAGTGGTGCACAGGCACAAGCACTTGCAGGTGCTGTTTTGGCTTATGCAGAAAATATTGAAGACCCATCTGTTCTTCTGCCTGTGGTTGAATTAATCGCACACAAACATGTCAGCCTGAATATTCAAGCCCCTGACTATAATATTGTGGGTGAAAACCTTCTACACTCAATCAGTGAAGTCCTTAATATCTCAATGGAAGACCCATTAATTGATGCGTGGGCAGCGGCTTATGGTCAGTTAGCTGATTTGTTTATTCGCACTGAAAAAGCGATTTATGATCTGCACCAACAAACAAAAGGCAGTTGGTTAGGCTGGCGTAATTTCAAAATTGCCAAAAAAGTGGTTGAAAGTGATGAAATCACTTCTTTCTATCTCGCTCCTGTCGATGGTGGTGAATTACCAACCTATCAAGCAGGTCAATATATTTCAGTTCGCGTCTTTGTCGAAGAGTTAGGCTTAAAACAACCTCGCCAATACACGTTATCGACTAGCCCACAAGCTGACTATTTACGTATTTCGGTGAAACGTGAAGATGAAAAAGGGGATTTAGCTGGCGGATGGGTTTCTAACACGCTTCACGGCTTAGAAGAAGGTGCTGAAATTGAAGTTTCCGCACCAACGGGTAACTTCTATCTAATTGATAGCAGCAAACGCAATGTCTTTATCAGTGGTGGTGTCGGACTAACCCCAATGATTGCTATGTTAAATCAATTGGTCACACTAGACATGCCACAACCTGTAAGTTTTATTCATGCTTGTCGTAGCAGCGAAGTGCATGCCATGAAACAACATATTCATGCGCAGAAATCGAAGTTCCCTCGCCTCAGTACATTTACAGCTTATGAGTTTCCACATGCAACTGATGTCTTAGGTGAAGATTATGATGTCGCTGGACGCCTAGACCTCGGCACAATGGATGCAGCTCTACTACCTGTCAATGCAGATTACTATCTTTGTGGTCCAATGCCATTTATGGCTGAACAGCATAAAGCACTGGTTGCTCGCGGCATTAAACCTGAACAAATTCACAGTGAAGCATTTGGTACAGGCGGGGTTCGTATTTAAACCCACCGTCGCATACATACCTTATAAGGCTAGTCTATGATAGACTAGCCTTATCTTTTCATCTCAAAAAAGATGAGCACAATCATGCAGCTAAATAAATTTACCGATTATGCCCTGCGCATTCTAATGTATATTTCGCGACCAAGAGAAAGTGCATATACCATTGCTGAAATTGCGGCTGACCTGCAAGTGTCTCAAAACCACTTGGTCAAAGTCGTCCACTTTATGGGCAAACAAAACTGGTTGATTACCACACGTGGTAAAGGTGGTGGTATTCGATTACACACAGATGCTGTACATCTAAAAGTCGGTGAGGCAGTTAGGACTTTACAAGGTGAAAATCAGATTGTTGAATGCAACAATCCCCCTTGCGTACTTAGAAGCCACTGCGGTCTAAAAGGTATCTTAGATCAGGCACTCGAACAATTTTATCAGTATTTAAATCAATACACTTTAGGCGAAGTGCTTGCTCGTTCGAACATTAACAATACTAAAACCATTAAAAATGGTATTGAGCTACTTAACCTATAACATTTTCAAGCGCTAAGAGGAAAATTCGCGTGCGTGGGCGACTTCCTTTATACTAGGCACTTGAAAACCAGTGAATGAAGTTGAGTTATGCACCACAGCAGAGGAAAATCAAAAAACAGTAAAACCGCGCAGGCGCCTAAGCAAAAGATCAGCTATGAAAAAAAGCTTGATCCTGCGATTACTGAATATGCTGTACGTGCACTCAACTGGCTGCGTAAAGCCGCTTTTTTAATGAGTGCACCCAAGCTCAGTATCTGTGTAGAAGATACTGGTTATGAAATTGCTTTTGCTGGACGCTCCAATGCGGGTAAATCTAGTGCAATTAATGCATTAACCAATCAAAAGCAATTGGCACGCGCCTCAAAAAAACCTGGTCGCACCCAAATGATCAACTTCTTTAGTCTAGGCAATCCCAATCAGCGCCTGGTCGATTTACCTGGCTATGGATACGCAGCCGTGCCTGAAGCCATGAAAATCGTGTGGCAGAAAGAGCTTGAAAATTATCTGATTCATCGCAAAAGTTTACAGGGCTTAGTATTGTTGATGGATATCCGCCATCCCCTACAACATTTCGATGTGATGATGTTGGAATGGGCATACTCACGTAAACTATTTGTCCATGTGCTGTTGACCAAATCAGATAAGATGAACCGTGGTCCTGCCAACAAAGCCTTATTAGACGTTAAACAGCAATTGAAGAAAATGAAACTCGATTTCTCAATTCAATTGTTCTCCTCACTCAACAAACAAGGTTTAGAAGAACTTGCCAGTGTGATGGGCGGGCGTCTGAATTTCACCCTTGAACAAGCTGCCGAGTTTGACCTCGCGCTCATACCTGAAGCAGAAGCCGATAGACTTGAAGATACTTTGGATAATGATGAGAGTGAGGGTTTTGAAGTAGAAGAACTTGAAACCGAAGCATCTGAGCAAGCACCGAAACCAGATTAAGTACTGCTAAACCAGATCAACTCATCATGAATTGACATTGAAATGTCCCGCATTGCTAAACACATTGTGGGACTTTTTTTTCATACTGTTTCGAATGCATCAAAAAATGCTAGAGACCGTAGTATGAAACTGTTACAACGCCTGAAAAAAACAAAAATTGGCTCTTCAATTCAATATCATATTCAACCGCGCAAAGTGAAATTTGAATGGCACAATACGCCCGTGGACTGGGTGCCAGAACAACCTTTTGTCAGCTATTTTATTAATGAAATTAATATGATTTTACCTGCTGGCGAGTTCTGGTTTTGCCGTCTGTACAATAAAGTTCTACCGCAAATTCAAGATGAAAAACTCAAACAGGATGTGCAAGCCTTTATTCTTCAAGAAGCCATGCACGCGCAGGCGCATAACTCTGCTAACAAAGAATATTTATGCGAACGCCACATCGATATTCAACGCAATCTTGATGTTATGGATTTCCTATTTGGCAAATTATTGGCGGACCAACCTTTAGGTTTGAATATTCCTAAACCCTTACAACATCAATGGGATTTATTCCGTCTCGGTATTATCGCCACTGTTGAGCATATGACTTGCGTCTTGGGTAAATATGCACTCTACAATACAGAGTGGCAAAAAAGTGGTGCAGATCCTGCCATGCTCGACTTAGTGAAATGGCATGGTGCAGAAGAAATTGAGCATCGGACTGTCGCATTTGATTTATATCGCCATTTGGGCGGAGGCTATCTGGCGCGTTATTACCTCAGTGTTGTGGTCATTGCTGCAGTACTCGGCTTGTGGGTGGATGGTACGGCTCATATCATGCAACAAGACCCACGTTTTAAATCAATCCGCCCTGCTATCTACAAACCATGGATTTGGCGTGAATGGTATGCTATTTCTCAACGTAACAATGGTTTATTACCAAATCCACTCTGGCTTATCTCGCAACAATTGGGCTATCTGATGCCATGGTACGACCCTGTACATGAAGCCAAAACTGAAGATGCGATTGCTTATCTCAATCAATCCCCTGCTGCACTTCGCGCGATGCTTAAGGTCGCATAAATCAATTACCCATATGTCGGAACACTACAAAAAGCAGGCTGAATTTGCCTGCTTTTTTGCTCATGCTGAAAGTCACTTTCCGATTGAGTACTCCCCCTTATGCATCCTCATCTCAGTGTACTGACCCTTGCAGTTCGTGACCTCCAGGCAGCGCTGGATTTTTACTGCCAAGGACTGGGCTTTAAAAGTGACGGCATTATTGGACAAGAATACGAAAATGGCGCCGTTGCCTTTATTGAACTGCAATCAGGTTTAAAACTGGCTCTTTGGCCGCAACAGAGTTTAAGTCAGGATTCTGGCTTGGCTTTAACGCCTTTCTGTCCGACTGGGTTTTCGCTAGGACACAATGTCGGCTCAGCAACCGAAGTCGATGCCATTATGACACTTGCCGAAAAAGCAGGTACAACTATCACCAAAGCTGCCCAAGTCACTTTTTACGGCGGCTATGCAGGCTATTTTCAAGACCTAGATGGACATCTTTGGGAAATTGTTTGGAATCCTTGTTGGGAATAAAGCTAGCTGTTGGGTTCCGTCACAGTTTCACGAGTATGACGATCAACCACCACACTAATCATCATGTCTCCCTGAACATTGACCACGGTTCGGACCGTATCCAACAAACGGTCGATCGGCAGTAAAATCGCAATGGCTTCCGCAGGTAAACCCACCGATTGCAAAACCATAATCATCGTGACCATGCCTGCACTTGGAATACCAGGGGCACCTAATGATGCGATCATCGCAGTTAAGCAAACAATCAGTTGTTGACCTAGACTTAAATCCAAACCAATCAGATTGGCGACAAACAACGCCGCTGCAGCCTCGTACAAAGCGGTACCATCCATGTTCAACTGCGTACCCAGCGGAATCACAAAGCCTGCGGTTGCAGGACTGACTTTGAGATTTTCTTGTGCACATTTCATGGATAATGGCATGGTAGCTGAACTGGAACTGGTTGCAAATGCTGTAATCAACGCAGCTCGCGTACCTTTAAAGAAGGTTACAGGGTCCATCTTGCCAAAAATCCATAACAGTAACGGCAATACCACCGCACCATGGAAAATGGTGGTTCCTGTCACCACCACAGCAAATTCGGCTAAACGACTGAGTACAGAAAGGTCTTCTGTGGCAATCAACTTGGCTAACAGGGCAAAAATCCCCAATGGTGCAAGTTTCATTACCCAACTAATCATCAGCATCATAATTTCAAAAAATTGTGCTGCGAGCTGACGTACCGCTTTAAAACGCTCACCACCATGTACCAATGCCACACCAATAAACAGTGCAAATACCACCACAGCCAAGACATTGCCTTCTGCAAAGGCTTTAAATGGATTAATTAACGTGTTCTGAATAAAATTGGTAAAGAAAGACGTTGGCGTTAAGGTATCAGGCGTTTGGTATTGATTCATGTCATTCTGAAATAGGGCGATATCTACCCCCTTACCCACATCAAATAAATGTGCACAGCCGATGCCTAGAATTAATGCTAATGTGGTTGTCGTGACGCAGCAGGCAACCGTAATCTTCCAGACTTTTCCAAGTTGCCCACCTGCTTGCAAATTGGACACCCCAACTACAATCGAGCTAAAAATCAGAGGAATTAATAGCATTTTAAGTAAGCCAATGAAAATGCTACTAATAATGCCCAAGCCGTATAAACTACTGGTAAAAAAACCACTCTGTGGAAAGACACTGAGTAGAAAACCAAAAGCAATCCCCAGAATGGCAGCAATCAAGATTTGGGTATTTAAGCTCATATCTGCTGTAATTTTATCTTTTAAAGTCACATCACTATGGCATATCTTGTGTGTAAAAATCGAATTTTTCTTATCCAAAAAATAAAGCCGTCTAACCCCCCTTATGTAATTGATCACTTGCATGGAGCGTACGTATTGCAAAAATATCAAAAAAAAGCCTCATCTACATGAGGCTTTTCTAACATTTAAATCTTATTGGGTTTCAATTTCTCTGAGCCGAATCAAGCCTTCTTGAGTCGTACTACAAACCAACTCACCATTTTGCCACATACGTCCAAAATTTAGTCCCCGCGAGTTGGCACTTACCGTTGCATCCATGTCATACAACATCCAGTCATCCACACGGAAAGGTTTATGGAAATACATAGCGTGGTCAATACTGGCACATTGCAAACTTGGTGATAACCAACTCAAACCATGTGGACGTAATGCCGTGGTCATTAAAGTAAAGTCTGAATAAAATGCAGCAATCGCTTGATGTAATGAAACTTCATCAATCTCAGCCGCAATACGGTCATGGGTGCGTATGTAGTGCGCATAAGAAGGTGCCGCTGGTTGTGGCTGATACGGATTCATTGGATCGATTGGTCGTATCTCAACATGGCGGTCACGCATAAAACTAGCCCTTACGTTTTCAGGCACAAACTCGACCAACATCTTTTTCAGTTCCGCTTCCGATTTCACTTGCATCGGTGCAGGATAATCAGGCTCCTGAATCTGATAATTCAAGCCTTCTTCTGACTGAGCAAACGACACCATTGCGGTAAAAATGGTACGTCCATGCTGAATGGCACGCACCTGACGGCTGACAAAACTTTTGCCATCTCTTAAACGATCCACTTCATAAATGATCGGAGCATTCACATCACCTCCGAAGAGGAAATAAGCATGTAAAGAATGCGCAGGTCGGTCTGCCGTATAGGAAGCGGCACGTAAAGCCTGTCCTAAAACTTGCCCACCAAAAACACGCTTGCCTACCAAATTACGACTTTGACCGCGAAAAATATTCTCTTCGATTTTTTCAAGACTAAGCAGTTCAACCAATTCTTGAGTTAAGGCATTCATAGCAGACCCGTTTTAAATTTTAGACACACCCATTTTGGTGTTCATTAGAAATAACCATAGAGCGCTTGCTCTAAAACTATATTACCTAAATGTTGACCGATCCCCTAGAGATTAATTGACCGCACTGTCACTGTAATTTTCAAATTTAATTGCTAAAAATATGCAGTTTAACGCTAGAATCTTGGCATAAGCAGTAAATTTGTCAGAAAATGACATCTAGTTTTTGATTACAATTACGCAGAATAATTTCCCCTTCACATTTTGGGGCTTCGTACCGTATTAGGAGTGTTTATGTCCAAGCGTGGCTTTGGTCAAATGTATCGCCAGCTTTCCAGCAAGCTACTTGACCTTGTGGTAACCCCTCATATTTTGGGTGAAGTACCCAGCAACCCGACAGCTCCAAGCACCAGTGAAGACCCCAATATTGCCAACACACCAAGCAAGAAGGTGGTGTGCTATGTATTACAAAACTATTCACGTAGTAATGCCTTGGTGGTCGATGGCGAAACTCGTCGTTTAAAATTACCTGCCGCCTTAGATTCACTCTTGATTGGCGAACATAAAGAAAAAGCCTCCATCTTATTTTTACAACATCATGATGAGCAGAACCTACTTAATCCACCACCCAATACCTTTCCACCCCGTCTATTACGCCTGATCGATTTACTCGAAAAGCATCCTGAACTAGACATTGAACTGGTGCCTGTAACGGTGCTGTGGGGTCGCTCACCAGACAAGGAAGACTCTTGGTTTAAATTGTTATTTACCGATACATGGGCAACGCCAAGCCGTGTTAAACAGATGGTAAATATTGGTTTGCATGGACGTGAATCTTATCTGGAATTTCACGAAGCCCAGTCTTTACGTGACCTGATTCAGTACGCTAAAACCACCCATCCAAATTTATCGCCTGCAACGTATATTATTAGCAGCTTAAATAACTATATGGATGCGCAACGTGAAGTCGTGCTCGGTCCTGACTTATCTGACCGTCGTAACGTCATGCACAGCCTAATTAAAGCACAAGATGTGCAAGATGCAATTCGTCGTGAAAGTATCCGTAGCAAAATCAGTATGCTTGAAGCAGAACGTCGTGCGATTGGTTATTTAAATGAAATCGTCTCGGATTATTCCTCTTCAGCCGTTCGTTTTGCGGATATGGCGCTCACCCGCTTGTGGACACAGTTGTATGATGGCGTCGAAGTACATAACTTCAGTACCGTGCGTGAACTGGCAAAAGAATATGAAATTATTTATACTCCATGTCACCGTAGTCATATCGACTACCTGTTACTGTCTTATGTAATTTATAAACGTGGTTTGATGGTACCGTACATTGCGGCGGGTGATAACCTGAATATGCCATTTGTAGGGCAATTACTACGTGGTGGCGGCGCGTTCTTTATTCGCCGTACTTTCCGTGGTAATGGTTTATATACCACCGTTTTTAAAGAATATTTATACAGCATTCTGTCGCGCAACACGCCTTTGGAATACTTCATTGAAGGGGGCCGTTCACGTACAGGACGCCTATTACCTGCTAAGACAGGCATGCTCGCCATGACAGTACACAGCCATCTTCGTGGACGTGCCAAACCGATTGTGTTTGTGCCAACCTATATCGGCTATGAACGCCTGATGGAAGGTTCTACATATGTTGGCGAAATGCAAGGTAAACCGAAAGAAGCGGAATCTGTGCTTGGAATTGTAAAAACCCTACGCAAAATTGAACGCATCTTCGGTAAAGTACACGTGAACTTCGGTGAGCCTGTATTCTTGGATGACAAACTCAAAGCCTTTGGCGCTGACCAGATTCGCATTCAAAAAAATGATGATCCAATTCCAAATGAGGTCTCTGATGCAGTGAACAGTGCGGCACATACCATTTTGGAAAACATCAACCGTGCCGTAGTGATTAACCCAGTATCGTTATTGTCTCTGATTTTACTAGCGACACCAAAACATACTCTGGACGAAGAGTTGTGCATCAAGCAGTTAGATGCATATCGTAATTTGCTCACCGCACTGCCTTACGATGAGCGTACACAAGTTACACCTCTTTCTGGCAAAGAAATTATTGCTTACGGTTTAAAACTCAAACTGATTAAGCGCGTGAAGCACGTTCTGGGCGATATTATTGCGATTGAAGACAATCAAGCCGTGTTACTCACCTACTTCCGTAACAACATTGTGCATGCTTTTGTCTTGCCATCTTTGATTGCGGCTTTGGTTGAACACAACGGTACCATCAAGCGTCACGATTTATGTAACGTCATTCGCACCTTATATCCATTCTTGAAAGCTGAGTTATTTCTTAAATGGGATGATGAAAGCTTAAAAGTACAGATCGCTGCTTATGCAGATGCTTTAATCAGTGCAAAACTCATCACTGAAGATGCGGAAGGACATTTAATTTCCCCTGCACCGAACAGTGAAGATCATAATCAGTTGTTAGTCCTTGCTGGTCCTGTGATGCAGAGCCTAGAGCGCTATTACATGACTTTGGCACTGATTACACAGCGTGGTTCTGGCAACATCTCGACGCGTCAAGTGGAAGAGTTGAGCCATTTGGTGGGTCAACGCCTCTCTGTGTTGTATGAGTTCAATTCACCAGAGTTCTTCGATAAAGCCCTATTCCAAGGTTTTATCCGCGTACTGACTCAACAGGGTTATATCAGTACCAATGCCGAAGGCTCAATCGTATTTGACAGCAACTTTAGCAATATTGCTGCCAATGCCAATTTGGTACTGGATGATGTGACTTTACAAATGTTGCAGCACATTACCACTTTTAGCGATGAAGAGTTAAAGCAGGTATTAGATGCGGTTGCCGCACAACAAGCGAAACGTCGTTTGAAGCGTAAGAAAAAGTAATTTTAAAAAGCATAGGTATCTGCGATTGGCGGATACCTATGCTGTATGTATAACAAAAAGTTTAATGTATTTCACAGAAGATATTTTATGTTAAATAATTAAAAGGTTCTTATAGTGAATAGCTAAAGTGTCGAGTCTACAAAGTATGGCTTATATAGGTATTAAAAAAAGCCCAAATACTAAGATTCAGACTTTTTAAACTTTTTACTAAGAACTAATCGCTTCTAGAATTTGAGCATTCTGTATATTTCTATCAGGGCTTGTGATACCTAATTCTTCAGCTGTAATAGGGATAACTCCCCAATCTTCCAGAACTGTATCAATAATCTCATTATGATTTTTAACCATGATATAGCATTTAGGTTTTTGATTTTTATGTGTTTCTGGCCAAGACCTATTTAGCTCAAAGATTACTCTTCGAATATTCATGTCATTTAAGGAATAGCCCATGAATAAAACACTATGACTCAATAGATCAGATTTAAATTTAATATCAAGTGGATCTTCAAACTTCATTCTTCTGTAATAGCTACTCTCATTTAAAATAATACTATTATCATCTGAAAAATCTCCATGAAATTTTACAATCTGTGGAACATTCTTTTTTGTATTACTTATATGAGAAATATGAGAAATTTTAGTATAAGGTTGTGAATATAGATCAAAAGCTTTCTCAATCCATTGATCGTAGTTTGTAGTATAAATTAATTGAAATTTTTTCTCTGCCAAAAGCTTATGAAAGTCTGAATCGCTAAGCTTTCTCATAAATTCCGGAGTATGCCATTTTTGATCAAGCTTACTTCTAAGGCTACCAAAGCTTTTATAACTTTTGATATAGTAAAATTCAGCTAGTAATAATGCATTATCATCAGCTAAAGTCTTAAAAACCTTTGGGTCATAATCACATTCCTCTGCAATCAGATTAATGAGATCACTCCAGTTAGGTAGATTCAGAATTGTAGACACCCCAGCTCCGAGGAATAACATTAATTTTTCATCTTTATAAGCTTTTTTCAGGGTAGATAAATGTGAAAATTTACTCATTTTAAAGACTCTATAAATTGTTTAAATTGATCAAATGCATGCTTTCTCATAGAGATTTCTAATTTTTCACTTCCTAACTCAGCATAAGTTTTATTGTAACCATCTGGAATAAAAACACAGTCCCATTGAAAATCACGATTACCCATAGGTTCTTCTGCTACAGTACCTTGACTTTCCCCTATAAAATAATAGTTCTTTCTACCGTCACAAAAGCCAATCGAAGTTTTAGCTGTAATTTTAGTACCCTTAAATAAGTCACAAAATTTATCTGCCTGTATCGTTTCCCAAAAAATTTCTGTTAATCCTCCTGGAAAGTCATTTAGTGCTTCTAAATACAAGCTAGCATGTTCAACTAATACTGGCTCCTTAAATTTAGCAAATGCTTTCCCCAATTTATCTTTTAATAAAACCTGTTCATCAAATGTTTGTAATTCCTCAATTTTTGTCTTTCTTGATTCAAAAACAACGCCAGTCCCTGCCATATAGTGATCTAGTTCCTTTAACTTGAACTCATTACCTGTTGTGACTATGATTTTCATTAAATTATATCCTTAATAAATACCTGAATCGCGGATAAGAAATTGACTTGAAAAAGAGAAGGACTAGAGCCATCAGTTGAGTTACCACACCAAACTTAAAGCTCTAGTCCTTATGATTGATAGTACCCAATTATTCTGCATAATTGATGATTTCTTTCTTAAATTTGAATCAATCTATTGGAATTTCTTAAAGCAGAACTTTCGATGCTCAAGAGTTCGCCCTGCTCAGCTCAGTATTTCTGAAATTACCTTTATTGCAATTTGGTATAAGTGCTCTCATTTCAATAATTTCAAAGCATTCTTTACAGCTTTAAAATATAACAATAGCCATCTATTTAAACATCTACCATGTTATCAACGCATGATTCATCTGATGAATACACATCAACTGGCTTTACATGCCCTACATTTTGCTTTGATGAAAGATCAGCAAAGCAATTATTTATGGATTGATTCAACCATATTACCTGTCTGTAAAAATCAGCGAATACAACGTCATAAGTCTTTATCGGCTATTGCAACACGTGGAAAAAGCTCAATGGGTTGGTTCTTTGGCTGTAAGCTGCATTTGCTGATGAATCAATCAGGTGGAATAGTAAATACGGTTTTATCCAATGGACATACAGCAGATATCAAAATGGTGGAGCAACTAGTCAAAGGAATGACTGCAAAATTGTATGCTGATCGCGGCTATATTAGTCATGAGCTTAAGAGCAGGCTTAAAGATCAAGATATTGATTTAATTACTTATCACCGAAAGAACATGAAATCTATACAGTTATTAAAAGCAGATGAATACCATCTAAAACAACGCAATAAAATAGAAACTTTATTCAGTTTGCTGAAAGGGACGTACAATCTAGTGACAACTAGAGCAAGAAGTGTTGCAGGCTATTTAGCTGGTATTTATGCATCTTTATGTGCTTATCAAATATGTCATCAAAATAAACCGATGATTCGTATTATGGAAATATCGGCTTAAGCAGGATTCGGGTTAATAAATGAATATTTTTTTTGAAGAGTAAATTGATTTAAAATAAAGGATAAGTCTTGTGTTTCATATAAAAACACTCTGTAGTCGTCTACAAGACTTAATTTATGTATCGCTGGATTATCAGAGCATAAAATAAATGGGACATTATGTTCCATAAACTTATGAAACGTATAGGCATCATCTTCTTTTATTGAGTTAGTACGTCTATTAGAAATAGGGCAAACTTCAACAGCAATATCTCTAGTTCGAAGTAAATCCATAGTATCTATACAGTTCATCGCAGCAGTACCATGCCCAATTCGATCAGCACCAAATTGATTAATAGCTACTAAAATATTATTTATATTCCCAGTTTCACCTGCATGAATTGTGATACCTAAATTCAAATCATGCTTAGCCTTATTAAACCAATATGCTAAATCATCTGGAACGGGGGATATCTTCGTTTCCGGCTAAATCCAACCCAACTATATTCTTTGGATTTCCAATATTTTTAATTGCAGATAAAATATTTTTTAAATCTTCTGAGGATCTTGAAGATCTTCTAATAGTTATGATTAAGCCAAAGTGAATTCCTGTTATTCTAGAGGCTGAATTTAATGCCCCTAACAGCCATAAGATAGCTGATTCTAAAGAAATAGAATTAAGTTTCGCTATATAAAAAATAGTATTTCTTATCTCAACAAATTAGATATTCGCCAATTGAAAACTACGGAAAGTTTCTAAAACTATAAGGTTTAAATCTTCTTTTGATTTTGGTAAAAGATTTAAAACTTCCCACGGCTTTAAATAATCAGACAAATGATTTTGAGGTTCTAAAATATTTAAATTTTTATCTAAATCAAAAGAGCTAGGAATAATAGTTAAATCTTTCTCTAAAATATTTTTAACTAAATCAGTTGGTATTGCCCCATTAAGATGAACATGCAAATCTCCTTTAGGTATACTCTGAAGAATATTTTCTTCTTTAATATCTAGCATGATGGACATCTATGAACGACCAATTACTTAAACACATGAATTATATAGCAAATAATAAAATTTTGTATTTAAACTAAAGTATACCTAAAAGTTCTCTTCTATAAATTTTATATTCTTCTATCCTATCTATTCTCTTTATTTCATTTTTTATACTAAAAACACGTTTAAATCGTTAGAGATGTTAAGTTTTCCTACAATTAACATAATGCATGCCATACGAAATTCTCAAAATAATTTAACTTAAATCAATACCTTATATTGTTAATTAAAGCCCAATCAAACCCGATTGGGCTTTTTTATGGACTTTTCACATTCCACGACTATTTTCCAATCAATGTTCCTCATCTTTCATTGAACAAAATACAGAATATTTTTCAATCATTTTTTAACAACAACGCCGAATAATCCTCAAAACAATCTGGATGTTGTAATTCAAAATCCATCTGCTGCATGTTGGAAGCATAAATTCGCTTACCAGACACCACATCACTTTCCAAAACTAAAACTGGCAGCTCCAACTGCTGCTGAAACCACTGAATAATTTCATGTAAAGGAATGGGTTGATTATTCGTGACAATATAAGAACTTTTAGGATGTTCCACGTGAATCAAATGCGCCAAAAAGCGGGCTAAATCTTCAATATGAATACGATTACTATAATGAATATTCGGATATGTCGACGTCTGCTGCGCCAACTTCACCATACGTGCAACAGAAGCTCCGTAAATGCCTGTTGGGCGAATAATAATACTTTGCTCAGGATACGCAGCCTGCCATAACAATTCCATCTGCCTTAGAATCTCGCCTTGTGCATCAATTGGCTTAGGCACACTCGCATCATCAACACGCTCCCCTACTTGTTCACCATAAACTCGGGTTGAAGACACTACGATGACTTTTTTGACAGGATGAGCTTGTAAGGCCTTCTGCATCGCAGGAATGGCATCCACAAAAGTCGCTTGATAGCCTTCAGGCGTGCTCGATGTGGGAGATAACAAGACATAGACGATATCGACAGGAGTAATTTGACTCAAATCAAGTTGATGAATATCTTGAATTAAATGTGTAGCAAAATCTTGTGGTTTGGCAGTACGGCTTATTGTGGTAATTTGGTGGCCTTGTTGAAATAATTGTTTAGCAACCCGTTGAGATGTTTTACCATAACCTATAAATAAAATATGCATTTAGCACCTAATGAGCACTTTAGTTGAGGGGACATGGCCGCAGTCCAACAATTGCAAGGGGTTGGAAGTGCCTCTGCTGCATTACTTGAAAAACTGAATATTTTCACCACGGATGATTTATTGTTTCATCTGCCGCGGGATTATGAAGATCGTAGCACGATCATCCCCATGAACCAATTGGAGGTTGGGCGTAGCTATCTGCTTGAGGGTACGGTGAAATCAGTGGACTTTCCTCCGGGAAAGCGTAAATCCATGGCCATTTTACTGGATGATGAGCTCGGTAAAGTCACGCTACGCTTTTATCACCTATATAAAGCCCTGACTGATCGCGGCAAGGTGGGCAACCGTTTACGGGTTTTTGGTGAAGTCCGTGTCGGTGCTCGTGGCTTGGAAATGTATCATCCTGAAATTCAGTTAATTAGCGAACATACGCCATTGCCACAAACCCAGCTCACGGCGATTTACCCTGCGACTGAAGGACTCACTCAAACCAAACTACGTGAATATGTCAAACATGCCTTAAAACAGCACAGTGATGACCTACCAGAACTCCTGCCACAGAAATTCACCAATGGCTATGCCTTGAAACAAGCCCTGTATTACATCCATGAACCTCCATTGGATGCCAACATGTTGCAGTTGAGTCAAGGTTCACATCCTGCGCAGCAACGCCTGATTTTTGAGGAATTGGTGGCTCATCAAGTCAGCCTGCTGACCCGCCGCGCCTATATTCAACAAATTGCAGCCCCGTCATTTACGCACAGTAAAAACTTTGCCAAACAATTGCTGGCTGCGTTGCCTTTTCAAATGACCGCAGCACAGAAGCGCGTGTCTAAAGAAATCTCCGATGATTTAAAGCAACACAAGCCAATGCTACGTCTGGTACAAGGTGATGTCGGGGCAGGTAAAACGCTCGTGGCAGCACTTGCTGCTTGTCATGCCTTAGAAGAAGGTTGGCAAGTTGCCCTCATGGCACCGACTGAAATTTTGGCGGAACAGCATTATTTGAATTTTAAACGCTGGTTTGAGCCTCTAGGCTTAAATGTGGCATGGCTATCAGGCAAACAAAAGGGCAAAGCGCGTGCCTTAGCAGAACAACAAATCCAACAAGGCTCAGCTCAACTGGTGATTGGTACGCATGCGTTATTCCAAGATAGTGTTGCCTTTCATAAGTTGGGTTTGGTCATTATTGATGAACAGCATCGCTTTGGGGTCGATCAGCGTTTGGCACTTCGCAATAAAGGCGCACAGCAAACCACACCCCATCAACTGGTGATGACCGCAACCCCTATTCCGCGTACTCTCGCGATGTCCGCATATGGGGACTTAGATACCTCAGTGATTGATGAATTGCCACCAGGTCGAACCCCGATTCAAACGGTGACTATTCCTTTGGACCGTCGTGAAGAAGTCTTACAACGGATTGCCAGTAATTGCGCCGAAGGCAAACAAGCCTATTGGGTTTGCACATTGGTCGAACAGTCGGAAACTTTAGATGCTCAAGCCGCAGAAGCCACCTATGCCGAAATCAAGCAACGTTTCCCAACACTCAATATCGGACTGGTGCATGGCAAAATGAAAGCCGATGAGAAGCAAGCCGTCATGCAACAGTTCAAGGATAACGAACTACAACTGCTCATTGCGACCACGGTAATTGAAGTCGGCGTGGATGTGCCGAATGCCTCTATTATGGTCATTGAAAATGCCGAGCGTCTGGGCTTATCACAACTGCATCAGTTACGTGGTCGTGTTGGACGTGGTGCAAAGGCAAGTTTTTGTGCCCTACTCTATAAGAATCCACTATCACAAAATGGACAAGAACGCTTACGCATCATGCGTGAAACCAATGATGGCTTCATCATTGCAGAGAAAGATTTAGAGATTCGCGGCCCTGGGGAGTTACTCGGCACTAAACAAACGGGAGATATGGGCTTTCGCGTTGCCAAATTAGAACGGGATGATCATTTGCTCAATCAGGCGCATTATGTGGCACAACAAATCCTGAAAGACTATCCAACTCAGGCCGATGCCTTACTCAAACGCTGGCTACCTGAAGCCCCGCGCTATGCTTATGTTTAAACCTTTTTTATCTAGCGCTCAGCAATGGCTGCATTCAGTACTACCATGTCAGTTTTGTGGACTTGAGCGTGGTCGTCATGCAAGCCTCTGTCAAGATTGCTGGAACCATTTACCTTGGTTCAAACAATCTGTGCAACGTCAAGAAATTGAGGTTCAAGTCGCCTGCCATTATGCCTATCCCATTGATCGTGTGATTCAGCAATTTAAATATGAGCAACAACTACATTTTCAAATTTTGCTGACTGGACTGCTCAAACAACTGGACTATCGTCAAATTCAAGCCATCGTTCCCATGCCAATTTCTACTCAACGTTTGGCCGAACGAGGTTATAACCAAAGTGTCATTCTGGCACAGCGTTTGAGTCAGCAGTTAAATATTCCAGTTTGGCAACCTATTCAACGGCAACATCAGCATTCGCAGAAAGGCTTAAGCCGTTTAGAACGACTGGATAGCATAGAACAGCAATTTAAAATCGCCCCAACAAACACTCTGCGTTATCGTCGCGTGTTAATGCTCGATGATGTGGTGACAACAGGCAGCTCACTTAAAGCATTGCAGCAAGCTCTAAATGAACTGGGCTGCCGAAAAATTGAAGCCACCTGTATTGCAGCAGCTCAGGTTTAATCATAGAAGTATTGATTCAATCCATTTGAAAAAGCTAGGCCTGTATCTTTAAATACTGACGCACCCATGGCAATACGATTTCTCGAGTCAATGGTGCTAAAGGCGTGCTCTGATCATCCAGCTCAATCCACTTAAGTTCGGCAATTTCTGCTGCAATTTGTGGCGAGCTATCTAGCTCCACTTGAAATACATGACTCACCAATAGATGATCAGGCTCATTGGCCGCAGCGATTTCAAAACGTCCAACGTACTGAATAATTTTCGCCTGACAGCCAATTTCTTCCTCGATTTCACGCAAGATACAATGTTCAGGTGCTTCATCTGGTTCTAGCTTGCCACCCACCTGCATAAAAAAACGAGTGTTGTGCTTACGCACCAATAACAACTGCTGTTGTGCATTTAACACAATACCCGCAGCGACAGTAATTTGTTTCATTAGGCGTGTTTCACCAAGTCTTGCTGCTCGGTCATGCCCCATTTCGGGGTAGGTGCAGTAAATACATCAAACTGCTGTAGAATCGCTTCAACCGAGTTTTCAGCAATTAAGGTCTCTGTGAAACGTGAATGCGTAAAGCCTTTTTCAGTCGTTAAGTTGATGAATTTAATCAGGTCATCATAAAAGCCTTCAACATTTAAAAAAGCGCATGGTTTTAAATGAATGCCCAATTGTGCCCAAGTCCACTGTTCAAAAATTTCTTCCAAAGTTCCCGCACCACCTGGCAGTGCAATAAAGGCATCTGAAAGTTCAGACATTTGGGTTTTACGTTCATGCATGTTTTTTACCACATGCAGCTCAGTCAAATCAGGATGAGCCAACTCACGATCGACCAATGCATGTGGAATCACTCCAATCACTCGCCCACCTGCTTGTAAGGCACTATCTGCAATCACGCCCATTAAACCAGAGCGCCCACCACCATAGACCAGTGTTTTACCTTGTTGTGCTAACGTTTGCCCAACATGACGTGCTGTATCTAAGAAAATGGTGTCTGTACCAACCGCTGAACCACAAAAAACCGCAATAGAATGTGTCATTATTTCACCATGTTATGATCTTGTCATACCGCGAAAGTAAAGTAGATAGAGATTTTTTCATAAATTAGCAATTCAATCAGTGTTTTTCATGAAATCCTTGTCTAAAATACACCCATCGATTTAACCCCATACTGCGTAAGGGAGAAAAGACATCTATGCTTGAAGCCTTTTACGCCACAGAGCGCGGTAGTTTAGAAGACGCCACCATTAATGGCGGTTTTGATTTACATCCAGAACTAGTCTGGGTCGACCTGATTGCACCTTCACAAGAAGAACAGCAATGGGTTTTAGATGCCTATGATCAAAATCTACCAACACTAAAATCGTTGGAAGACATCTCTTCATCTGCCCGATTCTACCGTGATGATGATGGTATTTTGCATATCAGCACGTATTTTTTAACGAAAAATAAAAATTATCAGGTGGATGGTGAAGCGGATGATAATTCCAGTATTTTAGCTACAGTACAAACCGTCGCTTTTATTTTGCATAAAGAGCGCTTGTTTACTCTACGTGGTGAAAAACTGGTGGCTTTCCGTGCCTTTCGCGCACGCGCACGTCGCAATGATTACGAAATTGACTATAAAGACCCGACTTGGGTACTTTTAGGTTTACTGGAAGCCAAACTGGATGAGCTTGCGGATATCTTGGAAGATATCCACAAGGACTTGGAAAAATACTCCACAGAAGTGCTGAATAACCGTCATCGTGAACAAATTCTCGACCTCGATGACATGATTACGCGTCTGGCACAGTTAGAAGATATGTTAGGTAAGGCACAACTCTGTTTGATTGACTTACGTCGTGTACTGACCTTCTTATCCCGTCCGCGTGCCCTAGGCAGTCATATCTATGATGCAGACATTCGAGAGTTGAGTGAAGATGTACGCTCACTGGTCGAACATGATGCCTTCTTGTTCCAGAAAGTGCGCTTCTTGCTAGATACGACATCAGGATTCATTAACACCGAGCAGAATGATACCATTCGTCGCTTCTCGATTTTACCCAGTATGCTTGCACCCCCAATGTTAGTGGCAAGTATCTACGGCATGAATACGGATGTTTTACCCTTTGCCCACGGCACCACCAGCTTTATCGCCGTTAGTATGATTATTGTCGGCTTCTTTATTGGGCCACTGATTTATTTCCGCTGGAAAAAATGGATCTGAACATTCTTTTTTGCATGGTGTGATCCGCGAAGTACAACAGAACACGTTCTTTTTGAGCATAAGATTCAACATAAAAAAAGCACCGCAATTGCGGTGCTTTTTCTTTTAGATCAAATGCAGATCATCTTGCAGATGACAAGCCTGAATAATCTTCATCATTTTGTCAGGCACAGCCTTAAAGTGTAAACCTTGTGCTTGAGGCGTTTGGCGCAACCAACGTACCAGTACCGCTAATGCCAAGGTACTTCCCTGTTGCAACTGTGCTAGGTTCACTACCATAGACAACTGTTGTTTCTGAATCAATGCCAGACCCTGCTGATAGTATTGTTCAGCATTGTCATAGTCGATTTTTCCAGTGACTTGCAATTCCTGATTGACGAGACTAATCACCATTCACCTATCTTATTTTTTCTTTACAGCTGCGTCAGCATCTGGTTCAAAGTTAGCAATCGCTTTATCCAGATTACCACCATTACGTTTCACAGTCGCCGCAAACTGGTTACGGAATTGCAAACCTAAATCAATACCAGAAACGTTGATGTTACGAATCTTCCATTGGCTACCTTTATCCGCCAACTGGAACGATACAGGAATCTTTTCACCGTTGTTATTAAAGTCAATGGTCACTACAGGATTAGCACTGCCTGTTGCTTTATAAGGGCGCATGCTATACGTCTGGTTGCTAAACTTGGCAAAAGCTGTACCGTAGTTTTCAATCAATGTTTCACGGAAGTTCTTTTCAAACTGTGCACGCTGTGCTGCAGTGCTGTACTGATTGGTTGCATAAGTACCCATGACAATACGAGTGAACGCTTGTGAATCTACATACGGGTCTAAGTTTTGACGTACAATGGCTTTAACCGCTGCTGGGTTATTTTGCAATTTTGCATGGTCTGCTTTTAAGCGACCAATTAAACCATCCGCCACACGCTTAATAAATGCAGGAGGAGCTTCAGCTGGCGCAGCAAATGCAGTACCTGCAATCATGGTTGATAAAATGCTTGCCGTTAATGTTTGTTTCAACAACATATTCACTTCTAAGTTCCTCTTTCAATTATTCAACAAATGCTGGTTCAGCATCTGTTTTTTCAGTTGGTGCCTCAGCTTCTGCCGATGGAGTCGATGACTTACCTGCACCTGCTGTAATAAATTTACTAATCAAATCTTCTAAATCCATCGTACCCTGAGTGTTAGCGATTGATGCACCACGCTTGATATAATTCAAGCCACCACCTGGAACAACTTTCAAATACTTCTCACCCAACAAGCCATTGGTTGCTACCATTATGTAAGCATCTTCATCAATACTGGTGATGGATTTCATGTTCGCAATAAGTTGCTGTTCCATTTCTTTTTGTTTCGCTGGTGTAGCTTCGGTATATTCTGTGCTATAGCGCAACTCATCCAACGCGTTGTTTTCAACCGTTTTCAACTGTTCTGCATTGAAAGACGTTAGCTTGCCATCCAACTCAAAATGCACCGTTGCCAAACGCGTTACGGGATCTAGAGTAATATCTGTAACACGACCAATCGTGACACCACTCATCGTAACTTTGGCACGAGGCTTCAAGCCATTTACGTTATCAAATTGTGCCGTCATGCTATAGGCATCACGTAAGTTAGTGCCGACTAAGCCACTCACTTTCATTGCCAAGAAAAACAATGCAACACCGAAGACAATCACAAATAATCCTACGGCCAGCTCACTTGCACGTGATTTCATTAAACCCCTCCGAACATGACCGCAGTCAACACAAAATCAAAACCTAATACACAAAGCGATGAATACACCACGGTACGCGTTGTGGATGTTGCAATGCCTTCAGATGTCGGTACACAAGCATAGCCTTGGTAAACCGCAATCCAAGTACATAAAATGGCAAAAACAATACTCTTAATAATCGTGCCATTAAAGATATCTTTATAGAATTGCACATTACTTTGCATACCACTCCAGAAAGAACCTTCATCTACGCCCAGAAAATCTACGCCGACCATTTTACCGCCAATAATACCAATCGCAGCAAACACCACACTCAACATCGGCAAACTTACAATACCCGCCCACAAACGTGGTGAAACAATACGTTTTAATGGATCAACCCCGATCATCTCCATACTGGACAATTGTTCGGTGGCTTTCATTAATCCAATTTCTGCAGTCAATGCAGAACCTGCACGCCCAGCAAATAATAATGCGGCAACCACAGGAGCCAATTCACGTAACAGAGTTAACGACACCATGGTGCCCAACATAGCTTCTGAACCAATGTTGACCAAAATGGAATAGCCTTGTAAGCCTAAAACCAAACCAATGAACAAACCTGACACCGAAATAATCAGTAAGGACATCACCCCGACACGATACATTTGGTAAACAAACAGTTTGACCCCTAACCATGTCGGCATTGAGCATAGAATTTGTAACAACATAATGGTTGCAACACCGACACCCTGAACACTCTGAATAACGCGTCTACCTAATGAGGCAATAGCATTCATGCACGAACCTCGCCCGCCAAATACGCTTGATGACTAAACTGATATTCTACAGGCCCTTCAGCCGCACCTGTCAGGAACTGTCGCACAAATGGTGATGCATTCGCCTGTAATTCAGCAGGCGTACCTTCACCTTGCACTTTCCCCTCCGCAACCACATAAATATAATCTGCAATCGAAAGCGTTTCTGCTACATCATGCGATACAATAATCGTGGTCAACTCTAGTGCTTCACGTAGAGAACGGATTAGTCGAGTCAGTACACCTTTAACAATCGGATCCTGACCTGCAAAAGGTTCATCATACATAATCAATTCTGGATCTAATGCAATTGCACGTGCCAAAGCCACACGTCGGTTCATCCCCCCTGAAAGTTCAGAAGGCATGAGCTGCTCTGTGCCACGCAGGCCAACCGATTCCAGCTTTAATGCGACCAATTCTGCAATTAAATGCTCAGGTAATTGGGTATGCGCACGCAATGGAAATGCAACATTTTCATAAACGCTCATATCGGTAAATAAAGCACCGCTTTGGAACAGCATGCCCATACGTGCTCGTGCCGCAAACAACTCATGTCGCGACATCTGACCAATATCTTTACCGTCAAGTAGCACTTGCCCATGATCTGGGGTTAACTGCCCCCCAATTAAACGCAACAGTGTCGTTTTACCTGTTCCAGATGGCCCCATAATGGCGGTAATTTGACCACGTCGAATCTTCAGACTGACTTGGTCATAAATGATTCGTTCCCCTCGCTTAAAACTCAGTTCTTTGACTTCAATCAAAGCTGAATTTTCAAGGGGTGCTTGATTATTCATAGCGGAGAAAGTTCCTGCAATTTTTCAGCACGCATACTATAAAGGATTGAACTATAAAATGTTACCTAGTTACGTCGGGTAAACTGTGTGCAATTTGTTTTTTGATTCTGTCATTTTAATTATACGAACCAAGGTGCACAGCATAGAAATTAGAACGCTGTGTTATATAAATTGAGCGTAAAAGAAAAAGATCAAATTGCTCAGCAAAAGAATAAAACCAAGATAAGGCATAATGACCTCTTTTAACGAATACCCTAACAGAGGTTGTTCTTCTATATTGTTGTTCATATTTGTCATATTTCAACATAAATTTGACTTAGTATACATTTTTTAAACAATAAACAAAATCTTTAAACATAAAAAAACCAGCGCTTTTGCGCTGGTTTCTTAGAAGGGATGATTTAGTCATTAAACTTGCGACGACGGTCACCGCCTTCACGACGTGGACGATCCTCACCACCGAATGAACGCTTAGGACGATCTTCGCCACCAAATGAACGCTGTGGACGATCTTCACCACCGAATGAACGCTTAGGACGATCTTCACCACCAAATGAACGCTGTGGACGGTCACCAAAACCACCTTCACGACGCGGTGGACGATCACCGAAATCACGTTTAGGACGGTCACCAAAAGAACCTTCACGACGCGGTTTGTAATCTACACGGTTCCCACGGTTGTCATCATTCGAGTCAAAACGCGGCTTATCATTGAAACCACCTTCACGGCGTGGACGATCGCTGTTAAATTCGCGACGTGGACGGTCTTCAAAACCACCTTCACGGCGTGGACGATCATTATTAAATTCGCGACGTGGACGGTCTTCGAAACCACCTTCACGGCGTGGACGATCATT
>NZ_KE007371.1:84701-421961 GCF_000400735.1 Acinetobacter tandoii DSM 14970 = CIP 107469
TTAAATTCGCGACGTGGACGGTCTTCGAAACCACCTTCACGGCGTGGACGATCATTGTTGAATTCACGACGTGGACGATCTTCACCACCAAATGAACGCTGTGGACGGTCGCCATCACGACCACCTTCACGACGTTTGAAGTTAGATTCACCTTCAAAACGACGACCACCGCCGAAACCGCCACGACCACCTTCACGACGACCACCGCCATTGCGACCACGACCACCATCACGACCAGAACGTGCTGGAGGTGGAGATGGCTCTAAGCCTTCGATTTCAGAAACTTCTAAACGAGCATCTAAGTAATCTTCTAAAGCACGGATTTTGCCGCGTTCACGGTAAGTTGCCAAAGTAATTGCTTTACCTGTACGACCTGCACGACCTGTACGACCAATACGGTGTACATAGTCTTCGTTCTTCATTGGCAGACCAAAGTTGATTACGTGTGAAATCGTTGGTACGTCTAAACCACGCGCCGCAACGTCAGTTGCAACCAAGATTTTTGCGCGACCTTCACGAATACTACGTAAACGACGGTTACGCACGGTTTGTGGCATTGCACCGTGAAGTGCAACTACTGAGTGACCCGCTTCAGCCAATTCTTCAGCAAGCATGTCTGTGTCTTCTTGTGTAGACGCGAAAACAACAGCTTGATCAAGATCTTCTTCACTCAACCAATGAGTTAAAAGTTTTTTCTTGTGCTCAAAACCATCAGTCCAGTGTAGAGTCTGAGTGATGTCTGTATTGGTAGAATGACCTGTTTCAATTGCAATACGCTCAGGATCATTCATCATGCGTTCAGCAAGAGTGATGATACGTGGTGCAAATGTTGCAGAGAACATTAATGTTTGTTTACGGTTTGCCGCAAGATCGCTAATCGCTTCTAAGTCTTCAGAGAAGCCTAGATCAAGCATACGGTCAGCTTCGTCAACAATTAATGCATCAACTTTATCAAGTTTGATTTGACGACGGTTCACAAGGTCAAGTAAACGACCTGGTGTCGCAACCACAACTTGTGCACCTTTTAACTGTTGGATTTGCTTGCCAAATGGCATACCGCCCATGATCGCAGCAATACGTGCACCTTTCATGTGACGTACAAATGCAATTGCGTCTTGGCTTACTTGTTGCGCCAACTCACGTGTTGGGCAAAGTACTAAAATATTTGGTTGGGTAATTGCTTTCATACGTTCTTTGAACGGAACGAAAGTCTCTTGACCTGCAAGTGCGTTTAACGTTGGAAGTAAAAACGCCGCAGTTTTACCTGAACCTGTTTGGCTTGATACAAGAAGGTCTTTACCTTCTAAAGCAGCAGGAATCGATTGTTCCTGTACCGGCGTAGGAGATGTAAAACCTAGGCTTTGTAGAGCTTGTTGTAACGATTCATGTAAAGAAAATTCAGCAAAAGTTTTGCTCATAGAGTTTTTCACCCGAAAACTGGGTGCTCCATTAAAATAAAGTCAGATGGACATCGGCAAAAAGCGGCACAGCAATAATCGCTGAAAATATAGAATCAGCGGCGATCCGAGAACGACGATGCGTATAACGCACATTTGATTACAGCCGCAACCTGAAGGAATCGCTTAAGCGATTGGGTGGGGCGCGAAATAATGTCCTCTCTTTGGACCGGACGCGCATACACAATGATAGAAGAGAATGTTCAGGTAATGAACGAAATTTAGTGCGTGGCAAGATTATAACAGCATATTTTTAAAAGTCACCTTTTTTAATCGACTTTTACCATTTTTTTAAAAAATATTATTTAAAGATGCAATTAAAGCTTGGAATTTTATATAAAAAAGCCCTCAAAATTGAGAGCTTTTTTATCGTCACTTGATCAGGTAATCATTCAATTACTTTGCTGCTTCGCCCCACGCTGGCACGACTGCCTGCATTAATGGCTTTAACATTTTCATTGAACATGCAAGTACTTGACCATTTTCCATAGAGTCGCTACCGCCACGTGCATCAACCACAGTGCCGCCCGCTTCTTTCACAATCAATTCGCCTGCTGCGATGTCCCAAGGCTTTAGACCGAGTTCGAAATAAGCATCGAAACGACCCGCTGCTACATACGCCAAATCTAATGCTGCTGAACCTGTACGACGATATTGCGCACCAGCTTCAGTTACATTTAACAATGAAGCAAAATGATTTTTTGCATAAGAAATCACTTCACCATTACGTTTTGCGCGGTAAGCATGTCCTACAGACATGAATGTATTTTCAAGGCTGTCTTTCACATTTACACGAATACGGCGTTGATTCATCATGGCACCACGACCACGACTCGCAGAGAACAACTCATCTTTCACAGGGTCGTAAATTACACCGTGTTGAGTAATGCCTTTATGTTGAACTGCAATAGAGATACAGAAATGAGGAACACCATTAATGAAGTTTAAAGTGCCATCAAGTGGGTCAATGATCCAACACCAATCTGCGTCGTGACCTTTACCTTCTTGATAACCAAACTCTTCACCAAGGAAACTGTGGTTTTTATAGCTTTTACGTAGCGTATCGATGGTCAATTGTTCCAAATAACGGTCTACACGCGTTACAGGCCCATCAATTCCTTTTTCTTCGACTTGTAGATCAAGTTTATGACGATTTTGATGCGCTTTTAAAAGCTCTTGACCGACTGTTTGAGCCGCACGCGCAGCCATCACCACCATAGGTTCCATTGAACACCCACTACAAATTTGAAGATATTGATTAAAGAATAATGCATAAAAGCCCCTATATCTTAACAAATATAAGCGCTTTTAGGGAAAAAATGTTTCGAAAATTTAGTTTTTGATTAGCCTATACTTTGTACAAACTTTAACCATGCTGATTCTATTGATTTAACAATACCTTGTGCATCTAGGCCTGCTTGTTGCAACATTTGATTGTGTGTTGCCTGATGCATAAAGTTATCAGCCAAACCTAAATTCAGCATCGGCTTAACAATTTGCGCTTGTGCCAAATATTCATTGACTGCACTACCCGCACCCGCCATTACTGCATGTTCTTCCACGGTGACAAACAATTGAGTTTGATCGGCTAAGCGCGACAATATCTGTTCATCTAAAGGTTTCACAAAACGCATATTGACCACACGCACGCCAACATCCAGTTGCTGTGCCAGACTACGTGCAGCCTCTACAGATGCCGCAACACGACTACCAAAAGCCAGAATGCTGATCTGTTCATCGGCAGTTTCGTTCAATTGCAAGACAATTTCAGCACGCCCTATTTCTAGTTCAGTCATGTGCTGCTGTATTTCCACACCTAAGCCATTACCACGCGGATAACGTACCGCTGCTGGTCCTGGATATAAATATGCAGTATGCAACATCTGACGACATTCATTTTCGTCTTTCGGTGCCATGATGACCATATTCGGCACAGTTCGCATGAAGGCATAGTCATATGCTCCTGCATGCGTTGGGCCGTCTTCACCGACCAAACCTGCACGATCAATACCAAACGTCACATCCAGATTTTGTAATGCCACATCATGGATCAACTGATCATAACCACGCTGCAAGAAGGTGGAATAGATGGCGACCACAGGTTTTAAGCCTTCACACGCCATTCCAGCAGCCAGTGTCACTGCATGTTGTTCTGCAATCGCCACGTCAAAGAAACGCTCTGGATATTGCTGCGCAAACTTGACCATACCTGAGCCTTCGCACATGGCAGGCGTAATCGCTAATAAACGTGTATCTTGTGCTGCTTGATCACATAACCACTGACCAAATACATCTGAATATTTAGGCGCTGTTTGCGGTGCCGCCTTGGCATTTATTTTGCTAATGGCGTGGTATTTAATTTGTTCTGCTTCAGCAGGCGCAAAGCCTTTGCCTTTTTTGGTATAAACGTGAATTAAGCGTGGTCCACTGCGTTTTTTCAAAGCATCAAAAACTTGCGTCAACTCTTTGACATTATGGCCATCAAAGGGTCCAAAATAATCAAAACCAATCGCTTTAAACAGATTGTCAGCAGCTTCTGTTGCGGATTGATGTAAGCGTGAGTTATATGACCATTTTGGATGTGGTTGTACGTAAGCTTCGCCTTGTTCTGAAATATGTACTGACTGACCACTTTCCCAAATTGCTGCCAAATGCTTGGCAAAACCACCCGTACTGCACGAAATCGACATATCGTTGTCGTTGAGTACCACCATCAAGTCAGCATTATGCGCCACGGCGTCATTCATGGCTTCAAATGCCATGCCCGCAGTCATAGCACCATCACCTACAATCGCGACCACATCACAAGGATTTTGTTGGTAGCGACGCGCTAATGCCATTCCCAGCCCCGCTGAAATTGCAGTAGATGAGTGGCCAACCCCAAAAGTATCAAAAATCGATTCATCTCGCACAGGGAATGCTGCTAGACCATCTTTAGCACGAATGGTGGTTAATAACTCACGACGACCTGTTAAGGCTTTATGTGGATAAGCCTGATGACCCACATCCCAAATGAGGCGATCATCTGGCGTATTAAAACAGTAATGCAAGGCAACTGTTAACTCAATGACCCCCAAGTTCGCGCCAAAATGTCCGCCGCTTTGTCCAGCTGCATACAAAATAAATTGACGTAACTCATCCGCCACTTGTGGTAGTTGATCACGCGCGAGCAAACGTAGTTGTTGTGGATGATCGATCGTATCCAGCAACGGTGTTACAGGGCGTTGAGTTGGTATTTCTGTATACAACATATGTGGCAAAGCCTTCTAAAGCCTGGCAAATCCTAAGCTAGGTAAATGGGTTACTTGATCATCGTGGGATGATATCACCTTCAATCAGCCACATTTCTGGCGATGCGTACTTGAGTACAAAACTCAATTGGCGTTTTTTGGTGCGTAGATTATCCTGAATAATATAGCTATTTATCAACTATTATCGTTCGCTTTCTACAAAAAAGAAAATCTTGCATACATTTTCAATGTGACTATTCTACTAATGTCCAAGCATTACGCTATACTTTAGTCAATTTATAAACTATTTAACGGGTTAAACAGTGCCTATAGAATTTGTCGCAACGTCTCGCCTTCCCACTGCTTTTGGTGAATTTAAAATTACGGTCTTTCAAGACCCGAAAACGGGTGAAGAACATGTTGCGCTCTCTAAAGGACTCGATACACCACCAACGGGTCCAGTATTGGTTCGCATTCACTCGGAATGTTTGACTGGCGATGCTTTTGCCTCATTAAAATGTGACTGTGGCCCGCAATTACAAGCCACCCAGAAACTCATTAATGAAGTCGGACAAGGCGTCATTCTCTACTTGCGTCAGGAAGGTCGTGGCATTGGTCTTACCAATAAAATTCGTGCCTATGCCCTGCAAGATCAAGGACATGATACCGTTGATGCCAACCTCATGCTGAATTTGCCTGCCGATGCACGTCGCTATGATATGTGTAGTATTATGTTGGATCATCTCAATATCAAAGAAGTTCGCTTGGTTACCAATAATCCATTAAAGATTAAAGCATTAACCGATCTTGGCATTAATGTAATTGACCGTGTACCATTAACGGTGGGTTTAAATCCGTTCAATGAAGATTATTTAAAAACCAAACATGAACGCATGGCACATATGTATAAAAAGGATGACTTTTAAGTCATCCTCGCCTGATTTATTTGCACATTTTTCAATCAATAACAGCATTTAAGTCAGCTAAATCGTCATCGAGAAAATACGGTTATTCGGCATTTTTCGACTTAAACGCAAATCGAATGCCATACAAATATTTCGCACAAAAGGTTTGCCCTGCTCAGTAATTTGAATATGATCTGCTTCAATCGTTAACAAGCCATCTTTTTGCATTTCTTCTAGTTGTTGTAACACCTGTGGTAATTCTGGAAATCGCTGAGCTTTGTCCTTCCATGACGTCGTAAAGGTACACATTAAATTCAGAATATGTTGCCGAATGACCAAATCTTCATCGCTTAAAATATGGCCACGATAGACAGGTATTTCATTTTGCTCTAGACGCGCATAATAATCTTCTAAAGTTTTTTCATTTTGCGCAAAGCTGTACAAACTATCACTGATGGACGAAAGCCCCAAACCAATCATGACCTGAGTTTTGGATGAGGAATACCCCATAAAATTACGATGTAAATTTGCGTGCTGAAAGGCTTGATACATTTTGTCGTGTGACAAAGCAAAATGGTCCATGCCAATTTCATAATAACCCTGTGCCAGCAGTTTTTTCTTACCCTCTTCATAGAGCTGGCGTTTTAATTCGTCTTTGGGGACATCCTGATCTTTAAAACCACGTTGTCCATTGCCTTTAATCCAAGGCACATGCGCATAACTATAAAATGCCAAACGGTCTGGACGTAACAGATTGGTTTGATCAATGGTATGTAAAACATCGGTTAAATCTTGGAAAGGCAGGCCAAACACCAAATCATGCGAGATAGAGGTATAACCAATGTCTCGCGCCCAGCCCGTCACTTGTTGTACATGCGCAAAGGGTTGAATGCGATGAATGGCTTTTTGTACTTTTTCATTATAATCCTGCACTCCGTAGCTGACACGGCGGAAACCAAGGTCATATAGGGCTTGCAGATGTTCACGCGTGGTATTGTTCGGATGCCCTTCAAAACTAAATTCATATTCGTCCGAGATTTCCGCTTGCGACAAAATGCCTTGGATAAGTTGAGTTAAATGTTCGGCCGAAAAGAAAGTCGGTGTGCCACCGCCCAAATGAATTTCTTTGATAATGGGTTTTTCGACCAACAACTGACAGTACAAGTCCCACTCTTTTAACACTGCTTGAATGTAAGGCTGTTCCATCTCATGCTTTTTGGTGACTCGTTTGTGGCAGCCACAAAAGGTACATAGGCTTTCACAAAACGGCAGATGGATATACAAACTAATGCCTTCTCGGGCATTCGATTCATCAAATGCTCGCTTTAGGCTTTGCTTCCACTGCACCAAACTAAAATCTTGCTCTTCCCAATACGGCACAGTTGGATAACTGGTATAGCGTGGACCTGCAACATTGTACTTTTGAATAAGGGAATTGGCTTGAGTCATGGATGCCTCATCAGAATCTCTGCCTGATACAACAGGCGTGTTTCCTCTATTGTGCGGAGCTTAAATTCAGAATTCAACCTAGCCTTTTAGTCGGGATAATTTCTATGAGATCAGATAGATACTGTAATTCAAACCAACCAACTTATTTATCCAAATAAGAAAAAACCTTAATTTTTTTATGATTTTATGTTACATGTTAGGGCAACTTTTATTATTTTTTAGAGGGTTGAGATGCAACATCCAACGTCCACAGATATTCAACGTGTTCGTGACTTTCTTCTCGATTTACAAGCCCGTATTTGTGCTAGCTTAGAACAACAAGAACGTGCTGGCGGTGGAACTGCTGAATTTATCATTGATGATTGGCAACGCCCTGAAGGCGGTGGCGGACGTTCACGCGTATTACAAAATGGTACAGTGATTGAAAAAGGTGGTGTGATGTTCTCACACATCAACATTTCCAAACTGCCTGCTTCTGCCACTGAACGTCATCCTTCAATTGCAGGTGCAAAAGCCCAAGCCATGGGGGTGTCTTTAGTGATTCATCCTAAAAATCCGAATGTGCCGACTTCACATGCCAATGTACGGTTATTTGTAGCGGAGCCTGAAGGACAAGACCCAATCTGGTGGTTTGGAGGTGGTTTTGACCTCACCCCATTTTATCCTAACGATGAAGATGTACTGTCTTGGCATCAAACGGCGTATGACTTATGTGCTCCATTTGGCGATGGCGTCTACGCCGAGCATAAGCAATGGTGTGATGACTATTTCTATTTAAAGCATCGTGATGAACAACGTGGTGTTGGTGGTTTGTTCTTTGATGATTTAAATCAATGGGACTTTGAAACCTGTTTTAACTACATTCAAGCGGTGGGCAATGGTTACCTAAACGCGATCCTGCCAATTTTCCAAAAAAATCAAGATAAACCTTATACTGAAGCACAACGTGAATTCCAGCTTTACCGTCGTGGTCGTTATGTCGAATACAATCTGGTTTATGACCGTGGCACATTATTTGGGTTACAAACAGGCGGACGAGTTGAATCAATTTTGGTCAGTTTGCCTAATTTAGCGGGTTGGTCATATCGCCCTGAATGGGAGGCAGACTCTGCCGAGAAAAAACTCACGGATTATTATTTAAAACCTCAAGATTGGCTCAATCTACTCAAATAGACACACGGACTTACAATTTTGAAACCTTAAGTACGCCCTTTTTAACCAGATCAGGGCGACTTATAGATTAGATTGGTATATTTCCCCACAAACTCCCCGTAGAATGTCTTCTACAAAAATGTCTATTCTTTGCATTTATCAAAAATACTGTCACCGCTTTAAAACAGCATTCCCGCTCTTTACGGTTTAAAAATACATAAACTAAAAGAAGGTATTTTTAATATATTCATTTTAATGACATGAAAATCTCGTATCGTTCTGTGCTGTCATCTGAGGTCTCTAACATGTTCACAAAAAGAGTTAGTTCAACCATCATGGTTTTTTCCTGCTTTGCTATTGTCTTCCTGAGTTCAATTAGTACGACTATTTTTTCTGAAAGTGCATTCAATGATAATGCTTCGATCAGTATTGCCGTACTTGCAGCGATTGGCTTAGCACTGACTACTGCAAAACTCATCTTTGATACGATTCACAATATTTGTAATCCATAAGCACTTGATTTCCACCCCAGAAAAAATAGGTTAGCGCTTTAGCCTGAGTGCAATTTGCCGTATATTGAACGGCATTTCTCACATGGATTTTGTGCGATGAGCAAACAATTCGCTGTCATCGGCAACCCGATTGAACAGTCTCGTTCCCCTGAACTTCATCATGCCTTTGCAGCAAAAACAGGCATCGACCTCCGCTACAGCAAACGCTTAGCCCCTCTAGATGGCTTTGAAGCCAGTGTGCAAGATTTTTTCGCTCATGGTGGCAGTGGTATGAATGTCACTGTTCCATTTAAAGAGCAAGCCTTTGCACAATGTCAGGTACTGACCGAACGAGCCAAAATTGCCAAAGCCGTCAATACGCTATGGATGCAAGATGGCATACTTCATGGCGACAATACCGATGGTCAAGGTCTGGTCGATGCCATCCATGCTTTGGGTTGGTCACTCACGCAAAGCCGCATCTTAATTTTAGGTGCAGGTGGGGCCACCCGTGGTGTGATTTATCCTTTGGTACAAGCAGGCGCGAAACACATCGTGATCGCCAACCGTACACTATCTCGTGCGGAACAACTGGTGACAGATTTACAACAGCATGTGCCACAAGCTGAACTCAGTGCGACAGCACTCACTACCTTAACTGGAGAATTTGATCTGGTGATTAATGCCACTTCTGCCAGTTTGAGTGGTGAAACCTTAATCCTTCCAGAGCAACTGATTTTTCACCATGCTTACGAAATGGCTTACGGTAAACCCTCCAGTTTTCTTGACCAAGCCAAAGCACGCGGTATCCCAAGTTCTGAAGGGTTTGGCATGTTAGTTGGGCAAGCTATAGAAGCATTTTCCATTTGGAATGGGGTGAAACCTGAATTAAAAGATTTCCTTTAATCACTCAAGCACACCCTTGAGAAAATAAAAAAGCCAACCGACTGGGGTTGGCTTTTTTGAATACATAACTTTATTTCAAATGCTTAACCACAGCGACATACGCTTTTTCATACAGATCATAATCCATAAAACCATCGTGGTCTTTGTTTAACTTGGCAATAGATTGCTCGGAAAGTTTATCCTTACGATCATCTGCAAATGCTTGACCCAGTACCGCTGCCGCACTTTTTAAGGTTTTGGTTTGCTCAGCATTGAGCTCATAGTCATCCTTAAATAACTCAATATAATAATCTGCAAAGACCGCTTGCGGCGTTTTATACTGCTGAACTCGCTTGTTCCATGCCTGATATTCTTTCGCACCTTCCGAAGCGTCTTGAACAATACGCGCAGCGCTATAACCCAACTCATCAAACTGATCTGGATCTAGTAATTTGTGCTTTGCTTTCAGGCTATTCAAACGAGTTAAAGCTTTGCCTTTCGGCTCTTCTAAACGGTCATTGAAACGGTAAGCATAGACTTCTGCAATTTCATTTAACTCGCTATTGCTATAATTCTTCACTATTTCAGGGCGGTTTGCAGACAGCATCAAGACGAAGACCGATTGGTAAGTCTTAATATAAGAACCTGTGTTTGCAAAAGTTTTTTCTGCCAAGTCCGACAACTGCTGATCAAAGCTCAACTGTTCTCCCTGCTGTCCATCTACACCAGTTCCAGACATACCTAACGATTTGGTAAAGCCTGTCACTACATTTTCTAGCATTGAGCCTTTGGTGACTTCCTCAACCGATTTGGCATCGCGTAATGCTTTTTTATCAATCGGTGTACCATGTCCATAATTCGAGACTTGCATATCTAGATTGATACCGAAGTTCCCAATGGTCTCATCAGCAAATTGTAATTGATATGCCAAATCTACTGCACGACCTTGATTATCCAACGCCACATCTATAGTGACTGGCATAGCCTGCCCACTTTCCGCTAAAGCAGCCTGAATTTCAGGTTGATGCTTAATCCAAAGCGCTTTAAACGCCTGCACATCGGTTAATTGATCGCTAACATAAGGTTCAAAAATATGTTCTACCTCTTGCATCGCCAACACTTTTTGCTCCAGTGCAGAAGCAGAAGCGGTTGATTTCGCTTTACCTTGCGCTGTTTGTAGCAACTTGATGCCATAGATATCTTGACAGTAAGTTACATCACCAATTGCGAGATGTTTTTTACTGCTCAACAATGCTTCACATGCCTGTTCCGATAAAAGTTGACTTGATGATGCTGCAGCAACTGCACCCGTAGCAATATCTTCTGCTACTTCATCTTCAACAGTTTCTTCCTGCGCTTCGGCAACCTCTTCTGTATGTTCAGATGCATCAGTTGATTCTTGCTCTGGATATAACAACTCATCCAAACGATTATTAATTAAGGTTGCTACACGCTCTGAAGATGCGTAGGCTTGTGCACTCACTGATTCACTGCTTGCTGCAACCGCTGCGTCTGCAGCTTTTTCGGCCTCTTCTGCTACAGTTGAAGCATCTTCACTAGCGGTATCAGTTTCAACCACGCCCATGACTCGCTGAGTAAGGTATGGTTTATTAATCTGCTCAAACAAACTCATTTGCAGCATTAAATTGCCCAAATCACCTTGATAGCGGATTTTATTGCTGATGCCCTGTTGTTTTTCTGATGCTGAAACATGCATACGCTGCAATTGTTTAGTATCTGCCAATACATAAGGCAAAGCATTCATCTGTTTCAGGTAATCGACCAGTTTAGGCACATTTACACGATCCAGATCTTGTTTATATTTGGAAAAATCTAAATATGCAAAAGATGCCTGACTGTCTTTATTGACCAAGTACGGCATGAACGCAAAATAGTTGGCATAGAACTTATAGTTTTGAAAATCCACCACCATTGGGAGCTTCGCTTCAACCAATAGCGTTGGTTTTTGATATTTGGCCACCAGATTTAAAGATGCCATTTTGTCTCGATAATGTACCGAACCATCATAGCTAATTTTTAAATCATTCATAAAATTCATCAGACCTGCAGCAATGCGGGCAGATGATGAATCCGAACCTTGACCGTAAGAATACGGGCTTTGCTCTGCAAGAATCGCCTCATACAAGACCTGCTTCTCTTGTTTACTCAACGACAACTTTTGTTGTTTTAAGTACTGATCTAACTGCTTTTGAATGGCGGGGTCTAAATTCTGCGTCGAATTAGAAGTTGTTTGAGTATTGGCAATTTTGCCTTTACTGGTATCAAACTGGAAACCCATGTTACCGCGATAATCGTAACTCGGATATTCATACATCGCATTGACGCCAGTAACCGCTTGTTGTTCCAAAGAGGTATTGGTCGAATTAGATGTATTCGAATTGGATTTTATGACATGCTGAGAGCAACCGACTATGCTCAAACTTAAAAGACAGCAACTTAAATATTTTAAACGCATAGGTTTTTTTAAACCCCTTATTTATTTATACTTTAAGACATCAAAAAAATTGATTAAATGATCAAAAGACCGCAGATACTGTAGCAAAAAAATACAATATTTTGATAACATTTTTTACTTTAATTAGCCTTTCTGACATTTTTATTGGGCTACACTATCAATGTATTTTTATAACTAATGTGAATAATCAAATTATCGATTCGGATAATCCAAAACTATTTCTAAATTAGGATTAATATCATGCCAGCATATAAAGCTCCCCTACACGACATTCGTTTTTTAATGAATGAAGTGTTTGACTACCCAGCACATTACAAAACTTTATCCAACGGCGAACTCGCTGATGCTGACACTGTAGACATGATTCTAGAAGGTGCAGCGGATTTTTGTGAAAACGTACTTTCTCCCATTAACCAATCTGGCGATGAAGAAGGTTGCCATTTTGACAATGGAGAAGTGAAAACACCAAAAGGTTTTAAAGAAGCCTATGACCAATTTGTCCAAGGTGGTTGGCAAGGTTTATCTTTCCCTGAGGAATTTGGCGGTCAAAACTTACCACAATCTTTAAACTTGATTAAATCGGAAATGATGGGGACGGCAAACTGGTCATTCCAGATGTACCCAGGTTTAAGTATTGGCTGTATGAACACCATTTTACAGTTTGGTACAGACGAACAAAAAAACCTGTATATGCCAAATTTGGTTGCAGGAACATGGTCAGGTACCATGTGTTTAACAGAACCACAATGTGGTACAGACTTAGGCCAAGTCAAAACCAAAGCAGAGCCAAATAGCGATGGTACCTATAATATTTCAGGCACCAAAATTTTCATCTCTGCGGGTGAACAGGATTTAACTGAAAACATCATTCACATCGTTCTCGCCCGCCTTCCAGATGCACCTGCTGGCACCAAAGGTATTTCTCTGTTCATTGTGCCTAAATTTTTGGTGAATGAGGATGGTAGCCTCGGTGAACGCAACCCTGTAACGTGTGGTTCAATTGAACATAAGATGGGGATTCGAGCTTCTGCAACAGCGGTCTTAAACTTTGATAATGCTGTAGGTTATTTAATCGGTGAACCGAACAAAGGCTTACATGCCATGTTCACCTTTATGAATACTGCACGTATTGGGACCGCGATTCAAGGTATTGCACATGCCGAATTGTCTTTCCAAGGCGCGTTGCCTTATGCCAAAGAACGTATGTCGATGCGTGCCCTTTCAGGTAAAAAAGACCCTGAAAAAGTCGCAGATGCGATTATTCACCATGCAGATGTGCGTCGCATGTTGTTGACTCAAAAAGCCATTGCTGAAGGTGGTCGTGCCATGATTTATCATGCTGCACAAATTGCCGATAAAATGGCCGATGCCTTAACACTGGGTGATACAGCCGCTTTTGAAGCAGCCGATGATCATTTAGGTTTTTACACCCCAATTTTAAAAGGCTTTCTAACAGAATTAGGCTTAGAAGCGGCCAACCATGGTATGCAAGTTTATGGTGGTCACGGTTATATTAAAGAATGGGGGATGGAACAAATTGCACGAGATGCACGTATTTCAACCCTATACGAAGGAACTACAGGTGTTCAGGCACTTGACTTGATTGGTCGTAAAGTTTTACTGACCTCTAAAGGTAAAGTGATTCGTGACTATACGGCTGAAATTTTAAAATTCTGTGGTCAACATGCACGCAATAAATACATGCGCCGTTTTGCGTGGGATTTAACCAAGCTTTGCGCACAGTGGAATGCTTTAACTGTGCGTATTATGCTTGCAGCACGTAAAGACCGCGATATCGTATCAAGTGCATCTGTAGACTTCCTCATGTTCTCGGGCTATGTGATGATGGCTTATTTCTGGGCGCAACAAGCGGCAGTAGCTTCTGCTAAACTTGCAGCAGGTGAAGGTCAAGAAACCCCAGAATTTTATAAAGCTAAAATTAAAGTCGCAGACTTCTACTTTGAACGTTTGCTACCACGTACACAAGGTCATGCTGAAGCGATGGTCAACCCTTCACGCACCATGACCTCATTAGCTGCGGAACATTTTAGTTTTGATTACTAAGTTATAAACTCAATAAAAAGACCGCTAAGGCGGTCTTTTTATTCTTCGCATCTCTTTTAATTTCTCTACTGAACTTCTTCCAATAAAGCCTGAGCTGCCATTTTACCCAAGGTATTCGATGCCAATGGACTATCACCTGTAATTAACTTACGGTCTTGAATACATTGTCCTGACATCTCTTTATTGACCACCTCAACACCCAGTTGTTCGAGGCGTTCGGCCAATAACCAAGGTAATTCCCCCGGCATATAGCCAATGTCTAGGTTTGCTCCTTGATCAAGTGCATCAGGGAAAACACACATTTTATAGCCTTTGAAAATATAATTTTCTGGTGCTTCATTCACAGCCGCGGCCAATAATCCTGCTGGTCCATGGCACAAAGAAATCACAAATTTATCTTTGTCCACTGCCCATTTCAGTAAAGTTTTTAAGTCTTCACTTTGAGGTAAACCAATTAAAGCACCATGCCCACCGGGAATAAAAATAGCCAAATAGGGAGAGTCCTCACCTAAACTATTTTTCAATACATCTGCAAGTTTTAAAGGCTTTTTAAACTGGGCTAAATATTTTTGGAATGTTGCTGGCACCACAGCATCTTCATGAGGCATCGCCCACATTTCAAGCTTGACAGGATTGCCTGATAAGGTCGCAATATCGATTTTGAAACCTGCACGATCTAGATGATACATCGGCAACAAGGTTTCTACAGGATGGTTGCCCGTAGAGAAGAATTTGCCATTTTTCATGAGCAAATAGCGTTCATCGCTTGCAATCATCAGAATTTTTTTATTCCCAGTATAAGGCGTTGGATAGTCCGTGCCATCAAAATCAGTTTTACTGGCAGTGTATTGAGAAAGTGAGTAAGGCGAAGGGAAAAAGGCATTATCTTCAGCTAAATCAGGGGTTGGATTATGGTCTTGGCTGGTCTGTACCATGCGAATTCTCCTTTATTATTGCGTGGTTATTTTCAACTTTTCGAAACCTAGAGTCTTACACTACAGCTCATTTATTCAGCATAACAAAGTTTCACAGTGGCACTGTTTTAAGATGTAATTCAAAGCTTTTCTATACAACAAATAAAATTTAGCCAATAAAAAACCCCGACATCCTGTCGGGGTTTTTCATATTCAATGCTGAGGTATGACTCCTGTCTTACCTTCGTCCTTGTGCAGATCTTTATTGTTATTCTATTGGAGCATCCTGCTCTCTATGGCTCCATAATATGAAAATCAGGATGAGGCGCATAGGCGCAAAAAGCGGGAATTGATGTAAGCTAATTCGTACAAAGTCAAAGTCGCTGACTTTTACTTTGAGCATTTGTTACCTCGTACACAAGGTCATGCTGAAGCAATGGTCAATCCTGCACGTACCATGACTTCATTGGCTGCGGAACACTTTAATTTTGATTACTAAGTTATAAATTCAATAAAAAAGACCGCTAAGGCGGTCTTTTTTATAACAAGTATTTTAGTTTTTTATTCATTTTCAGTAATATTAATCCAGCAAAGATTGAACATGCCAATACAGCCAAGCTAAATAAGGTTTGTTGATTTAAAAAATAGCCTTTTAAATGGTAAATAAAAAAAGGATGAATTAAAAAATGGCCGTCGATAAACTTGCCAACTCTTTATTTGTCCCTAGTATGTTTTTATTGAAAAAGTATAGAAAGATAATCGGTACAGCAATAAATAAGGAAAACATCTGATGCAGACTTTCCTTCTGGCTAATGAAAAAATAATTCGCGAGTGATTCTACGATCACTAAAAAAACTACAACAATGACATGCCAAAGCTTGATCGTTATTTTATTTTTAATTTTATCCTGACATTTATTCAGCAGAAAACCTAAAGTCAAAAAGGGGAAACTCACCCATAAAAAATTACGATGTACTGTGTATGTATTTAATTCAGCATCTATTTTTCCCTGAAATAAATGTAAATTACCGACTTGCTGAAGCATAACCCCAAACAAAAATAAAACAGCACTCGCAACAAAAAGCTTTTTCGCATTTATTGCTCTACAGAAATATAAAATAGAGCCACCCAACAACACGCCCTGAATATACCAAAGCACATAATAACCATTATACAAAACAGAACGATTATAGGAAAAGCTTTGAGTCCACCATATGGGTAAATAAAAGATCATCCAAACGGCATACAAAATAAAAATACGTTTCAGTCATGTTTTATATCTTTGGAGACTATTAATATAAACAAAATAATAGCCTGTAATGACTAAAAAAATAGGGACTGCTAGCCTAAATATTCCCTGCACGAAAACATGGCTTAAAAGTGTCGATAGATCATAAAAAATACGGGTATGTAAAAAAACCACAGCAATTGCTAAAATGACTTTCAAAATATCAATCGATAAATTTCTTTCCATTTTCTACTCATACACGTACATAAAGTTAAATTTTAAAATCAAAGAAACTCTTCCAACACCGAATTTAAAAATACATGCCCTTGCTCAGTACACGCTAAACGTGTTTCATCATCCGACATCAACTTTCGTGCACGTAAAGAACTTAAAAGTTCATCCAAGCCAGTCAAACTCAAACCTGTACGCTGCGCATAATTTTCAGCAGCAACTCCATCATTTAAACGCAAAGCATTCATCATGAACTCAAACGGCAATTCATCTGCTTCAATCCGCTTAAACTGCACATGCTCCGCAGGAACTTTGGCTAAATAATCCTTAGGTAAGCGGGTTTTCTGAAAACGGTACACGCCATCTGGCTGGGTAACTTTCGCATGTGCCCCTGCCCCGATTGCCAAGTAATCGCCAAACTGCCAGTAATTCAAATTATGTGCGGAAGGTAATTCTTTACGCCATGCCGAAACTTCATAGTTAATAAAGCCTTGTGCTTTTAAATAAGCTTCACCCTGCACCTGAATTTCTTCGAGTACATCATCTACAGGTAAAATAGGCTGCGTTCTAAAGAATACCGTGTTCGGTTCAATGGTCAATTGATACCATGAAATATGGGTTGCACCATTTTCTACCGCCAACTTTAAATCTAACAAAGCCTGCTCTAAAGTCTGTTCAGGCAAACCATGCATCAAGTCCACATTAATCCGCTGAAATCCTGCATCACGTGCCAAACCAATCGCAGAAATCGCATCGGCATTGCTGTGAATTCGTCCCAACTTTTTTAAATGCTCGGTATTAAAACTTTGTACCCCAATCGAGAGACGATTAATACCTGCTGCCAAATAATCGGCAAAAGGATCATGCTCGACCGTACCCGGATTGGCTTCTAAGGTAATTTCACAATCGGCCTCAAAAGGCAGTAAGGTTTTTAATTGGCTAAATAACCATTGATAACCTTGTGCAGAAATGAGCGAGGGCGTACCACCGCCAATAAATACGCTATGAATGGCTCGACCTTGAGCAAATTCAACTTGGGTATTAAAGTCCTCAACCAAAGCCTGTAAATACTGTTGCTCCAAATCCAAAGACAGTTTGCCATCTGGCACCGCATGCGAATTAAAGTCGCAATACGGACACTTACGCACACACCACGGCATGTGAATATATAAAGACAACGGAATATTTTCAGGATGTAAATCTGTCAAGGAAAAGACTCTAAAGCACAACGGGAATCTTGCATATTTTAACATGACTGCATCAAGACACTTATGAAATCTATGTGTATTTGGATTAGACTGATAAAAAGACAAGAAGAATGAATGGGTTAAAATGATGAAAATATCGAGTCAATTGCTGTTTTTCTTACCGCTTGCATTCGGTATTGGTATTGCCATGACCTTTCAAACTGCCATTAACAGTCAATTAAGAGAACATTTACACTCCCCACTACAAGCAGCATTACTGTCATTTACTGTGGGAACTATCGTCTTAGCGTTGTTTGTGCTATTCCAACCTGTACCTAAACCTAATTTACAAGATTTTTCCAGTATTCCTTGGTACTTGTGGCTAGGTGGATGCTTAGGGGTTTATGCCATCAGTATAAGCATCTATACTGCCCCTAAATTAGGTTTTCTCACGTTCTCAGGTTTGGTTATTTTTGGCCAAATTCTGACATCGATGATTTTTGACCATTTTGGTCTACTTGGTACCGACAAAACGCCTGTGAATTGGCAGCGTTTACTCGGCGGCGTCGTAATTTTTATTGGTGTGCTTCTCACTTTACAACGCTAAATCTATTCTGACCAAGCACATAATGAAGATGAGTAATTTTTGTGTCGAATGTCATATCTACCCGCTATGAATTAAAACAACTTTTCCATTTAATGTTACCCATTTTGGTGACGCAATTTGCCCAAGCTGGTTTGGGATTAATTGATACCATTATGGCAGGACATTTATCGCCAAACGATTTAGCCTCGATTGCTGTTGCTGTTGGTCTTTGGATTCCTGTCATGTTGCTGTTTAGTGGCATCATGATTGCGACCACACCTTTGGTGGCGGAAGCCAAAGGCGCTCGTACGCCTGAAAAAATTGCCACCATTGCTCGGCAGTCCCTATGGGTCGCTTTTATTTTAGGAACCATTGCAGGACTTGTTTTACAGGTTATGCCGTTTTTACTGCCACTATTTGGTGTACCTGAAAGCCTGCAACCCAAAGCCAGCCTGTTTTTACATGCAATTGGTTTTGGTATGCCTGCCGTGACCATGTATGCGGCACTGCGCGGCTATTCCGAAGCTTTAGGCTATCCACGACCTGTCACCGCCATTAGCCTTCTAGCTTTAGTCGCACTGATTCCGTTGAACTTTGTGTTTATGTATGGCTTAGGACCTGTGCCCGAATTGGGTAGTGCAGGCTGCGGCTTTGCAACGGCCATTTTGCAATGGTTGATGTTCTTGACCCTTGCCACCTATATTTTTAAAAGCAGTGCATATAAATCGACTCAAGTCTTTGCCCTATGGGAAAAAATTAACCCTTACTGGATCAAACGCATTTTAAAATTGGGTTTGCCGATTGGTTTAGCCATTTTCTTTGAAGTCAGTATTTTCAGTACTGCGGCGATTATTCTCAGTCCATTAGGCGATACGATTGTCGCCGCCCATCAAATTGCAATCTCGATTACCTCACAATTATTTATGATTCCAATGTCCTTGGCGATTGCACTCACCATTCGTGTTGGAACCTATTATGGTGAGAAAAATTGGGCAGCCATGCGCAAAGTTCAAACTGTCGGATTGACGGCGGGCACCTGCTTTGCCCTTATTACCATGTTGTTACTTTGGGTGTTCCGTGCCGAAATTATTGCGATTTATACATCGGACTATGATGTGGCACAAATTGCAATGTATCTGGTTTTATTTGCGATCGCCTATCAACTCATGGATGCATGGCAAGTCAGTGCTGCGGGCTGTTTGCGTGGTATGCAAGACACCAAAGGGCCAATGTGGATCACCATGATAGCCTATTGGGTCGTGGCTTTTCCTGTCGGTATTTATTTGGCGCGCTTTACGTCCATGCAAGCAGCAGGCGTATGGGTAGGCTTGATTGTTGGTTTAACTGTGGCTTGTGTGCTCTTGCTCAGCCGTCTTTATCTCAATAATCACCGTCTCAAACAATCGGCTTAATCAAAGACTATATTCCCTTGTAGCTTGAATACGAGGGAATACTTTTATTTTAAATCTATCAATCTGTTGCTCCAATCAAACTCTTCACAGCTTTCAGCATTCTATTGATCTTTTTTATCCTGTATTGATGCCAAATAATTCAATGTATTTGAGCCTTAAATACTGAACAACAACCATAAAAGTTGAAAATTTGAAGCGAAAATTTAAATATATTCACGCATTTTTAACAATTTAAAATAGGCAAACTTAGTTTTAACGCCTATGATCAAAAACACTCAAGATTAAGATCTTTCCGAGGTACACTGCATGGCCAAAACGACTCGTACACCTGGTCGTCGCTTTATGAAACTTGCCAGTATGACAGCAAGTATTGCCACCAAAACCGTGTCCAATTCGATTAGAAACTTTAATGCCGATGAAGAACAAAAAAATGCGGCACGTAGCCAGTTGTTTCAGGATATTGGGATTCAAATTGCAGACACGCTCGGTGAGATGAAAGGCGCCGTGATGAAAGTCGGTCAAATTGCCTCACAATATAAAGATATTTTCCCGCCTGAAGTATCACGCGCGATTGCCAAACTGCAACGTCAAGCCCCTGCCATGCCATTTGGCGAAATCAAAAAACAAGTCGAAAAAGAACTAGGCAAACCCTTAGATCAAATCTTTAAACACTTCGATGAACAGCCTTTTGCTGCGGCTTCGATTGGTCAAGTGCATAAAGCCATCTTGCCGCATGGTGAACAAGTGGTAGTGAAGGTGCAATATCCTGGCGTAGATGAAGCCTGTGAGAGTGATCTCAAACAAGTAAGACTCGCCTTGCGTCTGATGGGGGTATTAAAGGTTGATCGTAAATTACAAGATCGTTTATTTAAAGAAATCCAACACAGTTTAGACAATGAACTCAATTATCAGATTGAAGCACAGAACTTGGAAGTCGCACGTACCTTCCATGAAAAACTCGACAGTAAAATTATTATTCCCAAGGTCTATCCCGACTACTCTTCACGACATATCCTGACTTTGAGCTTAGAAGCTGGTGACAGTATTGAAACTGCCAGCACTTGGCCACAACAAACCCGCAATGAATTGGGACGACGCTTACTACGTGCGATTGGGCAGGAAATTTTTTATCTGAAACGCTTTCACTGTGACCCACACCCAGGTAACTTCGCATTTCGTGAAGATGGCAGTGTGATTATTTATGATTACGGCGGTGTGAAAGTGCTGTCTAATGAAATTGTGCATCATTTCAAACAATTGATCCAAGCCTCACGTCGACAGGATATTTCCGAAATTGAACAGCAACTGAATGCCTTACATGCCATTGCTGAACAAGGCAAATTCCCAGAACCTCTATATCAAGCTTGGTTAGAAGTGCTGATGCGTCCACTGACAACACATTATGATTTTGCAGAAAATTCAGCGCATCATGATGGCATGGAACTGGTGAAATCATCCCTGAAATATTGGGATGTGTTTAAACCTTCTCCTGACACCTTAATGGTCAATCGCACCGTCTCTGGACATTATTGGAATCTGATTCATTTAAAAGTAAATGATAATTTAAATGATGTTTTTGAAGAACTTGTCCCTTCCCCGCATATCCAATAAAACTCCATAAAAGACTGATCATGATATCAGTCTTTTTATTTAGATTATTTATGTTATATTATAACATATCAATTTAAATTCAATAAGGAGTCTTAAAATGCGTCCGAACATTCATCCCGAATATCGTGAAGTACTGTTTCATGATACCAATGCAGATGCTTACTTTATTATTGGAAGTACCATGCATACAGCGCAGCAAAAAGAATATCAAGGACAGGTTTATCCCTATGTCAGCTTAGATATTTCCAGCGCCTCACATCCGTTTTATACAGGTGAAGTACGTCAAGCCAGCAATGAAGGTCGCGTTGCCAGCTTTAATAAACGTTTTGCACGTTTTCAGCGTAATCGTTAAAAATTAATCTTGCTTTAAGTTTGACGTTCTAAACTACAACTATTCAGAAGTCTAAGTCTCTATCCTCCACTTAGACTTCTTTTTTTTACTCAAGTTTTTAATGACAATAGATGGGAAAAAATAACATAGCCTACGGCCAGAAGAATCACTCCAAGAATCACACTCGAAACAGCGTAGCCAATTGCCCACATGGCTTGTCCTTCGCGCAGTAAATTAAAGGTTTCTAAGCCGAAACTAGAAAATGTGGTGAAGCCTCCTAAAATGCCCACCATTAAAAATAAACGTGCATTGTTCTGTAAAGTTGGATATTGCTGACTAAAGGCAAAAAATACACCTGCCAAAAAACAACCCAGCAAGTTAATACACCATGTTGCCCATGGAAAGGTTGAACTGGATTTAATGAAATAACTGCCCAAACCATAACGAGAAACAGCACCGATTGCTCCCCCCAGTGCCACTAATAGCCAATTCATGCCTTGATCATCTTCATTCAAATAAACCCTGTTATCCGCTTCTCATCCGATATTGTCAACGCTCACTCTGATAAAATCATGACAGAGCCAACATAAAAATCATCCGAATTTAGACAAAACTTGCTATAGTCAGAACCCATTTTCTACTGTGTTTGAGGACATTATGGCTCAGGACTTACTGGCGCAATTACAATCTGGCGAAGCTAAATTTGCAGATGTGTTGGCTTATATCGAAGCACGTTATACCCACACCCCAACTGCGTTTAAAAATGGACAACACAGCAATGCTGCAAGCGAAAACCAAGGCAGTGCTAAAGTTTTTTCTTTTGCCAAGCTCAATAATTTAAACCCTGAGCAAACCTTGTCTTTATTTGCAGAGCACTATGCTGCGGTATTGGCAACGCCTGAAGCAACAGATCATCAAAACATTCGTCAGTTCATGCAAAATGGCTGGGCAGGTATTGAGTTTGAAGGGCAAGCGTTAACTGCAAAATAATTGCTCGTTCATCAATATAAGCACTGTTCAAATTTGTCCTGCACTTCGTGATGAAATAAAGGTTGAACAGTGCCCGAGCGCATCGAATTAAGCTTTGACTTTCTCAATCCAAACAATAGATTTCACACGAAATAATTCACATGCACCATCGCCAGTATCTGTGGACGTTAAAGATGAGCGCCAAACCAGATCTTTGTCTTTAACCTCGACCAAATCTCCCTGTAAGCGCACCAAATCTCCTCGTTTTACTTTTTGAATTTGCTGTGCAACCTTAGGATTGGCAGGAATAATATGCATATTCGATACCATTTGCATGGCTTGCTCAGTTGGCACTGGCACTTTATCCATTTTCCAATTCAAGTAGCGGTCATACTGATTAACCGAAATATGACGGGCAATTTCAGGTTCTGCAAACAGGCCCCAGCTCACTGCATAATCGATGGGTGAAAACTTGGCTTGCTCATCATCAGTATAGGTCTTAGAACCTAAAATCCGAAAATCCCCCTTAAAGGGCTGCAATACCGAAATTGATTGATCTTGAATAATTGGTGCCAAACCTTTAGCAATATTATATTCGACAGAAGATGCCATTGAGCCTGTACTCAACATACTCAAACCGAATAATGAAAGTGCGATCATTCGAATGTTCATGGCGACCTCTTGTATTGCTTTTAAACCTGTTCTAGTGTCAATCATACGCCTGAATAACAGCTTAAAATTTGCAGAATTGGTAACAATATAGAAGAGTTTGGTCACAACCCACCAAGTCAACAGCCATTTAAATTGGACAGATACCGCCATGCTTTATCAGTTTTATCAACAACAGATTTTCCCTCACCTGCTCAATCAGGTGATGCAAACGCCCAGTTTAATGGATAAACGGCGGGAACTTTTACTGCCTGTTGCAGGTGAAGTACTCGAAATTGGCTTTGGTACAGGCATCAATTTACCATTTTATCAAAATGTCGATTTACTCTATGCCCTTGAACCAAATCAGGATGTTTTTAAACTGGCATCCGAGCGAATTTTTGCAAGTGATATCGACGTTCAACATTTACAAGCCCGTGCGGAACATATTCCCTTAGCCGATCACTCTATCGACCATGTGGTCAGTACTTGGACCTTGTGTAGCGTAAAACGACTTGATCAAGTCTTGCAAGAAATTCAACGCGTACTCAAACCGACAGGAACTTTGCATTTGGTCGAGCATGTACTTAATACCGAAAATAAAAAAATTCGCCAACTGCAACATCTGATTACACCTATTCAGAAACATTTGGCAGATGGTTGTCGCCTAAATCGCAATATCGAGCTGGCATTAGCTAAAGCAGGTTTTCAGCTCGATCAGTATGATTATTTTTATGCTGAAGGCATTCCAAAAATTGGGCAACAAATGTTATTGGCACGTGCGCAAAAATTACCGTCTTCTTAAATGCAGGGCTTACAATATTTAAGGTGTTGCGTTAACTGTCTTCAAAATCAATCCGAATGGTCTCAAAACGAATTCGACCTTGCTGAATGGCTTGTGCAATCGCTTGCTGACCTTTAGTAAGTCGCGCGCCGCCACTTTTAATATCGATGAGTACAATCTCGACATCATCAACTTTGCCTTGTCCATCGCGCAAATCGGTATAACCATCAAAGACCACATAATCTACAGGATCACCTAAAAACTTGGCATCACTGGGTAAGTATTGAAACTCAGGTAAAATCGGGGCAAATTGTTCCGCCATTTTGCCTTTTAATACTGCACGGCTGGTATTTACACTGCGTTTTTGTGCCTGAGTAAGGGCTTGCTGATGTTCCAATTGCAACTCTGCAATATAGCGTTCATATTCAGCTTTAATTTTACCGTTACGGGTTTGACTTAAAATTAATGTCGTCAGTACAACCCCAATACATGCCCCTATCAACATAGCCATCCAAATCGACATGCATTCATCCTAATTTCAAATAAATTTTGACTTACAACTTTTGTCCTGTGCCCTAGTCTTCGCACAAAAGAATGATATGCTAGGACTGAACAGAATTAAATCTTTAGGGTCATGAAAACAATTTTAATTGCCAATCAGAAAGGGGGTTGTGGGAAAACTATCACAGCGATTAGTCTTGCCGCAGCATTAGCTCAAAAAGGCTATAAAGTCGCTCTTGCCGATGCGGATAATCAGAAATCTGCACGTCAGTGGCTGAAACAACGCCCTGAAACTGCTGCTAATATTCAAAGTCTGGATTGGCGTCAAGACAAGTCCGTGGGTGAAAGTCCAAAAAACATTGAGTATCTGGTCATTGATGCGCCTGGGGCGTTATCAGACAGTCAAGCTGAACAATTAATCAGTGAAGCCCATGCCATTATCACACCATTGCAGCCTTCATTTTTCGATATTGATAGTACCCGTCGCTTCTTAAAGCATTTGCAAGAGATTAAGCGGATTCGTAAAGGAAAAGTGCAGATTTTGCTATTGGCAAACCGCGTAAAAGCCAATACTTCGGGTTCAAAAGAAATTCAAGAGTTCTTCAGCAAAATTGAACAACAACCTATCGCATGGATTTCAGAACGCACTGCTTATGGACAACTGGCGATGCAAGGTTTAAGTGTATTTGATAAATCTCAGAAAAACTATTTAACCCTGCAAAGCCAATGGCAGCCTGTATTGAACGCCATTATTGATGATCCAAGCGAATGGTTTTGATTTTTGAGGGATAACACAACCACGTCGAGATTATGTGAAACTTGCCGAGCACTCATTTTCGAGTGTGCTGTTTTCGGTTAAGATGAGTTTGAACTTTAATATTAATCAGTGAAAAATAGTGCAACAATACGCGCCTACAATACAGAAAGTCTTGTTATTTGGATTGTTTTTTATCCTGATGTTTTTGGGCTTTCATGTGCTCAAATACTTTATTGTGCCTGTGCTGTGGGCTACGATTATTGCCTATATGACTTGGCCGCTGTACCAGTCAATTTACCGGTCCTGTGGTCAACGCTCTACTCTCAGTGCCACACTGATGATCTTGTTCATTATCTTGGTCATTGGAATTCCACTCACATTTGCCATTTTTATTTTGCAGCATGAAGGACGTAATCTCTATTACGAACTACAGAAGCAGGTCTTTTCTGGGCATTTCAATGTCCCACAATTTATCCGTGACCTGCCTGTGATTGGTAAAGAAATTACACGGACTCTCAAAGAATTAAATCAAGACCCAAACAGTATTATTCAGAATATTTCCAATTGGATTCAAGGTCATCTGAATTATGGCAAATTTTTACTGAATGAAATTAGTAAAAATATTATTAAACTGTGTTTTGCCATCATGTCGCTGTTTTTCTTTTACCGCGATGGGCAAACCATTTTAAATCAAGTCAGTAAAGCACTGGAAATGGTGATTGGTCCACGTGTACACCATTATATTGATACCATTTCTGAAACCACACGTGCTGTGGTTTATGGTGTAGGTTTAACTGCTGTTGCCCAATCGTTCTTGGCAGGTCTGAGTTATCTGGTTGCAGGTGTACCAAATCCGATGGTACTGACCATTATCACCTTTTTACTTGCACTCATTCCCTTCGGTCCTCCTGTAGCATATACCTCTGTTGCCCTCTGGTTATTTGCTCAAGGACAAACTATTGAAGCGATTGGTGTCATGGCATGGGGCGTCTGTATTGTCAGTACTGCGGACAACGTGATTCGTCCTTTGGTCATTTCTGGCGCAACCCAGATTCCGTTCTTACTGATTATGTTTGGGGTATTGGGCGGTATCGCCAGCTTCGGTTTGGTTGGACTTTTTATTGGTCCCGTAATTTTAGCGGTACTCCTCGCTATTTGGCGTGAATGGTTACATGAAACCCATGAAGAAGAAGCACTCATGATGCCTAAAGCGAGTCTCGCTTATGATCTGGATAATGACTTTGATCCCCCCAAAGATCCTCCTAAATAAAACCATCTTTGAAAGCCAGTGATATATCAACTGGCTTTTTTATTGATGAAACTTATACATTCCCAAACGCAATCAATACTTTATTCAAGCCAGATATCTGATTAAATAGTGATCACTTACATCGATCACAGAATAAGGAACATGAATGCGAACTGCTTACTTTAATACTGGGATACTCACGCTTTGTACTGCTCTGCTGATTGCAGGTTGTAGTACCACCCCCACCCAATCTACGTCTAATGTTCGTACTGTTCAAATAAACAGTGTTTCTGCCCAAGGCATTGGTGCTTCGGTGGGAACTGTGACCTTACAGGACAGTCCCGTCGGCTTAATCATTCAAACACAATTAACTAACCTGCCTGCTGGCCCACATGGTTTTCATATCCACGAAAAAGGTTCATGCGAACCTGCTGAAAAAGATGGCAAAATGGTGGCCGCTTTAGCTGCGGGTGGGCATTACAATCCAACTCAAGTTACCCACCATGGAACCCCTATGACAGGTCACATGGGAGATTTACCTGTATTACATGTCAATTCTGCGGGACAATCACAGCTCAAACTGATTGCACCACGCTTAAAATTGGCAGATGTTCAAGGTCATGCCCTGATGATTCATGCTGGTGGTGACAATTATGCCGATCAACCTAAACCATTAGGTGGTGGTGGAGAACGTATTGCTTGTGGTGTCATTTAAAGACAACTGTGGATAAGTTCGAGGTTATGCACAAGTGCAAGTTTACCATTTCGACAGTGTTGATAAACCTAGACTTATCCACAATTTGGTCTCATTCACATGCATTTTGATAAAATAATTGCGATAAAATCGGCAAAGCCAAAGAAAAAAATAGCTTAAAGCCTTGAACAATAATGACTCCAGAATTGACAGTTGAGCTAAAAAAGCTCAGTCTAGTGGAAAACGATAACACTCTATAAAGAACAATACTGTGAATCCTTTACGTCAGTTTCTGCGTCCTTTTTTCACCAATTCTATTTGGGTCTACTGCTTACAAATTTTGATTGTTTTAACTGGAACAACGCTCGGTTTGTTCTATACAGGACATCAACTTTTAATTGTCCCTGTCACTTTGGGTGCGATTGCCGCAGCTCTTACCGATTTCGATGATCGGCTCAGTATTCGTCTGCGCAATTTGTTCTATGTCTGTATTTTATTTTTTAGTGTCAGCAGTATTCTGGAATTTCTTGCCCCGTATAAATTGCTGTTTATTCTTTATCTATCTTTATCCAGTGCTTTCCTAATTTTGATGGGTGCATTAGGGCAACGCTATGCCACAATTTCGTTTGGCACCATTTTACTGTCCATTTACACTATGTTTGGGCTCGGTGAATATCAAGCATGGTATCAACAACCTAGTTATTTTGTTTTAGGTGCGGTGTGGTACGGACTCAGTTCGATACTGTTCTATTTGCTCAAACCCACACAGGCCGTCCAAGATAATTTGGCGCAAAGTTTTCAGCAACTTGCAGCTTTATTACAAGCAAAAGCGCGACTGTTTGATCCTGATAATATTGAGAATGTCGAAACGCTGTTATTTGAGGTTTCCCTGCAAAATGCACAAGTGGTGCAACGCTTAAATCATTGCAAAGCCTCATTGCTGACTCGTTTAAAAGCCTCACGGGCCAATCAAAAAACCATGTACTGGCTCAATCTTTATTTTCTAGCGCAAGACATTCACGAACAAGCCACGTCCAATTATTTACATTACGAGAATATTCATCGCAACTTTAGCCGCACCGATTTAATCTTTCGGATTCAAAAAAATATTCGTTTGCAAGCCAACTCCTGTCAAAAATTGGCAGAATGTATATTGCAGCAACAGGCTTTTGAATTGGATTCGACACATGCATCCGCTTTGCAATACCTAGAAGATTCCATGCACCATTGGGTTTTAGATCATCCTCATAATATTGAAGTCAAAAACTTGAGTTTGGTGTTACGAAATTTACGCAGTGTCCAAGAACAATTTTCCAACTTAGCCATTGAACAAGACCATTACCAACAGCATTACTCTACGCATCAAGACAATTTAAATCTGTTAGATGATGACATTCATGGCATACAAGACCTGTGGCTCAAACTCCGTCAACATTTAACCCCACAATCTGCCCTGTTTCGTCATGCAGTGCGTATCGCCTTTGTCTTTGCGGTAGGCTATGCCATTTCTTTATTACCATTTGCCAAACATGGTTACTGGATTTTACTCACCAGTTTATTTGTCTGCCAAATCAGTTATTTTGCCACCAAAAGCCGTTTAAAGCTGAGAACCCTCGGAACAGTTTTGGGCGTGATTTTGGGTATACCACTACTGTATTTTGTGCCCAGTATTGAAGGACAACTGATCCTGACCATTTTATCTGGGGTGGCATTTTTCTATTTACGCTCACAAAAATACGCCATAGCCACACTCATGGCAACCTTGATGGTGTTGCTGATTTTCAACCTCAAAGGTGCAGGTTATGACATCATTTTGCCACGCATTATAGATACCCTACTCGGCTGTTTTATTGCATGGTTTGCAGTCAACACCATTTGGCCAGATTGGAATTTCCGTAATATTTCTAAAAATATTCTGAACAGCAGCAACGCAACCTTGGATTATTTCACGGCCATTGTGGAGCAATATCAGCAGGGTAAAAACAACAGTATGGCTTACCGTAAGGCGCGTCGCTTAGCGCATGACGCGCAAATTGAACTGTCTAGCATGATTTCCAGTCTAAGTGCTGAACCACAGCCAAACCCTGAACTGATTCAACATGCCTTCCGTTATCTAGTCTATAGCCATAGCCAACTCAGTTATATTGCTGCTTTGGGCAGCCATCGTGAGCAGGTTCAAGATCCTAAAATTTTGGAACTGTTGCAATGGTGTTTACAGACCTTACAAGATAGCTTAATCCTACAACACGAATTGGATCAACAACACATCCAAAGCAAACTGGATGAACTTCAATATATGAGTAATGACTCTGAACTGCCTGAACATTGGCAATTGGTGCTCAAGCAAATGAGTCTATTACTCGAAACCTTGCCTGAATTATTAAGACTGAAACAACGCTTATTGGCATTAGAAATTAAATAAATATGAATCATACAAAACATTCAAAATTTTGTGCTGATTCACTCAGATTGGTCACTGAAGACAGCTAAAGTTTTGTCGATTAGCCTCACATTTTATGTATAAAGATTCACCCGATTCAGCTAGAATCGAGATTCATTCTCAATTTTATTGTTTTGAATATGAATATTAAAACCTTGCGTATTGTTGGTTTTCTAGAAGGCTTATCTTTTCTACTTCTCCTGTTTATTGCCATGCCTTTAAAATATATTTGGGGCAATCCAATCTTAGTGAAATTCGTCGGCATGGGACACGGCATTCTGTTTATTCTATTTTTGGCCGTGCTATTTATTGTCTGCGAAAAACAGAAATGGTCGATTAAAATGTTTATTTTGGGCTTTATCGCCTCAATTTTACCCTTTGGTCCCTTTGTTTTTGATCACAAATTAAAGAAATTTGAATCTTAAACAATTGCATGTTCCTAGTATCAATAAAAGTCAAACAGGCAAATATCTGCCTGTTTGAACAAAAAGTTTTAAGCAAATTAAAACTCACCTTTGGCTTTACGCTCCAACAAGACTTGTTGCAACATACGTCGTGGGAAACTAAACCACAGTGCAATCAAAACAAAACACGTCAAGCCATAGGCCAGTAAGTGGTACTGCTCATACAGAATACGCACCCCTTCAATAATAAAAAAGAAACTAAACATCAACAGCATCGACACGGCGGCAGCCACAGTGCCTTTTGACACTTCAGAAGACATTAAAGCAAAACGGTACAGTACCGAAAAACTAATCCCCTCACCAAAGCTGATCAAGGTCATACCGATAATTAAACACAGCAGGAAATAATCCCGCCAGAAAATACCCGCCAGAATCAGCAACGTGCCCAACAGCATAATCGGTAAGCCCATCATCACTGTTTTGCCCAAAGCCAGTCGATCAATGATTTTAATCAACACTAAATTGCCTGCAATCAACCCACCCAATACAGGGAACTGTGCTAGACCATACTGCAAACTGCTGAGCCCTAGCTCTTCGACTAACATCACAGGTGACAGTGCAATCCATAACATCAACGGCATACTGACCATCGGCAATGCCAAGGTTAAACCAAGAAACCGTTTATTTTGATAGACGCGTTTAAAGTCCGAAAAAATATAACGTAATGGCTGTTTCACTACGGTTGGCTGTGTTGCAGGCATTTTTGCTTTTAAACCAAACCAACTCAGAAAGGCCAATACAGCAATGCCGATAAAACCCCAATGCCATGACACATGGTCAATCAGGAATGCCCCTAAAACTGGGCCGAGCAAAGGTGCAAGTAAGGAAATATTAGCCATCAGTGCCATGACTTTAATGGCATCACGCTCTTCAAAAGTTTCCTGAATGGCAGCATAACCCACGGCTGAAATCACGGTTAATCCAATGCCTTGTAAAAAGCGCAGGGCCAGAAATTGCTCAATATTATGAGTCAATAAAATCAGTAAACAACAGACGCTAAAAAACAGTACGCCTGTGAGCAGGACTTTTTTACGCCCTAATCGATCTGATAATGGACCCAACAGCCATGCCACACAGGCGCCACCCAGCAAATAAAAAGACATGGAAGAAGGTGCCCAACTGCTGCTGACACCAAATTCTTTGGTGATGGCCAGCATGGCAGGTTGAACTAAATCATTTCCGATATAGACGGAAAATTCGAACAGCACCAAGGCTAAAGGAAACATCAGCGTAGCGCGGTTCAACGTGGTCGTTTGAACTTTTTGCATTATTTTCTACAGATCATGATGGTCTGGTCGAGGTCTTACGCAATTTTTTCGGGAGATAAGCGTCAGCCCAATGACCAGCACTGAGAGATTTATTTAAATTACGTTTTTTGAATGCGCTTAGGTTAAGCGGCTTAATACACCGTATTCACAAGGTGTCTAAGACAAATCAAGCTATTTCAGTTGTGAGATTTTTTATCACTCAAGCTAGTACACCCACTAGGTCAAGTGGGTGTAGTGTAGCAGTTTATAGGTCGGGAATTGTAATTTTTGTTGTGATCGCTAAGCCGAGATTTCTGTTTTGACCTTGAGAGTATCTTTTTTGCGTTGTGGATGATCTTGCAATGAATCCAACAACCATGCTACACAAACATCGCCCAGCAAATAAAAAGAAATGGAAGAAGGCGCCCAACTGCTGCTTACACCAAATTCTTTGGTGATGGCCAGTATGGTAGATTGGACTAAATAATTTTAACTCGAACAGCACTAAGGCTAAAGAAAACATCAGCGGCAAGGTTCAACATAGTTGTTTGAGCTTTTTGAATTAATCTTTAAAAATTAGATTTCTATAAAATAAAATGACACCAACTTATAATAAAAAAGCTCCCTCACATACTATTAAAAATTTAGGATCATGAAAAAACCCACTTTAATGTGGGTTTTTTAAATTACTTTCAAACAATAAACAAGAATTCAATTATTTATCACTAAGTCGGTTTATATTCTTTTTTAGTAGACGTATTCGACTTAAAATATCCTGCCAAAAAACTTAGATGTTTATGACCTTTTGCGATATTAGACGAATCTTTATTGGTAGCAGATGAGTTAGATACGATAACTCTAACTTTAACAGTTTTGGCCATTTTCAATCCCCGCTATTTATTTTTTATGCTGTTTCATTGCTAGAAGATACAGCTCTAATTCCACTCTATCTCCAATTTCATCAAGAAGTGTTGCAAATTCGTTAGCTTCTTGCTGATCATTTGGTGAGCACAAATAAGTGCCGTATGATACTAGAGTAAAAACATATTTGTAAGTTTTATCTTGAATTTTTAATGTTACAGGTTTGCAGTAAATAGAACCTATATTACTCACACTATCAGATCTATTGGATTTGTAAAATAAATTCTGTTGAACGCCTTCATTCAAATCGCTAATAAACGTACTTTCGCCACTATCAATCACCCTCTTTGCCAACGATGTGTTCGCCATAATGATGTTGGGATCAGTATATTGCTTTTGTCTATCTAAAACCAAAGCGTATTCCCAAGTTCCTAACTCACTATTAGTACCTAATACAGTCATTTCTATATGCGTTCTATTTACCCCATAAAACTCAAGAAACTCTACAGCCTGCGTCATAATGAATCGTATCTGATCTTTTGGATGAGTAATTTCATCGAAAAAATTAATTCTCTTACTTTGCTCTATCCTTGAAACTCTATCAAAAAAACGTGTTCTTTTTGCCTGGACTACATTTTTTATAAATATTAAAAATTTTTTCAATAACTCCTCTTTATCTTTCTTAATTTTTTCTTCTTTTATATCAATAAAACACTTACATAAAACAAATATAATTGTGACTAACATTAAAAAACTATAAATATATCCATGCAAATCTTTATGTTCAGAAATCCATTTCCAATCGTCGCCCCAAATATCCAATGTGCCATAATACAAACCAGTTAAAATAACAGAAGCTGAACTTAACCAAGGTTTTTGTAATATTTTTGCTAATGCCATAAAAAGAACCTCTTTAACAGAGTGCTTTTTACGACATTAATTTTAAAAAATCAATTGATTAATATAAAACCAATCATAGAAACATTAAATTATTACTCATTCTTTATCAATGGCTTAATTTTCCCTTAATTCATTTATATAAAATCATCAAGAACACACTGCCGTCTGGAAAGTCTTGGTATTTTTACCACGCATACATTGATAAGACTTTTCGGTTTCAACCAATTTCCAGTCATTATCTACATGCTTAAAACTATAAATGGTACGAATTGAACGCACTGAATCATCCATTAACCCAGTTTCTGTCACTTTGACTTGTGCAGCCGTTGGTGATTCTACACTGTTGAAAAATTGACGAATTTCAACGGTCGATAATTCTTTGACCAAATCAGGACGTTGTTTTAATACTTGCGCCAAAGGCGTGTCCGAACTGCTGACTTTATTGACTAAATTCTGAGTGGTGGCACAGCCTGCCAATAAACCCAAACACAAAGCTGAAACCGCGGCTAAACGCAACATGACAAATTCCCCATAGATATCATTACTTACCCGTAATGATGCAATGCTTAAGCACATAACTCTATGGCAACAATGTAGCGATTGTTTTTCTGAGTTGAATTTTTTATCTTTTTTATTACTGCAATAAAAAAACACCGCAATGTTGCCATCACGGTGCTCAGTACTTCATTCGAGATAAACTTATAAATCGAATAATTTACCTGGGTTCATAATACCGTTTGGATCGAAGACTTTTTTCAAGGCTTTCATGTATTCAATTTCTTCAGCACTGCGTGAATATTCTAAATATGGCTTTTTGGTCATGCCCACACCGTGTTCAGCAGAGATAGAACCATCATATTTTTTCACAGTATCGAATACGTATTTATTCACCACCTGACATTTTGCAAAGAATTCATCTTTGCTTAAATCCGCAGGTTTCAGAATATTTAAATGCAAATTACCGTCACCAATATGACCAAACCAACAGATTTCAAAGTCTGGATAATTTTCTGCCACAATACTATCAATTTCTTGAATAAACGCAGGCACGTGCGTAATCAACACTGAAATATCATTTTTGTATGGAGTAAATGGCGCAATCGACTCAGAAATGTCTTCACGTAAACGCCATAAGCTTTCCACTTGCTCAAGGCTTTGGCTCAACACACCATCCAGTACCCAACCTTGTTCCATGCAATGCTCAAAAATTTCCATCGCTTTGTCCATAATGGGCTCAAACGGCGCTTCAAATTCAAGTAACACATAGAATGGACATTCTGTTTCAAATGGACGTTGTACATGACCATTGTCTAAAACTTTCTGCATTGCCAATTCACCAAAGAATTCAAATGCAGTGAGGTCAATTTTAGCTTGGAAGGCATGTAGTACAGGCATCACCGCATTAAAATCAGGCACACCCAACACCATGACTTGAAGGTCTTGCGGTTGACGCTCTAATTTAATTTCAGCTTCAGTGACTAAACCTAAAGTGCCTTCACCACCAATAAATAAATGCTGTAGCGCATAACCCGTAGCATTTTTAATCATGCCTTTGTTTAAACGTAAAATGTCGCCTTTACCCGTCACTACGGTTAAACCCAACACCCAGTTACGAGTCATACCATATTTAATGACTTTAATGCCGCCCGCATTGGTACCAATATTGCCACCAATTTGTGAAGAACCTGCAGATGCAAAATCTACTGGGTAGTACATGCCTTGTTCTTGAGCATAACGCTGTAGCTGTTCAGTTACCACACCCGCTTGTACGCGCACCATGCGGTCAGCAGGGAAAAATTCCAGAATCTGGTTCATTTTGTCCATGCTCACCACAATTTCACCATTAGCTGCTACAGCACCCGCAGATAAACCAGTACGACCACCCGATGGGGTTACCGCAACATTGTATTGGTTCGCAAGTTTAACAATGGCTTGAACTTGTTCAGTCGTTGCAGGGAAAACGATCACAGATGGGTTTGGATCAAAGTGTTTGGTATAATCCCGACCCCAATTTTGCAGGCTATCGGTATCCGTTTTAATACGGTTTTCGCCAACAATTTCGGTCAATTGGGTCAACAACTCTGGGGTTAAAGCGACTGGAGCATTCATCGTTTTCAGACCTTGCAATGAAGTAAACAAGTGGTGTCGAATCTAATGCATTATTCAGCTGAAACTGCGTAACAAAGGAACAATAACTAGACTGCGCGTGAAGTAACGGACAGTTCATCTGCACCGTAATTTTTCACGGAGCATTATTATAAGCCATTTTTCGATAAAACCCGCAGAAAATCACGTTTTAACAAGGTTACCTTGTAAATTACAGGCTTAGTTAGACCGATTACGACAGGCTGTGACGCATATTTCACCAAAATACCTGATCGCTGGGTCATAAAGGAAATGTATATCGACCTAAGTCCTATGTTATGATACCGCGACCAAATTTGGCCTTTGTAGCGGAGCCGTAATGAGCCAACATCTTTCCCTGCCTAAAGATAAAATTCGTTTCTTGTTGTTAGAAGGCGTTCACCAAAACGCAGTCGACACTTTAAATGCTGCTGGATACACCAACATCGATTATCGTAAAACTGCGCTTGAGGGTGAAGCGTTGAAAGAAGCGATCAAAGATGCACACTTCATTGGTATTCGTTCCCGTACTCAATTGACTGAAGAAATTTTTGAAGCAGCAAACAAACTGATTGCTGTGGGCTGTTTCTGTATCGGAACTAACCAGGTGAACTTAAATGCTGCGATGGTTCGCGGTATTCCAGTCTTTAACGCACCATATTCAAATACTCGTTCAGTGGCTGAACTTGTACTTGCAGAAGCTATTCTTCTTCTTCGCCGTGTACCTGAAAAATCGACAGATACACATGCAGGTGGCTGGAACAAATCTGCTGTAGGTTCATTTGAAACACGCGGTAAAACTTTAGGTATCGTAGGTTACGGTTCAATCGGTTCTCAACTTTCAGTTTTGGCTGAAAGCATGGGTATGAAAGTTATCTATTTTGATACAGTGACCAAATTACCTTTAGGTAATGCACGTCAAGTCGGTAGCATGGGTGAACTTCTTGCTAATGCTGATGTGGTTTCTTTACACGTTCCAGATGTTCCATCTACACGTAACTTCTTCGGTAAAGACCAATTTGCACAAATGAAAGAAGGTTCAATCTTCATCAATGCTGCACGTGGTACATGTGTCATCATCGAAGACTTAGCCGATGCCTTAAAATCAGGCCATCTTGCAGGTGCTGCGGTTGACGTTTTCCCGAAAGAACCTAAAGCAAACGGTGAAGAATTTATTTCTCCGTTACGTAACCTACCAAACGTGATCTTAACCCCGCACGTAGGTGGTTCGACCATGGAAGCGCAAGCAAATATTGGTTTAGAAGTTGCTGAGAAATTCGTTTCTTATTCAGACAAAGGGATGACCTTATCTGCTGTAAACTTCCCAGAAATTGCGTTGCCATTAACTGAAGGTAAACACCGCTTACTTCACATTCACAAGAATGTGCCTGGCGTACTTTCAAAAATCAACAACTTGTTTGCTGAACACGGCATCAACATCTCTGGTCAGTCTTTAATGACCAAAGGTGATGTTGGCTATTTAGTGATGGATGTTGATGCAACTGCATCTCAAGAAGCACTTGATACATTACAAGACGTTGAAGGTACAATCCGCGTTCGCGTATTGTTCTAAGTTATTCGATGTGAAAAACCACAGACTTGTGTCTGTGGTTTTTTATTGATTCATCCTCCGCTTAATTGAATCAATAAAGCGCATTTCACAACTTAAAATCGATCTATTACCTACAGGAAATAGATCGATTTTGTTTCAAGCTCAGTATTCCAACCAACACGCTCTTGTTTTGTTCTGCATCTATTGCACTAATTTAGTTCATCCCTGACAAGCTATTTCCCCAGCACAGTGTTATGATTGAAAAAAATATACAAATTGATCATCTGATATAAAACAAAATGTCCTAACTCATGCTGAACTTTAAAACGCCCTCCTATTTGCAAGCGGTTTTCCTGCTCTTTGTTGCCATGCTTTGTGTGCAAAGTAGCGGCTCATTAGCCAAAATTCTGTTTCAGCAATTTCCAGTTCTTACCGTTTCTGCCATGCGTATGCTGCTTGGTGCGCTCATTCTGGCAATTATTTTTCAAATCTGGAAAATTAATTTTAAAAACGTGCGCTGGTCTTCCATTTTAAGTTATGGCATCGCACTGGCAGGGATGAACGGCCTGTTTTATTTGTCGATTGAACGGCTCCCTTTGGGCATTGCAGTTTCATTTGAATTTATTGGCCCCTTAAGCGTCGCCCTGTACTATGCTCGACAAAAATATGACTTCCTTTGGGTCAGTTTGGCAATTTTAGGCTTAATCTTGCTGTTTCCTTTTGACCAAGCCACACAATCACTCGATTTAACGGGCATTGCCTTCGCGATTGGTGCAGGGGCATGTTGGGCGGTTTATATTATTGCAGGTCAACGTCCATCGGGCATTTCAGGCAATCATACGGTATGTTTGGGTATGTTTGTCGGCATGTTGTGTTTAATGCCTGTCGCGATGTTTTCAGGTATGACCAGTGATGTTTTCCTCCCCTCCAATGTATTCTATTTTATTGGCTTGGCCATTCTGGCGAGTGCCTTACCTTTTACTTTGGAGATGATTGCCTTACGCAACCTTACGGCAATGAGCTTTGGGACTTTAATGAGTCTAGAGCCTGCGATTGCAGCATTATCAGGCTTCGTCTTTCTAAATGAACAATTACTCTGGACGCAGTGGTTAGCCCTAAGCACCATTATTATAGCTTCGATTGGCTGTACCTATACGACCCAACAAGCCAAACGTGCGAAACAAAGCAGTTTAGCATCTTCAAGCCAAACCGATTGAGATGAGCTGTACCAATTATCTCAATAACTTCATATTAGACCCACCGCCCAAATGTAGAGAAAAAGCGATATGCGCAACAGTCAACTCAGTGCTGTCTTATTTATGGTACTTTCCATGTTGTCCTATCAAGTCAGTGCCTCTTATGCTAAGCAGCTCATGCAAGCATTAGACCCTTTTACTGTGGTGACTTTACGGCTTAGCTTTGCGTCTATTTTGGTGGTGTTGATGTTCCGTTCATGGAAAATCATACAACGCCTACCTCATTTAAAATGGCGAGACTTATTATTTTACAGCGCCGCAGTCTGTGTCATGAATGTTTTGTTTTATGCCTCTTTAGGTAAATTACCGCAAGGCATTGCCGTCGGATTAGAGTTTTTAGGACCACTGACCTTAGCACTGCTCTCGATTAAACACAAAAGTGATTATATTTGGGTCGGACTCGCAATTGCGGGGATTGCTCTAATGGTACCGTGGCAAGATACCCATGCTCACAATTTTTCTTATATCGGTGCAGCATATGCATTAGGTGCAGGTATTTGTTGGGCATTTTATATTTATTTTGGTCAAAGAGTTGCTCGCCAAAATATGGGGATGCACGCACTGAGTATCGCCATCGTACTGTCAACGCTAATTTTATTGCCGATTAATAGCATTCGTAATCCTGAAGCGATGTTGCAATTTCAGTACTGGCCACAAGCTTTAATGATTGCCCTCTTAGCCACTGCAATTCCTTATACCCTTGATTTAATGGCGCTCAAACGTCTGAGTAAACTCAGCTATGGCACACTCTCGAGCTTATCTCCTGCTTTAGCAGCAATTGCAGGTATGCTGCTGTTAAAAGAACATATCACCCTTTGGCAAACTTTAGCTCTAATCTGCATTATGACCGCTTCAGTCGGTGTCACCTACCGTGCAAGTCGCACTGCACCTGAATCTAGTAAAGTATCAGCCTCTTAAATCCAAATTAAATGCCAAAGAACAGTGGCTACATTTTCATGTCAGCAACTGTTCTTAAAATGAAAGAATTTCATCTCGCCAAAGGCTCTCAACAATAATACGTTTACTGGAATATCCTTGAATTCAACCCAATGAAAAACTAATATAATCAAAAGGATTGAAGGGAACATAAGAATAACAATGCAACCACATATTCGCCTCAATATGATCGTTAAAAACGAATCTGCTGTGATTTTACGATGTTTAAAATCGGTCAAACCGTGGATTCATTCTTGGGTGATTGTCGATACGGGGTCAACCGATGGCACACAAAAACTGATTCAGGACTTTATGCAGGATTTGCCAGGCAAGCTGTTTGAACGCCCTTGGCACAATTTTGGTTTCAATCGTACCGAAGCTTTACAATTGGCACAGGATTCTTCCCTTCCCCATGCCGACTATTTAATGTTTATCGATGCCGATGAAAGCTTATTGGTAAAACCGGAATTTCAATGGGGTACATTATCGGGGACAGCATATTATTTTGAATGCATTTATGATCATTTACGTTATCAACGCAATGCTCTGATTTCGACCCAATTGCCTTGGATGTGGAAAGGCGTATTACATGAATATCTTGATTCTACTTCGCCTCATCAATGGACGTCTCTTGAAGGTCCACGTATTTTTGTACAACATGACAGTGCCCGCGGACATGACCCGCAAACCTATCTCAAAGATATTGAAGTCTTAAAACAGGGTATTCTGGATGAACCAGATAATCTACGCTATCAATTTTATCTCGCACAGAGTTATCAAGATGCACACATGCCTCAACAGGCACTTGAAGCCTATCAACGACGTGCTAATGCAGGAGGTTGGGAAGAAGAGCGTTGGATGGCACAATTTAGAGCAGCACAATTAACCGAACGGCTCAACAAACCCATCGAACAAATTTATATGGCGTACTTACAGGCTTGGGTCAGCCGTCCACAACGCGCAGAGCCATTATATGAACTGGCGCGCTATTATCGTGAACAAAAGCAATTTGAAACCGCGTGCCACTTTGCACTGCAGGCAGTTAACATTAAGTCTCCAAATGACATTCTGTTTGTCGATGACAGTGTCTATGCATGGAAATCTTTAGATGAGTTGAGTGTTTCTGCAACCTATTGTGCCAAGTATAAGCAAGACGGTAAAAATGCCATGATCAAACTTTTAATGGAGCAAAAATTTCCCACTTCTGAACAAGAACGTATTGTTGCCAATTTACATTTTTATAAAGAATAAGAGCTTCATTTAGAAGCTCTTATTTTACAACTATATCAAACTTATAATTTAGTGATGGTTAAAGTTGTAGCATTTGCCCTTATTACTGCTGGGGTTGTAGACGTTGTTCCAGAGGCTCTTACCGATACTCTGGTTCCTGCTGTTAGATAAACTGTAGTAGTTACAATCCCACGTTGTCGGTAGGCATCTGGCATAACACTTGAAGTTAAAGCAGCGTGTACACCGAATATATCGTTATCATCATAACTATTATCTCCAATATCCAACATTGGAAGTGCAGCACTCGCAACACCTCCTGCTGGAGGTGGGCTACCATCTGTTACAATCTGAACATTAAATTGATATAACCCAGCGGTTCCCACAGTAAATACGGTTCCATCCCAAAAGTTTCCACCAGTTAAGTTTGCATTCATGCTATTAGATGAAGAAAAAGTAACTCTGTCTGGATCGATAAGGGTTATAGGTGGAAGACTTAAAGTCTGGTTAGTAAGTTTAGTCACATACAATTGTAAACTTGCTCCTGCTCCCCCTCCTAATGCAATACCACTTCCCCATGATCCGCCTAACTTACTATAGATCAGTCCAGTACCTGTCTGAATATATAGGTCACCATTATTACCTTGACTATTATTAGGTACAGCCGAACCTGTATATACCATCGTCCCAGTTGCACCCGTTGCGCCTGTCGCTCCCGTTACGCCAGCGGCACCTGTTGCCCCTGTTATTCCTGTGGCACCTGTCGCTCCCGTTGCACCTGTTGCACCCGTTTGGCCTGTGGCTCCGGTTGCCCCTGTTGCACCCGTCTCACCTTTTAGTGATATACGTAACACCCAAGTGGTCAAATCAGTTTTTTCATATAAAGTTCCATCAGCATCAATATAGAGATCACCAATATTTCCCACCATAAAGGATGGTGCAGTACTACCATAGAAAATCTTATTCCCAGCCATACCTATAGCACCTGTCGCTCCTGTTGCGCCTGTAGCACCCGTTTGACCCGTGGCACCCGTTGCGCCTGTAGCTCCAGTTTGACCTTGTAAAGACAATGCCAAAGACGTCCAACCTACACTGGTTTTGCTATATAGCGCACCATCTAAAGTATCTATATATAAGTCACCCGTATTGCCAACAGCTGCAGCCGGTGCTCCGCTTCCAGACAAAATTGTTGAACCTGCTGCACCTGTCGCTCCTGTTGCGCCCTGCAATACTATTCCAGCACCCCAAGCTCCTGCTGTTTTTGGTCCATAAAAAATATTGCTGGTTGTATCAATATAAAAATCACCATCCTCACCATCTGAAGCGAGGGGTGCTCTTGCCGCATTTAAGATAGTACGTCCATCAGATCCTGCGGTGCCTGTCGCTCCTGTAGCGCCATTTTGACCTGCTGCACCTGTGGCACCCGTCGCTCCTGTAGCTCCATTCTGACCCGCTGCACCTGTGGCACCCGTCGCTCCTGTTGTACCATTCTGACCTGCTGCCCCTGTGGCACCTGTCGCTCCTGTTGCTCCTGTTGCTCCATTTTGACCTGCTGTACCTGTGGCACCTGTCGCACCTGTTGCGCCATTTTGACCTGCTGCACCTGTGGCACCTGTCGCTCCTGTGCTTCCAACTAATGAACTATAATTTGAATAGTTCCAACCACTTGTTGTTTTTGCAGCATACAATCGACCATTGGTAACATCTACATATATATCACCAACATTTCCCTCACTTGCGGATGGTGCTCCTTGACCACTACGGATTGAAAATCCTGCAACTCCTTGTGCTCCTGTAGCTCCATTTTGACCTGCCGATCCTGTTGCACCATTCTGACCAGGAGAACCAGTCGCACCTATCAACGAAATCCCTGTGGTAGGCCAACCAGCACTAGTTTTAGCACCATATAAAATAACGCCATCAGTATCGATATAGAAATCACCAATTTGACCTGTTGTAAGCGCAGGAGCCCCTTTCCCACTTAAAACACTATAACCATTTGCCCCGTTTGCCCCTGCGGCACCTACCAAAGCAACACCTACAGCTGGCCAAGTGCCATTCTTTTTCGGTCCGTACATTACATAAGCATCAGTGTCGATGTAAAAACCACCATCTACCCCAATATCGGCTTTCGGCGCACCTGTTCCACTACTCACAGAATTGACGGAGTTAGTCACGGTTATGGTCTCTGTAATATGTTTGGTATCCTCACATGCACTAAGTACCAATACAGCCCCAAGAATCATGGCACTCAATGCCGTTTTTTTAACTAAACCTTGTCCCTGATAAACAACATTAACTTTTCTCATTTTTACCCCATAGTTTTTCAACAAAATCTATAATACTTACGATCTCTAAGAGCTTATTTCTTGATGAATCTTCTAATGTCTATTCAAATAGTTATCTGCAGCAAAAAAATCGTTATGGCTATACTTTGTTTATTATTCATACAAATAAAAAAAAAAGACACACTATTCAATAGAAATAGTGAAATAAATCGCCTACCTAGAAAAAGAATTACTTTTTGGAATAAATAATCAAAAATAAGACGTGTAATTATTTTATGTTTAGGCATCAAAACATGATTAATCCTCATGTCTCAATGCATATATTTGAAAATTAAGCAGGAAAGAGAATTTGGTAACTTAATCGGACAATTAAAATAGACACTAATATTAAAAAGATGATACGAATAAAACCACTGCCATATTTTAAAGCGAGTTTAACTCCAACCAAAGAGCCTGCTATATTGGCAACAGCCATAGTTAAGCCAATGCCAAACAATACATGACCTGCAGGCACGAAAAAACTCAGTGCCGCAAAATTGGTCATGAAATTGGCAATTTTGGAGAGTGCCGAAGCATGAAGAAAATCGACTTTTAAGTAGCGAATAAAATAGAAAATAAAGAAACTGCCCGTTCCTGGTCCAAAAATTCCATCATAAAAGCCAATCAAGATACTGCCGACTGCTGCAAGTACCAGTATTTTAGTGGTGATTTCCTGTTGAAAATGTACCTGACCAAATTGTTTCTTCATGAATGTGTAAATGGCGATAATAATCAACATACACAGTACAAAGGGTTTCAGTACTTGGGTAGGAATCATGGAAACACATGCGGCTCCCAAATAAGAACTAATAAAAGCCCCCACTCCAATCACCAATAGCAATTTCCATGATAAGGATACGCGGCGCATAAATGAAAATGCCGCAGATGCCGTACCAAAAATAGAAGAGAGCTTATTGGTGCCAAAAACTGTAGCAGGTGCCAACTGTGGCATTGCCCCCATAATGGCAGGGATTTGAATGAGTCCACCACCACCCACAGCAGCATCGATTGCTCCCGCGCAAAAAGCAAAGAAGACCAAACTCAGAATAAGATCAAGTTCCATAATATTGGGTCTCCTACAGATTCAAAACACGTTTAGGAATTAAACGCTTTCGATCGTTGATTTCAGCTAGACCCAAGCACTTATCACCATCAAAAACCAACACTTGTGCTTCAGCAGTATGATCAATATTACTTTCCATGCCACGACTAAAATATTCTGCCCGACCTTCTGGGACTTGAATTTGAGTAAAATGCTGTACGGGTGCATACACAGGCAATAACAGCGCTTCGCGCTCTTGTTCTGTTAAGCCTTCTAGATATTCAATGGTATAGCTTGGAATCAGTTCAAAATGACCCGTTTGAATGCGGTGCAAATAGGTTAAATGCCCATAGGATCCTAAAGCTTTGGCAATATCTTCCCCCAACACACGAATATAGGTGCCTTTAGAGCAAGTCACATCTAAAGTAATGCTGTTTTCAGTAAAGGAAAGGAGCTGAATGGCTTCAATGGTTATAGGACGTGCTTCACGTTCCACTTCAATGCCTTTACGTGCCAATTCGTATAGCGGACGCCCCTGCTTTTTGAGGGCAGAATACATTGGAGGAATTTGCTGAATTTCTCCAACAAACTGATTCAATACATTCTGGATACTCTCTTCAGTCAATACTGGCACCGCTTGTTCGAGCAGTATCTCCCCTTCCACATCACCCGTCGTTGTGCTGTGGCCAAGCTGGATCGTGGTTTGATAACGCTTGGTTGAATCTAATAAGAAATGAGAAAACTTCGTTGCTTCACCAAAGCAAATGGGTAATAAACCAGATGCCAGGGGATCCAAAGCACCCGTATGTCCTGCTTTCTCTGCCCTCAATAACCAGCGCACTTTTTGTAATGCCGCATTTGAACTAATACCCAAGGGTTTATTTAACAAAAACACCCCATGAACCGCGCGGCGCTGGATTTTTGCAGCAGATGATTTCATAACTCAGAACACGTATTTCAACTGCCGCAATACTAACAACCGCTCATCTAGTTTTACAACTTTTCTGTTGTTTATTTGCGTTTGCATTGCACAATAAAACAAGTTCAGCGAATGAACCCCATAAAAATTAAAAATGGATATTGGGCATAGGATATGCAAAAAAAGAAATTATGGCTGATACTCGCCGTTGTAGTAATTATTCTACTTGGTTTTTTAGTGTGGCTTGCGCCGAGTGCAACCACTGGCTCCAACACCACAGCCTCTTCACTCGCAGATGCGCCGTCGAATTCCACATCGGCTCTTGCTGGGAATACAGCATTATCACATGACTCCACACAGCCTTTTGTCAGCACAAGCCAACAAGATACCGAAGTGAATTGTCAGCTTAGTTTAGATCAAAGTCAGCATTTAATCGTGAATGAACAAACGCGAAATTGCTTTGAATATTTCATTACCCAATATGGTGAAAAAAAGATTGACCAGATTAAGCAAGATTTTACGCACTACATGCAAAAAGGCTACAAAGAACCTGTGTTAAGCCAAATTATTGATTTGTGGAATCGCTATATTGATTACCGTATTCAGTTAGGTAACTTAAAACAACCCAACCTAGATAAACAAGACCCAGAGTACTATCGAAAAGTTTTTGCATTGATGAAAAACTTACGCACACAATTTTTTTCCGCTACTGAAATTGAGGGATTATTTGGTGCAGAAAATAGCTACCATGAATATACCTTAGACCGCATGTCAATCATGGCAGATTCATCTCTAAATGAAGTTCAAAAAGCACAAAAACTAAAAGAACTATTTGCCCAGTTACCTGAAGATTGGCGTGAGAATTTAGAACAATTGTCTAAGTTGGAAGATCTACGCAAATTGACCAGTGATATTAAAGCTCGCGGTGGTTCTGCTGATGAACTTCGCCAAATGCGCATGAATTTAGTCGGTGCAGATGCAACCGCTAGACTGGAACAACTAGATCAAGACCGAGGTCAATGGAAATCACGTGTGAATGACTACTTAACGCAGCGTGACCAAATTCTAAAGAGCCAGATGAGCGAATCTGCACAACAACAAGCCATTGCTCAATTACGCCAGCAACAATTTAAAAATCCACAAGAACAACTTCGACTTGGAACTTTTGAAACCACACATGACTCAGGAGGAAAACTACCCTTCGCAGAATAATTCTGCCCAACCAAACCTTTTTTCAGGATGAAAATATGTATAAAACGAAAAAAATAGCACATAGCATTTCACTGCTGGGTTTAGTCGCATGCATCGGATTCACGACCAGTTCGGTAACTGCGGGCGTGCTTAGCGTAAATACCACTGCTCAAAGTACCTATGCTAAAACCAAATACCCATTATTATTTACTCATGGGATGTTTGGTTTTAGCCGTGTTGGTGTCGCCGAATTCGGCTTAGATTATTGGTATCAAATTCTGCCCGATTTGGCACGTAATGGTGCAACCACCTTTGCCGCACAAATTTCGCCTTTAGAATCGACCGAAGTTCGTGGCGAACAACTGTTACAACAAGTCGAAGAAGTGATGGCTATTACGGGAAAACCCAAAGTCAATTTAATTGGACATAGTCATGGGGGACCGACGATTCGCTATGTCGAAGCAGTTAAACCACAATATGTCGCATCACTCACGGGGGTTGGTGCAACATTCAGAGGCTCCAAAGTCGCAGACGATTTACTGTCAAGCCAAACAGGTTCACAGCTCTTGAGCATCGCTACGGATTATATTATTGGACCACTTATTACCTTTGCCGAGGGGAACCCATCGCTGAAAAGCGATCTGAAGGCTTCGCTAACCTCGATCAGTGAAAAAGGTTCTCAAGTTTTCAATCAAAAATACCCAACCACAGCCTTAGCATCGGACTGTAGTAAAAGTGGAGCCAGCTCCAATAATGGGATTTACTATTATTCTTGGACAGGAACCTCTCAAGTGACCAACGTGATTGATGTTGCAGACAGTGCCATTTCGCTGCTGGCTCCAATCTCCTATATCAGCACTGACAATGACGGATTGGTTGCGCGTTGCAGCACCCATTTCGGCAAAGTCATTCGTGATAATTACGATTGGAATCACTTAGATGAAGTCAACCAAGTTTTGGGATTAAGAGGTCTCTTCAGCCCAGACCCAGTCGATGTTTATCGTCAACATGCTAACCGCTTAAAACTTCAAGGGCTTTAATACACCCTCCCGCTAAGCAGATGACTTAGCGGGATTTATTTAGAATTATAAAGTTACAATTTGTATTTAATTTAATCGGATTTATCTGCCCAATCCTCACTCCAACTTTATACTCATTTTGACAATTATTTTTGTCGATAGAAAAATTAAAATAGAGGAAGATCAATGAAATATGAACTATTGATAGCTGGACTGCTATCAACCTGCGTACTAAGCACCACCCAAACTCAAGCCAGCGCATCACAAATTCAAGCTAAATACGTCACCTCAAACTATGCAAAAACCAAATACCCATTGGTCTTTGCACATGGTATGGGAGGATGGATTCGTGCAGGCACAGATGAACTGGGTGTAGATTATTGGTATCAAATTTTGCCTGATTTAGCACGTAATGGTGCCAACGCATGGGCAACACGCGTTTCGCCCTTTAATAGTTCCGAAGTTCGTGGGGAACAACTGCTACAACAAGTCGATGAAATTTTAGCAATTACTGGTGCAAGCAAAGTCAATTTACTGGGGCATAGTCACGGTGGGCATAGTATTGCTTATGTTTCAAATGTTGCCCCCTCTAAAGTTGCGTCATCAACTGCAATATCAAGCCCTTTAAAAGGCTCTCCTGTGGCTGATCTGATTATTTCAGCTCAAGGTACACCATTAGAGCAGCCCTTGGTCAGTCTGATTAACTTTGGTTCTAAAGCGATTGTATGGGCACAACAGCAGGATCCTAATTCACTCCCGCATGATGCCCTTGCTGCTGGAAAAAGCTTAAGTCAGGCAGGATCTAAATCATTTAGTCAAAAGTATGCTTTAGGTATGCCGAAGACAGCCTGCGGTGAAGGTGCTGCAACAGAAAATGGCATTTACTTCTATTCGTTCTCTGGTAATTCAACTCTAACCAATATCCTTGATACTGATTCATTATTGGCAGCAACAGGTTTATTGATGCAAGCTCCGAATGACAATGATGGCTTGGTCTCACGTTGTAGCGCAAAGTATGGCAAAACCATTCGAGATAATTACAACTGGAACCACTTAGATGTGATTAATCAATTCTTTGCTTTGCGTTCGGTATTCTCACCAGATCCAGTCGATGTTTATCGTCAACATGCCAACCGCTTAAAACTTCAAGGGCTCTAAAGCTTAACCCAAAAAAAATGCGCCAAACGGCGCATTTTTTCACTCAAATAAAACTGATTAAGCAACAGTTTTACGAGCTGGTAACTTTTCACGAATACGTGCAGCTTTACCAGACAATTCACGTAGGTAGTAAAGTTTAGCACGACGAACGTCACCACGACGTTTCACTTCGATTTTAGCAACGATTGGAGAGTGAGTTTGGAAAACACGCTCAACACCAACACCGCTAGAAATTTTACGTACTGTGAACGCAGAGTTCAAACCACGGTTTTTCTTCGCGATTACAACACCTTCAAATGCTTGAAGACGCTCACGATCACCTTCTTTTACTTTTACCTGAACGATAACAGTGTCACCTGGTGCAAAAGCTGGGATGTCTTGTTTAAGCTGTGCATTTTCAACAGCTTGTACTAAAGGATGCTTACCGCTCATGGGGTATCTCCAATATGTGTGGGTCAGAAGAGGTCTGAGATCCACTGGGTATAGAGGCTAAAGCGCATAGACCCGATTGACTTTCCCTTTATGCTTGACCGCTTCAAGTCATAAAGAGCCTAATAAACAATACTTCAACACAACCGCTCAAGTATTGGCTTCAGTAAATAACCGAAAGTTATTTTCCTGATAAATCTTTGAGCCATTTTTTCTGCTGCTTGCTCAACTCAACCTTTTCCACCAACTCAGGTCGGCGTTCAAGAGTACGTTGATAACGCTGCAAAAACCGCCATTTCTCGATATTGGCATGATGTCCCGATTTCAAGACTTCAGGTACATCCAATCCTTCAAAATGGTCTGGCTTGGTATATTGTGGGCAATCTAACAGACCATCCACAAAAGAATCTTGCACATGAGATTGCTCATCAGACATCGCACCCGGAAGTCTCCGAATTACACTATCTAACAGCACCATCGCAGGAAGTTCACCACCCGATAATACGTAATCCCCGATCGACCATTCCTGATCAACATATTTTTGGATTAAACGCTCATCGACCCCTTCATAACGCCCACACAGCACAATCAAGCCATCATAATCGACGAACTGTTGTACAGCTGGTTCATTCAGGGTTTTGCCTTGCGGTGACATATACACCACAGGAACATGAACTGCTCCCGCTTGCTCTGCAAGCTGTTTGGCACATTGAATTGCTTTCGCCAAAGGCTCAGCCATCATCACCATACCTGGACCACCACCAAAGGGACGTTCATCCACTCTTTTGTAGTTGCCCTCAGCAAATTCACGTGGATTGATACAATGGAGCTGTACTATGTCACGTTTTGCTGCGCGCCCGCTAATACCGTAGGCTGTAATCGCTTCAAACATTTCAGGAAAAAGCGTAATGACTGCAAAAAACATCGCAGACTCCCGTATTTCCAAAAATAATTAGTGATCTACGCCCCAATTCACGTAGATACGACCAGCTTCAAGATCAACGCGTTGTACCACATCTTTATGCCATGGAATCATTCGCTCATCGCTATCGACACTTTCAGCAGTTGCACGAACTACCATCACATCGTTAGCACCTGTTTCAAACAATTCATGGATTTGACCGAGATTAACTTCTTGTTCTTCATTATCTAGACCTAACACAGTTAAGCCTTTTAAATCCGACCAATAATACTCGTCCACGCCTGCTTGAGGCAGTTGCGATTTTGAAATCCAGACATTTGCGCCAACCAGATTATCCGCCGCAGTACGATCACTCACACCTTTTAGCGAAACAACCAAGCCTTTGCCATGCGGTTTCCAACGTTTTACATCAACTTGTTGCCAACCTGCTTTGGTCTCAATGTACCAAGGCAGGTAGTCAAAGATGTTGCTCATCGGTTCTGTATTGGAATAGACCCAGAGCCACCCATTTAATCCATATGCTGAACGTAACTGTCCAATCTGAATACGATCTTCGGGAACATTCTGTGTTGGTGTCATGGGCTACCTACTACTTAATCTAAAATTATGCAGTAGCTGCAGCTTTCTTAGCTTGAGCAGCTAAAGAAGCAACACGATCAGAAGGTTGAGCACCTTGTGCTACCCAGTGAGCAAAACGGTCAGCATCTAAACGAAGTTTTTCTGCTTTACCTTGAGCTGTCGGGTTGAAGAAACCAATACGTTCGATGAAACGACCGTCACGCGCATTGCGGCTATCAGTCACAATGATTTGATAGAACGGACGTTTTTTAGCACCACCGCGTGCAAGACGAATAACTACCATGATACAACCTTATAGTTTTTACGGATTATCCCTGTATCGACCATCGATACACTTCAAACCCCTTTCATAGAGGGCGACATTCTACGCTAAATTCTGCTAGAGGGAAAGATCAAAAAATGATTATCCACAGTTTTGAATTTGGGAGCTAACTAGCGACCTTCCCAAGTTGAACTAGCTGACAGCACACATGTGGTTGCAGCTTTTGACCAGTATTTTTGTCCTTGATCATTTAAACAGATAACCCCATTACCATCTTGAACTGTCCCTGATTTAGGTGTGGCAATCAACAACCAACCATTCGTATTAGCAGAACTATTTGTTAATGAAACATTATTTCTATCTGTGAGCGTGAAATCATACATCCCATCAGAGGTTTGAGCTGAACCATAAACATTCGATAATGTTCTTCCTGCAAAATTACTGTTAGCAAGTTTATAACTTGCCAAAGTACGGGCAATTTGCAACATTTCAGTTTGTGCATCTGCTCTTTGCACACGAACCTTGTAACCTGTATAAGATGGATAAGCAATTGCCGCAAGAATTCCAATAATTGCTACAACAATCATTAACTCGATAAGTGTAAAGCCCTTCATTACCAACTTTCGCTCCCTGTTGCAGATGAACCGCAGCTAGCATCTTTTGTTGTACTGTTTTGATATTCGAGATTTGCTTTCGTTTTATTCTTACAACGCACCCCTGTACTACTGAGCAAATAACTATAATTGTTAACATCTGTTGATTCTGCCATCATCACCCAGCGTCGCGCTCTAATTGCTGGCGAAGCGGTCGTATCTGTTAATAACTTGGTCGGATCATCACCATCACGAATGGTGATGGTATATTTGATGCCTGAGCTAGTTGCCCCCCGTGGCAAGGTTACAGAATTCATCGCACCTGTAACCCCATAAATAAAATTGGGATCAAACCCTCTATACGAAAAGTTACGTGATTTATGGCGCTCCAATTGTTCCGCAATTTTTTGCAGTTCTTGTTGCGCTAATCCTGCGTCTGCACGGCGTACATAATTCAAATAGCTTGGTATTGCAATCGCAGCAAAAATTGCCACGATCACAACAACCAACATCAATTCAATTAAGGTAAAACCTTGTGGTCTCCGCCCTAAATTACGCCAAACAGCATGTAATTTAGGGATTTTATTGTTATTTATTGCACCCATTTTTCATACCACCGTGTTGGATTGACAATTCGACGGCATTCCCATTTACCCACTCCTCCCTGACTGGTACTAATAGTTGATTCGCAGTCCGGTCCACCTGTACCCGAACCTGTTGGCACTAAAGCAATACCACGAATACCTGAACCAATTGGATTATCATTACACTCAGCCACACCAGCAGGGCATCCTGTCGTTTTTGTAACAAATCCTGTCCCACCTTCTCGAGTAATATCAACGGCACCGCTCGTAGTCAAACATGCACCAAATGGTAAGCAATACTTTTGACGGTCTGTTTCACCCACCACACGTGGTAAACATGGATTTTGTGGTGCAATACCCGTACCTTGTGGGTCATATACTGGCACAATTAGATTTCCCGTAATCGCCATTGGTTCTTCAAAAGCCTTCATTCCACCTAGTACACGGAAGCTTCCTCCAGCACGCTCTGTACCAGCTCCATTACTTGAAAGTGAACGATACCAACCATCTTTACTTGCACTTGTACCAATAAAGGTAGATGCAACAACACCTGATAATAATTGTGGATTTTTTTGTAAATTCGCAAGGGTCTTATTTTGAGACTCTAAGGTTGGAGAACCTGTAATTAAATTACGCTTAATAAAGTCACGATCAATAATACCATATACGTTATTGACCAACCGATCAGTCAAGGCTGTGGTTGGTAACATACCATCACGACCTACACTCGGATAAACATCAAGTGGTGTGCTTCGGTTACCGGATGCCAAACCAACAAGAATAAATGTGGTCGCCCCTTGATCATGAATCGTTACGGTTGGTGCCTCATAAAAACGTGGATTTTTACCTAAAGTCAATGCCGCACCAGTCGTCCCATCCGTTGCAAGATTTGCTAAACGAGCAACACGCACACCAAATGCACTGTAAGTTGACCCAGATAAAGTTTGGCTATTATTTAAGTCAGCACGAAAGACCTGCCCACCTAAATCACCGAAATAAAGATGATCAATCAAGCCATCTGCATCACGATCCAGTGCACTGATGCGGCTTACCACACTGTGCGTCATATTGACATTATTTGTGTCCGCACCAGTCGAACTTGCCCACCAGATACGTTCACCTGTTTTTGCATCAATAATATAAACTGCATTTCCTTGAGCAGCTGACTTATTATTACAAGTGGTATCGGGATAATCTGTTGTTGCAACAGTTACTCCTAAACGGAAGCTAGGGTTTTCATAACATTGATCATAGCCCCCACCAACAATCATAACGCGACGAATTGCGCCGTTATAACGAATATTTGCCAATACTGGTTTAGACCAAGATTGTCCCATTCGACTGTAATTAGCGATATCAGGACCAACTCTAAACAACAACTTCGGACTCGTAGGGGTCAACACATCTAAACCATAATAGCTGCTCCCCCCCATACGTAACCCGCCATAAATATTCATTTGGCGTGCTTTAACCATACTACTTTCTGAAGATGATGCAGCTTTTTGAGTTTTATAAGCAGGATCTGCCACCCATGCACCATCCACGCCATCTACAGGCGCATTGGTGTCATCTTGTCCTTTTACTAATGCTTTAGATGATACTGTGCCTCTTAATAATTCAGCAGGAACAAATACCATTTGCTCTACACCAGTTTCACCATCGACCAAATGCAAACCACCATCCATTGTTCCATACAATACTGATTGACTTCGAGTACTGGTTAATTCACCAGCACTGTCTAGTGTACCTGAGTAAGTCAACTGAACTGGGAAGGAGTGAATACTTCCGCCCATTGCTAAATATGGCGAATTTGGAGTAGTCAACGTGGTTGGCAGAGCTGTAGCCGTCTCGTCTAGAGGAACACTATAACCCAAATAGTTTAATAGCTTTTGCTTGACCAATAATGGGAAATCTTTAAGCGTTGTTTGGGTACCAAACTGACTCAAAATATAGGTTGTGATATTAGAAGAGGGTAAAGTTCCACTTGGAATAGTAAGCAAGCTCGCGCCATTTGCAGCATTCGTTAAAGTAGCTCCTCCAGTCGCAGATACATCGGTATACAAGCGACGTAGTTGATTAGCATTTGCTGTATAAGCATATTGTTTTGGGGTCACACTTAAATTTTGAGATTGCCCTAGAATTGGCATTGGAACTTTGGAATAAGCGCCACCTAGAGTAATAATGCCGCCATCATTATAACTTTCATTCTGATAAACACTGGCACTGTTCCATAAGTCCTTGGTATTGGTTTGGAAACCACCATCTGTATTATAAACCAAGGTTGTACCATTCGCCGCAGCGAAAGCACCAGCATTCGTACCAGAAAGCAAAACTTGATATTTCTTTAAGTTCCCAGCCCAAATAACTTTATTGCTCTGAGGGTTTGGCTCTAAAGCACGCAAATAACCATAAGGTTGCAAACCATTTGGGTTCAAACTATCGACTGGCACTGAAATCGCACCCGTAGTTAATGGTTCCAAAGGTGCAGCACCCAAGTTATTAATAAAGGCAATTACACTATCAGTTACACCTGCAGCACTTTGCGTTGTAAAAAATCCACCATTACCATAACCAGGATAAGTTACTGAATACGTACCCTGATCTGGTGAGCACGAATCATCACCTGCACGATCTGGCTGAGAACGCGAACTCAGTTGACATGCTCTTTGGACATATGATTTAGTTAGCCCATTCATATCATTACCAAAACCTACAAATGCAGTCTGAATTGACACCCCAGCAGGATTTTTAGTTTTATCAAAGAGTTTTTTTGCAAACTCCCCCATACAATGCCAACCACCAGCATTACCATCAGGATCATTTGCATCAGACATACCTCCAGAACAGGTAAAACCACTGCCATAACTTGCCAGTGCAGTACTCATGATATTTGTTGCTCTAGATGTACTGGTACCATTTGCGGCACCATCCGACAAGATATAAACTCCCTGCCCATCACAACTCACTCGATCCGCTTCGGCAGGCAATGGAGAAACATAAGCAGTTTTAGTACTATTTTTTATTGAATCAATTGAATTAGCAAAACCACTGTCAGCATTAGAACCATCTAACTGCTCTTCGTATTTAAAATAAATTGTGCCTAAGCTCGTTTCTTTGTTTCCATCTTGAGCAAGCTCTGTAGCTGAAGGGGGACTTGTTAACTGGCTCCAATCAGAACAAGTTTGAGTACCCGTACTGAAGTTTGTATTATTATAACTATTACATTGATAATATAAGGTTTTGGTTTCTACAAAAGTCGCATTAGTACTACTGCCATTGTTTTTATAACATTTTAGATCTGATGAGTTAAAGTTTGGATAACCATTTGGACACGAATAATAATTAATATTCTGTTTCCTATATACATCTTTCTCTATCGTAGCAACACTACGCGTTGACGTCCCCATCAAATATGCTGCTGCTTCTGCATATGCATGCGCTGTGGGAGTTCCTCCATCAGCTGATAGTCCTTGCACTGCAGCTCGCAAAGCATTACGCTGAGCTGAACCGACTGGACCCAACTTATCTACTGCAACTAGAATACGACCTGCTCGCCCATTACCACCAACCGAATAATGCCCCAAGCCAACTCTTACCTCATTTAAGGTAGGGTTATTACTATCTAAAAAAGCATACATCCCATTTTTTAAACGAGTTAAACGCGAACCAGTCTGCCCAGAATCTGTATAACTCATAGAGCCTGATGTATCCAACATCATGACAATGGTTTTTTTACCCGCACTCGGCTTTGCGTAAATCTGTAAATCTGTCGCTTGAACAACAGATGATGCAACGAGCAACGTACCCGTAAACACAACTGAAAATACAGCACCAGTATGAATTTGGGTGCGATCTTTTCGCTCAAACTTATTTGGTTTCATTATTGTTCTCCCACTCATCATGGTGCTGTGATTTGAATATCACGTTTACGTAAATCAATTTCTTGGACTTGAGTATTCACAGGAATACCATAACTTCTTAAACAATCAGCAACCGTTCTTTTTCCAGAAACGGCATCATCAATATTGTCATTGATATACCCCACTGTACTTGAAGAGCCGATACATTCACTTTGTACCGTCGCAAGATTTTCTGTTGAATATGCTGGCATAATTGCTGTTGACGTAACACGTACTCGAGCTTCAACTTTTCCTTTAGACGTATTTGATTGCAAACTTACATCTGTATCTCGTGCAAGTGTTGAACCTGGATTTGCATCTGTTATGGCGTCAGTAGGAATGCGCACAGCAACTTGTGTGACTACTGCCTGACGAGCACTCCCATAATCAGCCTCTAAATCACAAAACCCACTACGATTGGTCTGGGTCGAATCTATTGTCGCTTTGCTATCTGCAGGATCACCTTTAGCAGGTGGCACTAGCACTGTCGTATCAAGTGCTGAACCCAATTTGAGATTAGATGTTGGTTTATAACAAAAAATGATTTCTTTACCAGGTGCAACCTTGTTTTCTTCAATCGCCTTACCTATCGCACCACTCAAAACCGTTAAATCATTATAATTAGAGACGTTTAAAAATTGATTGGTCGGTGTATCACCTGTTTGCAATAAAAGCTGCCCCACTTGACTATTGGTCGCAATGTTTAAGGATGTGATTGCCACACGGATACCGATGATGCCCACAATCGTAATGAGCAATAACATGAATAACACAACTATCAATGTCGCACCACGCTGTGCTTGGTGAGTTAAAGTACTGTGTTTCATAGTGCTTCTCCTAAACCATTGCGCAATGTAATATTGGTGGTATATACACGACGAGCAAATTTTGTGGTTGTATTATTTAACGTAACGTTTTGATTCAAAATTGGAATTTGCTTCGTTAAATCAATAGCCGAATTATTAGTATTGTCCATTGATCGCACCAAGACCCCAAGTTTTACAGAGATAATACGTGGTGGAATTCTAGCTGCTGCACGTTCAGTTGTTGCAAGTGTCCGATATTGATTAATTGTGTAATATGCCAAGTTCCCCAAACTATTTCTTACGCCTAATTGCACTGTAAAATGATCTACACGTGGAATAATAATTTCTCCCGCGTCACCAAAACCATTAATTGTTGTGGGTGGCAAAACTGGCGTTGTTCCAGCAGCAGTTGGTTGATTTGCATCACAAGCTAGTCCATAGTCTGTACCAGAGGTAGCAGTTGCAGGATCTCGTCTAACAAAATATCGTTGTATAACATAGTCACCGGCTTGAACATTTGCTCCTTCGCAATTTATCATCGCATTTGGAGAAATGAATTGAATGGTCAACTGGTCGCTAGTAAGGTTAACATTCGAAAGTCCACGCCATTCATTTGTTACAGTACTTAAGGTGTCGCCTTGACTGTGGCTTAATAAGCCATTTGAAACAAATGGAGTAGAAGCTGGAATAGGAATATTCGCTGTTGTGACTGTAGCCGTTCTTGCAGTCAGGACTACCCCACCCCATGAGGTTTGTTCATTTAGTTCAGGATTGGTCGTGTTAGCATAATTGGCTAAACGAATGTCTTTGGCAATATAATCCAAACCAAATACACCACTATTTTGTAACTCTGCACTTGCCTCTTGCATGCGAGAGGACAGCAATCCCCCAGTAAATAATTGAATTGCAGCAGCACTGATCAATAACCCCAAAACTAGGGCTACCATCAATTCAACTAAGGTAAAACCTTGTTGTTTTGTCATAGAAACATAGTTGTTATTCATTTTAATATGCCTCCATCATCAAACAACGTGCAGTATTTACATAAATTCCATTAGATGACATACATTGACTAACATCAGCCGCAGATGACGTTGCTGTTATGGTTGTATTATCCCATGCAGCATATAAGCATTGTCTTTTAACAGGCGCACTTGAAACACCTGGACATTCCGCCATCGTAATTTTCATCCCAATTTCAAATGCTGACTTTGCTGCATTATAGGCATCGTAATTCGCCATTTGCGCTGGGGTACATAATGTTGAAGGATTGAAGCAAGATGGAGTTGGAGCTGTTGGAGTTGCTGTAATAGATGTATAACCCCGAACAGCCGTTGCATAATTAGCTTGGCCTGCGCCATTTGCGCGAATATTTTCAGCCAAACCTCTTAGAATTAATATCCCTTGAGATTTAGTCAAAGCTTCAGATGAAGCATCAATTGCACGTAGTTGCAAGGCAACATAGCCTAGTACACCAATTGCCAATAGCAATAAAGCAACCAGCACTTCCATAAGCCCTACGCCAGCTTGATATTTATTGTAGTTCATTAGCAGGTTCCTGAACTTTGACTAACTGCACCTAAACGTTGCACGGTTATCGTCCGTGAATTTCCAGAAGCACAGATATTAAATGAGACCTGAGCATTAGCGCTGCCAGTAGAGTTAAATAATGCTGCAGTGCTACTTGTTGATTGTACTGTCACAGCAGGATCCACCGTGACTTGAAAAACGCGATCAATTTGCACTGTTTGTTTCTGCGTGTTCGTCATAGATGCATAATTTGGAATTACTGCAGATGCACATTCATCTTTTGTAAAATTATCATCACTATTGGTTTTATTTGGACATACTGCAACTGTTGTTCGCAATAGTGCCGCTTGCGATTTAGCTTGATTAAGCGTTGTAATAAAGTCGCGTGCGTTACCATTCAATTTTTGTCTTACAACCAAATTCCCAAAAGAAGGTGCTGCCATGGTCGCAATAATCGCCAACACAGCAATTGTCACCATGAGCTCTATTAAGGTGAACCCTCGATTTGTTCGCATACGCCCTCCCCAAGGCAATTAATCTTTTACCCTATTTAAAATCATATTTCTTTTTTTTACAAAACGAACACAAAAAGGATAAATGGCATAAAAAAACAGATGATTGCCAAAAAGCAATCATCTGTCAAATTATGAATAAAAATAAAATGTTAAGTAATTATCACTTTAAGCTTGTGTTACAGGGATACGTAACTCTTTTGGCAAACTAAAGGTAATGTTTTCTTCACGTCCAGCAAGCTCTTCTGGCACTTTCGCACCCCAATCTTGTAAACGCTGAATGACTTGCTTAATCAAAATTTCAGGTGCAGATGCACCAGCTGTTACTCCAATTTTAGTATTATCATCAAACCAATTTTTCTGCAATTGTTCAGCATTATCAACCAAATAAGCTGCTTTACCCATACGTTCTGCTAGTTCGCGTAAACGGTTCGAATTTGATGAGTTTGGAGATCCGACAACCAAAACCACATCACACTGCTCAGCCAAATCACGTACCGCATCTTGACGGTTTTGTGTGGCGTAACAAATATCATCTTTACGAGGCCCTTGAATCTTCGGAAATTTTTTGCGCAGCGCATCAATCACTTTAGCAGTGTCATCAATCGACAATGTCGTTTGTGTTACAAAAGCCACTTTATCAGGATGATGCACATTCAACTGAGCGACATCTTCTTCATCTTCAACCAGATAAATATCGCCGCCATTTTTTTTGTCATATTGTCCCATTGTGCCTTCCACTTCAGGATGACCTTCATGACCAATCAAAATGGCTTCCACCCCTTCACGGGCATATTTAGTGACTTCAATATGCACTTTGGTGACCAAAGGACAAGTTGCATCAAAAACTTTTAAACCGCGACGCTCTGCCTCTTGCTGTACCGCTTTAGATACGCCATGTGCACTAAAAATCACGATATTATCATCTGGTACTTCATCTAACTCATCAACAAAAATCGCACCACGCTGACGTAAATCATCCACGACAAATTTGTTGTGTACCACTTCATGGCGTACATAAATTGGTGGCTGAAAACACTCAAGTGCACGATTTACAATCGCAATGGCTCGATCGACCCCTGCACAAAAACCACGCGGATTAGCCAATACAATTTCCATAAGATCCTCATTGCTCACTTAAATGCACGTCATGCGAAACTAAATTTATGCAAACTAAAATTCGACTAGCTATTTAGTTTGCAACACATCTACTCTAAAATAGAGAAGATATTTTATCATATCAGGAAAAATATCATGTCGGGTCTCTTGTTTGTCGTTTCTGCTGCGTCAGGAACTGGCAAAACATCTCTCGTAAAAGCCCTGCTTGAGCGTGTAAGTAATTTACATGTTTCTGTATCTCATACCACTCGTGGGCAGCGTCCTGGTGAACTTGATGGTGTGCATTACCATTTCACTCAAAAAGAAAACTTTCTGACTTTAGTGGATCAAGGCGGTTTTATTGAGTATGCAGAAGTCTTTGGCAATTATTACGGCACTGCGCAAGCGACTGTAAAAGAGCAACTCGCCAAAGGACATGATGTTTTACTAGAAATTGACTGGCAAGGTGCAGAACAAGTTCGCAAATTGTTCCCAGAATCAATACAGATTTTCATTTTACCACCAAGTCAGTTTGATTTACGTCAACGTCTATCTAATCGTGGTACAGACAGTGTAGAAGTGATTGAACATCGTTTAAGCTGTGCAGTTGAAGACATGCAACAATTTGTTAATTTTGACTATGTCATTATTAATGATGACTTTAATAAAGCCTTGCATGATCTTGAATCTGTCATTACAGCAAACCGTTTGGTTCTAACGCAGCAAGCCAACCGCCATCAAGACTTAATTCAAAAGTTGATCACTCCAGTTGAATCATGATTAAAACTTGAGTCTGAACTGAAAGCATTTTATACTGCACAGTCTGTTTCCGAATTTTAGCATTTATACGAGAGCACATATGGCACGCGTAACCGTTGAAGATTGTTTAGACCATGTAGACAACCGCTTTGAGCTTGTACTAGTGGCAAGCAAACGTGCGCGCCAACTCGCACGCCAAGGTATTGAACCAACTGTAGAATGGGACAACGATAAACCAACAGTTGTCGCACTGCGTGAAATCGCAATTGGTCACGTTTCAAAAGATATTTTGAAACAACGTGAGCAAGACTACCAAACTTCAAGCCTTGATCTTGCACTTTCTGCAAACAATTTGAATTTAGATGGTTTCTCTTTCCAATAAGAAAGAAAAACTACATAAAAGCCTAGTTTTTAACTAGGCTTTTTTATGCTTGGAACTTTAATATTTCTTCAAGAACAGTTATAACATTAACTTAAATTACGCTATTTTTTTAAACTGCCGATTTGCGATTTTTGCATAAAAAATTTGACAAGTTTCGCACTTTGCTTTTTATTAAAAATTGAACTAACGAATAGATTCCTCATGGTATAGGTACAGGTGTTATATGCCAGGCGCAGAAGTCAGCCAAGCCAAACAACAACTCAAAGTGATTATCGACGCTTATCTGAATGAAAGTGAAGTCGAACGAGTGCTTGCGGCCTGCGATTATGCCGATATTGCGCATGATGGAATTACGCGGAAAAGTGGTGAGCCATACATACTGCACCCGATTGCCGTCAGTTGCATTTTGGCACACATGCGTTTAGATGCAGAAACTCTGATGGCTGCATTGCTACATGATGTGATTGAAGACACCGATTTTAGCAAAGAAGATATTAAAGAAAAATTTGGACTAACTGTGGCAGAACTGGTCGACGGTGTCACCAAACTCAGCCATTCTAGTGATAAAGAATATAACAAAGCTGCTTCGTTCCGAAAAATTTTACAAGCTACCCTACAAGACCCACGTGTCATTATTATTAAATTGGCTGACCGCTATCATAATATGACTACACTGGAGTCTTTACGCCCAGATAAACGCGCTCGAATTGCTCAAGAAACGTTTGATGTGTTCGTGCCGATGGCTCGTTTGGTGGGCATGAATGAAATGGCTGATAATCTTGAACATCTCTGTTATCAAAATCTTGATTTAGACATGTTTAATAATGTCCAAGAAGCCTTACTCAAAACCAAGCCCAAACGCTGTGAATATCAAGCCTTATGGGAAAAAAATCTGACTGGACTGTTACAACAGAATCAAATCAGTGGGCGAATTAAAAAGAAAAACAACAACATTGAATTACTTCGTCACTTCGTTAAAAACGACATTGATTTGCAAGAACTGACTCATAGTCATGCTTTTGAAATTATTCTGCAAAGCATTGCGGATTGCGATAATCTTGCCGAAATTTTACAAGAACATTTCCAAGTTCTGTCTTATCAAGACCATATTCGACGACCATTGCCGGGTGGTAACCAGTCACTCATGCTGCGCCTCAAAGGCGAGAAAACCACGCTCTCCCTTACCCTACAGACCGAATTGATGCGTAAAGCTGCGCGTTATGGTGTGGTCTTGGGTGAAAATGCTCCTCAAGCTTGTCGCTCTGCTATTCAAGCCTCTATGCAAAACTTAAACGTTTTAATTGATAGTAGCTGTGCAAAAACTACGTTTAATGATTTGCTTGACTATCTACATCAAGAAAAAATTTGGGTGTACACCCCACACGGGCAATTACATGAATTACCACAAGGCGCAACTGCCGTCGATTTTGCTTATTCAGCAAGCCTTTTTTTAGGCAACCATGCGATCGGAGCAAAGATTAATGGCGAAACTAAGCCTTTATCTACACCGCTTGTGAGTGGACAAGTCATCGAAATTATTACCGATGTACTCGCCACGCCAAATCCAGACTGGCTCAGCTTTATTAATACGCAAAAGGCCCGACGTGCCATTCAAAATATCCTACGAGATCAGGATGTAGAAGAACAGCAATTGGTTGGAGAGCAAGCCCTCAATCGTGCTTTAAAACTCTTTCATCGCTCTACAGATGACTTGACCAAAGATGATTGGCTCGACTTGCTAGAATGGCGTCATTTAGATTCCAAAGAGCGTCTATTTCAGCAAATTGCAGTGGGTGACTTATTACCACAATTGGTTGCTAATCATTTATTTGCTCAAGATCAATCCGCTGAAGATCATAACTCTGACCGTCTCATTCAAGGTACAGAGGGTGTTGATGTCAAATATGCACATTGTTGCAACCCCGTGTTAGGCGATCCAATTCAAGGGCATCTTTCACGTCGCGGACTAATCGTGCATCGTGCCCGATGCCACAACTTGTTGCATGAACAACATCTACATCCTGAAAATATTATGCCGTTGCAATGGTCTTCCGAAGACCTCGACGATGTTAGCTTTACCGCCTATCTTTGCATTGATATGGAGATGGATGATGAACAGATTTCAGATTTAATCTATCAATGCCGTAAAGCTAAAACAGGGGTGGAAATGGTGCGCAATTATGACCATAAAACCTATGTCAATATTGTAGTGAATAACCGCAAACAAATTGCCCAAATCATTCGTGACCTACGCATGCACTATGGCTTTCCACGTATTACCCGCCTATCCATACCAATAAATATGACTGAAGCTTCTATAGCAAGTTAATCATTTAAATCGATAGGGCTTCTGTATCTGGATACAATCCTTTAAGATGTATTCAGATATAAAAGGAGAAATCGATGTCCCGCCAAGTTATTCATACTGAAAATGCCTCTGCTGCGATTGGTACTTATTCTCAAGCAATTCTCGTTGGTGAAACACTTTATCTTTCAGGGCAAATCGGTTTAGATCCGTACAGTATGGAATTGGTAGAAGGCATTGAGGCGCAAATTCGCCGAGTTTTTGATAACTTAAAAGCCGTGTGTGAAGCCGCAGGTGGCTCTCTGGCTGATATTGCTAAACTCAATATCTTTTTAACGGATTTATCTAATTTCCAACTGGTCAACCAAATTATGGGGGAATATTTTGCTCAACCCTACCCAGCACGTGCTGCGTTAGGTGTGGCAAGTCTACCTAAAGGAGCGTTGGTCGAGATGGATGGCATTGTGATTATTCCACAATAATTTATAAAATTAATTCAATCACCACCTTCAATATTTAGCTCTAAACTATATAAATCTCTTGCGTGAAATCCGAGCAGAACTCGGATTTCCGCTCAGATGATGTTTTTCTATTCAAATTCCCAATGATAATAATTCTCTTTTTAAATGAATGTTATTGACAAACGATAACAATTATCAATAATATTACTTATCGTATTTAAATTTATCTGGCTCGCAGTCATGTACGTATGTTTGTGTCGTGGTATTACAGATCAAGATATTAAAGATGCCGTTGCTAATGGTGCAGAAAGCTATCGCGAAATCCGTGATTTGCTTGATCTTGGTACATGCTGTGGTCGTTGTGCGCCTGAAGCTCGTGCCATCATTAGTGATGAAATTGCAGAGATTGCGGGACGTATTGCCGTCGCTGCCTAAGAATAACAATATTTATAAATGTAATGGTCTCTATCCCCCGCTTTTGACTCTAAGCGGGTTTTATTTTTCTAGTTTAATATCCAATTGTTTTTGATTGCGATTTTCATTTGCCGTTCAATAAAGCACTCGCCTTTCAGCATTTTCTTGTTTAAGATTTACAGAATAACAGGCTGTTATAGTCTAACTTACAATTTTAAATCAGCATTGATTGATGGAGTTTATGCTATGAAAGGCAATCGCGATGTGATTAACCAGTTAAATCAGGTGCTCTATCATCATTTAACTGCTATTAACCAATATTTCCTGCACTCAAGAATGTTTAATGACTGGGGCATTGAACAATTGGGTTCTGCCGAATATAAAGAATCGATTCGTCAGATGAAACATGCCGATAAAATTATTGAACGGATTTTATTTTTAGAAGGCTTACCAAATTTACAACACCTCGGTAAACTTTATATCGGTCAACACACTGCTGAAGTTCTGAATTGTGATATTCGCAAAGTGAAAGAGAACATTGAAAGTATTAAAACAGCTGTGACTTTGGCTGAACAAACCTTAGACTATGTAACGCGTGATTTGGTTCAAGAAATTCTAGAGAAAGAAGAAGAGTATTGGGACTGGCTCACCACTCAACTTGATTTAGTCGAAAGTGTTGGCATTGAAAACTATATTCAAAGCCAACTCTAATCAATAAAAAAGCCAGCGTATTGCTGGCTTTTTTAGGTCTTTTATTGAGCTGGTTCTCACAAAGATTCATAGCTCACATCGACATGTTTCAACTCTTTTAATAACCATAATTGGTGACGTGCCCCCTGTTCATCCCCATTAAAGGCAAGAACACGTGCATATTTCAACAAATCATATTTGGTTGGATAGCACTGTACCATCTCATGAATTTGCTGTAATTCAGCTTTACTCAATACCGTGTTCGGGTTCAATCGAATCCATGCAATTCTGCGACTGAGCTCATCTAAGACATAAATGCGATCATGATTGGTAATTTTTTCAGGGGTATGTTCATAACGCATCGATTGATTCAGTTTTGGCACCGCAACCATATAATCACGATGAATTAACACCAAAAGCAAGCCCCCTACAACAAACATCATTTGTGTATATTTAGGCGCTAAAGTCCAGACTTTCAGTTGAGTTTCCTGCGACAGCACCAAACCTACGATAAAACCCAATGGTAATAAGAAGTAAGCATAGTTCTGTGGATACTCCAATAAGGCATGCACCAATACTGCCACAATCATCAAAATACCAATCACGGATTCTGTAGAATTCACTCTACTAATTAGGCGATATCCAAGATAAATTAAATAACCCAAAAATGGTACACCGATCAGTAAGCCATTCCATACCAAGAAATCCAACACAAAATTATGCGAGCTTCGTACCCATTCAGGAATACGATAATATTCACTTACAGCAACCTGAGCCACACTGGTTTGATTCCAACCATAACCAAACCATGGTTGGTCTGAAATGGCGTAAAGCATTTGTTGCCATATACCTAAACGTAAATGCCCTGTACTTGCCCGCTCAATCGCTGTTGGCGAGTCCGCAATTGCCAAATGTGCAACTTGCGCCACCCAATGATCAACGATTGGCATGACTAAAATTAGCCCAATAAATAAACCAACCCAAGTCAGCATTGAATACCATTTAAGACGCAAATATCCTCTATATTGCTGATAGAAGAAATACACTAAAAATAGAATACAGACCACCCATGAAGTTCTAGACTGACTTAAGACTAAGGCGATTAATATCGTTAATGAGCAGAGACTTAAAATCCACGCCTTGAGCTTACTTTTCTCAAATAAATACAGAATCGCCATTAATGAAAGGATTAGGAAAGTAGCCATATTATTCGGCTGGGCAAAATTCGCATAAGGACGATTACTGCGTAAATTGGCTATCCCAGGAATAGAATTTTCAATGGTGAGCCACTGACAGATTGCCATCACTCCTGAGAGTGTACCGACCACCAACAATACATAACTCAAATTCGTAAATACTTGTTCTCGATCTTTTAGGGTTAAAGATAAGTTATAACCCAATAGCATACTTAACCAAAAAGCAAAGACAAAAAGATTTGAAATTAAAGCAATACTAAAGAAAAATTCCAGCCCAAATACCCATTGCAACAATGGAATAAATGCCATAGCAACTAGTGGAAGTGTCAAAACTGGTACTTTTATTTTTTGCTGAAGAAAAATGGCGGTGAGCGCAAATAAAGATAAAAAAGCAAATAACTCACCCGTGTAAGTCACCCAAGGGCGATAGTGAACGGGTAATAGCCATGCCAGTGCAATCAGCACACTAGCAAGTAGAGAAAGAATAAATTTCATGGGGCGCTACAGTTGCAGGACTGCGCATAGTGTAATTCAAAATGTTGGTTTTTTCTGCGTTATTGAGTTCTTTCAATACAAGCAAGTTACTCAACGTCCTGCTCATTTTAATCAATATTCTTTTAGCATCTAATTAAATTCAACATTGATTCAAACATTTCCTTTACTCAATTTCACTTTTCTAAAACTTGCTCTTCTTTTCCATCCAGTAAAGACTGATATGAAAATTCTAGGCCATACATTATCTGCAATATCTTCAATTGACGTCTTGCCTCATCAGAATAACCATTAAATGCCAAAAGTTGAGCTGACTTATGGAGATCATAAGGCTTCAAATATGATTTCACCATATACTGTGAATTTTGGATTTGCTGCTGATTAACCTTCATTTTAGGATAAAGTGCCAACCAATGAGCACGCTGATTGAAATTATCAAAAAAATAAAGTCGATATGGCAATTCTACATTTGATTTTAAATTCCCCATTGCATGCAATCGTCCTGCAAAAAGGTTATCTTCAACTTTCACATATTCAGATGCAATAAACGTCAGTCCCAATAGACTCAATACAAATATGTATATAATATAAATTTTCTTAATAATTAATTCTTTATGCTGTTTATTGATTATCAAAGTACCGCACATTAAACCAAAAGGTAATAAAAAATATGCATAGTAAAGTGGATACTCTAATAAAGCATGAATAATAAAACTAGAAATGATTAGAAATACAAAAGCTCCTTCGATGTTTGATATACCTTTAAAGAGATTAAAGTAGAAATATGTGAAAAATAAAATAATCAACAGACCTAATGGAATACCACACCACACCAAGATATCTAAAAATAAATTGTGCGCGCTCGTAGCCCACTCTCTACCCGATATTGCATCAACGACATTAAACTGAGCTGCTGTAGTCTGATTCCAACCATAACCAATCCATGGACTCTGAACTATAGCATGATACATTTGGTTCCATATATTTAAACGCCCAAAGCCCGTAGTTGCTCGATCATAAACAGTATGAGTCGAATTTATACTAAAGTAATGACTTAGAAATGAATTCAAATAAGGTAAAACCAAACTCACAAAGATAAAATAAACAATTGAATATAAAATTGTTTTCTTGCTTAACCGTAGTGATTTTTTTCTAACATAATAAAAAAGAAAAAATGATATGAATACTGTAATTAACCATGCTGTTCTTGATTGGGTTAATGCAATTGAAAATAATAGCAAGCCACCAAAAAAAACTAATAGTATTTTATTAATTCTATATTTTTCAAAAAGGTATAAACATGAACAAATACCCGCATACAAAAAAGTAGCTAAATGGTTGGGTTGAGCCATATTCGCATAAGGCCGATTACCTACATAGCTCATAATAAATGATGATGCTTGTGCAAGGCCCAACCACTGAAAATACATCATAACACTGGAGACTAAGCCACAGAATATAAAGACATAAGCAAGGAAGTTATATAAATTGAAACTATCCCCTCCATTTAGCTTATTTTGATCTATAGTTAAATTAAAACCTATAACCAAAGTAAGCCAAAAATAGAAAAGATAGCTAAAAGATAATATTGCATTTGAATAAAAGAAAACTTGCCCTAAAGCATATTGCACCAAAGGAATGAGTGAAATAAATAGAAAAGGGATTAAAATTCTAGGCACAACAACTTTCTTTTGCCACAGAATAGGCAATAAAAGAATTACACCGATAAAAGCACATAGCTCAGAAAAAAATCCTGGCCAAGGACGCGTATGAACAGGATTTAAAATAGATAAGCAAAAGAACAAAAAGGAAATAATTAATAATGGCTGGAATAATCGACTGAAGCTCATGATCTAATATTAAACTGCTTAAAAATTCATTCTTATGAATGTACTATATCAGTTAATTCAATATCTTTCCTTGTCTTTTCATCGACTTCAAGTCTATCCTAAGCAACACATTAAAATTAATGACCTCGACAATTTGCAGGCGCATATTTCTCATTCTCTGGTTTATCTACACTACACACCCATGTAATCTGCTTTTCTGGCACCACTGCTGCTGCAATAGGTTTAACACCTTCCGCACCATCATAGGGAGTAAGGAATAGCTGCATATTTTGTGCTTTATCTGTATAACTAATGGTAATTTTACCAGTATCTTTAGAGGTTTCTATATCCGCCACAATATTAGTAGGTGCAAAATTTGGAAGACCTTTGGTTAAATCCGACGCACCAGTACCCACATTTTCGACAATGATGGTTTTATATGGAATAGTTAATTCCAATCCTTCCGTAACTTTTGCACGAACCATATATAGTTGATACGCTGGGACTGCAATAGCTGCCAATACTCCAATAATTGCAACTACGATCATCAGTTCAATTAAAGTGAATCCTTTTTGCATTTTTTCACCTTACTCACTTTTCTAATATCATGATTATACACAAACCATGCCAACTCTTATCTTATTGTTTTCTATTATTTTATTTTTTAATTCAAAGCATTTAATGGCATAAAATGACCATTTCAGTCATCTATACACATTTAATATCTAATTTTTTACAATAAAAAAGCCAGTCTAACTTTTAGTTAAACTGGCTTTCTAAACTTAATTAATTAAATTAGACACGGCAGTTCGCAGGAACATATTTAGAGTTCGCTGTATTATTAACCGCACATACCCAAGAAATTTGATTCGCTGGAACTGTTTTATTTTTAATAGCAGTACCAGTTTCAGCACCATCTTTAGGTGTCAATGTGATTACTACACCTTTTGCATCAGCTGTATAAGTAATTGTAATCACACCAGTAGTTGGAGCCGCTTCTATTTTTGATACATTTTTAGTAGCAACAAAATTAGGAATACCTAAAGTTAAGTCAGAAGCACCATTACCCGCATTTTCTGCAATTACAGTTTTGTAAGAAGAAGCTAAGTTCAAACCTTCCGTTACTTTTGAACGTACGATGTAATCTTGATAAGCAGGAATCGCAATTGCTGCCAAAATACCGATAATAGCGACAACAATCATTAATTCAATAAGAGTGAAACCCTTTTGAGCGTTCATAACATTCTCCACAAATGTTTTGTTTAGTTTTTTTTAAGCTTTGTAAAGCAAGAAGCGCTTTTGTATGCTTTGTTTATAATTAGCACGGAATGTGCCAAGATTTATTATAGTTAAATCCAACAAAAAAACAGCATCTTAGCCATATTTTTTTCAAATAAATTTCACTCATTATTCTTCCAAATAAGACAAAATAGATACGTATGTGACAATAATTGTTAGTTTTAAGTTTATCACTCAGCATGTTTGTGTCTTAATTCTCATTCTTAATCTAAAATAATCGGCTCATTGGGTAATTCATTGATTTGATCGATTTCCTTTTCAGCATAAAATTGCTGTAGCAATTTTCCGACACTAGAAATTGCTTGTATGACGGCCTCATCATATTGATGTTGACCAAATTGTTGCACCAAGTTCTGACAAATTGAATTCCATACCTCTTGCTCAGTCGCTTGCTGTAATCCACGATCAAAAACTAACTCGACCTGTTTCTCACATAAGTTTAAGTACAACAATACCCCACTGTTATGCTTGGTATCCCAAACACCCAATTCCGCAAATAACTGCTCTGCACGTTTTCGTGTATTTTGCCGATAGGCTTGCAAACATGGTAAATGTCCTTCGATTACCACTTGAATCTCACCCACATGCCCCTGCTCTGCATGCTGTACAGCAACTGCTATTTTCTTCAAATCGGCAGATTTAAAATAGCGTCGTGTATTTGAAAAATAAAAACAATGCTTGAGCCAACGCTTAAAACTAGGTTGAACATGTTCTTGTAATTTCGGTGTTGTGACTATCTGAGTTGAATCTGTTTTTGTTACCATGAGCCTGAAGCACCTCCTCCACCAAAACCCCCACCACCGCCTCGATAGCCACCACCTCCACCAAAGCCACCACCACCTGAACCTCGTCCAGAACCTGAAGCCAGTATTTGTAAGATCAACTGTGCCAATGAGGTAACGAGCAGTAAGAAAATACCCAATCCAACCAAGAGGCTGGTCAATAAACCCACACCACTGACCAAGCCCGCAACCACACCTGCTACACCCGCAGTCGCAGCACTAAGGCGCTTACCGATCATCATCGATGCAAAAGCGCCAACCACAATAATAATTAAGGCATAAGTCCAGAATTGTGATCGCGCGTGTTGTTCATGTAATGCCTGAGCTTGTTGCTCTTGTAATTCTTGTGCTGCTTGTTGCGCAATTTCAGGGTCTAGATTCAGAATTCGCTCAATCTCACTGAGTCCAGATTGAATGCCTTGTGCATATTGGGCTTGTTTAAAATATGGCGTGATCTCGTTACGAATAATGCGCCCAGCAACGATATCAGGCAGCACGCCTTCTAAACCGTAACCCGTTAAGATCTGAATTTTACGGTCATTGATTGCAATGACCATGAGTAAGCCATTATCGCGCTTGGCCGTTCCTAACTGCCATTGTTCAGCGACTCGCATGGCATAATCAAAAATGGCTTCCTGCCCCGTAGTAGGCACAATTACCACACCAATTTGCGCTTTACCTTGTTCATACAATTTTAAAATGTGTTGGCTCAAGGCCTGTTTATCTGAATCAGACAAAATATTGGCTTGATCAATAATAGGTGTATTTAGGCTTGGTAATTTGCGCATTTGCCCATCAGCCAAATCATTTGCTACTTGTACTGAGGATGCTGCCTGTTGTTCAGCATCTAAAGGTTGCGTGCCTTTTTTTGCCTGCTGAATAACCTGCTCAATCACCACAGCATCTTCTGCATCATTGACGGTGGAAGATGCTTCAGCCCAGCAGATTGAACAGAAAATTAAAGACAGCAAAGCACTTAACAGGAACCGTACAGCCTGCTGGATGGGGTACTTTAAGCAATACATACACTTATTCCAGTTCAGTTGAATGTTTAATCAAAAGATACTTTGGGTGCAGTTTGCGCGCTTTGTTCCGCACTAAAGTTTGGTTTGGTGTGCATCCCAATGACTTTTGCGGTCATCACCTGCGGGAATTGACGGACATAGGCATTGTAATCTTGCACCGTAGTGATATAGCGATTACGCGCCACAGCAATCCGATTTTCAGTACCTTCCAGTTGCACTTGTAAATCACGGAATTGTTCATTGGCTTTTAAATCAGGATAGTTTTCGGATACTGCAATTAAACGTGATAATGCACCCGTCAACTGACCTTGTGCTTCTTGATACTTTTGAAAGAGTGCTGGATCTTCTAGCACTTCTTTATCGACTTTTAAACCTGCAACATTGGCTCTGGCTTGTGTGACTTCAGTAAGCACTTGCTCTTCATGTTTGGCGTAGCCTTTAACCACATTCACTAAATTCGGCACCAAGTCTGCACGACGTTGATACTGGTTTTGTACTTCTGACCAAGATGCAGTCACAGCTTCATCTTTAACTTGTAAAGTATTATAGCCACAGCCTGTCAACATCAAGCTCCCGCTCAACAACACAATTAACGCACTCTTTTTAATCCACGGCATCGTTCATTCCTCATCTTTTTCTTGGTATGTCATTTCTTATTGAATGCAAATATTGTAGACCGAATTGATTTTCGTTGTGTTTGATTTATTTAATCGTCAATTGGCATGAAAAATCGGGGAAAGTCCCGACTTTAATTATGATACAGATACTGTCTCTGCCATAAATTCCTTCATCTGGTAATCCTCCGCCAAGCGTTGTTTCCAGTAATTCACAATTTGACTATAGTCATGTGCCGCAGGATGGAATTCCTTTCGGTAATAGCTCAAATATTCAGGTGCCAATTGAATCAGCATCTTCAGTAACAAATACCCGCCAAAAAGATTCCCTTTCACCTTCAATAGACTTTTATTACGATCTTGCCAAAACAAACGACTGGTCGAATAAAAAGTTAAACTGGCAAAACCTGTAGTGACACTGCGCATTATCATGCGACGGATTACATCATCCCCATAAACATGCTGATAAACATCAAATGCTACTGACCGATGTTCAATTTCTTCTATAGCATGCCAGACCCATAATTTTTGCGCATCTTCCTCCAAAGTACTGAGAACTTCAGGATGACGTAAAATATATCCTCCCAATAGCGCGGTAAAATGCTCAAAGGCACAGGTAATTGCCAACTGGATTTTGGGATGTAAGTTTTTGACATGGTGATCTTTGCGTGCCAACCAATCTTGAAAACGATCTAAATTATAGTCTTCACGTCGCCACGCTTGATTAAACTCCATGTGGGCTTTGGAATGCATGGCTTCCTGTCCAATAAATGCAGCGATTTGGGCTTGCAACTGTGCATCGGTTACCTGATCCCTTACATTACGCACGCTATGTACAAAAAATTGCTCGCCTATTGGAAAGGTGGAAGACAACGCGGTCAGTAAATGCGACATGACGGGTGAGTTGGCAAAATAATGGCGACGAATGGCTTTGGGATTAAACTGCAATTTTCGAACAGTAATTCCGTGCGCTTTAGGACGATTTAAGTATGATTTTTCTGTCGTCTGTTTCAGCATGATGAATTCTCAACATTAGCAAAGTTCAGATACTCAGTATCTAAAGGTCATGTCCTTCACTAAATGGCAAAAATGCTTAGCTGATTAACCAAAAGAGTCAACCCGACCGTTGGTAAGCAATTTATAAACCAACAAAAAACCCACCGAAGTGGGTTTTTATAAATCTAGAATGTTGAACGAGATAAATCCTTCTTACACATCTAGGTAATCTAAAATACCTTCTGCGGCTTGACGACCTTCCCAGATAGCGGTTACAACCAAGTCAGAACCACGCACCATGTCGCCACCCGCGAAGATTTTCGGGTTAGAAGTTTGGAATTTATATTGTTGTTTTTCAATAGCAACAACTCGACCCGAACCATCTAAACCAATATTCGCCCCTGCAAACCAGTCAGCAGGACTCGGACGGAAACCAAATGCAAGTAATACTGCATCTGCTGGTAAAATTTCTTCAGAACCTGGAACAGGTTCTGGGCTACGACGACCACGACTATCTGGCTCACCCATTTGTGTGGTTACAAATTTCACACCAGTCACTTTTCCATTTTCACCAACAATTTCAATTGGTTGACGGTTGAATAGAAACTTTACACCTTCTTCATAGGCATTTTTCACTTCACGCGCAGAACCTGGCATATTGCTTTCGTCACGGCGGTATGCGCAAGTTACATCATGCGCGCCCTGACGCAATGAGGTACGGTTACAGTCCATTGCAGTATCGCCACCACCCAGCACAACCACTTTTTTACCATCAACACTGATGTATTCGCTTGGATCTTTTTCCCAGCCTTGGCAACGGTTCACATTGGCAATCAGAAAGTCCAGAGCATCATAAACACCATCCATATCTTCCCCTGGGAAGCCACCTTTCATGTAGGTATAAGTCCCCATCCCCATGAACACAGCATCATAATCTGCAAGTAACTGTTCGATGGTAATGTCCGTACCAATTTCGGTGTTTAAACGGAACTCAACGCCCATCCCCGTGAAAATTTCACGACGACGTTTCATCACGTCTTTTTCCATTTTAAATTCAGGAATACCAAAGGTTAATAAACCACCAATTTCAGGACGTTTATCAAATACTACTGGTTTTACCCCGTTACGCACCAAAATATCAGCACAACCTAAACCCGCAGGTCCAGCACCAATAATCGCAACTTTTTTGTTGGTCCATTTCACATGGGACATGTCTGGACGCCAGCCCAAAGCAAAAGCCGTATCATTGATATATTTTTCGGCATTACCAATCGTTACTGCACCAAAACCATCATTTAAGGTACATGCCCCTTCACACAAACGGTCTTGAGGACAAACTCGACCACACACCTCTGGTAAGGTATTGGTTTGATGGCAAAGCTCTGCTGCTTGGAAAATACGACCTTCCGCAATTAATTTTAACCAGTTTGGAATGTAGTTATGGACTGGACATTTCCATTCACAATATGGGTTACCACAGCCTAAACAACGGTGGGTCTGATTGGCAGCCACTTCCGCAGTAAAGGGTTTATAAATTTCCACAAACTCTGCTTTGCGGACAGTAATATCTTTTTTCTCTGGGTCTTGGCGTGCGACATCCAGGAATTGAAAGTCATTATTTAGGCGCTCTGCCATGTCTCTCTCCGTGGGTAGGTGCAGTCATTTTTCTCTGCTGCACCTGCCTATATATCTGCAGTAGTGGAATTATTGTGGATCAGCTTTGGTCGTTTTCAAAAGCGTAAGCAAGTTAGCAGCTTTTGGTTTTACAAGCCAGAATTTACGGCTGTAAAAATCGAACTCGTTGCGGATCTTGTACGCCCACGCACTACCTGTTTCAGCAATATGCTCATCTAGAATACGCAATAAGAACTCTTTATGCTCTTCCATCGATTCTGTTGAGATACGGTTCAACTCAATTAACTCGTGGTTGTAGTAGTCGACAAAGTCATTATCCAAGTCAAGTACATAAGCAAAACCACCTGTCATACCCGCACCGAAGTTGTGGCCAACTTTGCCCAGTACCGTCACTACACCGCCTGTCATATATTCACAGCAGTGGTCACCTGCACCTTCAATGACAGCAAAGGCACCTGAGTTGCGTACTGCGAAACGCTCGCCCGCAGTACCCGCAGCAAATAACTTACCGCCTGTCGCACCGTATAAACAAGTGTTACCAATAATCGCAGTTTCTTGCGTTTGGAACGGCGAACCTTTTGGTGGGAAAATCGATACGCGACCACCCGCCATGCCTTTACCGACATAGTCGTTCGCATCACCTTCAAGCTTGATATGCAAACCACCTGCGTTCCACACCCCTAAAGACTGACCCGCAGTACCTTTCAGGTTCATCACAACAGGATGCGCTTCCATATCTAAATTGCCGTAACGACGCGCAATTTCACCAGAGATACGTGCACCAATTGAACGGTCACAGTTACCAACCGTGAAGCTATATTCACCGCCCGTACCAGCTTCAATTGCTGGCAACATTTCTGTCACCATCTGCTCTGCTAACACACCTTTATCGAATGGTGCATTGCCTTCAACTTGACAATATTGTGCCTTACCTTCAGCCGCAGGATGTGACTCAAGCAGTGCACTTAAATCTAAGTGAGCGTGCTTTTCAGTTTCACCTGGCAATACTTCGAGCAAGTCAGTACGACCAATCAAATCTTTCAAGCTAGCTACACCCAATGCCGCTAACCATTCACGTGTTTCTTCCGCAATAAAGTGGAAGAAATTGATCAACATTTCAGGTTCACCAATGTAGTGTTCCTGACGTAAATGATCTTGTTGTGTTGCAACACCAGTTGCACAGTTGTTCAAGTGGCAAATACGTAGGTATTTACAACCTAAAGCAATCATTGGTGTTGAACCAAAGCCGAAGCTTTCCGCACCTAAAATCGCAGCTTTAACCACGTCTAAACCAGTTTTTAAACCACCATCGGTTTGTACACGAACTTTCCCACGCAGGTCATTCACACGAAGCGCTTGATGTGCTTCAGAAAGACCCAACTCCCATGGTGAACCCGCATGGTGAATTGATGAAAGTGGAGATGCTGCTGTACCACCGTCATAACCTGAAATGGTAATGAAATCGGCATAGGCTTTCGCAACACCTGCGGCAATTGTGCCTACACCTGGCTCAGACACCAGTTTTACAGAAACCATCGCTTTTGGATTGACTTGTTTCAAGTCAAAGATCAATTGCGACAAGTCTTCAATCGAATAAATATCGTGGTGCGGAGGTGGTGAAATCAATGTCACACCTGGCACCGAGTAACGTAAACGTGCAATTAAGCCATTCACTTTACCACCTGGCAACTGACCACCTTCACCTGGTTTTGCACCTTGCGCCACTTTAATCTGCAACACTTCAGCAGAAGTTAAGTACGCTGGTGTTACACCAAAACGACCAGATGCAATCTGTTTGATTTTTGAGTTACGAATCGTACCGTAACGTGCAGGATCTTCACCGCCCTCACCTGAGTTCGAGCGACCACCAATCGTATTCATAGCAATTGCAATTGCTTCATGTGCTTCAGGAGACAATGCACCCAAAGACATACCCGCAGAGTCAAAACGTGGCAAAATTGACTCAACCGACTCAACTTGCTCTAAAGCAATCGAGTTATCTGTTTTTAACTTAAATAAGTCACGGATGGTTGCAATTGGGCGATGATTCACCAGCTCAGCATATTCTTTAAAGTCAGCATAGTTACCTGAACGTACTGCTTTGTGTAAAGCATTGATCACATCAGGGTTAAATGCATGGTATTCCTTGTCGAATACAAACTTCAATAAACCGCCCTGATCGATTGGCTTACGTGATTTCCAAGCAGTATCAGCCAATTTTTTCTGATCATTTTCAAGGTCAACAAAAGTTGCACCTTTAATACGGCTTGGCACACCAGTAAAGCATTTGCCTACAACTTCTTCAGACAAACCTACTGCCTCAAACAACTGACCACCGCGGTAAGATGCTACTGTTGAAATCCCCATTTTTGATAGGACTTTAAGTAGACCTTTATCAATACCTTTACGGAAATTTGCTTGTGCATGAATTGGATCACCCAATAACTCGCCTTTTGCAATCAAGTCATTGATTACATCGTAAGCTAAATATGGATAAATTGCTGTTGCACCAAAACCTAAAATCACTGCAAATTGATGTGGGTCACGAGCAAAACCCGTTTCCACAATAATGTTGGCATCAGTACGTAAACCGACATTAATCAAGTGATGATGTACTGCACCTGTTGCCATTACAGCATTTGCAGGTAAATAGCCTTCACGGATTTTCTTATCCGAAAGTAATAATAAAGTTTTGCCATCGCGAATTGCTTGTGCAGATTCTTCACAGATACGCGTGATTGCTGCCGCTAAACCTTCACTCTCAGCGTAGTTCAAATCGATATCTGCAATTTCATAACCCTTACGACCTAAAGTACGGATTTGATGCATTTTCGAGTTTGACAGTACAGGACTTGAGACAATTAAACGATCTGCATGTTCTGGACCTTGTTCAAATACATTTTGCTCACGACCAAAGCATGTTTCCAATGACATCACAATTGATTCACGTAATGGATCGATTGGCGGATTTGTTACTTGCGCAAACTGTTGACGGAAGTAATCCGATACATGACGTACTTGACGCGACAACACCGCCATAGGGGTATCATCACCCATTGAACCTACCGCTTCCTGACCACTTTCAGCAATCGGACGCAGTAGTTGATCACGCTCTTCAAAGGTCACCATAAACATTTTTTGCGCTGCTTTCAGGTCATCACCTTTTAAGCCTTGCTCGCACAAATATTCTTCAAGTTCTGGGCTGCCTTGCAGGCGAATTGAATTTTCACGCAACCATTCACGATATGGACGCATTTTTTTCAAGTGGTTGCTGACATCTTTAGTATCAAGCAATTTACCAGTAAAGGTATCTACCACAAGAATTTGACCAGGACCAACACGACCTTTAGAAATTACATCTTCAGGCTGATAATCCCATACACCAATTTCAGAGGCTAAAGTAATGTAACCATTTTTGGTAATCACCCAACGTGCTGGACGTAAACCATTACGGTCTAGCATACAGATTGCATGACGACCATCTTGAATTACTAAACCAGCAGGGCCGTCCCATGCTTCCATGTGCTTCGAGTTAAACTCATAGAATGCACGTAAATCAGCATCTAAAGTTTCAACATTTTGCCAAGCTGGTGGAACCAACATGCGTAGCGCACGGAATAGATCCATACCGCCACCGACGAGAATTTCAAGCATGTTATCCAAGCTCGAAGAGTCTGAACCTGTACGGTTTACAATCGGCTTAAGCTCAGTTAAACCTGGTAATAATGGGTTTTCAAACTTCGGTGTACGTGCCATTGCCCAGTTACGGTTTGCCGTAATGGTGTTGATCTCACCATTGTGAGCAAGATAACGGAATGGTTGAGCCAAAGGCCAACGCGGTAAAGTATTGGTTGAGAAACGTTGGTGGAATACCACGATATGTGATGCTAAACGCTCATCTGCAAGGTCTGTATAGAAGTCTGCAATTGCAGCAGGCATCATCAAACCTTTATAGCTGATGACTGTTGAACACAGTGTTGTTACATAGAATGATGGATCATTGCTAAGTTGCTGCTCTGCACGACGACGTGCCAAGAATAACTTACGGTTAAATTCAACCTCAGTAACTCCCATAGGGCAGTTCACAATAATTTGTTCAAAGGCTGGCAAAGATTGCATCGCAATTTCACCGAGTGCTGCATTATTGGTTGGCACTACACGCCAAGCCAGAACGCGCAAGCCTTCGTCTTCAATTTCTTTACTTAGAATTTGCTTTGAATGTGCAGCGATTGCTGGGTCCAAGTTAAGGAAAACTGTACCAACAGCGAAAATTTCACTGAGAGTAATATCGCTCAGTTTTTTTGCTTCTTCGCGGAAGAACTGTTTCGGCATCGCCAATAATAAACCACACCCATCTCCAGTCTTACCATCGGCGGCAATACCACCACGGTGGGTCATACAGCTCAAGCTATGAATGGCTGTCTTGACCAGATCATGACTCTCGTCCCCTTGCATATGTGCAATAAGGCCGAAACCACAGTTATCTTTAAACTCATCCGGTTGGTATAAACCTTGAGCGGGAGCTACAGTATTAGGCGATGGCATGTGCATAGCGTACCCTTCTTTCTACTTGGCCCTGAATCGGGCGCTGACTATCTAACTTCTTTGCGACTTAGTCTAACTTTCTCACACTAAGATCAATTTAATGCAATGATCTTGCACTCTCATGTCAAAGATAGACTGATTTTATCTTTTGTACATGACCGAAATGCAAAAAACTATTGCGACTTTTGCGCACTCTTTTAAAGCAAGCAATCTTGATGTTTTCGCACACTCTTTGAATCTTTTCGCGCCAAAATAGTGACATCAACTCAAATCATGCACCATTTAAGCAAAAAATATGCCAACTTGAGATTATTAAATCTAATTCTTTTAAATACAGAAATATCAAGTGTTCGACCTGAATTAGAGCATTTGAAGCTTTATATTAATTGCACCATTTTTGCGCATTTAATTATTGGTATAGCACAATGTGCTCTATTTTAGAACGATTAATTAAACGGATCTGCAATTTCTTGGCGCACAGGCGAATTTGAATTGGTCGATGAAGTGGCTGATTTTGTTCCTGTCTCTGCATGCGATTGAAATTTTTGCACATCAATCACATTGCCTTCAGCATCTCGACGAGTCACAGTTGTACTGGTAGATACATTACCCGTATCTGAGCTATTCGCTGTTGTACCCGCAGCTTTCGGTTTACTTAAATCCATTAAAGCTGCATCTGGTTTTGGCAAAGCTGCAGGACTTAATTTAACTTCATACAAAACTGAGGAACCTTGTAACTCCTCCATCCCCATATCATTAACTTGTGATGCATAATCTTCCAAGGCCATCACTTTAGGGTGGACAGAAGCAGGTAATTTAATACTCAATTGCTCGCGTGCTTGATTCGCTTCTCTTTCACTCGAATATAAACCGTAAAATAAAACATATCGCTCTTGTTGTTGATCCCCAGCCAATCGCAAATAAAAATAATTTTTTCGATCACCCTGTTTATTTAAAAAACTTTTAATAATGTCTTCTTCAGTCACACTAAATAATTCTAAGCTTGACTTATTTTTCTGTTCCTCAATGAATTTACTTCCTCGGAATTCATTCGCATGATTTCCCGTAGCAATAACTCGAGTAGTCTGTGTAATAGGGCGAACTTCTTCTTGTAAAGTGCCTAAATTGGTTGTAGCTGTGACACGGGCTGGTTGGATTTGCAGCTCAGCATCAGACTCCACCTTTTTATTGACTTCGACCAGTTCTTCACTACTGTCCGATCCTGCCCAAAATATCAATGCCACAAAAAGACATAACACTCCGCCCACAAGCCAGATATAACCCTGTGTATTTTTCCAATATTTGCGGAGTGTTGTCATAATTTCACCTTTATATTGTTTGATTGGCTAGAATTGCCTGTTTCATCAGTTCAACATCAAACTCTTTGGTAATGATTGCTTGACCCAACTGTTTTAACAGCACTAATCTAAGCTGACCATTCAGTACTTTCTTGTCATGTGCCATATAACTCAAGAAGTCATCCAATGGAATTGCTGGACATACTATCGGCAAACCTGCACGCTGTATGATTTTTTTTGTACGCTCTAAGTCTGCTACAGAAATCCAACCCATACGTTGTGATAAATCTGCCGCCATGACCATTCCCGTTGCAACAGCTTCACCATGCAACCACACCCCATATCCTAGATAGGATTCAATCGCATGACCAAAGGTATGACCTAAATTCAACAATGCACGCTCGCCTTGTTCTTTTTCATCATTTGCTACAATACGCGCTTTATGTGCACAAGAACGATAAACCGCCTCAGCCAATAAATGAGGATCACGTGCGACCAAGCCATCCATATTTGTTTCAAGCCAGACTAAAAAATCCTCATCTCCGAGCAAGGCATACTTAATCACTTCAGCTAAACCAGCAGACAATTCACGATCAGGCAAGCTTTTCAATTGAGACATATCCGCCAGTACTACTTGTGGTTGCTGAAATGCCCCAATCATATTTTTACCCAAAGGATGATTAATCCCCGTCTTACCGCCAACACTAGAATCGACTTGTGATAATAATGTCGTTGGGACTTGGATAAAATATACACCACGCTGGAAACATGCTGATGCAAGGCCCGCCATATCACCAATCACTCCACCCCCCAAAGCCAATACTGTACAATCGCGGTTAAAACCTGCTTCAAGCAAAGCATCAAAAATCAAATTCAGATGTTGAATATCTTTATATTTTTCACCATCAGGCAAAACACAAGTAGCAACCTTTTTACCCAATGCGTCAACAGCTTTTACATAATGCTCTAAATACAAAGGCTGAACGGTGGTATTGGTCACAATCATGACTTGCTGCCCGAGAATATACGGCGCCAGTAAATCATGAGGGTTTAAATCACTACCAATGAAGATAGGGTAACGGCGTTCACCGAGTTCTACATATAAAGTTTGCATGAGTTCAATTACTTCGGTATTCAATCAATAGGTTGTGTGGTAATCATCGTTAAGATTTTATGTGCAAGATCTCGTGCGGCACCTTGATTGGTTTCAATAATATAATGAGCCACATCCCGATATAAAGGATCACGAATCGCAAGTAAATCACGCAGTTTTTGCTCAGGATTTTCAACCTGTAGGAGAGGACGGTTTTTATCGCGATAAGTACGCTGAAGTTGAATTTCAACAGGAGTATAGAGATAAACAACAATACCACGTTGTTTTAGAAAATTACGGTTAGGAGCCTGAGTCACTGCACCACCACCAGTCGCTAAGACTAAATGTGGTCGGGCAGTCAACTCATCAATCACAATAGTTTCACGAGTACGAAATCCTGTTTCACCTTCTTTCTCAAAGATCCAAGGAATGGTTGCACCTGTTTTTCGTTCAATCTCATGATCACTATCGAGAAATTCACGGCCCAACAATTCTGCCAAATGCCGTCCGACTGTTGTTTTTCCTGCCCCCATTGGCCCTACCAAATAGATATTTGGTAGGGAATTAAACTCTTTGCTTGGCAAGGAGTCACCTATTAATTTTGTTTAAATTGAAAATATATTAATGATTTCTTGAAACACTGTCATTAACAATTCGTGGTGTCACAAAAATCAACAGCTCTTGCTTGTCATCCGACTTGGTATCTTTTCTAAACAATCTTCCGATATAAGGAATATCCCCCAAGAACGGCACCTTAGTTTGCGAGTTACTGGTTGTCTGCTCAAATACACCACCCAAAATCACTGTTTCGCCATTATTGACCAAAACATTGGTCGTAATTGTGTTTTTGTTTAATATCAACTCACCATTTGGCGCTTCGCCTGCAATCGAGTCTTTCGCAATATCAAGCTGCATTTGCACTTTACCGTCTGGGGTAATACTTGGCGTAACTTCCAAACTGAGCAGCGCTTCTTTGAATGAGGTAGTTGCTGTTGAGCCAGAAGCAGAGTTCGTTGTGGTTTGATAAGGTACTTCTTGACCTGTCGCTACCTTGGCCTTTTGTTTATCTCCAGTCAAAACTTTTGGTGTTGAAATCACCTCACCATAGCCATCTGCTTGTAAAGCTGAGAGCTCAAGATCCAACATAAAATCGGACAGGCTAATCAAGCTAAAAGCAATTTGACCCGCAGGATTGGTCACCCCCAAATCAACGTTTAAGTTATCCGGACGCTGAATAGTGTATTTTCCATCATCATCTGGGGTTTTTAAATCCCATAAAGTTTGATCACTACCACCCACTAAGAGATCGTTATTACTATTAATCCCTTGTGAAAGAATCCCCCACTTCACTCCCATCTCTTTAGTAAATGAAGTAGATGCTCGTACGATGCGTGCTTCAACCATAACTTGCTGTACTTGAACATCCAGCAAATCAACCATTTTTCTAATTTTATCTATGTTTTGCGCTGTATCATTTACGATTAACGTATTTGTACGATCATCTGAGACAATACTTCCTCTTGCACTTAATAAACTTTCTAAAGCTAAAGAGTCTTGATTATTAACACCTGTATTTTTACCAGCTTCGCTTCTAGAATCTGTTACAAGTTTAAAAACATCCGCTGCTTTAGCATAACTTAAACGCAAATATTCAGTTTGAATTGGTGCCAACTTAACACTCTGCGCTATCGCTTTGGCTTCATCTTCTTCAGACTTGATCAATTCAGCAACTGGTGCAATCCAAATCACATTACCATTACGACGCTTATCTAAATTTTTTGTTTTTAAAATAATATCAAGAGCTTGATCCCATGGAACATCTTTCAGACGCAAGGTGATATTGCCTTGTACCGTATCAGCAGCCACCATGTTAATACCAGTAAAATCTGCCAATAACTGCAATACACGACGTACCTCAATATCTTGGAAATCCAATGAAATCTTCTTACCCGTGTAGTTATTAGCTGTACGCGGTTTCATTGGATTCTTATCGACAGGACGCTTTAAGCTGATCGTTAACTTATTCTCAGCTTGGTAAGCCATGTACTCGTAGCTACCAGAGGACTGAATAGTAATTACACCACTATTACCATCATTATAAGCATCTACTGTTGCCACAGGTGTTGCAAAATCATTGACATTGAGGCGGCGAGTCAAATGTGCCGGAATTTTACTTCCCAACATACGCACCACAATTTTACTCCCTTGTTGCTGCACATCTGCTGGCGTATTGCTGCCGAGCAAATCAATAACAACCTGACCTTCACCTTCTGAACCACGTTGAAAACCAATATTGGAAACACCTTGTGATGGCGCTTTAGCCGTTGTTGCTACAGGAGTCGCAAAACTATTATCAGTCGCATTTATTTTAAGAATAAAGGTATTACCTTCAACACGGGTAGTGAAAGCACCTGCATCTGCAAGATTAATGGTTAATCGAGAACGCTGCGCATCTGAAGATACATCGACAGAACTGGCTTCTTTTGTCGCAACCTGAATATTATTTTGCTTTAATGTTTGTTGCGCTTTATCAAAATCTAAAATCAGTCTTGATGGTTGTTCAAGTTGGTAAGCTTGAGGCTGTGGTGGTATTCCGTTAAACATCACACGAATTTCAGTCCCTTGTCCTGGTACTTGCATAGGTACGACATTCGTGATGCTAACTTGTGCACTGGCAGCTTGCATCACAGCCATAGCAACCGCACCCATAGAGAATTGACGGAAAATATGATTCATTGTATTACCATCCCCAAATATAAAATCTTGAATACTGTTTTTCATTTTTATTCCTTTGAATTAAGGTGCGGGTCCAATTAAGACAAGGCTACGCGGGCGCTCAACATACCCCTCTCGACCATCGGGAATAATTTCCACAAGATCAATCTGTGTAGGCGTAATTTTCACAATTCGCCCTTGATTCATCCCCATGTAATTTCCGACTTGCACACGCTCAATTTCACCATCAGGCGTTTGGATTAACCCCAAAATTTGCCCAGACTGATTACGCATACTTCCCTTCATATTTAAGGATTCTAAAGCATAACTTTCCAATGGCTGCGACTGACGCGAAAAATTCGGATACACTCGCTTACCCGACATAATTTTTAATTCTGCTGCCAACGAACTCGGCATAAACGGACTTTTCAATTGATGCGCTGCATAATTGAATGTCGGTACAGGTGGGAAAACAGGCGCTGGTTCAATCGGCAAAGGTTGCTGATTACGAATATTTACCATTTCCATGTTTACCGCATCAATACGTGAATCACACCCCACCAAAACCAGCCCGAACATCAAAGCAAATGCTATTTTCTCAAATTTCATTTCTTCGCTCCTTCTGGAGTAACTTGAGCAGGAGGAGTTGTAGCATTCGCACCAGCTGCCACATTTTGATCATCTGTATTACCTATATAGCGATAGGTACGTGCCTTCGCAACATAAGTCACTTGCGGAATTTCAGATTTTTTATCCGTACTAATTGAAGAACTGATATCAAAATCATGTAAGGTCACAATTCGAGGTAATGCTGCAATGCCACTCGCAAAAGAACCAAAGGCATGATAATCGCCTGTCGCTTCAATACTAATTGGCTGCTCTACAAAAAACTCTTGTTTGACTTCAGGCTCTAAACGAATATTTTTAAATTTCAGCCCAGAATTCACACCTGTCACATTGATGTCTTCAACCAGACCTGGAATCTCAGTTTCCTTTGGCAATTGTTCCAATTGCTGATTAAAGTTCGCCTCCATTTCCTGCAACTGGGCTTGATATTGTTGCAAATTACGTAACTTAGAATCCTTTTCTCTGAATTCATTTAGCAAGTTTTGCTCTTGCGCATGTGCGCTAGAAATCGCATCTAATTGCGGCTTGATTACAACAAAATAGCCAACAGCACAAATTAAAAAGACAATAAAAATCCAGCAGGTAATTTTGACTGATAAAGGCCAACTGCCGTAATTATTCGGGTCCAACGTGTTAAATTGTTGAAAAAACTTATCTACTGTCATTTTTTTCTTAGTTTTAACAACGGCTTCTTGATTTAGATCATCAAACTCATCACGACTCATTGTGCTGCCCCCGCTGTTGAACTAGCTGCTGCATTTGCATCATTTGCCGCTACCGCCATTGAACCTGCAGCTTCATTCGCTGCATCCATCGGCATAGCAATCTCATCCAGATCTGCAGTTACCACAAAGCTGCCATAACTATCCTCAACACGAGGAACAATCGAACTCGGCGCTTTATTTTTATTATCTTCCACAGCAACAAAGGAATCCATAAATGCATTACGGTACCAAGGCGAAGCCTCTAAATTACGTAAAAATTCGGCTACTGCATTTGGACTTTCTGCTTTACCTTCAATAGTAAACTTATCGCCAATACGACTGAACTTAGTAATATATAAATTCGCAGGGACGACACGCGCCATTTCATCAATTAAACGCACGGCAATTGGACGTTGACTTTGCAGTCCCTGAATCAACTTCATACGTTCTACAATCGCATTACGTTGCTCTTGTAAACCTTCTAAAGATTTTAGTTGTACATCCAAGTTTTGATTGGTACTGATAATAAGCTGATTCGCTTGTTCTTGATCTTCAAGCTTATAGTTGTAATAGAACCAGGCCCCTACAACCAATAACACCCCAATTAAAGCCGCCCCAATACAAATCGCAATAAATTCTTTTTTTCGTTTCTCTCTCAGCTCATCACGCCAAGGGAGCAGGTTAATTTTTGCCATTAATCAAAACTCCTCAATGCTAGACCACACGCCACCAAGAGAGAGGAAGCATCATTTTCAATTTTTTTAATATCTATTTTTGGAGAGAAACCCATTTGCAAAAATGGGTTCGCAATCGTGACGCGGTAACCGAGTTTTTGTTGCAATAATTTAGCCAAACCAGGAATATTGGCATTTCCGCCCGCCAATAAAATATGATCGATTTCATTAAACTGCGAAGATGAAAAGAAAAACTGTAAAGAACGGGCAGCCTGTTGCACTACCGCTTCAAGAAACGGCTCTAGCACTTCTACATCATAATCATCAGGAAGCGTACGACTTTTTTTGGCACGTCCCGCTTCTTCAAATGACAGTCCATAACGATTTTGAATTTCCTGAGTCAGCTGTTTTCCACCAAAGACCTGTTCACGGGTATAAATAATCTTGTCATTTTGCATTACAGACAAGGTGGTCATGGTATGCCCAATATCCAAAATCCCGACAGTATTCACCCCCATAGGCATGGTATCCGCAAAGACTTTATAGACATTCTCCATTGCGAAACTTTCGACATCTGCAATTTTAGGTGTGAGTCCTGCCAGTTCCAGCACCTCTGAGCGTGCTTCAACATTTTCCAGACGTGTTGCGACCAAGAGCACATTGACGCGATTTGGATTCGCCAAACGGTCAGACAACACTTCAAAATCAAGACTGACTTCATCTAAAGGGAACGGAATATATTGTTCGGCATCCATACGGATTTGAACTTCACGCTCATCATCCGTCATATCAGCATCCATTTCGATAGTTTTACTAATCACCATAGATGTTGGAATGGCAATTGCAGCCGCATTTGATTGAACATTTGCTAGATTTAAAGCACGTTCCAAAGCATCCCCAATCGCTTCAGGATTTAAAATGTTCTTTTCAACAACACTGCCTTCTGGTAATGGGACCAAAGCATAGCTTTCCACCCAATAGCGACCGTTTTTTACAGACAGCTCTAACAACTTAACAGAAGTGGAACTAATATCTACTCCTATTAACCCCTTACTTGGCTTACGATATAACCTGAGCACAATACTATTCCTATTATTTTTTTATCCCCAATAGAAGTAACTAACCAACTGGCTGTGGTCTATAATTTTATACGGATACAATAACTCATTAACAATCCGTATCTGTAAACGGCTATACTGACCACCAATTAGTTTGCCATTAGCTCCTATTAAAACTTACTTGTTATGAAAAAGCTATCTTGTTCAGGCCGTGTTCATCCATTTTTTTTGATCATAATTATAGTCTTGGTCGCAATTCCTATGGGGTTTTATGGCATGTATCTCTATATTGCCCCCTCTTTGCCTGAAATGAGCATCTTAAAAAAAGCACCCTTATTAAAACCATTACAAGTTTATAGTGCAGATCAACAACTGATTGCAGAATATGGTGGCAAACTTTCTGTACCTGTTGAGTATGATCAAATCCCACGTACATTCATTCATGCTTTTTTGGCTGCAGAAGATTCGGCCTTTTTTGAACACAGTGGCATTAGTTTTAAGGGGCTAGGACGCGCGGTCAGTGAAAGCATTACAGGGTCAAATGTTCAAACAGGTGGCTCGACCATTACCATGCAGGTGGCAAAAAACTATTACCTTAGCCCTGAACGCACTTTAAAGCGTAAATTGACCGAGGTTTTCCTTGCGCGCAAGATTGAGCAAAACCTGAGTAAAGAAGAAATTCTCACGCTCTATGTGAACAAGATTTTTTTGGGTAAAAATGCCTATGGGATCGCTGCTGCTGCCAAGATTTACTACAACAAAAACCTTGAAGATTTAAGCATTGCACAAATGGCTATGATTGCAGGTCTTCCAAAAGCACCTTCAAAATACAATCCCGTCGCTAATCCAGAGCGTGCACTAGAGCGTCGCAACTGGATTTTGGGTCGTATGTTACAACTGGGCTATATCAACCAAGAACAATATCAAACTGCAATTGCTGAACCCATCAACCTAGACATGCCTGACCGTGGCGTGAGCAATTTGTTTCCGTACGTCGGGGAAATGGTTCGCTCAGAATTGGTCAGTAAATTTGGTGAGCAAGCGATTGATTCTGGGTATAAAGTTTATACGACCATCAATAGCCAACGCCAATTCTTCGCAGAACAATCGGTACAAGATGGTTTGGAAGCCTATGACCGACGCCATGGCTGGCGTGGTGCAGAAGCCCACGATAAAGATCTAAAACAGTTTACCGCCTATGCCAACACCTATCCTGCCAAAGTAACCAAAGTCAACGATACTTCTTTTGAAGCCTTTATGCAGGATGGTTCTAGCGTGACAGTGCCTTGGTCTGGCATGTCTTGGGCGCGCCCCTATCGCAACGCCAACAGTGTTGGTGCTGCACCCAGTCGTGCATCTCAAATTGTCAAAGTCAAAGATATTGTGCGCTTAAGACCCAATGCCGACAAAAGCTCATGGGCCTTGGTTCAAATTCCCAAGGTACAAGGTCAACTGATTGCGTTGAATCCAAACAATGGGGCGATTGAAGCGGTTGTCGGTGGTTATAATTTTTATCAATCTAAATTCAACCGTGCCTTACAGGGCTGGCGTCAACCTGGTTCGACCATTAAACCCTTTGTTTATGCTTTGGCTTTAGAGCGTGGCATGACGCCTTTTACCATGGTCAACGACAGCCCAATTACCATTGGCAAGTGGTCACCTCGAAATTCAGATGGCCGCTATTTGGGTATGATTCCATTACGTCGCGCCCTCTATTTATCACGTAATACTGTTTCCGTCCGTTTACTTCAAGCTGTAGGGATTGAACGTACTCGCCAGTTATTTATGGATTTTGGTCTGCAAGAGGATCAAATCCCCAATAACTACACCATCGCCTTAGGGACACCGCAAGTCCTACCAATTCAAATGGCAACAGGTTATGCCACATTTGCCAATGGTGGTTATCGCATTCAACCACACTTTATTGATCGTATTGAAGATGCGTATGGCAAAGTCATTTATCAATCCAATCCAGAATATGCTTGTATCGAATGCATTAATGCAAAAGAAGATGCTTCTGATTCAGCAGCACCTGTAACACCTGACGATGAAGTCATTCAGGTCACCAACCAAGCTGCGGAAGCCAAAATTACGGAGCCAAGTGCGACCAATCCAGAATATCGCCAAGCACAGCGTATTTTAAAATCCAGTTCAGCTTTTGATATGGCCAACATCCTCAAAGATGTGATTCAGCACGGTACTGGCCGTGCTGCACTCAAAATTGGTCGTGATGACTTGGGGGGTAAAACAGGAACCACCAATGATGCTAAAGATGCGTGGTTTGCTGGTTTTAATGGCAAATTGGTCAGTATTGCATGGGTCGGCTTTGACCAACCCACCACTTTAGGTCGTCGTGAATATGGTGGCGTTGCTGCACTACCGATCTGGACCAACTTTATGGACAATGCTCTAAAAGGCACACCATCTGCTTGGGTACATTTGGATCAAAATGCCAAAGCACCAACTTTGCACAATGACACCCAATTTATCGAAGGTGAGACCAAAAAGGACTACCGCTCTTCACCACCTTTGGCTCAGCCATTATCACGCCCTAAACCTGCTGCACCCGCACGGGCACCTGAACGTGATTTTGATGACTTACCTGATGAAGAGCCGTTGACTCCAAGTGATCAAGCACCTCCAGCCATGCAAAACGCACCTGCGACAAAAAAGGCTGATGCCATTGAACATCTGATTGATCAGTTCCAATAAGCGATGCATGACGGCGTAAAAAAGCCCTCTATTTGAGGGCTTTTTTATAAGCTTATTTCTTTTGAAATAAATACAATTGGAACTGTGCGGTTACGCGAAACTCAGCTAATGCTTCCAATGCACTCCGTCGTTCAACCTTAGCTTTGTAAGCGTAGGGCGTCATTGCAACCAGGTTCTTTAACTGTTGTTGCGGCAACTGCAATTCAGCACTCACCACCTGCGATTCAAGCAAGTCGAAATCAGAAGCCAGTTGCTGTACAAATTTATTCGGCTCATGTGGTTTGACTTCCTCAAACAATGCTTCCCGCAAAGCAAACAAATGTTCTGGTGCAGGCGTCACCACCAACAAGTAAGCTTTGTCTTTTAAAACACGTAAGATTTCTTGCTGCGGAATAGGACTAAATAGGCTGCTACACAAATCAATCGATTGATCTAATACAGGTAAGGTTGCACCCGTACCCACCACCCAAGTCACTTCTGGATTTAGTTTAGCCGCAACCTGCACCGCATTTTTCGCAATATCCACACCGACACATTGCAATACTTCAGACTGCATAGCAGCAGTGTAATAGCCTTCACCACAGCCAATATCCAACAGGTTTTCAATGCGAAGCTGACGTAATTTCTCTACCACAGCCTGCTGCAAAGGCGCATAGAACCCCGCACTCAAGAATGCACGACGCGCTTGTACCGATTCAACCGTATCCCCAGGTGTTTTACTGTGCTTATGCTGTACCACATGTAAATTCACATAACCTTGTTTAGCCACATCGTAACTATGACGATTCTCACATTGCCACGTCTTTTCGACCAAACTTAATTTCTCACGACATACAGGGCACATGATTAGATTCATCATATTCTCCAAAAACTGCCCATAAAATAAAAAGGTCGGCATATGCCGACCTTATTTTTACGGATTTTGCTTAGCGCAATTTTAAAGTCATTAGACCCAAAACCACCAGCATAATTGTGATAATCCAGAAACGAATCACCACTTGGGTTTCACGCCAGCCTTTTTTCTCGTAATGATGATGCAGCGGTGCCATCAAGAACACCCGCTTATTGCGCATGCGCAGTGAACCAATTTGAAGGAAGACCGAAATCGCCTCTACCACAAATACACCACCCATAATTGCAAATACGATTTCTTGACGAACCATCACGGCAATCGTACCCAGCATCGCACCCAACGATAAAGCACCGACATCACCCATGAATACCTGAGCAGGATGTGCGTTATACCAGAGGAAAGCCAAACCTGCGCCAATCATCGCTGCACAGATCACCACCAGTTCCGAGGAATATTTAACATAAGGAATATGTAAGTAGTTAGCAAAACGTACATCACCCGCCAAGTAGGCAAAGACACCTAGACCCGCAGCCACCAGTACAATCGGCATGATCGCCAGACCATCCAGACCATCCGTCAGGTTCACGGCATTGGATGCCCCGTTGATCACCAGATAGGTAAAGATAATAAAGCCAATCCCTAAAGGTATCGCTGACAATGGAATACTGAGGTTCTTGAAGAATGGAATCAGCAAATCCAGCATATTCGCGGTATGCACTGGATTATCTTGTTGTTTAGCAATCACATACAACGCAATGCCCGCACCTATCGACGCAACCGATGTCCAGAAAAACTTCTTCCGCGCTGGCAAACCAGCATTGTCTTTATAGCGAATTTTGATCCAGTCATCTGCCCAGCCGACAGCACCAAAAATCACCATCACGCCTAAGACAATCCAGACATATGGGTTAGATAAGTCCGCCCAGAGTAGGGTTGAAATCCCAATCGAGAGTAGAATCAAGACCCCACCCATGGTCGGTGTACCCATCTTCTTGGCATGGTTTTCTGGAGCAAAGGTACTCACCGCCTGACCATATTTTAAGGCTTGTAACTTACGGATCATGACTGGACCCAGCACCAATCCAATGGAAAGTGCGGTCAAAACGCTGAGCAATGAACGTAATGTTAAATAGCGTACTACTTGGAATGAGCTGTGATAGCCCGCAAGCTGTTCAAATAACCATAACAGCATTTTAGAGTTTCTCCATCAAGTCAGTCATCAACGTTTCCATATGGGTATAACGAGAACCTTTAAACAGGAAACTCATCGACTGGGGTTGATGTGTTTCGACTAAACTAATTAAAAACGGTAAGGCTTGTTCTTGATTCAAGAAAGCCTGTAATTTTTTACCATATTGAGTACTGCGCGCACCTTCTTGCGTTGCAGGGGAGAATTCACCGACCGCCACCACGAAATTAATGCCTTTGATCGAGACCAAATCACGCCCCAGCATATAGTGTTGCTGTGCCGCACTTTGACCCAGCTCACCAATGTCTCCAATGACCATCACACGGACACCGTCTTGCTGTGCAAGCACTTCACCCGCAGCACGCATGGAAGTTGGATTGGCATTATAAGTATCATCAATGAACAGATAAGGGGCTTTCTGAATAAAGTTCAGACGACCTTTGGCACCTTTTGCCTGCTCTAGACCAAGTACAATATCATCTAGGTCAATGCCGATCGCCAGTGCAAAAGCAACAGCAGCTGTGGCATTCTGCACATTATGCTCACCTGCAAAGGGTAAATTTACAGTTCGCTCACCTTGCGGGGTATGCAAGGTAAAACTTGCCGATTGCGGTTGTAACTGCACATCTGAAGCATAGACATCGCCACCCTGACCAAAACTCAAGACTTGATCTGTGTGTACCACTTGGCGAATTTGATCGGTAAAATCATCTGCTGCAGGAACTATCGCGGTCCCCGTCGGAGCGATATGCGCATAAATTTCAGATTTGGCACGACAAATCCCGTCACGACCGCCAAACTCACCCAAGTGCGCTGTTCCGATATTCAGAATACCTGCTACATGGGGTTGAACCAATTGTGAAGTGTAATCAATTTCACCCTGATGACTGGCGCCCAACTCCATAACCGCATAACGATGCTCTGCGCGTAACTCTAACAACATCATCGGAACACCCAAATCATTGTTCAAATTACCGCGCGTAATCAGGGTCGGTTCAAGACGCGACAAAATACTACCGAGCATTTCTTTGGTGGTGGTTTTACCACTACTGCCTGTCAAAGCAATCACTTTTAAGTCTTGCTGCTGCGAACGTCGATAAGCCCCCAAATGCCCTAAAGCCAAACGCGTATCAGGCACGACCAACTGACAAATATCAGCATCTACAGGATGACTGACAATTGCCACCTCGCAGCCCTGCTGCACAACTTTCACAACAAAATCATGTGCATCAAAACGCTCACCTTTGAGCGCTAAAAATGCATCACCGTGTTCCGCATGACGTGAATCAGTCAAAATTCGTTTAATTTCACCACTTGGCTGCCGATCATGCAACCAATAGCCTTGAGTTGCTTCTAGTAATTCTGTCGCAGTCCAAGGTTCTAAAGGAACCGTACTGGTGGTTGAAGTATGCATCTTAATTTCCTATTGCGCGGGATATGCTGAATTTGTGGCGAGCTGTTGTGCATCAATCGCCGCCTGTACTTCAACCACATCATCAAACCAGTGACGAACACCTTCAATTTCTTGATAGTTCTCGTGCCCTTTGCCCGCGATTACGACAATATCACCTGCTTGTGCAGTTTTTACCGCAAATTTAATTGCTTCACGACGGTCATGTATCTCATGTACCACATGGCCAGAGAAATCAATACCTGCCTTCATATCGGCAAAAATCTGTTCAGGATTTTCCGTCCGTGGGTTATCTAAGGTTAACAGCACCACATCTGCACCATTTAAAGCTGCTTGAGTCATCAGTGGGCGTTTCCCCCGATCTCGATCACCACCACAGCCAAACACCGCCCATAAATTCTGCTCTACATGACGTTTTAGAGTAGTTAAGACTTGTACCAAGGCATCTGGTGTATGTGCATAATCCACTAAAAACAAGCGCGCATTATCACGAATCACCTGCATGCGTCCCGGTGCACCTTTGAGCTGAGGGACTGTTGCAATCAACTGCGCCAAATCAAAGCCTGCTTGTTGCGCCACAATCAAACTTGCCACTAAATTTTCGATATTAAAATGTCCAAGCAGTGGGCTTTGTACTATGAACTGGCCTTGAGTGGTCATCAAACTAAAGTGCGCGCCAGACAAACTATATTCAATATCTTGAACTTGATAATCTGCGGCTTGCGTCATGGAATACGTCAAAATCTGCGGTTTTGCTGGATTAGCTTGTGCTGCGGCGAGCATGATAGGCGCATATTCATCATCAAGATTAATGACGGCTACTTTTAATGAGGTGAATTGGAATAGTCGAGCCTTCGCCTCAGCATAGGCCTCGAGCGTACCGTGATAATCCAAATGATCACGACTTAAATTGCTATACGCTGCTATTTCAATTGCGCAACCCGTTAAACGACCTTGCTCTAAACCATGCGAACTTGCTTCAATCGAAGCAAATTTTGCACCTTGTTTCGCATAACCATGCAAAGCATTTTGCAACTGCAAGGCATCCAAGGTGGTATGTGAAGAGCTTTCCAGATGTGGAAGTATGCCATTGCCTGTAGTACCCATCACTGCGCAAGGTTGTCCTTGCAACATCAACAATTCTGCAACCAAACGTGAAATTGTCGTTTTGCCATTTGTACCTGTCACAGCCAAAATCTGTAGTGCTGCGGTTGGCGATACCGCTTGCAAATATTGTTTTTGCCATGTGCCCATTAAATGACGCACATCAGGCACCACTAAACTTGGAGAAAGCCCCAGCTCAGTTTCACTAATAATAGCCACAGCACCTTTGTCCAATGCTGCTTGAGCAAATTGCACAGTTTTCTCAGGCTGGCTCAAGCTATTAAGGGCAATAAAAATTTGCCCTGCTTGCACATAACGGCTGTCTAAACAAAAGCCTTGAAAAGGTTGATTCATCCATCCAGCGATCTGATCAGAAGGATGCAGTTCTTGAAATGTAATTGACATTTAGCACCTATTACTGGATTTTTGGTGTGTCTAAAGGCTTATCTAAAGGCACATTCATTAAACGGAGTGACTCTTGCATCACTCGAGCAAAGACAGGCGCAGCAACTAAGCCACCATAATATTGACCTTGCGGATTTTCCACGACCACAAAAATCGCGAGACGTGGATCACTCACAGGCGCAACCCCTGAAAATAATGCACGATATTCTTTTTCCGAATAACCTTTACGGTCCGCACGTAATTTATGTGCAGTCCCTGTTTTACCCGCTACACGATAACCCGGTATATTGGCTTGACGTGCTGTACCACCTGGTAGCGTCACCGCTTCCATCATCAACAACACTTGATCGGCAATTTTCGGATCAATCATTTGTTGACCTTTAGGCGGTTCTTCTAGCTTATACAGACTCAGAGGAACTTTTACCCCATGATTGGCTAACATGGCATACGCATCGACCATTTGCAGTACAGTTGCGTTAATCCCATAACCATACGCCATGGTCGCAACCTCAGATACATTCCACTTGCTTGGTGGAAGCACCATACCTGAACTTTCACCCGGAAATTTGACTGCTGAACGCTGACCAAAACCCACTCGCTTTAAAAAAGTTGGTAAAGTTGCATAAGGTAAAGATAAGGCAATTTTCGCCACACCTACGTTAGACGATTTCTGAATAATCCCTGCCAAAGTCAGTTGTCCGTAGTTATGAGTATCACGAATAGTATGGTTACCTACTCGCATAGACCCTGGTGATGTGTTCACTACGGTTGTTGGCATGTATTTCCCTGTTTCCAATGCCATAGCCACTGTTAATGGTTTCATGGTTGAACCTGGTTCAAACATATCTGTTGCACCACGGTTACGCATGGCATCCTTGTTTGCCAAACCATTTTTATCATTTGGGTTATATGATGGCCAACTGGTCATCGCCAAAATTTCACCCGTTTTTACATCTACAGCAATTGCTGATGCCGAACGTGCATTGTTCGCCACACCCGCGGCAGTCAGTTCACGGTATAAAATATATTGCAGGCGTGAATCGATACTCAGGGTAATATTTTCCCCTGACTCCACCTCTTTCACGATCTCTGGGTCTTTTACACGGTTTCCTTTCTTATCACGTACCACTTGCTGCTCGCCATCCACACCCGCAAGGCGTTTGTTGAGCTGCATTTCCAAACCTTCAATACCCACGCCTTCACTATTGGTCAGGCCGATAATTTGTGCATTCGGCTGTGGCTGCGGATAATATCGCTTATAATTTTTTTCGGTATAGACGCCTTGGAATTCGTGCTTTTCAATCAACTCAGCCTGCTGTGGCGGAATTTCTTTTTGTAGCACTAGATAGCGAGAGCGAGGACGTTCATATAGTTTTTTCTTAAGCTCTGCCCGATCCATCCCAACAGCATCAGCCAACTCATCCAGATTAAGGTTCTTTTCTGGCAATTGGCGCTTTAATTTTCGGTTATGCGGATCTTTCGCCAATTCAGCAGTAATGTCATCAAATAATTTTTTATTATCAAAATAGTCACGTGGATCAATCACGACTTTCATTACAGGGGTACTGATTGCCAAAGGCACACCATGACGATCATAAATCACGCCACGCATTGCTTTGAGTTTTTCAGTCCGTAAAATATTGGCATTGGCTTTATTTTGTAAAAAGTCACGGTTAATCACTTGCACATAGAATGCACGACCGACCAATGCCAAAAAGCACAGTAACACCACGGCCCACATCAGATAAAAACGCCACATCTCTACACTAATGGCATTTTTACCCGTAATTGACTGCTGTTTTTTACGTGGTTGCTTAGTCTGCTTGTCTACCATATACAGCTAGCCTTATTTATTTTCATCTGAAGTCATTGGTAAAGAAATCACAACCGTTTGTGCGGCAGGCGGAGAATACATACGTAACTGAGTCACTGCACGAGTTCCAATTTGTGCGGTTGCACCAAAGGTCTGCTGCTCAATTAACAATCGCCCCCACTCGGCATTTAAGTCATCGCGCTCGCGCATAAATGAACTTAACTCACGATAGTCATGTCGATATTCAAATACCTGAAAGACCACCATAATTGCACTAATGAAAACCAAAATTAACAGGCAAGCATAAGTGATATATTTTTTCGTCCGAAATTTTTCCGCTTTCTTTTCGACTGCTTCAGTTTTCATTGTTTGCCTTTTAAACTAAGCGTTCCGCAACACGAAGCCAAGCACTTCGTGAACGTGGATTGGCTTTCACTTCTTCTTCACTCGCACGCACACGTGCAATTTTTTTCAAACGACGGGTATCTTGCTGTTGTTGTGGTAGACCCCATCCTGTGTCTTCTGCCAAAGTCGATTCTTTTTGAATAAATTGTTTAATCAGTCGATCTTCTAGGGAATGGAAACTAATGACTGCTAAACGACCTTCTGGTTTTAACACCTCAACCGCTTGAGGTAGGAAAGCTTCAATATCTTCTAATTCTTTATTAATCGCAATACGTATTGCCTGAAATGTACGCGTTGCAGCATGTTTATTTTTTTCCCACTTTGGATGTGCAACTTTTACAATTTCTGCTAACTGACGCGTGGTGTCAATTTGACCTGCTGCTTTAATTGCTTTGGCAATGCGACGGCTATAACGTTCTTCACCATATTGAAAAATCACATTCGCTAAAGCTTCTTCCTCAATCTGCATCAGCCATTCTGCCGCAGTCGGTCCTTGCGAGTTATCCATACGCATGTCCAAAGGACCATCCTGCATAAAGCTAAAACCACGTTCAGCCTGATCAAGTTGCGGTGAAGACACGCCTAAATCCGCCATGACGCCGTCGACATGTTCTAAACCCAATGCAGCCAATTCTTGTTTTAAGTCTGCAAAACTAGCATGAATAATGTGAAAACGAGAATCTTCTGCTGCCAATTCAGCCGCCACTGCAAGCGCTTGTGGATCTTTGTCGAAAGCATAAACTTTCGCATTAGCGTCGAGTTTTGAAAGCAATAATCGGGTATGTCCCCCTCGACCAAAGGTGCCATCGACGTAAATTCCTGTATTTCGGCCTGCCAATAAGGCATCCACAGTTTCATGAAGTAATACAGAAATATGAGACATAACAGTGCAATCAAAGTACCAAAAATTTAACTGCACATTATTACCTTGTTTTAGTAAAGCTCCAAACGTCTTTTTGTAGGGAAATATTACTTTCTATAGAGAAAACCGTTTCTATTGTATTCACCAAGCAAAAAAAGCCTCTGGTCGAGACTTTTTTATACAGTTTTAAGCTATCTTAATTGTTTTGATTATAAATCTGATCAAAGATCGCACCATTTACAAAATGTGTTTGTTGCGCTTTTGCCCAACCACCAAACACATCACCAATCGTGAATAATTTGATTTTTGGAAATTGGGCTGCATACTTGGCTGCTGCCTGTGCATTGCGTGGACGGAAATAGTATTTTGCTGCTAAATCTTGCCCCTTCGGGGAATACAAATAATTTAAATACCCCTTGGCTAAGTTGCGATTGCCATCTTTATCAACGGTTCGATCAACAATCGCGACTGAAGGTTCCGCCAAAATAGAAATCGAAGGATAAACGATTTCAAACTCGCCTTTACCCAAACCTTTCGTTGCCAACAAAGCTTCGTTTTCCCAAGACAGCAACACATCACCTATGCCACGTTCAGCAAAGGTGGTTAAAGAACCTCGCGCGCCTGAATCTAAGACTTTGACATTGTGATACAGGTTTTTGACCAACTCACGTGCTTTGGCATCATTGCCTCCAGGTTGTTTCAAGGCATAACCCCATGCCGCCAAATAAATCCAACGTGGTGCTCCTCCTGTTTTTGGGTTAGGCGTAATAATTTCTACGCCCGGCTTTACCAAATCATTCCAGTCTTTAATATGCTTAGGATTGCCCTTACGCACCAAAAAAACGACAGTTGAAGTATAGGGAGCCGAATTGTTTGGAAATTCTTTTTGCCAATTTTTATCGATATAACCCACCTTCACAATTTCATCGATATCATTGGCCAAGGCCAAAGTTACGACATCGGCTTCTAAACCTGTTGCCACAGCGCGTGCCTGCTTGCCAGAGCCCCCATGAGATTGTTTAAATTCAATGTCCTGACCCGTGTGCTGCTTCCAGTATTGACCAAATTCCTTGTTGTACTCTTGATAAAATTCGCGGGTCGGATCATAAGATACATTCAAGAAACTTTTTGCTGCAAAGACGTGCCCCGAAACGCCAGCTAAAAACGCAATTCCTAATGCAAAGAGAGATTTATTCATTTTTGGACTCTAATGACTGTTTTTTGCACTATATTTTTAATAAACAGTTTTCACAATCATGTGGCTATAAGCATTTATTCATAGTTTTTCTAATTTTCAGATATACCAAATGTTGCAATATATACAAAGAAAGATGCTGAAATCATTTCATGAAATGGTCTAAAATTTGTCACAATATTACAATCTTCATGATGTCTTCATATTTATTTGTTAAAACAGCAAGACATCGACATTACTGTAACAATGATGCGTAGAATCGCTTAGATTTTCTTATCTTTTTGTAAAAAGTGTGACGTAAGTCTACTTTTTGTTTCTAAAGATGTTTAAATTGTAGCTATAGTATGTAGAACACTATTTTATAAAAAAGTTCTCAACATATTGAGTTAAAGGGGAATTCGAGATGAACTTACACTATTTTCAAGCTATTTGCCTCAGTCTTGGCTTAGGTCTGATGGCACAGACTGGTCATACGGCTGCCATTAAAGCAACCATGAATAAAAGCGTTGCCTCTGAAAAAGTCTCTTTGATTGAGAAAGCTCTCAATCAGCAAAAGCAAGGTGACAATTATTTGCAGACAGACAATAACTTGAAGATGTTGACCGCAATTAAAGTTGCACCTACACAAAGTTTCTTTGCTACACAGAACGAACGCTTCTCTCGTTTCTTACAATCAATTTTCCCGCAAAATAATTCCTAATCTGAACTACCAATTTTCCCCCTTAAAAATTGGTGTAAAGCTCAATCACAAATGTTGAATTTAGCATTAAGTGATTGGGCTTTTTCGTTATAATAGCCTCAGTTTATCTTTTGAAAATATTGTTATGACTATTCGTACCCGTATTGCTCCCTCCCCTACAGGGTTTCCTCATGTAGGAACTGCCTACATCGCATTATTTAACATGTGTTTTGCTAAAAAACACGGCGGCGAATTTATCTTACGTATTGAAGATACCGACCAACTTCGCTCAACGCCTGAATCTGAAAAAATGATTTTAGATTCTTTACGCTGGTTAGGTTTGAATTGGTCTGAGGGACCAGACGTGGGCGGACCTCACGCACCTTATCGCCAATCGGAGCGTATGCATATCTACAAACAATATGCTTTAGATTTGATTGAAAAAGGTCATGCCTTCTACTGCTTCGCCACGGCTGAAGAACTAGATCAAATGCGTGAAGAACAACAAGCACGCGGCGAAACACAAAAATATGATGGCCGTGGCTTAAAACTCACCCAAGAAGAAGTGCAACGTCGCCTTGCAGCGGGTGAACCACACGTAATTCGTATGAAAGTACCTGAAGAAGGCGTGTGTAAAATTAATGACTTATTGCGCGGTGAGGTCGAAATTCCTTGGGCGCAAGTCGACATGCAAGTGTTATTAAAAACCGACGGCTTGCCAACTTATCACTTGGCAAACGTGGTTGATGATCACTTAATGGAAATCACCCATGTGCTTCGTGGTGAAGAATGGTTGCCATCTGCACCAAAACATCAGTTACTTTACCAATATTTTGGTTGGGAAATGCCAACTCTGTGCCACATGCCATTGTTGCGTAACCCAGACAAATCAAAACTGTCTAAACGTAAAAACCCAACCTCAATCAATTACTACCGTGACATCGGTGTATTGCCTGAAGCACTCTTGAACTACTTAGGTCGTATGGGCTGGTCAATGCCTGACGAACGTGAAGTCTTTACCTTAAATGACATGGTTGAACACTTTGATGTGAAACGTGTGTCTTTAGGTGGTCCAATTTTTGATGTGGAAAAACTTAATTGGCTGAATGGTCAATGGATTAAATCCCTCACTCCTGGTCAGTTACTCGATCGTCTGTTGAGCTGGAAAAGTGACCGCAATACCTTAGAAGATATTGCAGCTGCAATTCAACCACGTATTCACTTGCTCTCTGAAGCTGTGAATTGGGCAGGTTTCTATTTCAATCATATGCCTCAAATTAGCAAAGAACAGTTTGAAAGCAAAAAATTGACTGAAGAACAAGTGCGTCAAAGTTTACAGTTTGCCATTTGGCGTTTAGAAAGCCAGTTCACATGGAATAATGACACGGTGAGTCAAATCCTGATGGATTTAGCCAACCAGATGAACATTAAACTCCGTGACTTCATGCCGACTTTCTTTATTGCGATTGCAGGTTCAACTTCTTCGACTCCAGTCATGCAATCGATGGTGACTTTAGGTCCAGACTTGACCTTCGCTCGTTTACGTCATGCACTAGAAATTGTGGGTGCACCGAGCAAAAAAGAAGCAAAAGTATGGGAAAAACTGAATGAAAGCCTGAAATTGCCGAAAAATGATGCAATTGAACAAGCCTAATTAAATTAGCTGTTGACGTGTGAGCAGAATATCCCTAATATTGCGCTCACACAGACTGGGGTCATAGCTCAGTTGGTAGAGCGCTACAATGGCATTGTAGAGGTCAGCGGTTCGATCCCGCTTGACTCCACCAAAAATCGTTTTACCTGTGTTGCCTCATAAGTCCCTATCGTCTAGAGGCCTAGGACATCGCCCTTTCACGGCGGTAACCGGGGTTCGAATCCCCGTAGGGACGCCAAATTCAAAAAAGCCACTGTTCAACAGTGGCTTTTTTATTGCCTCAACACAACATAAAATTGCCTGAATTATTTTGGCTATGTGCAACATTCCGCTAAAATAAACCCAGATAAAAATGATGGAGCTGAAATGCAATACCGTTGCCCAAAATGCCAAAGTCCGAAGATTATGCCTGTTGCCCAAGCCAATGCACCTGCGGCACGTCCAGTTGTCCCTAAAAGTTTAGTATTTCTTGTTCCTTCCATTTTTGTCTTGTTGCTTTTGGTATTAATCAGCATCGCTATGTGGTTATTTGGTGATGGTGCAGGCTCAACCCTGCAAATTGCAACGGTTGTGGTATTTGTGATCTGTGCCGTTGCAGGTTTTCTATTTTATCGTGATTTACCTGATTTTAAAATTTCAATGCAAGCCTTCATGCAGTCACAGAAAAAATGGAAATGCCGCGAATGCGAGCATGAGTGGGAAATCTAACTATTCATCCACAGCACTTCACATCAGCTTAATGCTGATGTGAAGGATCCTCTACTTCGTGTTCCGTGTGAACATGCTCATGCGACTGATGCGTGTGTGGCTGGCTGTGTGCATGTGCCAGACATTCATCATCTTCAATCTGTAAGGTCATTTCGGCAATGCCATGTTGCTGATGCAGCATCGCGGAAGCTACCTGATACAACTGCTTTTGATCGGCTTGTGGGGCGTAAAGGTGTACAGTGAGATGAATATTTTTAGAACTAATGGCCCAGACCTTGAGTTGATGGATACTTTCAACGTTAGGCAATTGCAGTAAATCTTGGCGTAATTGCTCTATGTCAATTTCTTCGGGTACCCCTTCCAATAAAATATTAATGCTCTGTTTAAGTAAAATCCATGTCCGTGGCAGGACCCAAAAACCAATCAAGACCGCAATCAGCGTATCCACCCAATACCATTGGGTAAAATAAATCACAATTGCCCCGATAATCACGCCGACTGAACCTAAGGCATCACTCAAAACCTCTAAATAAGCGCCTTTCACATTCAGACTTTCCTGCGCACTAGAAAACAAGATGCGCATGGAAATTAAATTAATGATCAAACCAATGACGGCCACGACCAGCATCCCCATACTTTGAATTTCTGGAGGATGACTAAAACGCTGATAGGCTTCGTATAAAATATACATGGCAACCAGAAACAACATCAGCGCATTAAATAAAGCTGCTAAAATTTCGAAACGCTGATAACCAAAGGTCCGTTTGTTATCTGCAGGCAATTTGCCAATTTTAATAGCAACCAAAGCAATCGCGAGTGCTGCTGCATCGGTAAACATATGTGCCGCATCCGAGAGCAATGCCAGACTCTGCGTGATAAAACCCGCAATGACTTCGATAATTAAAAAAATACTGGTCAGCGCTAAAGCAAAACTTAACTTCTTTGCATTTTTTTCAGTCACGGTTGCATGTGTATGATCATGCCCATGCGATCCACTCATATTGTTGCCTCTATTCATTCTTATTTCAGTCAACGTGGCCAGCTTCGACCTACACCCTCTATTTTACTTTGCAAAATACATGAAAATAATTATCATTTGCATATTTAATTTATTGGCTACAACTTCATTCATCTTCTCGCATCATTTTTGAAATTGGAATTCTGTTATGAAAAAAATTGTTATTCTTTCTACGGTAATGCTGAGCAGCTATAGTTTTGCACATGAACCTTATGTCGCTCCATTGGCCTTTGTCACAGATAACACCCAAATTCCTATTATTGCAGCTTATGCAGAGCAAGCCCTACATGCAGAATATGCAGTCCAAGATCCACAATTTACCATTATTCAACCCAACCAAAAGCAAGCCACCTTACAGCCCACAACGACCTTAAAATCTGCCACCATCTTTGATTTACCTCTACCCGAAAAAGGCACCTATACAGTTTTTGCCAAAACCAGTTACCCGATCCAATATGTTCAGCATAATAAACAATGGAAAATTTTAGCCGATGCTACAACAGATCAAGTCCCGCCTTTAAGTGAGCGTGATTATGTGATTGCTAGCGACTTTAAGGGCAAATTACCCAAAAAAGTAGACACCGTTCGTGAATGGACCTTGCAGACTTATATCAGTAAACAATCGACTTCTGCGATTGCTGCGAGTTCAGCACCGATTCAAGTCAATTTTTCTACCCATCCAAATCAACTCATCGCGCAGCAAACGGTTCAGCTCCAAATTCATAAAGCCAACAAACCTTTAGCTCAGGCTGAGTTAGTGGTTCGTGCTCAAGGCACAACTGAAGCTCAAGCACTCAATATTCCTGTACAAAATAATGGCAGTGCCAATATTAATTTTTCCACATGCAGGAAATTACTTGATCGAAGTGTCTGAAAAATTCGATAACAAAACGACTCCGAAAAATCAGTACGCCACGATTATCAGTGTGCATGTTGCTCAAGCAAATTCTTAAGACTCAACAATGCCTTGATTCAAAAAGAATCAAGGCATCTTTCATTTAAGGTGCTTTGGTTTCATGCATCCAACGATACAAAATTGGCAAGAGCACCAAGGTCAGCATCGTCGAAGATAAAATTCCACCAATCACGACTGTTGCTAAAGGCCGTTGTACTTCCGCCCCTGTTCCTGTCGCCAAAGCCATGGGAATGAACCCCAATGAAGCAACACAAGCCGTCATCAACACGGGGCGTAAACGCAAAATTGCACCTTGCCATGTAGCAGGGTAAATATCTAAATGCTGTCGTAGCTCTTTAATAAAGGTCAGCATGACCAGACCATTCAAGACGGCAACACCTGATAAAGCAATAAAACCTACACCTGCTGACATTGAAAGTGGAATATCACGTAACCATAAAGCAATCAAACCACCGCACAGCGAAAATGGCACCCCAGTAAACACCAACAAGCTCTCTTTGATGTTATGAAACACGGCCATGAGTAGAATAAAAATTGCAATTAAGGCCAGCGGTACCACCCAGAGCATACGGTTTTTAGCCGAGATTAAATTTTCAAACTGTCCACCATAATCCAACCAATAACCTTCAGGTAAAGGCTGCTCTGCCAGCGTCGTTTGCAGCTCCTGTACAAATGAACCCAAATCACGCCCTTCGACATTGGCGGTCACCACCATACGGCGTTTACCATCTTCACGACTCACTTGATTGATGCCCAAAATGGTTTCGACTTTAGCCACGTCTTGTAGTTGAATGAGTCCTCCATTTGCGGTTTGTAGCGGTAATACGGCTAAATGTTCAGGCGTTCGCTGTTGATCGTCTAAACGAATGACAAAATCAAAGCGTCGATCACCTTGTAGAATTTGTCCAATATTTTGACCACCCACACTGGTCGCCACCAAATCTTGAATCGCTTTGACCGACAAACCATATTGCGCCGCTAAGGCTGGGTTCACCTCTACATTCAATAAAGGAAGACCACTAGTTTGCTCAACATTGACCGCCGTTGCGCCCGAAATCCGCTGAATTTTTTCTGCAATCTGCGTCGCCTGCTGATTCAGCACCTGCATATCATCGCCAAAAATCTTGACCCCAACATCACTGCGTACACCTGAAATCAGCTCATTAAAACGCAGTTCAATCGGTTGAGAAAACTCGCTGTTATTGCCTGGTAAAGGCGCCAGAAAAGCGATCATTCGTTGACGTAACCCATCGAGGCTTTCTTTGGCGTCTGGCCATTGCTCCCGTGGCTTTAACAATACAATCGCATCGGAAATATTGGGGGGCATCACATCTGTTGCGACCTCTGCGGTTCCCGTACGCGCAAAAATTGCCTTAATCTCTGGAAATTCTTTTAACAGTAGCTTTTCAGTATTTTCCTGCATACGCAAAGACTGTTCTAGACCTGTACTGGGTGAACGCATTTGTTGTACCGCAAAATCCCCTTCACTCAATTGCGGTGCGAACTCGCTCCCGACCTGTGTGGCAAGTACACCTGTAAAAAATAAAATACACAAGGCAAGGGTCAGCACCAAAGCTTTGAATTCATACGCCCAATTCAGTAATCGTGTGTACTGCTGCTTGAGCCAGAGCATCCAGCGACTTTCCTTTTCCTTGATCTCTCCTGTAACCCATAATGCTACTGCGGCAGGAACAAAACTGATCGAGAGAAGAATAGCACCTATCAGGGCTAACACCACCGTCATTGCCATGGGGTGAAACAGTTTGGCTTCTACCCCAGACAGCGCAAAGATCGGGAAATACACCACCAAAATAATCAGTTGCCCAAAAATTAATGGTCGTCGTGCCTGTTTCGCTGCTAAAAACACTTCTCGGAAACGTTCAGAACGGGTGAGTAAACGTCGATGTCGATGCTGGGCTTCTGCTAATCTGCGAATACAGTTTTCCACAATCACCACAGCACCATCTACGATGATGCCGAAATCCAGTGCACCTAAACTCATCAAATTGGCACTAATGTTCTGTTGAGCCATTCCTGTTAAAGTAAATAGCATCGAAAGTGGAATCACACAGGCGGTGATCAATGCAGCGCGGAAATTCCCCAGAAATAAAAACAGAATCACAATAACCAGTATTGCACCTTCGACCAAATTTTTCTGTACGGTGCGTATCGCACGATCGACTAGACTGGTACGGTCATAGACGGTTTCAATGACCACACCTTGAGGTAAAGACTGTTGAACCTGTTTCAATTTGGCATCTACAGCTTGGGCGACGGTGCGGCTATTTTCGCCCATCATCATCATGGCGATGCCCAATACAGTTTCTTCTCCGTTATAGGTTGCTGCACCTGTACGTAAATCATGCCCAATGGACACTGTTGCAACATCAGCCACTCGAATTGGAAAACCATTTTTATTGCTAATGCTGACATTTTGAATCGCTTTGATATCAGTGAGTGTACCTGGCACCCGTACCGTAAGCTGCTGCCCATTCTGTTCAATAAAACCCGCACCACGGTTTTCATTATTTTCAGTCAGCGCAGTTTGTAACTCACTGAGTGGAATTTGCAATTGCTGTAAGCGTTGCAAATCTGGAGTGACCACATAGGTTTTGTTATACCCACCAATTGAGTTGACCTCCGCAACACCTGCGACACGTTGCAATTGTGGACGAACAATCCAGTCCTGAATTTCACGTAAATCCATCGCACTATACGCTGTACCGTCTGCCTTACGCGCATTCGGTTCCGCCTTAATTACCCATTGATAAATTTCCCCCAATCCAGTGGAAATAGGTGACATGGTCGGAATAATGGCTTCAGGAAGTTCTGCCTGTGCTTCTTGTAGACGCTGATTAATCAACTGCCTTGCCCAGTAAATATCGGTGCCATCCTGAAAAATAATGGTGACCTGAGACAAACCATAACGTGAAATGGAACGGGTTTGCTGTAACTCAGGCAAACCTGCCATGGCATTTTCTATGGGATAGGTAATTCGTTGTTCGACCTCTAATGCGGTAAAACCTGTGGCTTGGGTATTAATTTGCACCTGCGTATTGGTAATATCGGGCACAGCATCAATTGGCAATTGTTGATAGCTGTAAATCCCAACCCCAATCCAAGTCAATACAAAGAGCATGACCCAAATGGCATTGCGAATAGAAAACTGGATAATACGGTCAAACCATCCTTCTGGCGGAGGTAAACCGTCTGAAGTAAGCTGTGCCGTTTCAACCTCTGGCGGAAGCGGTGGTTTAGTGTGCATGGCTCGCCTCTCCTTTTTCTAATTCAGACTTGAGTAAGAAACTGCCTTGTGCTGCGTATTGTTGCCCCTTATTTAAACCAGATTGCACTTCTATCCATTGACCATCACTAGAGCGAGCGCCTAAAGTCACAGCTTGAGGCATAAATTCAAGCTTTTGTTCATGCTGCGTTGCCACAAACACCGCATCTTTCCCTTCCACTTGCTGTACCGCACTAGCAAGAATACGTAATCCCTGCTGCACTTGTTGCTGTTGTAACTGCACATTCACCATTAAATTTGGACGTAATTCTGCTGCATTGGACAAGACTTTTGCACGGACTTGTAGACGCCCCGTTTGCGCATCAGCTTGACTATTTAAGCTTTGAATTTGTGCCTTAAATACATTTCCCGTTTGTAAGGATTTAAACTCAATATTTTGATTTGGCACAATGGTGGCAAATTCACTGCTCGGTGCAATAAATTCCAACCATAATTGATCCAACTGGTCAATCACAAACAATTGATCTGCCAATTGGACGTTCTCCCCCACCACCAGATCTTTCTGACTGATCATTCCTGCGATGGGTGCCTTGAGTACATAACGCCCTTGGCTATTTAACTGAGCACCAAAAGCAGATAAACGAGAGCGTGTTGCCTTAACTTGAATCTGCGCTTGTTGATAGGCGTTATAGGCACGTTGATAATCCTGCTTGGCAGAAATACCTTCTGACCATAACTTTTTCTCGCGCTCGTAGTCTTGACGTGCCAATTCCAAATTGGCTTGTTCCACTTGTAAACTGGCTTGCTGATCCACCAGATCTGGCACCAATAAACTGGCGAGTGCTTGTCCTTTCGCTACCTGCTGCCCCAATTCGACATAGACGGCTTCGACATGCCCAGCAAATGCAGGTGCTACATGTGCTTGGTAGTCAGTATTTACCACCAACTTGGCAGGATAGGCTGCCGATTTCACGACAGGACCCAACTCTGCAACAGCCAGTTGAATCCCTTGTTCAGTCACCTGTTTAGCCGTTAAAGCAATTGCTGCATCATGTGCCTCCGTTTCTTCATGACCTTTTTCATCTGCATGTTCTTCTGCCTCCCCGTGTCCGTGCTCATCTTCCTTCGTAGATGACTTTTGCGTAAAGAACAACACAGCTATGGACACCACTGCCGTAATCATAATGACCAATATGATTAACAGTTTTTGGGAGATTTTTCCCTGTTGATTCAATCTCTTATTTTTAAAATTCAACATGTTAATTTCCCCCACCAATATCTGATAATGCCTGTGTGTCTTGCCACAGGCTTTGATTTAATTGTGCAATCGCATCTTTGTTCATGACCTGACTAGGATCAATGCCTAAACTAAGGCTTTCTGCTGCAAGGGCACACTGCCAAGCATCTTTCAACAACTGAACTTTACGCATACGAACTTCTTGCAACTGCAAAGTGGCTTGCTGCACATCCAAAAGTGCAAATTTACCGACCTTAAACCCTTGCAACGTCTTTTGTTGAACCGTTTGAGCCAAAGGCAATTGCGTCTGTTGCAACACCTTAAACTGCACTTCTAGACCTTGTAATTCCGTCAGTAAACTCCCAACCTGCAAGGCATTTTGCTTAAGATAAAATTCCTGTTGCTGCTCTAGCTGAGTTTGCTGCGCCTGTGCGATTTCCTTGCCATATTGCTGACGGTCAAAGAGATTTAAAGGAATTGAAACACCGACCACTAATGCATTGTCCGCATTCGTTTCTACTGATCGACTGCGATTCACACCCACATTCACAGTAGGGCTAGGACGTGCTTGGGCTTTCAATTGCTCAATTTTGGCATGTGAATCAAGCAACAATAATTGTCGATTTTTTTCCATTAAATTGGCGGCTAAATGCTGCTGGACTTGCTGAGCTGTCGTTGTAGGCCATAAGTGTGACGGATTCAGAGCAACAGCCACCGACTGATCCCGCTCTCCCCAAGCACTTGATAAATACTGTTTTGCCAGTTGGACTTGTAAATCAGCCTGTCGGAATAAACGTAAACTTTCAGCATGACTTAATCGAGCACGATCAACATCAACCAGCGCTACACTCCCTGCCTGATAACGCTTTGTAATGGCATTCAGATTTTCTTCACTCACCTGTAATTGCTCTTGCACCACCTGACGTTCCAATTCGTAGATCGCCAGTTGTGACCACAAGTATTTAACAGCTAACTCTAACTGCGCTAGGTAGATCTGCTGTTTCAGTCCGATTTGCTGTTCGGCAATTTTCGCGCGTTTTTGATTCGCCTTGCGTTCGCCAAAAATATCCAGACGCTGAGAAAGACCCAATGCCAGTTCCCGATCTTGATCAGAATTAAAGCCCGTTTGCTCTATGGACAACTCTGGATTTATCCACAGCTTTGCCTGTTTTATGTGCGCAGTCGCAATTTGTTGTTGCGTTTTCCACACACCTTGAGCCTGTTGATAATCTGTTGAACGTTGAATAGCTTGTGACAAAGTGAGTGATTGTGGCTGCTCGCCTGCCCATACAGGCGAACTGCAAAGTGCTACGCTCAGTACCAAGCCTATTGCACGCATAGACACACGGATAGGATCGAAATCTGGAACTTTCGAAGTTTTAAAAGACATGTTGATGCCCCACTAAAGTTAAAAATTAGTGGTGGGCAATATTTTCGGCTACCCCACCTATAGCGGGGTTAAAACAGGAGGTGGGTTGGTAAGGAATAAATGGGGCGATTGATACAGATTTTGCCAGTTAAACTGAACCTGAACCAATTTGGGAATAAAGACAGGAGATAAAGCTGAATGCTGTGCTTCTGTCAGCATGATATGTGCAAAAGAAGGTAGATGATCACTATGATCATCTTGTGTAAAGTCAGCTAAATCGAAGGAAGATGTAGGCTGTGTCGTACTTTTCTTTGCCATTCCATGCGATTTTGACTCGCAACTTGCAGTAACATGATGTCCAAAATGTGGCATCATACTCACGCTCTTTGACTCTTCATGCACACAAAATGCCGCTGCCACGTTCCAAAGACTTTGAAACATGAACAAACTCAGCAATAAGGTGATAAAAACATGAGAGCGTTTCACAAGATAAAATACGATCATTACAACTTGCCGACACTATAGCAGCTTCATGGATGTAATAAAATTACACCACTAATATTCATCATGCTCTTCACAGCACACACCAATAAAAACCATTTTGTTACAATAATTTAATATATCTGAGTGCCAAAACGTTTAAATTAAATAATGACCACTAATGTTGTCAGTAACAAGGAGGCGAAGATGAATATGGAATACCTCAAAACAGTATGGACACTGTTATTTCACACTCCCTATCACGACTTGGTAACACCTGTATTTGATCATTCAGGTGAATACGAATATCAACGTGGACTGCATTTTGAGCAACTGGCATTATGTGAACATTACCATGTGTTCATGCAAAAAAATGTCTTGCAAATGGCAGCCCCTGTACAGATCGACCACAGCCCAATGTCGTCCAGTAACAGCCGTAATGCGATGTGGTATTTTCTCCGCTCTGCTTTACGCGGTCACCCGGAAGCTGAATTTAAAATGGGGATTGGCTATTTAAATGGTCAACTGGGTTTAGATCGTAATTATGATAAAGCCGAGCAGTGGTTAAAAAAAGCCGCACAAGATGGTCATCCTGACGCGAAACGCTGTTTGTATGATGCCTATAGTGAATTGGCTTTTTCTTAAAACACATGCATAAAAAAACCAGCCCGAAGGCTGGTTTTTATTGGTTAGAATTAACCACCAATCTTTTTGTATTTGGTACGTTTTTGTACCGCATCTTCACCTAAACGAGCTAAGCGGTATGCTTCATACTCAGCATAGTTACCTTCATAGAACTCAGGCTGTTCATTTTCAAATGACAAAATGTGCGTTGCAATACGGTCAAGGAACCAACGGTCATGCGATACCACCATTACCGTACCCGGGAACACAAGAATTGCATCCTCAAGCGCACGTAAAGTTTCGATATCCAAATCGTTCGATGGTTCATCTAGTAAGATTACGTTAGCACCCATTTGCAGGATTTTCGCCAGTTGTAAACGGTTACGCTCACCACCCGACAATTCACCTACACGTTTTTGCTGATCTTGGCCTTTAAAGTTAAAACGACCAATATAAGCACGTGATGCAATTTCGTATTCGCCAATTCTTAAGATATCCAAACCGCCAGAAACTTCTTCCCAAACAGTTTTGTTGTTATCCAAAGTATCACGGATCTGACCTACATAAGCGACTTTAACCGATTCACCTAAAGTCACAGTACCCGTATCAGGCTGCTGTTCGCCTGTCATCATACGGAATAGTGTGGTTTTACCTGCACCGTTTGGACCCACAATACCCACAATTGCAGTTGGCGGTACAGTAAAGCTTAAGTTTTCGTACAACAAACGACCATCAAATGATTTGCTGATGCCTTCTACTTCAACCACTTTATTACCTAGGCGTGGACCAGGTGGAATATAGATTTCTGAAGTTTCGTTACGTTGTTGGAACTCACGCGAGTTAAGTTCTTCAAAGCGCTCCATACGTGCTTTGTTTTTCTTTTGCTGACCTTTGGCATTTGAACGAACCCATTCAAGTTCTTTTTTCAATGCTTTCGCAAAAGATTCTTCTTGTTTCTGTTCTTGCTCTAGACGCGCATTCTTTTGCTCTAACCATGCAGAATAGTTGCCTTGATATGGAATACCCATTCCACGGTCAAGTTCAAGAATCCATTCAGCGACGTTGTCCAAGAAGTAACGGTCATGCGTAATCGCCACAATCGTACCTGGGAAGTCTTTCAAGAAACGTTCTAACCAAGATACTGACTCTGCATCCAAATGGTTCGTCGGTTCGTCGAGAAGCAACATGTCTGGCTTAGATAAAAGCAAACGACATAGTGCAACACGACGACGCTCACCACCTGAAAGCAATGTTACATCTGCATCCCAAGCTGGAAGGTTCAAGGCTGCTGCTGCTTGATCCATTTGGTTGCTGAGGTTGTGCGCATCCCATGAATGGATAATGGCTTCTAATTTTTCTTGCTCTTTTGCAAGCTTATCGAAGTCTGCATCTTCAGCTGCATATTCAGCAAATACTTCATCCAAACGCGCCAAGGCATCCAATGGTTCACGTAAACCATCTTCAACGTTGCCACGTACATCTTTATTTGGATCGAGCGGTGGTTCTTGCTCTAAATAACCGATTTTGATACCCGGTTGAGCACGCGCTTCACCAGAGAAATCTTTGTCTACGCCCGCCATAATACGAAGCAAGGTCGATTTACCTGCACCGTTTAAACCAAGTACACCAATTTTTGCACCTGGGAAAAATGACAAAGAGATGTCTTTTAAGATTTCGCGCTTAGGCGGAACCATTTTAGACACTCGGTTCATCGTATAAATATATTGGGCCACGTAGGACTCCTCAATAGAAAAACCAAAAAATCGCCAGAAGCGAAAAATATTTGCGGGCATTATACGATGAATACGTTGAAAAAATAAGGCATCAAACCGATCTTCAATGCAATGTTACAACTTTGATCACGCTGATTTTTTAAACACTGCCTTTATCCCACTCTGCTATAGATAAACAACGACTTAAAGCTCATCTTTATGAATTTTTTAGATAAATATTCATTATTTTCACGCTTTCCATCATATTCATTAATGATAGACTGTGCAAAATTTAACTCACATAGATGAAGTTCATGACCTATAAAGACGAAACTTTAGCCATTCATGCAGGTTATAGCCCTGAAGCCACTACTAAAGCTGTGGCCGTACCCATTTATCAAACGACTTCTTATGCCTTTGATAATACACAACATGGTGCAGATTTATTTGACCTTAAAGTCCAAGGCAATATTTACACCCGAATTATGAATCCAACCACGGCAGTGCTGGAACAGCGTTTGGCCGCACTCGAAGGTGGTATTGGTGCATTGGCGTTAGCTTCTGGCATGGCTGCCATTACCTATGCGATACAAACCATTACCGAAGCGGGGGACAATATCGCCTCAGTTTCTACCCTCTATGGCGGTACTTATAACCTGTTTGCGCATACCTTGCCGAAACAAGGCATCGAAGTCCGTTTCTTTGATTATCAAAACCCAGAAGCTTTACGCGGTTTAATTGATGAAAAAACCAAACTGGTCTTTGTTGAATCGATTGGTAATCCACTGGGCAATATTATTGACCTAGAAGCCATTGCCAACATCGCACATGAATATGGTGTGCCTGTTGTTGTCGATAATACCGTTGCAACTCCTGCACTGCTAAAACCATTTGAATATGGGGCAGATATTGTGATTCATTCACTCACCAAATATATTGGCGGGCATGGCAACTCGATTGGCGGTGCAATTGTCGACAGTGGCAAGTTCCCTTGGGGTAAATATCCTGAACGCTTTAAAGTGCTGAATACGCCAGATCCAAGTTATCACGGCGTGAACTATGTCGAAGCTTTAGGTGAAGCCGCTTATATCGCTCGTGCGCGTGTGGTACCACTACGCAATACAGGTGCCGCCATCAGTCCACTCAGTGTGTTTTTGATTCTACAAGGCTTAGAAACGCTGAACCTACGTATGGAACGTCATACCTACAATGCACAGAAAGTGGCAGAATATTTGCAGAATCATCCAAAAGTGAAATGGGTCAACTATGCAGGCTTGAAAGATCATCCTCAACACGGCTTGGCGCAAAAATATGTCAAAGGTCAGCCCTCTGCGATTTTATCCTTTGGGGTACAAGATGGCCGTGAAGGTGGGACGCGTTTTATTGATGCACTACAACTCTTCACACGCTTAGTCAATATTGGTGATGCCAAAAGCTTAGCCTGCCATCCTGCAACGACCACACATCGTCAACTCAATGAAGATGAACTAAAAGCGGCAGGTGTCAGTCTCGATATGGTTCGTTTATCTGTTGGGATTGAGCATATTGATGATCTACTTGCCGATCTAGAACAAGCATTGGCAAAAGTCTAAATAACCGATCAAGACCTCAAAAGAGGTCTTGATTTTTCAGCATTATCTCTTGGAATTTAAATAAAATCGTGCTAAAAACTAACAAAACATAACTTCACAATAGAGCAATTACTCTAATTTTATTTGTAAATTCAAAGACTTATTTATAGCTTTTTTTAGTATATTCGCTATCATTATGCGTGTGAGTTTTAGTCAACTCATGGAATAATGTGAACTAAGTTCTCCAATAAAATAAAGACAATTTAGGATTTAAGTGAACTAAATTCTAATCAGGGAAACACAGCGTGAAAGCAAAATTAGAGAAACAATTTCGGGACCGTATTCACGGTAAAATCGTCCTTATTACTGGCGCATCTAGTGGCATTGGTTTAACCACAGCACATCGTCTTGCCGATGCAGGCGCACATGTGCTATTGGTTTCGCGAACCAAAGAAACCCTAGATGAAGTCAAAGCAGAAATTGAAGCCAAAGGCGGTAAAGCCTCAGTCTTCCCATGTGATTTAAATGACATGGAAGCAATTGATGCGGTCTCTAAAGATATCTTAGCGTCTGTCGATCATATTGATATTTTGATTAACAACGCAGGTCGTTCTATTCGTCGTGCAGTGCACGAATCACTCGACCGTTTCCATGATTTTGAACGCACCATGCAATTGAATTATTTCGGTGCAGTCCGTTTGGTGCTGAATTTATTACCGCACATGATGGAGCGCAAAGGCGGTCAGATCATTAATATCAGCTCGATTGGTGTATTGGCCAATGCGACTCGCTTCTCGGCTTATGTCGCTTCTAAAGCAGCACTAGACGCATTTAGCCGCTGTCTGTCTGCAGAAGCACATGCACATAAAATTGCCATTACCTCAATTTATATGCCATTGGTTCGCACGCCGATGATTGCACCAACCAAAATTTATAAATATGTGCCTACGCTGTCTCCTGAACAAGCCGCTGACCTAATTGCTTATGCAATTGTGAAGCGTCCAAAGAAAATTGCCACAAATCTTGGTCGTTTAGCATCCATTACTTATGCCGTCGCACCAGACATCAACAACATGTTTATGTCGATTGGCTACAACCTGTTCCCAAGCTCTTCTGCTTCTGTGGGCAAACAAGAACGCCTCAATTGGGTACAAAAAGCGTATGCTCGCCTGTTCCCAGGTGAACATTGGTAAGCCCTTGCAATACGAACGAGCCAGTCTATAGACTGGCTTTTTTATGCTATTAACATTCTTAACTTTTTTAATTTTAGATTTTAAAGAAGCATCTCTCAGGTTTCTACAGTAGAGAAAATAACGCGCAAGCTGGGTCATTTGGGCATTATGCTGATCTTATGTGGCTTGATTGTGCCAATCGTTAATTCGTAAAAAATCAAATAAAAAACCTCCCGATTGGGAGGTTTTTTTATGAAATTTCTTTATTTCTTCTCATTTGAATAATCTTATTATCATCATCTACATATTGGATATTATTAACCTTTCTACTAGTATAGTCTTTTAAACTGACCACTGCCCCAAATTCTTCAGACATATATCCTTTCGGTAAACCAAATAAGATTTCAATATCTTGATCTATCATCGCCAAATCTTGTTTTAATTGTGACTTTTTAAAAATATTCTCGGATATTAAAAGCTTTGCCATTTTACTCAGTAATGTAGGTTTTTCTGGCTGAATTACATCATCTAGTGGCTCACCCATTCGCCATTTACGATAGCTATAGTTTCGCCACAAGCGTGTAGATAAATCATCAGGAATTATATCAAGACTTACGCCACGCATAATTAATGCACCAACTGAAACTTTCCATTTTCTTTTCAGCATAAGTAAAGAGTCTAAAGTCGGGCTATGTAAATCAAAGGCAATGCCATCAGCAGGACATAGGAAACACGAAGCAAAGTGATGTGCTTCTTTCTCTATTTCCTTATATCGGAGTTTGTAATCTTCTGCGGTCAAATTCGCATGCAAAATTAAATGTGCAAGTTCATGAGCTAAATCAAACCTATTTCGGCATGCACTCGCCTTGTCACTCGAAATCAAAATATATGGACGGCCCAAAATCCATTTAGATACACCATCCATAGAGGTTGCACCTAAATCCTCGCGAATAATAATCACACCAACATTTTCTAATAGCGTAATTAAATTAGAAATTGGTGTATTACCCAATCCCCATATTTCACGATATTCGGTTGCAATTTTTTCAATTTCACTAGGTGTAAGTAAAAAAGATTCTTCTCTACTTAATATTTTGGGAAAGAAAACATTAGGTAAATTCACCCAATTCTCTAAGTAAGCAGATGCTTCAAATGTAATTTCAAGATGGGCTTCTGCTTTTCTTTGCAAAAGCTGAGTAGCTGTAGCATTAGATCTAAAGAAAGATACTTGGCTTCCTGTATCTAGATCTTTCTTCAAGAACCAACTTTCAGGAAAATTTAAAACAGTACTCATTTGAGTAAGAGCATAAGCTTCTGGTAACTGCTGCCCCTTAATCCATTTTGAAACTGTTCCTGAACTATATCCAATTAACTCGCTTAAAGATGTTTGTGTCATACATCTCGCATACAGAGCTTGGGTCAAGCGTTTACCGTTAAATTGCATGACTCCACGCATTACAAACTCCTAATATAAGAATAGGCTTATAACATACCTTTCTTAATTTCAGCTCTTAAAGTAACTATTGCTTCCTTTTCATCCAATCTAGGTTCAATAGTACTATTTTGAAGCTCGTTATAAACATCTAATAGATCCTTCAAATAGAATCTATACATACTAAAACCATCAGCATTTGGTATATTAAATACTAATTCTGACCGTTTTTTTGAGTTCTGTTTCAACCCAATCGTCACATAAAAACGTTCATCATCAAGGGTGATTTTTTGAATAGTCTCTTCAAACTCAAATTCACCTTGTTGCAAGCCCAATTCAGCATTCGAACTAGCTAATTTTTTCTGATATTCCGTTCTCTTTTGAGACACTTGTGGATTATTAGAAAAAGCTAGCAAAAAATTATTCGTTTTTGCCAAAAGGTATTCTCCACCTTCATGACCATTAGTAGTTCTAGACTCACATGTAATGCCATGTTTATTACAGACTTTATCTAATGAATCACTTCCATCAAAATACTTTAGATAACCTAAAGCTCTCTGCCTCAAAAGTTTACGCTTATACTTAGAACAAAATTCTGATGAATTTTCATACTCTCTAAAAATAGTTTCATCCAAATCTATAAGAAATTTATCAGAAAAGTCGCGAACGAAAAATTCTTGAAAGAGTTTTCGATTTCTCTTTTGTAACTCTGACGGGGTTTTAGCCACTCTAGTATATCCTTAATGGAATTTTTATTAAATTGGAAAATATCATATTTTTTCTTCGAATGGAATATTTTTTAGACAAATAAAAAACCTCCCAAGCGGGAGGTTTTTCCTTAGGTTAAGGCTTATTTCGAGCCTTTAATCCCTGCTTGTAATAACAATGCACCTAAACCACCGATCTTATTCTCTTGCGGTTTATGGGCTTGCGGTTTTTGACCACCTTGACGCTGTGGACGCTCACCTTGTGGACGCGCTTGCTGTGGGCGTTTACCTTGTGGCTTACGTTCAGCACGCTGTTCCTGATTTTGCTCACGACGTGGTTGACGCGGTGCTTTAGCTGGAGCTTCAGAACCTTCTGGACGCATTGATAAGTTTACACGGTTACGCTCTGCATCAACTTGTAGTACGCGCACCTGAACAATTTGACCAGGTTTCACTACTTTGTGCGGATCGGAAACAAACTCATTCGCCAATTCAGAAATGTGTACCAAACCATCCTGATGTACACCCACATCAACGAAAGCACCGAAGTTCGTCACATTGGTCACGACACCTTCAAGCTGCATGCCTTCAGTGAGTTGGGCAACTTCTGTAATATCTTCACGGAACTTAGCAGTACGGAATTCTGGACGTGGGTCACGGCCTGGTTTTTCCAATTCACTTAAAACGTCTTGAATGGTTGGCAGACCAAACTGTTCATCAGCAAAATCTTCTGCCTTAATTTGACGAATAATTTCGCTGTTGCCAATTAAGTCTTTTACGGTAGTCGCTTTGGCAGTCACCATTTTTTCGACTAAACCATAACTCTCAGGATGCACCGCAGAAGCATCTAGTGGTTCGCTACCATTTTGAATACGTAAGAAACCTGCCGCTTGTTCAAAAGTACGATCGCCTAAACGAGGCACTTTTTTCAGGTCTTGACGGTTGTCGAAACGACCATTTTCTTTACGGAATTCCACGATTTGTTGTGCAATCGCTTTATTCAAACCTGCGATATAACCCAAAATTGCAGCAGAAGCAGTGTTTACATCTACACCCACTGCGTTCACACAGTCTTCAACCACAGCATCTAGGGTTTTGGCTAAACCAGTTTGATTCACATCATGTTGATATTGACCTACCCCAATTGATTTTGGATCAATTTTGACTAATTCAGCCAATGGGTCTTGTAAGCGACGCGCAATTGAAACCGCACCACGAATCGACACATCCAACTCTGGCAATTCAGCCGAAGCCAATTCAGATGCTGAATAAACCGATGCACCAGCTTCACTGACGGTCACACGGGTAACCTTAAGTTCAGGGTGTTGTGCCATCATTTCAGCAACGACAGCTTCTGTTTCACGGCTAGCTGTACCATTACCAATCGCGATTAAATCGACCTTAAATTCTTGGCACAAACGCGCTAATTCAGCAATTGAACCTGCTTTGTCTTCTTTCGGTGCAAATGGATAAATGGTGCTATGTGCAACCACATCACCTGATTCATTGACTACAGCCAATTTCACGCCTGTACGAATACCAGGGTCGACACCTAGCGTACAACGGCTGCCTGCTGGTGCTGAAAGCAATAAGTGGCGTAGGTTTTCTGCAAACACTTGCATCGCTTCAGCTTCGGCATTCAAACGCTTTTCTGTCAATAATGAATGTTCGATGCTTGGACGAACTTTACCTAACCAGAACAGTTTTGCAGTTTGCTTTAAAAAGTCCTGACGTGCTTGTGGCTGAACTTGATCTAAGTTGTATTCAACTTCAATACGTGCCAATGGTGCATTATCGTCACCATCAACTTTTAAGCCCAAGACATTTTCTTGACGGCCACGTAACATCGCCAACAAACGATGTGAAGGAACTTTATTCAAGTTTTCAGAGAAGTCGAAGTAATCACGGAATTTTTTACCGACTTCTTTTTTCTCTTCACTTGCGACTAAGCTTTTTAATACAGCTGTTTTGGCAAAAGTACTTTTTAACTCGGTGGTTAACGCAATATTTTGTGCCCAGTCATCTATCAAAATGTGCTGGATTGCATCAAGCTGGCTTTCCACATCTGGGTATTCTTCATGACTAAATCCCGCCAGTGCTTCACTTGGCTCAACTGCTTCTTGAAAGATTTTTTCTGCAATTGGACCCAAGCCCGCTTCTTTCGCTTTAAATGATTTACTGGTGCGCTTTGGACGATAAGGCGCGTAAATTTCTTCTAAAGCATTTTTGGTTTCAGCAGCATTCACGCGGGCCAATAAATCATCTGACAATTTATTTTGTTCTTTCAATGATTCAATGACTTTTTCGCGACGCTCGTATAAGTCTCTTAAATAAGCTAAACGTGTATCGAGCTGACGTAACTGAGTGTCGTCTAGACCTTGCGTCACTTCTTTACGGTAACGTGCGATAAATGGAACGCTTGCGCCCTCATCGATTAGTTTAATCGCAGCTTCGACTTGATTTGAACGTACGGCAAGCTCTGTTGCCAACTGCTGAACTAAGTCAGTCATCGTGTTTGATCCCACAAGGATAAGTTCTAAAAGCCATGATTATAAAGACCAAGACCATAAAATCCACAATTGTTTTATTAAATTTCATTCTGGTCGAATTTGCCAATTTTCGATTTTTTCATCAATCGCACACTTTTTTTTCATAATTAAGCAAAGAACTACAGTAAATCAGTCATTAATCCGTTATTTTAGATGTATATATTTGGTATCTATGCCTTGATTTTATCTGCAATATTTGTTGCTTTAGAACATAGCAAATCGATATAAATGAATCGTATACTCCTTGTGATCTCTTGACCCCGTATACGATGACAATAAAGAATAAGGAGCACACATCATGAGTTTAGTTGTACCTGCGGAACATGGCGATGTTGTACATGCAGACACTGACCGCGTTGAACGCATTCTCGTCGTAGATGATGATGTGCGTTTACGTACGCTATTACAGCGATTCTTGGAAGATAAAGGTTTCGTGGTGAAAACGGCTCACGATGCCACTCAAATGGATCGCTTACTTCAACGTGAACTGTTTTCACTTATCGTGCTCGATTTTATGCTTCCTGTGGAAGATGGTTTAAGTATTTGTCGTCGTTTGCGCCATTCAAATATTGATACGCCTATTATTATGCTGACCGCGCGTGGTAGCGATTCAGACCGTATTGCGGGTTTAGAAGCGGGTGCAGATGATTATTTACCTAAGCCATTTAACCCAAATGAATTGTTAGCCCGTATTCGTGCAGTGTTGCGTCGTCAAGTCCGCGAAGTGCCTGGTGCACCAAGTCAGCAAATGGAAGTAGTCAGCTTCGGGCCTTGGTCATTAGACCTTTCAACCCGAACTTTAACGCGTGAAGGTCAAGTGGTTACACTGACTACGGGTGAGTTTGCAGTACTGAAAGCCCTCGTACAACATCCGCGCGAACCACTCACTCGTGACAAATTAATGAATTTAGCGCGTGGACGTGAATGGGGGGCTATGGAGCGTTCAATTGACGTACAAGTTTCTCGCTTACGTCGCCTGATTGAAGAAAACCCTGCCCGTGCCCGTTATATTCAAACGGTTTGGGGTGTAGGTTATGTTTTTGTTCCAGATGGTGCTGAGTAATTAAAACTCAAAGAAATATCTTAAATCATGTTTAAGAATTTCGTGACATAACCATTTGCAACTGTTCGAGGCAGGAGATTTTAAATAAAAATGTTTCTGCGAGAATTCAGATCAATGTTTGTATCTGTCGAATTTTGCAAATGGAAATGGTTTTGCCTACTTTTGCCAAAACAAAAGTAGGTCGAACCGAAGGTTAAAACTGGAATTTAAATTAATCACAGTAAGACCCTGCACAAACTTAACCCTGTTCTTAAATTATGGGGAATTACCGTGAAACTAGATCCGATCGACCCGCAAGAATTTACCGATTTTGTCGCCTATTCTGAAAAGAAACGCACTTCTTCAGAACGTTTTTTCGATAAAATCAAGCCTCGCTCTGCTGCCATGCGCACCACGGTACTGGTGTTGTTTGTGGTGTTCTTTAGCTTATTTATGTCGTTATGGTTCTTCTGGAAAACCCTGTATTTACCTGAAATTCAACAGCACGCGAGATTTCTTGCCGTTGAATTAGAAATGATCAACAACCCTCGCTTAAAGATTTACCACGATGATGTTCAACTCGACATTGACCAATGGCTCAAACAACGCGTTGGGGTTGAATATGTCACCGATCCTAATGAATATCCAAACGTCAAAGATAAACTGATTGCCGACTTCTTTACCAACCGCATTGAGCATCAGCTTGCCAAAGAATTAAATATCAAAGACGTCACCGTATATTTTCAGTTTAAACCAAGTCCCAGAATTTGGGTGCAAACCCCCGAAATGAATGGACACTGGGTACGTGAACCCTTAAAAACCTACGCTAACTACAGTCCTGAACTCATTTTCGGCTGGCTGTTTGGGGTTCCACTCATATCTGCTGTAATTATTTTAACGCTGGTGCGTCAGTTGAACCGCCCATTGCGTCGTTTGCAAAATGCCGCCAACAGCTACAGTAAAACAGGTACTGCACCGTACTTAGAAACCAATCATGGTCCGCAAGAAATTCGTGAGGTAAATCAGGCATTTAACCATATGATTTATACACTAGATCAGACAGAGCGAGATCGTCGTATTATGCTGGCAGGTATTTCACATGACTTACGCACGCCCCTCACACGTATTCGCCTCAGCGCAGAAATGATGCCAGATGATGACTTCCTGAAAGAAGGTCTGATTTATGATGTAGAAGATATGGATGCTATTTTAAATCAATTCATTTCCTTTATGCGCGATGGCTCAGATGAAGTCCTACAAGCTACGGATATCAATAATTTATTGCAGGAATTGGTCATTCAATTTAAACCTCTTGATGTTCGCTTTAGTCCGCAAGAACTACCCCTAATTCAAGCACGCAGTCTGTCCCTGAAACGCTTAATTGGTAATTTAATTAATAATTCTAAACGGTACGGCGCAGAACCTGTTGAGTTATCCGCACGGGTGGAAGGCGAACATATTTTAATTAGTGTGGCCGATCATGGTGAAGGGATTCCAGAAGACCAAATTGAAGATCTGATGCAACCATTTGTGCGAGGCAATGCTGCTCGAACAGTGCAAGGCAGTGGCTTAGGACTGGCAATTGTGAAGCGCATTGTGGACATTCATCAGGGTAAACTCCTCATTCACAATCGTGAGCAAGGTGGGCTTGAAGCCATTATTTTACTGCCTTTGCCCAAAGACGAACCTGAAGAACTAAGCATCGCCAATCCCATAGAAAAATTAAAACAAAGTATTAGCGAACACTTCTAATTTCTTTGCTTATCCTGCAATGGTGAAAGCCGTATTTCTAAATTATGGACTTTCACCTTTCTGTAATTAATGTTTTTACCCATCCTCTCCTGATCACTCCTTCAACAGCGATTGAGTGAAATTTCCAGCTTATTTAAAATGATTTACTCTGCTTTTTAATCTAAATTTTTCTGTATCGTGATGTTGTGATCTTCAAAACATGCCATTTGTAACAAATTTTGCACTAATTTTGATCAATAACCGTACAGTCAGTATTAAAAACAACCGAATAGTTATGAAATATCCCTCATAAAATCAATTGATTAAAAATTATCAAAATTTTTTATACCCACATTTTTCTAAAAAATTAGACCTTAGCCTAACAGGTATGCAAAATGCGTTTTCTGATGGGTACAATCCCTATCAGTTTCAAAATTCCAACGAGAGTAAACCATGTCATTAGATCGCATTCGTTTAGCTTCACTACACGACAAAGTCATCAGCGCAGAACAAGCTGCGGAATTCATCCAAGACGGTATGACTGTCGGTATGAGTGGCTTTACCCGTGCTGGCGAAGCAAAAGCTGTTCCATTGGCTTTAGTAAAACGTGCTCACACGAACCCATTAAAAATCACGTTAATTACGGGTGCGAGTCTAGGGAATGACCTTGACAAACAATTGACTGAAGCGGGTGTTCTAGCTCGTCGCCTTCCATTCCAAGTCGACAATACCTTACGTAAAGCCATCAACAATGGCGAAGTGATGTTCATTGACCAACACTTGTCTGAAACTGTTGAACAAATGCGTAACCTTCAGTTGAAAAAGCCTGATGTTGCGGTGATTGAAGCCGTAGCGATCACTGAAGATGGCGGCATCATTCCAACAACATCTGTAGGTAACTCTGCAAGCTTTGCAATTTTTGCTGAGAAAGTGATTGTTGAAATCAATACGAACTTAAGCCCAGCATTTGAAGGCTTACACGACATCTATATTCCAACATATCGCCCAACACGCCAACCAATTCCATTAACTCAAGTGGACGAGCGTATTGGTACAACTGCGATCAACATCGATCCATCTAAAATTGTCGGTATCGTATTCAACAGCGAATTACATGATTCTCCATCAACTGTGACTGCTCCAGATGATGAAACTCAAGCAATCGCAAACCACTTAATCGCATTCTTCGAAAAAGAAGTGGCTGAAGAACGTTTACCGAAAAACTTAGGTCCGCTTCAAGCAGGTATCGGTTCAATCGCAAACGCAGTATTGACCGGTTTGAAAGATTCAAACTTCGAAGACCTGATCATGTATTCAGAAGTTCTTCAAGACTGTACTTTCGAATTGATTGATGCAGGTAAAATGATTTTTGCGTCAGGTTCTTCGATTACACTTTCTGCAAAATACGGCGAGAAAGTGTTCAATAACCTTGAAGCATATAAAGACAAACTGGTGCTTCGTCCACAAGAAATTTCGAACCATCCTGAACTTGTACGTCGTCTAGGTATTATCGGTATCAATACTGCACTTGAGTTTGATATTTACGGTAACGTGAACTCAACACATGTTTGTGGTACAAAAATGATGAATGGTATCGGTGGTTCAGGTGACTTCGCACGTAATGCACACTTGGCAATCTTCGTGACCAAATCAATTGCAAAAGGTGGCGACATTTCTTCTGTTGTTCCATTTGCATCACACGTTGACCATGCAGAGCACGACGTAGACATCCTTGTAACTGAACAAGGTCTGGCAGATCTTCGTGGTTTAGCACCACGTGAGCGTGCTCGTGCGATTATCGACAACTGTGCACACCCACTTTACCGCGATGCATTAAACGACTACTTTGATCGTTCATGTGCAAAAGGTGGCCATACTCCTCACTTACTTCGTGAAGCGCTTTCTTGGCACTCTAACTTTGAAGAAACAGGTCACATGCTTGCTCCTGAAGTACAAGCAAAATCTGCTTAATTCAAATCAGCATAAAAAACGCCCCATCGGGGCGTTTTTTATTGGCTGAGTTTAGAATTTAAACCATAACAACTTAATGTGGCGTCAATAAAAACATCTTCATTAACCCATCAACATTCATCTGCTGCTCAATTGTCCCAATTGAAACCACGCCCAAATTCAACTGAATTTGGGGTGCTTGCTGTAAATACTGGATAGGACTATTCGGATTCACCACGGGATCAATCATTCGATATAGCCCCAGTCTCGGGTCATCCGACTGTAAGCCATCCGCAATTGAATAAACGTGTAACAAAATCGGTAAAGGCAAATCAAAAGTTGGAATACGTTCTGGAGGTAAAATTTCTTGTGAAACACGTGCCGTGTCGATCAATGTCCACTGCTGCGGAGCAGTCTCAAGTTTTATCAAATAATGGTCAAAGATTTGCTGTCTGACGTCATCGGGCTGGGATTGAATATCTCCAGTTTGAAGACGTAAATCTTGCTCTGTCAGCGCGGAAAGATCAGATGGGACATTGGCATAGCCATGACTCATCAACAATGCACCCAAAGCCAGTGCATTGAATATTTTGGAAGAGAAATACATGGCAAAATGTCCATTTAAATTTCTACCCTTTTTATTTTAAAACTCTATAAATAATTAAACAGTTGTTTCCACGTAAAACGGCCATTTAGGCAACATCACTCGCAAATTGACGCCCTACCCGTAACAAGACAGGAAAACTCAGCTTCACTGTAGGATTTCCCTTTGCTACTAAGCACTGACGTATATTCTGCAACGGGTCTTGCTGGTGCTGTCGCTGATAGTGTTGTACGCCTGACCATGTCGCTAAATACTGTAACAGTTGCATACTGCTCCATGTATAGCGTAAGGCCAAAGCAGGAACAGCCAACTCCTGAAAAGGAAAAGGAATGGTTTGATAATGCTCATCAATATAACGCCGCTCTGGATCCCAATAACCTTGTAGCGTTTTGAAATAGAGCTGCTGTAAGGCATGCTGCAATTCAGCATCCTGCAATTGAATCAGACCATAGCCAACCACGGCAAGTACACCCTCTGGTTTCAATACACGCTTTACCTCAGCATAGAAGGTCGTAAAATCGAACCAGTGAATGGCTTGCGCCACACAAACCAAATCCACTGACGCAGACGTACAAGGGCTGTGTTCCGCTGTGGCTTGTAAATAACGCACATTGGCAAAGACAGGAGCCTGTTGAAGCTGCTGCTCGCTTAAGTCTGTCGCGAGCACCTGCGCAAAATGAGGTGCAACTAACTGGGTAAATTGGCCCGAACCGGCCCCACAATCCCAAGCCAATGCCCGTTCGGGCACATAAGTCAAAATGGCATCAAGAATTTCTGTCGAATATTGAGGACGTGCTTGTTGATACAATTCACTGTTTGCAGAAAATAAATCCTTGGCCATTGCCCCTCGCTCCCCGCCATTTTTATTTTAAATTTAGTCATGATTGTACAGAGCACAACTTTTTTTGTGCATAAAAAAACCCTTAAACAATGTTTAAGGGTTTTTTGAATATGGTGGCGAGACCCAGGATCGAACTGGGGACACACGGATTTTCAATCCGTTGCTCTACCTACTGAGCTATCACGCCGATGCCGTGTATTAAGCCTCATCTCAGCGGATTAGTCAATCCTAATCCATAACTTTTTGATCAATCGGATATTTTTCAGCCAAAAAAAATCCCTGATGGGATCAGGGATTGAAAATACAAATACGGTTTTAAAATATATGGTGGCGAGACCCAGGATCGAACTGGGGACACACGGATTTTCAATCCGTTGCTCTACCTACTGAGCTATCACGCCGATGGGGCGTATTAAAGCGGTTTAAGCCACAAGCGTCAAGCACATTTTTACAAATTTTGTATCAAATGATGGGTTTTTCAACAAATTTTGAGTTATCGCCATAAACTACACCCATTCTCATACACCATTCAGGTTTACATATAAAAAGGCAGCATCAATGCTGCCCTTTTATTCAATCTATACAGATGCAACCCGATTACTGCTTCATGATTAATTCTGTTTAGCTAGGTAATTTATTTAAATGGGCTAAACAGCGATGGATCGCTCCACAACCTGGTTCAAATATTTTCACCCCTTTGGCCTCTTCCATACGGCAAACTTCTGCGACCAAGCGTTCTGCAACGCCACGACCACGATTCGCAGGATGCACCACAATATACTCCAGCGTCTTACTTTCACCCTGCCCTGTACACCAAATCGCACCTATCACTTTAGTATTAAATTCTGCGGTGTAAACTAGGGTATACTGAGCTAAGTTTTGTTCAAGTTGTTCTATCGCATCTTGCCCATCACCAAATTCTGGGCTGGTGTCATACAGTCGCTCAAGCTGGCTGCGCATTTCTTCATTTTCTAGTGAAGTATAAGCATGTACGGTAATAGGCATTGATAAACCCTCCTGAGCAATCTAATATGCGGTGATTTCGTCACGGCGAAAAACATTTTACATCAATCATTTTTGACGTTTTTGAGGAACGTGTCTATGACAGAACGTATCAGTGAAGTGGTAAGAAATACCAACGAAACCAAAATTCGAGTACGCTTAAATCTCGATGGTACTGGTCAAGGCACTTTAAACACTGGAGTTCCTTTTTTAGACCATATGATTGATCAAATCAAGCGGCATGGACTATTTGATATTGATATCCATTGTGATGGCGACTTAGAAATTGATGATCACCACACGGTGGAAGACTGCGGTATTACGCTAGGTCAGGCCTTTGCCCAAGCATTAGGTGATAAAAAAGGCTTGCGTCGTTATGGACATTTTTATGCGCCACTTGATGAATCTTTAAGCCGTGCGGTGGTCGATCTTTCTGGTCGTCCGGGTTTATTTATGGATATTCCATTTACTCGCGCTATGATTGGTCGTTTTGATGTGGATTTATTTTCTGAATTCTTCCAAGGTTTCGTCAATCATGCCCTCATGACAGTGCACATTGACAACCTTAAGGGTAAAAATAGCCACCACCAAATTGAAAGTGTGTTCAAAGCATTTGCTCGTGCATTGCGTATGGCATGTGAGGTTGATCCTCGTGCTGCCAATACCATTGCGTCAACCAAAGGAAGTTTGTAATGACCCGTATTGCACTTCTTGATTATGGCATGGGCAATTTGCACTCAGCTGCAAAAGCACTGGAATATGTCGGTGCTACGGTGGATGTCACCAATGACCCGAAACTGATTGCTCAAGCAGACAAAATTGTGTTCCCAGGTGTCGGTGCGATGCGAGACTGTATGCAAGGCATGCATGAAGCAGGGATTGATGAAGTGGTACGTCAAGCCGCATTTAACAAACCTGTTTTGGCCATTTGCGTAGGTATGCAGGCACTGATGCAGCATTCTGAAGAAAATGGTGGTACGGATGCACTCGGCATTTTTGAAGGTGCCGTCAAACGCTTTCCAGACATGGATGGCTTAAAAGTACCTCACATGGGCTGGAATCAAGTGCATCAGGCCGATCCAAGCCACCCAATGTGGAATAATATTGAACAAGATGCACGTTTCTACTTCGTACATAGTTTCTATGTCGAACCGAAAGACAGCAATATTGTCGCGGCAACCTGTGATTATGGCATTCAATTCTGCACTGCTATTCATCAAGAAAACCTGTTCGCGACACAGTTCCATCCAGAAAAAAGTCATACGGCTGGACTACAATTGCTGAAAAATTTTGTGGAATGGGATATTTAAAACGACCCTGTTCAGCATCCACACTTAAAGCCTAGTTGACCTAGGCTTTATTTTTACCAGATGATAGTGCCTAGCTCCTTGCCGAATTACATGGCTATCGCCTATGACCTTGCATTCACTTTCTCCCCTACCCAGTAAAGAACAAATTCAGCAATTACCTGTTTTTCAAAATCTGCTACCCGATCAGATTCAACTAATTTCCAAGCTCGAACAGTGTCATGCTCTGCAAGATGAACTATTTTCTGCCCCGTTGTTTGGCTTTGATTCCGAATCTAAACCCACCTTTCGTAAAGGTGAAGTTGCGACGGGGCCGCATGTCATTCAATTGGCAACAGCCGATCAGGCCTATGTTTTTCAAATTAGCCCTGCTATTTTGGACTTTTTAACTCCAATTTTTGAAAATCCTGAACAACTTAAAGTTGGCTTTGGTTTAAAAAATGATGCCCATCTGTTTCGTAAAAAAGGCATTCATTTCAATCAAGTGCTTGATCTTGCCAAAGCTTTTACTGCATTTGGCATCACGACTCCCGTAGGTGTTAAAAATGCGATGGCCTTGCTGTTTCAGGTCAATTTTCCAAAAAGTAAAAGTGTCAGCACCTCAAACTGGAGTAAATTTCCTTTAAGCGCGGCACAAATCCAATATGCGGCTGCCGATGCCTATGCCCCTGTGCTGATTTATCAAGAGTTACAACGTTTAGGTATAACTTTGCCTGCTGCACAACATAGAACGAAATAAAAGCAACATCTTGCTTAGATATTTGCCAATACTTTGCTAAGATTGCGGCGAATAAATTCTAAAAGATCGGGTAAGGAGCGAAAGCATGCTGATCATCCCTGCAATTGACCTGAAAGATGGCAAATGTGTCCGTTTAAAACAAGGCCGTATGGAAGACGATACCGTATTTTCTGATGACCCTGTAGCAACTGCACAACATTGGGTTAATGAAGGCGCACGTCGCTTGCATTTGGTCGATTTAAACGGTGCTTTTGCGGGTACCCCGATTCATAAACCTGTGGTTGAGGCGATTGCCAAAGCACAACCTGAGCTGCCAATTCAAATTGGTGGCGGTATTCGTTCACTGGAAACCATTGAGCATTACCTTGATGCAGGCGTGTCATTTGTGATTATTGGCACCAAAGCGGTGAAAGAGCCTGAGTTTGTCGAAGAAGCATGTAAGAAATTTGCTGGTCATATCATTGTCGGGATTGATGCCATGAACGGTATGGTCGCAACCGATGGTTGGGCTAATGTGACAGATGTGAAAGCCACTGATCTCGCAAAACGTTTTGCAGATGCTGGCGTATCGAGCATTGTGTATACCGATATTGCCCGTGATGGCATGATGCAAGGTGTAAACGTGGAACAAACCGTTCATTTGGCACAATACTCAGGCTTGCCTGTGATTGCCTCTGGTGGTGTGACGAATTTAGATGATGTCCGTCACTTAAAAGGTCAACCTGGTATTTTAGGTGCAATTACAGGTCGTGCTATTTACGAAGGTTCATTGAACTTACGTGAAGCACAACTGTTATTGGATCAGCAATCGCTTTAAGTCTAAGCAATAAAAAAGAGGTCAAATGACCTCTTTTTTCGCTGAAAATTAGATTCAGCCCATATGCTCGCTTTAGTAAATCGCATTACGAATAAATTTGAGCGGAACTTCGGCCTGATTAATGTAACGGTATTCAATCGTACTGGCATACACGATCGATTCGCCTGCATGGAGTACTTGCACTTCACCTGCCAAATCTAAGGTGAGCTCCCCTTCAATCACATACAACATCTCACGATAGCCTTCTGGGTCGGGTTCGGCACAATATTGTTCATTGGGTGCCAAAGTCCACATCCAGAGCTCTACCTTTTTGCTGGCAGATACAGAAGCCAAAAGTATTGCTTCACTTTGGGCTTGTGTTCCTTGCCATGCCAACGCATTCACAACCGCTTGACCGTGTTGTTCAGGCGCAGCAATCATCTGGGCAAAATCTACCTCAAGTACATCGGCAATTAAACTCAGTTTCGCCAGACTAATATTGTCTTGCCCAGTTTCCACCCCTGCCACCATGCGCCGACTTAAACCTGCCAAATCTGCCAATTGCTGTTGACTTAAGCCTTTTAGATTACGGTAATGGCGAACATTTTGACTCACATATTGTAAAACCGCAGGATGCTTCATAATGGCATTTCAAGAAAAAATTTGAGCAATATATTGCACAAAAAATAAAAGCATGACAAGCTATGTGCAATATACTGCACACAACTCCAATGATCACTATGTTCAATGCACGTTTTGGCTCCAATGCTCCTGTGATTGCCCTGATACTTATTACTTTTATTTGGGGCGGTACATTTTTGACCGTGAAATATGCCCTTAATTTTAGTTCACCAATGTTTTTTGTGGGTTGTCGTTTTGCCTGTGCAGCAACCATTATTGGTTTGCTCTCTTTTAGGCAGCTCAAACACATTACTGCGCAAGACCTATTCGCAGGTTGTATGATCGGCTGTATGCTCACTATCGGCTATGGTACGCAAACTGTGGGTTTACAAACCATTAGTAGCAGTGAGTCGGCATTTTTAACCGCATTGTATGTGCCCTTAGTCCCTGTATTATTGTGGTTAATTTTCCGTAAAGCCCCACATTTTATGATTTGGATTGGCGCGCTTTGTGCGTTTATAGGCTTGGTTTTATTGACGGGTAATGGTTTCCATGCAATCACTTTAAATTTTGGTCAGGTAGTGACTTTACTTGGTGCAATTGGAATCGCATTGGAAATTATTCTGATTGGTTATTTTGCCCCAAAAGTAAATTTAGGTCGGGTGACAGTTATTCAACTGGCGGTGGCTTCTGTACTGGCCTTTGCCTCAATGCCATTGGTAGGTGAACATACCATTCCTAGCTTTTCATGGCCTTTACTCAGTATTGCTATGGGTTTGGGTCTCACCAGTGCCTTGATTCAATATGTCATGAATTGGGCACAACGTTCGGTAGACCCTTCACAAGCGGCCATTATTTATGCCGGTGAACCGGTTTGGGCTGCACTTTTTGGACGCCTTGCAGGTGAACGCTTGGCCCCCTTGGCTTTATTGGGCGGGGTATTGGTGGTCTTTGGTATTCTGATCAGTGAATGGAAACCCAAGCGATTGAAAGCCAAAACAGAAATCGAACAACTCTAATCGCCCAAAACAAAACGATGAAGTCAGTGGGTTCATTCCATCGACTTCATCATCACGTGATCTATTTAGAACGACACCATTTTTCCTGAATTCATCATGGTGCCAATGCCATACATAGTTTTCGCAATCGGAATCACAATCGGTGCCAATGCACGACCCATTGGAATATTCATGTGTTGAATTTTGGTCAGCATTTCAAAATCATCTGACAGCCCCAAGAAATCATCGGCAATGGCTTTCCCAATCCTTACCGTTTGTGCCACGCCATGTCCACTCCAACCCTGTACCGCATAAATCGGATATTGATTGCCAAATTTACGACTGTCCGTAGCCCCATTCACGGTTAAATCGGTGGTTCCACTCCAAACAAAATCAAGCTCGACCTGTTTCAGTTGCGGAAATACATGTTGAATACGCCCTAACAAATAATCATATGTTTGTGCTGCATCCCAACATGAGCCTGTCCCTTCCCCCCCAAACAATAAGCGGTTCTTCGATACACCACGGTAATAGTCAATCTGAAACTGTGTGTCATAGACAGGGAGATCCGTCGGGAGCAATGCTTTTAAATCAAGCTCTAGTGGCGCTGTAGTACACACATAGGTATAAAACGGAATAGTGGTTTGTTTATGTTCTTCTAGCAACTTAAACGAAGCATGATGCACGGCCATCACCACACTTTTACGTGCTTTAATGACCCCATTGGCCGTAGTGACATAAATACCATCGGCACGTTCTTGTATGGATTGCACTTCAGTTTGCTCATAAATTTTGCCACCATTTTGACAAAAGCCATACGCCAAACCACGGGTCAAGGCTAAGGGATGAATGTGCCCACCGAGGTGATCCAACAAACCACCGAAATAATGTTCAGAAGCGACATGTTCACACAACTCATCCTGATTTAAGAGCGAAGTATGAGTTTCTTGCAAATACTCACGTGCTTGCATCCCTGCGCGTAAAGCATCTAAATGCCCAGGGTGTACCGCAGCCGTAATATGACCGCGTTTGCGTTGCAATTCCAACTCATATTTTTCACTGATACCATCAATTAACGCCATGGCTTCGGTGGACGTGAAATGCCATAACCTTTTGGCATCTTCAAAACTGAAATGCTCTACCATGGTTTCGGCTTCCCAACGTGCCAAGCCGGGAGTCAGTTGTCCCCCATTACGCCCGGATGCAGCACTGCCGATACGGTTTTTTTCGACCAGTACGGCGTCTACACCTTGCTCTGCCAAATGCAAAGCGGTAGATGCACCCAATAATCCCCCACCAATAACTAAAACATCACAGACCATATCGGCATTTAAAGACGCAAATTGATGCCATGTTTTTAATGAACTTTCATAGTAATTTGCAGGATGACTAAACTCGCCCCGCTTCGGATTAAGCCAATTCCACTCTTTGCCACTGTGTAAAGCATGACTGGCCCTATACTCCACGTCATTTTCAAAGATTGGTTTATTTATCTTCATGTCATTTTCAAAGATTGGTTTATTTATCTTCATGTCATTCACACTCTCATTTACTTTATTTTCAGGTCAGGTCTAATAAGCATTTTCGATCACAATATTTTGTCTTTTCAGTTTTTTATAGATAAATAAGCCAATACCGACAGCCAACCAAGAACATCCAAAGATCAAGGCATTACGCTCTAAATTCACCCAGAGTCCAATCATGACCATTACCGATAAAAGTGGCAGAATCAGGTTAAAAAATTTGTTCTTCATGCGTTGCGTTTGTTTGTCGCGCAAATAGAATTTGACAAAGACCGAGAAATTCACTGCGGTAAAGGCAATTAAAGCTCCAAAACTAATCATGCTCACTACCGTTGCCAACTCAAGAAAAATGGCAGACAGTGAAATTAGTCCAATGGTCAATACGGCATACAGCGGCGTGCCTAATTTTGCATGCAGTTGCCCAAAGGTTGCTTTGGGAAAAATGCCATCTTTGGCCATGATATGAATTAAACGTGACGCGCTAGCATGGGTTGCCAAGCCTGAAGCAAAGGTATTCATAATTTGGGCGCACAAGAAAACCGCTTGGAATAAAGCACCTCCCACATACAGTACGATTTCAGGCAAGGCTTCATCTGGCTTGTTAAAGCGAACATTGCTTGGGAAATACAATTGAATAAACCATGAAGCCGTGAAGAAAATGACACCGCCCACCAACGTCGTAAGCAACACCGCACGTGGAATATTCTTTTTCGGATCTTTGGTTTCATGGGCCAATGTGGTTACGGCATCGAAACCCAAAAATGAAAAACACAGAATAGATGCACCCGCAATCAAAGGTATAACCGTGGTATCTCCGTTAAATAAAGGGGCTAAGGTCAATACATGGGCATAACCTTGTTCTGAACCCACGCCCTGAATAACCAAATAAATAAACACCACCATGAGCAACAGTGGCAGAAAGACAAAAAGCAGACTTAAATTTGCCAAGATATTAATGCGGAAGCAGTTAATCAGCGTCACGATGCCAGTGAACAAAGCGACCCAAACCCAATACGGTACACTGGGAATCACGGCTTCTAAATAAATGCCTGCCAGTAAAGCATTCACCAAAGGTAACAAAATATAATCCAGCAATGAACACCAACCCACAAAGAAACCTGCTTTTGCTCCGCAGGACTGGGCGGTGTAATTATAAGCTGAACCCGAATCTTCACTGATTCGACTGAAACGTGCGTAACTAAACGCCGTTAAGAGCATCGCAAATAGCGCCAATATGTAGGCGAGTGGTACTCGACCTTCAGTCACCCCCGAGACGATACCAAAGGTATCGAATACCACCATAGGGGTCATGTACGCTACACCAATAATAATGACTTGCCACAAGGACAATGATCTTAAAGAAACCTCTGTTCTTTTCATTTAAACTCCATTTACATATTTTATTTAACTTAATTATTTTTTTGCAACAACTATGCCATATAATATAAAAAATCTTATTTTAAAATGAGACAAGTTAATGCCTAGATACTCTATTGAACTACGTAAAGCTGCAATTCAAGCCTACAAGATAACCGACTACAAAGTAGCGGTATGCAAACAATTTAACATTTCCCGTGTCACCCTCGATGCTTGGATCAAGCTTGAAGAAGAAACCGGAGATCTTGTCCCCAAGCCGAGTGAAAAGCGTGGTGCACCAAATCATATCAAGGACTGGAATAGCTTCCAAGTATTTGTTAAAAAAACAAAATTTCAGAATATTAGTGATCTAGTTCCGCTTTTTGAACAGGAGTTTGGCTATACGGTTTCGTATGCCGTTTTGGTCCGTGCAATCCATGTTTTGGGCTTGCGTAGACGTCGTGGTCGCTTCTATTGTTAATCAAATTTTAGGCTATTTTTTAAATAAATTAAGCTTACATATTTAATTAAATAAATGTACATATATGTAAAGTTAATTTATTAAAAATGTAAAATATAATTATTAAAAATATAAACTTTAAAATAAAAAAATGTAAATTTTAATTATTAAAAAAGTAAATTTATTAATATAAAAACGTAAATTTCAATTATTAAAAAAGTAAAATATTTAATAACAATTTCATAACTTTAAAACGATCATGTCACATTTTCATGTCAAAAAAGCCCAGCTTGGGGCACAATACTGCCAAGCAGTGGTGCACTGGGTCTCAGAACCGGGCAAAAAAAAGAGTGGCAAACGCCACTCTTTTTCATTTTAGATTTCATTTTACTTCAAGCCAAATCGAAAACTCTCGACTCATCATTGACCAGAAATTTTAAATAGGCTGATTATCATTTAAAGTGATAATGCCGCGAATGGCACGATAGACAATCCAAATCCATGATAGTGCAATCATGCCAATACAAAAGATGGTACTGCCCAAAGCAACACCCGCAAATAAGTCAGGGTTATTCCCCGTAAAGAACAAGAAAAAGAACGGCACAAATGCAATCACGTTCCAAAACAAATACCACCAGAAGCTGCGGATTTGCCAGAGAAAGTGGCTTTCGAAGATAGAGCCACGAACATCATTCAGTTTGACATAATTAATAATCAAGGCAATGAGTGCCAATAAGCCGCCAGTAAAAATCGCAATGATGTAAAGGACGTATAACACCAGCGTTAAGCTACGATTAGGATCTTGATCTATGGGTTTATTCATTTTTCTCCCCTTATTGTTGAAACACTCTCCTTTAGATGGGCAAACTATTTAAAGGAGAGATCAGCCATAAAATAAGTAATAGATTTAAGGCTATAGTACAGAAATACACCTTTCTAAAAGGTTGTTTTTGTGTTTTATGTCGCAGCTTTTGCTGGGCTAACCATGCCGCTGGCCATCCACCCAAAAAAGCCAAAATATGTAGCGTCTGTTCAGGTACACGACGCCCGCCCAATTGCGCGGCTTCTTTATCTTGTGCATAAAACCAATAACTGGCTGCATTCATTAAACAAATCAATAACAACACCAAACCACTCAGTAGTCCCGCAATCACCAGAACGGCCAAAACCACAAAGTACGCCATACATGCCAGTTGCATCACGGAATGCTTTTGTGGCGGAATCGGCTTGGCTTTGGGCTTCAGACCTGTTTGTGAAGCTTTTAAATAAGTGACCTGTTGTGCCCGAAAGCGCCCCTGACCATCCAACAAGACCATATATTCCAGAGCACAGCCAACAATTGGACGCGGACCAGGTCGTGCGAAGTCCTTAATATGTAAGAACACCCGCTCTTTATTGGTATCATTGGGTTGAATAAAGCCGTAGCCTTTATCATCAAACCATTCTACCAAGCGTCCCTGATCTCGCATGTGATCTTCCTTGTTTAACCATTTACAAACTTTAAGCGTTCAATCAGCATATTACGCATTTCTAAAGGATTTTTCTGCAAAATGTCATCACCTGTACGCCCTTCAGCGGCATTTTTCTGAGCTACTTGTAATCGCATCATCCAGAAACGCCCTGCTGCCATCGCTAAATAAAGCTCCAAACAGGCTTTCTCATCTTCTGTGAGAGGACGAACCGTTTGATAGGCGGTAAGGAAGGCCAAGGCTTTTTCTTCATCTAAATGCACATCTGGATATTCAGTACAGAAATCATTTAGGGTAATGGCGATGTCAAACAACAACTCATCTTTGTTCAATTCGTAAAAATCGAGAATGCCTTTGAGTTGCTCCCCTTCAAATAAGGTATTGTCACGGAACAGGTCCGAATGAATAAAACCTTTTGGTCGGTCTGGATAAACTGCAGTCATGGCATCATACAAACCGAGCAATTCATTCAGTAATGCAGTATCCGCAGCATTCAGTGTCGGTTTAATTTCACGCGACACCTGACGCCAGTATTGATGGTTACGGTATTGGGCACGTTCAAGTGGAAAATCCTGCAAGGCCACATGCATTTTCGCTTGTGCTACCGCAATCGCTTCCACCTGTGCCACAGAGGCTGGCATCGGATGTTTACCCATTAAACGCGGTGCAATTTGGGCAGGCTTTTGTTTAATAAAGTGAATGGCTTGTCCTGAATGTTTTAACGGCACAGGCACAGCTAGACCTTGCTGTCCTAAATGTTCCAATACAGGCACAATTTCACCCGCACCATGTTCATCCATCTCTTCAAATACGGTTAATACATATTGGCTTTGGTCTTCACAGACCAGAAAATAGTTTGTATTTTGAATACCTCCTTGAATGGGAATCAGGTCAATCACCTCTAATCCATAAGGGGCTGCGAAGTCCTGAACTTCCTTTAAAGTCAAAGTGGTATAAACCGACATAGAAAACCTGCGAAAAATCTTACATAAGTTTGATAGAATACCGTTTCAATCTACCAAGGTGTAGCGCTTGTGTAGGTGAGTTTCATAATCGGCTGTAATTATTGGAAAAAATTATGCTAGCTAAACGTATTATTCCTTGTCTCGACGTCGACAACGGTCGTGTGGTGAAAGGTGTACAGTTCCTTGATATTCGTGATGCAGGTGACCCTGTTGAAGTTGCCCGTCGCTATAACGAACAAGGTGCCGATGAAATTACCTTCCTTGATATTACTGCTACACATCATGGACGCGACACCACTTACCGTACAGTAGAACGTATGGCAGAAAGCGTGTTTGTTCCGCTTACAGTCGGTGGTGGTGTCCGTAAAGTCGAAGATATTCGCTTATTATTAAATGCGGGCGCAGATAAAGTCAGCATTAACTCCGCAGCCATTTATAACCCTGAGTTTGTCCAAGAAGCATCCCAACGCTTTGGCGCACAATGTATTGTGGTTGCGATTGATGCGAAAAAAACTGCAGAAAACAAATGGGAAATTTTCACCCACGGCGGTCGTAAAGAAACTGGGATTGATGCGATTGAATGGGCGGTGAAAATGGCGGACTACGGTGCAGGTGAATTACTGATTACCTCGATGGATGCCGATGGGACCAAAGCAGGCTATGACCTTGGGCTGATGCGTGCCATTAATGACCGCGTGACCATTCCAACCATTGCTTCTGGTGGTGTAGGAACATTGCAACATTTGGCAGATGGAATTTTAAAAGGTGGTGCCGATGCAGTACTGGCAGCATCCATTTTCCACTTTGGACAGCATACTATTCCTGAAGCGAAGCAATATTTGGCAGCACAAGGCATTGAAATGCGCCTGTAAGCAGAGCAGGTATTTAATGATCTAAAAGAGCGCCTAGAGTGCTCTTTTTTATATACCGATCCTGCATAAAAACGCTTCTTAATGGCGCCTAACAAATCAAGCAGCCAATAAAACAATTTTAAATATCATTAAGCATGATAATTGCTGCCAAGATCATTGAGCCATTGCGACAGAATCTTGCTGCTGTACAGCTTCATTTACTTCAGTTTTTAACTCTAACCCCGTCGCCCTATTGTTTTTCTCCACCCATTTGGCAGGGAAATAACGTTGCGCCACTTGATTCAATCGCTTGGCAAGCACTTGTGGCAAGGCAATACCTAATGGATTCTGCTCTTGCAAATTCGCAGCCGAAATCACTCGTGTGCCCAACAAATAATCAAACCATGGCTTAGTCACACACCAGTTAGCATCCTGATTGGCATTCATATGATGATCATAATGCCACGGTATTTTCTTCATGGCCCATTCAGGTTCCAGATGCGCTCGACGATGGATATAAAAATAATTACAGGCACTATATACTGCAGCGGCTGCCATCCCTTTTGAAATAGGATAAAACAAGGCACTGCTCACCCCTGCAGCAACCACTAATGACATCACTTCATTTTTGGTACGCCAATGTGGCAAACCTTCCACATAGCTATCATCATAAAATTGCTGTTTACGCACCTCTCGATGATGCTCCCAATGCGATTTCATACTTAAAGGCACTGGGCTATAACGAGGCTGACCTGCACGATGAGTACCATGTAACACATATTTATGCGCCACCCATTCAAAACCATTTGCAACGACCAATCCTGCTAAAAATCCTTTCCACATAATTTATTTCTCCATTCATAACTTGAATATAGAAAACTGAATGTGATAAATATTGACAAATCACGACAACAAAAAACAGATGATGCTTACCTTGAATGATTATACAGGCTCCGTCTATGGTGGACTGGGACACCTACTGTATGCTTATAGTCAAGCCCAAGGTCTTGTCATTCAGCCGCAATTGCTGAAAGTGCAAAACCTTGAACGCTTTGATTATCGTATTTGGCATGAGTTATTGAATGAATTACAGCAACAAGTGCCTCGCCCCGCCCTCGGTTTAGAAATCTCCACCTATGTACAAACAAAACATTTGGGCATTCTGGCTTATCTCGCCCTCGCCTGTGACACTTTGGGCGAAGCACTCAACCGTTATCATGACTTTCATCGTCTGATTTATGATGGTAGTCCACTGCAAATTGATCTATCTACTGATTACCTTGCCATCCGCTGGGGTGAATTACCCCAACATCTGACCACGCAACTCACCGACGAAATTGCGATTGCCTTAATGGTGCAGTTCTTAAATCAGAATATGACTACTCATCCTATTCAACTCCATGAAGTACATTTCCGTCATGCTGCTCCGAAAAATAGCCGATGCTATGAACAGTTTTTTCATTGTAAAGTGCGATTTTCACAACCTGTCACGCAGGTCTTGCTCCCAGTTGCCGAATTAAATAAACCCTTGCAACAAGGTGACCACACCTTGCAACAATTATTAATGCAACAGGCACAGGCACTATTAAAGCAATTGCCACATTCGACCCAGTTAGATCAACGTCTCCAGCAAGCCATCCTGACGGGTCTACAGAAAAACCAATACCAAATCGAGCTAATTGCCCAACAGCTCAATGTTTCTGTGCGACAACTGCAACGTTATTTACAGGCTCAAGGCAGTAATTATCAACAACGTACTCAACAAGTCCGCCAAATGCTCGCAGAGCAATACTTACAGGACCCCCATCTCAGCTTACAAGAGATTGCCCTACTTTTGAGTTATTCCGAACAAAGTGCTTTTCAACGTGCGTTTAAACTCTGGACAGGGCAAACACCGCAGCAGTTTCGTAAACTATATCTTCAAGTAATATAAGCATTTATAAGAATAAGCACATTTTTTAATCATCTTCACATTGAGTCATTTTATATTTTTCGTTAAAGATAGACTGTCGTGCTTTAGAACAAAAATTCATCATAACGAATAACACTGGAGATGAAGATGAATAAATATCTAGCCGAATTTCTCGGCACATTTTGTTTGGTGGCTGTGGTAGTGCAATCTTTGCCGCGGCATTTCCTGAACTTGGCATTGGTTTTGCGGGGGTTGCCCTCGCCTTTGGTTTAACTGTCTTAACGGGTGCTTATACTTTTGGGCATATCTCTGGCGGACATTTCAACCCCGCCGTCAGTGTTGGCTTATGGGTTGGACAACGCTTCGATGGTAAAGACCTTTTGCCCTATATTGCAGCTCAAGTCATTGGTGCGATTCTAGCGGCTTTTGTCCTGTTCCTGATTGTGCAAGGACAAGCTGGTTTTACAGGTACAGGTGCTTTCGCCAGTAATGGTTATGCAGAACTTTCCCCTGGAAAGTATGGCCTACTTTCAGCACTACTTATTGAAGTAGTACTGACGGCATTTTTCCTGATTATTATTATGGGAGCTACTGATAAACGTGCACCTGTAGGTTTTGCTCCAATTGCCATTGGTTTAGCTCTCACCCTCATTCATTTAATCAGTATCCCTGTCACCAATACCTCGGTGAATCCCGCTCGCAGCACAGGGGTCGCACTATTCGCAGAAACTGAAGCATTGCGACAACTGTGGTTATTCTGGCTTGCTCCAATTCTAGGTGCGGTCATCGGCAGTTCAATTTATAAATTTGTTGCGCGAAGTAAAACCGCCCCTTAAAAATAAAGCCAGTCGATCTTAAGATCGACTGGCTTTTTGAAGATTGAATATTTATAAAAATGGATTTTCAACTTCCTGGGTCGCAGCATTAATGATTTGTTCTGGCAAATCTGCTTCTGCTTCCAACTTTGCCACAATCGCATTTAAATAAGCCTGCAAAGCTTTTGCAGCCGCTAAACCTGCCTGATCTTTGCCTATTTGCAAATTGCCATAAATATTGACTCGATCACATTGATTTTCTAAGGTTAAATCATGAATTGCATGTGATTCGGTGTCATTTTCAAAGGGTTTAAACATAATCACCTCGAAGCCAATACTTCAAATGGATAGGTATTTTTCTACTTCACCAATTGCAACATATACTGCAACAACGCTTCAATCAACTGTTTCACAATGGCATCCTGTGTCTCTGCATCTAAACTTGGCTTCGAACTTGTAGTAGATTTACTGCTACCTGAACTAAAGCTTTGTTGTGCAGTTTTGATCTGTTCTGCGGATACATCTTCTGCACACTGACTCTCTGCATCCCAATGCGAATAGGCAATTTCTTGTTTTGCTTTGACTGCATTTGCAGTCAGTGGCAACTGATAGGTATTTCGCTTTTGATCTTCAGTCAATTGGGGGAATACATTCACACCAATTTGTTCTTCCAAATAACATACACTGACAATTTTCACTTCTTGTGAATTATTGTTCGGCGCGTAATACACCCCGATTGCACCCGTTTTTGGAATATACACCGCCTTATACACGGCAGTTGGCACGATAACCCCTTGTCCAATCACTTTTAATTTTTTACTGGTAAAAGTTGGACCTGACACCACATACACCTCAGTCTGGTGTTTGGTCACAATGGCACGTGTCGCTTCTTCCAGTTTACGCCACACTTCCTGATTGTTTTTAGGTGCTTGCGGCACCATATTGGCCAGAGAAAAACTGTCAAACTGTGAGGTTTTATTCGGCATATCGGCATTCGGAGCCATATGACCTCGGTCATAGCCAGAGCCACGATAATCCGACAAAGTGGCACGATATTGTGCTGGAATCCGCTCTTCTTCATGGAAACTGTCTTCACGTGGAATTTTCTGGCTTAAGCGCGCAGGCGTTAAAGCTTCTGCCACCCATAGTGGCGTTTTAGACACCCCAGAATACATGACATTAAAGCCATTAAAACACAAAGCATAGCTCTGCTTTTGGAGGCTTTCCTTATTTAAATAAGGGGGAACATCCCGATAAAACTGATCTAGACAGGCCGAGTTTGATGCACTCGGTAAAGACAAAAACTGGCTAATTCGCTCTTGTCCAAAGGCAATGGCAAAACTCCCTGCGGCAACCACTCCCAACACCACTTTTGAACTGTGCTGATTAAAAAACCAAGGAAAGGATTGCTTTGAACTACGTTTTTTACTGGCCATTACTTTATCAAACGACTGATTTTGCAGGAGCTTAACAAAGCCCTTCTGTAGAAGTATATCTAGATGTGACTGATCGTTTAACAATTCAACAAAATCGTGACAAGCAAGTGAAGGTTGTAACAAATTGTCTGGTTTCATCAGGTGTTTAAGTAGCTTATCGATGCAATTGGGTAGATTCAATTGTCAGTTGGATTTTGTATGTGCCAAGGTAATGGCACAACGAATGGTCACAATAAATCACGGAGTCATGATGTCTTCACATAATTTAATTTCAGCAACAGTTTTAGCTTCTGGATTATTACTCGGTTTCAGCAGCGTCAACGCATTTGCAGAACCTGCAGTACAGGCAGGTGAAACGCTAGAAAGTTTGTCACAAGCCAAAATTAGCACCACGATTAATGGACAACCAGGATCCATTCAAGACTTAATACAATCTGGACAAGTACGTTTGCTCAATACCGAGAATAATCCTACAGCATCCAATATGAGCGTAACTCCGAATAGTATCGAGGATGCATCCGCAGCCGCACCTAATCAAGCCATTTCCCCAGCACCACAATTAAGCTCTTCCGCGAGTCAGCCAATCAATAGTCCAGATATAGACGTCACAAATAATCATCTGCCACAATCTGAGCAAAATCTTGAAGCGCAGCCTATGCAAAACCCTTCAGAACAGATGCCTGCTGAAGCTTCATCTGAAGTTTCACAATAAGGCATATCACTCTAAAATATTTCAATCTGCATAAAAAAACCAAGGACAATGCCTTGGTTTTTTTAGCACTTAGACTGATGAAAGAATGAAATCATTAGATTTCAATTTGGCTTCCCAATTCCACTACACGATTCGGTGGAATTTGGTAAAAGTCACTGACAGGACTGGTATTGCGCTGCATCGAAATAAACAGCTTTTCACGCCACGGCGCCAAGCCATCTCCAACAGTACTAATAATACGTTCACGCGAAACAAAGAAGCTGATTTGCATTAAGTTATATTCGAGTCCTATCGCTTGATAGACTGCTTCCAACGCCATTGGAATATTCATTTCATCTTTAAAGCCGTAGAACAATTCAACGCGATAAAAATGCTGATTCATGGTTTCCACGTGGAATCGATCTTGATCGGTAACATAAGGCACATCCTGAATTTTTACTGTCAGAATGATGTTCTTTTGATGTAAAACCTTATTGTGCTTCATGTTGTGTAACATGGCATGTGGCACAACTGTTGGAGTCCCTGTCAGAAAGACGGCTTCTCCTTCGACCCAGTTTGCCTGCTCACCAATACTCTGCACAAATAAATCGAGCGGAAGTGTATCTTGTTGTAGCTTGGAAAAAGTGAGTTCACGACCATCTTTCCACGTCATTAACAACATAAATGCAATTCCGCCAATCAATAATGGCACCCAACCACCTGACAGAACTTTTAGCGAAGTGGCACTCACCAAGACCAAATCCAGCAATAGAAATGGTGTAATCAGTAATGCTAGTTTTGGCTTACTCCATTTCCATGTGTAACGTATGAAAACTGCAATCAATAAGGTATCGCAGAGCATGGTCATGGTCACGGCCAAACCGTAAGCATGGGATAAACGCGAACTGGTTTGGAAAATTAGAATTAAAACAATAATCGCTGCGAGCAAAATCCAGTTGAGTAAAGGTACGTAAATCTGCCCCTGTTCCGAATCGGAGGTGTGCTTAATGCTTAAACGCGGCAAATACCCCAATTGAATGGCTTGGCGTGCCAAAGAGAACACCCCTGAAATGACTGCTTGAGATGCAATAACAGCAGCCATAGTTGCCAAGAAAATCATTGGGTACAACGCCCATTCTGGTACCAATAAATAGAATGGATTTTCAATGGCATTTGGGTCACGCAGTAATAATGCGCCTTGCCCTGCATAGTTAAGCAATAAACAAGGTAAAACCACAACAAACCATGCTAAACGGATTGGAACAGGACCAAAGTGTCCCATATCGGCATATAAAGCTTCACCACCCGTTACGGTTAACACGACCGCACCCATGATAAAGAATGCCATGAGTGGATTAGATACAATAAAGTGAATAGCCCAGTGTGGACTCAGCATCCCCAAAACCAAAGGGGTTTGAATAATGCTAGAGATACCTAATAGTCCAAGGGCAAAAAACCATAATAAGGTCAAAGGGCCAAAAAACTTACCAACAAAAGCTGTGCCATATTTTTGCATCACAAACAAAGCGGTCACGATACTAATCGCAATGGGCACAATATAAGGATCAAGTGCATCCGTCGCGATGGACAAACCCTCTACTGCTGACAACACTGAAATGGCAGGGGTAATAATCCCGTCACCAAAAAACAAGGAAGCCCCAATAAAGCCAATCGCGATTAACAATAATTTTTTGCGATCACTAAAATTGGTATTACGCAGGTTTAGGGCAAGCAACGCCATAATGCCACCCTCCCCATTGTTGTCTGCACGCATGACAATTGCGACATATTTGATGGTAATGACCAATGTCATTGTCCAAAAGATAATCGACAAAATACCCAAAACATTCTCAGGATTAATCCCTAATCCATGCGCGGCATGGAAAGATTCTTTTAATGCGTAGAGTGGGCTGGTTCCAATATCCCCAAACACAACCCCTAATGCTGCCAAGGTAATCGCAGGCAATGCGGCTTTTTTTGCAGAACTTTGCATAAGCTTGTCTTCAATTATCGACACTATTTTTGCGAATCATATCATTGAGCTAAAACTTTTGCTCGAATTCAATTGTTTCACCTTGTCGATGGCTATGTTTTTCGATATTATCCTCCGCCATGGTGAAGTGTCCGAGTGGCTGAAGGAGCACGCCTGGAAAGTGTGTAAACGTTTATAGCGTTTCGAGGGTTCGAATCCCTCTTTCACCGCCAAATTCAATTCTTATGGAATCTCATAAGGTCTAAAAAGGCTTAAATCTAAAGGGTTTAAGCTTTTTTTACGTCTCATACAATCTACTTAATCTATTGCAAGCTTGATGTAGTTGGGGGTATAACTGGGGGTATAATATTTTACCCCTAAAATTATACCCCCAATTCTGTGGATTTATTGTCATGCTTACAGATGCTCAAGTCAGAAAAATAAAACCTTTAGAAAAGAAAACTAAATACTCTGATGAAAAAGGCATGTATCTAGAGGTCACTCCTTCTGGAGGAATGCATTGGCGAATGAAGTTTCGTTTGAATGGAAAAGAGAATATCTTCAGTATTGGTACATACCCTGAAACTACGCTTGCACAGGCTCGCCGTGCTAGAGATGAAGCAAGGTTAAAGCTTAAAGATGGGATTAATCCCAATTAAGAGAAAAAGCAAAAGAAACAACAAGTCGATGAAAGCATTCTTTTCAAAGCACTTGCTATGGAATGGATGGAGGATCGTAAGGCTGTTATTAAAGAAGGTACATATTTACGTGACCTATCTGTATTTGAAAAAGACCTTTTTCCTGCGTTAGGACATATGCCTATTGATCAGATTAAAGGGAAAGATATCCTTGCTTGCGCTAAGCAAATTGAAGCACGTGGTGCTCAGGAGATGGCTAAACGATCTATTCCTTTGGCTGGACGTATTTTCCGTTATGCGATTCGTAAAGGGTTAATTGAGAATGATCCGACCCCTCACCTTCAAGAAGCTCTCAAGCCACGTAAAGTGAAACATATGGCTCGTTTAGATATTTCTGAATTCCCACCTTTCTTAGAAAGAATGGATCATTATCACGGCAATATCCTTGTTAAGACAGCTTTACAGTTTATGACTCTAACATTTGTGAGAACTGCCGAACTCATTAACATGGAGTGGAATGAAATTGATTTTGATAATCATTTATGGAGAATTCCAGCATATAAGATGAAAATGGCTCTACCTCATATTGTTCCTCTATCACGACAAGCTATTGAGCTCATTAAAGGCCTACAACCTCTCACAGGAAATAAGCAATTTGTTTTCTATAATCACAGTACGGCAAAACCACTAAGTAATAATGCTCTGTTAAGTGCCATTCGCACTATGGGATATACAGGAAAAATGACGGGGCATGGCTTTCGGGGGCTTGCATCAACAACATTACATGAACAAAGCTATATGCATGATGCAATTGAGATACAGCTAGCACATACGGTTGGTAATGCTGTCTCTCAAGCGTATAACCATGCACAACACCTTGAGTACAGAACAAAGATGATGCAAGAATGGGCTAATTTTATTGATAGCTTACGTAACCTGAATCGTGGATAAGAAATTGACTTGAAAAAGAGAAAGACTAGAGCCATCAGTTGAGTTACCACACCAAACTTAAAGCTCTAGTCCTGATGTTCAATAGTACCGAATTATTCTGCATAATTGATGATTTCTTTCTTAAATTTGAAGCAACTTATTGGAAATTTCTAAAACAGAACTTTCAACGCCTAAGATGTCGGTCTGCTCAGCTCAGTATTTCTGAAATTACCTTTATTGCAATTTGGTATAAGTGCTCTCATTTCAATAATTTCAAAGCATTCTTTACAGCGTTAAAATATAACAATAGCCATCTATTTAAACATCTATCGTGTTATCAACGCATGATTCATCTAATGAATACACATCAACTGGCTTTACATGCTCTACATTTTGCTTTGATGAAAGATCAGCAAAGCAATTATTTATGGATTGATTCAACCATATTACCTGTCTGTAAAAATCAGCGAATACAACGTCATAAGTCTTTATCGGCTATTGCAACACTTGGAAAAAGCTCAATGGGTTGGTTCTTTGGCTGTAAGCTGCATTTGCTGATGAATCAATCAGGTGGAATAGTAAATACGGTTTTATCCAATTGACATACAGCAGATATCAAAATGGTGGAGCAACTAGTTAAGGGAATCATAGCCAAATTGTATGCTGATCGTGGCTATATTAGTCATGAGCTTAAGAGCAGGCTTAAAGATCAAGGTATTGATTTGATGACCTATCATCGTAAAAACATGCAAGCGATTAAATTATCAAAAGCGGATCACTACCACTTAAAACAACGTAATAAAATAGAAACATTATTCAGCTTGCTAAAAGGGACATACAACTTAGTCACGAGCAAAGCACGGAGTATTACAGGTTATTTGACAGGCATTTATGCTTCTCTGTGCGCTTATCAACTTTGTCATCAAAATAAGCCAATGATTCGTCTTATGGAAACATCGGCTTAAACAGGATTCGGGTTATGCAAATAATGATGATTCCAAATCCTGTCAGAAAGATAATGTTAAATTAAGTTTTTTTCTAAAAATGATAGTGAATTTATATCAAAAAACTGTGACTTATCTCCTGATAATCAATTCGTTGAAAGCTCTTTGATTACACATGATATAAAAAAAAGTGTTAGTAAAGTAAATAGTCGGATTGGAAATGGCGAAGGAGTGAAATTAATTGCTGTTAGGGTCTACAAGAAAATAAATAGGCCTCCTATTTTAATAGAACCATATTCAGAAAAATATTGTTGCTATCCTCAACCTACTGGTACTTTATATACTATTAATTTGTATGAAATATACAAGAATAATAAGATAAGTGTAAAATCTATTACCGATATTTTAGGTAGTAATAGTTCAGGATTAGATGGCGTTTCAGATGAATATATGAAGTTTAATTTAAAAAATATTGCTTCAATAAAGAAATGGTTAGATAAAAATTATAAATAACGGGACTGTTCTAAATTTTGTGTAAGTAGAGCCTGTAAATTATTTTGTGTAAGTTCCATTTTTTATAAATGATCTTTTAATCGATCATCGAACTGAATCGTAAACTGGATTGCTCCCAGTATCCTAGACACGAGACAGCCTCATTTTGAAGCTGCCTCAAAGGCGAATGCAGCCTAAAACCATCACTTATTTGTATAAAAAATCTTCTAATTTTATATATCCTTCTGTTAGCTTATTTTTACCCTGAAATTCAACTTTCACATAAATTAAATTATTTTTTTTAATTAAATTAATAATTTTAACCTTATCACCACTAATAATATAAGATTTTGTTTTTATTAAATTTTCATCAAAAAAATATGCTTTAGTTGAACTTATTTCTAAATTTTTTATTATCTGATTTGAATCATCTTTTAAATAAAATGTAGGTGATTTACTTGAATAAACCGTACTTAAATTAAGATTATTGTCTAATGTTTTCAATTCCTCTAATAGGTAATATTTGCTATTTTTTAAAACATATATACGAGTATAACCTACAGCACCATCCTTAAATCTTTCAATAATTTTATTTTTATCGACTTCTGGGTCATATAGTGGGCTTAAATAGAATTTTTTAGCTTTATTTTCGGATATATCGAATATTTCATATTTACCACTAGGATTACAATCATCTGTATGATTTACAAATAAATATTTTTTATTATCATTTGTTAAATTTTCAACTGAAAAAGCGTCTTTATCAAAGCAATAATCACTATCGGCAAATAGAAAAATTTTATTATTTCCCTTTTTAAAAAAAATTTTATTATTTTCCTTAAGCAACTCATCACTAGCACAAGAAGCTGTTGAATAAATTAATAATAATAAAAAAATAAATTTATTATTTGAACCCATTTCGCTTTTCAACCTCTCTTAATATTTTTAAAAATAAGCTTTTTCTTTCAGATAAACCAACTGTTCCTCCATTAATTCGTCTACTTACCTTATCCACCACACCTAAATGATGTGAATCAGAGTATGTTTTTGTTAAATCACTATAACCATTACGAACTAAACTATCTGCATTTTTGAACTCATTAAAAGCCCATACTGCACTTTCCACTGCATGAAAAAGATCATCGCATAATAAGTCTGAATTACTTACCACATCTATTCCTGAGTAATTCTTATATTTAATGTAAGCACTTTTCCACGTTAATTGAATTAGTCCTTTCCCTTTGTATTTAGGTCCATCGCCTGGAGTAGTATTTCCTTCTGCTATAATTTGTTTACGTCTTCTACATGATCGACTCTTAGGAGCATTACAAACCGATGGAGGAAAAGTCGCAATGTCATAATCCTTTCCACTTGCATATTCAATCAAAGTATTGAAGTGATCACACTCATGATAAATTTGAGCAAGAAAATGACATAATATAAGCTTCTCTGTCATTTTATACTTCAATAATCCTTTATTCAAAGCTGGTAAGAATTGTTCTGGAGTCGAATTTTGAGTAGGTCTTCCATTCATTGTTTTGTGCCAAAATAGTTTTTTTGTTCCATAAACTTCTTTAAAGAAGCTTAATGAAATAATCTGTCCCGTAGAGCTATCTTCTATCCGCTGAGGAATGCTAGGATCATTTTGGGCTGTTTTCCCATTTAAAACATCTACATCTAATTGTAGATCAATAAACTCTTCTTTTACTCTTCTAACCATAAACTCTACTGAGTCTAGTGCCGTTCCATCAGGTTTAAAAATCGTCAATTTAATTTTTTGACCAACCCAATTCGTTAATTTTAATTGTCCATTTTTAACTTTAAGATTTTTTTTATTAACATTATCAAAAACCATTTCAACATCAACATCTTGAACTGCATAACGCTGACCCGATTTATCTAATACTTTTATTAATGTAAAACCTTTAAAACTATCGTATGGCTCATTCAGTTTAATTAATATCGGTTGCTTTGTCCCAGACCCAGAGTTTCCAGAAAATTTAAGCTCAAATTGATCTCCAGAAGTAAGGACTAGAACTTCAATATCTCTATTTGGAGATGATAAAACCTCAACAAGACCTTGATCATTGGTATATTTATCTGGGGAATTCCCCTTACTTTTAGGTCTAGACTGAATTGGGAAATTCACCATTACTTTCCCATTACTATCAACGATTTTAAATACGGTACTAACAATACCTTTTTTCAAAGGTGGATTATTTGCTTTATATTCATCAATTGTTTTAGGTAAATTTACAACTATGGGATTATTTTCCGATGAAATAATTGATGAATTTATTGATTTAAATAAAATATAGTCAGGCTGATTAGGAGGTTTAGCTAAAATCTCTACAGTTCTATTTGAAGATGCTTGAAATATAAAAAAACCATTTATATCAGTTTTTCTTATATTTTCTTTGGATGAACCTGCATAACGAGACTTTACATTTAAATTTCTTACATACTTTCCAGAACCATCAAAAAATCTTGCTGTAATTGTTTTTAATTCAGACATTTAAAAATCATCCCCCGTCGAAACATCATCATCTTCTTCAAATAGGGCTTCTTCTAACAATTCATCTCTATTTTCACCATCTAAACGTTTTTGTTCTACAGAAACATATGAGGAATTAAATCCCAAAGCTATAAATTCTGTTGACTGTAGTGTGTAAAAACGTAAGGAACTCAGATTATTTTCATGATCTAAGTGATCTACTTTTGATTTTATTAAACTATTTTTATTTTGATCTAAAACAAAAATTTCTTTTTTATTCTTAAGGTTGCTATCCCATGTGTAATCAATCTTATTACTGTATGGTGTCTCAAACATAGGTAAAGCTGTTTTAGGCGAAACCACTTTTTGACCACCTTCAAAATTATGTTGTCCAGCTTTATAAATAATTTTTCCACCTGTAGATATAGTAATCCCATCATCACTGATAACAATACGAGAACCACCTGCCATTGTTATTATTTCTCTAATACTTAATTATGTCACTAAAATAACATAACTTTTTCAAATAAAGAAATTCTTACATGACGATGATCATTTCAGCTCATTTAGAAGATTGCTTACTAATTGCAGCAGATAAACGAGCAATGGTCTGTGATGTAGAAACAGGAGAAATGTCTCTATTTCATGATGATGAAGCTAAAATTAAATTATGGAGTCTAGGTGCAATCGCAGGGACAGGAGAAACGATCTTTTTAAATCGAATCATGGACTATTTTTCCAATTTTAAAGTAGAAGAATATCAAGAACTCAAACAAATGAATGTGATTTATGAGGAAATTGAAAAGCGTTTAATGGAAGGTGTCCCAAAAGAAATGCTGATCAATAATACATTGATATTTTCAATGTTTGATGGAAAGGAAAGCCGTCTGTATTCCATTCCGATAGAACCATTTTTTAAGGAAATTAAACGAAAAGATGGCATTAGGGTTATTCATCCCTATGTTCATGAAATCAGCCCTTTAATAGTCGATGTGACGTGTTTTAACTTACCACCTGATATGAGTAGCCTCCAAAACTTCCAACGACACTTAAAAAGTCTATCAAGCTTTGAAAATGAATTCGCCTTTCTTGAATATCACATTCAACAACTGAAACAAGTTTTTGCTATGCAAGCCTCAATAGACCCAAGTATTACGACATCTTTTGATCTATATATTCAAATTTGCTCAACAGGACATAGCTTAGCTCTGCACATTGAAAATTCAGTTTTATCCTCTCCACTATCTAAAGAGTTAAATTATTGGAGTACAAATAAAGTTTAACCGAGCGAGTGAGCGTAATTAAAATTCAGCCATGCCTTTTCCCTGATTACAATACTTGCTTTTATACCTTAACGAAATTAACCGAGCAAAGCGACTGTATAACCTTTGTCTTATAGTCGAGCGTAAGCGAGTAAAAAACAAATGAGCAAAGCGAATTCATAGTTGCTTTTGCTTTTGGATTTCACAAATAAAATTAACCAAAAACTGCCCCAGGAATCGAGCAAAGCGAGATTCAATAGAGTACGAACAAAGTGAGTACCGATTTATGAGCGTCAGCCCTACTTCATGCCACTGGGTAAAATTATTTAAAAATCTTGTTGTTAAGTCATTCATTCGTTATTTATCCAATTTCTGAGAATGAAATCTTAAAATAAATAATTCAAAATTTAAGCTATTTATTTAGGTCAAAAGCTATAAAAAATCCCCCAAAGCATTGGAGGATTTTCTGTACTGCTTGAAAAGCAAACTTAGACTTGCGCACTCGCCTGACGCTGCTGTCGCGAAGGCGGTAACAACTTCTCAAACATCTGCATTAACTTAGGGTTTTCAGTTTGCCATTTCGGTTGCTTGTCCTTATCAATCAGCAAAGCCCGTACACCTTCAATCATGTCGCCCTGCTCAAACCAGATATCTTGTAAATCCCGTTCTAACTGCATACATTGCTCTAAAGATAGCCCCCGCCCAACATGCTGTAGCTTTAGACTGATTTGCTTGGCTAACAAAGAACGTTGCTGCAAGTTTGCTAAGATTTTTTCAGCCCAATCCATATAGTCACTTTCTAATGTATTGGCTAGGCTGTCTTCAATTTGAGCCAATTCAGTATGTGAAAAATGCTGCCGAATCGCATCTTCATACTGTTTTAATTCACTGGGTGCTGGTTCTTTTAAATAACGCACAATCATCTGCTCAATTAACTGTTGATTCAACTGGGGTGCCTGTGCCAACTCAGTTTGCAACTGTGCCAAGTGGTCACTCGGCACCAAATAGTCAATTAAATCTAAATGCAAGGCATCGCTACTGCTGATTTGTTCCCCAGTCACCGCCATATACACGCCAATATCATCTAAACGAGACAGAAAATGGGTTGCGCCCACATCTGGGAAAAAGCCAATCGCAGTTTCTGGCATGGCAAAACGAGATTTCTCACTGCTAACAATAATCTGGCAAGCTTGTGCCAAACCAAAACCACCACCCAAGACATAGCCATCTAAAAACACCATGACAGGTTTCGCATATTGGCGTAGGCTCTTCAGCATGTGATATTCATCTGCAAAATAGCGCTGATAATTGGCGGTTCCATTTTGATAGCTGTCATAGAGGAAACGAATATCTCCGCCTGCACAAAAGGCTTTCGGGCTATTAGAGTCAATCAAGACGGCTTGAACCTGATCGTCCTCACGCCACAGTTCTAACTGCTGGCTAATGCCATGAATCATGCTTAAGGACAGTGCATTCAAATGACTCGCTCGATCTAGCGTAATCACGCCTAAATGCCCTTGGACACTAATCTGTAAATTATTTTCCATGCGCAGACTCCTTATTTATTGATTTTTAAATTGGGCTGGTCGCTTTTCCACAAAGGCTTTCATGCCTTCTTTTTGGTCTACAGTTGCAAAAATGGAATGGAAAGTACGACGTTCAAAGCGTAATCCTTCACTTAAGCTCACTTCAAAGGCGCGATTAATGCTTTCCTTAATCATCATGGTGGCAGTCAGAGATCGCTGTGCTATTTTCTCCGCAGCCTCTAAGGTATAGGCTAATAATTCCTCTTTCGGTAGGACGCGCGCCACTAAGCCACTTTGTTCTGCTTCAAGCGCGCCCATTTGCCGTGCGGTTAAACACATTTCCATGGCTTTGGCTTTACCCAAGGCCAAAGTTAAACGCTGCGTTCCGCCAATGCCGGGAATCACCCCAAGGGTTACTTCAGGCAAACCAAACTTGGCATTATCCGCACAATAAATAAAATCGCACATCAAAGCTAACTCGCAGCCGCCGCCCAGTGCATAGCCACTCACTGCAGCAATTAAAGGTTTACGACGCTGCGCAATCCGATCTGCCAAATGGAAAAAATCATCAAAATAGATATTCGGGAAATTCAGCTCGGCCATTTCTTTAATATCAGCCCCCGCAGCAAAAGCTTTTTCAGAACCTGCCAACACCATACAGCCAATTTCAGCATCGCGTTCAAACTGATCTAAGGCTTGGTTAATTTCAGCAATCAATTGACTGTTTAAGGCATTCAACGCTTGAGGACGGTTCAGGGTAATGACCCCGACACCCTTGCGCTTTTCAACTAAAATCGTGTCCCACTGTAAGTCTTCAATGAATGTTTTTTCCCACTGCATGTTGCGATCCTTCTTCTATAGACCCATGCACATATCTCTTTCACATCTCGTGATCACTCACATGTGCAAGGGTCTGTTTTTCGATATTGGGTTTATAAACTACGGGCAATCACCAAGCATTGAATATCACTGGTACCCTCGTAAATCTGACAAATCCGAGCATCACGATAAATGCGCTCAATCGGAAAATCTTTCAGATAGCCATAACCGCCAAAGATTTGTAGAGCATTTGAACAGACCCGCTCGGTCATTTCAGAGGCAAACAACTTCGCCATCGACGCTTCGGTTAAACACGGTTGACCCGCTTCTTTTAAACGCGCTGCCTGATGTACCAACTGACGTGCTGCGGCAATTTCTGTTGCCATACTGGCCAATCGGAACGACACTGCTTGCTGCTCAAAAATTGGCTTCCCAAAAGCTACACGCTCCTTGGCATAACGGGTGGCTTCTTCCAAAGCGGCACGTGCCAATCCAACGGCTTGAGCGGCAATGCCAATGCGTCCGCCCTCCAAATTAGACAAGGCAATTTTTAAACCTTCGCCTTCTTTACCCAACAACATACTTTTGTGCACGCGCACATCGGTCAAAGCAATTTGGCAAGTGTCAGAGGCATGTAAACCCAATTTTTCTTCGACCCGAATGACTTCGTAGCCAGGTGTATTACGCGGGACTAAAAAAGCACTCATGCCTTTTTTCCCTGCGCTCGGATCGGTCACAGCAAACACGATAATCACGCCTGCATTGTGTCCTGAAGTAATAAATTGCTTGGCACCATTGATAATGTAATGGTCACCATCTTTCACGGCACGGGTTTTAATGGCAGCAGCATCAGAACCAGTATGCGGTTCAGTCAGTGCAAAAGCCCCGATCATTTCCCCTTTGGCTAAAGGCACCAGAAATTGTTGCTTTTGCTCTTCGGTACCAAATTTCAAAATCGGCACACAACCCACCGAATTATGCACACTCATAATCGCCGATGTTGCACCATCCGCAGCGGCAATTTCTTCCAACGCCAGTACATAGGCCAAGTTGCCTGTTGCCGAACCACCCCATTCTTCAGGCACCAACATCCCCATAAAACCCAGTTGCCCCATTTGCTGTAAGGCTTGGGCTGGGAAAGTACCCTGTCGATCCCACTCACTGGCATAGGGTTTAATTTGTTCTTGGGCAAAACTTTTTGCCATGTCCTGAATCAAGAGTTGTTCTTCAAAAAACATACCTTGTCGATCCCACTCACTGGCCGTCGGTTTTATCTGGTCGTGATCAAAACTTTTTACCATATCCTGCATGTGAGCTTGTCCTTCAGTGAATTGCATAATTACTTTCCTTACAATATCTTAGCTTGCAGCAGTTACCGTTGTTTGTTGCTTGGCAATTTCCTGATTGCGCAGTAAAAAGCGCTGAATTTTTCCACTTGGGGTTTTGGGAAGTTCAGTCACAAACTCAATCAAACGTGGATAAGCATGAGCAGATAAGCGTTTCTTCACAAATTGGCTCAGTTCATTTTCGAGCTCAGCGCTGGCTGCACTTTCACCTGATAAAATCACAAAAGCTTTAATCACTTCTGTTCGCTCAGGGTCAGGTACACCAATCACGGCGGCTTCAATCACGGCATCATGTTCCAACAAGGCACTTTCCACATCAAAGGGCCCCACACGATAGCCCGAGGTGGTAATCACATCATCACTGCGTCCGACAAAACTCATGCTGCCATCGGCATGTATTTCAGCGGTATCACCCGTTAAATAATAATGTCCGATAAATGGCGATTTACGACTTTCTTGATAACCGCCAAACCACATCATCGGAGACTGACTTATGTCTACCGCTAAAATTCCTGGGGTATCTGCACCGAGTTCATTGCCCTGTTCATCTAGTGCCACAACACGATAGCCGGGACTGGCAAAACCTGCCGAGCCTGCTCGAACCTCATGTTCCAATGCATGATGATTACACACCACCATCCCAACTTCAGTCTGGCCATAATGGTCATAGATTGGCGCATCTAATACTTGTTTGAACCAGCGAAACACTTCAGGATTCAATGGCTCACCTGCACTGCTGACCACACGGAATTTGCCATGTAATTTCGCCATTTGCTTCGGATCAGCCGCCATCATCATACGGTAGGCTGTGGGTGCACCTGCCAAGTTATTCACGCCATAGTCATTTACAATCTGGCATAGACTGTCGGCAGTAAATGCGCCTTCATAAAAAATGGTCGGATGACCCAATAAGAGCGGACCCGTAATGCCGTAATACAATCCATAGGCCCAACCTGGATCAGCAATATTCCAAAACGAATCTTCAGCTCTTAAACCAATTGCATCTTGCATATAGCCACCAAATGCAATCAGCGCTTTGAGTGGCACTTGTAAGGGTTTGGCAGGGCCTGTCGTCCCTGATGTGAACATCAACAAGAATGGATCTTGGATGTTCATCATCTCCAATTCACATTGATCAGACTGGCGGTTTACTTCTGCCCAAAAGCTATAATCCCCTTGATACAGCCCTGTGCCTTTGGCTCCCGTGACCGTCACAATTGCAGGGCAACCCTCTACGTCGTGCAATTTGTCACGATTGCCCACATCGGTCACCACCAGTTTGCTTTGTGCCAACTGTAAGCGGTGCTCAATGGCTTTCGGGCCAAACGCAGTAAATAGCGGTTGATAAACCGCACCAATCCGCCATGCCGCTAAAATTGTAATAATCAGCTCTGGGGTACGTGGCAATAAGCCCGATACACGGTCACCTTTAGACACGCCTTGAGACTTTAAAAAGTTGGCAAATTGGCTGGCACGTTGTTGTAACTCTCGAAAGGTATATTGCTCTTTACGACCATCTTTACCCTGCCAAAACAAGGCAATCCGCCCCGGCAAAGCATGTCGATCGCAACATTCATAACATGCATTCAGTGCATCGATTGAACCTGATAGAAACCGTTGCGCAGCCTGTTGCAAATCAAAATTTTGCTGCGCTTGTTGATAATTTGAAGCCATCCTTTCACCTCAGTCACATTTTTGTTATTCACGACAAGGGTTTTTTATAGGGTGCATTCATTGCACCCTTTCATTTCTTTTAAATCAATTTTCTCGGGGTAAATATTGCTGGATAATGCTAGAAAAATCTAAATGTGCATTGCCTTGCAAACACAACTGTTGATAGAGCTGCTGTGCCAAACCACCGAGTAATACAGGTTGCTTGACTTGGCCTGCCGCTTCAATGGCCAAACCTAAATCTTTAAGCATGAGTTGTGAGGCAAAACCGTCGGTATAACCTCGTCCTGCGGGTGCATTCGGGCTAATATCGGGCCAAGGATTACAGATTTCAGAACTCCAGCAACGGCCACTTGAGCTATTGATCACGCCTGCCAATGCATGGGTATCAATGCCCAATCGGCTGCCCAAAGCCATCCCTTCTGCCACGGCCGCCATAGAAATGCCGAGAATCATGTTATTGCAAATTTTAGCAATTTGCCCTGCACCTACTGCACCACAATGCACCGTATTCTTGCCCATAAAGCTTAAAATCGGCTGCACACGCTCATAGGTCACGTCATCGGCACCAACCATAAAGGTCAAGGTCCCCGCTTTAGCACCAATGGTGCCACCAGACACAGGCGCATCGCAGACTTGAACTTGATGCTTCAAGCCCTCAGCAGCAACATCTTTAATGGTTTGCGGGTCGATGGTACTTGAGTCAATACAGAGACTGCCTGCACGCATTACCGCCAGAATTCCCGTCTCACTCAAATACACGTCACGTACATGCTTAGCTGCGGGCAACATACTGATGACCACATCTGCCTGCTCAGCCGCAGCTTGAGGGCTGTCACAGACGATTCCGCCACTTTCGGAAAACTGCTGCAAAGCTTTTTCACTTAGGTCATAACCTAACACCGTTTGCCCTGCTTTGAGCAGGTTCTGTGCCATCGAACCGCCCATATTCCCTAAACCAATGAAAGCTATCTTCATCTCGCTACTCCTTAGCGTAAACTGATGGTGGTATTGACTTCCCCTGCTTCTTGACTGTCTTCAAACCAACGACTGGTAATGGTTTTGGTTTGCGTATAGAACTGTACCGCCTGTTTACCATAAGGGCCTAGGTCACCGAGCTTTGAGCCACGCGAACCTGTGAAACTAAAGAATGGCACAGGGACTGGAATTGGAATATTGATGCCTACTTGACCAATATCAATACGGTTTTGGAAAGTCCGTGCTACTGCCCCACTTTGGGTAAATAAGCCCACACCATTACCAAATGGATTGGCATTGACCAGTTCAATCGCCTCATCCAAAGTCTCCACACAGAGAATCGTCAGTACTGGCCCAAAGATTTCTTCTTTATAAATACGCATATCCGTGGTGACATTGCTAAACACCGTTGCCCCGACAAAGTTGCCATTTTCATAGCCTTTGACTTGAATATCACGACCATCTAGCAGCAGTTCAGCACCTTGCTCGACACCACTGTTAATTAAATCAATCACACGGGCTTTGGCACGTGGTGAAATCACAGGGCCAATATCCGTATTCGGCTCATGCCCTGCATTCACACTTAAGGTTTTGGCTTTAGTCACCAATTCATTGATCCAGTGTTTACTGTCACCGACCATGACTGCAACTGAAAGCGCCATGCAACGTTGCCCTGCCGCACCAAAGGCTGCACCGACCATGGCATTTAAGGTTTGTTCTTTATTCGCATCGGGCATCACGACCACATGGTTTTTCGCACCCATCATGGATTGCACACGCTTGCCATGTTGACCCGCCAAGTTATAGACATGCGTGCCGACAGCAGTCGAACCCACAAAGGAAATGGCTTTGATGTCTTGATGGGTACACAGCGCATCGACCACCTCTTTGCCGCCATGCACCACATTCAGTACGCCTGCGGGAATACCTGCTTCGATTGCCAACTCGACCAACATCATGGTGGAGAGCGGATCTTGTTCAGATGGCTTCAAAACAAAGGTATTACCGCAGACGATTGCCATGGGAAACATCCACAAAGGAATCATCGCAGGAAAGTTAAACGGGGTAATCCCCGCACAGACACCTAAAGGTTGTTGCAAGGTATAAGTATCTACGCCACGTGCCACCCCTTCGGTATATTCGCCCATTTGCAAGGTGCCAATTGAACACGCATGTTCCACCACTTCCAAACCACGCTGAATATCACCTTCCGCATCCGCCAAGGTTTTGCCCTGTTCAGCAGTGAGTACCTGTGCAATTTTCTTGGCATTGGCACGAATGAGTTCCTGCAATTTCAACATAATGCGCATTCGGGCTTGAATCGGGGTTTCTCGCCAACTGGCAAATGCCGCTTTTGCCGAAGCAATTGCAGACTGTACTTCTTCAGGTGTTGCAAAAGGGACTAAACCAATGACTTCTTGAGTTGCTGGATTAACAATGTCTTGCCATTGCTGGGTTTTAGACTCGACAAACTCACCGTTAATCAATAATTTAGCTGTTGATAATTGGATTTTAGAAACCGTATTCATAACCTCTCCATAGGCATTCATTTTTATTGTGTTGCTGCTGAACCCTACGACTTAAACCGTATGTTCAATTTGTGATTTTCAAATCAGACTAGCAAAGAAAACTTTGACCACCAATGCAGATTGGTGCACGATGGTTGTGCAATTTTGCACAGGATGTGGAAAATAAAAATGAAAGTAGATTGGGATCATCTGCAATTTTTTTTGGTCTTGGCACGTGCCAAAACATTGACCAATGCAGCACGGATTATTGGGGTTGAACACAGTACTGTGGCTCGACGGATACAGTCTTTAGAAGTCGCGTTAGGTACACCCTTATTTAAACGTGAAGCCACAGGATATGAACTTACTGTCGATGGTATGGCACTGGTGCCGCGCGTAGAGCAAATGGAACAGGCTTTTTTGCAAATTCAAAAACCGCAACAGCCACTTGAAGGTCGCGTGCGAATTGGTGCACCCGAAGGTTTTGGCACAGCGTTTTTGACCCAGTTATTAGCAGAACTGTCGCAGCAATTTCCGCTGCTCACGATCGACCTGATTCCTGTTCCCAAGATGATGAAGCTGTCCCATCGCGAAGCCGATATTGTCATTTCGATAGACCGTCCGAAATCGGGTCCTTATATCATTACCCGACTGACCGATTATTGTTTAAAAATTTACGGCAGCAAAAGCTATCTGGCACAACATCCGCCCATTCAAAATATGGAAGATTTAGCACGCCACCGCTTTGTGAATTATATTGATGATCTGATTTATAGCTCAGAACTGTATTGTTTGGAACGCCTGCCGATTCCACTGACCGCCAATTTTCGCAGTAGTAGTATTTTAGCGCAGCAAATTGCGGTGAATGCAGGCGCAGGCTTGGCCATCTTGCCGCAATTTCTAGCCCATAATCAGCCCAATTTAGAACAAGTGCTGGCCGAGCAAGTGCGCTTTACCCATACCTTTTGGATGCTGACTTTTGTCGATTTACAACACGAGCCACGGATTAAATTGGTCTGGGATTATTTACGTAAACAGGCTGACCTTAAGCAAGGTATTCTTATGGATTAAGGCTGACGAAGTTGATTGCTTGATCAGTATTCTCCCATTGCAATACGTCGGGTGAGCTGTTCCAGACGATCGACTTTCTGACTTTGTGGCAAAACACGGCAGACCATTGCAGCAGTATAATCGAGTGCAGTATTGGGAATAATCGGGCGAGCCTGACTGGCAGCATAATTCTGGCTACTCATTAAGGAACCATTTTTCTTGAAATTAGCCGAGGAGCGAATGCTATATTGTTCACTCTCACAGCCCACACGGTACAAGGCCAAGGAATAATCACCCAGTTCCAAGCCATCTTTTTCTTTGTCATTTTTAATTAAATACTTGACCCAGTATTCAACTTCATTGCTTTTTGCATCAAGTACTCTCACCCGATTAAAATCGACATAAATATATTGCGAGTGATCATAATTTGCATTGACGTAGGTCCACTCGGCACATGCAAACACACTCCAAAATAAACTGACAAAACTGATCAGCACACGATTTAACACAATACTATCCCCCCAGATAGGCGCAAGGGATTATAGCAACTCCACCGCTTAAATCACATGATAAAATCAAACTAAGATACTGAAATAATTAAATTAATATAAATTTTATTTCAGCATTTTCAGCACAGATTCAGTGATATTACTATGACTGGTTGGCACTCTAAATCGACTCTGAGGAATATTTAGCACCCTGATGGCAAACCATTTGCAAAATGCTGGCAAAATTGATGGCCAGTTGTGTTGCCAAATGCTGTTTATAAATTACAGCCAGCCCAACTGTAGGTACAGGCTCGGCAAAAGGTCGATAAACCACACCCTGAATTTGTAATTGCTGCGAAGATTCAGGCACCATCGATACCCCTAAATTAGCCGCCACCAAAGATAAAATCGAGACAATCTGTGGTGCACTCTGCCCCAGTTTGGGTTCAAAGCCTGCTTGTTGACAAGCATCAGTTACCGCATCATATAAGCCTGCACTCACACTGCGGGGAGACAAAATCATTTCGTGCTCACATAAGCAGGTCACCTGTAAAGGTTGCTCACCATGCGCTAAATCACGGCGTACAGAAACCGCTGCAATTAATGCTTCATTCAACAACTCTTGCATGGCTAAACTGCTATGAATTTGTCGAGGTGGACGAATAATGGCAATATCTAGGCGGTCTTCCAGCACATAGTCAATTAATTTGAGAGAATTGGCTTCTTCTAGTTTTAATCCAACTTGGGGGTACTGCTGCTGATAACGACGAATGCTTTCTGGAATTAAAGGGTTCAGCATTGAAGTGCCTGTAAAGCCTAAACGCAACTGCCCCACTTCACCATTGGAAACATGGCGTGCCAACTGAATGGCATCGTCCAATTGATGTTGTAACGGTTCCACCGCAGTGAGAAAAGCTTGTCCCACTTCGGTCAGCACCACGCCTTGCGAGGTTCGCAGGAACAAGTCTGCACCAATACACTCTTCCAGATCACGGATTTGCATACTCAAGGGCGGTTGACTCATGCACAAGCGTTGGGCCGCGCGGGTAAAGTTTTTTTCTTCAGCCACGGTTAAAAAATAGCGGATATGGCGCAGCTCTATATTCATATATAAAACATATATTGCTATAGACTCAAATATATTAGAAGGATGACCTTCTCGCTGCTAGGCTTATTCTGTAAATGATCATACAAGCCAAAGACTTTGGCTGTTGGAAATTCAGATGCTTAGCCCCGCTTCTTCAAGTCCAGAACTTGAGCCAATCTCCCCTTTATCCGAATCTTGGATTGAATCGGGTACAAGCACTTATTACCGTGCAGGGCTGGCCCTGTTCTTGGTGGGATTTGCCAGTTTCTCCCTGATTTATTGTGTACAACCTTTACTGCCTGCTTTTACCCAGACCTTTGCGGTGAGCCCTGCCAATAGCGCATTGGCATTGTCGCTGACCACTGCTTTCTTGGCAGTTTCCATTGTGCTCTCCAGTGCTTTTTCACAAGCTTTAGGTCGGGGTAATGTCATTTTCATGTCCATGGCTTGTGCGGCTGGACTGAATATCTTGGCGATGTTTATTCCCCACTGGCATACCTTTCTCGCTACACGTGCACTGGAAGGGTTTGTCTTAGGTGGGGTTCCTGCCGTCACCATGGCATGGATTGCAGAAGAAATGGATCCCAAAGCCTTGGCACAAACTATGGGACTGTATATTGCGGGAACGGCTTTTGGCGGCATGATGGGACGGGTTGGCATGGGGATGCTGATTGAATGGGTCAACTGGCAAACAGCCTTAGGTTTATTGGGTCTATTGTGTTTATTCTGTGCCTTCGGCTTTATTCTGCTACTCCCTCCCTCACGACACTTCGTTGCCAAAAAAGGGCTAAATTTAAATTTTCATGTGCAAGCATGGTGTGCTCATCTGCGCAATCGCTCATTACTGCGTCTCTATGCGCTAGGTTTTGTGTTGACCAGTATCTTTGTAACTCTATTTAACTACATTACTTTCCGTCTCGATGCGGCTCCGTATTTTTTGAGTCAAACCCAAATCAGCTTAATTTTTCTTTCTTATAGTTTAGGTATGGTGTCTTCATCATTGGCCGCTCGTCTGGCACAACGCTATGGCCGACAAAGTATAGTGATTCTCGGCTTTATCATTATGGGATTAGGCATTGCCTGTACCTTAGCGCAAAACCTCTGGGTCATTATTTTAGGCGTAGCATTGATTACTACAGGTTTCTTTATTGCCCACGCCCTCTGTAGTGGTTTGGTCGGTGCTACAGCCCAAGACAACAAAGGACATGCGACTTCGTTATATTTACTGTTTTACTACCTCGGTTCCAGCATCATCGGTTCAGCAGGAGGATGGTTCTGGTTACATGCAGGATGGTTAGGCGTTGTTCTCTTGGCAATGCTCTTGGTGTTTGCAGGTATTGGACTCAGCCTCATTAAAGTTTCCCCTCTACACCAGACTTAACTTTTCAAATCAATCGAGGAACATATTTTTATCATGTTGAGCTTATTTGTTTATGGCACCCTTGGACCAAACCGCCCTAATGCGCATATTTTAGAAAATATGGGTGGGACATGGGCAACAGCCTATGTACATAGCGAATTACATGCCAAAGGTTGGGGCGCAGCATTAGGTTTTCCCGGTATTCTGCTCAATGAAAATGCTTCTACTGTACAAGGCTTTGTGTTTTTCTCGGAAAATTTAGCCCAACATTGGACAATGCTCGATGAATTTGAAGGCGAAGGTTATGTTCGTAGCCCAGTACAGGCCACTTTAATTGAGACAGGTGAATGTATTAACACTTGGATTTACAGTCTAAAATAGCTTTCTTTTTATACAAAAATAGCTGATGAGTCGAAACTTAGATTCAGTTCATAACGCTGAACATTCAATCGGTTATTTTTTGGCTTGCATTCAAAACAACTTAATGTAAAATGCACAGCACAAGATGCCGGCATAGCTCAGTTGGTAGAGCAACTGACTTGTAATCAGTAGGTCCACAGTTCGAATCCGTGTGCCGGCACCATTTACTTAAGCTCACTATTTATTAGTGGGCTTTTGTTGTTTTTAAACCTGCATTTTTTATTTCTTCTGTGCTGTCACTTGCACATACCGCACTACGCCTTGCATCCATAATTTCTGACACAGTTTTGCTGTCAACTGAATCTTCATTACATCAAAAGCTGTATATTGCTCTTCAGTCTGCGGTGCTGTTGTCTGCTGCTGAATATATTGGGAAAAACCACCCAATACAGCTTCAGAGAAATCTTCAATTTGAATCTGTTCAAAACCTGCTTGTACCAACTGTTGCTGTACAGCAACGTTATCAGACAAGTTTTTTAAATTCACATCGGCAGCTTTAAGCAACAAGGCCAACTGTATTTTTTCCGCGACATTTAAATTCAAAAACTTCGGGCTTAAAATTAAGTAATGAAATGCCAAACGCCCTTTTGAATTTAAAACGGGTGCAACTGAATTTAAAAATGAATTCAAACTACTGTGATAGGCCGCATCGATACACAGCACCACATCAAAAGCTTGCTGAAAGGAAATTTGTTTTAAATTTAAAAAAGAGTGGCAATGAATAGCCTTCAGTTGAGGAATTGCTGTTTGAATTTTTTGTATATATTTAGGTTGTAATTCAACCGCTTCAATATGTTGTATCTGATACTGTTGCTGCCAATGCAACAGGCTCGCCCCCTGTCCACAGCCCAAATCCAGTACATGATCTGATGCGGTTAATTGCACACTGTGGGCCAAATGATCGGCAAGGGCACGGCAAGCTTCAGGATAGGTCTGATTCGTTTCAGACCAGTATCCCAGATTGCTCCAAGCCAGTTCGCTGCTGTCCCCTAATAATTTTGCATTGATGGCATATTTATGTTGGGAAACCTCTGTGCGAAGCTGTTGGAGCCATTTCATGAACTTAGTAGCCGAGTTGCGGAGCAACCTCTACTTTAGGCTTTAAGCCAACGAACGGCAATGGCGCACCAAAAATCTCAGCAATATTCATGGCAGAGGTCACCGCCGATTCCAAGATTGGCAAACCATCACACGACCAAGAACCACAATAGAATACTTTGCGATCAGGTTGCTTATGACGTTCTTGCAACTGTTTATTCAATGCCACGGTTTCCGAGTTCACCACCGCACGGGTTAATGTTACGCTTGAAATGATCTTTTTCGGATCAATTTCAGTCACAGGACGCCAAGTTTGGAACACAGGATTTTTACCCACGAGGCTTGGCTCAACTGCGTTTAACCAGACTGTGAATTGCTGACGGGTAAACTTACGATCCATCATATAACTCAACACTGCCCAGTCTTTACGCTTCGGTGGCATAACAGACGTGTCGGTATGAATGACCAATTGACCTTGTTCAAATTTAAATTGCTTTAATAAATCAATGTCGTCTTTAAATTGTGCTTGATCAAGGAAAGTATCAATTTTGTTGGTTGGTGTTGCAATCACAGCACGGTCAAACTGGTAGGTTTCACCTGCCGAATTTTCAACCTGTACTTTATCGCCTTGCTGTTTCACATGGGTGATGGCAGAGCCACTACGGATTTCAATACCTTGTATCAACTTATCAACTAAGGCTGGTGTACCCCCCTGCATACGCAATAAAGCATCTCCATCCGTGAGTTGACGCAAGAAGGTCAACAACGGTTTTGCGGGCCAATCACCAATGGTTTTTGGATTACAAGTACAAATGGTATATAGCACTGGCATTACTGCACCATGCCAGAAGACTTCTTCAATATCATTCTGATTAATGAATTCTGCCAAAGTAATCTCTTGATTCTCAGATTTAAAAAATTGAGAAATCGCAGTTTTTAACTGCAACATGCCTTTAACCAAGCGCCAACCATATTGTTTGATGCCTTTACGGTTATTGATAATTGGGAAATTACCAATACGGGTACGGGTGGTGGTGAGCCATGTTTCAGTTTTATCTTCAAATAACCAGCTACATGCCATATAGGTTCGTACTGGATAAGTTTGAATACCTAAATAGGTTGCTAAACTTAAGGTGTTTTTCCATAAATGCGGATTCATGACACGCAAAGGTGCATCAATCAACCCACCTTCAAATTCGGTGCTGTGACTGTCCATTCCACGCCCTGGTAGGGCTTCAAAAATTGTAATGTTATGTCCAGCATCTTTAAGAATTCTCGCAGTAGCCAGTCCAGCCATGCCACTACCAATAACTGCAATATCCAAAGTTATTATCCGTCAGTTACACATTAAGGAAATTATGTACTACAGGGCGACAAAACAGACTATTAAAAAATGCCAGAATCCATGCTTTTAAAATTCGTTAACAATTTAATTAAAGCTTGCTGGCTTTATTACTTTTTTATGCTTATTTTTTAAACAAAGTCTTTTTTTAAAGAATATATACTTTATTTTTTGTTTAAAATTAGCAACTTAAATCGATGTACTTTTTACATCCCGTTTTACAAATAATAAAAAAGTAGGTATCATGCACCACATAAAAATGATAAATTCATCACACTAACCAAAATATAGCACTACGCAAATTTAGATAACATCTGTGTCATCTACAACAAAGCTTAAAGCGCAAAAAGCCCCGAATGACTTCGGGGCTTCTTCTTTTTTCTAGCAGTTACTACATTCAGATTGGCTGAATTGCTTAGCGATGATGTTCCTGAACTGGAATCTCACCAAATTTACCTTGATTGAAATCTTCAAAGGCCTGAATAATTTCCTGTTTGGTGTTCATCACAAACGGACCATAACCCTGAATTGGTTCATTCAACGGTTTTCCTGTCAAAATTAAGAATTTCGCATCCGTAAGCGCTTCCAACTGAATCTGTGGTTCAGCATCATGTGCAAATAACACAATCGAGTTATCCAACACTTTTTGATGACCATTCAGTAGCATTTCACCTTGTAACACCACGACTAAGGTGTTGTGATCGACTGGCACAAATACGTCTTGGCGGTGACCTGCTTTCAGCACACCATCCCAGACATTCACTGGACTAAAGGTTGACGCTGCACCTTGCTGCTCTGCATACGTACCCGCAATCACACGTAAATGCCCAGCTTCATCTTCAAAGTGAATCACAGGAATTTCTTGAGCTTGAATGGCTTGATATTGCGGGGCTGTCATTTTATCGGCTGCGGGTAAATTTACCCACAACTGGGCCATTTCAAACAAACCGCCTTTCTGCGCAAACTTAGTCGAGTGAAATTCCTCATGCACCAAACCTGAACCCGCAGTCATCCACTGCACATCGCCCGTTTGGATCGTGCCACCACCGCCACTAGAATCTTTATGTGTGACTGCACCTTGATAGGCAATGGTCACGGTTTCAAAGCCACGGTGCGGATGTGAACCCACACCATGCTGCTCTTTGGTAGGTGTAAATGGATACGGCGCAACATAATCTAACAACAAAAATGGGCTAATCGCTTGTCCTAAACGGTCATAAGAAAACAGGTTTCTCACTGGAAAACCATCACCGACCCAATGCATATTTTGGTTACGGTACACACCTGTAATTTTTTTCATTTCAAAACTCCTATCTCTAGGATCTAACATGCAGTCATGTTAAGCATTTTAAAGTGCAGGACATAGTGAGCTTATGCGATACACCATCCTATTTTTACAACAATCTCTCCAGCATATTGAATTTATATGTTTTTATTTTCGTATCGAGTGCAACAACAAAACTATCTCAAAAATAAGACAATCTTTCCCAAGATCATCCTTTAAGCTTAATTACAACTCTGCTTAATATAACAACAACGCAACCATGCGCTAAACATAATTATGAGCATGGCTGAGTTCTCTATTCATCCACTAAAGTAATAAGAAAATGGGTAAACCTTATACTCGCTTAGATAAAAATAATGCTGCCGTTTTGTTGGTCGATCATCAAACTGGACTGTTGTCCTTGGTACGTGACATCGATCCCGATAAATTCAAAAACAATGTACTGGCTTTGGCCGATGCTGCTAAATATTTTAATTTGCCTACCATTCTGACCACCAGTTTTGAAAATGGTCCAAATGGTCCGCTTATTCCAGAATTAAAAACCATGTTCCCTGATGCTCCCTACGTTGCTCGACCAGGACAGATCAATGCGTGGGACAATGAAGACTTTGTCAAAGCCATTAAAGCTAAAGGTAAAAAGCAACTGATTATTGCAGGTGTCGTGACCGAGGTCTGTGTGGCTTTTCCAGCACTATCCGCACTAGAAGAGGATTTTGAAGTATTTGTGATTACCGATGCTTCAGGCACGTTCAATGCCTTGACCCGTGATGCCGCATGGAAGCGTATGTCACAAGCAGGTGCACAACTCATGACATGGTTTGGCATGGCGTGTGAACTGCATCGTGACTGGCGAAATGATATTGAAGGCTTGGGTACACTCTTCTCCAATCATATTCCTGATTATCGTAATTTAATGATTAGTTTTGATCAAAATAACCCACAAAAGTAATGCCCTGATTGCTGAAACACTGAAGTGATCATTTAAAAAAAATCCAGAACATCAGTTCTGGATTTTTTAAATTCAAAGTGTTTTGACTTAGATTTTACCAATCAGATCAATCGATGGTGCCAAAGTCGCATCACCTTCTTTCCATTTTGCTGGGCAAACTTCACCAGGGTGTGCATGCACATACTGGGCTGCTTTAACTTTACGCAATAGTTCTTGCGCATCACGCCCCACACCGCCCGCATTAATTTCAATAATTTGGATTTTCCCCTCAGGATCAATCACAAATGTGCCACGATCTGCCAAACCTTCTGCTTCAATCAGCACTTCAAAGTTTTTCGCCAAAATCCATGTTGGATCACCAATCATGCTGTACTGAATTTTCTTAATTTCTTCTGAACTGTCATGCCATGCTTTATGCGTGAAATGGGTATCAGTCGAAACTGAATAGATCTCTACACCCATGTTTTGGAATTCTGCATAATGATCGGCTAAATCGCCTAATTCAGTTGGACATACAAAAGTAAAATCGGCAGGATAGAAAAACACAACCGACCATTTGCCATAAAAATTCTGTTCAGACACTTGAACAAATTCACCATTTTTATAAGCCGTTGCGTTGAAGGGTTTGATTTCAGTATTGATTAAACTCATGTGCGGTTCCTCGGTATCAGTGACTGTATTTGTTTAACTTGAAACCAAGAATAAGAAATTTCCCCATATAGGTAAAACCGTAGTTTTTTATAATTTTAATCGGTTTTATAGATTTAAAATTTAGATGCTATTTTCCTTTTTAATGATTTTATCCGATACAAATAAAAATGCTGGTGACCACCAAAGCCATCACCAGCATTTTCTATCAACAGCAAAGATTATGCTGAAGGGTCGGTCACATCGATACACATGTACTTCATTTCTAAGTACTCATCGATGCCCCATTCTGAACCTTCACGGCCTAAGCCTGACTGTTTCACACCACCAAACGGAGCAACTTCATTCGAAATCGCGCCTGTGTTTACACCCACCATGCCATATTCTAACGCTTCGCCCACACGCCATTGACGTGCAGCACTTTGGGTAAAGATATAGCTGGCTAAGCCAAACTCAGTGTCATTTGCCAGCGCAATCGCTTCTGCTTCAGTTTCAAAGCGGAATAACGGTGCCAATGGGCCAAAGGTTTCTTCTTTCGCAACACGCATGTCTTGCGTTACATCACGCAGAACGGTTGGTTCAAAGAAAGTTTTACCCAAAGCATGTAATTGACCACCGATCAGTACTTTCGCACCTTTCGTTTTCGCATCATCAATATGTGATTGCACTTTAGCTACGGCTTTCGCATCAATCAATGGACCTTGCGTCGAGCCTTCGACACGACCATCACCCACTTTTAATTTTGCAACTTCAGCCACTAAGCGCTCACAAAGTGCATCATAAATGCCTGCTTGCACATAGATACGGTTGGCACACACACAAGTCTGACCGCTGTTACGGAATTTGCTCATCATGATGCCTTGCACAGCTTGATCAAGATTCGCATCATCAAATACGATCACAGGCGCATTACCACCCAACTCTAAAGAGAGTTTTTTGATGGTTGGTGCACATTGCTGCATCAAAATACGGCCCACTGGCGTCGAACCTGTGAAGCTCAGTTTGCGTACCACATCGCTGTTACACAATGTTTGACCCACTTCAGCAGCATCACCCACAATGTTCAACAGAAGATCTTGTGGCAAGCCTGCTTGCAAGGCCAATACTTCTAATGCATAGGCAGATAACGGGGTCTGTTCTGCTGGTTTCACCAACATTGAACAACCCGCTGCAAGTGCAGGTGCTGCTTTACGCGTAATCATCGCGGCTGGGAAGTTCCACGGCGTAATGGCCGCAGTCACACCAATCGCTTGCTTGATCACCACCAAACGCTGATGCGCTTGAGTTGGAGGAAGAACCGCACCATCAATACGACGGGCTTGCTCTGCAAACCAACGAATAAACGAGGCTGCATAGGCAATTTCACCACGTGCTTCAAGCAAAGGTTTACCTTGTTCCGCAGTCAACAACTGCGCCAAGTTTTCCTTATGCTCAAGCATCAATTCATACCACGCCCACAAGATGTCGGCACGATGTAAAGCGGTTTGCTTTTTCCAAAGTGCTTGTGCTTGTTCAGAACGAGTAATGGCTGCTTCAACGCCCGCTTGATCATAGGTTTTTACCCATGCCAAACTTTCGCCAGTCGCTGCATCTTGAACTTCAATAAAGCCGCTTGAAGCAGGTGCTTCAAGGGCAATATCAGGATGTGCTAATAAATATTGCAATCCTTGTTGAATCATGCTGATTGCTCCGCAGTTTGCGCCCCAACAGTTGCTGGCAATGCTAAAGAATCAAAACCTTGTTTTAAAATGTCTAAAGCTTGACGGAATTGTTCTGTTGGAATGGTCAGTGGATATAAGAAACGAATTACGTTACCGTTTTTACCACAAGTTAATAACAACAAACCTTTCTGCATTGCAAAAGTTTGTACAGCTTTTGCGATATCCGCATTTTCGACTTCAACAGCAACCATTGAACCTAATGCACGAACATCATTCACGATGGTCGTTTCTGATTGAATTTGTTTCAATACCGCAACTAATTCTGCACCTAAAACATTAGCACGGTCGCAAAGCTTTTCTTCTTCAATCGCATCAATCACTGCATGTGCTGCTGCAACTGCAATTGGGTTACCTGCATAAGTACCACCTAAACCGCCTGGGTTTGGTGCATCCATCACGTCGATACGACCCACAACACCTGAAATTGGGAAACCACCGCCAAGACTTTTCGCCATCGTGATCAGGTCAGCTTTAGTTTCGTAATGATCCATTGCGAACAATTTACCAGTACGTGCAAAACCAGTTTGTACTTCATCTGCAATCAACAAAATGCCGTGTTGGTCGCAAATTGCACGTAAACGTTTTAAGAATTCAGCAGGAACAACGTTAAAACCGCCTTCACCTTGTACTGGTTCAAGCACGATTGCAGCTACGTCATGTGCAGATACATCTTCACTGAAAATATTTTCAACGCTTTCAATCGCCGCATCAACAGAAATACCTTTAGATGCCACTGGGTAACGCGCATGGAATACGCCACCAGGCATTACACCAAAATCGCGTTTGTATGGTGCAGTTTTACCTGTCATTGCCATCGTCATGAATGAACGACCATGGAAACCGTTACCAAAGGTAATAATGCCGTGACGACCTGTGTAAGAACGTGCGATTTTTACCGCATTTTCAACCGCTTCTGCACCTGTCGTGAAAAATGCAGTTTTTGCTTGACCTGCAATTGGTGCACGTTCATTGATACGCTCAGCCAAAGATACATAGCTTTCGTATGGTGTTACTTGGTAAGCCGTATGGGTGAACTTGGTTAACTGTTCAGTCACAGCCGCAATCACTTTTGGATGACGGTGACCTGTATTCAATACTGCAATACCACCCGCAAAGTCGATGTATTCGTTGCCATCTTTATCCCAAATTGTGGCATTTTCTGCTTTTTCCGCATACCACTGGCACATCACGCCTACGCCACGTGGGGTTGCTTGCTGTTTACGCGCATTGAGTGCAGAATGATTAGCATCCATTATTTTTTCCTCATTTTTTCATCGTCAATTACAGCTTTGGTCTATGCATCCGTTCGCCTAATTTCAGGATGCTTTACAATGACTGCCTATGACTGTAATTTCGCGCTTCTTGGGTCAACTGACCAGAGCCACTTTTTAACTGTAGGAGAGAGCCAATTGCGCAGTTTGTTAGGTGATCATTTATTACAACGTCTCCAGCAAGATACGGAGGGTAAGCTACATCAACGCCTATTCCGTTGCTTGAGAGGTGCGATTACCGAAGGTGTGATTCAGCCCAAAACGCGCTTACCTGCATCTCGTGATTTGGCCAATGAAGTCAAGGTATCGCGCAATACCGTGCTGTCTGCTTATGAGCAACTGCAAGCCGAAGGCTATTTGGAAGCACGTACGGGTCACGGTACTTGGGTTGCGGAGCACTTACCCGAAGTATTTTTAAATACCATTCATGGCAAGAAAGTTGAAGGAATTGCCAGAGCCAAAAAAAATGCATCTTTATCACAACGTGGTACACAAGTGATGGGACATGCCGCGGCATCTCCACATCAATGGGGTGCTTTTGTACCGGGTGCACCTGATGTGACTGAATTTCCACATCATATTTTTAGTCGGATTCAAGCACGTTTAAACCGTGAACCCAATATTGAACAATTAATTTACAGCAATGCTGGCGGCTGCCTAGAACTACGTAGTGCGCTGGCCGATTATTTGCGTGTCGCCCGTTCAGTTCAATGCGACACCGACCAAATTATTATTACCGAAGGGATTCATCAAGCCATAGATCTGGTCTCTCGAGCCCTGTGTGATATTGGCGATCAGGTCTGGATTGAAGATCCTGCCTATTGGGGAATGCGCAACACTTTACGTATTAATGGCCTAGACATTCACCCCATGCCTGTAGATGCCGACGGTATTATTCCAGAGCAAAATCCAGAAAAACCACCCAAACTGATTTTTGTGACGCCGTCACATCAATATCCATTGGGATCACATCTAAGCCTAGAACGACGCAAACAACTCTTGAGTATTGCCAAGCAAAATAATAGCTGGATCGTGGAAGATGACTATGACAGTGAATTCCGCTTCTCGGGTCAACCCTATCCATCACTGCAAGGTTTAGAATCCGATGCTCCCGTCATTTACATGGGAACATTCAGTAAAACCATTTACCCTGCACTACGTATTGGCTACTTGGTGGTGCCACGTTCGCTCTTTTCACCATTACGGATTTTGGCCGCAGAACTTTATCGTGGTGGACATTTACTCGAACAGAAAGCCTTAGCGGTGTTTATTCGTGAAGGGCATTATGAAGCACATATTCGACGTATGCGCCTACTGTATGGTAAGCGTCGTGCTTATCTGGTCGATTTGATTCATCGCTATTTAGGACCCGAATTTGTCCACGAATATAGCCATGATTCAGGTCTGCATCTGGTTATGAAACTGCCTGAACAGTGCGATGATGTTGCGATTGCGTCTAAAGCTTTAGAACGTGGTATTAAAGTTCGTCCCTTGTCTCAATATTATATGCACTCGCACGCACGTGCACAGCGTGGACTGCTGATGGGCTTTGCATGTGTGAATGAGCGCGATATGGTGATGTCTTTTGGTGTGCTATTACAATGTCTACGTGAAGCTGGTGTACCCACCGTGAATTGATTATCTGAATAGCACCAAAAAAAAGAGTCTCCGATTAGAGACTCTTTTTTTTTCAATTCAGCTTAACGCAGCTTAAACCAGTTTTTCTGTATTGTGATGTGCTAAATGAGAAGCCCTACGCTCTTTTCCCCAACCCAATTTTTCCGAAAGTAATCCAAAGAACACAATCGTACCGAACAAGACCGTCGTATAAATCACTTCTTTAAAATAGGTGCCTTCAATCAACATGGTCAGAATTGCCCCAATAATGGCAATGATCACACCATAGGTAACATAAGGGAACATCCACATTTTAAAATCAATTTGTACCCCTTCTGCTTCAAGTTTTTTACGCATACGGAGTTGCGAATAAGCAATTGCCAAGTACACGTATAGCGTCGCTGCACCTGTAGTGAGCATGAATACATCATAAACATCCATACTCTTGGTTGCTGTTAGAATCACCGCAATCACAGAGAAGAAACAAGAGACTATCACGCCTACTGCTGGGCTACCATGACGGTTCACCGTACCAAAACTCTTCGGGGCATCACCACGTTTGCCTAAAGAGAACAACATACGTGAACAGGTGTACAGTGCTGAGTTAAAACAGCTACAAACCGAAGTCAGTACGACAAAGTTGACAATATGACGTGCGCCAGGAATTCCAAGTGCCGTCAAAGTCACACTATAGGTACCCCAAGTCGAATCTTTCAAAAGTTCATTGTTGTGTGGAATCAAGCACACTGCTACAAACATTGAACCCACATAGAACAAGATAATACGCCAAACCACTGAGTTAGAAGCCTTACGGATTTCCTTCGAAGGATCTGCTGATTCTGCGGCTGCAACGGTGACAATTTCAGCACCAATATAGGCAAACATTACACCGAGTAAAGCCGTAATGACTGAGGATACTCCATTAGGCATAAAGCCTTGTGCGGTTAAATTACTGATGCCTGATGCAGCAGGATTGCCCCAAGGCCATAAGTGCATAATCGCTAAACTACCGAGCACAAGAAAAATCACAATCGCGATAACTTTGATCAAGGCAAACCAGAATTCAAATTCACCGTAGTTTTTCACGTTTTGTAAATTGACCGCGACCAAAGCAACAATGACGACCGTCATATAGGCCCAGATCGGGATAAATGGAAACCAATTATTTAAAATTTTACCTGCAACATAAGCTTCCCAACCCATGAGCATCGCGAGCGTACACCAATACAGCCAACCAATTGAAAAACCCGCCCAACGACCAATTGCTCGGTCAGCATAAGTAGAAAAAGAACCACTATCAGGGTTTAAAACAGCCATTTCACCAAGCATACGCATGATGAACCAAACCAATAAACCGCCTAAAGCATAAGTGAGAAATACCACAGGTCCAGTATTATAAATAATGCTGCCTGAACCGACAAATAAAGAACCACCAATGACACCTGCAATTGAGATCATGGTCAAATGGCGAGATTTAAGCCCGTTATGTAAGCCTTGAGAGCCGTTAGCTCCTGACTTTTGATGTCCAGCCATACAATTTTCCTTAACATGATAGAAATATAGCTGTCCCAAAGTCAGTTTACTCTAGGTCATCAATATTCCTAATTTTCTGGTGAATCTGCCCAATCGCCTAAGGAGAAAGATTGAGTGGGCAAATCCGACGTTTCCGTATGCATACTTCTATATAGGCTTAATTTGTCGTTTTGGCACTCAAGAAACGAGAGCCATTTTTCTTATGAAAGAAAGAGCCAATTGTTGCTTTAATGCACCAATTTTGTGCATTTATGTTATTATTCAATATTTTAACCCACTGAATAAAGTACATATTTAATATAAAAATAGATATATATCAGCTTGTTATAATTAAGAAACAGTTAAAATAAAGGCTTACTCGAATAAATAATATGTTCAAAAGAATGGAGGAGCCATTCTCTATAACTTTGGTCTGACTTGACACTATGTAGTCAAACTAAATAAAAAAAACCTTCCTAGCAAAGCCAAGAAGGTTTTATCTGTTTTGGAGGCAATTGGATTAAAATATTTGCCTTAGATCTATGATCTAAAACGGTAAATCATCATCCAAATCTGCAGGTGCTGGTGCAGAAGGTGTTGCTTTAGGTGCAAAACCACCTGGATTATTGTTGCCATAACCACCTTGGTTACCACCGCCCTGATTATTGTTAAAACCGCCTGCGTTGCCATAACCTTGGTTATTATTATTGTTATAACCTGTGTTATTGCCATAACCACTGTTCTGGTTATTGTTAAAACGCGGTTGATTAAACCCAGCGTTATCACTCGGCACACCTTCACCTTGCTGACGGTTCGAATCAAGCATTTGCATTTGTTCACCACGAATCTCTGTGGTGTAACGTTCTTGACCATTTTGGTCTGTCCATTGACGCGTACGTAATGAACCTTCAATATAAACCTTTGAACCTTTACGTAAATATTGCTGAGCAATTTCACCTAAACGATTGTGCAAGACAATTCGGTGCCATTCAGTTTGTTCTTTACGTTCACCTGTGCTTTTGTCAGTCCAAGAATCGCTGGTTGCGATTGAAAACTGAGTAAGCGAGCCCCCATTTGGAAAAGTTTTCGTCTCTGGATCTCGGCCTAATGTGCCCACTAAAATAACTTTATTTACACCGCGCATCTGATGTTTACTTCCTATCTATTTCTATTATTTACTTTATAAGAGTTATGCTTAAATGGCTACCTCTTTCCCCAACAAGTGCGTTAAATGTTGTCGCGCAGCTTCATCAATCCGCTGCTTATCTACTTTCACATACGCCACTTGTTGGTCCGACATCACCACAACTTCTTCAATACCACGAATCGCTAAAAGTTGAGAAGTCCACTCATCTGTTTGTTTATTCTCGGGTAAGCGCAATACCAACGATGAAAGATAACGTGGTTGAGCCAATCCAAAACTGATGAGTAGCCAAATTATAGCAATTGCGGTGAGGATACTCCAACCGAATGCGGTGTTATTCAGCATCAATAATTGACCACCCAATGTACCGCCAAAAAATGCCCCTAAAAACTGACTGCTGGCATTTACGCCCATCGCAGTGGCTTTGGACTGAATCGGTGCAGCTTTAGACAGCCACGATGGCAATAAAGCTTCCATGACATTAAAGGCAATGAAGAATAAACCCAGTCCGATCAATAAGATATATTTAGATTCATAGCCAAAAATGAGGGTAATTAAACCTAAAATGATGCCTGCAATTGCAGTCAGGAAAATACTGCGCATTTTTCGATATTTTTCCGCCACAATAATACTGGGGAAAGCAAAAAACAGGCTAATCACCAGCAAAGGCAGATAAATTAAACCATGCTTGGCTAATGGAATTTTTGCAAATTCAATTAATTGGGATGGCACATAAATAAACATTGCCGTGAGCAATAAATGCAGGGTAAATACAGACACATGCAGACGATTCAGATCTGACATTTTCAGCACTTGCTTTAACTGTGCCAAATAGCCTTGCTGAAAGTTTTTGTGATGTCGGGTTACTTTCGGTACCAGCAACAACATGGCAATGGCCGCCAAGCCCATAATGGTTGTAACCCAGAACAAGCCCGAAATACCCACCAAACTGGTCAGCCAAGGACCCAAACTAAATGCCACCACAAAAGACAAACCAATACTCATACCCATAGCCGCCATGGCTTTGGTACGCTGCTCTTCACGGGTGACATCAGCCAGCAAAGCCATCACCACTGCAGAAACCGCACCCGCACCCGCAATGGCACGACCAATAATCACGCCATAAATGGTGTCAGACATCGCTGCGACTGCACCACCAATCGCGAACAACAATAAACCCAATACTACCAAAGGCTTTCGGCTAAAACGGTCGGCAATTAAGCTAAACGGAATTTGTAAAATGGCTTGACTGAGCCCATATACGCCCACAGCCAAACCAATCAGCGCAGGTGTCGCATATTGATACGACTGACCAGCCACGGAAAAGACTGGAATAATCATGAACAGGCCCAACATGCGCAATGCAAAAATACTGCTTAAAGCAAAGGTCGAACGGCGTTCTAAGGAATTCATCATATCAATAGACTTAAATGCGTTGAATTTGGAAGTTATGCTACAACATTCAGACATGAATGCGTGGTGATTCTGGAATTATCTCAAGAAAAAAGGGCGCAATTCAATGCACCCTGAATTCTACTGTGTGGACATTTCGTTCCCATGAACGATTTAGCCTTGCTGTCCTTGGCGCTTGCTATATTGAATGGACGCAATAACGGCCCAAACAATAAAGGCGACACCAATTAAACCTGTGACCACTTCTGGAACATGTACACCTGTCCCACTGGCCAACATAATGAATGCCAAAGCACCAATCGCATAATGCGCACCATGTTCAAGGAAAATGTAGGCATCGAGGGTGCCTTTTTCAACCAGATAAATCGTCATTGAACGCACGAACATTGCACCAATTGCCAGACCCAGCATAATGATGACCACATCCGAAGTAATCGCAAATGCGCCAATTACACCATCAAAACTGAATGAGGCATCGAGGACTTCAAGATAAATAAAGCCCCCCAAACCTGCTTTGATCACGCCTGTAGATGCACCACTAGCATCATGTGCCACGGCATTGCCCTCTTCATCAATTTCAGGCTCACCACCTAACAAATGACTCAGTACTTGCACACCGATATACACCACGATGCCCCAAATACCCGCCATCGTCACCAACAAACGTTCAGCATCTGAAACATTGGCTGCCATAATCAACAATGCGATCAATGAAATAAAGACAGACATTGCAGGAACATTGGCCAAGTTGGCTAAACGATGCTCTAACCATTTAAACCAGTGCGTGTCTTTACCTTCATCAAAGAAGAAATTCAAAAACACCAATAACAAGAATGCACCACCAAAAGCAGCAATTTCAGCATGATGGGCCATCAGTTTTTCTGAATATTGTTGTGGCTCATTCAATGCCATGTTCACCACTTCGAGCATGCCCATATCGGCAGTCACAGCCACAATCACAATTGGGAACACCAGACGCATGCCAAATACGGCAATAATGATACCCACGGTTAAGAAGATCATTTTCCAAAAATGATCCCATCCGCGGAGGACCGAAGCATTCACGACCGCATTATCAAACGACAATGAAACTTCCATCACCGCCAAAATTGCGGTAATGGTCAGCGCAGTAAACATGGTCTTCAAGCCTGCTTCAGGACCATGCGTAAAGCCCCAATAAGCAGAAATGGCAAGACACACAATCGTAAATAAGATAGAGAAACCAAAATGTTTCATCATAACGAAGTGACCTTTGGATAATAAGAGCGCTATAGCATGACTACAGCATAAAAATTCATGCGCGATATTATGACGCTTTTACACGCTAAACCAAAATTGTTCTGCGATTTTTTCTGCGAAGAACTTTGCCCTGTAAAAAATGGGTCGTCTATTGAGCATGCTTGCGTTAGTCTAGTCGCCATAATTTGTAAAGCTAGACCAGGAAACCCGCATGCTTTTTTCTGAACAATTGTGGCAGCGTAATCTCGACCTCTACCAAAAAACTTTAGCGCTTCCTTTCAACCAAGAACTCGCACAAGGTTCGCTCAGCCGTGAAGCCTTTAGTCATTATGTCATTCAGGATGCGCATTATTTATTGGCATATGGCCGTGCTTTAGCGGTATGTGCAGCAAAAGCATATGAAGCCGATGATGTCATGCAATTTTCGGACGCCGCCAAAATTGCGATTGTGGTTGAGCGCAGTTTGCATGACAGCTTTATGCAAGAATTCGATGTCTCGAAACAACAGTTTGAAACTACACCACTGACCTTGGCTTGTCATCATTACACATCATTTTTAAGTGCAACTGCGTGGTCAGAAAGTTATCCTGTCGTGCTGGCTGCATTGTTACCTTGCTTTTGGATTTATGCCGAAGTTGGTCAAGACATTGTGCAGCATTCTGTAGCTAATAATCCGTACCAAGCTTGGATTGATACCTATGCGGGCGAAGAATTCCATACCGCTGTGCGCAATGTGATTGCCACTGTAAATAAAGTCGCCGCACGTTGCGATGCCGACACCTTAGAAAAAATGCACGCGGCGTATCGCATGGGCGCCAAACTCGAATGGTTATTCTGGGACAGTGCTTATGATCAAAGACAATGGTTGGGTTTAGACCATCTATAATTGAAGTATCTATTAAACTGATCATGAGGGCTGTTGGCTCATGATCATCTTTTTAAGTGATGGGGAAAAATATGTATATTGGAGAATTGGCTGCGTTAAAAGGCACCACCCCGAAAGCTATTCGGCATTATGAAAAACTCGGTTTATTGCCCGTCGCAAAAAGAAAAGGAAATTATCGTATTTATGCAGCGATTGATGTCCAATCAGTCAAAATGATTCGTCTTGCCCAAGCGGTTGGATTCAGTCTTGCCGAGCTTTACGACCTTTCTGTTTTAAAATATCAACAGAACCGATTTCCTGTAGAAGTGGCGAAGGCTTTAATCGCCAACAAGCATCAGCAAATTTTAGAACACCAACAAGCCTTAAACCGTTTACAAGAAAACTTAAAGCAATTGGAAGATGAAATTACCCAAACCTATATGACCGACAACAGCGCTGTATAGCAGCGTCAATTCACAAATCTGCAAATTAAAGCTTGACTCTGCCCCTAGGGGAAAGGTTTATGGTCATAACTCCTTTTATTATGGATTTATAAAATGAGTTCTCATCTTTCTATATTTAAAAATTCAACAGCATTAATTACAGGCGCATCTTCAGGAATCGGCAAAGGCTATGCGCAAAAGCTTGGGTCTTTAGGCATCCACTTAATTTTAACCGCGCGCTCTGAGCAAAAACTGAATGAGTTAGCCAATGAGCTTGAAAAAAAATATAACATTCAGGTCGAAGTCATTGGTCTAGATTTGGCTCAACCCCATGCAGCACAAAAGCTGTTTGATGAGGTACAAGCACGAAAATTGTCGGTCGAGATTTTAATTAACAACGCTGGATTTGGAAAATGGAGTCAATTTCTAGATCAATCTGCCACAACCTACAACGAAATGATCATGCTCAACATGAATAGTGTAACGTCCTTATGTTATTTATTTTTGCCACAGATGCTGGCGAGTAAAAAAGGCATCATGATCAATATCGCATCGACAGCAGCTTTCCAACCTTTACCTTATATTGCGGTCTATGGAGGAAGCAAATCTTACGTGCTTAATTTTACTGAAGGACTTGCAGGAGAATATGCATCTTCAGGGGTTAAATTGTTGGCAGTTTGTCCTGGCAATACCGAAACCAATTTTACAGAAGTGGCAAATGCCGATACTCGCGGCATGAAAAGCTCTTCAGTTGATGACGTCGTTTCAGCCACATTAGTCGCCCTAGATCAAAACAAAACATCTATTATTGTCGGGTGTAGTAACTATCTCACCGCTCAATTGCCCCGTATTCTATCTCGTAAGAAAATGCTTCATATGGCTGAACGTATTCTCAGAGACCGCGTTCTGAAAGCATCGTAAATATATACCAATTGAAAAGATTAAGAAACTTTACTTAATCTTTTCAGTGCTGAAAGATTTGCCACGCATAAATTAAACCTGCCGCCGCCACGACCCAACTGAGTGTCGCCACGCCCAAACATGACCACATCGACATGCGCGTCGCCAACACATAAACGGCAGCTAAATAAATGGCATAAGGAATCAGAGACCATAAGCCAAATAACGCGGTTTTTTGTAAGGCTTCCGCCCCTTTTTGCTGGTACACAATCACATGTGCAATCAGGGCAAAAGTGGGAAACAGAGGAACCAAACCCGCAATATAAAAAGCCTTACTTTTGGATAAAATTGAAATCAGCAGCACAACTGCTGCCCCCAACATACATTTTAAAAATAATGCCCACATACTTCGGTTCTATCCAATACTTTCACTACCTAACCCACCCTCGTATTCTGCGCTTTAAAAGGTAGCTTTGCATGTGAGTTTAGTGGAAATATCTAGGGAAAAATATCGAATCTGCGCCAATTTTGCTCATCAACCAACGTTCGGCTAAACATGGTGACGTTCTGTGCAAGGGTATGCACCATCTTAATAATCTCTAGACATTTTTAATTAATTAAATAATAATGATTATCATTAACAATATGTGACTTTTTTGCGAGGTTTGCTCATGCAACAAGCAACTTTAGGTACAGAAGCCATTCGAGCATTTTTCACCTTACAATGTTGTTGGTTAAATAATGAAGAAATTTACTTAGAACAAGGCTGCTTACATTGCGGTTCAGCCGCAACTTATCTAATTTATTTTACCAATACGCATATTCAAAAACGCTTACTGGACTTTATTGCACAATACAGCTGTGTCTATAACCATGGTTTAGATTTACTTTATGTCGAAAATTTTGAACAGCACTACAATGACTTTCTGCAGATTTTGGAAAAAGATATAAATGTTTATGCACGCCAGTATCAGGATCTTCCAAGGCAATATGCTTTCGAATCCATTGATTCAATTTTTGAATGTCCCCTTGCCTGGGCTTGCTAAATCATCCCAAGTAAAGGTGTTATGCACAGGGTACTAACACCTCGTAGGAAGTTTTTAAAGTAAATTGACTGCCAATAATGCCAATAGTGCAGGCACCGCCTGAATATAAATAATCTTTTTACTGGCGGTCAAACCACCATAAATCCCTGCCGCCAATACACAGCCTAAAAAGAAATTTGCCAAAGCTAAGGCATAGCTTTCTGGTGCGCACAATGACCAGAATAGACCTGCTGCCAAGAAGCCGTTATACAGTCCCTGATTTTGTGCCATAACCTTGGTCAATTGGGCTTTTTCAGGAGTGTTGCCAAAGGCTTTCAAGCCATAGGGTTTATCCCATAAAAACATTTCTAGCACTAAAATATACACATGCAAAACTGCAATGAGTCCCACTAAAATTTGTCCGAGCATTTTTATTTTCCTTCTTTGTTGTTTTATCTATGATGGTAAAAGTGAGCCTTTCGGCCCACTTCAACCTTCAAAATTAAGGTTTAAATAACACTTTACCTTGGCGTGCTGCTTGAGTTGCTTTTTCTGCTGCTTGCGACACCTGATCAAAGGTATAAACTCCTTCGACAGGCAGGGTCAGTTTCTGCTGTGCCGCGAGCGTTAATAATTCAGCCACCAAAGCTTTTTTACGTTCCGCAGGCATGTGCTGATTCACTACACTCGCCCAAAATCCTTTGATTGTGGCTTGTTTAAAGATTAAATCGCCCGACTCGATCTGCATGGTTTCACCCGTCATGCTACCGAAGGAAACCAATAAGGAATTTTCACCCAATAAGCTCAACAACTCACCGCTGGCTTTACCTCCAATCGAATCGACCCCAACCATCAATGGCTGATCACCTTGAATAGCTTTGACTTGGGCTTTCCAATCGGTTTGATCGGTTGCCACCACATTTTGAATGCCTAAAGCAGTCATTTCGGCAACAGCTTCTTGACGACGCACCAAGTTAATCACATGAATGCCACGTGCTTGTGCCACCATCGCTATGGTTTTACCTACTGCACCATTGGCAGTATTTTGAATCATCCACTGACCTGACTCTAAGTTGGCAAAATCCAATAACATTAAAGAACTGAGAGGCATGGCAATAAGTTGTGCGGCCAATTCGTCTGGAACCGCATTAGGTAAAGGAATCAGTGCTGCTGCGGGTGCTAGACAATATTCTGCCCAACTGCCATGAATGCCCGCGACCGAAACACGCTGTCCCAATTCAAAACCCGTGACGCCTTCACCCAATGCATCAATTACTCCAACTGCTTCACTCCCCCCAATGGCAGGTAATTCAGGCTTATAGCCATAGCTGCCACGGACTGTCCACACATCATGGTTATGAATCGGGGATAAAATCACTTTCAAACGGACTTGCCCTGCTTTTGGCTCAGGTTGTGGCATGTCTGCTTGTTCTAATACATCAACTGGTTCGCCAAAACGACGATGGATAATACTGCGCATGGGTTAATCCTTGATGGGTTGTAAAAGGTTGTGTGTGGTTTCAAGCGCCAAATGCAAAGGGGCTTTGTCTTGTGCCAATTTAGCCAGCAAGGCTGCACCCAACCACAGTTGATACATCACTTGCGCCATTTTTACAGGCTGAATATGTGCAGGAATGGAACCTTCCTGCTGTCCTTCCTCAAGCAAAGTCGCAACGCGTTCGGTTAATTTATTTACGCCAAAATTCAGGATTTGACGCATATCTTCAGACAAGTCTGAAACTTCTGCCGCTAATTTCACAATCAGACAGTTTTCTGCCCAACCGCCATGAATCGGGTCTTCAATCCACGCTTGCCATAACGCCATCAATCGCGCATAGGCACTGCCATCGGTCAGTTGCCACAACTGCTCTACCTGATTTTTATAGTCCGTGATGTACTGCTCTAACAGTGCACAACCAAAAGCCTCTTTCGACGCAAAATAATGGTAGAACGAACCTTTCGGCACGTCACAGGCTTTTAAGATTTCTTGTAGCCCTACCCCAACAAAGCCTTTCTGTAATACCAGCGGAAAACTGGTGTCGAGAATATGCTGGCGGGTGGCTTCACTTTTACTTGATCGTTTCATGAGCTGACTATATTTAAATATTAGACCAGTCGTCTAGTTAATTTATGTAACTTAGATTGCATTACACTTTCGAGAAGTAGCCACTGTGGCAAATGAATGTTAATAATAGCGAGCTATACTCTGCTGCATTGTTCAGGGATAATTCATCCGTCATGATTTGTCGTTTAAAAATTCAGATCACTGACTTGAACAATTTTAAAGCGCTATCATATAAGTTTCTATTTGCACAATAATTGAGATGTTTTCATGAGCCAAAGTCATATCCGTATTCGAGGTGCACGTACCCACAATTTAAAAAATGTGAGCCTCGATATTCCCCGCGACAAGTTTGTGGTGATTACGGGACTCTCAGGTTCAGGTAAATCTTCTCTCGCTTTCGATACCTTATATGCCGAAGGTCAGCGTCGCTATGTAGAATCACTATCTGCCTATGCGCGTCAGTTTTTATCGCAAATGGAAAAACCTGAGGTCGATTCGATTGAAGGTTTAAGCCCAGCGATTGCCATTGAGCAAAAATCTACTAGCCACAACCCTCGCTCGACAGTAGGCACCATTACTGAAATTTACGACTATCTACGTCTACTTTATGCACGTGTCGGTACGCCTTTTTGCCCTGAACATGACCTACCAATGGTGGCACAAACCATTTCGGAAATGGTCGATGCAGTCAAAGCCCTTGAAGAAGGCACAGCCCTGATGCTACTTGCACCTGTGGTACGTGAACGCAAAGGTGAATACAGCAACCTGTTTGAACAACTGCAAAGCCAAGGTTTTGTTCGTGCGCGTGTAGATGGTGAAATCATCGATATTGATTCACCCCCTGAACTGGACAAAAAGAAAAAGCACACCATTGAAGTGGTGGTTGACCGTTTTAAAGTCCGTGATGACCTCGGCAACCGTATTGCGGAAAGTTTTGAAACTGCCTTACGTTTAGGTGGTGATATTGCAGTATTGTCATGGATGAAAGGCGAACATCCTGACCGTGTTTTTTCAGCCAAGCACTCTTGCCCTGAATGTGACCGTGCTGTAGCAGAACTGGAACCACGCTTATTTTCCTTTAACAATCCCTTTGGTGCCTGTCCTGTCTGTGATGGTTTAGGTACGCGTAGCCATTTCAGTGCCGATAAACTCATTCCAAATTCAGAACTGTCGATTAGTCAGGGTGCCATTCGTGGTTGGGACAGACAACGCCCCTATTACTACAGCATGATTCAAAAAGTTGCCGACCATTTTGAATTGTCACTCGATACCCCGTGGAACGAGCTGGATAAAGACACCCAGAAAAAGTTTTTATACGGAACAGGCAAAGAAAAGGTCGATTTGAGTTATATCGACGAACGTGGACGCAAGCACAATCGGGTACAACCTTTTGAAGGGATTTTACCGCACCTTGAGCGTCGTTACCGTGAAACCGAGAGTAACTATGTGCGCGATGATTTGGCACAGTATTTATCCAATGCGGCTTGTGATGCCTGTGGTGGTTCACGTTTAAACGAAATTTCCCGCAATGTGCGTGTCAAAGATAAAACCATTGCTGAAATCACCAAAATGTCGATTGGCGATGCGGAAGCCTATTACCAAACTCTGAATTTAACTGGTGCTAAAGGCGAAATTGCCGACAAGATTTTTAAAGAAATTCGTGAGCGTCTACACTTCCTCGTTTCTGTCGGATTGAATTATCTTAGTCTGTCGCGTTCGGCAGAAACCCTGTCGGGCGGTGAAGCACAGCGTATTCGTCTAGCTTCGCAAATTGGTGCAGGCTTGATGGGCGTAATGTACGTGTTGGATGAGCCATCGATTGGTCTGCATCAACGTGACAATGACCGTCTACTGGAAACCTTAGTGCGCTTGCGTGACCTCGGCAATACCGTGTTGGTGGTCGAACATGATGAAGATGCGATTCGTGCAGCCGATCATATTATTGATATTGGTCCAGGTGCGGGCGTGCATGGTGGTGCGATTATTGCCGAAGGCACAGCAGATGAATTGGCACGTCATGAAGATTCACTCACAGGGCAATATCTGTCTGGAAAACTCAAAATTGCTGTGCCTAAACAGCGTACGCAACCGCCACGTCCTGATGAACAGATTAAACTCATGGGTGCAGCGGGACACAACCTAAAAGATGTTGACCTCACCATTCCACTGGGTGTGATGACCTGCGTCACAGGCGTGTCGGGTTCAGGTAAATCAACGCTGATTAACCGTACCTTATTGCCATTGGCTGCCACCCAACTCAATGGTGCAACCACCCTCACTGCGGAGAAGTTCGACTCGATTGATGGCCTACAATTCCTCGATAAAGTCGTAGATATTGACCAAAGCCCGATTGGACGAACCCCACGTTCCAACCCTGCCACCTATACAGGTTTATTTACCCCAATTCGTGAGTTGTTTGCGCAAACGCCAGAAGCCAAAGCTCGCGGTTATGCGGCAGGTCGTTTCTCCTTTAACGTGAAAGGCGGACGCTGTGAAGCCTGCGAAGGCGACGGTATGATTAAAGTCGCCATGCACTTCTTGCCAGATATGTATGTGCCCTGTGATAACTGTCACGGTAAACGCTATAACCGTGAAACTTTGGAAGTCGGCTACAAAGGCAAAAACATTTCCGATGTATTGGACATGACCGTTGAAGATGCGATGCATTTCTTCGATGCCATTCCAGTCATTCACCGTCGTTTAGAAACTCTGAACCAAGTAGGTTTGGGTTATATCCGTTTAGGACAGTCAGCAACTACACTGTCTGGCGGTGAAGCTCAACGGGTAAAACTGGCACGTGAGTTGGCAAAACGCGATACAGGTAAAACCTTATATGTACTGGATGAACCGACTACAGGTCTGCATTTCCATGACATTGCCAAGTTGCTCGACATCCTGCATGAGCTACGTAACAAAGGGAACACCATTGTGGTGATTGAGCATAATTTGGATGTGATTAAAACCGCAGACTGGATTATTGACTTAGGTCCTGAAGGTGGTGCGGGTGGCGGTCAGATTATTGCCGAAGGTACACCCGAAGAAGTGGTGAAAAATAAAATTTCACATACAGCAAGGTTCTTAAAACCGTTGTTGAAGTGATTGTAAAACCCTCCCCCTCTTTTTAATTCCCTCCTTTCCCAAAGGAGGGTTAGGGAGGATTTTTTCCGTAAGATAATTATGCTAAAACAGTGACTCATTCACCGTTCTTTATTTTATATAGATGAATTACCTAGAAATAATAGATACAACAATAAAAATTGGTTTAGGGGCACTGATCACTGGTGTCATAGCGCATTTTAACCAAAAAGCAAACATTTCAGCTTCCGTTACCAAAGAGAATCTTTTATATCATCGAACTATACTGACAAATATTTCTAAAGATGTTGAAGAAATTAATCATTTGATCTTAAAGATTTGGGCTATTTTTGAATTTGAAGTGAAGCAAATACCTATTGATCAAAACAAAATCTTTGAAAGACTCGATCCATTACGAAAATCTCTTTTTAATGACTTTAACCTGCTAAGCAAAAATGAAGGTTTGTTATTACTTCACGGATTCACTGAACAACAAGAAAAGTTAAGAATCTATGGTGAATTATTAGGACAATTTAATTCATATACATTATTTAGAAATGGCTCTGTAGACACACAAAACACGGCTGAATATAAAATAAAAATATTAGAAGCAAGAAAAGACTTATATCAAAGTCTAAATAAAGCACTCTCCCAATGACTTAATTTAGATGAAACCCAATCACATGACAGGCGACATGGATGTCGCCCGTTTGAATGTACTCAAAGGACTGAGCATCAGTCAAACACAAGGGTTTTGTCACTTTTGTCCAGTCAAAAGTGAGGCAACTCCTACGAAACTAAAATCAAAACTGCTATTTGAATATGAGGACGTGGTAAAGAATCAAACGGATATTCAAATCACTTAACACCAAAATCTAAATTCTATTTCTCAATTTAAATTCAAATCACGTAAAATCCGACTCGGCTTTTATCAAAACAGAAGCCCTATGACTTTTCAATAACTCAATTACATTATCAAAATCATGAAAGCATTTCTTCTCAGCATGTCTTTGGGACTTGTGTCCCTACACACCTTCGCCGATGGCTATATCAATGAAAATATGGTTGTTTTCACTTCAGAATCGGATGGCAGTGATGATCCATGGCAAGACCATCCCAAATGCACACCCAGTATTCAAGCAGGCGGTTCTTCAAAATCATGGCTAGTGCAATATTTCTACTCCGACCAAAGCCCCTTAACCTCTGGATTTATCACTACACAAAAGCCTTCGAACAAAGCCAGCGAATGCGAACATCTGGTGCATTTTCCAGATCAGGTGCAAGGGTCAGGGACATTCGAAAGTTATTATCCGAATGGCAAAATACGCAGCCACATTGAATATGAAGATGGCAGTTATCATGGCAAACTCATTTTTTGGCATGCCAACGGTTTAAAAGAACAAGAGTCAACGATGAACTACGGCATTCCAGATGGGGAGTATCGTATTTGGCACCCGAATGGACAATTAGCACTGTCCATGAAATATAAAGATGAGCTACAAAATGGAATGAAACAGCGTTGGTATGCCGACGGTAAACCGTGGACCTATGTCCGTTTTGAAAATGGCGTGATGCGTGGTGAACTCAAGCAATGGTTTCACAACGGCAAATTGGAACGTCGCGGAGAATACCGTAATGGTCTCAGACAAAACCGTTATGAAATTTGGTATGAAGATGGCACACCTGAAGCTGTTTTAACCTATGATGCAGGCAGTATTGTCCAAGCCCAATGTTGGAACGAAGCTGGCAAACCTCGTGCTCGCAATAGTTGTCTTAGCAGCTATCAAGATGAAGAATAATTCTAAATAAACACTTATTGATGCGGTGATAAGTCTAACCTTGTACCGCATTTTTCCCTTTCGCCTTCGCTTTAAATAAAGACTGATCGGCTTTATGAAATAACTCTAACCAACTGGCGCCGCCAATGGCATAGCCCGCACTGACAGAGACATGTAAATCGGGGGCTAGACCCACCTGCATATTTGTCTTATCTACATCACGACGAATCTGATCGGCTATGCTCAGCGCTTCAACATCGTTCATTTGCTCAAGCAAGACCAAAAATTCATCGCCACCATAACGCACAATTAAATCCGTGCTACGCACATGGGCTTTTAAAATATTGGCCACCATCTGAATCACTTTGTCGCCAATCATATGCCCATACTGATCATTCACTTGTTTAAAATCATCAATGTCAATCACTATCAAACCCAGCTTTTCGAGTTTTTTTGGCTGATTTTCTAAGTGCCGAATATAACTCTCTAAAGCCAAACGATTCGCTACGCCAGTTAAAGCATCAGAATTGGCAATATTTTTTAATTGAAACTCTAAAGCATCTCGTTGTTGCAACATACTTTCTAATTTACGTATTGCGGTAAACAGTGAGTCTACCCCTGAACCATGCTGTAATGTTTCAGCTATCTCAAGCTTTGAGCCTTGGGACAAATTTAAAATCGTTTCTCGCGCTTGAATTAACGGTTCAAAAACCCTACGACGCGCGTAGATCATGGTGAATAAAGCAGCAAACAAGGAAACAGTGGTCACAAAAAGGGTCAGAAAAAATTGACGTTGCGCCTGTAATTTCTCTCGTTCTGCCACTTGCAAACTATAATCTAAAATATAGGTTTGCAAATTCACAACAGAACTGAATTTATCGACGATTTTCTTGGTTAACTCGGTCCCCGACAGTCCATAAGGTCGACTCGAAAGGCTGTCTTGTATCAAATGTTGTACCGTACTAATCCCCTGTTCAAGAAAGTCCGTTCTGACTTTGTCATGTAATTGCATGAATTCAGCAGTTTTATCTTGTTCAGGCAAGACGGTATTCACCAAATCCCATAAATAATGTGCCTGATGCTGGGTTTGTAAAGAACGTGCCAAATTGGTATCTGGCATTTTCTGTTTAAACGTTACTGGGGCAATCACATTCGAAGCCACACGCCCCGCTTGATCACGTAAATCCGCTAAAATTAAAATCAAGGTATAATAATTCGAGGTATGCTCATCAAGGTTTTGTGAGTGAATTACCATATTTTTCAATACATTATGACTTGCATCCCATGCCGAGAACATCTGTAAAATGGCGGCATCCAATTGTTCCATATTGCGTTGTGAACGGGGCAAAGCCGCATACGAATCTACCGCCTCACGCCCTTGTTGTAACTGTGGTTGTAATTGCGTCACAATTTCAATCGCTTCAGTACTAAATCCCGTTTCTTTCAGACGTAAAATAGTACTCTGAATATGCTGATCCACACCTCGACGATATTCAACTAATTCTTGTAGGTTTTGTGCATAATCTTCAGGGGTACTCGACATGACTTTGTTGCTGGGTGCACGTTCACGTGAAATTTTATTGGATAATTCGGCAACTGCACGGAGACTCTGAATCTCTGTTAAGGAAAGCTGTGCATGCTGGTAATTTTGGTGGCTTTTAAAAATAAGGGGTACGGAAATAAACAGTAACGAAAGTACAATGACCAACATTGCACCCAATAATCGCTGACTTATATTTTCTGCACGTAATCTTGCCATGAATATGATTAAATTTCTCTACGTTGCGTCTTTATAGTTAAACCACAACCTTTATAAAAGATGCAACTCTGCAAATGATATTTTAATTTGTTAGTTTGACTTCGTGTTGAGGTATTTAAATTTAACATAAACAATTAAGCACTCGTAAACAAACTTAGGCTGCTTTCATCTCATTACCTCGTCTATTGTATGTCTTTTATTTTTATAAATAAGGAAAGATACCAAGTTTATCTAAAGCATCTAGGGTGAGCTGTTTACGCATTGCCAATTGCTGCTCATTCTGTATCTGCATATTTAAAGCAAAGGCCAAAATTTTGCCATTGGGCTGTTCCACCCATCCCACATACTAACCCACCTGAGGTTTTACATCGGCTCCCCATCCTGACTTAGCATACAATTTAGCAACACCGCGTCGCTCCACATAAAGCATTTCCTTTACCTCTTGTTGCACATGTATATCAAAAGGTAAAGTCTGAGTCGCAAGTCTGTAAGCAAATTCAGCTTCTTGTTGTGGTGTGATTTTTAAGGGTCCATCTAACCAAAACCGATCAACCTGTGTCCCAATCTGAGCATTTCCATAATCGACACGATGAAGCTCTTTTTGCATCAGTGGTAGACCAATTCGTCGCGCTAAGGTTTGATAGACGGGAACTGCCGAGACTTGCATCGCCTCTGCCAAAGTCATATCCCGTTCCCAACTTTTCAATGCACGTGCTTTTCCATCCCATACAAATACTTCAGTGGTCGTGGTTTTATGCTGCTGCAAACCAATTAAAGCATTTAGTATTTTAAAAGTTGAAGCTGGTATATAGGCAGTTTCGGCACGATGCAAATCATTGCCAAAACGCTGTAATTTTTCCCCATCATAAGTCACAAAGACCACGGCGCTATCCACTGCTTGAAACATATGATTCAACTCTGCTAACCGTGGTTGTTGCATCATCAATGGCTGTTGCATTTGATCTTTCAGAGTTTGCTGACTGCATGCACTTAACAACATCCAGCTTAAAACTGAACAAGATATCGTTTTTAACATCCACATCCTGATTTGTCCTCTTATTTTTAGACCTATCATAGCCAGATTTTGACCAAACGGAATAAATTCCTTTGAATTTGTTTACTTTTGATCCATTATGGTGCATAATGCACAAAATTAGGGCGTTTTTAATTTCATCCTCAGCAGATATTTTTAAATTTCCCTGTTTTTTGGCAAAAAAAATCCCAGTTTATTTATTTAAACTGGGATTTTTTTTGCTTATGCAATTAAATCTCAACATTAAATTCACGTAAATCTAAAGAATAATTGCACTATATTGGTGCATAAATAATGCAAATACTGGCTTGATTTGTTATATTTATACTCACCCTACACCCCTGAAAAAATGTAATTAGATCAGTTGATGACTCTTAATCCTCCTCATCTGTGGCCTATGCAATACATTAATTCTTCTCTGAATGTTGATATTTTCAAGTTATAAATCATGTTTTTAAAAGCAAAAAAAAGCCCAACCTTGGGGAAAGTTGGGCGATAAACTAAAAACTTTTTGTGGAGAATCAGGCAAGTATCACACTATTTACATGAAACATGATCTGATTACTCAATTATTATGTCCCTCTTTTGTTCAGAAGTAAAGCCGATTAAATTACTTTGTTTTATATAAAGACACATTTAATACAAATTTCGAGAATTAAGTCACACTAATAAGTAAAAATAGCTTATAAAAAAGCCAATTGTTACATTTTTCGCAATATTTAATGAAATTTTGAACAAAAATTTGGAATGAATTACAAAATTTTGCTTCAATTTAATGAAATTTATCATTGTTTTTGTCAATTATTTTTAACAAATTAATTCTTTTTTACAATCAAAAAGCCATCTTATTTCGCACTGTTATTGTGCCAAAAATTTAGAAAAGAATGCACTTATTTAATTGTTATCCTTGTCTTTTTTTAAAGGTTGACACATTTTTTTCCATTTGTCTAATTTCTGTACATCTTTTTTTTAGGTGAAAACCCACTGCACTCTGTAACATACACTTAATTGACTAAATAAATTGTTACAATACAATGCCACTTGTTTAATCCATTCTAACAAACTGGTAACACTCATGAAAAAACTCGGTTTAGCCACTGCTTTATTATTAGCCATGACCGGTGCTCAAGCATACCAATTCGAAGTACAAGGTCAGTCTGAGTACATCGATACTACTGTAAATGACAAAGACTTTACTGGTGGTGTGCAAGGTACTTACTACTTTAAAGATGTAGATTCTTCTAAAGGTCCTTTAGCTGAAGCAGCTTTCTTAAACCAAGCGTCTAATGTTTCTTTGGCATACAACTATGCTGAATTAGGTTCGAACGGTTTTGATGTTACTGCTCACAACTATGGTGCTAAAGCTGAAGCTTATGTACCAACTAAATTTGTACCTGTATATGCAAGCGCGTCTTACAGTCATACAATTTTAGATGCGAAAAATAACCAAACTGCCGCTCTTGAAGACAACGGTGACCGTTATGCATTGGAAGTTGGTGCTTTAGCTACTCCAAACTTCTTGGTTGCTGTAGGTTATACTAGCGCTGCTGATCAATTTGCTTTAGATGCATTTAATGTAATGAGCAAAGGTGTGGTTAATGCCGTAGGTGAAACTGCAACGATTGATGAAGACCAAGATGCAATCACTGCACGTACTAAATACGTAGGCAACATTGACGGTACAAACATGTCAATCGGTTTTGAATCTGGCCTTGTTTACGGTGATTCAACTGCATACCAATTAAAAACTGACCTTTATTTAAATCCTAAATTAAGTGTTGGCGCTTCTTATGCTGAATCTAGTTACGAAGGTACACCTGACTCAGCTTGGGGTGCAAACGTAAACTACTTCATCACTCCAGCAGTTGCTGTAGGTGCGAGTTACGTAAATGCTAACTACCAAGCAGATAAAGGCCAAGCGGTTTCATATGCTGGTGATACACAAACTGTTGGCTTAAATGCTAAATTCCGTTTCTAATTGATTAGACCCTGAATTAAAAAAGGACGCTGCATGCGTCCTTTTTTATGCTTATGCGTTCGGGCTACGCACCAAACTCAAGAAATGTAAATGACGTTCATACTGATCAATAATATCTTGCAGTAAATCTTCCAAGGTCCAGTCCATCACATCATAATTTTGACCACCTTCCCGCAAGAAAACTTCGGCTTGATAAAACGGCTGGTCTTGCTCTCGCGCATCTGCCATGAAACTCGGCGGATGAGTTTCACGTGAAACCACCTGATAAATAAAATTGATTTCATTGTGATGATCAACACGCAGTTGCAATCCCTGTTCGACGGGTCGAATGGTCACTTCAAGTTGACGGCGCTGAAATTCCTTTTGTACTTGTAGAAAAGCATGTTGCACATCTTGTTGTATAAACTGCTCAACTTCTTGTTGGGTATGCGGGTAATGCATAATCAGCCCTAAACGCTGTTGCCAACTGCGTGGATTTTGAATGGCTCGTGGAGTAATCCTTGCTTCTTGCAGTGCTTGCATTTTAGTCAAATCTAAACTGAGCGCTTTGATTAAGCCCCAACTCATCAATAGCATAATCAAAGTAAATGGCAAAGCACTCATAATTGTGGCCGATTGCAATGCCGCTAGGCCACCCGCCATCAAGAGAATAATCGAGAGCAATGCAATTAGAATCGTCCAAAATAATCGCTGCCATAAAGGTGAATTCTCACTTTCTGCAGTTAAATAATCAATCACGAGAGAGCCCGAGTCAGCGGAAGTGACAAAGAACAGCACCACCAATACCGTGGCAATCAGACTCGAAATTTGGACAAAAGGAAGATGGGTCAAAAACTCAAACAATGCTACAGATGAATCACGCTGTACTGCTGCAATTAAGGAGGTTTGCCCATCATGAAGAATACTGAACAGCGCCGCATTCCCCATAAAACCCATCCAGATTAGAGTAAAACCTGTCGGAATAAACAACACACCAACAATGAACTCTCGGATACTGCGCCCACGAGAGACTCGGGCAATAAACATTCCGACAAATGGCGACCATGAAATCCACCATGCCCAGTACATAATCGTCCACCCGCCAATCCAGCCATTGGGTTGATAGGCATATAAATTAAACGTCATGCTAAACAGGTTAGATACATATTGCCCAGCATTTTGAATCGTGGTTTGTAGGATATAAATTGAGGAACTGGCGAAAAAAACGAATAAAAGCAAAACTAAAGCGAGAATCAAATTCAACTCAGACAGTCGCTTAATCCCTTTATCTAGCCCAAAACCGACCGATAAGGATGCTAAAAAGCTGACAAAGACAATCAGCCCCACTTGAATAGCCACACTTTGCTGAATACCGAATAAGTAATTTAAGCCAGAATTAATTTGCGTGACGCCAAAACCGAGTGTAGTGGCTACCCCAAAAATCGTGCCCAAAGTGGCAAAAGTATCAACCGCGTCCCCTACAGGACCATATATTTTTTTGCCAACCAGTGGATACAATGCTGAACGGACTTTTAGCGGCAAATTATGCCGAAAGGAAAAATAAGCCAATGATAATCCCACCAGCGCATAAATAGCCCATGCATGCAAACCCCAATGGAAAAAAGTAATCCGCATCGCTTGCTGTGCCGAGGCTAACGTTTCCCCTTCCCCAGTCGGTGGGCTGACATAATGCATGACGGGTTCAGCCACGCCAAAAAACATCAGCCCAATCCCCATACCAGCGGTAAACAGCATGGCAAACCAAGAGCCTTTACTATATTCGGGGCTGCTATGCTCAGGCCCCAGTTTAATTTTACCCATGTCCGATATGGCAATGAAAATCAATAAAATAAGAAAAAAAGCAACGGCTAAAACATAAAACCAGCTAAAAGAATCAATAATCCATTGATTTAAATGCTTGGTTAAGCGTTCAAAACCGCTTGGATCGAATAAAATGAGCGCCAAAAATAGCGCGATAATCGCAACAGTACTTAAAAATACATTCCGTTTGACATTGGCAAATGGAGACGTCTTGATGGAAGGCATAATTTCCCCCAGAAGATTTTTATAGATGTAAAAAAGATGAAACCAATTCGGTTAATTTCGCGGATCTTATTAAGAAATGAATATGTTAAATTTTAACGATTCTTATTAATGATAATAAATACGGTGAGGCAAAGCAGTTCAATTCCTGTAACGATTTATCGCGTTGCATTATTCATTATTGTGTCGCGGATCATGCCGAATATATTGTAGTGCAATTAGTCTGGAGACAATTAAGGCTAAATACATGACACCACAAAACATTTGCAGCATTGCTAAAATACGTGCGGCGGGCGTCATGGGCATAATATCGGACAGTCCTGTCGCCGACTGTAAACTAAAACTTAAAAATAATAGGTTCAACCAAGATTGTAGACCCGACGTTGGACTTTGAAAACTATGGGGAATCAGAAGTTGGCAAATGTTATATAAAAATGCAAACCCCCAAGCCATCAAGGTAAATACAGCGCCTGCTGCAAACATTTCATCTTTGGTCAAATAACGGTCTGCAAACATATAGCGTACCAAACCATAGGCTGCCAAAAAATAAGCCAAACTTTCAAAACTGTGTGCAATTACCTGTATCGTGATGGTGTCAAAGCCCAATAAAATCAGAAGAGAAAAAATAAAAGCCCCTCCAACAAAGCTTAAGCCCAGAAAAGTATAAACGGGCGTTTGTCGAATTACTTTGGCAATAATTAGTAAAGCCAATACCCCCAGACACCACATAAATGCCCGATATGACAACCCACGGTGTCCCATGATCGACAGCCATAACATACAGAATTGAACCAACAATAACCATGCCGATGGCAATAAACGAAATCCTTTCCAGAAGTCGATCATCACTTGCATATCTGCCTGCCTTATTCAATTGATGGGAACACTTCAAACATTTGTTTGTACTTATTTTTGAGAAATCTTTTATTTTACTTATTCTGTTTTAGCGTATTTAGTGGACTAGGTCTAGCAGGTATTCGGTATTCATTATTTGACAACTTTGAGTACGCAATAAAAAAAGCCCCTGACGGGGCTTTTTTTATTGTTTGATTCAGAATTAGTGATCAGACGCGCCTGAAATACCAACACCTGTCATCGAACGTACATACTGTGCATCAAATGCTTTACGTTCTGCTTGGGCACGTGCAGAATTATCTGTCACAGAGAACAACCAGCAGCAGAAAAACGCCAATGGCATAGCAAAGATTGCAGGACCATTGAATGGGTTGATTGGCGTATCAGAAATACCCAAAGTGTCTACCCAAACTGCTTTCGCTAAGATAATGAGTACCACCGCAGTGATTAGACCCACCAAACCGCCAATTACTGCACCACGTGTCGTTAAGCCTTTCCAGAACATTGATAATACAAGCACTGGGAAGTTCGCACATGCAGCTACAGAGAATGCTAAACCAACCATGAAGGCAACGTTTTGTTTTTCGAACAAAATACCCAAAATCATGGCAAAAATAGCTAAACCTAAAGTTGCAATTTTAGACATGCGAAGTTCAGATTCAGGAGTCGTTTGACCTTTCTTGAATACGTTTGCATACAAGTCATGAGAGATTGCTGAAGCGCCAGACAATGTCAAACCTGCAACTACTGCAAGAATCGTTGCAAATGCTACTGCTGAAATGAAGCCCATGAACAAGTCACCGCCCAATGCATCAGACAAGTGAACCGCAGCCATGTTGTTACCACCAACAAGCTCAAGCTTGCCAGTCATTGCCATTTTCGCAACATCAAGGAACTGTGGGTTGTTCGATACATAAAGGATCGCACCAAAGCCGATGATGAAAGTTAAAAGATAGAAATAACCAATAAAACCTGTTGCCACAACTACTGATTTACGTGCTTCTTTTGCATCTTTAACGGTAAAGAAACGCATTAAGATGTGTGGAAGACCTGCTGTGCCGAACATCAATGCAAGACCTAAAGAAATCGCATCAATTGGATTCGCTGCAAGTTTACCAGGACCCATGATGTTTCCTGCTTCAGCTACAGTAATTTCATGTACTTTTGCAAAAACATCAATCGATTGAGAGAACATTTCAGCGAAGCTAAAACCTACGCCTTTCATGACCATGAATGCCATAAATGAAGCGCCAGATAAAAGCATTACCGCTTTAATAATCTGTACCCAAGTCGTTGCCAACATTCCACCGAAGATTACGTAAGCCATCATCAGAAGACCAACAATCACTACAGCAATGTTGTAGTTCAAACCAAATAGAAGTTTGATCAACTGACCTGCACCCACCATCTGAGCAATCAGATAGAATGCAACTACAACTAATGAACTGATTGCTGCAAGTGTACGTACTGGTTTTTCCGCCAAACGGAATGACACCACGTCAGATAAGTTGAACTTACCTAAATTACGTAGACGTTCAGCCACCAAGAACAATACAACTGGCCAACCCACCATGAAACCCAATGAATACAGCAAGCCGTCAAAACCTGAGCTGAAAACCATTGCAGAAATACCCAAGAATGACGCTGCGGACATATAGTCACCCGCAATCGCTAAACCATTTTGGAAACCTGAAATTCCACCACCTGCTGTATAGAAGTCTGCAGTGTTGGTGGTTTGTTTTGCCGCCCATTTCGTAATAAACAAGGTAAAGCCGACAAAAATGGCAAACATGATGATGGCATGCCAGTTAGTTGCTTGCTGTTCTGCTGCACCTAAGTCTGGACTTGCTAGTGCGACACCTGAAGCCATTAGGGTTGTTGCAGCAACTGTAAGTGCTTTCAATGAATTCCATTTCATCAGTGGTGTCCTTTCTCATGCGCAATTGCTTCAACTTCGCGGATTGCTTCTTCATTTAATGCATCAAGTTTGTTATTCGCGATATACGAATACACACCACATAAAACAAAAGACAATACAATAATACTTAGACCCAATGGCATACCAATTGTGGTAACACCACCACTAAAGGAAGTCATTAAAAACTCTTTGTTATAGCCGACCAACAGCATGAAACCAACGTACACTACTAACATAATGACCGTCAGTGTCCAGCTGAGTTTACTTTTGCGACTGACCATTTCCTTAAATTTGGGATTTTGCAGAATTTGGTTTACCTGAACCTCATCCATAATCTTGCTCCTGTGAAGCGTCCAGCCATAGACGCATTTTTAATTTGAATTATTTCGTATACAAACTTAACAATGTTGTAGGGTTCTTGTAATTTAGACTTTGGTCGTTAAATTTTAAGCAAATCAAACTGCCACGAACTTGAATAGGCTATGATAAGCCCGTAACTCGGGACAATTCAGCACTATGAACAGTTGGCTTATTATTGGTGTTCTCGCACTTTATATCGTATTACTTTTTATTTGCGCTTTCTATGGGGAGAAACACGCAACTCGTCTAAGCACGCGTGGACGGATGCTGTTGTTTAGCTTAACTTTAGGAGTGTATTGTTCTTCATGGACATTTTACGGTGCAACAGGTGCCGCAGTTCGTGAAGGCATTATCTTCCTGCCAATTTATTTAGGCCCTTTACTGTTTGTTGCGCTGGGTTATGACATTTGGCGTAGACTTGGTCGTGTGCGTCAACACCATGCGATTTCTTCAATTGCTGACTTTATGGCAGCACGCTATGGTAAAAGTGGACCTTTGGCTTCACTGGTCACCATTTTAGCAGTGATTGCTATTATTCCTTATCTCGCGCTGCAACTCCGTGCGATTGCTTTAAGTGCAACCGTTATTTTGCAGCAAAACACAGGGTTGGAAAGTACCACCAATAGTGTGCTTTTTCTGACAGGTATTCTGGCTATTTTGGCCATGATTTTCGGAACGCGACAAATCGCCAATACCGAGCAGCATGGCGGATTAATGCTGGCTGTGGCGTTTGAATCTTTCGTCAAATTATTCGCTTTGCTTTGCGTGGCCATTTTCTTCGTTTTTGCTGAACCTGAAAACCTTGGGCAAATTTCACATGATGTCGGCAAAACCTTCAAAGATGTCCAACTCTTTGGCGTACCCGAAACCTTCTGGATTCAAACGCTGTTGGCCGCCTTAGCCATTATCTGTCTACCTCGCCAATTCCATGTTGCTGTGGTCGAACTACGGGATGAAAAACATATTCGTGGCGCGCGTCGCTGGTTTGCCATTTATCTTATTCTCACCACACTGGCGATTATTCCGATTGCCAGTTGGGCATTACATGCTGCACCTGAGTATTTAGCGATTCCCGATGTTGCAGTACTCTCACTTCCGATTAGTTATCAGCAGGATTGGCTCACTATCTTGGCATTTTTGGGTGGATTTTCTGCCTCAACAGGCATGTTGTTGGTGTCATCGGTTGCCTTGTCTATCATGCTCAGTAATGACCTGATCATGCCGGCTCTATGGCGCTTCAATTTTCTTTCTCGACATGATAAACGTATGCCTTTGGTGCTGAAGTTTACTCGTCGGGTCTGTATCTTAGCGGTCATGCTGTTGGGCTTTTTATTCTTTCATTTCTTCAACGATATTGATCAGCTCTCGGTATTTGGCCTATTGGCTTTTAGTGCGGTAGCACAATTTGCCCCTGCCTTAATTGGAGGCTTGTACTGGCGTGGTGGGAGTAAACAAGGCGTTTATGCAGGCTTAATTGTTGGTTTTATGATGTGGGCTTATACCCTACTACTACCCACCATATTACGCAGCTTCCCTGAAGATTACACCACCTTCACCATGCAGTTCTTACTCCATGGCCCATTCGGTCTAAGCTGGTTACGCCCTGAAGCCCTACTGGGTTTTGAATCTTTTGCGCCCTTAACCCACGGTGTCATTTGGGCTTTGGGTCTTAATATTCTGTTATATATCTGGATTTCTCGTATTTTCCGACCAAGCATTGCAGAACAAATTCAAGCAGAAAGTTTCTTTTATTATGAAACCAAACCACTACCTGCTCAAAATACATCTTCTGAAATCAACTATTTACATCATGATGTCGCACGTTTAAAAGTTGCAGACTTAATTACCTTAGCCAAACGCATTACTGGAGATGGACCTACAACCCGAGCTTTTGAACAATTCTGTCAACAAAACAATGTCGTTTTAAATGCCAACAGCAGCGCCAATGGCATGTGGTGGCGCTTTACGGAACAGTATTTGGCAGGCACCATTGGTGCAGCATCTGCACGTACTTTATTGACGACTGCAATGGTCAATAATGGCTTAGCTTTAGGGCAAGTGGCGAACATCTTAGACCAAGCCTCTCAATGGCAACGTTTTAATCAAAACCTGATTATGACCATGATCGACCACATGACCCAAGGTGTGAGTGTTGTGGATGAAAACATGTGCTTAGTGGCATGGAATAATCAATATCTTAAATTATTTGATTATCCTAAAGATCTGGCTTATGTCGGTTGTCCAATTGCCGATTTAATTCGCTATAACGCAGAGCGTGGCGAATGTGGACCAGGGTCGGTGGAAGAACATGTGCGTAAACGTATTCACTGGATGAAAGTCGGCAGTGCACACGAATTTGAACGAATTCGTAAAGATGGTCGTGTCATTCAAATGCGTGGCAATCCGATTGAAGGTGGGGGATTTGTGACCACCTTCGCCGACATTACTGCATTCCGAGAAAATGAAGCGATGTTAGAGGCACGGGTACAAGATCGTACCCAACAGCTTGCGGATGCTTTGACAGAGCAACAGTTGGCACGTGAACAGGCCGATAAAGCCAATATGTCGAAAAGCCGATTTATTGCCGCAGCCAGTCACGACCTGTTACAGCCCATGCATGCTGCACGTTTGTTCAGTACGGCGTTGGAACAAAGTGTTCAATCCGAAGAAGACCGTAAAACCTTACAACAACTGGACCGTGCTTTGCATGGGGCAGAAAGTATGTTGTCGGCATTATTAGATATTGCCCGTTTAGAAGGCGGTACGATTCAACCAAAACGTCAAGCCTATCCATTACATGACTTGTTAAGCGACTTAGAATTACAGTTTAAGTCGATTGCAGCACAACGCGGTATTCAACTACATGTACATGATGCTCAGTTCTGGATTGATACTGACCCGCAATGGATTCGCCGTATTATTCAGAACTTTGTCAGCAATGCGTTACGCTATACTGCCAAAGGACGTGTCATTGTCGGTGTTCTACGTGCTTCAGAACGTCCGCAGCATATTCGGATTGGGGTTTGGGACACTGGACCTGGTATTGCCGAAGAGCAACGAATCAAGCTGTTTCAAGAATTCGAGCGCTGCGGGCATACCTCCCCTTGGGGTGAACAAGGTCTGGGACTAGGTTTGGCGATTGTACAACGCATGACGGGACTATTAGATTATCCAGTACATGTCTATTCCGAGCTGGGCAAAGGTTCTTGCTTCATGATTGAAGTGCCTGTGGTCGCAGCACCTAAGGTCATTGCAACTCCTATACAAGCGGTGCCATTAAAAACTAAAGCCTATAAGATTCTATGTTTGGATAATGATGAAACCATTTTGGAGGGTATGAGCACTTTACTGACCAAATGGGGCTATCAAGTGTTTAAAGCCACTGAACCAGAGCAAGCTTTTGCCTTAATTCAACAAGAAAACATTCAAGTCTGGTTGGTTGACCAACATTTAAATGACGATAAAATGGGGTTGGACTTTATTTTACAAAATCGTCAGGAAAAAGTACCTATCGCACTCATTACCGCAGACTCTGATCCAGAGTTGCCACAGACCTTAAAAGAACTCAATATTGTCTTGTTAAGAAAACCTTTAAAACCTGCATCGCTACGATCGTGGTTATCTGGGTTAAAAATTTCCAGTGACTAAGCATCCTAATACTTACAGGATGGTGTATTCAGAGCATTCTGAATGCATCATTTTGCTTTTAAAATGCCAAATATGACCTTAAGTAAGGACAAAAACTTTTAACTGACTTCATATGCTGCTCTCATATATAAAATTAACTCAATGAAAATTATAAAATTATAAAAAATTAGGGAGTCGTTCTCGCATTTTATTTTTTTGGCTATGGCAGATTCATTCAGGTTACATTAATGCACAGTTGTACACTTAGTTACAAAATTTCAACTTCATCATTTTATTGATATTTATTACTTATTTCCCACCATATACGACTTTAGTCTTATACATTTTCCAAGGCAGAAATTCCATAAATGAGGACATCCCTCGAGCAAAAAATTCACAAGACCAATCGTTCAATTGTCAATGCTCGCCCACATTGCACAAGCTTTCAGGAGACCTCAATGAATATTTCTGAAATGGTTCCACATGATTTACATCAAGCACAACAGTTTCATCGACTTTATGGTGTAAATGCACTATTGCCCGATATTGATTGGAATCATGTTTTTGAACAAAGTAAAATTACCCCCACTCATGTTGAAGCACTAAATACCCTCTATCAAAATGCCGTCCCACTTGCGCTACAAGTTTTTGATGAACTCAATTTTGATGTGTTTACCCCTGCCGAATATAAACCACAAGGGCTAGGACTCTTTGAAAAACTAACTCAACAGGAAGAAAAACTGTTGCAGTTACTTCAGACCGAGACACGTAATTTAAATCCTGCTGTTCGTCACCAAATTTGGAGTATGTTACTTCGCGGAGGTGCTGTACTAGTATTCAAAGCATGGTTAGGTAAAGTCAAAACCAATTTAGACCAATTAGACACCAGTCAATTCGATGAACTGTCCGATCTACTGTTTATTAAAACGCCACCAATGGAATTAGCAAATTGGCTGATGGTCGATGTAAATGATCCATATGATCACATCTTTTTAATGTATGACAATCAAATCTATCTCGACCGCTTCAACAGTTTGGAAACTGCTGCATTGTTTGTAGATTTGGGCGTCTATGACGCTGCATTTTTGAGTCTACGCGATGATCGCGTCGCAGAATATTTAAAATCGAAAGGTTATATTAGCCAAGAACAAATTGATGAATTGGAATGTGCACTCAACCCACTTTATTGTGACAATACCATGCACAAACAAGACTTTTTGGCTTAATGCCGCTTGATACAGATAAAAATAAAGACCTCTAAAAGGTCTTTATTTTTTGTACTTCACAGCATTACATTTTCTTTTCATCAATATTCAGCGCATTAATGGCCAAGACCGCCTGAGTACGATTCTGCACGCCTAATTTACGGAAAATGGCAGTCACGTGCGCTTTAATCGTAGCTTCTGATACATCTAGTTCATAGGCAATCTGCTTGTTGAGCAAACCTTCCGCAACCATCATTAACACGCGGAACTGTTGTGGCGTAAGCGATTGAATACGCTCTGCCAATTCAGTTTCATCTGCTGCACGCGGGTCAAAACTCGTATTGGTTGGCAAATTTGGTGGCAACCAAATTTCACCTTCTAGAACTTGGCGAATCGCCTCACCAATATGACTCGGATGTGCTGACTTCGGAATATAACCCATAGCACCATGCGCAATGGCACGCTGGATAATTGACACTTCCTCATGCGCAGAAACCACAATAATCGGCAGCGATGGGTATTGTGCACGAACATGAACCAATGCAGAAAAACCTGAAGCACCAGGTAAATTTAAGTCTAATAAGACCAAATCAGGTTCAGGACCTTTTTCTAAACGTTCATAAAATTCATTTACTGCGGCAGTCTCATTAATTTGGGCTTGAGGTAAGCTATAGCGAACGGCTTGAATCAAAGCATGACGAAACAACGGATGATCATCAACGATTAAAATATTCATAAGCAGCGTAAGAGATCTAGTGCACAGTAATTCTTATTCTAACCATACATGTGCCCTTAAGGATATGCAAATATTAACTATTTTTTAAATAACTACAAAAAATAGGGAAATCACCCGTATAAAGTTTTTCGAAAAAGGCGAAAAACAAATCTGAATTTACTATAAATCTAATTCTCAGGTTAAAAATCCTTATTCATTTGCAATATAAATTGAGAATTCAACCAATTACTCAAGATTGTTGCGACTCATCTCACCATTTTTAGATATATCTTAAAATCAGATAATGAATCTGTTTTTCCTTATTTTACAGCGCCTTTGCTCCTGTTGATAAATAGTAAACATTCTAAGACTGCTTTTAGGTTATTTACTATGTCATCTTCTCATCAACCCAAACCCCTCAATATTGTCGCTGTTTCAGGTGGTTTAAATACACCATCTAAAACCGAAGCTTTGGTTCAAGAAATTCTGAATGAACTGGGTGAAGCCACGCCAATCAATGTACATTTTATTAAGTTTAGCGAAATTGGACATTTATTAGGGGGCGCTATTTATCGCCATCAGTTACCTCAACGTATCCAAGATGATTTAGCGGCAGTAGAAGCAGCCGATGCATTGATTGTGGGGACTCCTGTTTATCGTGCTTCATTTACAGGACTTTTCAAACATTTCTTTGACTTTGTCGAGCAAACCGCATTAGTGGATGTCCCTGTATTACTGGCTGCATCAGGCGGAAGTGACCGTCATGCCTTGGTATTGGAGCACCAACTACGTCCGCTGTTTAGCTTTTTCCAAGCACAAACGCTTCCAATTGGCGTGTATGCCACAGACCGTGATTTCACTCCAGAATACACCATTCACAGTGAACTGTTGCGTGACCGTATTACTCTGGCTGTTGCACGTGCCTTACCAATTTTGGAATGGGCGCCAGCCAAAGGACAACGTGCCGATGTCATCAAAGAAAAATCCCAACATGCTAATCAAACTTTGGGCATTAATACGCAAATTGAACAGGCCGAAGTTTTACCTTCTGCCGCAGTACCAAGTTTAGATGCGGCTGAGTCTCGGCTCCATGCAAAAAAACCGCTACAAAGCCATGTTGCATAAAAATTAAACCTTTTGAGGGTCTCCGCATGACACAACATAATGACGTTCTTTTTGCTTATTGGGTGCCCAATGTCAGTGGTGGCTTGGTCGTTAGTGACATTGAACAGCGTACTGACTGGAGTTATGAGTACAATGTCCGTTTGGCGCAAACGGCTGAGCAAAATGGCTTTGCGTATGCACTGACTCAAATTCGCTTTACCGCTGGTTATGGTGCAGAAAATCAACATGAGTCGGTGAGTTTTAGCCATGGTCTCTTGGCTAAAACAGAAAAACTCAAAGTTATTGCTGCGATTTTGCCTGGTCCCTGGAAACCTGTTTTAGCTGCGAAACAATTAGCCACGATTGATCACTTATCGCAAGGACGCATTGCAATTAATGTGGTCAGTGGATGGTTTAAAGGTGAATTCGATGCCATTGGGGAAGAATGGCCCGAACATGATCAACGTTATGCACGTTCAGAAGAATTCATTCGGAGCCTCAAAGGAATTTGGACACAGGATCATTTTAGTTTTCAAGGCCGTTACTACCAATTTAATGACTACACCTTAAAACCAAAGCCTGTGCAGCAACCTCATATTGAAATCTTTCAGGGGGGCAGCTCTCGTGCCGCACGTGATATGGCTGCCCGCGTTTCGGACTGGTATTTCACCAATGGCAATACCGTCGAAGAACTGAAAAAACAAATCGATGATATTCGCGAGAAAGCCAAACTAAATGGTCATCAGGTCAAAATTGGGGTAAATGCCTTCATTATTGCCCGTGATACAGAAGAAGAGGCTCAAGCAGTATTACAGGAAATTATTGCCAAGGCCAATATTTCAGCCGTTAATGCCTTTGGTGACGCCACACGTGAAGCAGGCGCTGCAACGATAGAAGGCGAAGGCAACTGGGCAAAATCGACTTTTGAAGACTTAGTTCAATATAACGATGGGTTTAAAACCAATCTGATTGGTACACCTGAACAGATTGCCCAGCGAATCATTGAGTTAAAACACGTGGGGGTTGATCTGGTTTTATCTGGCTTCTTACATTTTATTGAAGAAGTCGAATACTTCGGCGCAAAGGTGTTGCCTTTGGTCCGTGAACTTGAAGCACAACATCGTGTACAAGCAAAGTCTGCTTAATTATTGCATTACAATTTAAGCAGACTGGTTTCATGTACCTATAACAACAATAACATGGCAACACCAAATTTCCCCTGAGGCTCGGCTTAGGGGATTTTTTTGGGATAAAATAAAATTTAATTCGCCGTGATATCCGTTTAAATACTTGGTCTTAGAATACTCTAGAACTTTGCATATATTCTGCAGTTACCTGATTCAAACTGTCCAAAATCTGGTCTTTTTGACCCGTCTGAATTACATTGCCCAGTTGCAACATATAATCCAATAGCTGCTGTTTGGCGGCTTGGGCAAACTCAGATGTGACCGCTTGATCTTCGTAGAGTAAAACGTAATTTTTAGCAAACCCGTAAATTAAAAATAAAGCGGTTTGTTCAGATGAATCTATGGCAAGTGGAATACTTTGCTCACAAAGCTGTTTGAGTTTTTTGAAGGCATCAGTGCCCAAAGAGAGCGTTTGGAATTGGGTCAAAATAGATTGAAAAATCATTTGAAAAGATCCTCACAAAAAGAAAATCTACAGATTTCAATCTGACTCGTCAACTTAAAAAATTTATACTTACATCTTCTTTCCAAAATCTTAAAAATAATTCGTTTTAACCAGACGTTAAATTATTTTTTAATCCGATTAGCAAGAAGCAGCGTATCACGCGACTTCTTGCCTTAAATTTCTTATAAATTTAGAACCCAATCCAAGCGGACTTAAGAGGGGGCTTTCGAGTAAACATTGGCGATCAGAACCTCCACCACTTGTGGGTCAGCTAGGGTTGAAGTATCCCCTAAGCTATCCAATTCATTCGCGGCAATCTTTCTGAGAATTCGTCGCATAATTTTACCCGAACGGGTTTTAGGTAAAGCAGGTGCCCAATGTACCGCATCTGGCGTAGCAACAGGACCCAGCACTTTACGTACCCACGCCACCAACTCAGCTCTCAGTTCTTCAGACTCAGCAACATCTGCTTGTAAAGTCACAAAAGTACAAATACCCTGCCCTTTAATCTCATGCGGCATACCCACCACAGCAGCTTCAGCAACAGCTTCATGTGCCACCAAGGCACTTTCAATTTCTGCCGTGCCTAGACGATGCCCTGCAACATTTAACACATCATCCACACGTCCTGTAATCCAGTAATAGCCATCTTTATCTCTTCTCGCCCCATCCCCTGTAAAATAACTGCCCGGATAAGTCGAGAAATAGGCTTCAATAAAGCGTGCGGGATCACCCCAAATGGTACGCATTTGCCCCGGCCAAGAATCCTTAATAATCAGATTGCCTTCGGCCTCACCTTCCAGTTCTTTGCCCTCTGCATCAACCAAAGCGGGTTGAATTCCAAACATGGGACGTGTAGCAGAGCCCGGTTTTAAATCCGTTGCACCAGGTAATGGGGAAATTAAAATACCGCCTGTTTCGGTTTGCCACCACGTATCCACAATCGGGCAGCGGCTTTCTCCCACAACGGTGTAATACCAATTCCATGCTTCAGGATTAATTGGTTCACCCACCGAACCCAATAAACGTAAACTGCTCCGATCACTCTCTCGCACAAAGGCATCGCCCTCACGCATCATAGAACGAATAGCGGTAGGTGCAGTGTATAAAATAGTGACATTATGCTTATCGACGATATGCCCCGTACGTGCCCAACTTGGATATTGCGGGACACCTTCAAACATGACCGTGGTTGCACCATTCGAAAGTGGTCCATAAATCACGTAGGAGTGTCCTGTAATCCAGCCCACATCAGCAGTACACCAGAAAATATCATCTTGTTTTAAATCGAATACTTCACGGAAAGTACTGTTCACATAGGTCAAGTAACCCCCTGTGGTATGCAATACTCCTTTCGGTTTCCCAGTCGAACCTGAGGTATATAAAATAAATAATGGATCTTCAGCTTTCATGGGTTCTGGCGGGCAAATATCATTCACCGACATAATTTCCGTGTGATACCACAAATCACGCTGCGGTTTCATCTCAATTGGATTGCCTGTACGGTGTACCACTATGACATTTTGCACCGACTCTGTACCTGACAGACTTAAAGCAGCATCGACATTCTCTTTCAGAAAAATCGGTTTGCCACCGCGCATGCCAGAGTCCGCCGTAATCACGACTTTCGCCTGACTGTCTTCAATTCGGCTGGCCAAAGAATCGGGAGAAAATCCACCAAACACCACACAATGTACGGCGCCAATCCGAGCACAAGCCAACATAGAAATTGCAGCTTCCGAAACCATTGGCATATACAGTACTACTCGATCGCCTTTTTTAACCCCATTTTTCTTCAAAACATTGGCAAACCGACAAACCTCATCATGCAATTCCATATAAGAAATAATTTTATGTCGTGAAGGATGATCTCCTTCCCAAATAATGGCAGGTTTATACGGATGTTCTTTTAAGTGTCGGTCTAAGCAGTTGGCACAGACATTCAATTCGCCATCGGCAAACCATTCAATTTTAAAATTTTCTTTAGCAAAATTGGTATTTTTGACTTGCGTGAATGGGGTGATCCACTCCAGTTTGTGAGCTTGCTCTGCCCAAAAATCTTCAGGATGCTCAATGGATTGCTGATAACGTTCAAAATATTCGGCTTCATTGGTCCGTGCCGTTTTCTTAAATTCTTCTGGAACAGGATAGACTTCTTTCATATTCATACTTCCTTGATCTTCTCCATCTCATCACGAGATGCATGCCACGTTATATATTTTTTATTGCTGCATCTGGGCAGTATTACGGCTCTTTTTTAGACACTGCAATCATGCTTTGGTCGTATATTATTTATACAGCTTAAATTCAAAAGATGAAATCTAAGTTCTAGAAAAACTTTCGATGAATCAGTGTTTGGCGCTTAAATTCATCTTATAATTTTCCTGAAATGCCACGTATCTTCTTTTGCAAAACGCAACATTTCATTACCGAATCCACACTAGGAAAGCCTATGAGCACTCCGCAAACATCACCATTTTTCTCACGTAATGTCTCACCTCAAAATGAGAATCCTTTGTCTATGCAAGGGCGCTTTGGTCGACTGAGCTTGATTGCTTGGAGTGGTTTTCTCAATCTAATCACCTTTTTTGCCACATTGGCCTTAAGCCTGTTCCTTGGAATTTTTAATTTCAGTACCTATTCTTTAGAAAGCAATGTCTTACAAACCTTTTTAAGCGTGGCTGGACTTGGTTTTTGGGTCATTTTCATTCTGTATTTTTATTTCAGTTTGGTGATTATGATCCGTCGCCTTCATGACCTGAATAAATCAGGCTGGATGCTGTTGTTGTTCTTGATTCCGCTTGTTAATTTTTTTATGGCATTTTATGTATTATTGGCTTCAGGTACAGCAGGATTAAATCAATACGGTGCGCCGCGTACCACACCTGTTTGGGAGAAAATTCTAGCGTGGCTGATGATCATTTTGTTTGTGTTAAGTTTTATGGCCTCTGGGAGTTTCATCTCTTATATGATGGGAGCAGGTGAGCTCGAAACCCCACAAGAAGTCATTCAAAAAGGAACTGAATATTTTTAACGGCGATCCACATGATTAAAGCTGTATAACTTCAGTTCTATTTGGTTATCTTTCTGGCACTTTTCAGGCAAAATAGCGACAAATTTAAATTGTTTCGGATCTCCTGTGGCAGAACAACAACACAACCTGAGCGAAGTTGCTCAGGGAACTTCTCAAATGATACAAGAAGCAGGTGCAAAAACGGCTGAAACCGTGATTGCACATACTGCAAAATATAATGATGCCTACACCACCATTGATAAAATCATGGCCAGTTTTTGGGAGCGTGTACCCTATTTCTGTATTGCCCTGATTGTTATAGTTATTTTCTGGCTATTGTCTAAGGTGTTTAAGTTCTTTGTTCGTAAAACATTAGAAAATCGCTCATATACGCGACAAAATCTGGTGCTGGTATTGAATCGTGTCGGAACCAGTATCATTATTTTCTTTGGTTTTCTAATTGCCATGGTCATTGCCATTCCAGGCTTTACTCCAGGACAACTGATGAGTGCCTTGGGAATTGGTTCGGTGGCGATTGGTTTTGCCTTCAAAGACATTTTCCAGAATATGCTGTCAGGTATTCTGATTTTACTCGGTGAACCGTTCCGTATAGGCGATGATATTATCGTTAATAATATGGAAGGGACCGTTGAGGATATTCAGATTCGCGCAACCTTCTTACGCTCCAATGATGGTCGCCGCATTGTGATTCCAAATGCAACCGTCTATACCAGCCCTGTTACGGTGAATACCGCTTACCAACGTCGTCGTTGTGAGTTCATAGTAGGGATTGGTTATGAAGATGATGAACAAAAAGCCAAAAACATTATTACAGCCATTTTAGATAAAAATCGTAATGTCCTCAGTCAACCTGGCTTTACAGTTAATGTCAGTGCGTTGGCTGATTTTTCGGTGAATCTGACCGTACGTTGGTGGATTGATACTACTGAAACCAATATTGCGGCATCAATCAGTGAAATTCAGGCCGAAGTCAAACGAGCCTTTAATGAACACAATATTAATATTCCTTATCCAGTACAAGAGGTAAAAGTCCACCGTGACCAGAACCTTCCTTACATGAACGCAGAAACCTCAGGTAAACAAACGCCCTAAAATATAGGGAATTGCAGTTTCCGTTCTTAAAATTCGGTTGCCTAAGCTCACCGCTTGGCAGCCATTTTTTTCAAGTAGATCAATTTCATAAGGAATAAAGCCGCCTTCTGGCCCAATCAGCAAGGTACAGGCATGTGTAATCGCATTCGGCATAGTCATGCCTGCATAAGGATGCGCCACATAAGCAGGTCTTTCAACCGTAATCCACGTCGGTAATACATCTTCCACAAAAGGTTTAAACCGCTTATAAATTTCGATTTTCGGTGCAACTGTATCGCCAGCTTGCTCTAATCCCAAGGTCACGTATTGATCAATCTGCTGTAAAAAAGGGGTTTGCCAATAACTTTTATCCACCCGATAACTGTGTAGCAATACAACTTTTTCCACCCCTATCGTCACGCTGTCCATGATTAAACGCCGCAATACTTTCGGACGTGGCATCGCCACAATTAAGGTTACTGGCAATTTAGCAGGAACAGGTTCAGTCTGAATGGGTGTCACTTGAATGACACGATCACTGACCATCAGGACTTCGGTTAAATAGCGTTGACCTTCACGGATCCCGACTTTCAAGCGATCACCAACCTGTACGTTCAGATGGGTACGTAAGTGCGCTAACTGGCGAGTGGATGTAATTGACCAAACTTCAGATTCGGTTTGGCGCGGGTCTAAAAGAACGATATTCATAATAAAGAGAACAAATCCAATCAGTAAAGGCTCAATCAGCACATGCTATCGCAGAGGGTGACAGGGATGTCGCCCGCGGTGCTGAGGTACAGGACGTACCTTCAGCACCGCAAAAGATTTTTGCTACTTTTCATCTCTGAAAAGTAGGAATCACCTACACAAAGGCATCAACTGAATCCACAATATTTGCGGTTGTGACAAACGCATTCAAATTTCAGAGACTTATAAATAGCCATCAATTGCTTGAATATGCTTTTGCAGAGATCCAGTATTCAACTGCATAATCTTCTGTGCTGCTTGATTCAACTGTTGGGCTTGCCCAGTATCTACCAATAACTGCATCAGTACGACAACGGCTTGTTCAGCATTCTCAACCACTTTCACTGCATCGGCATGTAAAAATTCATCCACAATACTTTGGAAATTAAAATAGTTTTTCCCCAATACGGTCGGGACATCTAAGGCAATCGGCTCTAAAATATTATGTCCACCGCCCGGTTCATTGAGTGAACCACCGACAAAACATGCATCCGATAAGGCGTACCATAACCACAGTTCACCCATTGAGTCAGCTAAGTAGACTTGGTTATCCGCCACTATTTCTTGCTTTAAACTTCGACGAGCCGTGTTTAAATTTAAACTTTGTGCAATTGCAAAGACCTCATCGAAACGTTCAGGGTGCCTTGGTACCACAATGCACAACAGTTCAGGCTGTGCATCCAAATATGGTTTTAAAGCACTTAATAATTTTTGTTCTTCAGGTGCATGGGTACTGGCAATAGTTATAATTTTCCGCCCAGCAAGTGACCATTCTTGTTTTAGTTGAGCCGCTTGTTTGACAAACAATTCAGGTGCATGAATATCAAATTTAATACTGCCGACCACCTGTGTTATTGACTGCGCTGTACCTAACTGGATAAAGCGTTCAGCCGTTGCTCGGTCTTGTGCCAAGAGCTGGTCTAGCCCGTGTAACATCGCGCGAGTTAAACCTGATACTTTGGCATAGCCTTGTGCCGATTTTTCCGAGAGACGTGCGTTCACCAGAATCGAGGGAACCTTAAAGAGCTGTGCCTGATCCAACAAATTTGGCCATAATTCAGTTTCAACTAAAATTAAAAGCTTTGGTTGATATTTCTGGAAAAAGGCTTGTAGCAAAGCCTTTTGATCGGCAGGTAAATACACCGCTTGAAACAGAGCATCATAGGGTGCTTTATTAAATAGCGACTTAGAGCGTGCCTGTCCTGTTTTAGTCGTATTGGTCACCAAGACAGGATGACCTTGTTTTAAATAGTGTTCAATTAAAGGCTGTGCTGCATTGGTTTCACCGACTGAAACGGCGTGGAACCATAGCGCATTGCGGTTTTTCGGCGTTTGAAATGGCCCAAAACGCTCAAGACATTCTTGTTGGTAAGCTCTTTCATCTTGCGCCCGTTTTTTGATTCGCCATTGATACAGCGGTTTAATCATTGCGAGTGCTGCGTTATACCAAAAAGGAGTAGCCAAATACGTGCTCCGAAAAAACGATTACAAATAAAACAGCGCAATTTATCACACTGGGTAAATTGCGCTGTTATCTTGTCGTGAATTTAGCCGAAAAGCAATTTAAACCACTGCTGTTTCAGTTTCAGCTAAAGTTGGATAATCAATATATCCTGCTGCTACATCTGTCCCGATCATGTTTTCTAGCTTAAGCTCATTCAGAGGTGCATCTTGAACCAAACGCTCAAACAAATCTGGATTGGCAATATAGTCTTTACCCCAAGACACCGCATCTGCCTGTCCTGTTGCTAATAATTCAATCGCATCTTCACGGCTTAAACGCATGTTAGCGATCAACGGTACGCCACCTGAACGTTGTTTCAAGTAAGTACTGATACTGTCATCAGCTAAATATTCTCGGGTAAAGAAAAAGGCAATATTACGTTTACCCAATTCTTCGAGTGCATAACCGAATGTTTCACGTGGATTGGCATCGCCCATGTCATGCTCATCGCCACGCGGTGCCAAATGCACCCCAACACGACCTGCACCCCAGACTTCAATCAGCGCATCCACCACTTCTAATAACAAACGTGCACGGTTTTCAACACTGCTACCATATTGGTCATCACGTAAATTGGTAGAACTTTGTAGGAACTGGTCAATCAGATAGCCATTGGCTGCGTGTAATTCAACGCCATCAAAACCGGCTGCTTTGGCATGAATCGCAGCTTGTTTATATTGCTCAATAATGGCTTGGATTTCTGCGATCTCTAAAGCACGTGGCACCACATATTCACGTTTTGGACGCAATAAGCTGACATAACCTTTCTGTTGTACATTACTTGCTGAAACAGGTGTTTCCCCATTGAGTAAATCAGGATGCGATACACGCCCTACATGCCACAACTGCGCCACAATTAAGCCATCTTTGGCATGTACCGCCTGAGTGACCTGTTTCCAGCCTTCAACTTGCGCTTCATTAAACAGCCCTGGTGTATTCAAGTAACCATTGGCTTCTTCCGAAATCACGGTCGCTTCAGAAATAATCAAACCTGCACTTGCACGCTGCGCATAATATTCCGCCATCATGGCAGTTGGCACGCGGTCTGCTGTTGCACGACTACGCGTTAAAGGTGCCATAATCACACGGTTTTTTAAGTGTAGATCACCCAGAGTTAAAGGAGTATTCAATTCAGCCATAGTCGCCTCGATCGCCACTTTTTCAATTAAAGTGAACGTTGCAAATGTTCGATATATTGCTGAATCAAGGCTTCATTGCGGGAAAAATAAGACCATTGCCCATATTTCTCGACTTGAATTAAACCTGCTTGCTGGAGCACCGATAGGTGATTGGACATGGTTGATTGCGAGACTTTACCTAAACGTTCAATGTGCCCCGCACATACGCCTCGTCTAAAGTCACCACATTCGTCACTCGACAAAAATTGTTCAGGATGTTTTAACCATTCCAAAATTTGTCGACGGGTCGGATTCGCCAGTGCTTTAAAAATTAAATCAATATCCATAGTTCAGACAGGTTCAATCATGTGCAAGCTTGATTCAGCTTTTCTTTAATATATCGTATTTTTTCGATTTTTATATCGAATATTTTAGATATATTGTAAAAAACTGCATCAAACTTAGCTAAGTTATTGATGATAATTGACTTATAAGCCTTGCTTTAAGCTGGCTTCGATAAATTTATCTAAGTCACCATCCAATACTGCACCTGTATTCGAGTTTTCAACACCAGTGCGTAAATCTTTAATGCGTGAGTCATCCAAAACATATGAACGAATCTGACTGCCCCAACCAATATCCGACTTCGAGTCTTCCAAAGCTTGCGCAGCTTCATTACGTTTGCTCATTTCCAACTCATACAACTTGGCACGTAACTGTTTCCATGCATGGTCACGGTTGGCATGTTGTGAACGCTGGTTCTGACACGCCACCACAATACCTGTTGGGGCGTGGGTTAAACGTACCGCAGAGTCAGTTTTGTTAATGTGCTGACCACCTGCACCCGAAGCACGATAAGTATCGGTACGTACATCAGCAGGATTGATATCAATTTCAATGTTATCATCCACTTCTGGCGAAACAAAAACCGCAGAGAATGAAGTATGACGACGGTTACCCGAGTCAAATGGAGATTTACGCACTAAACGATGCACGCCAGATTCTGTACGCAACCAGCCATAGGCATACTCACCTTCTACACGAATGGTCGCTGATTTAATTCCAGCCACATCACCATCAGACTCTTCCATCAATTCAGCTTTAAAGCCATGACGTTCAATCCAGCGCATATACATACGCAACAGCATGGACGCCCAGTCTTGAGCTTCAGTACCCCCTGAACCTGCCTGAATTTCCACATAACATGGATTTGGATCCATTGGGTTACTGAACATCCGACGGAACTCAAGTTTTGCCAGCTCTTCCTCGGCAGAAGATAATTCCGATTGTACGTCTGCCAACAGACTTTCATCATCGGCTTCTACCGCCAAGTCCAGCATTGCCTGTGCATCTTCAAGTTGAGTGGCTAAACCATCCAACACGTTTAAAACGTTTTCAAGTTCACCTTTTTCTTTAGCCATAGCCTGTGCACGGCTCTGGTCATTCCAAATTGTAGGATCTTCTAATTCACGTAAAACCTCTTCTAAACGCTCTTTCTTTAGATCGTAGTCAAAGATACCCCCGTAGTGTTTGACCACGGTCGTTTAAATCTTTTAATTGGTTTAAATAAGGATTAATTTCCACGGGAGCTGCTCTCAAATCAATAATTAGCTTAAATAGCCCTCAATTATAGCACAGAGCATTTGGAGATTTTTAGCCGCCACCTGCAATTAGGAATTGAAGGCGCTGATGGATTTATCAACCATAGCTCCACTTAAAAAAAACATAACACTTTTATAACGACAACCACTTTAGGGCTTTATTACATGAAATAAGTTTTTGTGAGTTCAGCTTTGGTACTCATAGCATCCTCAAGTTTTATCTATAATGCTCAAATAGATACAGGCTTTAGTTATTTTGACCGCAATGATGATATTACTGATGCTGAAGGACAGTTTGACCTGAAAGGAACCTTCTACTTTAATCCTGTTATTGCCAAAAACGGGCCGCTCAATGAAGCAGCATTCTTGGGTCACAATAGCAATGCCTATTTAAGTTATGACTATGATTATTGGGACAGCAAGACTGTCATGGATGACTTAGGCAACAGTGCTGCTCAAAAAATACGAGGTCATCATATAGTAGTAGGCATGGAATATTCTGTTGAGCAATTTTATTTGAATAGTCAAGTGGATTTTGGGCAAGCAAAAGATGAAACTAAAATTCAATCTGTGCTGGGTAGTGCTAAATATAAAGACGATTACGATGCCACGACCTACCGCGCCTTAGTGGGTTATATGCCAATCTCTAACTTACTCCTTGCTACAGGAATTGATGGCTACCAAGGAGATGAAGACAATGATGATAACCGTTTTGCACTAGCTGCCAAATACGTTGCTCCTGTGGGTCAAGGGCAATTTATCAATCTTGAAGCGGATGCTGCTTGGGGCGATGTCGACAATATCAGCTTGGCAGCCGATTATTACTTTGATCCTGCTTTTAGCTTTGGACTGGCTTATAACATAGAAGATGATGGCGATGAGGATATCGACTTCTTCTCAGTGCGCTCTAAATATTTCTTTAATCCAAACTTTGCTGTCGGTGGTGCAGTCGGTTTTGGTGATGATGTACAAGGCTTTAATTTAAATGCCACACTGCGTTTTTAAGATTTTCTGACGTTTAAAGTTTTCCAAAAAAACACGCCATTCGGCGTGTTTTTTAGTATTTTCTACTTACAATTTCGTCGAATATTTCACCATTTTCTATGCTATTCATAGAAAATCCACAATTTTAATAAATCACTACAATTATTAAATTTAATATATATCAAACACTTAATAAAAGGTAATTACATAATATTACGCCCGAAACAATTCCATAACCTTCACGCTGTTGACGCAATCTTGTTTTGCCCTAGACTAAAAGTGTAACAAAAAATTAATTTATTTTTAGCCAAGTTTCAGAGGGGTCCATTCCATGAAAAAATTAGCAATTGCCTCAGCGTTGTTCTCTGTCGTTGCCATGACTGGAACAGCTCATGCATACCAAGCCGAAGTTGGTGCTTCTGCTGGACTAATCGATCCTGATAACGGCAGCTCAAGCGGTTCTTTTGGTGTAGATGGCACCTATTACTTCAACCCAGTTCAAACCCGTAATGCACCTTTAGCCGAAGCTGCATTCCTAGACCGCGCAAGTAATGTGAATGCGCACTATGCTTATAACGAAGTTGGTGATGACGAAGTCAACAATTATGGTGTAGGCGCTGAATACTTTGTTCCAAACTCAGATTTCTACTTGAGTGGTAATATTGGCCGTCAAGATGTGAAATTCAAGAATGGTGCTGACTTTGACACCACACTTTACAGCGCTGAAGTGGGTTACTTACCAGCACCAGGCTTCTTGGTGGCGGCTGGTCTTAAAGGTTATGACAATGACCATGATGACGGTGTAGACCCTACAATCCGTGCGAAATATGTCACTCAACTCAGCAATGGTAAAGACATCAACCTTGAAGCAGGTGCTTCTTTTGGTGACTTAGACGAATACAACCTTGCTGCTGACTATTTCATTGATAAAAGCTTCAGTGTGGGTGCAGACTACTACAGCAATGACTTAAACGATGTCAATGAATTCGGTGTAAATGCACGTAAATTCTTTACTCCGCAAGTGAGCCTTGAAGGTCGTGTAGGTTTTGGTGAAGTTGGTAACAATGACTACAACAAGTTTGGTGTAGCAGCGAAATACCGCTTCTAATTCTAATTTACCTAAGCTTTAATTAAAAAACCGCTGAATTCAGCGGTTTTTTAATTATTGCAAATGCAAAACTCGCAATTGCAAACTCACTTGCCCATTAAAACTATTCTGTTCTAATTCATATACCAAATGTACCGAGGACTGCATTGGATCAAAGCTGAATTTATCCGCAGCATTAAAAGCAATCGCATCCACCACTTGCCCATTCTCCAAAGCCAGACGTAATTTCAGGTGAATTTCCTTTAACCAACGATAATCCAACACCTGAAACTGCCCTTCAAAGATAGGAGAAGGAAATTTTTGCCCCCAAGGGGTTAAATTTTGCAGTAAATGAACCGTATCTAAATTCAATGCCTCAGTCGGTAATATGCCATCGGTCCACAACGTTGCTTGAAACAGTGATTCATCCATACTTTGGATGAGTTGAACAAAATGCTGTTTAAATTCATCGAAATGCTGTTTCTTGATGGTTAAGCCCGCGGCTGCGGCATGTCCACCAAAATGGCTGACCAAATGTGGAAACTGCTCTGCCACGTTTTCTATGGCATCACGAATATGAATGCCTTCAATTGAGCGGGCTGAGCCTTTAATATGCTCACCATCTTCATCGGCAGCAAATACAATGGCAGGACGGTGAAACTGTTCTTTTAAGCGTCCCGCCACAATCCCTATCACCCCTTGATGCCAATGGGGTTCAAATAAAATCAACGCAGCAGGTGTCTCGCTTAGCTCAAGTTTGAATTGTGCCAGAGCGCTTAAAGCATCCTGCTTCATTTGAGTTTCGACTTGACGTCGTTCCACATTCAACTGATTCAGTTGCTGAGCCAAAGCATATGCAGTGCTGTATTCTTCTGCCAACAAACATTCAATACCAATGTCCATGGTTTCCATGCGTCCCGCAGCATTAATGCGTGGCCCCAAAACAAAACCTAAGTCTGGGGCTTTCAGTTGTGCAGCATCACGACCAGCAATTTCCAATAAAGCCGAAATCCCGATGCGACATTGTTGTTGTTGAATCCGTTTAATGCCCGCATCGACCAAAATACGGTTGTTATAGTCCAGTGCAGCGACATCTGCGTAGGTGCCTAAAGCCACCAAATCCAGATACTGCGCCATTTTGGCACTGGATTTACCTTGCTGAGCACGACCACTACTTAAATTCGCCAACAGATAAAACGCAACGCCTACACCAGCCAAGGCTTTGCTTGGAAATTCACAGCCCAATTGATTAGGATTCACCACAGCCTCAGCAGCAGGCGTCTCTTTGGTCGTGAGATGATGATCGGTAATCACCACCTGCATGCCATGTGCTTGTGCCTGAGCCACACCCGCATGGCTGGAAATTCCATTGTCCACCGTAACCAAAACATCAGGCTGAAACTTCGCAAAAGCCAAATCTGCAATTGCAGGGGTTAAACCATAACCATATTTGAAGCGGTCAGGCACCAGATAATTCACTTGTGCCCCCATTTCTCGCAATGCCAAAACCATTAATGCCGTACTGGTAGCACCATCTGCATCATAGTCCCCAACAATGACGATTTTTTTTTGCTGATCGAGGGCTTGATCGAGCAGTTCAACCGCCTGAGGCAATCCTTTTAAATTCGGAGCTAAAAGATGTTTTAGCTTTAATTCCAGTTCTTGTTCAGATTGCACCCCACGGCGCGCCAAAATTTGTGCAATAAAAGGTGACACGCCCTGAATATTTTCAGGGCGTGTTAAATAAGGTCGTTGTTTAATTTGTATCTGAGTCATTTAAGGCATCAGTCGTTGTAATTTCCATTTACCATCGATTCTTTCATAACTCAGACGGTCATGTAAACGATTTGGTCTCCCTTGCCAAAACTCATAATAGTCTGGCTGCAAACGATAGCCGCCCCAAAAAGTAGGTTTATCCAATTCGGACTGATCTACAACCTGCTCTTGTAAATTCTGGAACCGTTGCTGAAGCTCGTCACGACTGGCAATCACACCACTTTGCGGCGTACTGATATGTGCAGCAATCTGGCTGTCACGTGGGCGCTTTCGATAATAGGCTGTTGCCTCATCTTCAGAAATTTTTTCGACACGACCACTGACACGAATTTGGCGCTCCAACTCGGGCCAATAAAACAATAGCTCAGCATAAGGGTTTTCAACCAAATCTAAGCCTTTTTGACTATCATAATTGGTATAGAAATCATAACCCGCTTCAGTTGCACCGCGTAACAGTACCGTACGGACGTGTGGACGACCTTGGCTGTTGGCAGTCGCCAAATACATGGCATAAGGTTCGTGTAAACGTGCCTCTAAGGCCATATTAAACCAATTGAGAAATTGCTCATGCGGATACTGTTCAACCTCCGACTCGAGTAATTCCCCTTTCTGATAACTCAACCGCAATTCACTTAAATCTTTAATTAAATCGCTCATGACATGATTCCTTAAGCGGCTTGGGTACGAACAACATCAGCAAGATGATTTGCCAAAGTAGTCACTTCTTCTAGTTGATCACCTTCGACCATGACCCGAATCACTGGTTCCGTGCCTGATTTACGAATCAAAAGTCGACCACGACCTGCGAGCTGTGCTTCCGCTTTTTCAAATTCAGCCACCATTGCAGGGTTTGCATACGGGTCTATCATCTGCTCCAAACGCACATTGACCAATACTTGCGGGAATAGATTGAAGTCTGCAACCAGTTCATGCAATGGCTTATTCTGTTCAACCATTACTGTCAGTACTTGTAATGCCGCAATGATCGCATCCCCTGTCGTGCTCTTATCTAGCGTTAGGATATGACCTGACGGTTCACCACCTATGACCCACTGATTTTCTTCAAGAGCTTGCAACACATAACGGTCGCCCACTTTAGCGCGTACAAATGGCACTTGAGCTTGTTCTAATGCCAATTCTAGCGCCATGTTGCTCATGACTGTACCAGCAATACCTGCTGGTTTTTTGCTGGCTTGTGTCGCCAAAATATACAGAATATGGTCACCTGTGATTTGTTCACCATTACGGTCGACCATAATCACGCGATCCGCATCACCATCAAAAGCAATCCCTACATCTGCCTTATGTTCAACAACAGCTTTCTGTAAGTTTTCAGGATGGGTTGAACCACAGTCTTTATTAATGTTGAGACCATCTGGCTCATTATAAAGTGCAATTACTTTGGCACCGAGTTCTTTAAACACGGCAGGTCCCACGTTGTACGCAGCCCCATTAGCACAATCCACTACAATTTTTAAATTTGACAAATCATAATGATATGGGAAAGTCGATTTACAGAATTCAATATAACGGCCGTTCGCATCTTTCACACGAACACTTTTACCTAAGTTGGCAGTATCTTCAATCAACAAGTCATTTTCCAACTCTTGATTAATTGCTTCTTGCAATGCATCAGGCAGCTTTTTGCCTTCACCAGAAAAGAATTTAATGCCGTTATCAAAATACGGGTTATGCGACGCAGAAATCACGATCCCTAAGCTCGCATGCAAAGCACGAGTCAAATGGGCAATTGCAGGCGTTGGTAATGGCCCTAATAAATGCACATAAACACCCGCAGCATTTAGTCCTGCCTGTAAAGCCGCTTCTAAAATATAGCCCGATAATCGGGTATCTTTACCTAATACGACGATTGGCTTTTCTTTCTGCGAATTTTTTTTTAAGACTTTTCCTGCTGCAAATCCTAGTTTTAATGCAAATTCAGGCGTAATTGGTAATTCTCCAAATTTCCCACGAATACCATCTGTGCCAAAATAACTCATGTTTTACTCACTTCTTATAGCTAGGTGCTGTTATCCACCTTTTGTCATAGTGAAATACTTTACACCAAAACAAAAAAGACCGTCATAGTGTTGACGGTCTCTTTAGATCTAAATTACGAAAAATCAACCAACGCGATAGTTGGGTGCTTCTTTGGTAATGGTGACATCATGCACGTGAGACTCTGACATACCTGCGGCAGTAATCTTCACGAATTTTGCATTTTGACGTAGATCTTCAATGGTCGATGAACCCGTATACCCCATAGAAGAACGTAAGCCACCCATCATTTGATGTACGATATTGCCCATTGGTCCTTTGTACGGTACACGACCTTCAATACCCTCTGGCACCAACTTCTCAGCACCCGCTTTAGAGTCTTGGAAGTAACGGTCAGCCGAACCTGTCGCACCCGCCATTGCACCCAATGAACCCATACCACGGTAAGCTTTGTAGTAACGACCTTGGAAGAATTCCACTTCACCAGGTGCTTCTTCAGTACCTGCAAGGAGTGAACCCACCATAATCGTGCTTGCACCCGCACCAATCGCTTTTGCCATATCGCCAGAGAAGCGAATACCACCGTCAGCAATTAAAGGAATTTGATCTTTTAATGCATTGGCAACACTGTCAATCGCAGAGATTTGCGGCATACCAATACCCGCAACAATACGAGTAGTACAGATTGAACCTGGACCAATCCCGACTTTTACAGCATCAGCACCTGCATCAAGTAAAGCTAATGCAGCATCACCTGTTGCAATGTTACCGCCAATTACTTGCACTTGTGGGTAGTTTTGTTTAACCCAACGTACACGTTCGATAACACCTGCAGAGTGACCATGTGCGGTATCGACCACAATCACGTCAACACCTGCATCAACCAATGCTTCTACACGGCTTGGTGTTTCTACGCCTGTACCCACTGCAGCACCTACGCGTAAACGACCTAAGTCATCTTTACAGCTGTTTGGATAAAGTTCTGCTTTACGGAAATCAGTGACCGTAATGAGACCTTTTAATTCGTTGTTTTCGCCAACCACCAATACTTTTTCAATACGGTGTTTCTGTAAGAGTGCTTGAATCTGTTCTTTAGATTCGCCTTCACGTACAGTCACTAAACGGTCTTGACCCGTCATAATGCTGCTTACAGGTTGCTCAAGATTGGTTTCAAAACGCGTATCACGTCCTGTCACTATACCAACCACTTTCCCGTCTTTTACTACAGGCACACCACTGATGTTGTTGGCTTGCGTAATCGCAATCAACTCACGTACTGTGGTTTCTGGTGTTACTGTAATTGGGTCTTTGACCATACCTGCTTCAAATTTTTTCACACGGCGTACTTCTGCAGCTTGGGCAGCAATATCCATGTTTTTATGCAAAATACCAATACCACCGTTTTGTGACATCGCAATTGCCATACGTGACTCAGTCACGGTATCCATTGCTGCTGAAACGAGAGGGATATTTAAGTTAATGCCACGAGTCAGGCGTGTCTTTAGAGAGACATCTTTTGGGAGGACAGTAGAATAGGCAGGGAGTAATAAGACATCATCGAAGGTTAACGCTTCTTGAACGATGGTCAACATAACAGTCTCACTGGTAATTTCCGTGCGCTATTATAAACAAATTTAGCTTTAAATTTCATTTTTTATTAAAAAAATATCATTTAAAAAATATAGGTACACGGTAAAGCATTTTTCAGCCCCCGTTTTAATGTTAGAAATGAGATTGGCTGACCTGCCAATCTCATTTCTCAATTGGGTAAGACGTTAGGTTGGGCAGGTAAAAATACTTTCATCCATTAAGTCAATGCCACATTCTAAAGTTTCAATCCAATCCAAGAATTGGTTAATCATCTCTTTACCGATAAACGGCGTACCATGTTGCGGCACAATCATTTCAACATCCATGCTGCGCACCATGTTCACCCAAAGGCGAATCACTTTGTTGGAACACATATAACGTTGATGGAAACCTTTCATTTTTGGGATATGCGCAGCAAAATTTTCCAAGGGCTTATTGGCATCATCCACCATAGATGCGCCCATATCACCTGAAAACAAAATTTTTGCGATTGGGTCGTAAAATTGAAAATTCCCAACTGAATGTAGAAAATGCGCAGGGACAACAACGATACTGGATTCACCTAAAGGAATGATCCCACCGTGGTCTGGCAATTCGATCAAGCGTTCTAACCAACCACCTTTCATTCGGTCACTCATAAAGGCAGAGTTTAAATGAGGTAAGAAGCGCGCCCAAAGCTTTGAAGCCACAACTTTAGCCTCGGTATACACCAGCCAGCGTGGCATTGAAGTAATGATGTCCGGATCTTGGTGCGAGGCCATCACATAATCAAGATTGGTCAAGCGTGTATATTTATTCAGTTCCATGGTTAGGGGTACATAGGTCAAATCTCCCCCTGGATCTAATACTGCAGCACGCTCATGATCTAAAATCAGAAACTGGTTTGCCTGTACGCCTTCACCTTTAACCAAGCTGGTAAAACTGATGCACTTATGTGTGCCATTATCAAATAACACTTGTGACGTGGTGCGATCAAAAGCCATAGCAAAACCCCAATAATTCTATTCTATTAAGTACAATTTTTTAATTCCCTATAACATAAATGGAAATAACTAAACTTACAATAAATATACAGAGCTAGTTTTCATTTTTATGTACTTATTTGACTGATTTACCTAATAAAAAACCCAACTAATTTGCTGGGTTTTCTAAAAAATCTCACTTAGAAGAAATAATGCTGCACTAAGGTCGAGACCCCGATAATCAAGAAGATGGCTGCGCCAATTTTATGAATTAATGAGATCGGTAGCTTATCTGCCAACTTATTACCCACAAAAACTGCAGGTGCGTTTGCCAACATCATGCCTACTGTGGTTCCAGCCATCACCCAGAAAATGCTGTCGTAACGCGCAGCCAAGGCCACAGTTGCAATTTGAGTTTTATCGCCAATTTCTGCCAAAAAGAACAAGACAAAGGTTGCACCGAATACGCCAAATCTCTGCCACTTATTGATACTATCGGTCTCATCATCCAGCTCATCTGGAATTAACATCCACGCTGCCATACCAATAAAGCCAAGTGAAAGTACCCAGATTAAGACTTCAGGACTCAAAACAGTCGTAATCCACTGCCCCAATACTGCAGATAAACCATGGTTAATCAGCGTTGCAGCTAAAATTGCAATCAGAATAGGAACAGGTTTACGGAAACGTGCAGCCAATAATAAGGCAAGAAGTTGGGTTTTATCACCCATTTCAGCGAGTGCGACAATTGCTGTCGAAATGAGGAACTCATGCATAACATCTTTTCTCTGGCTAGCAAAATTTGCCTATGACTTACCTCTCCTGCTAGCCAAAATCAAATAGATTGATGCAGAGTGGTAAATCAAAGGTCTTGCCAACAAAAAAAGCTGTTCGATAAGCTTATTTGGTTCTTTGCTATGATGACCATGTTCTGTGGAACAATTATGTTGATCATCACCTTTTTACATAGCGTAAAAAGCGGCTACTCCCCAATGAATCGCAACCATTATACAAAATTTACTCAAGTTTTCCACTCTTTCATTTGTATTTTATCATCACGTAATTGAGTTCAGTTTAAAACTGAAATTCAAAACGTTGATATAGCCAAATAGCGATTCGACACAATCCCAAGAACATCGCCAAACCGACATTAAAGCCCAACCAACCAAAACTTCCCCAACCGCTGGCACCACCAATATGCTGTGCCTGATATTCCATTGAAAAGACAATCGTGGCGGTGAAAATTTCCAGCCCCATCACTATATACGTCACCCAATGCCATGGAAAATGCAGCACACTGAGCCAAAGCCCCATCAACACCAAAACCAATAATAAGACTGGCAGCATAAATTTAAAAAAGGCAAACATCTGCATGCAACTCCCTGCATTCAATTTATCTTTGACATCTTTATGCATTTTAACCAAATCATGCGAATGCACGAGACTTCACAACAGATTTTTACGATTTATCCAAATTCATCACCATAAAAAAAACCCCGCCGAGGCGAGGTTTTATGCGCTGATCTAGAAATAAATTAGAGCAGTAAACTGCGAATATCACCCAATAACTTGGTGAGCTTATTGGTAAAGCGTGCCGCATCTGCACCATTAATCACACGATGGTCGTAAGACAAAGATAACGGCAACATTAAGCGTGGGTCAAAGTCTTTGCCATTCCAAACAGGCTGCATGGTTGCTGGTGAGATTCCTAAAATTGCTACTTGTGGCCAGTTCACCAACGGAGTAAATGCCGTACCACCAATTGCACCTAAGCTTGAAATAGTGAAATTCGCACCTTGCAAGTCTTTCGGTGAAAGTTTCTTGTCACGTGCTTTTTGACCCAATACACCCAATTCAACTGCAATTTGCTTAATGGTTTTTTGGTCTGGATTACGCAATACTGGAACCGTTAAACCATCTGGAGTTGCTACCGCAATTCCCATATGGATTTCATTGCGCAACAGCACTGATTTACCATCATCAGATAAATGACCTGCGAACTCACGCTCTTCTTTCAACAAATGCGCAACCGCTTTGATGATGAATGCCATAATCGTCAGGCTGATACCTTCTTTTTTGAAGTTGCCTTTCAGTTCATTACGCCAATCTTCTAACTCAGTAATATCAGCCAAATCAAACTGGGTAACTTGCGGAATAAAGTTGTTTAACGACAATTGCGGAATTGATACTTGCTGCAAACGCGTCAGTACTTTTTCTTCCACGCCACCAAACGCAGTGAAGTCAGGAAGCTTTGGCAAACCCGAAACCGCTGGTGCAGCAGCAACTGGTGCAGCTTGTGGCGCAGTTAAACGAGTCTTCACATAAGCAAAGATATCTTCTTTAACAACACGGCCATGCTCACCAGAAGTTTTAACTTGTGACAAGATCACACCAAGTTCACGAGCAAGCTTGCGTACAGCAGGACCAGCATATACTTTAGCGTTTTCGGCTTCTTGCTCTTTGGTTAACTTGTCACTGCCAGACGCTGGGGCAGATACAGCCTGAGTCGGAGCAGGAGCTGCCACTTTAGGTGCTGCTGCCTGTGGAGCTGGAGCTACTTCTGCTTTTGCCGCTGGTGCCGCAGCAGGTGCTTGGCCTTCAGCTTCAATTGTTGCAAGCAATATACCTTGTGAAACCTGCTGGCCTGCTTGCAAGTGAATCGCTTTCACAACACCCGCAACAGTACTTGGAACTTCCACAGTCGCTTTATCTGACTCAACCACAACAAGGCTTTGGTCTACATCAACTTTATCGCCAACTTGTACCAAAATTTCAGCAACAACTGCTTTATCTACGCCCAAATCAGGAACGTTAATATCAACTGGTCCAGATTGAGTAGCAGTCGCAGTTACAGTTTCTTGTTGAACTGGTGCAGGCACTGCCACTGGAGCTGCTGTAGAAACAGGAGCTTCAACTGGCGCACTTGATGCAGATGTTGTTTTCACTTTTAACAGTACAACACCTTCTTTCACGGTGTCACCGGCTTGAATTTCAACACTTTCAACTGTGCCCGCAACCGTGCTCGGTACTTCAACTGTCGCTTTGTCTGATTCAACTACCACAATACTTTGATCAACTTCAATCGTATCACCAGCTTTGACCAGTATTTCACCCACGACTGCTTTTTCAACACCAATGTCTGGAACTTGTACATCAACTACAGCACTTGTCGCTGGTTGAGTCGCTGCAACAGGAGTAGCTACTTCTGGTTTAGCAACTGGAGTAGGTTCAGCTACTTTTTCTTCCACTTTTGCTGCGACAGGAGTTGAAGCAGCATCTGATTCAAGCTCAATCAATACAGCGCCTTCAGACACTTCATCGCCCACTGCAACACTGATGCTTTTAACCACACCTGCTGAAGTGCTTGGCACTTCAACAGAGGCTTTGTCTGACTCAAGGAGAACTAGACTGTCATCAACAGCAATCTGGTCACCCACTTTCACTAAAATTTCTGCAACTGTGGCTTTGTCCACGCCAATATCAGGTGTTGTGATTTGCATGCTTAGTTCTCCTCACCTGATTGTTCTTTGTAGTCCGCAACTGCATGAACTTCAGGGTGTGCCTGAGGAGCCCATGCCACTGGACGGTCTGTATCTAACTCAAATGAAGAAATCGCATCTTTGACTAGGCGCGCATCGACTTCACCTTCATCTGCTAGTTTTTTCAAGGTCGCAACCACAATGTGTGCAGCATCTACGCCAAAATAGCTACGTAAGTTTGCACGTGTATCTGAACGGCCATAACCATCTGTACCTAAGGCTACGAATGGACGGTTGTCAGGTAAGTAAGCACGAACTTGTTCGCTATACGCGCGCATATGATCAGTTGCAGACACAACGATACCGTCAGTTGGACGAAGTAACTGAGAAATCCACGCTTCTTTCGCTTGTTCAGCCAACGGATGTAAGCGGTTGTATTCTTCACATGCCATACCATCACGTGCCAACTCATTGAAGCTTGTTACACTCCAAACGTTTGAATGGATTTGGTATTCATCACGTAAGATTTTTGCCGCTTTAATCACTTCACGTAGAATGACACCCGAACCGAGCAATTGAACTGTTGCTTTCTCATCTTGTTCGAATAAGTACATCCCACGCTTAATGCCTTCTTCAACACCTTGTGGCATTTCAGGGTGTTCGTAGTTTTCGTTCATTACGGTGAGGTAGTAGAAAATACGCTCTTGGTTCACATACATACGCTGTAAACCATCATGTACGATCACTGCTAATTCATAACCAAAGCATGGATCATAAGACACACAGTTTGGAATCGTGTTCGCAAGGATGTGCGAGTGACCATCTTGGTGCTGTAAGCCTTCACCGTTCAGTGTCGTACGACCAGCAGTTGCACCTAACAAGAAACCTTGAGCTTGTGCATCACCCGCAGCCCATGCAATGTCACCAATACGTTGGAAACCAAACATAGAGTAGTACATGTACATTGGAATCATCGGCAAGTTATTGGTTGAATAACTCGTTGCCAACGCTGCCCATGCACTCATCGCGCCCGCTTCGTTAATGCCTTCTTGAAGCATGTGACCGTCTTTTGCTTCGCGGTAATGCATTAACTGTTCTTGGTCTTCTGGGGTGTACTTTTGACCGTGAGCGGCATAAATACCGAGCTGACGGAACATCCCTTCTAAACCAAACGTACGTGCTTCATCTGGAACGATTGGTACTACGCGATCTTTAATTGCTTTTTCTTTAAGTAAAGAAGCAATCAAACGAACCATCACCATGGTAGTAGATTGTTCTTTGCCCGCAGAACCTTTTAATACTGCATCAAATACCGACAATTCAGGAATGGCTAATTGCTCACTCTCTTTACGACGTGCAGGTAGGTAACCACCCAAAGCTTCACGACGCGCCTTCATATACTTCATTTCTGGAGAGTTTTCACTTGGGCGGTAGAATGGAAGCTCTTCTAACTTATCGTCTGTAAATGGCAGGTTGAAACGGTCACGTACATATTTCAAAGAGTCGATCTGCATTTTCTTGATTTGGTGAGTTTTGTTCACCGCTTCAATTTCTTCAGACAAACCGTAACCTTTAACAGTTTTCGCAAGAATAACTGTTGGTTGACCTTTGGCTTTCATTGCTTCTGCATATGCAGCAAAAACCTTGTACGGGTCATGACCACCACGGTTAAGATTATCGATATCTTCATCGCTTAAATCTTTTACAAGCTCCGCAGCTTCTGGGTACTTGCCAAAGAATTTCTCACGCGTGTATGCACCACCTTTTACTTGATAGCGTTGGTATTCACCATCAACTGTCTCTTCCATGACCGCTTTTAAAGCGCCTGTGCTGTCTTTTGCAAGTAGCGGATCCCAATGACGACCCCATACTACTTTAATGACACGCCAGCCTGCACCACGGAATAAAGATTCTAATTCTTGAATAATTTTACCGTTACCACGTACAGGACCATCTAGACGCTGTAAGTTACAGTTAACAACCCAAATGAGGTTATCAAGTTTTTCACGGCCAGCTAGTGAAATTGCACCAGTACTTTCTGGCTCATCCATCTCACCATCGCCCAGATAAGCCCAAACTTTACGATCTTCTTCTTTGATCAAGCCACGGTTCATCAAATATTTTTGAATGTGTGCTTGATAAATCGACATGATTGGACCAAGACCCATTGATACCGTTGGGAATTGCCAATAGTCCGGCATTAAGTATGGATGTGGATAGCTTGGTAAACCATTACCGCCCACTTCACGGCGGAAATTACTTAACTGTTCTTCAGTTAAACGTCCTTCCAAGAAAGAACGTGCATAAATACCAGGCGCACAGTGACCTTGGTAATAAATCATATCCCCGCCAAAGTTATTGCTGTTTGCGCGGAAGAAGTGGTTAAAACCAACATCGTATAAAGTTGCTGAAGATGCAAAACTCGCCAAGTGACCACCTAGGTCATCACCTGTTTTATTGGCACGAAGTACCATTGCCAAAGCATTCCAACGAATCAATGCACGAATACGGCGTTCCATATCTTGGTCGCCTGGCATTGCTGGTTGTTCTTCAACAGAAACCGTATTTAAATAAGGAGTGTTTAAGCGCTGAATAGGAACATGTTTCGCGATTGCACGTTGATATAATTTTTCTAATAAAAATGCAGCACGCTCTGTTCCCATGTGTTTTAGAACCGAATCGAAAGCATCTTGCCATTCTTGGGTTTCTTGCGCATCTGTATCGCCATAAAACGCCATAATCCACCTATTCCTTAAGCTTAATCTATTATGTATATGTACCATACTTTGGTATTAGAAGTTATCGCTGTAGCTGAATACGGGCAGGTACCACTATTTATAAAATAAATAATTAATGACGATTTAACACTCAAATTAACAAAAAATCGCCAATAATGATGTTTTTTTATACAAACAAAACTCTTCTGCCTGATAACATGAAAAAAGATACAGAAAACGTCACTACTTTGGTGCAAATATTGGAAACAATAAAAAGGCAGTGTATGGGAAAGAGGTAGGACCCAATACACTGCCTTTAGAAGGATTTGAAGCTTTAATAACGAGATGTAATTATGGCAACATGGCTAAATAAGTTGATGGATTTTTACGCTGACCATCTTTTACAACTTCATAATGCAAATGTGGTCCCGTACAACGGCCTGTACAACCCACATTGGCAATATGTTCACCCGCATTTACTCGATCACCAACACGTGCAATTAAACGTGAAGCATGTGCATAACGTGTGATATAACCATTGCCATGGTTAATTTCAACATATTGACCATAACCAGAACCCCAACCCGATTTGGTTACAACACCTGGTCCTGTCGCATAAATTGGCGTACCACTTGGTGCTGACAAATCTAAACCAGAGTGATGTTCAGCACGACCACCCATAGTACGACCACCAAAGTCCGAGCTGATGCGTTTCATGTCTGGTAATGGATGAGAGACTAACCATGAATAAGGACTATTCGAAGATGCAGAATACGAAGTTTTAGTGGCATATTTTTTAGCAATCGATTCGTTATTTAGCTCAACTGTTTTTTCACGCAATCTGACTGATAACTCGGTACTTGCAGGAAGATCAATATCTTCAGGTTCAGCATACGAACCTTGTGCTAAAGTTTGAGTCAGTTGCTCTATACGATCTGGTGAAGCAGTGGTGTTAGAATTTAATTGAACTAAATCAGCGAAAGCCACCGATGCGGCCGAAGCTGCCAAAGAAAATGCCAATAAAATACGTCTTGTGTGCATGAAAACCTCTTTAAACTGTTCTTACAAAAGTTCCTTGCGTGATCTCTTCCTTGATATCTACTGAAAGGAGCGCATAAGATTAAGACACAAATATGAAGGTAATATGTATGTCTGAACCAGAGAATCTCTTTCAACAAACAAGAAAACGCATAAAAACAGGAAACTTGTCGTTTCTCTCAACCCAAGTTGCTGCATGGCAGAAACTTAGCAAACTCATTCAACCGTTATTGCCTCAACCAGAGCAATGGCAGGTTGCTTGTTATCAATATGGTGTTTTAACCGTAACGGGTGAAAATCAAGCGATGGTGAGTCAACTTGGTTACTTACAAAAGCACTATATTGTTCAATTGGCTCAACTAGAAGAACTGAAAGACTTACAAAAAATACAGGTTCGTTTAAGAGTATCCTCAAAAACTACACAGACAACTGAATCATCTTCCCGATCTCTTAGCCCAGAAACCCAAGATTTATTAAAAGGGGCTGCTGACTTTGTGAGCGACCCTAAGCTTAGCCAAGCAATGCTACGTTTGGCAAGCAATAAAAAGTAACCTAGGGCTGGGTTTGGAAAATGCCTCAGCCAACGAACGTGACTTAATTCACATTTCAATTTGTTATATTATAACGTAGCCCATATAAGACAATGACTTATGTCACACTTACATAAGGGATTGGACATTGATCCATGTCATCAAATGTTACAATTTCGTAGCTACTTGGATCACTTTGAACATTGCGTAACAATTGGTTATTGAGAGCATGACCTGACTTATATCCATCAAATTTCGCAATAATTTGATGTCCTAATAAATATAAATCACCTACAGCATCCAATATTTTGTGACGAACAAATTCATCTGAGAAGCGCAAACCTTCTTCATTGACCACGCCAGTATCATCTACACCAATGGCATTCTCTAAACTTGCCCCTAAAGCCAAATTGTTGGCTTTTAAATAATCTAAGTCCATCATGAAGCCAAATGTACGTGCTTCACTAACTTCGTAGACAAAAGTTTCAGTTGAAAAATCGATGGTGGCTGACTGATATTCTTTTTTAAATGCGGGGTGGTCAAAATCGATGGTGAAATTCAGTTGAAAACCTGAATGGGGCGTGAAAATTGCACGCTTATCATCAATTAATGCTTCAACAGGTTTTAAGATTCGAATAAATTTTTTGGCTGCATTTTGCTCGACCAATCCACCTTGCATTAACAGATAGATAAATGGGCCAGCACTGCCATCCATAATTGGCACTTCTGAAGCCGAAACTTCGATAATTAAATTATCAATACCCAAACCTGCGATCGCACTCATCACATGTTCAATGGTGCCTACTTTGGCATCTTCCTGAACCAAATTAGAGCACATAAAGGCTTCTTGAATCAGCATTGCATCGGCTTGAATGTCCACAGGTGGATCCAAATCAATACGGCGAAATACAATACCCCCATCCACATGGTGCGGCACAAAGTTCATTAATACCTTTTGCCCACTATGAAGACCAATACCGCTCGCTTTCACGACACGTTGCAGGGTACGCTGTTTCAACATGCTCTTTCTATCATCTGCCCATAAATCCGCTATACGTTAGCATATTTAGCCATTGATAAAAAACAAAAAGGTAGCGATAACGCTACCTTTTATAGTATTTCAAAAGCAAGTTATTGAAAAATAATTACTTACGTTGCTGATTTTTCAAATAATCTTGAATACTCATTGGTGTTGGGCGTGATGCACCAGCAGATGAAGCCGCATTAATTGCTGGAGCATCAGCCTGCTGACGTTGAATCGCAGGAACATCATCTTCCTCAACCACAGCATGGGTCGTTGCAGAACGTGAAACCTGCGTATTTGGACGCTTCACAGGTTCAATCGCATCTGCTGAATTGCGGGTTAAACCTGTTGCAATCACAGTCACGCTAATTTCATCACGTGCATCAGGGTCAAAGACCGTACCGTAGAAGACTTGACCTTCATCCAAGTCCACAATTTGGTTCACGACATCGGTAATTTCTTCAATTTCACCAAAGGTAACATCATCACCACCAGTGACGTTAATCAAAATACCCTTAGCATTCATAATAGTTACGTTATCTAATAACGGACTACGAATCGCCTGTTCTGCAGCTTGACGCGCACGATGTTCACCACGACCTGAGCCTGCACCCATCATGGCATAACCACGAGTACTCATTGCTGTTTTCAAGTCGGCAAAGTCAAGGTTAATGTGACCAGGGCGAACCACCAAATCGAAGATACTGCGTACCGCATTCAACAATACATCATCTGCCTTTTTATAAGCATCTTTCATCGAGATATCGCGGAATACTTTGAGCAAACGCTGGTTTGGAATAATAATAAGTGAGTCTACGTGCGCTTCTAAAGCCTCAATGCCTTTTTCAGCAGACTGTTGACGACGCTTACCTTCAAAATTAAACGGCGTAGTCACTACACCTACCGTTAAAATACCCATTTCTTTGGCAATTTCTGCAACGACTGGTGCAGCACCTGTACCTGTACCACCACCCATACCCGCAGTCACGAACACCATGTCGGTGCCTTCTAAATGCTGGCGGATCAACTCACGACTTTCTTCGGCCGCCGTTTGACCCACTTGAGGATTGGCACCTGCACCTAAACCACGGGTACTTTGTTCGCCTAACTGGATTTTAAATTGCGCATTCATACGGTCTAATGCTTGCTTGTCCGTATTGGCACAAACAAATTTTACACCTTGAATATCCGATTCCAACATGTGTTGAACGGCATTACCGCCTGCACCACCTACACCAAATACAGTGAAACGGGCTTGACCGTTGCTATCGTTCTGATCATCTTCTAAAAATTCAAATGAGGCCATGACCTTTAAATTTCCTAATTCGTAATTGGCAGTCACTTAAGCCCGTATACTGCCTTGATCTGCATAAATAAAATTGGTTTTAGAATGCTGTTCAATGTCTAGGTTGTCAAGTCTTGACCGCCTAACGTACAACTTCCAAACAATATTCCTTAAAAATACCACTAAAAAATAGACTTCAACTTGTCATTTAGCCCTGACCATGCTCGTCCAGCACGTTTCCAGAACGAAAGTGTTTCAGGGTCTACGGTTTCTACCAAGGTCTCTTGTGGATCCCCTTGACTGAACATCAATAAGCCCGCCGCCGTTGCGTATTGGGAACGGCGTAATGATGCCAAATAAGGCTCATCGGCATAAACTTGTACAGGTGGATTGCCCAAATGCGCTGAAATACCCAACATGCGACGCACCAAGCTGACCATGCCTTCAATTTGGCAAGCATCACCCGTCAAAACAACACCATGATATAAACCATGAATAGCGCCACTACGCTCAAGTGCTTCTCGAACTTGGGTCAAAATTTCTTCATAGCGTGCAATCATAATGTCAGACAATTCAATTCGGCTAATGGTTTGCGGACCATCGATCCCTTGAATTTGAATCATATGGTCGGGTTTAACCACTTTTAAATCAACACAACCATAAAGTAACTTAATTCTTTCTGCTTCTTCTGTCGTGGTTTGTAAAACGGCAGCAATATCACGTGTCACATGTTCACCGCCACGTTGTAACGTTTCCGCCATCGCCAGACGACCATCTAAATAGACCGCAAGATTGGTGGTTCCAGCGCCCATATCGAGCAAACAAACCCCATATTCTTTTTCGTCTTTCAGCAAACTGGCTTCTGCTGTGGCCAAACAAGACACCACCATTTTTTCTACGGTGATGTTTGCACCTTTCATGGCACGATCCAAATTCTGCATGGTACTGATCGGCAACATCATCAACTGATAATGCCCTTTCATCGTGTGTGCGGACATCCGAATTGGATTCTGCACCCATTCTGGAGAATCATCCAATTCAAAACCTAGTGGAACTGCACTTACCAAATAATGATCTGAAGTGACATGGCTGGCTTTGGCCAACTCTAATGCTCTCACGACTTCATTGGTGCTAATACTATGTTCAGCGTTTTCAATTGGGGTACGCCCCGAAGCATAAAAACTTTTTAATTCTGCACTTGGAATAGAAACCCAAGCTGAATGCACACGGCACTCAGCCATATCTTCCGCTTCCTGAACGGCATTTTTTATCGCCGTGATGACTTTGTCCAAGCTCACGATTTTGCCTTTGTTCATACCGCGGTTACGTGCAGTCGCCATCCCAATGACTTGTATCTTGTCTGGGGCATGCACCTTACCAATCAAAACTGAAACTTTATGTGTCCCAATGTCAATCGCAACAACTGAGGGAACAGCTTCACTCATTATTTACTACCATTACATGTTTGTTTAATTTATGGCTTTACGCCTCTATTTATAAAGCCAATCATTATGGCTTTGCACTTATCCCATCCGCAATGCCTGTGTCATTAATCGTTACAACAAAGTGACCATTTACAATTTTGGGTGGGGCTGTGCTTTTCCATTGAATTGCTAGGCCATTCCTATAGCGTAAATCGATTGCAGAGATTTGTGGCCATACTGGTTTCAAATCACTTTGTGCGAGATGACTCAAACGTTGTAGCTTACTCATAGTTTGATCTTGATCAACAATAACACGTAATCCAGAATCAAACTGCATAAACCAAGTCATACGCTCCGTTAAATATAATTCTTTTAGCCGAAGGTTGACTGGAAGGAATAATTGGTTAATTTCATTATAGCGACGCATCATGGTTTTGGATTGGCTGATCGGCCCATGAAGCAATGGCAATTGTTGATAATTTTTGGGTGTCACTTCAGCAAAAACATCACCGCTATCGCTGAGCAAACGCCCAGTTCCCCAACGGGCAATCGCATGACGAGGCATTACACGGACGCGAATCGCATTCGGCCATGCACGAGAAACCACAACACGATCTACCCATGACAACTCTAAAGCACGGTCACGGATTTGCTCTAAATCAGAAGTAAAATAATTATTTTGTAAAGTTGGCGCCACGTGCAACATCACTTGACGATGCTCAGCATCGGAACGTGTTCCAACCACATCCAAATCTGCTACACGCGCATCGGTCATGACCTTGTATAAGCCAAATATTCCAGCAGCCAAGACCACAAAAGCAATAACCAAGAGCAGCCAGCCACCCACGTTAGTCAGTTGTTCTTTTCGCGTGGGTGGTTTGTCATGAATCGAGGTAATTGCGGCGCGTTTGCGGCGCATCGATGCTGGAAGTTGAGCCATAACTTAGTGTGCTACACCTGTAAGTGTTTGTTCTAAAATTGCAACACATAACGCATCAAAACTATAGCCTACAGCATTGGCAGCTTTTGGCACCAATGAGTGACTGGTCATACCTGGTACTGTATTCACTTCAAGTAACCAGAAGTTGCCTTGTTCGTCCTGCATGGCATCAATACGTCCCCAACCACTTGCCCCAACCGCTTGAAATGCGCGTAAACATAAGGCTTGTAGACGTTGTTCTTCAGCTTCCGTTAAACCGCACGGAATACCATATTGCACATCATTACGTTGATATTTCGCTTCATAATCGTAGAACGCAACATCCGCAGGTGGTTGTAAACGAATCACAGGTAACGGTTGACCATTCAAGAATGAAATCGTGAATTCACGTCCTGTAATCCATTTTTCAGCCATGACCACAGCATCATGCTGAGTGGCTTTAGCAATTGCCGCAGCCAAATCTTCAGCCTTTTCAACCTTGCTCATGCCTACACTAGAACCTTCGTGTACAGGCTTAATAATGAGTGGCAAACCTAGGCTTTCTACAACTTCGGCTAAATCACTGTCTTTATCAATAATACGGTACGGTGCAGTTGGTAAGTCTGAACCTTGCCAAATTTGCTTGGTTTTAACTTTGTCCATACCAATAGCAGAACCTTGAACACCAGTTCCTGTATAAGGAATGTTTAACCACTCTAATACACCTTGGATCTGACCATCTTCACCACCACGACCATGCAATACAATAAAGGCACGATCATAATTGACCAATTCTGTCACGCTACGATTCTGAGGATCAAATGCCTCGGCATTTACCCCAGAACGAATCAATGCTTCAAGTACAGCCTGACCACTATCGAGAGAAACCTCACGCTCAGCTGATTTACCACCAAGCAACACGGCAACTTTGCCGAACTTTGAAGCATTTGACACGTTTTTATCCTTAAACTGTTATAACTTTTTAATTGAAACCGAAAACGGCAATTAATCTACATATAATTGATGCTGTGCCAGCTCAACCGAGATAGCTCCCACATTACCTGCGCCTTGTGTTAATAACAAGTCATTCGCTTGTAACACTTTACGCATTACATTTGGCAAGTTTCCTTCTACCGGATCAATCAAGATAGGTTCAACTTCACCACGTAAACGAATACTACGCGCTAATGCACGACTGTCCGCACCTACAATTGGTTTTTCCCCAGCAGGATAGACTTCTAATAACAACAATTGATCCACTTGTGACAACACATCAACAAAATCATCAAAACAATCGCGGGTACGACTAAAACGGTGCGGCTGGAACAACATGACCAAACGACGGTCTGGATGGCTAGCACGTGCTGCTTTAATGGTGGCTTCTACTTCTTTCGGGTGATGGCCATAGTCATCCACCAATTTTACGTTGCCTTCGCCCAACTCAAACTCACCCTGAACTTGGAAACGACGCCCCACACCGCTGAAACCTTCTAATGCACGTGCAATCGCAGCATCAGACACCCCTTCATCGGTGGCAATACCGATCGCAGCCAGTGCATTTAAAATATTATGCAAACCAGGTAAATTAATCGTTAGACGCAAAGGCTCACGATCTTTACGCAATACGGTAAAGTGTGACTGCATGCCTTCTTGTACTACATCTACTGCGCGGATGTCATTGTCTTCATTAAATCCGTAGGTCACCAATGGACGACCAATACGCGGCATAATTTCACGGATGTTGGCATCATCACCGCACACCACTGCCAAACCGTAAAACGGCATTTTTTGTAAAAACTGGACAAAAGTGTCTTTGAGTACATCAAAGCTGCCACCATAGGTATCCATATGATCCGCATCGATGTTGGTCACAATGGTGGCCATAGGCTGTAAATGCAGGAAAGATGCGTCTGACTCGTCCGCTTCAGCCACAATAAAACGACTTGCACCCAATGCCGCATTAACACCAGTACGATTTAATAAACCACCAATCACATACGTTGGATCGAGGTTTTCTTCAGCCAACATACAAGTGACAAGACTAGTGGTTGTGGTTTTACCATGAGTTCCTGCAACAGCAATACCATGACGGTAGCGCATCAATTCACCCAGCATTTCCGCACGACGAACCACAGGTGTACGATGTTCAATAGCTGCCTTAATTTCAGGGTTCTCTGGGTCAATCGCCGTTGAAACCACCAAAACATTAGCACCTTGAATATTTTCAGCAGCATGCCCGATATAGACTTTAATGCCGTTTTCTTCAAGCTGTACCGTGGTTTTTGATGCCTTGATATCTGAACCAGATACTTTATAGCCTTGGTTTTTCAATACTTCAGCAATGCCGCACATCCCAGCACCACCAATACCCACGAAATGGATATGCTTAATACGACGCATTTCAGGGATTTTAATTAACTTTTTTGCTTGATCAGCAGGTGTAGATGGAGACATAGCTTACTCTAATCACAATTCTTGAATTAGCTCAACGACATGTTGAGTTGCATCGGGTTGAGCCTGTTGACGCGCTTTGACTGCCATTTCAGACAATAATGAACGATTCATTAACGGCACTAACAATTCTTTTAAACTTTCAGGCGTCATATTGGCTTGCGGACAAATTTTTGCAGCCCCAATATTCGCTAAAAACTTGGCATTCGCCGTTTGGTGATCATCCACAGCACTTGGCAACGGTACAAATATAGCCGCGACTCCTGCTGTAGCAATTTCTGTCACCGTTAACGCACCAGCACGACAGATAATGAGATCTGCATCTGAATAGGCTTGAGCCATATCTTCAATAAACGGGTGGACTTCGACTTCTAAACTCGTAGGCGCGTTTGCATATTGTGCCTGTGTCGATTCAGCATGGTTTTGTCCACATTGATGGTAGACACGAAGTGGCACATTTAATTGCTTTAAAGCTTCGGGTACACATTCATTTAGTGCTTTCGCCCCCAAAGAACCACCGACAATTAAAATGCGAAGTGGTTGATTGGCTTTTTCACGCTCTTGATAACGCCAAGATGGATTTAAAATTTCGGTAATTTCTTTACGCACAGGATTGCCTGTGGTGACAATTTTGGCTTGTTCAGAAAATGTCTTCGGAAAAGCCTGACACACCATAGTCGCTACGCGTGACAATTGGGTATTGGTAAATCCCGCGATAGCATTTTGCTCATGAATAAGCACAGGAATGCCCAAAACGCGTGCAGCCAAACCGCCGGGCCCAGCCACGTAACCACCAAAACCAGCAACAGCGTCAATATTCAACTGTTTCATATAGCGCATAGCGCTTAAGGTTGCTTTTAAAATTTTAAAAGGTGCCAACAATTTGCGTACCACACCATTACCACGTACGCCTTGAATATCAATTTGATAAATTGGAATATTTTGATTTTTTAATAAGCGGTTTTCCATGCCTGTAGGTGTTGCCAACCAAGACACTTGTGTTCCTTGTTGTTGCAATTGTTTTGCAACGGCAAGTGCTGGAAAAACATGTCCACCAGTACCAGCGGCCATCATCATTACGCGTTTGGGCTTTGTTTGCTGTACATCAGTCACGGTTTAATTCTTCAGTTCAAAAAAATAGGCAAAAATTCATTTAAGTTAACAATTGTAATCACAAACGCAGAGGCGCGAAAGTTTATTTACTTTGTTTCACCAAGCGTTTCATTGTTTTTTTCTTCAGTTTTGTAAGTTTAAACAAGTTTTATTATTAATCTAGTATAAAAAACCGCTATCTTTGTTAAAAACCGCAAATCGCTTGTAGTTTTGGAAAGATCTTTTGCTTAATTTTGAGCCTCTAGCGTACTGCACAATCCTCAACCACACGCATGTGGTCGAGGCATTGAGTATATTCAAATTTACTTAAACGCTTGGGCGGCCCGCCTCTAATACAGCAAATAAATCATCCGCAATTTGAGTACCAAACTGGTTGTCAATTTCACGAATACACGTTGGGCTAGTGACATTAATTTCAGTCACATAATTGCCAATCACATCTAGACCGACAAAAATCAGCCCTTTCTCACGTAAGAATGGGCCCACTTTTTCTGCAATGTTACGGTCATTTTCAGTCAATGGACGGGCTTCCCCCAAACCACCTGCTGCCAAGTTGCCACGAACTTCACCATTTTGCGGAATTCGCGCCAAGCAATACGGTACAGGCTCGCCATTGATCATTAAAATACGCTTATCGCCTTCGACAATTTCAGGAATATAACGCTGTGCCATAATTGGCTGAGTACCATGGTTGGTTAAAATTTCAATGGTTGAGCCAATATTCACACCATCTTGATAGAGGCGGAAAATTCCCATGCCGCCCATACCATCAAGTGGTTTTACAATCACATCGCCTTGTTCTTTAATAAATTCACGAATTAAACCTTGCTGTGAAGTGACTAAAGTCGGGACTTGCAACTCAGGGAACTGGGTTGCGAACAGTTTTTCATTACAGTCACGCAGGCTTTGTGGTTTGTTAATAATCCACGCCCCTTCGCGTTCTGCTTGCTCTAAAATGTAGGTGGTATAGACAAAGTTCATATCAAACGGCGGGTCTTTACGCATCAACACCACGTCATACGCCGCGATGGATTCTTTCTTCTTTTCACCCAATTCATAATAATGGTCATAATCTTCAAACACCTGTAATGGTGCAATTAAACCAAACGCTTTACCCTGCTCGATATATAAATCTTGTTGTAATGCATAACCTAGTTCATGCCCGCGACGGCTTGCCGCCCATAACATGGCCATAGTTGAGTCTTTTTTCAAATTGACACTTTCAATGGGGTCCATCACAACAAGTACGCGCATAATCAAAACTCTTGTTTAAAGATATAATCAGCTAGGAGTATAACGGAGATTATTCGGTTCTATTTCTGAATTTCAATTTTCGCTTATGGATAATTTTGTATAACTTCATTTAGGTTTCCGCTATGCAACAAGCCATTATTGGTTTTCATTTAGATGATGAACAGCATTGGGTGGCAGATTTAGCCTGCGGACATACTCAACATGTCCGCCACACTCCGCCTTGGCAAAATCGCCCTTGGGTGATGACTGAACAAGGGCGCAAAGAGAAATTAGGCGTAATGCTAGAGTGTAAGAAATGTGATGAGAAAGATTTCGTAGATGAGATTTTATGTTAAATGAACTATTAAATAAGGCTAAACTCTAGATAGCTCAGCACGGTACTTTTTAAAATTAAAAGTCATATACCAATTGGCATTTGCTGTGATTTCTCACCAACCCTTCAGTTTGTGGTTTAGTTACTTCAACTTCTATCCATGAAAATTTAAATCATCAATACCTGATAATTCTAAAGTTATTGATGATTTAATTAGACCATTTCATAGTCCAAGGACTATGATTACAGCTATTTTTTAAATGGCCACAACAACTGCTTGAAATATCGATTCGATATAGGGGTACTAATGCCCAAACTATCTGCAGAAACTGCTTTTTCTTCGTAGTGAAAAGTGCCAAAAATATGATCCCAAATCACAAAAACCTCGGCAAAATTTTTACTGCCAAAGCCCTGTTTATGATGCCAACGATGTACTTCAGCAACAGCAAATACATGTTTTAATGGCCCTGCCCGATAGTCTAAGTTGGCGTGTTGAAAACTTAAATGTACCGCAGTAAAGGTTAGCCAACAACCTATCAGCAAGGTTGGTGCCCCTAATATCGTTAATACCAATAAACTAGGTGTTGCTAGTGCAATCGCACTTAATGGATGACGTTTTTCACCATTTAACCAATATAAGCGTTTAGGTTGATGATGAATGGCATGTAATTTCCACAACCAGCGCCGACGATGACTCAGTTTATGCATATACCATAAACCAAAATCGATAATTATCCCCACCAGTAAAAATTGTACCCATATTGGCCATTGAATAGGCCATAATTTAGAAGAAAACTCGAATTTCAGGATAAATTGTAAAATTGTTGCGGTTATTAGAATAAGTGCTACATTAAAAATCGCATGAAAAATGTCAGTGAATGTATCCTCTTGATCATGTAACCATTTTTGCTGATATGGCAAAAAGTGCTCTAACATTGCAACCATAGCGCTAATGGATACAATGCATACTAGTGCGGAGGGCCAATAGGGTATTTTTTGATAAGCCATCAATAATACTATTGCTAAGGCCGTAACAGATAAAATCGGATAACTCAAATAACGTATTAAAAAATGACTATACTTTAGCATGATGATGTCCTCTATTTAGATTGATCACTACCATGCAGGATTGTTTGATGTTTAAATTGAATAAAACGGCTATATTTTATTTAAAAATTGAATTTACTTAAGATTCAGGCAACAGGATCATCTTGTTTTGAATGTTTTTGATTACCAAAGGTTGTATACCAAACATTTGCATACAGGTTCTAGAAAAATGTGCTTGATCGGTAAAGCCACTCTGATGCGCTGCTGCAGTTAAATTATTTTCTTCATGTAGATTTTTAAGTGCAATAACCAAGCGTAACCACTTGCGATAACTACGTAATGAAATACCAAAATGGGAATTGAACCAATGTGTTAGACGACTTTCAGATAATTGATGTAACGCTGCCAGCTCCTGACGTGAAGGAACATAATTATATAATAGATGTTGATAGATATAGCCCGTTATTAATTGAGCACGTTCACTAGCTACCATACAATCAAAATAGCACTGTAATTGAGCAAAGGCTTTGGTAATATTATTAGTATGCAAAAAATAAAGCCGCAATTGCTCCAGAAGCGTTGTCGGCAGTATTTGTATCTGAGAAGTTGAGGCAAAAAATTGATGTATAGCCTGCCCTAAATAATAAGTTCCATCCAAATAAATCGAGCAATACTTGCCTTTCTGTAACTGATGAACAGTATTTGCTGGAATGAAAAAACCCATACCCGTATGTAACTGCTCGTATCCAATAATCTGCATAGATTGTAGTGGATCGAGGGGAAAAGTGATCTGATGTGCAAGATGTCGATGTGGTCTGTTATCTCCTGCTTGTCCACAAAAATAACCGTAACCCAAACCAATAGCCATCTGACCTTGCCAATGTGATAGCTGCTCTTTTTTTATCATGTTTATATTTTACAAGATTAACGCTAAAATTGAATGCTTTATAAAGATATTCAAATAATTCAGTTATATTAGTATCGAGATGGAATATATAAAATTTAAGAGTCCTCAAAAAATAAAAACTTGATTTCTTTTAATTTAAGAAATTCTAAAATTAACATAATGGTCGTTATACAAAATTATTTAAATTTTTATTTAAAAATCAATATTTTAACTAAATTCTTCTAAGATTCAGCGCACTAGAACGGCTTTTTCATGATTCTTCACGTTCCACGATTATGATGTAACCAATTTTTTACAAATTTAATGAGATCTACTCAACAGTTTAATCCGCTGATAAATGAAAAAAGGAAGCCATCGCTTCCTTTTTTCAAGTCCATATAGACTTAGATACCATATTTCACACGGTAAGCTTCCATTTTCGCCAAGGCTTCGCTTTCACCTTTGGCATCTAAATAATTCATTAAATCTTTCATGGTAATTAAGGCATGTACAGGAATTTCCAATTCTTTTTGTACTTCCTGAATGGCAGATAATTCACCCTGACCTTTTTCCTGACGGTCTAATGCCACCAATACACCTGCAATTTGTGCACCTGCATTTTTTAGAATGGTGACCACTTCACGAATCGCTGTTCCTGCGGTAATGACATCATCAATGATCCAGACTTTTTTGCCTGCAACCGATGCACCGACCAACACGCCACCTTCACCGTGGTCTTTGGCTTCTTTACGGTTAAAGCCCCATGGCACACTCACACCATGATTTTGCGATAATGCTACAGCCGTTGCTGCAACAAAAGGAATCCCTTTATATGCAGGACCAAACACCACTTCGACATTGTCACACTGGGTCAATTTGTCTGCATAGCCAGAAGCCAATAGCGATAAGGCTTCACCATCATTCAATAAACCTGCATTGAAAAAATAAGGACTCACTCGGCCTGATTTTAAAGTAAACTCACCAAATTTAAGCACACCACGTGATAAAGCGAGTTCGATAAATGCTTGTGGGTTAAATTGAGCTGGCGTTGACATGAGGTGCTCCGAAATTCATACATTGAGGTTATGACTGCGCATGATACCAAAGAGTAGCTACCCAAGTGATCAAAAAATTCTACGAGTGGTTTCAATTAACGTAAATGGCTTACGCTCATCGGTAACCAAAGGCTTACTTGAATGGTTAGAAAAGTCTGATGCTGATGTGGTCTGTATGCAAGAAAGCCGTATTACCCATGCACAATGGACGGATAAATTTAAACCAGAAGGCTGGTACACACATTTATTCCCTGCGGAACGTGCGGGCTATGCAGGCACGGCTATTTATAGCCGTTTGCCCTTTGTGTCTATAACAGATGGTTTAGGTTTTGAGCTGGCCGACTCTCAAGGACGCTTTATCAGTGCAGAATTTGATTTAGGTTTAGATCAACCTGTTCATATTTGCTCTTTGTATTTACCTTCAGGCTCGTCAGGTGACGAAGCACAAGCACGCAAAGATCATTTTTTAGAAAATTATCAACAGATTCTTAAACAATGGCGCGCTGAAAATAAATCCATCATTGTGTGTGGTGACTACAATATTGTGCATAAGCGCATTGATATTAAAAACTGGTCGGGCAATCAAAAATCTTCAGGCTGCTTACCACATGAACGTGCCTGGCTCGATCATATTTATGATGAACTCGGTTATGTCGATACCTTCCGCGAAGTACGCAAAGAAGCTGAGCTTTATTCTTGGTGGTCGAATCGTGGGCAAGCCCGTGCCAAGAACGTCGGTTGGCGTATTGATTACCAAGCCTGTTCACCTGACTGGAAGTCACGTACAGTCAATGCTTGGGTGTATAAAGATGAATGGTTTAGTGACCATGCACCCGTCATTATTGACTATCAAATTTAAATAGTTTGCGCATTTGAGTGAACAAATGTTCACTCAATATTATCTTTTTGCTCACAGCACATGACGCATTTGTGGTCTTTTTATCCTCGGTCAGAAACGGCATCATAGCGGCACGGCACAGGGACATGTCAGGATGACAGCAAAGGGATAGGAAGCCGTAGGATGGAATAAAAAACAACTCGTTTTGAGTTTGTTTTCAAGGATGTGACAATGGACGTTGTAATGAGACCCGCATAATCAGGATGATTAAATGCGGGTTTTCTCTTTTTTTATTGCTTATTTTTATTTAAGCGCTGATGTTTTGATTGTTTTAACATTCTTGTTTTTCATGAACATAGCATGCCAAGTTTAGATTGCAATTCGATGACAATTCCCATGACATCAGCATCTTTCGCCTAATTTTCCTGCAATGCTAGAGAAAGCAGATTTTTTTGTTTACCCTATGCTCAATCATTATCTTCAGGAATGTATTCTGTATGCTAAAAATTTATGGCATTAAAAACTGTAGCTCCATGAAAAAAGCCTTCGATTTGCTGACTGAACTGGGCTTGACCTATGAATTTCATGATTATAAAAAACAAGGAATTGATGCCGACACCTTAAAAACTTGGCTAGACCAAGTTGGACAAGAGCTGATTCTCAATAAAAAAGGCACCACTTGGCGTAAACTGACTGAAGCAGAACAACTACATGCCTTGGCTTCACAAGACCAATTAATCGAAACTCTGATGGCACAGCCGAGTTTAATCAAGCGCCCTGTTTTACAAACTGCTCAAGGTTATCTGGTCGGTTTTGATGAAGCGGCTTATCGAGCAATTCCTGCTTAAAAGGCACTTTTTAGATGTAAAAAAGCCTGATAGACAATCAGGCTTTTGATCACATCTTTTTTACCACTTTAGTTCATACGAACCCAAGTTTGGTTACGTCCTAATACAGCTACACCCAAATAACCACGGAGCTCAAGCTTTTTCCCACCCGAAGTCAGTTCACCTTTTAAGCTATAGGTTTTGCCATTTTTCGGGTCTAAAATCGTACCCTCATCATATTTTGTGCCGCCGACATTTTTCAGACCACGAACGATCGTTAGGCCTTTCAATGATTTGTTGTGATATGGACCTTCACATTTACTGCAAGCATTTTCTTCACCTGGTGTCAAAATGCTTTGAATGCTGGCAGTCAAAACACCATTTTTTTGCTCAGTAAATTTCACAACCGCACGTGGTTGCTTGGTTTTATCATCAATGGTTTTCCAAACTGTGCCATTTAATGGATCAGCCGCATTCGCAAGTACGGTTAATCCGAGCAATCCTAATGCAAGTGCAATTTTTTTCATTTTTGTTGATTTCCCTAGTCTGTCTGTAGACGTCTTTAAGTATTGTAAAGCCACAGCAAATTTGCAATTCTTGAATGTGACTGTTTAGTGTACCCTTGTAATTATTGTGGGTAAATATACTACTATTAGGCATAATTTATAACAAAATGGAAGAACCGTGAAGATATCAGCACCGTGGAAACAATTCATTACAGAAAGTCTTTTAAAAACGACCATCCGTACGCCGAGCCAATACAATCTCCCCCCAAATATACTGCGACATGGCTTAGAACAACTCTGTAAGATTTTCCCGACTCAGGCAGATGTCCAAGTTCGTCCTTTACGTTTAGGGCAATTGAATGCCGAAGAACTTAAACCACAAAAGGAATCGACCCAGCTCATCTTCCATATTCACGGTGGTGCTTTTTTTCTGGGTTCACTAAATACGCATCGTGCATTTTTGAGCCAGATCGCAGCACGGACACAAATGCAGGTGTTACATGTCGATTATCCACTCTCACCAGAACACCCGTTCCCAGAAGCAATTGATGCACTGTTCAACACGTATTTAAATTTACTGGATCAAGGTATTCTAGCCAAAGATATTATTTTATCGGGTGATTCTTGCGGTGCAAACCTCGCAGTTGCTTTGGCAATTAAAATCCGCCAAGCACAACTCGAACAGGTCAGTGGTTTAATTTTGCTTTCCCCATTTTTAGATTTGACCCTGACCAGTGAATCACTGCGCTTTAATCAAAAGCATGATGCCTTACTTTCTATTGAAGCCCTCGAAGCAGGCATTGATTACTATTTACCTGCGGACATTGATCGTGGAGACCCACGCGTCTCACCTTTATTCGATGATTTGACGGGTTTACCTCCGACACTGATTCAGGTCGGTTCTAAAGAAATTTTAATGGATGATGGGCAACGCTTTCAGCAACAAGCCGAGGCTGCAGGCGTTCAAGTTGAATTTAAGATTTACACAGGGATGTGGCATAACTTTCATATGTTTAGTGCTTGGTTTGAAGAAGCCCAACAAGCTTTAGCAGATTTAGCCGCATTCGCGCACCGCCTAGATAAAAATTAAAATGCCATAAAAAAGGTCAGCATCTGCTGACCTTTTCGTTTCTTAATCTTCAAGCTTAGATGAGTTTAACCTGTGCCAAAGCTGCTTCAATCGCTTTATTTTTAAGTTCTTCACCCATATTGACACCTTCAGCACGTACAACATCTACCTGCTCGACACCAGTAAAGTTAAACACCGTTTTCAAAAAGCCTTCTTGGAAATCCGCAGGACTATTATCACCATAGACACCGCCACGACTGCTGGCAATATAAACCTGTTTATTGCCAGCCAAACCTACAGGACCATTTTCAGTATATTTAAAAGTTTTACCTGCAACACTAATACGGTCAATCCATGCTTTTAAGGTTGAAGCCAAACCAAAGTTGTACATTGCTGCACCTACAACGACCACATCTGCAGCTAAATACTGCTGGATGATCTGTTCACCTAAAGCTGCTTGCTCAGCATTTTGACCCATTAAGATTTCTGCAGTTAGATGTGGAATCGGCTGTGCGGCCAAATCCAAATACTCAACCTGTACATTGTCGTGCTTCGCTTGTAATTGCTCAACAATCGCTTGGCTTAACTGGCGCGAAACTGATGCTGTACCTAAAATGCTTGAGTCGATATGTAAAACTTTCATGATGCCACCGTAATTTTTGCTCTCTTGGAATAGAAGCAAGTTTAGGCCATCTATAAAAATAGAATAATTACTTCCGTTAATACACTATGTTCCATTTTTAGAACAAATTTAAATCTCTCTGAAAAAGAGAAATGTAAAGCAATCAAAAGTTTGATTAAAATTTATGCTATGGTTAGCAAAAATAATTCTCGCTTTAAAACAACAAAGGAACTGTTGATGTCGAGGGAATAAAAATCAATGACGACCAACTCACCGCCCCCATCTCCAGCCTCGCTTCAACATAGACTCAAGAAAATTGTGCTTGAATATGGGGTGATCATGAACTGGAATACATTGAATAAATGTATTCTGATGTTAATTTTAGGCTGTGTGACTCATCTAATTTGGATGCTCTGGAAAATTTTTATTTGGTTGAACCCCAGCCTATGGAGCATGACCAATTTAGGACTCATTAAACAACAAATTGTACTGAATCTGATTTTTATCGTCGTGCTTAGTAGCCTGATTTATCCTTGCATTTATTGGCAACACAAAGCTTGGGTCAAACGTTTTTTACCTTATATTACGGTGTGGTGTTTTATTACCTCTTTATGCCGAGATGCATATCTAATTGGCGTACTCAGCCCTGCGACCTTAAGCTCTTTTGTCAGTTTACTCACGGTAGGTTTAATTTTATTTCCCCGTTCAATTGTTTACAGCGCCTTAATCCCTTCAACTTTATATTTATTTGTTTGTGGTTATTTGAGTTTACATGGCATGTTGCCTTATGCCCCCATTTTCAATTTACCCAATGATACCTACGCCAATGCATTTTGGGTTGGAAGTATGCTGTATTTCATTACCCCTGTGGTCATGATTTGTCTGATCTTATTTGAAATTCTACTCAGTCAATGGCGCAATCGTGAACAGCTCATTCAACAACTCAGCAGAATTGATCCACTGACCAATACCTATAATCGGCGTAGTCTGAATCAATATTTAGAGCACATCCAGCGTAAGAAAAATCAAAATTATGCCTTAGTCTTGCTTGATCTGGATCATTTTAAGTCTATAAATGACTGCCATGGGCACCATAAAGGCGATGAAGCCTTGATTCTAGTCGGGCAACTGCTCAAGCAGCATTTACGTGAAACCGATATTGTGGGACGTTTTGGAGGAGAAGAGTTTTTATTGCTGCTGTATCACACCACGCTTGAACAGGCTCAACACACGGCGGAACGCTGTCGCGCTGCAATTGAACATTTAGAATTGAAGGATGATAATGGCAGCCGTATTGCGCTGACTGCCAGTTTTGGAATTTCAACCGCACAATCCCCTTTAACTCCCTTTCAGTTACTGACCCAAGCGGATAAAGCCTTATACTTGGCCAAAGCATCTGGACGTAATCAAGTGCATATTTTCCAAGCGCAAACAGAAAATGGGGTGTCTGTCCCTTAGTGTTTTATTCTCACTTACTCAGCTTCGGTTTGATAGGCTTCCAAATAATTGACCCAACGCCCTTCCACCATCGCTGCTTCAACCCAAGCCTGTACCGCAGGATGTTGTAACATACTTTGCATATAACGCTGACTCGATGCAGACACGGGCAAAGCATACGTTTTAAATCGCATCACCACAGGCGCATAAAATGCATCGGCAATACTGAATGCTCCGCAGAGAAACCCATCCAGATCTGGACGTTCTGCCCAGATTTGCTCAATACGTGCGACATCTTGCCTTAACTCGCTATTTTCAGCCCAAAGCCGTTGACCCACTTCTGCCAAGTGTGCCCGAATATTCATGCCACATAAGGTTCTTAATTGGGTAAAGCCACTGTGCATTTCCGCACTGATACTTCTGGCTCTGGCACGTTGAGCTTTATCCTTGGGCCAAAGCGCATACTCAGGATATTGTTCTGCTAAATATTCACAAATAGCCAAAGAATCCCAGACTTTGACCTCTTGATCATACAAAATCGGCACTTTAGCATTGTCCGAAATAGACAATAATTTTTGCTTAAATGCGCCAATGGAGCGTTCGCGATCAAAATAAATCATGTGCTCTTGAAAAGGAATTTCAAAGGCTTTGAGCACCAACCATGGGCGCATCGACCAGCTGGAATAATTTTTATTGGCAATATAAAGCTCTAACATGATTAAGGTCCTAGATCTTGTCCGAATTGTTTTAATTGTTGCAACAGCTCAGCTTCGCTAAATGCTCCTGTTAAACGGAGTCCGCGGACTTCCTGTTGTTGAGGGGTTAAAAATAAATAGGTCGGTGGGCCTAAAATATCCCATTGATTTAATAATTGTTGATGACTGGCATCGTAATGACTTAAATCCAACTTAATCAGCGTGTATGGACTGAGTGCTTGCTGGACTTGGGCCGATTTTAAAATGCGATGCTCAATCGGCTGACATGCCACGCACCAGTCTGCATAAACATCAATCACAATGGCCCGATCTTTCGGAGCTTGTGCCAAAATTTGCTGAAACTCTGCGGCGGTTTGCGCCACATGCCACTGCATCTGTTGTTGCCCCTGTTCTACGAAGAAACGCTGGCTTTGTTGATATTGGCTATAAAACACATAAGGTACCACCAACAGCAAAATCACAAGATATAATGGACGTAAAGGCGATTGTTGCCATAGGGCACGATACAACGCATAACCGATAAAGCTAAGACCCAATAACAGACTTAAACCCTGCATCCAGCTTTCTGAAAGCAAGGGGCGAATGAAATAAAGTGCTAAGGCTAACATCAGAAAGGCAAATAACACCTTAATCTGGTTCATCCATAAACCTGCTTTTGGCAAGGCTTTAGCTCCAAGAATACTGGCCAGCAATAAAGGTAGGCCCATACCAAAACCCAGCGTAAACAACAGTAAAGCACCTTGCCACTGATTCTGGGTTTGAGAAATAAATAGCAAAGCGCCTGCGAGTGGTGCTGTCATACAAGGACCGACCAGCAAAGCTGAAATCATGCCCATAACTGCCGCGCCAATCAGGCTACCGCCTTTCTGCATCGACTGCCAATGATCTAAACGATGTACCACTGCATGTGGCAAACGTAATTCGAATAGTCCAAATAAATTGAGCGCAAACACCACGAACAGCAAACTAAACGCAATTAAAGTTGAGGGCTGTTGTAACCAACGCTGAAAGTTCAAACCTGCGGAAGAGGCAACCAAGCCCAACACTGCATAGACCATCGCCATACTGCATACAAAGACCAAAGCAATCATCCATGCTTTGACTCCGCGCCGATCACGTACAATCAAGGAGCTGAGAATTGGGATCATAGGTAAAGAACATGGTGTAAATGCCAGCAAAATGCCTAAACCCAAGAACAGCAATAAACCATAAATCGGTGAGCGCTGTGCCAATTGCGTAGACCAGCGTTGGTCCTGAGCAGTTTGTGATGCAGATGTTGCATTGGTCTGATCTAAAGCATCTGTATTTTCTACGGTAGCACTATTGTTATTCGAATTTAAATCTAACAATCGCTTAGGTGCTGTAAATTGATTTTGCAAAGCCACCAAACCATCTGCATCGGTTTTAAATTCAATGGTTTGTGGTGGATAACAAATACGGTCTTTGGCACAACCTTGCCAAGTCACTTGATATGTTTGTGAAGCCTGCGTTGGCACATTAAATTGTACCTGCTGATAATAAACTTGAGTTTGACCATAGTTATCATCATGCAAGTCCTCTGCCTTTGGCAGTTTTAAGGGCAAAACATGTTGCCCTTGCCGCACTTCAAATTTATGCTGATACAAATAATAATGTTCGGGAATATCCCAATGTAACTGCACTTCTTGTGCAGTTACAGATTCGACTTGAACAGGAAAAGCCTCTTCGGCAGATAATAAGGCTTGCTGCGCATGTAGGAAGGTTGAACAGAAAGCCAACAAAACAGCACACAGCCAGAGCACACTGCGCCCATAAGATTTTGAAAGCAGCAGAGACTTTTCCATAAACAAGACTGACACCCTTAGAATAAGTACGAAACGCCTAAACCTGATTGATAACTCTTATCTGCGCCACTGAGCACGACCCCCACACTGGCATCGAACTGAGTACGGTCATTCAATGCATAAATGACCCCCGAGCCCAATGAATATTCATAATCTTGGCTCTCTGCTTTGCGATATACAAATTCAGAAAAACCAGACCATTTGTCAGAAAGTTTATAGCCAATGGTAGGGATTGCCGTCACAGCCCAATCCCCATTTTGAACTTCATAGCGCATGGTAATCGACGTATCGACCAAATCGCTTTGCTTATAAGAAACGGCAGTCGCCAAGGCATAAATATCATCTTCTGCGGTAAAGCCATCATTTCCTGTGGCCAACACCGCTTCTAAAAGCACAGCCATGGTCAAGTTTTCATCGTTCAAATCAATTGCACTTTTTAAACCGATGCTCACATCACCTAAACCATCTTCATCAACGGTTTTTCCCGCTTGTTTGACTTGGCTCCATGATGGCCCTTGCCAACCCAGTTGTAATTCTAAGTTATGTGCAATCCCCGTACGGAGTAACATGTCGGCATTTAGCGTCGTCGTTTTTTGCTGTACACCATTGACCGTACTTTCTTCATAATTCGCACTTGGTAAACCTTGTTCCCAAGCCAATTGCCCAATTGGGGTAATCCCTGTCCCAATACCCGAACCTGGTCGATCAAAAGAGAAGTCTGCCGCAAAAGCTGGACAAGCTGCACCAAGAGTCAGTGCCAATACGCTACATTGTTGTAATTTTTTCATGATTCGCCTCAGTGATTAAGCTAATTCTTTCGACATTTTTGCACCCTGACTACGCAACAATTCTAGGGTTTGACGTTCTTCTGGTAAAGCTTCACTCCAATTGATTTCATCAAAATCGCAATCAAAAAATAAATCACTAATTGAAGATAAAATAGTCAGCCCTTGCTCATCACGCGTATTTGGGTCAACTTTAATTGCCAATAAGCGCTGCACAGCAGGTACACACGCTGAACTCGCCGCATCCCAAAGTGGGCCATACAACTCTTCACTGTCCCATAAATAAAAATTGGCTTTAGCTTGGATTAAGGCTTCCAAAATATCTAAATGAACGGCTAATTCTTGCTGTTTTTGTTCTTCGCTGAGTCCTTGACCTGCTTCGTAAGCTTCGCTGACATGTTCCCACCATTGAAATAAACCATCCGACCACACTGAAACAGCAGGTCCTTTTTCAGCATCAATAAAGTTTGGATCTAAACCTTCAGCCAAAAGACGTTGTACTTGTGGCAGGTCTAATTCTTCTATCGCCTGCACAAAGACTTGTTGTTGTGCTGTTAACATGGAACATACTCTTTCATCAGTTTCAGAATATTATGCCGAATTCTCGGTCATTTGTTTTATGTAAATGTATATCTAAAGTTTTTAATTCATATAAAAAAAGCCCCGCAGGGCTTTTTTCTATTTTAGGCTCAATCAGTTGAGCTTAATCTTCATCATCAATCACATCTTTGTCTGCATCAGCATCCGCAAATTCTAATTGCCCACCTCGGGGATTTTCTCTTTTTTCAAACAGATGCTCAAGGCTACGTTTCAAACGATCAATAGCGCCATGCAAAGCGGTATCAACATTATGTCCTTTATGATTCACAACCACAGGTTTTAATCCTGCTGGGCGTGCTTCAATCATACATTTAATATCATCATCGCCGCCTTTATCCCCATTCTCATCACTTAAATGTACGGAGAAATGGGTAATACGTTCACTATGACGTTGGAATTCTTCATTCAGTTCTGCACGCACATAACTAATTAAACGATCATTATTTTGAATGTTTTTATCTGTACGGATTTCAATGTTCATAATCTAATCCTCTTTATCTATCTGAATCTTTTTGTGCAAAACTTTTTTATCTTGGCACGCTTGTAACTTGCTGTTTACACAGCATTCGAACATCTTTAATCAATTTTGGAACTCATCTCCTCATTGAAATGATGAACACTTTTGAGTCTGCAGAATCGTGTCCTTGTCCTTTGAATATCGGGCTTAACTCAAAAATATGCAAGTGCTATTTTAAAAAAAATAGCAAAAGGATAACCAATTATGACAACTCCTTACTTGCATGGTTAAGAACTCATCAACTCCATACGCACTGCGCCCTATTGCCACAATTTAATTGGCTATTACGGTCAAATTATTCACCCTACATCGTCGCATTAAACCTGTGTCGCAGTGCTTTTTGTAGCGAATGGTAAAAACTTTGAAGAAAACGAGCTTGAGTATAAGTTAAGAACTTATTATCAACAGATTGTGTGACACGGTATTTGCCGAGATGACTGTGCATTCATAAGTTTTATTGCATAATCAATAAAGAAACCTTGATGTTGATGAACACCCCCATTCTCTTAAACTGCTAAAAAATAATCTTAATCTTATATATTTTTATAGTGATTCAAAACTCCCCATAATTGACCACTCGGTTAATTATTTATCACAAAATCGGTGCAAATATTTGTTGCATATCATTTTTATATTGATGAATAAATAGCCAGTAAATTTAAATCATATTTTCACTGCCTAAAAAAACCAATAAAACATACACCGATTGGGAAAATGATCAATGTTTTCAATAACATTGACTATCTTTTTACAAGCTATTTTTCAATGGCTAATTTTTTAAATTATTGGTCAAATTTGGCTTTATTTTTGCTAAAGAATCTGTATCCTTTATACGCTTTCTCGGGGGAGATATTTTTAATGAAACTGACTCAAATTGCGGCGACATGTGCATTGGCTACTGCAGCAACTTTTACTCAAGCTGCGCCAATCTGGCAAGATTTTAGTATCACAGGTTTATATGGTGAAGATTACCAACTGATTGCACGTGAAGATGAGCAAAGTACGGTAACTTTTGAATACGCAGCAAAATTGCAATACGGTGATTTTTTCGCTTTTGCTGACCGCACCAATAACGATGTGAGTGGCAACGAAACTTATTTCGAAGTTTCACCGCGTTTGAGCCTCGGTGCTGTCTCTGGTCAAAAACTTGAGCTTGGGCCAATTAAAGATGTATTGGTTGCAACCACGTGGGAAGGTGGCGAAGGCTTCAATAACTACTTATATGGTATTGGTGTAGATTTAGCGATTCCATATTTCCAATATGCGCAAGTTAACCTTTACAAAGTAGACAACTACAAAAACACACCTGACGATTACCAAATGACTTTGGTATATGGCGTGCCATTTAAAGTCGGTTCAGAAGACTTCTTGGTTGATGGCTTCTTAGACTGGTCTACTGCTGAAGAAGATGGTCATGCAAGCGAAATGAACTGGACGACACAATGGAAATGGAATGTAGGTAAACACATTTCTCCAAATACACGTTTATACCTTGGTACTGAATGGTCAGTATGGAATAACAAATACAGTATTAAAGGTAAAGACGAAAATAATGTCAGTGCTTTAATTAAATACCATTTCTAAGCATTTAATTAACGCTAAAAAAGCAAGATATCTGTCTTGCTTTTTTTATGGCTAAATGAAAAGTTCCATCGTTTAAATTAAGCGTTTTGGACGTAAATTCTCTGCAATGAGACTAATAACAGCGTGATTTTGTTGCATGGCATTGCGATAAAAGCTTTTTAATTGGGTCAACAATAAGGTCAATTCAGCTTGATCCAACTCAGCCGTGTTATCCCCTAATAACTGAGCGACATCAGACGTAGGACGGTGTTGCCGACAATATTTTTGCAAATCTTCTGTGCTGATTTGTTCGAGTGCCTGTGTTAATTCCATGACATGGACCGCAGGATTATAACGTGCGACGGGTTTTAGTTTTGGATGTTCTGAAATGGGATATTCAGCATAAATTAAATCATGCAAACTCAAACTTGCTGAACTGTGTTGACTTAACACCTGATCTAACACAGGCCATAGTTTCCCCAAATCGATTTGTTGCTGTAAGTTTGGGGCATGTTCTATATCCTCCATGCTGTAGGCATCAAGCATCAAGTTTTCTAAATCATTCGGGGCTATGCTAAAAAGAAACGCGTCCATGATGAGCTCCTTCTTATACTTATTGAAATTAGCTTAGCTCGATTTGTACTGCAAAACACTCGCTAAAATGTGTCAATTCAACAGTAGTTTGTAACTTAAAAATCAAAGGCTTTGATTTGGTTGTGTCGAGTCTGACCTTTCCTCTACAAACATTGGGAGATTTCAATTGATGCGATTTACCGTAGAATAAACCGGACTCTATTCTTCTACTTGAATAACAATGAATATTCTCAAAATTTTAACACTTGGCTGTACCATGAGCCTCCTACTTTCATTTTCAAACACTCAAGCCGCTGAATTGGACTACACACAACAATTACAGCAAGGCTGTGGCAAACTAAAACAATATGCGCGTCTAGGTAAGCAATATTACGATCAAAAACAATATGCCAAAGCCCTAACCCAATTTGAAGATCAGGCAGCTTGGTCTCACTTTTGCCAGATCAATGCCGAAGAGAGTGGTGTTAATGTCACAGATCGAGATATCGAAATCGCCAACAATAATGTCGGGCTGACGTATGCCAAACTGGGCAAGCCCCTTTGGGCACGGGCATGGTTTCTACGTAACCCCGATTCTAAAATGAGCCAGTTTAATTTGTCCCAATTGCCCAAAATGCAACAATCAACATCATTGGCAGGAACTTATGTGGCAAAAAATGGCTTTGGACAATGGGACACCATCACCGTAAAGAAACTAAAAAATGCTTATCAAATTGAATTTGAAGGCTATTACTTCGGTTTACGCGGTCTAATTTATGGACCAAACCTCGGCAGTTTTGATGTAGAAATGCCGCTACAACAGAAAAAAGTGGTTTATCGTTATGAGGACTGTCAAATTCAATTAAATTTTACCACTGATGCCAAACTGGGACAGAAAATTGTGGTAGAAGAACAACAAAATACATCGGGCTGTGGCTTTGGGCATAATGTTTCTGCCAGCGGCACGTATTTGAAGGTAGAAACCAAGTAAGAAAAAGCCTCATCAGAGGCTTTCCTGTTTAAATCGCCACTAAATCTTTAATGCCTTTGTCAGGCATTTCTACACCTCGTCCCTGTGCAATCACTTGACCACGTGCCATCACGGTATAGGCATCTGCCAGTTCTTCAGCAAAGTCATAAAACTGTTCCACCAAGATGATGGCCATCTCTCCGCCATCCGCCAGCTTACGAATCACACGGCCAATATCTTTAATAATGGAGGGTTGAATACCCTCTGTCGGTTCATCCAAAATTAACACTTTGGGTTCAGAAGCCAGTGCACGGGCAATTGCCAATTGCTGCTGCTGTCCACCCGATAAATCCCCTCCACGGCGATGCTTCATTTCATGAAGTATAGGAAAAATTTCATACAGATATTCAGGCACTTTTTTAGCTTTGGCACCAGAAAACTTCGCCATGCCAATTAAAATATTTTCTTCTACGGTTAAAGTTGAAAAAATATCCCGTCCTTGTGGGACATAAGCTAAACCCGCTCGTACTCGCTGTTCAGGACTCAGTTTCGAAATGTCTTTGCCATCCAATACAATCTGTCCCGACTTAATCGGCAAAATCCCCATCAGACATTTCAGTAAGGTGGTTTTACCGACACCATTGCGTCCTAACACCACCGAACATTCTCCTATCGGCGCTTGGAACGACACATCACGTAAAATGTGGCTGCCCCCATAATATTGGTTTACTGCATTCACTTCTAACATGTGCTGCTCCTTAACGTCCCAAATATTTTTCAATCACGTCTTCATTGGCTTGGACTTCTGCCAGCGTGCCCTCTGCCAGAATTGCACCCTGTGCCAGCACCGTGACTTTTTCACTGATGGTGTCGATAAAACTCATATCATGTTCAACCACCACCAAGGTGTGCTCTTTTTTTAGTTCCAGACACAGTTCCGCAGTTCGCTCTGTTTCCGCATCCGTCATACCTGCCACAGGTTCATCCAATAGAATCAGTTTTGGGCGTTGCATCAGCAACATGCCAATTTCCAGCCATTGCTTTTGACCATGAGACAATAAACCCGCAGGTTTTTTAACCAATTCTTTTAAACGAATCTGTTCAAGGGTTTGATCCAGTGCGATCTGCACCTCTGCATCCAATTTGCTGAAGAAGCTTTTTGTTACGCGCTTATCTTTGGGTGCGGCCAGCAGTAAGTTTTCCAATACCGTGAAATTTTCAAATACGGTGGGTTTCTGGAATTTACGCCCAATGCCTGACTCGGCAATTTGTTCGGTACTCATCTTGGCCAAATCATAGGTTTGTCCAAAAAAGGCTGAACCTTCCGTGGGGCGAGTTTTCCCTGTAATCACATCCATCAATGTGGTTTTACCTGCCCCATTCGGACCAATGATGCAGCGTAACTCACCTTGTTCGATATACAGCGACAAATCATTAAGGGCCCGAAAAGAATCAAACCAGACACTGACTTTTTCCAAATACAGGGCGATACCGTGGCTAAAATCGGCACCTTGTTCTTTTGGTCGCCCATAGCCCTCTGAAGCATGTCCACCATGCGGCTGAATGATTTCGCTCATGCATCATGCTCCTTTTTAAAACGGTCAAACAGACCAATCACCCCTTTGGGCAGGAATAAAGTCACCACAATAAATAAACCACCCAAAATTAGTAGCCACGCTTCTGGATAAGCCACAGTGAAATAAGTTTTCACCGCATTAATCAAACCTGCTCCCAGAATTGGACCGATTAAAGTGCCACGTCCACCCGCTGCCACCCAGACCGCCATTTCAATGGAGTTCACAGGGTTCATTTCACTTGGATTAATAATGCCTGCTTGCGGGACATAAAGGGCCCCCGCGATACCCGCAATGACCGCAGACAAGACCCATGCCGAGAGCTTGTACCAGAGAGTACGGTAGCCCAAATATTGCAAGCGGTTCTCGCTGTCACGGATCGCCCCGAGCACCCGACCATAAGGTTGATTCATTAAGTAACGTAGACCTAAATAACACAGCAGCAACACCAATGCCGTTAAAAAGCACAGGGTGGCTCGCATGGATGCCGAGGTAATGTCCATGCCCAAAATGGTTTTAAAGCCTGTAAAACCATTGTTGCCACCGAAGCCTGTTTCATTGCGGAAAAACAGTAATGCTGCAGCAAAAGTCATAGCTTGGGTGATGATGGAGAAATACACGCCTTTAATTTTGGAACGAAAAGCGAAGAAGCCAAAAATGAACGCGATTAAACCTGGAACCAACACCACCAAAATCAAAGCCCACAGAAAATGTTCCGTGCCGACCCAATACCACGGCAATTCAGTCCAGCTAAGAAAACGCATGAAATCGGGCAGTTCTGACCCCGCCGATTCACGCATCAAATACATACCAAACGCATAACCGCCAAGGGCAAAATATAGTCCATGCCCCAAGCTTAAAATGCCTGCATAGCCCCAGACCAAATCTAAAGCCAATGCCACGAGTGCAAGACACATGATTTTGCCAATCAAGGTGACCCAATAAGCGGAAAGATAGAATGCCGATTCGGCGGGTAATAGATGTAACCACGGCACAATTAGCATCACTGCAAAACACATTGCAATACTCAAAGTGCCATAGGACTTTGTTGTGATGTTCGAGGTACGCTCTGACTTTTCCGCAAATAAAGTTGTAATTTTCATCTGGTTTACTCCACAAAACGCCCTTTCAGAGCAAACAAGCCTTGTGGACGTTTCTGAATAAACAGAATCACAAGCACCAATAGAAGAATTTTGGCCAGTACTGCACCTAAACCAATTTCTAGGACCGTACCACTGATCCCTAGACCCAAGGCAGCCAGTACAGCACCCCACACTTGTCCAACACCGCCAACCACAACCACCAAGAAGGCATCAATAATATAATTTTGCCCCAAATCTGGACCGACATTGCCCACTTGTGCCAAAGCACAGCCGGCCAAACCAGCTAAACCAGAACCTAAACCAAAGGCCAACATATCAATGCGTGCCGAACGAATGCCCACCGCACGCGCCATCTGGCGGTTTTGCGTCACAGCACGAACAAATAAACCAAAGCGGGTTTTATTCAAGAGATAGACCAACAGCAAGAGCACTGCGACGGTAAAGACAATGATGGCAATGCGGTTATATGGCAGCATTAAACTTGGCGTTAAGGAAATACCACCTGAAAGCCATGCAATATTGGAAACTTCGACATTTTGTGCCCCAAAAATCATCCGCACCAGTTGCATTAAAATCAGGCTGACCCCAAAGGTCGCCAGCAAAGTTTCCAGTTGTCTGCCATATAAGGGACGAATCACGGTGCGCTCAATCAACATACCAATCAAGGCACTCACCAAAAAGGCAGCGGGAATCGCGACCAGTAAGTACCAATCCACATATTGACCTAAATGGGTTTTAAAGAGGCTTTGCACCACATAAGTGGTATAGGCACCAATCATGATCAACTCGCCATGCGCCATGTTGATCACGCCCAACAGACCATAAGTAATGGCTAGACCCAACGCCGCCAATAGCAAAATACTGGCGGTACTGAAGCCTGAAAAGACGTGCCCCGCCCACTCACTGGCTTGTAATCGAGTTTTAATACTGCTCTTTGCAGCCTGCAAAGCTGCTTCAAGTTCAGGATTTAAGTTTGCTTGACTGAGTTCTTGTTCAATCATGGCTAAGACATCGGGACGATCCGATGCAGATAAAGTCTGCACAGCCTGTAGCTTGACCAAAGCATCAGGGCTGCTGAAATCCATACGCGCTTTCAACTGTTGCAAACGTGCTTTGACTTTATTGTTTTGTTCTTGCAGATAGAGTTGACGAATCCAGACTGGATCAAGTTCGTCTAAATTATTTTCTAAAATATCAATGGCGTCTAAACGTTGCGTCGTTTCATCCGACTTCAATTTCATTTTGGCTTGCCCAAAACTGAGTGCTTTACGTAACGTATTCACCAAAGTGACTTGAGACAAATCGGCAGGCCACGTACTCAGCTCTTGCATGGCAGGATATTGATACAACTTCTCATCATTTTTTAAGAGATAGGTTTGACCTGCACTATCTCGATACAGTTCATTTTGATCAATATACGCCACCAACTGATCGAGGCTTTCAATACTGGCAGGCCATTGGTTTAACATGGCACGACGTTGAGCAAAATCAGCTTTAACAAAACGCTGAATCGGATCAGCCTGCTGAACTTGCAGTTGTGCATCCTGTACAGAAGTTTCGGCCCAAACAGGATGGAAGAATACTTGTAGGCATGCGCAAAATAGCGCCAGAAAATAGCTCTTAATCGACATGAAAAAACTCCCCCTCACAAGGCCAATGGTCGGTTATCGGGATAAATAAAACGAAAAGACCTGCTGCCATCACAGCAGGTTGAGGGGAATTATTTTGGAATGTACGGGCTCCAAGGCTCCGCTTTAATGGTACTGGCCGTTTTATACACCACATCAAACTGCCCATCGCCACGAATCTCACCAATCATCACAGGCTTATGTAAATGATGATTGCTTTCATCCATTTTTAGGGTGTAGCCCGATGGTGCAGCAAAGGTTTGACCTGCCATGGCATCCCGAACTTTATCAACGTCGGTTGTGCCAGCTTTTTCTACCGCCTGCTTCCACATATTGATGCCGACATAGGTTGCTTCCATTGGGTCATTGGTCACCAATTTATCTGCATTTGGCAACTTGTATTCCACCGCATACTGCTTCATCTTGTTCACGAATTCAGTATTTTTCGGATTTTTCACCGACATGAAGTAGTTCCATGCCGCCAAATGTCCCACCAATGGTTTGGTGTCGATACCGCGTAGTTCTTCTTCACCCACCGAGAACGCCATGACTGGAATATCCGAGGCTTTAATGCCCTGATTACCCAGTTCACGATAGAACGGTACATTTGAGTCGCCATTAATAGTGGAAATGACCGCGGTTTTCTTGCCCGCGGCAAATTTCTTGATATTGCCTACAATGGTTTGATAGTTGCTATGACCAAATGGCGTGTACTCTTCCATGATGTCGGCATCGGCAATCCCTTTCGACTTTAAGAAAGCTCGTAAAATTTTGTTGGTGGTACGTGGGTAAACATAATCGGTGCCTAACAATACAAAGCGCTCCGCTTTGCCCCCCTCCTCGCTCATCAAGTATTCCACGGCTGGAATCGCTTGCTGATTCGGCGCTGCGCCTGTATAGAAAATATTTTTTGACTGCTCTTGTCCTTCATACTGTACGGGGTAGAACAACAGACCATTTAGCTCTTCAACCACAGGCAAGACGGATTTACGCGATACCGATGTCCAACAGCCAAAAATCACCGCCACTTTATCTTGAGTTATCAACTGACGGGCTTTCTCTGCAAACAGTGGCCAGTCTGAAGCAGGGTCAACCACCACAGGTTCTAATTTTTTACCCAATACCCCGCCATTGGCATTAATTTCGTTAATCGCCATCAATGCCGTATCTTTCAGCGAAGTCTCGGAAATGGCCATAGTGCCTGACAAAGAATGTAAAATTCCCACTTTAATGGTATCGCCACTGGCTGCGGGTGCTTTGGCTTCAGATGCGGCTGTTTCTATTTTTTCTGCGGGTTTTGAACAACCTGTTAATGCCATACTCCCTGCTATCGCCGCCGCCAGAAGGGTTTGAGTCAATAATTTTTGTTGGAACATCTTCAGTTCTCCAAGCATTTTATGTTTTTTGGTTATGTCTGCCCTGAGTATTCAATTTCCATGCCAATTGAATAAGGTATTGTTTTTATTATTTTATTTTTAAAAATTTAATTTATTTTGCTGATCTTGTATACATCATTGCATACAAAAAATGCTTGCCGACCTAAAATGATGCAAATGTGTTCATCTTTCCATCATAGGATTTATTGATAAAGAAATGCTTTTGATTTTTAAAAATAGCTTTACTCTTCTTGCCAATATTGCGCTAAAGCTTCCAAGATGTCTGGATAGTGATAAACCTCATCTGGTTCATCCAGTAAGAACAAAAGATAAGATCTGACAGCAGAGCGCTGCTCAGCATTGAATAAGCTAAATTTTCTGTCCGTATGAGGATCTAGTTGTGTTAGCGTAAAAATTAAGTCAAATCGATACTCATCATTTAAACTTGCCAATAAAAAGGCAGGCAAATGAAACAACATACCCTGAGCATCAAAAAAAGATAGGCTACTGTTACAGCGATTCAAATCATCAATCGAAATATTTTTCCAATTTAATTTTTCATCTTTAGCACGATAAGCCAAGCACTGTGCTTGGCTGGCATAATCATCTATCCCATGTGCCTGATATAAGCCAACACCCTCTTGTAAGGTGACTCCAGCAAAAGCACTACAAATCTTTTGTTTCACTTGCTCTAACTCTTGCCAACGTGGCAAGAGTTCTTCAGCCTCTACAATTGTGATCAGATCATAGCCATTTTTACGCATTTCCTGAATATCATCAGGTGAAGGATACTTTCTCATCAGACCGCAATATCTGCCAGATTGCCTTTTTGCTCTAACCAATGTTTACGGTCACCTGAACGCTTCTTGGCCAACAATTTATCCAATAAGCTTGCAGTGAAATGGCTATCGTCTAAATCCAATTGCACCAGACGACGGGTATTCGGGTCCATCGTGGTTTCACGTAATTGGCTGGCATTCATTTCACCCAAGCCTTTAAAGCGGGTAATTTGTGGATTCTTGGTTTTGGCTTTTTTCAGAATCGACTCAAGCTCATCTTCATCTAATGCATAATGCACGTCTTTACCATCGTCAATACGGAACAGCGGTGGCATGGCTACATATAAATGCCCTTCTTCCACCAAAGTTGGAAAATGCTTCACAAATAGCGCGCACAACAGCGTGGCAATATGTAAACCATCCGAATCGGCATCCGCTAAAATACAAATTTTGCCATAACGCAGTTCAGATAAATCATCGCTGCCTGGATCGACCCCAATCGCGATCGCAATATCATGTACTTCCTGAGAGGCCAATACTTCATCAGAAGAGACTTCCCAAGTATTTAAAATCTTGCCGCGAATTGGCATGATGGCTTGGAAATTTTTATCACGTGCCTGTTTGGCTGAGCCACCCGCAGAATCGCCTTCCACAATAAACAGTTCTGAATCTTCTCGGGTTAGCCCGACACAATCCGCCAATTTCCCCGGTAAAGCAGGTCCCGACACGATTTTCTTACGCTCTACTTTTTTCGCAGCTTTTAAACGACGACCTGCTTTGGAAATCGCCATTTCTGCCAGTTGCATGGCAATTTCAGAATGCTGGTTCAACCACAATGCAAAAGCATCTTTGGCAATATTTTGTACAATACCCGCAGCTTCACGACTGGAAAGTCGCTCTTTGGTTTGTCCTGAAAATTGTGGTTCTTGGAATTTCAGCGACAAAATATAGTTGACGCCATCCCAAACATCTTCCGCAGACAGTTTCAAGTTACGTGGCAATAAGTTACGTAGCTCACAGAACTCACGTAAAGCATCCGTGACCCCTGAACGCAAGCCATTGACATGCGTTCCGCCTTGCGCAGTCGGAATCAGGTTGACGTAACTTTCTTGAATTTGCTCACCACCTTCTGCATTCCAGCAAATGGCAAATTCTGCACTGGCGCGTTCAGCATCTCCAGTAGCGACAAATGCAGGTGCAGGCACTATCTCACGGTCTTCCAGCTCGTCCATTAAGTAATCGACCAGACCATTTTCAAATTGCCATTCGATTTTCTCATCGTTGATTTCATCAACGTAGATAATCTGTAGCCCTGCCGCTAAAACTGCCTTGGCTTTTAAATTATGTTTGAGTGCTTTTAGGGCAAATTTAGGTGAATCGAAATATTTCGCTTCTGGCCAAAAACGTACCAAAGTTCCTGTAGCCCGTTTAGGTGCTTTACCCTCTAAAACGTTTAAAGGTGCAACAGGTTCACCCTGCTCAAATGCCATTTGGTAGAGGTTACCCTGACGCTGTACTTCTACTTCTACACGGGTCGATAAAGCATTTACTACCGAGATGCCCACACCATGCAAACCACCCGAAAACTGATAGTTATCGGTACTAAATTTTCCGCCTGCATGCAGTTTGGTTAAAATAATTTCAATCCCACTCTGCCCATATTCAGGATGAATATCCACGGGCATGCCACGACCATTATCGGCCACAGCCAAAGAGCCATCTTTATACACCGTTACCGTAATTTTATTGGCATGCCCCGCCAGTGCTTCGTCCACCGCATTATCAATGACTTCCTGAGCCAAATGGTTCGGACGAGACGTATCGGTATACATCCCCGGACGACGACGGACAGGGTCCAAACCAGATAAAACTTCAAGCGATTGAGCGGTATATTGAGACACGTTGTACGATTTCCTTATAATCTGGAAGACGAAAAAAATTGTAAAATCATGGGGATTTTAGCAGCAAAATCATCCATTGCATGGTTGCCATGCGCTTCGGTCATGACCCATGCGCGAGGCTGCTGCGACGCATAATAACGTTCCGCTTCACGATAATCTAAAACATCGTCGCCTTGTTGTAATAACACCAACACTTTGTCTGCTTGCTGAACATTTGGCACAGCAATCTGTTCTAAATAGTCCAATTGTGCCTCATCTAAGATCCATTCAGGATGAACCTGATAAGGTAACTGTTGTTGCCCAAATAAATCACGGAACAGTTGCCATGGTCGCATAGCGGGGTTAATCAAAACAGCGGGCAGAGCATGCCTTGCGACCAATTGTGTCGCATAAAAGCCCCCCAGACTACTGCCGATCAAAGCGACATCTGGATAGTTCAGCACCAAATCCTGTAACACTTGCAGGGCTTGCTCAGGCGGCATATTTAAGTCGGGCACATGGACCGTCAATTCATCATCTTGCGCACAATACTGTTGTAACTGCTGTGCTTTGATTGATTTTGGACTACTTTGAAAGCCATGGATATAAATAATATTCATATTTTCTGGTTACGTAGGTTATCCCTTCATCTATTTTTCATCATTCTGACGCAGGATTATTCTAAATTCGTCGAAAGCCTCGAATTGTTAGACAAAATAAGCCCTATTTCATGATATTCATCGGTATTTTAAAATTATTCGAGTGGTACTCGATATGATGAAAACTGAAAAAAGTTATACCTCTATCTTAATCAAAATGAAAGCGTTGAGATGAGACAAACAAAGCATCAAGGATAACAACAAATGCCGAGTTTAACACCGCTGCATGAAACTTATTGTAAATGGGACCGCACGCCACCCAGCCAAGCCGACTTACTGGAAGGTCTAGCCCAATTACTCAGTACGCCACTTAACAATGTGGTGCAAGATTTTATGCGTACTATTCAGCGGGAAATCTTCTCAAGTATTTTTGGTCTTGATGAACAAGAATTCAAAAATTTACAAAATCGACCACAAATTGCTCGATTTAACCGCTTAAGTATGAGTTTATTAGAAAATTATGGACATTATCTTTTAGCCCCAGGCCTACGCCAGATTATTGAGAAATACCCAAAACTGCATGAAAAACCACTTACTCCAACTCTGCATTTTTTAGTCGGTGCGGTGAATGGTGTATTGGGTGACTATTTGCTGAAATATCATAATCCGATGGCACTACCGATGGTGCTCTATGATCACTACGGTGAAATCCAACGTGGAGATTTATCGGGTCGGGTGGTCCTTTTTGTGCATGGTTTGTGTATGAACCATCTTGACTGGACCAACCGTAATAATGGCGGTTTTGGAGAAAAACTGCTAGCACAACGTGACCACAACACCATGTTGTATTTAAACTACAACACAGGCCGTCGTATTTCAGCCAATGGACGCAGCCTCGCCAATACCTTAGAAGATCTGATTCAGCGTAACCCGCGCATTACCAGTATTGATATTATTGGACATAGTATGGGTGGACTAGTTGCCCGCAGTGCCTTGTTCTATGGCAAACAAAATATGCATCAATGGCTGCACATGGTCGAAAATTTAGTTTGTCTAGGCTCTCCGCATCATGGTGCAGTACTGGAACGGTTTGGTTTTGCAGTTCAAGAAAAACTGGGGCGCTTTCCGATTGTGAAATTAGTCGGGCATCTGGTGAATATTCGTAGTAATGGCATTTTAGATTTACGTTATGGCAGTGTGCGCGATGACGATTGGGAGCATAATGAAGCACGGATTGGTTTCTTTGACGATAACCGTAAACCTGCTCCCCTACCTTCGCATATCAATACCTATTTGGTCGCGGGCACACTCGAATTCGAACACCGTAAAAACAAAACCCTAAAAGTGATTGGCGATTATTTGGTCAGTGTAAAAAGTGCCTTAGGTGAACATCCTAATCCGCGTTTTCAATTGAAATTGCCCGAATCACATAAAGCCATTTTTTACGGTCTGAATCATTTAGAAATTCAATATCACTCCAGCGTGGCAGAACAAATCGTGCATTGGTTCTATCCTGAAAAAGCACAACATCACCAACTGCATGCTCATGAACATATGATTGGTTTAGATGATTTTGAAGGCATTGCCCTGACCTGATACCACATAAAAAAAGCCAACAACTGTTGGCTTTTTTTATGTCTATTGGACAAAGTCGCTATTATTTTTTCGCTTTCGCTGCAGTTGGATAACGGCGCACCAATTGCCACAGACTCACCACGGTCAATACCACGAAAAATAACAATGACCATACAGGCAAAGACTGTCCCAAGAAGGTCCAGTCAATCACTGCACACTCACCTGAACCCGTCAGCACTTGCGCCAAGACGCTTTTCAGCGGCAAGGCATCAATCAGATAATTTAGTCCTGGACCACAGCTCGGCACCTGATCGGGCGGCAAATTCTGTAACCAAACATGGCGTGCTGCAACACCTGCCGACCATAAAATAGACAAGCTACCGAGTAAGGCATAAATGCGTTTTCCCACCGTAGACTTTGGATTATGAATCAATGCAATCAGGGAAATAAAACCTAACCCCATTAAACCCACTCGCTGAAAGACGCACAATGGGCATGGAGACAAACCTTGGACATGTTCGAGATACAGCGCAAACGCCATACCCACAATACTGGCAATCACTAAAAACCCGCTCACGAAGCGAAAACTCCATTGCATGGTCAAACCTCTTAATTTTTATCGATAATGTGCAAGATATTCGTCAAAACTGATGTCAGTATCTTGTTCAAGTTGTTGTTGCTGTTGTAGCGATGTCTGTGCCAGTTCATCAAAATAGGCCTGTGTTTCAGGGTTTAATTGATGCTGTTCATACACTGCCGCATGTTGTTGAGCCATCACGCTACCAAAATTCCACGTTCCACCATGGGTCAAAGTATCTGCGATCACCTGTGCTGAAAGGGTATGATCAACCTCATCAATACGTTGTTGCATCAGTTGTAAAGCTTGAACATACAACTGCGTGGTATTGGCTTGATCTAGCAATTCTGCGAAGGGTTGCATCGCATCCAGATGTTTTTGACACCAAGCTTCAATCTGGTAATCCTGTCCATCTTCCACAATGTGTGCATTCGGTGCACGCCCCCGATTGACCACTTCAGCCTGATTCTGTTCAATCTGCTCTTGCTCAGCATCTAACAACGCAGGACTGTCTTGTAATAAACAATACAATGCCAAGACTTCCAGAAAACCAGCGCTGCTTTCATCAATCCCAATCGGACTATACGGATTCACATCCACCGCACGCAGCTCGACATAGCCCACACCACGATTCGCTAAAGCTTCCGAAGGCGTTTCACCGGCCTGAGGCACCTGCTTTGGTCGCACTAGACTGTAGTACTCATTTTCAATTTGCAGGACATGGTCATTAATTTGGGTTGGCTCACCTTGCGCATCATTTAACCCTAAACGGCTAAAGTCTGCATACGGAGTTTTGACCGCTTTTTGTAAACCGTCTAAATAGCCCTGAATGTCATTATAGTGAATGCCAAGTTGCTTCTGCGCTGAATTCTGATAACCAAAACGTCCCATGCGCAAAGCAGTGGCATAAGGCAAATATAAGGTCCCTTTTAACAACGGCAGCAAATGATGCTCACGCCCCGTCATAAAGCATTTACACACTGACGGGCTCGCACCCAGCAAAAACATCACCAACGGCGTTAAACGAATAAAATTCCGAATTAAGCCAAAATAACGATGGCTACGGTAATCTTGTGCAGAGAGTTGGCGTAAATGAGGATCGGTTTCTTGTTGTTGTAATGCACTAAATAAGCGGTCTGGGAAAGATAAATTATAATGTACCCCAGAAATGGTCTGCATACGGCGACCATAACGGATGCCTAAACCATGACGGTATAATGTCTTGAAACGGCCAATATTAGAACTGCCATATTGTGCCAAACGAATGTTGTCTTCCTCATTGTCCAACATACAAGGCATCGACAAAGGCCAAAGTCTTTCTTCGTTCTCTAAGTGACGATGCACCACAGCATGAATATCGGTCAAATAAGACAAGGTTTTGGCAATACTGTCTTGTGGAGGAGTAATAAACTCCATCAAGGCTTCTGAATAATCGGTGGTGATATGCGGATGGGTCAATGCCGATCCCAACGCTTTAGGATGATCGGCCTGCGATAAAAAACCATTACTTTGCATACGCAAACTTTCACGTTCTATACCACGCAACATCCCTTGTAACAGCGAAGAATCCACCCAAGTCGGAAGTACAGCTTGAGAGGTCGATTCGGGTTGATTCATTATCATCTCGCTTTTTGGAAGAACTACTAAAATAAAATCATCAGTTTATATCAGTCTACTGTGATTTGATGCCACCACATGACACGCTGTCTATTTTTCAAACAGATTCGCAACATTTGCTGCTTCTGTCAAAAAGATCCACTAAATCAGATCAGTAGCATTAATATGGGTAACATCGCTTATGTTCAACGGGTCAATATAAAAATTTCTGAAAAAGTGCACCTATTGCGGCAATTTTTTATCACAAAGTTACTCTATAAGACACCCAAAAAATATGATTTTATGGAAGAATAAGTGCTAAGGATCTGTAATAAAAATGAATTATCAGGATATTTTAAACTTTTGGTTTGCCCCCGAAACCCAACCGCACTGGTTTGCCAAAAGCAGCGAATTTGATCGAATGTTAGCAGAAAAGTTTGGCCAGATACATCAGCAAGCTGCTTTAGCTGAACTGTGGGAATGGCGTCAACAGCCTGAAGGGCGTCTTGCCGAAGTGATTATTCTAGATCAATTTTCCCGCAATTTATTTCGTGATCAAGCACAGGCCTTTGCGCAAGATGGACTTGCGTTAGGGTTGGCACAAGAAGCCATTTTAGGTCAACATGACTTAAAACTTAGCCCAGAACACCGTTATTTCTTATATATGCCTTTTATGCACAGCGAGTCGCAACGTGTACATGAATTTGGGTTAAAATTATTTGAACAATTGGGACATCCGATTGCCTTAGAATTTGAACGACAACATAAAGCTATTATTGACCGATTTGGACGCTATCCACACCGAAATCACATTCTAGGACGATCATCTAGCGCTGAAGAATTAGAATTTTTGACACAACCAAATAGCCATTTTTAACCCTGAGTGGTGTGTCTTCTTTCTCCCCTATTTCATCAGCAGTCTGCGGAGTATACACATGAAAACTAAGCTTATTGCCCTGACACTTATCACACTTGCACTGGCGGGCTGTGCGTCTACACCATCCAAACCTCGAACCTTTGATCAGTTGGGACGGTTTAATACCTATCCCATGAATACGCAGACCTATCGGATCAGTTTTGAAGCCGACCCCAACATGAACTATGGCGTCGCGGAAGAAATTACCTTGGTCAAAGCGGCCCAAACCACGGTCAAAAATGGCTTTCGCTATTTTAAAGTGTTGGATGATCCCAGTAATTTGACCAATAAACCCCCTCGTCAAGCGGTGGTGTATCACTCACCATCTTTCTACCCTTATGGTTACTATCCTCGTGGCTATTATCGCCGCTATCCAGGATATTGGCCTGACCCATTTTACGATACACCACAGGTGGTGAATATTGACCCTGTACAAGTCTCGTATACCATTGAGTGTTTTAAAGAAAAAGACAAAGTACCTAGCGATGCTTTTGATGCCACACTCATCTTACAGTCTTTGGGAAAAAAATATGGACTGACCTCTACAGGCGAGGTCATTCAACCACAACCCGAAGTATCTGCTCCAACCCAAAAATAAGATTAGGACAATTCTATGCATGTAGCGACCACCAGTTCTGAAAGCTTACAACGAAGTAAACGCTTCGCAAATATCGCTTTATTGCTGGCGGTCATGACATGGATTGTGCTCATGGTGCTCGCCAAATTCATACCTGAGTATACATGGCTGATTCATATTTTCATGTTGTCCGCAGAAGCTGGCGTTGTCGGTGGGTTGGCAGACTGGTATGCCATCACCGTGTTGTTCCGCAATCCTTTTGGCAAAATGCCAATTCCCAATTTTTTGCGTGACCATACCGAAATTATTCCACGTAACAAGGCGCGTATTGCCGAGTCTATGGGGCGTTTTGTCCAAGAGAATTTTCTTTCCCCTCAAGTGGTCGAACGCAGTCTCAAGAATATCGACTTGAGTCTGGCAGTGGGTCAATGGTTAGCCAATCCTCACAACAACACGCAAGTCACGCAAGTGATTCAGCAAACCGTCCCGAAAATCTTTGACTTTGTTGGGCAAGAGCAGATTGGTCGCTTTATTCAAAACAATAGTGTGCAATGGGTGCGCAATACCAATATCAACATGCTGGCCAGTGAAATGCTGCGTGCGGTCATTGAAAATGACTTCCACCAAGATGTATTGCAACGTGGCCTAGATATCGTGCATGACTGGATGATCAACCATCCAGAGCAAACCCGCGAACTCACGCAAAAGCTGTTTAAAGAACTTGGGGTCTCTAAATTGGCCAAAGGTGCCAGTTGGATTGGGATTGATGTGCAACAACGCACTATTGACTCACTGATTGAACGGGTAGAATCCATGCTCGCCAATCCAGAGCATCCTTGGCGACAACAGATTGAAGAAACAGCCCAAGAACTGATGCTGCAATTAACCGATCGGAACAGTGTCGCAAGCCAACGCTTAAATCAGGGTAAAGATGCCTTACTAGATAGCCCTCAAGTGCTGAATTTTATTCGCGGTGCGGTAGTGATTTTATGTGATGCCATCAAAGCAGATTTGATGCAGCCTGATTCAGGTATTGCAGCCAACCTACGCGTGGCAATTCAACAGGTTGGAGAGAATATCATTGCCAATCAGGCTGTTCGCCAGTTATTAAATGATCGCATGAGCGGTTTGGCGGTTAATTTGAGTGATCAATACAGTGAAAAAGTGATTCGTTTTATTAGCGAACGCATTCATGAATGGGACTCACGCGAGATGATTGGTAAAATTGAAAATGAGGTCGGTGGCGACCTGCATATGATTCGCGTGAATGGCGTGGTGGTGGGTGCCTTTATTGGTCTCGCACTGGGGATTATTCGTGCTGTGGTCGATTATTTGCTCTAGTTTACGACACGGTTCAGACAAAGAAAAAATAGATTTAAACTTGTACAAACCTTGCAACATGCTAAATTAAATCGGTTTATTCTTCCTTGAGTCTGCGGTCATGCTTAAAATTCATTCCAAACTTCCTGCCCAAGGAGTCACGATTTTTAGCCAGATGACTGCCATGGCACAACGGCTGAATGCACTCAATTTATCACAGGGCTTTCCAGACTTTGCTCCCCCGCAAGCCTTGGTTGAAGCCTTAAGCCATGCGACCTTACACGGTTCCAATCAATATGCAGCAGGCGATGGTTTACTCAGCCTACGCCAACAAGTCGCGCAACAATTTCTACAGCGCGATCAACTACAGATCGATCCCATCCATGAAATCACCATTACACCTGGGGCGACCATTGCCCTGTTTAGTGCCATTCAAGCCATTGTGCATGCGGGTGATGAAGTCATTGTGTTTGATCCGAGCTATGACAGCTATGCACCAAGTATTGCTTTGGTCGGTGCAAAAGCAGTTCATATTCCTTTAATGGCACCGCATTTTCATGTGGACTGGAACCGAGTTGCCAACGCAATTAATGCCAAAACCCGCATGATCATTGTCAATACGCCACATAATCCAACTGGGGCGATTTGGTCCAAACAAGATTGGCAACAGCTGATTCAACTGATCCAAAATCGCAATATTGTGGTGCTCTCAGATGAGGTCTATGAACACTTGGTATACGATGGACAACAGCACTATTCGGCCTTGTCTTTTCCAGAACTACGTGAACGGTGTTTTGTGGTCGGTTCATTCGGAAAAACCTTCCATGTGACTGGTTGGAAAACAGGGTATTGTGTGGCTACGCCTGAGTTGATGCGGGTCTTTCGTCAAGTTTATCAATTTGCCAATTTTTGTGGGGTCACTCCAGTTCAAGTGGCTTTAGCACAGTACATGCAAGAATATCCTGAACATATTCAGCAGCTTGCTCGTTTTTATCAGCAGAAACGTGATTTATTCAATGCGAGTTTAGCAGCTTCCCGATTTACATTGACGCCGTCTCAAGGCACCTATTTCCAAAGTTTGGATTATCGTGCAATTCGCCCCGATTTGAATGATGTTGACATGTGCCACTTCCTTGCAGAACAGCATGGCATTGTAGCGATTCCCATTTCCGTGTTTTATCAGCAACCATCTGAAGATTTGAAACTGATTCGCTTTTGCTTTGCCAAAACCGAACAGACCTTGACCCAAGCCACCCAAATTCTTAGTGCGGTTTAAAGCCCATCCAAGCATAAAAATACGCTCTGCAATATGACTTTGCTTACTGAAATACATCCATTTTTTCTATGCTAACTGTGCTAGGGTAAGCTGAAGAAACACGATAAAAAAGAGCACAGGATTATCTATGTCGGCACACAACCCTTTGGTGCAACATCAAAAGCTATGGAAAGCCTTTTTTATTTTTCTTATGCCGTTGATTGCCACCAATATTCTGCAAAATCTATCAGGGACAATTAATACGGTCTTTGTCGGGCAGATGATGGGGGTACAAGCGATTGCCGCAGTGGCGGTATTTTTTCCGATTTTGTTCTTTTTAATGGCCTTTGTGATTGGTTTGTCCGCAGGTTCAACCGTACTGATTGGACAAGCATGGGGTGCACAGAATATAGAAAAAGTGCGGGCGGTGGTCGGCTCGACCCTATTTATGACCCTGATTGGTGGAAGTATCATTGCCCTACTAGGGGTAGTATTTTCCCGCCATGTGTTATTGGCATTGGGTACGGATGAAGCCGTCATGCATTTGTCCTTGCCTTATGTGCAGTGGATGCTCGCAGGTAGCCCTTTATTATTTATCTATATTATTTATACCTCCATTTTACGCGGTGTGGGCGATAGCACTACCCCTTTAATCGCTTCAGGCATGACCATTTTAGTAGGTCTTTGTGTGACTCCTGTCTTGATTGCAGGCTATTGGGGCTTTCCTCGACTGGGAATTGTTGCACCTGCGATTGCATCGACCCTAGGTTTTGTTTCCGTTCTCATTTTCTTATATTTTTATCTGGGCTATAAACGCCACCCTCTTAGACTCGACGCGCAAATGCTGCGTCATATTCGTTTTGACCGCCAACTGTGTCAAATTATTTTACGCCTCGGTATTCCAACTGGGATACAAATGGTCACGACTTCGGTTGCTGGTTTGGTGATTGTAGGATTAGTCAATCGTCATGGTGCTGATGCGACTGCTGCCTATGGAGCTGTGAATCAGGTTCTGAATTATATTCAGTTTCCTGCACTTTCGATTGCGATTGCTGCATCGATTTTTGCCGCTCAAGCGATTGGCGCTGGAAAGTCAGAATTACTCTCCAAAGTTACACGTACCGCACTCGGGATGAATATTGCGATTACAGGATTATTGGTGGTCTTGGGCTATCTATTTTCAAAATATCTCATGGCACTTTTTATCACAGATCACGCTGTAGTCGAACTGGGTCAACAGCTTTTGTTTATTGTGTTATGGTCCATTTTATTCTTTGGTGCCAGCGCGATTTTTGCTTCGATTATGCGTGCCAGTGGTACCGTCACCGTTCCGATGATCATCAACATTGTTGCCATTATTGCTATTGAAGTTCCCTGCGCTTATTTATTTAGTGACTGGTGGGGGCTACAAGGTATCTGGTATGCCTATGCACTTGCCTTTGTGTGCCTATGTGTGATGCAAGGTCTGTATTATCAATTTGTCTGGAAAAAGAAAACCGTAGAAAGCCTAATTTGATAGCCCGTAAATAAAAAGCAGGTGCTGATCTTCAGATCAACACCTGCTTATTTACTCAGCTTGTTATTTAAATCGCTTGCTCAATGACGTCGCCATAGCCGTCACTTTTTGATAGCCTGTTGGCAAAATACGCTGAATTAGATCTAAAGATTTAGCATCATTGCCAATCAATACACGACGCTTATCCTTTTGTACCGCCGCTAAAATTTGACGTGCCGCTTCTTCAGGTAGAATACGTAATAACTTGTTAAATGTGCGTGCCGATTTTTCTGGGTTCATCCCCAAGCTACGCAAACTGTCATTCATACGCGCATCATTGGCAATATTGGTGCGAATACCACCTGGGTGGACACACAACGCGCTAACCCCACAATTTTCAATATCCAGTTCCTGACGTAGGGATTCGGTAAAACCACGCACCGCAAATTTGGTGGCATTATAAGCCGATTGGGTAGGTTGAGCCGTTAAGCCGAACAAGCTAGAAATGTTGATGATATGACCATCGCCTGTTTGCTTAATCAATGGTAAAAACTCTTTGGTCCCGTACACCACGCCCCAAAAATTAATCCCCACAATCCATTCCAGTTCATCATAACTCGCACCTTCTACTGTCGAGCCCAACGCCACCCCAGCATTGTTAAAAATCATATTGACTGAACCATGATTTTGTACCGTTTCTTCTGCCCAAGCACGCATGGCTTCACGATCCGACACATCCAGTTTTTTGGTGGTCACTCGAACATTGCTGTCTTTGAGTAATTCTACGGTTTTTGCCAAACCTTGCTCATTAATATCACTTAAAGAAAGGTGGCAACCTTGCTTGGCTAAAAGCAATGCCAACTGTTGACCAATCCCTGAACCCGCACCTGTTACAGCGGCGACTTTATTGTTAAATGTTTTCATTTTCTTTCCTTATTGGTTCCTAAGGCGGTATGACAAAGCTACCCCCATTCTTTTATGCATGATGCGAAAGACTCTCTCAATATAAATTTGACAATAACCATTGTCAATAAATGTCTGATGAATCTCCTTTCGGTCAAACTCCGCGTTTAATTTAGGCATTTGCAACAATTGTTGTTAAACTATAAGCGGTCTTTGCTACGTTTTATCTTTATGACTTATTCCAATACCAACGATGCAGGAAAAAATAACCAACCGTTAAAAAATAAAGAACGCCAGTTTAAAGGGCTGTCTTTGACTGAACGTCAGCAGGCACGCCGTGAAAAACTCATCGAGGCTGGTATTGAAGTTTATGGCACCCATGGTTTTTTTGCGGTCACGGTCAAAGACATTTGCAATGAAGCCAAACTGACCGAACGCTATTTTTATGAATCTTTTAAAAAGAGTGATCAACTCTTCCAAACCATCTTTTTAAAACTGATTGATGAACTGCAACAAAATGTCATGCAAGCGATTATGCAAGCCTCAAACAGTCATGAAAAAATGGTCGATGCCGGCTTAACCGCCCTACTCACCACGCTCAAAGACAACCCACGTATGGCACGTATTATTTATATCGATGCTATGCTGGTACAAGAACTGCATAACCAAGCCACCATTCACGAAACCATGTTGCGTTTTGACCGTATGATTCATGCTTTTGTCATGTTGATGATGCCGAATATCCCGCATTCAGAACGTGAAATTTCATGGGTTTCTACAGGCTTAAATGGTTATGTTACCCAGATTGCGATTCGTTGGGTCATCAGTGGCTTTAAACAGTCTCTGGACGATGTATTGGCATCATGTCGAGTGGTTTTTTTAGCTCTACTCGAATCATTTTCTGAGAAAAAAAATTAAATTACAGCAATTTAATTTTTACAAAAGAATTGAACCAGATTTGAACTCAGCCATTAAGTTTGTCTAAAATTGTTCACGAATTAGACTAAAAATTGTCACAAAACTTTGCGAAAATTGGGATTCTGCCCTATTCTGCAATGATACTGTCATAATTAATCTTTGTAATAAGCCTGTCATAAATAAAAAACGGCCTACCGTTATCATCAATAGGATATTGCGTTGTGAAAGATGACTACATACTAATCGTCGATGACGAACTTCCAATTAGAGAGATGATTCATACCTCTTTGGATATGGCAGGCTTTCAATGCTTACAGGCAGAAGATGCAAAACAGGCGCATCAAATGATTGTCGATCAACGCCCAGCGTTAATTCTGCTCGACTGGATGATGCCTGGTGGTGTCAGCGGTGTCGATCTCTGCCGTCGCCTTAAACGCGATGAAAATTTATCTGAAATTCCTGTGATTATGCTCACTGCACGCGGAGAGGAAGACCATAAAGTCCAAGGTCTCGATGCTGGTGCAGATGACTACATGACCAAACCTTTTTCGACACGCGAATTGGTATCGCGCATTAAAGCTGTTCTGCGTCGCGCCAATGCTCTGAGTGGAGAAAAAACCATTGATGCCAATGGTTTATTGCTTGACCCAGTTAGCCAACGCGTGAGTTTTGGCAATAATATTCTAGAAATGGGTCCAACTGAATATCGTTTATTGGCTTTCTTCATGACGCATCCTGAGCGTGCTTATACCCGTGCGCAACTGCTTGATCAAGTTTGGGGTGGAAATGTTTATATTGAAGACCGTACTATTGATGTCCATATTCGCCGTTTACGCAAAGTCTTAGAACCCTATGGTGCAGACCGTTTTGTTCAAACCGTGCGTGGAACGGGTTACCGCTTCTCCACTCGTGCTGATGTAGCTTTAGGTTAATTTTAGTTTTATGTATGAACCCTACCCTGTCCCCGAACTGGCGCGTGAGCATCAAAAATTCCGTTACAGCAGTTTATGGATATTTGCCAAACAAGATTTACGTTTACTGGTTTTTCTATTGCTGATTGCAAGCTTGATCGGGTTTGGCATCGGGTATTTTTGGGTTTGTATTTTTACTGCTTTTACTATTTTCTTCGGTTTCCAACTGCGCTCTTTGTACTTGGTCAATGAATGGATTTCTAACCGTCCTTATGATGTTCCGCCCAATTTAAATGGCATCTGGGGAGCATTATTATTTAATGTCTATCGTGCACAGCGCCAAGAACGTATTGTTCAAGCCGAAATGGTTGGTTTGATTGACCGTGCACAATCCTCTTTGGTGGCACTGGCAGAAGCCGTGGTGTTAATTGATGAGTCACATCAAATTGAATGGTGGAATCCCGCGGCAGAAAAATTATTGGGCATTCAGGCGCTAGATCGTGGTCGCAATATTATGACCATTCTACGCCAGCCAAGTTTTATTGAATATTTCAAACAAAGCGATCAAATCCCTGATGGGATTAAAATGAAATCCTCAGTGTTTGAAGATCATTACGTACAAATCAAAATGACTCGCTTTGGCGGTGAAAGCCGTCTTTTAGTGGCGTATGACGTGACTCGGATGCATAACTTGGAGCAAATGCGTAAAGATTTTGTCGATAATATTTCACATGAATTACGCACGCCTTTAACAGTGCTCAGTGGTTATATTGAAACCTTTACCGACCAAGAAGACTTAAATCCGCGTTGGAAACGCGCGTTTGAGCAAATGCAGGCACAGACCAAACGCATGAATGCCTTGGTCAATGACCTGTTGCTGTTATCCCGTTTGGAAAATAACAAGCAAATTGCCAAAAACCAGATTATTGAAATGCCCAGCCTGATGAATCAATTGTTTGATGATGCGCAGGCCTATAACGTGGATTATGGTCATACGCTGAATCTGGACATCGACAGTCATTGTGACCTGATTGGCTCCGATACCGAATTGGCCAGTGCCTTTAGCAACCTCATCACCAATGCCATTAAATACACCCCAAAAGGCGGTACCATTACCATGGGTTGGCATGATGATGGTGAACATGGTTATTTCACTGTTGAAGATACGGGTATTGGTATTGATCCGAAACATTTGCCACGTTTAACCGAACGCTTCTATCGTGTGGATAGCGCACGTAGTCGTCAAACCGGTGGAACGGGTTTAGGACTGGCGATTGTGAAACACGTACTGATGCAGCACAACGCACATTTAGAAATTGAATCCAAAGAGAATCAAGGCTCGACCTTTAAAGTGGTTTTTCCGAAAGAACGCCTGTACCACTTGAGCTAAAAATTGTTTTATTCAGCAATGATTATTATATGATTTAAAAAATAAGGATTGAGATGGTTGCATCGAACAACCATCTCAAAGCCATCATTACAGGGTATGTCCCAATGCTTCGCCCATCACTACCGTCGAATTGGCTTTAAACTGGGCATCCCACTGCATTTTATTTTGTTCAAACAAGACAATTGCCGTCGAACCTAAGTAAAAACGTCCTAGCTCTGCACCTTTTTCAAGGAATAGATTGTGCTGGTTCAACTCTAAACGCCCCGTCGGTTTCACTTTGCCTGTCGCAACCGTTTCGATGCCTGCCACAATCATCGCACCGACTAACACCACTGCCATACGCCCCAATTCGGTATCGAACAGGCACACCATACGCTCATTACGTGCGAACAAACCTGGAATATTTTCAGCCGTTGTCTGGTTCACAGAGAACAATTCACCAGGTACGTATAAGGTTTCTGTGAGCGTACCTGCAAACGGCATATGTACACGGTGATAATCACGCGGAGATAAATATACCGTAGCAAATTCACCGTGTTTGAATGGCTCTGCTAATTGAGGATCCGCAATCAGTTTTTCAACCGAAAAACTTTGCCCTTTGGCTTGAAACACTTCACCAGACTCAATATGCCCCAATTGTGAAATTGCCCCATCGGCAGGAGACACGATGCTTGTCTCATCGGCATCAATCTCACGTACACCCTCTTGCAAAGCTCGGGTAAAAAATTCATTGAATGACTTGTATTTCAACGCATTTTTTTGCTCTGCAATTGACATATCAATGCCATATTGCGCTTTAAATGCAGAAATTGCCGTGTTTTTAATCAATGGATGTTCACTGGCAGCAATCTTACCTACCACACGCGAGAGTTGATGTTGTGGCACAACACGTTGCGCCTGAATAAAGAATTGTTTTGTTAAACGCGAGGTGAGGCTCAAGACGGTAACTCTCCAGTAACGATTGGACTATCGAGGCGATTGCCCCATTCACTCCACGCACCATCATAAGCTCGAATATTCCAACCCAATACACGACCCAAAATATAAGCCAAACCTGAACGATGATGTGACTGACAGTACACCACGACAGGTTCTTGTAAATTGAAACCTTGTTGTTCTAAGCGTTGTTGTGTGCGTTCTAAAGCATGCAATTTTAAATGATTTTCACGGTTAAGTGCAGTACTCCATTCAAAATGGCGCGCATTTGGAATATGACCACCGCGTCGTGCTGCTAATCTTAAACCCGTATATTCATCTTCAGTTCGACAATCCCAAAGCTGAATGGCCTGTTGCTGTACCAAAGACAACAACTCGGGATATTCAATACGGACTTGATCTTGTGCAGCCAAATTGACTTGCACTAAGGATTCTACAGGAGCGAATTGCTCCTGTTCTGAAGTCGTGGGCAAACCTTGCCCTAACCATGCATGAATACCGCCATTGAGCAGCGAGGTATTATAAAAACCCAAGCAATGCAAATTCCAGATCAATCGCCCAGCCCAAGCGCCACCTTCATCGTCATAAACCACCACATGATGTTCAGGACTAATATTTAAATACTGAATCAGTGCCTGCAAACCTTCAGCATGAGGTAACAAGCCCGTTGCATTTTCTTCTTGACGCAACAACTGCGCGGGTTTAAGCGGAATCGCATGTGGAATATGCAACTGCTCATAGACTGAACTTCGACTTAAATCCACAATACGTAATTTTTTATTGTCTAAATGTGGAAGTAGCTCTTCCACCTCGATTAATAAACCCAAATTTAGCGTAGATTCCGTCATCTTTTTTACACGTTTTGTTCTGGCAACAGCTTGATCTTAGCATAAGCCCATGTCTACCAACTGCCGATTTTCCTAGAGATCATTGCAGAAAATCAGCAATATAAATCAATTAATGCTCAAACTCTGTAATTTGAAAAACCTGACGTAAGTAGGCCAAGAAGGTATCGTTATCGGTCATGGTTTTACCCGGACTATCTGAAATTTTCGCCACCGATTGTCCATTACATTCCACCAACTTCAATACAATATTCAATGGAGTCTGCCCCATATCATTGGTCAGATTGGTGCCTATACCGAAGCTCACTTTGAAACGGTCTTTGAAATATTGATGTAATGCCCACGCTTTTTGTAAATTCAAACCGTCACTGAAAGTCAGCATTTTGGTTCTGCTGTCAATTTTTAAGGTTTTGTAATGTTCATAGGCTTTGTCTCCCCAAACAAAAGGGTCACCACTGTCGTGTCTTAAGCCATCGAACAATTTGGCAAAATACAAATCAAAATCACGCAGGAAAGCATCCATTCCCACTACATCAGTCAGGGCAATACCCAAATCACCTCGATATTCCTGTACCCAAGTCTCTAATGCGGCTTTTTGGAAATCGCGCAGACGCACATCTAAAGCCTGAAAGGCCTGTAAAAACTCATGTGCCATGGTGCCAATTGGTGAAATTCCTAATTCTTTTGCCAACAGCACATTGCTGGTCCCTCGGAAAACATTCGGTACTGCTTGGTGAAATGCCTGAATGACCTGTCTTTGCCAAGTCAAACTATAGCGACGACGGGTGCCAAAGTCAGACACCAGAAACGGGGGATCTTCTGGTTGTTGCTGCTGTTCACACTGTTGAATGAATTCAATTTTGGCTTTAAGACGACGCTTACCTTCTTCAAGTACTTCTGGTGTACGAATGCGTTGAAAATACAGCTCGTTGACAATCGCCAAAACAAAAATCTCGAACATCATCGCTTGGACCATGGGACCTTCGACCCAAATATCCAAACGGCCTTCGCTGTCTATGCCTGTATGAATGAAACGGCGTTTGAGTTGAAATAATTCTAAATAATCAACAAAGTCACTTTTAATAAAACGTAAGCTACGCAAATATTGCAATTCATCTTCTTGAAATCGAAGCTGACACAAATAATCTAACTGCTCATTCAAATCTTGCAGGATATCCACCAAGGGATAGACCGTCTCGTCCAAATTACGGCAACGGAAATGGTAAACACTGTGCGTTTGTGGGAACTTATGTAACACCACTTGTAGCATGGTGAATTTATATAAGTCAGTATCGAGTAAAGATTGAATGATTGCAGACATAAAGGTTCAGTTTTTATCAACTTCTAGCATTAAAACACACTTTCAAACTGAAAAAAGCCATTGATTGCAGAAAACTCACCAAATCAAGATGTCTCAAAATCTGTATCAGAATGATCTTTGCTACAATGCCTTCCACATTAACATCGAGGGATTCTCGTGCGTGCATTATTACAACGAGTACTTGAAGCCAAAGTGATCGTCGACGGTCAAGTCACGGGTGAAATTCAACATGGGTTGCTGGTCTTTTTAGGGCTAGGGAAAGAAGATCAGCTTGAAAAAGGCAAAAAGCTGATTGATAAAATCCTCAAGTACCGCATTTTTGATGATGAACAAGGCAAAATGGGCTGGAACGTGGCACAAGCTCAAGGTGGCCTATTGTTGGTGTCGCAATTTACCCTCATGGCGCAAACGCAAAAAGGCTTACGCCCAGATTTTGGTCCTGCAATGCCGCCTGATGCTGCCAAAGTCTTGTATGAGCAATTGGTGGACTATGCCAAATCGCAATTTGGACAGGTACAAACAGGCATTTTTGCAGCAGACATGAAAGTCCATTTAATTAATGATGGCCCTGTGACTTTTCAACTTGAAGTTGAATAAAATATTCCGCAATAAAAAGCCTACAGTGAATTGTAGGCTTTTTATTGCTTCGCAGTGAAAGACTTATCGGCCTGTCTTTTCTTTTAAGAATTGACGTGCCAATTGAATTTTCTCTTTCACTGGTTTTGGTAATTTTGGTGGAATCAATTTTGCAACTTTGTTAAACCAAACCAATAAGCTGAAGTCACCTTCCATTTTGATGCTGCCATTTTGCATCCCAGTCATAAATGCAGAAGGGTCTCCTTTCAACAAGGTTTTCACCCCTTGCTCGCTGTCTGCGAATTGCAAGATAAAATCAGCTTTCTCTGCATCGCCTGAAACTGTATCAATTTGTCCATTGTCGACAATAATTTGACGCGCTACGCCTTGATCTGTCCCAATTTGAATACGGAACTGACGCTCATGAATTAACTCGATAAATTTTGGACTGGTACGAGCCAGTTGTTTCATGCGCAACACTAAACTTGCTACTAAAAGATCAAGTGGATCCGTGCTCACATCGACCAATGGTAGTTTGACAACTGGAATTGAAGACAGTTTCATGACGTTTGAAGCCTATTGTAATTGTAGAAAAATTGACTGCTCCATCCTACCATAACTTAATTCTGATGGAAGCTAGGCTTTGTATAACAATCCTGATCCGACCACCAAAGTCACAAACAAAATTTTTATTCTCATCATAAAAAGGCTGTCTTTTTACTAATACTTAAATCAGCAATTACAGCCTGTATAAGTGAAATGGATTCAATCACAATCATAACATTAAAAATAAAAATTCATATGAAGCGATAAGCCGACTCTGGTATCAACCATAAGAATATAGATAAGCTGGTTGTATGGATATTTTCTTATGCTTCAGCTTCACCGAAACTGAGCTCCTTCCCACCTTGGCTGAAAAGGAGCAATAAACACTTAACGACTACTGTACTGCTGATCGTCCTCATACACAGGAGTATGTTCAATATAGCGACGTTTAGATAAAGCACGTTCAGCACGACGGTCTTCTCGAAACAATAATAGCGTCACCATCGTCATGGCTAAACTCACCGCTGCCAAATAGCTATACGCCATGGGTACATCAAATACGACCTGAATGCTGAGTCGAATCATTTCTAACAAGCCCCAGAACATCATACCTGCGAACATAAAGCTCAGCCAACGGCGATAAGGCGAGAAGAAAACAGCAATCAATGCAACAGCCACACAACTCAAGCCAATTATGGTTGCTAAATTCGCTGTGACCATAAAAACCTCCGTCTTCAATGGGAATCGTGTCTGGGCAGATACTCAACCCTTAATTCTCACGACCTATATTAATTTTGTGAAATTTGTTTATCTGCATCTCTATGCAAGCATTATGAGCAGTTTTAAACAGAAAAAAAGGCATGCTTTTTTATTAAACGACATACATTGTCGCAATATTATTTTGTCATTACATTTTTTGTCATTTCGACTTGAATGGAAGCAAGATATGCCATGAGTTGGCGTGTCATTACAAAAAAACAACGGGTTTTTTCACTGAAAAAAATATTTTTTAGATACCCGATATGAAGCAGATTGTGCCCAATCGTTAGATGATTTTTTAATACAAAAGTCACGCAGAAGAAAACAAAAAACGCAATCCTAAGATTGCGTTTTTTCATGAAACTGTAATGGTTACGCGCAGTTAAGATCTTTATCATGCACACCCAACAAGTATAAAACTCCATCGAGTCCTACACTTGAAATCGCCTGATTGGCATTCTGACGGACTAAAGGTTTCGCACGGAAAGCAACCCCTAAGCCTGCCAAAGACAACATGGGTAAATCATTGGCACCATCCCCCACCGCAATGGTTTGCTCTGGTGAAATACCCATATTATCTGCCAGTTCACTCAACAAAAATGCCTTACGTGCACCATCGACAATATGTCCTTTGACTTCACCTGTGACGTAACCATCTTGTACATCTAGTACATTGGCATGCACTTCATCAATCCCGAGTTTGGCTTGTAAATACTCTGCAAAGTACTGGAAGCCACCCGATAAAATTGCTGTTCTATAACCTAATGATTTTAAGGTTGTAATTAAGCGTTCAGCACCTTCTGTAATGGTCAAACGTTCCGCAATTTTAGGCAATACCGAAGCATCCAAACCTTTCAATAACGCCACACGCGCACGGAAACTTTGTTGGAAATCTAGTTCCCCTTGCATAGCACGTTCAGTAATTTCTGCAACTTGCTCACCCACACCCGCTTCAATCGCCAATTCATCAATCACCTCTTGTTCAATGAGGGTCGAGTCCATGTCAAAACAGACTAAACGGCTGTTGCGACGATAAGCATTGTCTTCTTGCACCGCAATATCAATACTGAGTTCAGAAGACAAACGTAAACAAGCTGCGCGCATTGCTGTTGCATCTAACATTTGTCCACTTAGACCAAACTGCACACAAGAACGTTTTGGTCCTTCCAACTGATTTTGTAGTTGTGGACGGCCTGATAAACGGGTCACTGTTTCGATATTAAAACCTTGGTTCGACACAATATTGGTAACAGCTTGTAAATGTGCAGCCGTCAGTTCAGGCGCCAAAGCCGTAACAATATAGCGTGTCCGTCCACCTTCACTTACCCATTGATCATATTCTGTTGCAGAGATCGGTTTAAAGCGCACTGTTAAGCCGATATCATGTGCTAGAATCAGAATTTCCTTCATGGCTAATGCTGTTGCAGTCTGGTCATCTGACGAAACAACAATACCTAAAGTCAGTTGATTATGGATGACGGCTTGTCCAACATCTAGAATTTGTAAGGAATGAGTGGACAAAACCCGCATTAATCGAGTGAATTGATTAGGCTGGTCGGGTCCCAAAAATGATATAAGAATGATTTCTCGCATGAATTGACTCGGGTCTGAGCTACAACTATTGTGAGAATCATAATCGAATTTGAATAGAATTGCCTTGGAAGTTTACGTTGAATGCGCCTAGACAAGGGCTATTTGCTAGCCTACTGATAATAAGTTTTGCACTTCATACCTTTTTATTGGTGATTGCAACCACTCACCAACTGAATGAGAACCGTGCGAATCAGGGACAGTTGATGACCAGCCAATTGGTCACAGACAGCTTATCTGAGCTTGAACCTGCCAATACGGTATCACTGGCCTTGTTGGTGAATCGTTATGCCACCAATCCAAGTGTCGCCTCTATTCGAATTTTGGACGGCGCCAATCAGGTTTTGGCAACAGGTGGTTTATCCAAAACCCGTGATGGTGAGGTTTTTGTTCGTGATGCCCTACAAAATGAGAAAAAAGTCGGCACCATAGAAATTACCCTGATCAAACCTAGTATTGGGGAAATTTTACGGACTCAATGGTTAGCCATTTTGTTCTCGTTCTTTATTCATGGTCTGTTATGGTTAGGTTACCGCGCGATTGCCCGCCCAAGCCGTACCGAATATTTAGCACGTATTAATAATGAATCACGCTTAAAACACGAAATTCAGGCCTTAACTCAAGCACTGGAGCAAGAGAAACATAATGCTGCGTTAACCATTGCGCAAGCCCAACAGCAGTTCCAAAATAAAAATAAAGCCAAAGAAATTAAACCTGTGATTTTGGATGATTGCTCAGTCGCATTGAACATTCAATATTATGATCCGAAGCAACTCCTCGATTCCGTCAATCAGACCGTATCTGTACCCTATTTCAATTTGTGCCAGATTTTCTTAAATAAAAGTATTGAACTTGCTGTTCAGCACTATAAATTGAATCGCTCCGACATTACCACGGTACAACAATTCAGTGCGCAAGGGGCAACCATCACTTTATCGGCAGACATGCCTAATGCCGTGCCTTGTCTAGTGATGATTAGCTCAGTGTTCCAATTATTGTCGGAAGTTTTATATAAACGCTACCGTGAAGAAAAACGTTTCGTGTTACAAACACGCAGTGCTATTTCTTCGTCTGTAGAAGCAATGCAGTTGTCTGCGGTTCAAGCGGCTGAACGTCTGGTCCATCAACTCTCTGCCAAAGAAAGTGCGGTTCATCTAAACAATGAATTGTTAAAGGATATCAGCGAACACTATGACTTGGTGTCCTTACCGAATCCGACCAATGTATTGACTCGTCATGCCTTTATGGTCAATGGGATGGATAGCAGTACAGCCGAATTGGCACAAAGTTTAAGAACTGAGATTTTGAAAGGTAAACAATCTAAAGCCTCATAAGCTTGCTTCGATAAAAAAGCCTGACTCGTATCAGGCTTTTTTTGTGCGGTCTTTAAAAGATTAAATTTTTTGTAAGCTCTTGCTGATTAAGAACTCTTGCGCGGAATGAGGCACTTCATCTGGAGCAACGCAGGCTTGAATCCACTCTCCAGTAGACTGCAATTGCCATGTACCCTTTTGATCCGACAAATAATTGAGTAAACCATCTTGCAGAATACGCTTTTTGATCTTCGAGTCTAAAATAGGAAAGCAGGTTTCGACACGTGAAAATAAATTACGTCCCATCCAGTCTGCGCTGGCACAGTACAGTTTCTTTTCTCCGCCCTGTTCAAAATAATACACACGGGTATGTTCCAAGAAACGTCCCACAATCGATCGCACTCGTATATTTTCGGACAAGCCCTCCAGTTGCGGAACCAAACAGCAAATTGAACGAATAATCAGTTCAATGTTCACCCCTGCCTGTGAGGCACGATATAAAGCAGCAATCAGTTGTGGCTCGGTCAGTGCATTGACCTTAATGATAATACGCGCGTTTTTTCCCGCTTGTGCGTATGCAATTTCCTGATCAATCAACTTCAGTAATTCTGTATGCAAAGTAAAAGGCGCATGTAGCAAAGTCTTTAATTTTGCCATTTTACCCATGCCCGTCAGTTCTTGGAACATCAGGTGTACATCTTCACAGATGTCAGGTTGCGTGGTCATCAAGCTATAATCGGTATATATTCGGGCATTCCCTGCATGATAATTGCCTGTGCCTAAATGTGCATAACGCGCCAATTGCTGATCTTCACGACGTACGATTAAAATCATTTTGGCGTGGGTTTTATAACCCACAATGCCATATACCACTACCGCCCCCGCTTCTTGCAAGACATTGGCTACGGTAATATTCGACTCTTCATCAAAACGTGCCCGCAGTTCAATCACCGCTGTGACTTCTTTGCCATTACGCGCAGCTTCTGCTAAGGCTTGCACAATTTCCGAATCTGCTCCACTACGATATAACGTTTGTTTAATGGCCAATACATTCGGATCTTTTGCCGCTTCACGTAATAAACTGATCACAGGTTGAAATGAGTCAAAAGGATGATGCAGTAATACATCTTCTTTTTTCAAAATTTCAAAGATGGACTGTTGCTTGCGAAAGGGCTTGGGAATGACAGGATTAAACACAGGATATTTTAAATCAGGGCGATCAAAACTGGTGGTTAAGCGCGATAAATTGATGGGCCCCGAAATCGAATACAAATGTTGTTGATCTAAATCGAATTGATTAAGCAAATAATCCGTAATTTCACGAGGACAATCATCTTCAATTTCTAAACGCACCGCGCGACCAAAACGCCGAGAAGACAGCTCATCTTTTAATGCCACCGCCAGATCATCGACATCTTCAGATAAAATTAAATCCGCATTGCGTGTGACGCGGAAAGCATAACAACCTGTCGCTCTCATGCCAGGAAATAAATCGCTGATATGTTGTTGAATAATAGCGGTCAGGAAAATCTGTTCTTGATGGTTCCCTACCACACTCTCAGGCAAATGAATCAAACGTGGTAAAGAACGCGGTGCAGGCACAATCGCCATTTCGATTTCACGTCCAAAAGCATCTTTACCTTCTAGGCTGACAATGAAATTCAGGCTTTTATTCACCAAACGCGGAAAAGGATGTGATGGATCCAAACTGATTGGGGTCAACACAGGCTGCACTTGTTTAGCAAAATAGTGGGCAATCCACGGCTTATGCTTTTCTAAAATATCTTGATATTGAATGAAATGAATCCCAAAGTCTTGTAGCTGCGGCAAAATGGAATGATTGAAAATCTCGTACTGCTCTTGTACCGCCTGATGCACAATAGTCGAAAGTTCAGACAAAACTACATCGGTTGGAATACCGTCAGGCATTCGGGTAATGGCGTTTAAATCCTGTTGCTTCATTAGCCCCGCAACTCGAATTTCAAAAAATTCATCCAGATTGCGGGAGAAAATAATCAGGAAGTTAAGGCGCTCTAAAATGGGTAAATCAGGATTTCTCGCTTGAGCTAGAACACGCCGATTAAATTCAATGAGCGCCAATTCACGATTGAAATACGTTGCTGATGAATGCTGAAAATTTTTCATTTTGACTCAATATGGTTGATTTTTTAATCAACTCTTTACCCTCTGTGCCTGCATGTTATGTAGTGTTTATGACATTTTTATTACACGCTTGAACTCAGCTTGAATATGCGAACTCACTGTTTACTTTATAAACACTTGGTCAAATTTTTATTAAAAATCACACTGATTTCATTCAGATTTTCGAGCGTCTAACTCTGACTCAGCAACCGATTTATGCTGTCGACTTGCCCAATAGGTCGCCAAAATCGGCCCAGAAATATTATGCCATAAACTAAAAATTGCACTGGGTAAGGCGGTTAATGGCGCTGTTGCAAAATGAACTGCGGCTAATGCCACGCCCAGACCTGAGTTTTGCATCCCGACCTCAATCGCCACAGCCTTACTGTCTGCATAATTTAAATGGAATAAACGGCTGCACCCAAATCCCAACAGATATCCTAGGCCATTGTGTAATGCCACCACCAGAAAAATCAATAAACCTGAATGTAACAACTGTGCTTTACTGCCACCAATAATGGCCGCCACAATCAACACGATAGCCAACACCGAAATCAGCGGCATCACAGTGATGTACTGCTGAATCCGTTGTTTCAATAAACGTCTTAAAATTAAGCCCACCACAATCGGCAATAGCACCACCTGTAAAATAGAACTCAGCATCGACCACGTATTAATTTCAATCCATTGACTCGCAAGCAGATAGAAAATAAATGGGGTAAGTATTGGAGCCAATAAGGTCGAAACCGCAGTGCAAGCGACAGATAATGCCGTATTGCCCTTTGCCATGTAAGTAATGACATTCGAAGCGGTTCCCCCAGGACAACAGCCCACTAAAATCACCCCAACTGCCAGCTCTGTAGGCAATTGAAAAATCAAACATAGGACATAAGCCAACAATGGCATCACCACAAATTGTGCGATTACTCCAATACAGACCGCTTTCGGCGTTTGTGCTATCGCTTTAAAGTCCTCCAGTTGCATGGTCATCCCCATGCCCAACATAATAATTCCCAACATCCATGGGATATAAGCTTTTAACCACACAAAGGCTTCAGGCAGAATTAATGCAATGGCTGCAAACAGCACCACCCACAAAGCAAAAGTTTTCTGAATCAAACGGCTCAATTGCAATAATGCAGACATCGTCAGTCCTCAATGGGTAGGCAAACTAGAGAAGGTGAAGCGAGATAAGAGAGTTATGCAGACATGGCTGTAACAATATCTTTGATGTAGACCCGTCGCACACCAGCAGCCAACATATCTTGCCAAGCATGTTGCAACGAACCATTTAAATCAATTGCTTTGGTTGCATCGGCAATCACATAGGTTTTAAAACCTAAACGACAGGCATCTATCGCTGTCCATGCCACACAGAAGTCCGTTGCAATACCCACGATATACACCGTATCTATGCCGCGTGCATTTAAATAACCTGCCAAACCTGTCGTGGTTTTTCGGTCTGCTTCCATAAATGCTGAATAACTGTCGATATTTACATGCATGCCTTTACGGATAATCAATTGGGCTTGGGGTAAGGCTAAATCAGGATGAAAATCGGCATCATGGCTACCTTGTACACAATGCACTGGCCAAAGCACCTGTGTGCCATAAGGCAGTTCAATCTGATCGAAGGCTTGTTTACCCACATGATTGTCGGCAAAAGAAATATGCTGTGCGGGATGCCAGTCTTGGGTCAGAATAATTTGTTCAAAATAATTCCCCAATTGATTTATTTTGGGGATAATTTGGTCGGCATGGGCAACCGCAAGATTTCCTCCTGGGGTAAAACCATTTTGTACATCCACCACAATCAACGCTTTTTTGTTTTGTATCTGTTGCATGTCCGTTTCATTCACTGTTCTTTTTAATTGTTCGCTAGCATATAACAAAAGTTCAAGGATGTAGTGAGCGCATCAGTCTCACTGCCTTGATCTACAACAATTCCTGCTGTTACCGATTGTTTATTGCCCATAAAAATAGCCCGTAAATACGGGCTATTCATAGACTATAGGCTATTTAAACGGTGACTTTCTGTAGACGTTGTACCAGAATTAACATCAATACGGCAGAAATCACAATACAAGGAATCGCTGCTGAAACAACACCTGTCGCGCCAAAACCTGCTGCCAACAACTGTCCCGCAATAGTCGGACCCAACATCGCCCCAATACGCCCAACAGCCGAAGCCATCCCCACACCCGTGCCACGTAGCTCAGTGGGATAAACAATACTCCCAAACGCATAGAGCACACCCTGACAACCAATCACAAAAGCCCCAACCAGTGCTGATGCCAAATACATTTGTGTGAGTGAAGCTGCAGCATTTAAAGCAAATAAGCCTGCCAAAATTCCGCCATACATCAACACAATCACATAAGCCTTTTTCCAGCGGTCTGTCAGCATACCCAAAATCACCGTTCCTACGGTTGCACTGAGCATGAAGTAGAATTGCGCTGTACTGCCTTCCTTACGCGAGAAACCAAGCTCCATAAATAACGAAGGTAACCAGCTCAGCATGATATAAACCACCATTAAGGTGAAGAAATAACTAAACCAAATCAATCCAGTACGCATTAAATTATGGCGATTAAACAAATCCTGAAAAGAGACATTCTGCTCGACCTCTGCGGTTTCAACACGTGTTTGGGCCTTTAAGAATTCACGCGATTCAGGCAAAAACTTGATCATTATCGGCAGCACAATAATAGGTAACAAGCCACCCAGATAAAAAATATTTTTCCAGTTCGAACCGAAATCTAAACTGGCAATGTAGGACAGAATCGCAGCTCCGACAGGCATACCACAATACATTAACCCCACCGCTTGCCCACGCTTTGCAGGAGTAACCGCTTCCGATGCTAGCGTAATTAACAACGGCATCGCAGCACCTAAGCCCGCGCCAGCCAAAAAGCGAACCAGTAATAAACTGTAAAAACTATTTACCCAGACGGTACATAAAGTGAATATCGCAAATATAGCGACAGACCAGACCAAGACTGTTTTACGTCCTATGCGGTCTGCAAAACGTCCACCCACCAATGCGCCAGGTAATAATCCTAAAATTCCTGCGCTAAAAAATACACCCAGTTGTGAACTGTCCAGTGCAAAATGTTCCCGAATTCCTGCCGCAGCGATACCCGCAGCTTGAATATCCAAGCCTTCAATCACGGCGATTAAAAAGCAAATTGCCACCGTAATCACGGAGTGCTTACGCGCTGAAGAAGATGCCTTCATTTCAACTCCTTGTTTAAACATCGTCCAAAATGAAGCCCATCATCTGTGAAGCAGAAATTTTAATTAACCCACCTTAAGTTGAAGATTTTTGATAATTTTTTATAAATTATGAGATAAATCACATTTTCAATACATCTGACCGATAGTCTTAAAAACAATTAATCCGAACGAAATTTGACTAAATTAGTCAACAATTCAGTTAAACTTTAAATACTTAGCCATAGCTCAAATTAAGCAATGCTCAATCAGTTATTGTTCAGATCAATAATTGACAGCGGCTTTTATTATGAAGCCTCATATTTTCTTGCACGTTACCTAGAGTTATAAGCTCTTTAGTAAGTTTTATAAGCTCTTAATCTTATTTATCTTTCCTACTCAATTATGTAAATCTACGTCTTTTTTTGACCTTCTGAAGTGCAAGATACGTCCCCTCACTACGAGTTAATTTTCACTTTTTTAAAGTTTTGAATTGCTTTGACTAAAGCATATTGTTCTTCATCGCTTGTTCAGTCATAATTTGCGTAAGCATTATTCAATTCGACAGATTCTAATTGAACTGCTATAAATCAAAATGCGCACCCATCCAACCTCATTTTTTTCACTTCACTGGATGGACAAATAGGATATTTTTTCAAAATGACTCAGCAAGCACAGATCATTCAAGGCTCAATAGTCGCAATCGTCACCCCAATGTTTGAAGATGGCAGCGTAGATTGGAAGGGTCTTGAGAAGCTCGTTGAGTGGCACATAGAACAGGGAACAAACAGTATTGTTGCAGTTGGAACAACTGGTGAAGCTTCTACATTAAGCATGGCTGAACATACACAAGTGATTAAAGAAGTCGTTCGTGTAGCCAACAAACGTATTCCAATTATTGCTGGTACTGGTGCAAACTCAACGCGCGAAGCAATTGAACTCACAAAAGAAGCAAAAAAACTCGGTGCTGATGCAGCCCTATTGGTCACACCATATTACAATAAACCGACACAAGAAGGCTTATATCAACACTACAAAGCGATTGCTGAAGCTGTTGATTTACCTCAAATTCTGTATAACGTACCGGGTCGTACTGGCGTAGACATGGCGAATGAAACGGTCATCCGTCTGGCTGATATTCCGCAAATTATCGGCATTAAAGATGCAACTGGCGATGTTCCACGTGGTCAAGCACTGATTGAAGGCTTACGTGGTAAAGACATGGTGGTTTATTCAGGTGATGATGCAACCGCTTACCAGTTAATCGAACATGGTGCGAAAGGTAATATTTCAGTAACTGCGAATGTTGCACCTAAACAAATGAGCGAAGTATGTGCGGTTGCGATTGCAGGCGATGCTGCACGTGCAGAAGCACTAAATGCTCAAGTTGCAAATTTACACAATATTCTGTTTTGTGAATCGAACCCAATTCCTGTGAAATGGGCACTACACGAAATGGGCTTAATTGGTACTGGCATTCGCTTACCATTAACACCTCTTGCAGAACAATACCGCGCACCACTGCGTGAAGCGTTGGTGGCGGCAGGTATAATCAAATAAAGAGCACTATATTATGCAGTTACGTTTAGGTTTAACCCTTGCACTTTCAGTATTGAGTTTAGCGGGTTGTAGTTCACTTGCGGTTAGCAATAAATCTTTGAGCTATAAAGAGACAGCAACCCTCGAACCGCTACAATATCCTGAAGGGTCAATGGTTCGTCCAGCAACGCCACTGTATCCAGCACCAACGGTTGAACCTTTAGCGATTCAACACGCACCAAAGCTCGAAAATAGCAAAGGCAACCGTTTTGCTTTACCTCGCCCAGATGTTGCTGCACCCAACAGCACAGCAACTGCTACATCTGAGCAAAGCACTGAGATAGGTCGTCCGCAATTACTAACTGATGGAAATCAAAATCCATTGCTCAAAATTGACGGAAATTCTGATACAATTTGGCAGTATACACTTGCCACGCTCAGCAGCCTGAACCAGAACGTTGTAGGTCAAAGTAAAAACCGTTACGAAGTAACGCTTAAAATCGATCAGCAGATCTACATACTGCGACTAACATCAGTAGGTTCAAGTCACAATTTGGCAGTGTTTAATGCCGATAACAGCTTTGCAGATAAACAAAAAGCTGCAGAACTGTTAACCCAGATTTACCAAAACTGGCCGGCCTAGATCATACTAGGCATTTTTTTTTGCAAAAGGTTCCCCCATGTTAAAACAAACCTTGCTCTATACTGGTAAAGCGAAATCTGTGTATGAAACAGATAATCAAGACCACCTGATTTTAGTATTTCGTGATGATGCCTCTGCGTTCAATGGCGAAAAAATCGAACAACTAGATCGTAAAGGCAAGGTGAACAACCGTTTTAACGCCTTTATCATGGAGCAACTGGCTGCTGCTGGCATTGAAACTCATTTTGAAAAATTACTTTCTCCAACAGAAGTGTTGGTAAAGAAATTAGACATGATTCCTGTGGAATGCGTGATTCGTAACTACGCAGCAGGTTCATTATGCCGTCGCTTAGGCGTTGAAGAAGGTAAAGAACTAACTCCTCCTACTTTCGAATTGTTCTTCAAAGATGATGCGCTTGGCGATCCAATGGTAAATGAATCTCAAGCTATTGCTTTAGGTTGGGCAACTGCTGCACAACTTGAAAAAATGAAAGAACTCACTTATCAAGTAAATGATGTATTAAAAGCATTGTTCGACAAAGGCAACATGATTTTGGTTGACTTCAAACTTGAGTTTGGCGTATTCCATGACCGTATCGTGTTAGGTGACGAATTCTCTCCAGACGGTTGCCGTCTATGGGATAAAGACACCAAGAAAAAATTAGACAAAGACCGTTTCCGCCAAGGTTTAGGTGGTGTGGTTGAAGCTTATGAAGAAGTTGCTGCACGTATTGGCATCGACCTTTCAGACATCTAATTTGCTCTGAAACTTCAAAATAAAAACCGAGTCTGATGGCTCGGTTTTTTATGCTCTGAAATAATGATTTTCCAATAGCTATAGCCTGAATTGAATTTGATTTCTTGAGTAGATTTTCCTGTTGTTCATACGTGAACACGCAAATCTTTGGTGGTGCCCATCACCAATAAACTGGTAATTGAGGAAATGGAAGGAATCGTGCCCAAGACATCGGTATGAAATTTTTTATAGGATTTTATATCGGTTACCTCGACTCGAAGTAAATACTCCACGGCCCCAGTAATAGTATGACATTCGGTGACTTCAGGTGCAGCCTCAATCACTTCCTCAAAATGCGTTAAAGATGCCTTGGAATGACTAGACAAACCAATGGTCACATAGACAATTAATCCAATGCCCAAAAGTGATCGATCAATAATGGCTTTATAGCCCTTAATCACCCCAATTTTTTCTAATTCCTGTACCCGACGCAAACATGCTGATGGGGACAAACCGACACGTTCAGCCAATTTAAGATTGGTTAAATGTGCATCTGCTTCCAACTCACACAATATTTTTCGGTCTAATCGGTCTAGCTCAATCATTTATTGCAAAACAATTTATTTTTAAGCTCAATATACAACCAAATTGCGTAATCTGAACAATAAAATGTTTTTTATTTATGATGAAATACACATGTCTCCTTCTCTATTTATCTCTTATTTACTTTTTTGTTTGGTCATGACCAGTACCCCAGGTCCGAATAATGCCCTTGTGCTAATTTCAGGAGCGCGCTTTGGGCTCCAGAAAACCCTACCTTTAATTCTAGGGATTGCCTTTGGTGTTGCCTTCCAACTTATGGTAATTGGTCTGGGACTTCATCAAGTATTTCTACATTTTCCCCAATTCCAGTCCATCTTAAGTCTGATTGGGTCCGCCTATATTCTCTGGCTGGCATGGAAAATTGCGTCCAGTGGTCCACTCAACGCGCGTCTAGATGAAAAACCTGCAATGGGATTTTTACAAGGCGCTGTTTTCCAATGGCTAAATCCTAAAGCATGGATGATGTCGATCAGTACCGTCTCAACCTACTTTGCTGCCAGCCAACAATTCATCGACATTACCTATGCCGCCTTAATTTTGATGTTGATCTCGATTCCGTGCGTTGGTATCTGGGCAATCGCAGGAAAATTTTTACGTCAATTGTTAATACAAGCTAAATTTGCCTTCATTTTTAATCTCAGTATGGCAATTGCATTACTCATCGCAGTTTTACCTATATGTTTTAAATTCATCACATTACAGTCCTAATATTTGGTCTACACATTTCTAAGCGAAAACCATTGTGAAGAAAAACTGTAAAAAAAAGCAGCAACTGTGTACGCCATAGCGCACAAAGCTTCCCGAGTTTTTCCACTATGTGCTGTGTGAGCTTTTAAATATGATGAAAGATTGCGAATAGGATGCTGCAAAACAAAATTATTCTGAACCGTAGAGAATACCCAAATTTCCACCATTACAAATGGTGTAAGCTGAATAAATCACCAATAAATGGATATTTTGGTATATATGTTGCTTTTATTTCAAAGCAAAAGGTGGAGTAAATTTGTCTTCGTCTTATTTTTTGAAATTTGATTTTTTACGGATGCTAATATTTACGATGAAAAGCTGGCAAAAGAAAGTATTACTTTCAACAACGTTAATGCTGACAGCGCTTGGCAGCACAGTGCAAGCCAAAGAATGGAAAGTCATTCGTTTCGGTACCGAATCTGCCTATGCCCCTTTTGAATATAAAACTCCTGACAACAAGTTGGTGGGTTTTGACATCGACCTAGGTAATGCCATTTGCGCCAAATTAAAAGCCAAATGTGTCTGGGTGGAAAACTCTTTTGACGGGATGATTCCTGCACTCAAAGCGAAAAAGTTTGATGGTATTTTGTCTTCAATGACCGTTACGGCGGATCGCTCAAAACAAATTGCTTTCAGTAATAAAATTTACAACACCCCAACCCGCATGGTCGCGAAGAAGGGTTCTCCATTATTGCCAAGCCCTGCATCTTTAAAAGGGAAGCGTGTGGGCGTGCAACAAGGCACCATTCAAGAAAGTTATGCAAAAGCCTATTGGGCACCTAAAGGTGTCAATGTAGTGCCTTATCCAAACCAAGACGTGCTTTACCAAGATATGGTGTCTGGACGTCTAGATGCAACATTACAAGATGCCATTATGGTTGATGGTGGGTTCCTTAAATCACCAAAAGGTAAAGCGTTTGGCTTTGCAGGTGGCAACGTGGTCGATGCGAAAACCCTTGGCGTAGGTGCCGCGATTGGCTTACGTAAAGAAGATGCTGATCTGAAAAAAGCCATTGATGGTGCTTTAGCCGCCATTATTGCCGATGGAACATACAAAAAACTCGAGAAAAAATACTTCTCCTTCAGTATTTATTGATGACAAAAATGTCGGTTTTAAACCGACATTTTTTATACATGACTGAATTTCATCAATATTCTATTTATAGTTTTTGTTCGGAGTAGATGAGTATGTTTTTGTCTGGTTATGGTCCCGTGTTGCTTGAAGGCACTTGGATGACCATACAGCTTGCATTGTTATCACTGTTACTATCCATCATGATTGGATTGATTGGTGCAAGTTCTAAACTCTCTAGTCTTAAATTTGTCCGCTATATTGCGACTGCCTACACCACACTCATTCGAAGTGTTCCCGATCTGGTCATCATGCTGCTGCTATTTTATAGCCTGCAACTGGGACTAAACTCGATTACTGAATCACTGCAAATGGAACAAATTGATATTAATCCATTTGTTGCGGGCGTGATTACCTTGGCATTTATTTATGGCGCGTATTTCACCGAAACGTTTCGGGGTGCATTTCAAGCGGTACCCAAAGGACAAATTGAAGCTGCTTATGCCTATGGTATGACTTCATTTCAAGTCTTTCGTCGTGTTTTATTTCCACAAATGATGCGTTTTGCCTTACCAGGTATTGGCAATAACTGGCAAGTCCTGATTAAAGCTACCGCACTGGTCTCACTCATTGGTTTGACGGACATCGTCAAAATTACTCAAGATGCAGGTCGTAGCACCATGCAGGTGTTTTACTTCAGTGTCATTGCCGCAGTGATTTATCTGGCGATCACTACCATTTCGAATTTAATTTTGATGTGGTTAGAACGTCGTTACTCGGTTGGTGTGAAAAAGGGACAACTATGATTGAAATTCTTCAACAATATTGGCAGTCATACCTTTGGACCGATGGTTTTCAAATGACAGGCGTGGCCATGACCGCATGGCTCTTGGTGCTCTCAATTGCGATAGGCTTTGTAGTGGCAGTCCCGCTATCCATTGCCCGCGTATCAGAAAATCCATTTTTACGCCTGCCTGTTTGGTTTTATACCTATGTATTTCGTGGCACGCCACTTTATGTACAACTACTGATTATTTACACGGGTATTTATAGCCTCGATTATATTCATGCCCATGAGCGTCTGGATGAATTCTTTCGCGAAGGACTCAACTGTACCATTTTGGCTTTTGCGCTGAATACCGCAGCCTATACTACCGAAATTTTTGCAGGTGCGATTCGTTCTATTCCGTATGGCGAAATTGAGGCAGCCCGTGCCTTTGGCATGTCTCCGTGGAAACGTTATACCCGTATTATCATTCCATCCATGTTACGCCGTGCATTGCCATTTTATGGTAATGAAGTCATTTTAATGCTGCATGCCACCACCATTGCCTTTACCGCAACCGTGCCTGATATTTTGAAAATTGCACGAGATGTGAATGCGGCAACCTATGCCACGTTTGATGCTTTTGGCATCGCGGCAATCTTATATGCATGTTTGGCATTTATCTTGATTTGGATTTTTCGTAAATTGGAACAACGCTGGTTGGCATTTTTAAAACCATCGAATCATTAGGAGAAACATAGATGGAAAACTCAGCAAAACTGGTGATTCGTGATTTACATAAAACCTTCGGGGACAATGAAGTCCTAAAAGGTGTATCTCTAAATGCTAACGCAGGCGATGTCATTAGTATTATTGGTTCTTCAGGCTCAGGAAAAAGTACCTTCCTCCGCTGCATCAACTTCTTAGAACAACCGAGTCAAGGTTCCATTCAACTGAATGGAGAGCAACTCAATACTGTACTGGACAAATCAGGCAATTTAAAAGCGACCAGCCCAAAACAGCTACAGAAAATGCGCACCCAACTGATGATGGTGTTTCAGCATTTTAATTTATGGTCACATATGACTGTGTTGGAAAACATCGTGGAAGGGCCAATTCATGTTTTGGGTTTAAAACGTGCGGAAGCTGAAGAGCGTGCGCGCAAATACTTAAGAAAAGTGGGACTGGCTGAAAGTGTAGAAGGTAAATATCCATCCTTCTTATCGGGTGGGCAACAGCAGCGGGTAGCGATTGCACGTGCATTGGCGATGGAACCCGAAGTCATGTTGTTTGATGAGCCGACCAGTGCTTTAGACCCTGAACTGGTGGGAGAAGTATTGAAGGTCATGCAAAGTCTGGCAGAAGAAGGCCGAACCATGATTGTGGTGACCCATGAAATGGGCTTTGCTCGGCATGTCTCCAACCATGTGATTTTCTTGCATCAAGGTAAAATTGAAGAACAAGGTGACCCTAAAGAAGTCCTGATCAATCCCAAAAGTGAACGACTGAAACAGTTCCTTGAAGGCAATTTTAAATAAACACTTTGTAGGTTACAGCTTACAAAGATTCAGGAAGATGTCTTCTAGATCAGGTTGAATTTTTTTCATATGATGGAAATATAGAGAACAGGATGTTCCAAAACATAAAACAATAATGATAAGTGACACCACCAGGATGTGAGGTACGACAGGAGTTATACCTAAGCAGCGCATACGAAAAAGCCCGACAGGATGTCGGGCTTTTTTATTTAGACTACACAGCCTTATTGCTGCTGTTGTTCTTGCATCCAACGGCGTTGCTGTAAACGCTCACCTTCTACTTCACGTTTATTACGCGCAGATTCGTACAACTTGGTACCTTTCAATTCTGGAGGCAAATATTCTTGCATGACAAAATGTTCAGGGTAGTTATGCGGATATAAATAGTCCACCCCATAGCCTTGCTGTTTCATCAGTTTGGTTGGGGCATTACGTAAATGCAATGGCACTGGCAAATTCGCCGTTCTTTCTGCCAAATCGAGGGCTTTGTTAATTGCCAGATAAGTGCTGTTGCTTTTGGCACTGGTTGCCAAATACACGGCACATTGTCCTAAAATAATCCGTGCTTCAGGCATACCCACCGCTTGCACCGAACGGAAACACTCTCCAGCCAAAAGCAAAGCATTCGGATTAGAATTGCCGATATCTTCCGAAGAGGCAATCAACATGCGACGTGCAATAAATACGGGGTCTTCCCCGCCTTTTAGCATCCGTGCCATCCAATATAAAGCCGCGTCTGGATCACTGCCGCGAATCGACTTAATAAAGGCCGAAACCAAGTCATAATGCTGTTCACCTGATTTGTCATACCGCGCAATATTTTGCTGTGCAACACGCACGACAATGGCATTGGTGATGATATTTTCAACATCTGCTTCAAAGGTACTGGCTATTAGATCGAGTAAATTCAGTGCCTTACGTGCATCACCTGCGGCAAACTGCAACAAGGCATCAAATTCTTCAATTTGAATAAAGCGTTGTTTTAAAAAATGATCTTGTTGTATCGCTCGTAGAATCAGTTCCTGAATCGCCTCATTACTGAGTGCATTTAAGGTATAAACCTGACAACGCGACAATAAGGCGCTATTGACTTCAAAGGAAGGATTTTCTGTAGTCGCACCAATCAGCGTAATCTTGCCCTTTTCCACCGCATTCAATAAAGCGTCTTGCTGTGATTTGTTGAAACGGTGAATTTCATCAATAAACACCACAGGGGTCAGCAAATCACCACTTTCTGCAATGATTTCACGTAATTCTTTCACGCCCGTATTTAATGCCGACAGACTAACAAAAGGACGGTCTACCGCTTGTGCCAACAACAAGGCAATCGTGGTTTTACCGACACCAGGCGGTCCCCAGAAAATAATTGAAGGTAAATGCCCTTGATCAATCATCTGGCGTAAAGGTGCCTGCTCGCCCAACAAATGATCTTGCCCAATAATTTCAGACAAATCACGAGGACGAAGACGTTCTGGAAGCGGAATCTGGGTGTCTGACATACGGTTATTTCAGCCAATGAAGGTGATTCTAGTCTACACTGGAATGCCAAGCAGACTGAATACCTGAATGTTTAAGATCCCACTAGAATAGCTGGTAATTTAAAATATCCAACAAAGAGGCTGCAAACATTTGTCCATGACTTAAATTTGGATAAAGCAACAGTTTGCTTTGTACCCCTTGTTGTTGAAAATGTGCAATCACATCTCGATTCTCTTGCACCGTTTTCAGATTAAAATTTGGGCTTTTTGTCGCAGGATGAAGTTGTGCTAAATCCCCTTCCATAATCCATAAAGCTTGGGCCTGATCATGCGACATTGCCTTAGTTTGCATATTTTTCAGAATACGGCCATCCGCCCACGACAAAGATGGACTTGCAGCAAAATAATGACTGAAGTATTGAGCGTGCATCAAACTATCTAATACAAATAGCCCGCCATAAGAATGTCCCCATAAAGCTTGCCGTTGAGGATCTAATTTAATCTGTCCAGCTACCCAAGGTTGAATTTGGCTGAATAAGACTTCACGGAACTGTATGCTGCCCCCACTTAAGCGCTCAGGTCGACGGGGATCTGCTGTAATTTTTCCAGTTTCATCTGTTGGGGTATAATCCAAAGCACGTGCTGCTGTATCAAAAGGCAAGTCTGTGTCATAGCCAATTGCAACCAAAACTGGCGCTTCACGCGTTGCCAAATGCTGCAATACATCTTCAGACAAATAAGACATCGCCGAATTACCGTCGAGCATGAATAATGCAGGAGAGACTCTTGCTGTTTGTTGGTGCGGAAGACCTAACCAGACTTTATAACGACGCTGCTGATCGGCAGATTGGAAATACTTCACCTGAAACTGATAGTAGGCGGAGCCCTGTTCTGCAATATTGGCTTTTAAGGGGGCTAGATTCGGTTTTGCCTGTACGTCTGCATGGATCAGCAAGCTAAAGCCACATATCAGTAACAGTACAGACTTGCATGAGAAATGAAACACAACCAGACCTCAAAGACCCACAAAAGAGATCAAATAATATCTGTATTAAGAATCATTATCAATTAAAACAGCTTGTTTTATCTGTGGGTTAACGTACCCAACGCACAATATATTCATCAATCTGTTCTTCATCGACTTCGGTCTCAGAGATACAACGACCTGCTGCCGACTTTCTGGCTTGAATGACACTCTGCCGCGAACCTGTATTTAAATAATGCCATGAAGGTAAACTTTTCCCTTCATTTAAACGCCGATATGCACAACTCGCAGGCAACCAATGAATCTGTCTTAATTTCTCTGGCGTCAATTGAATACAATCTGGGACATAATCCAAGCGTTCAGGATAGTTGCTACAACGTGCGGTTGTACAATCCAGTAGTTTGCACGCGACTTTGGTATACGCAACTTCTTGCGTATCTTCATCCTCTAATTTCACCAAACAGCATAAGCCACAACCATCGCATAAAGCCTCCCACTCTTGAGTATTCAGGGCTTCAAGCGGATATTTTTTCCAGAACTGCGGGCGTAATTCACTAGACATGGTGGGCAAAAACTAAAAATAACATGATCATTATATCAATAAAATCCTGCAACAATGCAGCAATCTCTTTTACGTTAAATCATAGACTTACTCCAATATGCGAACATTTTTTAGACAAAAGATCAACATTTTAAAGCGCTATCCAAACCTATACTGAGTGCAAGACAACAACAACATGGAGAAGACTTATGTTCCGTTGGGCGATTATTTTTGCAGTGATTGCATTAATTGCGAGCTTACTCGGCTTTGGTGGTGTTGCAGGGTTATCCAAAGACTTTGCGGTGATCTTATTGGTCGTTGCCGTCATTTTGGCGATCATCGGCTTTATTTCTAGAGGGAAAGCTTAGAATACGGTCATCAAATATACTTCATAAAAAAGAAGGATTTTTCCTTCTTTTTTTTATGTTTAAAGGGCTAGTTTAAGCATAGAAACCGCGCGTTCTACTCATATTTTTTATTTTCACCCAATCAAAGATTTTTATTCATTTTTTTAATTTCAATAGTTTAAATAAATCAATCCAAATATATAGATGTTTTTTTACACTTCTTCAGCGCCATGACATTATTTTTTCAAAATCATGGATTATTTTATGCTTTAATCATTCAATTCTCGTACTCAATAATACTAAGGACTAAGGGATGACCACCAATATTCAAACTCGTGAAATCGAATATACTGCCGCAGATGGTACGCGCTTAATTGGATATTTTGCTGCACCAAGCACGGCTAAACCAGTTGCAGGTGTTTTGGTTGCACCTGAATGGTGGGGACGCAATGAATATACAGAACAGCGTGCACGCGAACTGGCCGAACATGGCTATGCAGCCTTTGCCATTGATATGTATGGCGATAAAAATGTCACTACATCTGCGGCGCAAGCCAACGAATGGATGATGCAAACCTTCCAAACACCAGACACCATTGTGACTCGTGCGTCAGCAGGTTTAGCAACTTTGGCTGCACAAACCGAAGTAAATGCAGATAAACTGGCTGCAATTGGCTTCTGTTATGGAGGTAAAGTTATTTTGGATTTAGCACGTTCGGGTGCTGAACTGAAAGCTGTCGTGACCTTCCACGCCAATCTGTCAGCACAAGTGCCTGCCCAAGCAGGTCAAGTCAAAGCTGAAATTTTGGTCTTACACGGTGAACTCGACAGCATGGTCAGCTTAGATGATGTTGCACATTTCCGTGAAGAAATGTATGCCGCTCAAGTCCCACACGAAGTCATTGTTTTTGAAGATGCAAAGCATGGTTTCAGTAACCCACAAGCAGATGAAAGAGCCAAAGCCAATGGTGTAGACTTAGGCTATAATGCTGAAGCGGAACGACAAGGGCTTGAAGCCATGTATGAACTACTACAACGTCGTTTAGCTGAATAAAAAAATAGAAACGTGGATGTTGGCTTTATCCAACATCATTTTTGAATTTGAATGCTTTATTAAGAGGACAAGATAATGACTGAGAACAACTGCCCATACTGCAATTTTGATGAGTTTGATATCATTGATAAAAATGAGTTTGGTGTAATTCTACCTGAACCAAATGCACTCTCTAAAGGACATTGCGTCATTATCCCTCTACGCCATGTCAGCTCTTTCTTTGATGTCACTGACAAAGAACGTAAAAGTTTAATGTCGCTTTTAGAACTGGCTCGCAATGAACTACAACTTCGTCATCAACCTACAGGTTTTCACATCGGCTTTAACGATGGCTCGGTGTTTGGTGAAGCATCTGAACATTTGCACATCCACATTATCCCTCGTTACGATGACCAACCGCTAAAACTCGATGCGCGTTGGGGAATGTTAAGCGAAGCTTAATCTGCCACCATAAAAAAATGATGCGATCGCATCATTTTTTTATGCCTAAATTTCCTGTCGGGACTCAGCAAAAATCAGTACGGCTCCGCTATACTAAGTCGCTTGAAATTGTATAGAGTTCACATGTCTTCGTTTTCTTTCTCAGATGCCCTATTAGCTTGGTTCGATCTACATGGTCGACATGACCTACCTTGGCAAGTGGCAGATAATCCTTACCAAGTATGGGTTTCCGAGATTATGCTGCAACAGACACAAGTCAAAACCGTACTCCAATATTTTGCACGTTTTGTGCAACGCTTCCCCACTGTTGAAGATTTAGGCCGTGCCTCTTGGGATGATGTTGCTCCTTACTGGGCAGGTTTAGGCTACTACGCACGCGCGCGTAATCTGCATAAGGCCGCAGCAATTGTGGCACAGCAGGGTCATTTCCCTAGCGGCTTAGAAGAATGGATGGCACTGCCAGGCATCGGACGCTCCACGGCGGGTGCATTAATGTCCTTGGGATTACGACAATATGGCGTGATTATGGATGGTAACGTCAAACGCGTACTCGCCCGTTTCTTTGCCATTGAAGATGATCTTAGCAAACCTGTCCATGAACGTGCCTTGTGGCAACTGGCGGAACAACTGTGCCCAGAACAACGGAATCATGACTATACCCAAGCCATTATGGACTTAGGGGCAACCATCTGTACTCCCAAAAAACCGCTATGTCTGTATTGTCCCATGCAGCAACATTGCAAAGCTCATCAACAGGGCTTAGAAACAGAACTGCCATATAAGAAGCCCAAGAAAGCCGTTCCTGTAAAATCGGCACAAGTCATGGTATTGCAGTGCCAAGATCAATGGCTATGGTTACAGCGCCCCAATACTGGGTTGTGGGGTGGATTATGGAGTCTACCCATCTATGACGATAGTGCTGAATTGACCCAAACCACACAAATGTTAGGTCTAAAACCAAACAGTAAGAATGCGCAAATTTCACATAGTTTTACGCATTTTACTTGGTTACTTGATGCGATTTGTTTCCACGTGGAACCAGAACAAAAAGAGCATATTGCAATTGAACTCTCAGGCACATGGTACACGCCACAAAAAGCTACACAAATGGGGCTGCCTACTGCCATGAAAAAATTGATCTCTGCCTTATAGATATGACATAGTCTGAAACTGAAAGTTTAGCTTCTTGAAAATCACAATAATCAAAAGGAAAAATTGTGCTTCGTCAGTTTGCGATTAGCAGTTTAACAATCAGTTTTTTGGTACTCACCGCCTGTACTTCGACACCCAAGAAAACAGGCTCTGGGCTGCCGCTCTCTACCGTTCAAGACCTACAACGCACACCGCTTAAATCGAACTTACCCATTCCTGTGCAAAATATTAAAACCAAACAATTGACCGATACATGGGGTGCTTCACGCAGCCAAGGGCGTCGACATGAAGGTATCGACATTTTGGCTCCACGTGGAACCAAAGTGTATAGCACTACCGATGGATTAATTGCTGACTTACGCGATAACAATTTGGGTGGTAAAGTAATTTGGGTGTTGGGGCCAAGTGGCTCTTGGCATTATTATGCACACTTAAATGAGCACAAACGTGGGCTGGCCGTTGGAGATTATGTCAAAAAAGGCGATCTGATTGGCTATGTAGGCAACACTGGAAATGCTCGACATACTGCACCCCATTTGCATTATGGCATCTATTTAGAAGGCAAAGGTCGCGGTGCGGTCAATCCTTTTCCATATTTACGTTAATTTTTTTTAGGAAATACACATGTCTGAAGTGTTGATGAATCGTCTGGTTGAATTTGCAGAATCAGGCAATCAACAAAAAATTGTAGTTGCAGGACAAAGCTATCAAGGCTGGGTCATGGAAATTACCGAAGATGCCCTGTTGATTAGTACAGGTTTTGCAGACAAATCAGGCAAAGATTTCTGGATTTCATTTAACGAGCTACAACAAGCAAACTTATCCTACTGGGACAATAAAACGGATCAGTGGATAGACTTCACTTTATAAATCGACAACAACATAGAGAGGAACAATGACTAAACAACGCTGTGGCTGGTGTACCGAGGATCCTCTCTACATTGCCTATCATGATCATGAATGGGGACAACCTGTGCATGATGAGCAACATTTATTTGAAATGCTTTGTCTCGAAGGACAGCAAGCGGGTCTGTCTTGGATTACTGTACTGAAAAAACGGGAAAGCTACCGCCAACATTTTTTTCAGCACCCGATTCAACAGATTGCCGAGCTGAGCGATGCTGACCTAGAAGCCAAATTACAAGATGCTGGACTCATTCGACACATTGGCAAACTACAAGCCATTCGAGAGAATGCACGCGCTTGGCAAAGCCTAAAACAACAAGAAAATGTCGTGGATTGGTTGTGGAGTTTTGTCAGCCATAAACCTATTTTGAATGCTGTACCTAACTATAAAACGGCACCTGCACAAACTGACATTAGCCAACAAATGTCTAAGGCCTTAAAGAAAAAAGGCTTCAAATTTGTGGGGCCAACGACCTGTTATGCCTTTATGCAAGCCGTGGGTATGGTCGATGATCACGAAGATCATTGCCCCGCCAAAAATACAACAAAATAGTCCCCATAAAAATAGAGGATGCCATCATGAGTAATAATCTGATCAATAGCTATGCTGCCCTACATGCAGGCGAGGCACTGGTCCCCTTTCAATTTGATGCAGGCGAACTTCAAGCCCATCAAGTTGAAATTAAAGTGGAATATTGTGGACTCTGTCATTCTGATGTTTCGGTGATTGAGAATCAGTGGGGCAATGCTGTTTATCCTGTAATCGCAGGGCATGAAGTGATTGGCACCATCTTAAGAATGGGTTCTGAAGCCAAAGGATTACAAATAGGTCAACGCGTAGGGTTGGGTTGGACTGCGGAAAGCTGTCAATACTGTGATCAATGCGTGGCTGGACAGCCTGTATTATGCAGCAGTGGCAGCACTGCGACCATTGTAGGTCATGCTGGTGGCTTTGCCGATAAAGTCCGAGCAGCATGGCAATGGGTCATTCCGCTGCCTGAAGATTTAGACCCTGAAAGCGCAGGGCCTCTGCTCTGTGGCGGGATTACCGTTTTTGATCCTTTACTCAAGCACAATATTCAAGCCACGCATCATGTCGGTGTGATTGGCATTGGTGGCTTGGGGCATATGGCAATTAAATTACTTAAAGCTTGGGGTTGTGAAATTACCGCCTTTACTTCAAGTCTGGACAAGACCGATGAACTTAAAGCGATGGGCGCAGACCATGTCGTAAATAGCCGCGATGTAGATGCACTGAAAACCCAACGAGGCAAATTTGACCTGTTGCTCAGTACGGTTAATGTCACGCTGAATTGGCCTGCTTATATCAGTACACTGGCACCAAATGGCACCATACATCTGTTAGGTTTACCACTAGAACCCATCAAGTTTAATGTGGGTAGTCTGATTGGCGGAGCAAAGTCAATCACAGGCTCACCTACAGGTTCACCTGCTGCATTACGTCAACTGCTCAAGTTCGCTGCACGTAAAAACATTGCGCCACAAATTGAATTGTTCCCGATGTCACAACTCAATCAGGCGATCGAGCGTTTGCACTCAGGCCAAGCCCGTTATCGGATTGTGCTTCAAGCCGACTTCGAATCCAGCACAACATAATCCAATTGTCGCCGAGTCCAATTCGCCAAGCATTCAATTGCTTGGCGGATCTCGGTGGATAATTCATGACCTGCATTTAAGCGTATGCAATTTTTATAACGCTGCTCTTCTCCAAAAACGATACCTGGCACAATGCTAATGCCTTGCTGTTGGGCATAACGATACAAATCCAAACTATGAATGGCTTCAGGCAACTGTAACCACAGCGCATAGCCGCCTTTGGGTTGATTCAAGCGAATGTCTATACCTGAAAAAGCCTGTATTAAAAATTGCCGATATTGCTCGACCTGTTGCATTAAACAGGGTTTTAAACGGTTTAAATGCTCTCGATAGGCGCGGCTATAAATCAGATCAGCCAAGCCCAATTGCAAGGGCGTATTCACCGCAACATGTCGAGTCAGAAGTTGTGCACGTAAATGGTTTAAACGTGACGGCATGCAAAACCACCCCACCCGATAAGCAGTAGATAAGGATTTGGAAACCGAGCCACAGTAAATAACATAACCCTGTCGATCCCAGTATTGAATCGGCAATGGACGTTTTAAATCAAAACTGCATTCGGCATAAATATCATCCTCGATCACATAGCACTGATATTGAGCTGCCAACTGAGCAATTTTTTCCTTTTCTGCAGGGCTTAAACAAAAGCCCAGAGGGTTCTGAAAATTGGCAGTGAGTAAGCACGCTTTCGCCCCCGAATCACGCATCGCCTGTTCAAATCGATTCAGGTCAAAGCCATTGGCATGCGCTGGAACTTCAACAATTTTACGATTCAGACTCGCCAACAATTGCAATTGCCCGTTAAAGTTGGGTGTCGGTACAATAATGCTATCGCCTTCTTGGGTCAGGGTTTGAATCACCACCGACAAAGCAGGCATGCAACCATTGCTGATATAAATATCTTCAGCTGCCATGTAAATGCCATCTTCTGCCCAATGCGCCGACAATGCTTCTCTTAAACGTCGATGTCCCTGTTTATCACTATACAAAAAATCTTCAGGTTTACTGTGCTTCAGCGCACGTTGAATAGAACGGCGGAGTGCCTCTACAGGCACTAAATTTGGCGAAAGCTGAATAGATCCCAAATGAATCATTTGGTCATGAATGGAGGCTTCTTGAATTTCTATTTGTAGTTCTAAATTAGACACTTCTCGGGCAGTCACCGCAAAATCGACATGCTGCGGAACAGCGACTGCCAAAGCTTGTGGTTGCACAAAGTAGCCCGCTTGAGGCTTGGCCGTAATTAAGCCTTGCGCCTCTAATAGTTCATAACAACTTTTGGCGGTATTGAGACTGACCTGTTGCGACTGGGCAAACTGACGTAACGAACTCAAACGCTGCCCTGCTCCCAACTCTCCTGCATAAATTTTCTGTGCTAACTGGTGTGCCAAATCACGATACTGAATGCCCATTACTGTACTCATTTTTTAATATATTTTGTATCTGTAACCAAGAATACACCTTCCCTATGCTAGGCGTACAGTTCATTTTTACCTGGGGGGAAATCAACATGTATCGTTTTAGCTTGGTCGCACTCGCACTGTGTCTTTCCGCTTGCCAACCGAATACCTCAGTTTGGCAACAGCAACGTGATTTTATTTGTCAGTCTTTAATTGAAGGTTTTTTAAAAGCATCTGGACAGCAGAATTTTGAGCTCGCGCAGAAAAGTGATGTCGTGGACAGCGTCATCCCGCAGCGCCTGTTTAGCTATCAATCTGGCTCAACACGCACCACCTTAATTGGTGAAACACAGCGAAAAGAGTTACGCTTTGTCTGTTGGAACGATGCACAGCATTTTGCGATTGCTCAACATGATCAGAACCAAGCACCACGACAAGCCTTGCTCACTGTACAGCTTCACTTGCCTAAAGCTACAGATAAATTGCAAGTTTCTGCGCCAAAAACTCAATGAACAAGCGAACCCGTTTCGGTAAGTGTTCTTGTTGATAGTACACCGCATGGATTTTTTGATATTGCAGTTCAATCTGATCTTCAAACAGGGCCACCAAACGTCCTGCACGGAGATCATCTTGAACCAAAAAACGCGACAAACAGGTAATCCCAGTACCGTTAAGCACCAACTGACGTACGGTTTCCCCATTCGATGCCTTGATTTTTGGATGAATATTAAGATGTTGTCCCTGTAACCTTAATGGCCAAGTATTTAAATGTGTGGGCTGGGTAAAACCAAGCAAGGGGTGCTGCAACAACTGCTCAGGCTGGTTGGGTGTGCCATGTTGGGCTAAATAATCAGGACTGGCCACAATATATAGGCGGCTACGGCACAACAGTTTGGCATGTAAGCTGGAATCATTTAACTCGCCAAAACGAATCGCCACATCGGTTTTATGTTCCAGTAAATCAATAATCTGATCGTGATTATTCAATTCAATTTGAATATTGGGATATTGCTGCATGAACTCTTGAATCAACGGCACAATCACATGCAGCACAAAGGGCGTCGCTGAATCCACCCGAATGAGACCTGAAATATCATGATCAGATTTTAATAGCGCATCTTCAGCTTCGGTCAAATCATTCAAAATCTTACGCGATTTTTCCAGAAACAACTGCCCTTCTTGCGTCAGTTTCAACTTGCGCGTAGTCCGTTCCAACAGGGTCACATTGAGTTTGCTTTCCAAGCGCTGCAAGGCACGACTAACACCCGATGTGGTTTGTCCTAATTGCTCCGCAGCTTTCACGATCGAGCCACTTTCGACAATCTGAACAAAAGCATTTAATTCTTCAATGGTCGATTTCATCGTCATTTTATTGATTATTGGTCAACAATATTTTGCAAATTCCTAGATTTTTCCACAACAGTTATTTCAGCAAAATAGCTCCATCTTTAAAAAAGTTCGGTTGAGAAAAACATGATTGTTCCAAAAATGGGAATGGGTACCTTTCGCTTGACGGGTGCAACGGTAAGGGATGCTGTTCAGATGGCGCTTGAAGTCGGCTATCGTGCCATTGATACGGCACAAATTTATGGCAATGAAGCTGAAATTGGTCAAGCCATTGCCAACAGTGGTGTACCACAACATGAATTATTTTTAACCACCAAAATTTGGACTGAAAATTACGCTCCAGAGCAATTGATTCTGAGCTTAAAACAGAGCCTACAGAAATTAGGCACGGATGCAGTGAATTTGACTTTAATTCATTGGCCTGCCCCACTACTGGGCATTCAAATTGAGGAAGTCATGCAAGCCTTGCTGCATGCCAAGCAATTAGGACTGACCGAACATATCGGTATCTCAAATTTTAATATCGCCCTAACCCAACAGGCAATTAACAGTATTGGACTCGAGCATATTGCCACCAATCAAATTGAACTGAGTCCTTATTTACAAAATCGCCCCTTGGTTAGTTATCTGCAACAGCAACAGATTGATGTGACCTCTTACATGACTTTGGCCTATGGCAAAGTGCTGCAAGATCCTGTCTTACAGACGATTGCCCAGCAAATCAATGCCAGTCCCGCACAAGTGGCATTGGCATGGGCGCTGCAACAAGGTTATGCCGTCATTCCCTCTTCTACACAACGAGCGCATTTGTTGGCAAATTTGAAAGCACAAGATTTACAGCTCACTCCTGAACAGATGCAGGCAATTACTGAACTCGACCGAAACTCACGTGAGGTCAATCCTGAACAACTCGCTCCCAAGTGGGATTAGGGCAAGCAAATGAAAATGAATTACCCGTTATTGGCGCTGGCGATTGGCGCCTTTGCTATTGGAACTACTGAATTTTCCCCCATGGGCTTTTTACCTGAAATTGCCCATGATCTGAGTATTTCTATTCCACAAGCAGGTATGCTCATCAGTGCCTATGCGATTGGGGTGATGTTGGGCGCCCCGCTGATGACACTGTGGTTTAGCCGCTATTCCAAACGGCGTGCCCTGATCCTGCTCATGGTCATTTTCACACTAGGTAACCTGCTAGCTTATTTTGCCCACAGTTATTCGAGCTTAATGCTGGCACGTATCTTGACCAGCTTAAATCATGGTGCTTTCTTTGGCATTGGTTCCGTGGTCGCCGCCAGCGTGGTACCCAAAGAAAAACAAGCCAGTGCCGTCGCAGCCATGTTTATGGGGCTGACTCTGGCCAATATTGGCGGCGTTCCCTTTGCCACTTGGGTGGGGCAACATATTGGTTGGCGCATTGCTTTTCTGGGCATCACGCTACTGGGTGTAATCACCATGCTGTCTCTCTGGAAAGCACTTCCCGAAGGTCAAGCCAGTCCTCGTCCCAATATTGCTCAGGAACTCAAGGTACTCCGTCGTTTACCTGTGGTTTTGGCATTATTGACCACAGTCATGAGCTCAGGCGCGATGTTCACACTGTATACCTACATTGCACCCAGTTTGCAAAACTTCACTCAAGCTACACCCAGCCTGATCACGTTCATGTTGGTTCTGGTTGGGATTGGCTTTTCAATTGGCAATCATCTGGGGGGAAAATTCGCAGATCGCTCACTGGATCGGACGCTATTGGGTTTTCTCAGCCTACTCAGCATCATGATGCTACTGTTTCCGCTACTGGCACAAACCGCCATTGGGGCAGCCATTGCATTAACCCTTTGGGGAGCAGCCGCATTTGCAGTGGTTCCCCCTTTACAAATGCGCGTCATGTCGGTTGCGCATGAAGCCTCTGGACTTGCCTCTTCGGTCAATATTGGCGCCTTTAATTTAGGCAATGCCTTGGGTGCACTGGCGGGCGCCAGTGTACTCAGTTTTGGACTCAGCTATACGGCGGTGTCTTGGATCGGTGCACTATTAAGTGGTCTAGCCTTACTGTTGGTCGGCTTACAAAAAATGTTACTGAACAAACAGCTTGTGCAAAGCCAAATACAGAAAATAGAACCTCAATGTCTTGAACACTAAATCCATGTCGATTTTAACATCATATTGACTAGCGCAATGCGATTGGCAAAGCTGCATAATTCCGCGGTTTTGCCAATTCATCCTTCATTTTTAACAACATTTCATATGGCTGCTGCTCCACAAATAAATTCACAGCGCTAAGCGGAATAGAACCTTCAGGATCGGCATAGCCATAGGTCGAGACTTTCACTTTCTGCTTCCCCAGTTTCTGAAAAGTCCAATCACCTTCATAACGGGTTAAACGTACATAATTTGGATTTAACGGATAGCCTTGATTCACAGCCTTGTTTTGAATATGAATCATACCTTGAGCATCTTTGCTCATTTTCCCCTTTACCACCAAGTCTCGGTCTTTTAAAGGAAAGGGAAAATCCAGCACCATATATAACAGAAACTCGCCTTTGCTGTCATCGCGAGATAAGACTTTGACGCTGCCCATATAAGGCACCCATCTTGGCGCTTGTTCCACATCCAAAATCAGGGCAGCGGCCTTTTCAATCGGCACATCAAAATGAGTTTCGGCTTTATACAACACCACAGGGTTTGTACTGTTTTGATAGGTCCAAACTTTAATATTCTGCTTGTTAATACTGAGTTTGGCATTGTCGATAGACTTGGCCTGTGCTGTAGCCAATAAGGCTACAGCACAGCAAGTGATAAGTTTTATTTTCATTTAATTCAGCTTCTTATTTTAATTTTATGCAAATGTTTTCGCAAATTCAGGCCGTGTTTTACACTTGAATATCGTTAAAACCGAGTACATCTTTCATGTCATATTTACGTGCTTCACGTCCAACCACCCATGCTGCGGCACGAACTGCACCCGAAGCAAAATTCATTCGGTTGGTGGCTTTGTGAGTAATTTCTAGACGCTCACCTTCACCAATAAACATTGCAGTGTGTTCACCCACAATGTCACCGCCACGAATGGTTTGAAAACCAATGCTTTGGCGTTCACGTGGACCAGTATGGCCTTCACGGCAATACACAGCATCTTGTTTCAAGTCGCGACCTAATGCATCTGCAATGGCTTCACCCATCATTAAAGCAGTACCCGATGGAGCATCAACTTTATGGCGGTGATGCGCTTCAATGATTTCAATATCAACTGTATCGCCAAAGACTTTTGATGCCAGTTCCAATAATTTAATTGATACATTCACGCCTACAGAATAGTTGGCTGCATAGACGACTGGCGTATGAGTTGATGTTTCATCAAGAAGTGCTTTTTGCTCATCATTCATGCCAGTAGTGCCAATGACCATGGCGACACCCGCTTCACGGCAAAGCTTCAAGTGCTGTTCGGTGGCAACAGGCGCAGTAAAATCAATCACCACATCACATACAGGTAAAATTTCTTGCAGACTGCCCACAATCTTCACACCAATGTTGCCAATGCCTGCAAGCTCACCTGCATCTGAACCCACTAAACTACTTTCTGGTCGCTCAACCGCAGCAGCCAGTTGATAGCCCGCTTGTTGTACCGCCTGAATCAGAATGCGACCCATACGACCGCCTGCACCCAATACCCCAATACGTGGACTTGTAGACATAATCCGTTCCTAATCTCGAATTTAAAATTGCCTTTACTATAACAAAACTCTGGAACACGACTAAGTTGTAATCTAATTTTTTCGCAAAAATCTTGGTTGAATCGATTTAAACTTCAAAGTGCCCACTCTCAACGTATCGAGATAGTGAAGAATTAGATCATGGTATGGGTTTATATCGAAAAAAATCTTTAAAAATGAAAATGAAACCTCTCATTTTTCACACAATTTACATCTTGCTTACTCAGACTAGCCATCACGAATCATCAAGATAAAAATTGTCAGGAGACTTTCTATGCATTCGAAAAAAATAATACTCGCTTTACTGTGTACTGTTGCTGCTCATGTGTATGCTGAACCTGCTGCCCAATCTGGCGACAGCATTGACAGTTTGGCAGGGGTTAAAATTATGACCAACGTTAATGGTCAACCTGGAAGCCTTGCCGAACGCATGGCAACGAATGCTACTCAAACATCCGCGAGTGCAGCGCAACAACCAGTTGAAGAAACGGTGAGTGTTGAAGCGATTGATGCACCTATCCCACAATAAAACAGACATAAAAAAAGGGCATGTTTTACACGCCCTTTTTTTATTACTTTGAATTAGTCAAACAAACGATCAAAGAATGACTTTTTCTTTGGTGAAGAGTTATTGTCTTCACCATCTAAAGTCACTTGCAGTTCTTTCAACAGTTCACGTTGACGAGCCGTCAAGTTCACAGGTGTTTCCACCACAATACGGCAGAGTAAATCACCCTGCATGCTGGTACGTACAGGTTTAACCCCTTTGCCACGTAAACGGAACATTTTTCCAGTTTGCGTACCTTCAGGAATTTTCAAACTTACACGACCTTCTAGCGTTGGAATCTCAATCTCTTTACCCAAAGCAGCATCAGCAATGCTTACTGGTACATCCATATACAGATCTGCACCATCACGTTGGAAAATTTCGTGTTCACGTACCACAACTTCTACGTATAAGTCGCCAGATTGACCATCACGAATGGCTTCACCTTTACCGCTTAAACGCACGCGATCGCCATTGTCTACCCCAGCTGGAATCGTCACTTCTAGGGTTTGCTGACGGTCAGAAACCCCCGAACCATGACATTTCTGACAAGGGTTCTTAATGATTTTACCTTGTCCACGACATGTACCGCAGGTTTGCTGTACTGAGAAAAAGCCTTGCTGCATACGGACTTGACCTGCACCATGACAGGTTTTACACGTTTCAACATCATTCGGGTTTTTAGAACCTTTACCGTCACAGCTCTCGCATGGTGCTGGCGCAGTAAAGGTAATGGTCTTTTTCACCCCTTTTACTGCTTCTTCTAAAGTGAGTTCCATCACATAACGTAAGTCAGAACCACGGCGCTGACGCTGTTGACCACGACCGCCACCACCAAAAGCACCACCGAAGATATCACCAAACTGGCTGAAAATGTCTTCTGCACTAAAACCGCCGAAGCCACCACCGCCGCCACCGAAACCACCTTCAAATGCACCATGTCCCATACGGTCGTACATGCTGCGCTTTTCGCTGTCGGAAAGAATTTCGTAAGCTTCAGAGGCTTCTTTAAATTTTTCTTCTGCTTCAGGGTTGTCTGGGTTACGGTCTGGATGATATTTCATCGCCAACTTACGGTAGGCTTTTTTAATTTCATCATCACTAGCGGTTTTAGCGACACCTAAAACCTCATAATAATCACGTTTAGCCATAGCTGGCGATGCTCCTCACGGAATTTCATTTCATACTGAATAATGCTCTGAAATTGGGGGTGAAGCGTGATTTTACAAGGGCAAAATGTTAAAAAATTTACAAATTCTAGAAAACTGCTTTATTTTTTATAAACTTAGAAAGGCCTTTAATCCAAGCATTGAGTAAATATAAAAAGGCAATCAATGCGAATACCACACCTGCAACGGTACATCCTGTAACCCAAAGTGCACTATTCCAAGTGAAGAAACATAAAGGAATAAACCACAATGCAGCAAATAAACTGAGTACGGTATAAATAATGATATTTCGCATAACCCAAAGGGCTTGGGCTTGTAACCAGACTTCAGTATCCACTTGGGTCACTTTACGGGCAAACCAATAAGCAAAAATACCGCTGATGACGGTAAATAATGCCAAAAACATGAAGACATAAGAAATCGCGATAGAGCGGCGATACTTGGTTAAACTGTCTTGCTTCATGTGCGATTAAACCTCATTACTACATCTTTGTTTTTTTTAGTATGTAGCAAAATTCCTAAACTGAAATTTAATAAAAATATAAGGTGCTACTATATTGAAATTTTCAAACTTTCGCACCTGATATTACTAAAATATTTTGTACTAAACGGTCTTTTTCACCTTAAACCATTGCGCATACAAAGCAGGTAAAAAGAATAGTGTGAGCAAAGTCGCAACTATTAAGCCACCCATAATCGCCACCGCCATTGGCCCAAAGAAAATACTGCGTGATAATGGAATCATGGCCAAAACTGCGGCCAGTGCAGTTAACAAGATTGGACGGAAACGGCGGACCGTCGCTTCAATAATTGCCTCCCAGGTAGCTTGTCCTGCGGCACGATCTTGTTCAATTTGATCAATCAAAATCAAAGAATTTCGCATGATCATGCCTGAAAGGGCAATTGTACCTAGCATCGCGACGAAACCAAACGGCTTATTAAACAACAGCAAGAATAATACTACGCCAATTAAACCGAGCGGTGCCGTGAGCAAGACCATGGTGGCACGGGAAATACTTTTAAGTTGAATCATCAGCAAGGTCATGACCACAGCCAAGAACAGCGGCATCCCCGCATTCACTGACTTTTGCCCACGGGCCGATTCTTCGACTGTGCCTCCGACTTCTAGCAAATAGCCCGCAGGCAATTCTGAACGGACTTGTTGCATACGATCTGACAATTCAGCCACCACCGTTGCGGGTTGTAATTTGGTCCGAATATCCGCGCGTACCGTAATGGTCGGTAAGCGATTACGGTGCCAAATTAACCCCTCTTCAAAACGATATTCAATTTTGGCAATCTGGGCCAATGGTACGAAAGTCCCTTGGGTAGTCGGTACAGCCAAACTGGCGAGAGATTCAACACTCAAACGCTCTGCCTCATCACCACGTAACCGAATATCAATTAACTCGCGCTTTTCACGGTAGGGATGCAATACAGCGCCCTGAATTGAACTATTCAGAAAATTGGCTAAATCTACGCTCGAGACTCCCATTTGGCGGGCACGGTCTTGATCAATCTGCAATTGAATAATCTTGCTGGGTTCACCCCAATCCAAGTGCACATTTGTGGTATTTGGATTCTCTCCCACTACAGCAGCAACTTTTTGCGCCCATTGGCGAACCGAATTAAGATCCTCTCCCGAAATACGGTATTGAATTGGATAACCTACCGGCGGACCATTTTCCAATAAGGAAACCCGTGTCCGCACTTCAGGTAGTAATTGACGAATTTGCTGTTCCAGAGAATGGCGAATGTCATTGCGATCATCCAAAGAAGATGCGAGAACCACAAACTGAGCAAAACTGGCTTGGGGTAATTGCTGATCTAAAGGTAAATAAAAACGCGGCGAACCTGTCCCTACATAAGCCACATAATTTTCAATTCCCTGTTGTTTCGAAAGAAAATGCTCGACCTTTTTCACTGCCGCCTCTGTGGCTTTAAGAGAAGCGCCTTCTTCAAGTTTTAAATCTACCAAAATTTCAGCGCGGTTTGATGGCGGGAAAAATTGTTGTGGAACCAATTTAAACATCAACACTGAAAGCACAAACATACCCAAGGTCGTGGCAATCACGGTTTTACGATAGGTCACACACCAGTTTACCCATGCACGAAAACGTTGATAAAACTGGGTCTGATAAGGATCATGTTCAGTACTATGCAACTTGATGGGCTGTGGCTCAGGTTGTTTTCTGAAACGAGCCCAAAGCCTTTGATACCAAGGTGCTCTAGTTGGTTGCTGCTGAAAATCAGGCAATAACTTATCCCCCAAATAAGGGACAAACAATACCGCAGCAAACCAAGACACAATTAAAGCAATGGTCACCACCTGAAAAATGGAACGGGTATATTCTCCAGTGCTAGAAGCGGCTGTGGCAATCGGCAAGAATCCTGCTGCGGTAATTAAAGTCCCCGTCAGCATTGGAAAGGCCGTGGTTTTCCATGCAAACCCCGCGGCTTGCAAGCGGCTATAGCCTTGTTCCATGCGAATCGCCATCATTTCGATGGCAATAATGGCATCATCGACCAATAAACCAAGGGCTAAAATCAGTGCACCTAAAGAAATTTTATGCAGTCCTACATCAAATAAATTCATGCCTGCAAAGGTCATAGCCAGTACCAGCGGAATGGAAAATGCCACCACCAAGCCAGTACGAAAACCCAAAGAAAAGAAACTTACCAACAGTACAATAATCACGGCCTCAGCCAAGACTTTCATGAATTCATGCACACTGCGTTCAACCGCAACGGGCTGATCAGAGACTTTTTCTAGCTTCATCCCCAAAGGTAAGCTTTTCTGTAAGGTTGCAAACTCGGCCTGTAAGTTTTCCCCCAAAGCCAGAATATCTCCCCCCTTACGCATCGAAACCGCAATACCAATGCCGTTTTCACCCATAAAACGCATGCGTGGCTGGGCAGGTTCACTAAAGCCACGGTAAACCTCTGCCACATCCCCCAGTTGAATGGTTTGACCATTCACCAATAAGGGCATTTTTTTCAGATCTTCGACGTTATGCAACTGACCGCTCACGCGAATTTGAATGCGATCGGTCTGAGTTTCAAAATAACCTGCGCTGGCTATGGCATTTTGTTGCTGCAAAGCCTGCTGAATCGCAGTGATAGGAATGCCCAGTTGCGTGGCTTTGGTATTGGATAAATCAATCCAGATTTTCTGGTCTTGTAACCCAATCAGATCGACCTTGCCTACATCTTGAACCCGCTGTAATTGTAGTTGTAAGCGGTCGGCATATTCTTTGAGTACCGCATAGTCAAAGCCCTTGCCCGTAAGTACGTAAATATTGCCGAAGGTATCGCCAAACTCGTCATTAAAAAATGGGCCTTGTACATCACTCGGTAGTTCATGCCGAATGTCATTGACCTTTTTACGTACGTCATACCAGACATCAGGAATTTGTGCAGAACGCAACGAATCTTTCGCGAAAAAAGTCACCAACGACTCGCCTGGACGCGAGTACGCCATAATGCGCTCATAATTGCCCGTACTCATGAGTTCTTTCTCAATACGGTCAGTCACTTGCAGGGAAACTTGCTTCGCTGTTGCACCTGGCCAATAGGTTTGCACCACCATGACTTTAAAGGTAAATGGTGGATCTTCGCTTTGCGACAACTTGGAATAGGACACCATACCGACGATGCCTAGCAAGATCATGAAATATAGGATTAAGCCTTTATTTTTTAATGCCCATTCTGACAGGTTGAAATTCATGATTTCGCTCCTGTCGCAGACTTGGTACTAGACAGTTGCACTGCACGATTTTCCCGATCAATCGGGCGAATTTTTTGTTGCTCTCTTAACAGGTGTACACCACCCACTACAATATAATCTTCAGGCTTTAACCCAGACAATACAGGGACGCTGTCACGCCCGTAAGCACCTAAGGTGACAGGAACTTTATGGACACGTGAGTCTGGATGCACCACCCAAACAAAGGCCTGTTGCTCATTCGCAGACACACTGGATAAAGGCACACTCAAGATATTGTGCTGCAAACTGCTAAAAAAGACTCGTGCACTTTGCCCCAACTGAATGTCTTGGCTCTGGCTCTTTAAGGCAACTTTCACACTAAAAGTACGCGACTGATCCGCTGCTGGGGAAATTTCACGCACATAAGCTGCAAATTTATCTTGTGGTTTTGACCACAAAGTCACCCATGCTTCCTGCCCAATGCGTAAATCATTAATGGCTTGTTCAGGCACACCAATGACCACCTCACGCTCGCCTGCAATCGCCAATTGATAAGCCGCTTGCCCTGCTGCAACCACCTGCCCCACTTCAATATTACGTGCGGTAATCACACCACTTTTGTCTGCAATAAGCTGATTGTAGCGAGTCTGGTTTTGACTGACTTCATAATTGGATTGCGCCTGTTTCAGGCTGGCCAATGCAGCTTGATACTGATTATTCATCGCATCATATTGTGAACGGCTCACGGCGTTCATCGGCAATAATTGCTTAAAACGTGTTAGCTCCTGTTCAGCGACTTTCGCTGCTGACTGAGCACTTTCCAATTGTGCGCGGGAAGCATTTAATTGTAATTGAGCATCTTTCACGTCCAGCTTTGCCAAAACCTGTCCAACCCGAACCTGATCACCAACATCGACAAAACGTTGCATAACCTGCCCAGACACCCGAAATGCCAAATCCGTTTGTTGTCGAGCTTTAACTTCACCCGCATAACTTTTTTGCTCAGTTAAAGAGGTGGATGGTTGTACCACCATGACAAAAGGGACTTGTTCTGTTGTCGTCTGTTCTCGATTACACCCCCAAAGGGTCAAACTGGATAAAATTATAAGACTGGCGATTAGGGTCTTGGCAAGGTTCATTCGTCGTGCTCTTATCTAAATGTCATTTTTAAGGCAAAATACTATGCTGTTCTTTGAACAATTTTTAATTAATATACCACGCGGTACATTAATTAAAAGCCCTGTTTAAAGTAAATGTCTTAATTAAGCGAAAGTGGAAAATTTTGTGCAAACGAATGTCGGTCGGCCCAAAGATTTAGAAAAGCATAAGCAAATTCTGCTAGCTGCTAGAAACCTGTTCCTCAAATATGGCTATCATGGTTCGAGCATGAATCAAATTGCCCAAGAAGCTGGGGTCACCAAGCTAACGATTTATAATCATTTTCAGGACAAAGCCACGCTTTTTACCTGTGCGATTGAACAAACCTGCGAAAATTTAATGGAAACACGTCCCTTTGAATTGAATGCAGACAGTGATTTTCTTGAGGCTTTTGCTCAAGCTTGCCAAATCGCATTAAACATTGTGTACCTACCCGAAGCAGTGAAGTTGGAACATTTGCTGATTGAACTGGCTGCCGAACAAAATCCCTTAGCATTACAGTTTTATAATGCATCCCATCAAAAAATGTGTGATGGCTGGGAAGAGTTTTTTCAGCAAGCTGCCACCTTGGGTTTTATTCAACATGGGGATGTGGAACAGCAACGCCTATTGCTACTGTCCTTACTGCTTGGACTACGTCATTTAGAAATTTTACTGGGTGTACGTGCTATTCCAACCTCTCAACAACAGCAGGAAATCATCCAACAAAGTATCGAACTGTTCATGCTGAAATATGGCTCGCATGCCTAGTGCCTCTTTTCCTTGATCCTTCCAACGCCATTCCATTATCCAATTGCTAGTTTTATCAACAAAAGCTTGCGACTTTTGTAGCCCTGCTACTTGGCATTCGATTAAATCGGGGTATAGTCAAAAAGAATAAGAACTGGAGAATGGAAAATGATTCAACAAATTGATGCTCCACTACGCGAAGACGTACGGTTACTTGGTAATTTATTAGGGGAAACCTTAAAACAACATGCCGGGCAAGATTTGTTTAATCAGATAGAACAGATTCGAGCACTTGCCAAAGGTGCACGTGATGGACAAGTTGAAGCCGAAAAACAACTAGAGCAGCTCTTTCTCAGTCTAGAAGATGATGAGATTCTTCCGCTCACCCGTGCATTTACGCACTTTTTGAACTTTGCCAATATCGCCGAACAGTACCATGTGGTACGTAGCCGTCGCCAAAGTGAATTTGATCCTGAAGCCCCATCACCAAATCCACTCGATCATCTGTTCCAAAAATTCAAAACCCATCAAGTCTCAGCAGAACAGCTCTATCAACAACTGTGTGAACTTAAAATTGAACTGGTGTTGACCGCACACCCTACAGAGGTGAGCCGTCGTACCCTCATTCAAAAATATGATGGCATTAATGACTGTTTATTCAAATTCGATCAGCAAAAACTCACCCCGCGTGAACGCCAAGCCGTACTAGAAGACTTAAAACAGCTGATCTGTTCTGCATGGCAAACCGATGAAATTCGTCAACATCGTCCGACCCCTATCGATGAAGCCAAATGGGGTTTCACCACCATTGAACAAACCTTGTGGAATGCAGTACCCAAGTTCATGCGTGAACTGGATGGGATGGTAGAAGAACATTGTGGACAACGTTTACCGCTACATGTTGCTCCCGTGCGTTTTGCTTCTTGGATGGGTGGTGACCGTGATGGCAACCCGAACGTAACCCACAATGTGACCCAAGAAGTGCTGTGGTTGTCACGCTGGAAAGCGGCTGACTTATATTTACGTGATATTGAAGACCTACGTTGGGAATTGTCGATTCAAAACTGTAGCAATGAATTAGTTCAGGCTTTGGGAGCGCCTCATCCTGAACCTTATCGTGAATATTTACGTGACACTCGCGAGCGCTTAAAAATCACCCGAGAATGGTTGGCCCATAAGCTTCAGGGGCAAGATCAGGTTTTAGATGACAGTCGCATCATCAAAAGTAAACAGGAACTATTACAGCCTTTATTACTCTGTTATCGCTCTCTCATGTCGTGCAACCTACCTGAAATTGCCAATGGAAAATTATTGGACTTTATTCATCGGGTCAATTGCTTTGGTATCGAATTATTAAAGTTGGATATTCGTCAGGAATCAGGGCGTCATCGCCAAGCCATTTCCGCTATCACCGAATATTTAGGTTTAGGCAATTTTGAAACTTGGACGGAACAAGCCCGTCAAAACTTCTTATTACAAGAATTACAAAGCAAACGCCCGTTGCTGCCAAAACATTTGAATGAGCCTGAGCAAAGCCTGATTCTACACCCCGATGTACAAGAAGTGTTTGCCACCATGCGGACCTTGGCAGAACAGCCTGCTGAAAGCCTCGGTGCCTATATTATTTCCATGGCGGAATATCCAAGTGATGTGCTTGCTGTTCTACTCTTACAAAAAGAAGCTGGCATTCAACAGCCTTTACGTGTAGTTCCCCTATTTGAAACTTTGAAAGACTTGGATGGTGCGGCACATACCATGCAAACCCTGTTCAATATGCATTGGTACAAACAGCATATTCAGGGCAAACATGAAGTCATGATTGGTTATTCAGACTCGGCCAAAGATGCTGGCTTTATGTCTGCCAACTGGGCGCAATACCGTGCGCAAGAAGAGTTGACTGCCATCGCCAAACAACATGCGGTCCAACTGACCCTGTTTCATGGTCGTGGTGGTTCTATCAGTCGTGGCGGTGCTCCAACCCAACAAGCGTTATTTTCTCAGCCTCCAGGTTCGATTTCTGGTGCCATTCGCGTCACCGAACAAGGCGAAATGATCCGTTTTAAATTCGGACTGGAAGGCATTGCGCTACAAAATCTGGAAATTTATACCGCAGCCACACTGGAAGCAACCTTACTTCCACCGCCAGAGCCGAAAGCCGAATGGCGTGAACTGATGCATCGCATGACTGACCTTTCGGTACAGGTTTACCGTCAAACGGTACGTGAAAATCCGCACTTTGTGAAATATTTAAGAACCGTCACACCTGAACTGGAACTGCAAATGTTGCCATTGGGTTCTCGACCTGCCAAACGTAAAGTCAGTGGCGGGATTGAATCCTTACGTGCTATTCCTTGGGTGTTTGCCTGGACGCAAATTCGTCTGATGCTCCCCGCTTGGTTAGGCACAGGTGCGGCTATTAATCAAGTGATTGAACAAGGACATAAAGCAACCTTAGAGGACATGTTGCAGCAATGGCCTTATTTCCAAACCCTGATCGATATGTTGGAAATGGTCCTGTCCAAAGCTGATGGACATGTGGCTTTATACTATGAAACCCACTTGACCCAAGATGAAGACTTAAAAGCTCTGGGCACAACATTGCGCCAACGTCTACAAGATGCAGTGGGAACCCTGCTCACCTTAAAAGATGAATCCAAATTGCTCAGCAGCAACGAAGTTTTGGATCAATCGATGCGGGTTCGTAAACCTTACTTACTGCCTCTGCATTTGCTGCAAGCAGAACTGATGAAACGACGTCGTTTGTATCTAGCAGAACGTCAAGCTGAACATACCCCAGTCGATCATGCCTTAATGGTCAGTATCGCAGGTATTGCAGCAGGTCTTCGCAATACGGGTTGATGTAAGTATTCTCAATTGGCAACTCAGCCGTATGCTGGGTTGCCAAAACAGCATTTTGTTTGAATCGATTGGCAAAATATTTCTTGCCACCTTCAATTTTCAGCAGTTTTTTTATATTGTTAAAAAATTTTTGAAAGATTGATAAAAAAAATTTATCGCTAAGCAAAGCGAACAAACAGCTTTTATTGACTATAATTTATAGAATAATATATTGATTTATTGTTAATTTAAAAATCAAAACATTTTACCACTTGGTATAAAATTATTATAAATCAGAGTTCTACTTAATCTGAAATTAAAAATCAATGATTAAATCACTCGAAAAGAAAGAGTATGATGTGCACAATTTATTTTTAAAGCGATCAATTTATGTCCAATTGGTTTCCCAAATGGCGTCCATATACAGGCAATGTCGAGACGCAGCCTGTCGGCACAAATGAGTATCTTCCGCCTGTACAAAGTGCTGTGTTGGGCATTCAACATGCTTTTGCCATGTTTGGTGCGACAGTTCTTGCCCCATTCTTGATGGGTTTTGACCCCAATCTTGCGATTTTTATGTCGGGCATCTGTACCATTCTGTTTTTTTTAATGACAGGTGGACGTGTTCCAAGTTATCTTGGCTCAAGCTTTGCTTTTATTGGCGTGGTCATTGCTGCCACAGGTTATGCCGCTTCTGGAACGGGTGCACCGAATGCCAATTTAGCCGTCGCTGCTGGCGGGATCATGGCATGTGGCGTGTTGTACGCACTGTTTGGTCTGATGGTCATGGCAACGGGCACCAAATGGATTGAAAAACTCATGCCACCAGTAGTAACTGGTGCTGTGGTGATGATTATTGGTTTAAATCTGGCACCTGTGACAGTAAAAGGCGTGGCGGGCAATCCCTTTAATATGTGGATGGCACTGGTGACAGTGCTTTGTATGGGGTCAATTGCTGTCTTCACCAAAGGCCTATTGCAACGCTTACTGCTCTTAATCGGCTTATTACTGGCATATCTACTCTATTTCATCATTTCGAATGTCATGGGATACGGTACACCTATTAATTTTACTCCAATTCAACAAGCAGCGTGGTTTGGCTTTCCAACCTTCCATTCGCCACAGTTTGATGTGAATGCCATGTTGATTATTGCTCCAGTAGCGCTAATTTTAGTGGCTGAAAATTTGGGGCATATTAAAGCAGTCAGTGCCATGACGGGTGAAAACTTAGACCCGCAAATTGGTAAAGCCTTTTTGGCAGATGGTGTTGCAACGACGCTTTCTGGCGGTGTTGGTGCACCAGGTATGACCACCTATGGCGAAAACATTGGGGTGATGGCTGTTACGCGCGTTTACTCAACTATTGTATTTGTGATTGCAGGTGTGTTTGCCATTTTCTTGGGGTTATCGCCAAAGTTTGGTGCCATTATTCACACCATTCCAACTGCAATTCTCACAGGTGCTTCTATTGTAGTCTTTGGTTTAATTACCATTGCGGGTGCCAAAATCTGGATTGAAAACAAAGTCGATTTTTCTAAAAATAAAAACCTGATGGTTGCAGCAGTGACCATTATTTTAGGTACAGGTGATTTTGCCTTGCAGTTCGGCAATTTCAATTTGGGCGGCATTGGAACGGCTACCTTCGCAGCCTTGGTTTTAAACTGGTTCTTCAGCTTAAAAGATAAAAGCGAATAAATATTGCTCCATTTATAGCAGCCTACGGGCTGCTTTTTTTATATTTTCAGGCTTTAACATTGCCTCTTGGTGATCAAGTTTTTAAGATGGAAAACTCAATATAAGATGAATTTATGGCTATGCGCCTCGACTTTTTTGACTTAACGTTATTCTTGAATATTGTCGAAACAGGCAGTTTGACTAAGGGTGCAGAACGTTCTGCAATATCCTTACAAGCCGCCAGTGAACGGATTAAAAAACTCGAACAACAGTTCTCTGTCTCGCTGTTTACCCGCCATGCCACTGGCGTCAAACTCACACTGGCAGGTCAAATGTTTAATCAACATGCCCAAACTTTAATTCAACAACATCAGCAACTTGAACAGGCAATGCAGCCTTTTTCTCAACGACAACATCGCAGCATGACCCTGTGGTGTAATTCTTCAGCTCAGAGTGAATATTTACCTTTGGTTCTACCAGCTTACTTAATGGAAAATCCGCATTTACATATCGAATTGCAAGAAGCAGAGTCCAATGACATTATTCAAGCTTTAAGCAAAGGGATCGCACAACTTGGCTTAATCTCGAGTTTTTTTAATGCTCACCCCCTACAAACCCTAGAGTTTGCAGATGATCCTCTGGTATTGATCTGCCCACGCCACCATCCTTTAACCCACCATCCTGAACTAAGCTTGGTTGATACCTTGGAACATGCCTTTGTCGGATTAATGCAATATCACTCCTTACAGCAATCGATTGAAGCACAAGCCAAATTACTGGGCTATAGCATTCAGTATCGTCTTCGTCTTCCTAATTTTGGTGCAATTGCACAGGTCGTTGCCAATGGCATTGGGATTGCCATCATTCCGAAACGGGCTGCCCAACGCTTACAACAGTTGTACGCATTCCAACAAATTCAATTAAAAGGTGCATGGGCAAACCGAAAGTTACTGTTGGCTGCACAAAATTTTGATACCTTAACTTTAGATTATCAACATTTTAGCCAATATTTAATTCAACAACGTCCTCAGCTTGACAGTATACCCAACACAATTAATGACTAAGCAGCATATACCCACCTAAAGCCATCAAACCACAGAAAAAGACTTTGCGAAATTTCTGCTCTGCAATTTTATAGCGTATCCGCGTGCCCAACCACATGCCAAGTAAGGCAGGAATCAAAGCCATCACTGACCATAGATAATCAATCTCGAGATGAGCCACAGGATTCTGCTGTAAAAATATAGCCAAACACATGGTCGATACGGTAAATGCCAGACCTAGGGATTGAACCAGATCATCCCGCTGTAAATGTAAAGACTGCAAATAAGGCACCACGGGAATGACCACAACGCCAGTTGCCACAGTCAATGCCCCACCCAAATACCCAATCAATGGAGATAAGATCCAAGCATAACGCGACAAGTTTGGTATTTGTTTGGCAACTAAACCATATAAGCCGTAAAGCAATAACATGGCACCTAAAAGCGCTTCACTATGAAATTCACTTTGACCTAGGTTGGGAAAAATACTCCAGATTGAACCGATAATAATCCCCAGCAAAAGCGTCCAGAATCGAGCTAAAACCCGTAATACCTGTCCTTCAGCAAATAACTGCCAAATATTGGTAACCATAGAAGGTACTATCAGCAATGCTGCTGCTTGATAAGGGCTAATCAACATGGACAATAGTCCCATCGATACGGCAGGCAAACCTAAACCAATCATGCCTTTTACCATCCCTGCCAACAGAAAAACCACCACAATAAAACTCAGCACTGCTCTCTTCCTTAAAACATCCCAGTGCTATGCTAAGGCGCTTCAGTACAAAGAAAAATCAGGCTTTTTTGTACTAAGCCTCAGGTTTTTCCTGAGGCTTACTCAAAGTTGGCATATCGAAAGTAGAATTTTCATAAACAGATAAAGATGAAATAGACATTGCACTTTAGGGTTTAGGCGCAGTTAATTGGAATAAGGCGGCATGTTTGCCATCTTCTATTCCCCAAATTGAACCATCCTCTGCTTCAACCAAACCACGAATTCGCTGTTTCATAGCTAAACGTTGTACCTCTTGTACAGGCACAGTTTGCGTATCTACTATAATAATTGCTTGTGAAGATAAGCCGCTAATGAGTGCTTTATTGGTCCATTTCGGGAATTTAGAACCTTGATAGAACATTAAGCTCGATGGAGAAATGACTGGAGTCCAACTAATCTCAGGAGCTTGAAACTCAGGACGAGTCGTATGATCAGGAATATCTCGCCCACTATAATGATCACCATTCGACACAATCGAATATCCATAGTTTGCAGCTTTATAAATACGATTTAACTCATCGCCACCACGAGGCCCCATTTCAGCAACCCAAAGCTGTCCTTGTGCATCGAAAGCCATCCCCAAAGGATTTCTGTGTCCTAGACTCCAAATTTGAGCCGCAATCGGACCTTGAGCTATAAATGGGTTGCCTATTGCTGGCGAACCATCATCATTCAAGCGCAAAATTTTACCTAAATTGCTCTGCATATCTTGTGCAGGTTGAAACTTCTGTCGTTCTCCTGAACTAATCCATAATTTTCCTGCTGAATCAAAGGCCAAGCGATGTGCATAATGACCTTGTCCCGAAACTTTAGGCACTTGCCGCCAAATCGGCTGCAAGTTCATTAATCGTGGTTGATTGGATAGCTGCTCATCTAAAACAGCACGCACAACTACTGCACCATAGCCACCTTTACCTTGTTCGGCATAACTGAAATAAATAATATGATTCTGCTTAAAATCTGGATGCAGCACCACATCGCCCAAACCACCTTGGCCTCCATAGGCAACCTGCGGAACGCCCTCTACAACTATTTTTTGCTGCGTTTGGGGATTAAATACAAACAGCTTCCCTGCTTTCTCAGTAATCAATAAGCGCTGATCGGGCATGACTGCTAATGCCCAAGGCTCATTGAATTCAGTTATTTTTTTAATTTGATAAGGTTGTGAAAGTGGAGCAATTGCTGCTTGTTGGTGTTGTTCATCGACTGTTTTATCTTGTGCATGACAAGCGGAAATAGACATTGGGCTGAGAAAGCTGAGCCACAAAAGGAAACCACATTTTGAATACTTCATCATGCTCTCACTGTTTGTCTTATTTCTATTCAATCTAACCAAACTCTCTCCTGATAAATAGATTCAATATGTAGCATTCAAACCTATTTAAGAGTGAATCTATGTCAGCCAAAGCGTACAGAAAATACCGCTAATACGCCTATCCTCGCATCCAATTTCAGGATAAATTGAATGCATACAGAAACAGGATGTTTCTTAGAATAACAATAAAGAGTCGACAACAGGACGTTGAGGTATTACAGGAGTTTTACCTTTAATGAAATACGAAAAAGCCCCGATATCCCATCGGGGCTTTTTTATTTTTGTCATTTCCTATTTGAATAAAAAGAGCCTCATCTAGAGGCCCTTATTCACAGGAATAGCTTAACTATATGATCTTTGTTTGGTCGCTTGAGATGTTGTAGGCACTTCAACCAATTCTTCTGCTGGATTCGTTTTAATTAGAGAAACCGCAAAAGCCGCAATAATCGCAGGAATCGCAACGGCAATGAAGTTCATTTTATGTGGAAGTTCCATGCCTAATAACATCCCAATCACAATCGGACCTACAATCGCCCCGACACGACCAATGCCAGATGCCCATCCCAAACCTGTTGAACGAACTGCCAATGGGTAATATTGCGCAACATAGCTATACAACAAAATACTACAACCAATTGAAGCTGCACCTGCCAATGCCACCAATAAATAAATTACAGGCTGTGGAGAGTTAAAACCTAAACCAACCAGTGCCAATGCACCTACTATAAGCATACTGATAATAACTGGTTTTAAATGGAAGCGATCGGCAAGGATACCACCACCTGCGGTACCAATAACTGCACCAATGTTCAAAGAAAGCAAGAACATTAAGCTACTGCCCAATGAATAACCCGCTGCCATCATGAGTTTTGGTAACCAACTACCTAAGGCATAAACCATTAGCAAGCACATGAAGAAACAGCTCCAGAATAAAATGGTCCCCATTGCACGACCATTTTTAAACAGTGCTGCAACCGAAGCATCTGGAACTTTCGCTTCATTCAGAACCAATACAGTATTTTGAGTTACGGTTTCTGCAGGGACAAGACGTTGAATAATATCGCGTGCTTTTTCTGTTTGCTGAGCCTTGACTAAAAAAGTGACTGATTCAGGTAAGAATTTCCATAAAATTGGCACAAATAACAATGGGATACCAGCAATGAAAAACATAATTTTCCAGCCAAAGGTAGGGGTAAATGCTGCACCCAATAAGGCTGCCATAATTCCACCCATCGCATAGCCACTAAACATAGCAGTCACTAAAGTACTACGGAATTTTTGTGGAGCATATTCTGAAGTCAGGGCAACTAAATTAGGCAATACACCACCAATCCCTAAACCCGCAACAAAGCGTAAAATACCAAATTCAGTCGGGTTAGAGGCAAAACCACCTGCAAAGGTAAAGCCACTAAACAAGGTAACACAGATAATAATGACTTTTTTACGACCGATTTTATCTGCCAACATACCAAATAACATGGCTCCAAACATCATGCCAGCCAATGCAGTACTGGCTAACATTCCAGCTTGAACTGCAGTCATCCCCCACTCTTTCATCAATAAGGGTAATGCCACACCATTAATTGCCAAGTCATAGCCATCAAACAAAACTACAAATAAGCACCATAAAACTACCGTTAGATGAAAAGGTTTAAATTTAGCCTGATCAATCACAGCATTTACATTCATTGTCGTCGCTGTCATTTTACTCACCTCCAATTGTGAGATTTTTTATTGTCAACATACAATGAATAGCCGTTCATTTTTTGTCTAAAACCTCAAAGGTATAAATAAATACCTTTTAAGTATTCAATGCTTAAAATGGAACGTTTCGTCAGCAATTTAGGTAGTTAATAGTACTTAATATGTAGTAAAAACGTTACTTATATCGCAATCAATAATAATTAGTTATTTAAAATCATTAGGTTAATTTTTAATTATTCAACAATAAGACCAAAGTTAGCTTGCTTTAAAAAATGATCATTTTATATAAATTTAAATAAATATTTATATAAAAAAACACCCCCTTCTTATTAGAAGGGGGTGTTTGAATTAATGAGCTGGCGATGACTTACTCTCACATGGGTAACCCCACACTACCATCAGCGCTAAGAGGTTTCACTTCTGAGTTCGGGAAGGGATCAGGTGGTTCACTCTTGCTATTGTCGCCAGCACAACTGTTTATGGACTTGTTCGGGTTTTATGCTCAGATCCTATGATCTTATTGCTACCGTACTTTGTACCAAATGAGTTATTAACGGATTAGTTAACTGAGTCGAATTTTATGTTCTAGCTTTCACTAAATCAAGTTTTTTGTTTCAGATCAGGTTTAACTGATCTTTTATGAATCGATTATAAGCTTTACATACAACTGCTTGGGTGTTGTATAGTCAAGCCTCACGAGCAATTAGTATTGGTCAGCTTCACATATCACTATGCTTCCACATCCAACCTATCAACGTCGTAGTCTTCAACGGCTCTTTAGAGGACATAAAGTCCTAGGGAAATCTTATCTTGAGGTAGGCTTCCCGCTTAGATGCTTTCAGCGGTTATCCCTTCCGAACATAGCTACCCGGCGATGCGACTGGCGTCACAACCGGTACACCAGAGGTTCGTCCACTCTGGTCCTCTCGTACTAGGAGCAGATCCTCTCAAATTTCCAGCGCCCACGGTAGATAGGGACCGAACTGTCTCACGACGTTCTAAACCCAGCTCGCGTACCTCTTTAAATGGCGAACAGCCATACCCTTGGGACCTGCTTCAGCCCCAGGATGAGATGAGCCGACATCGAGGTGCCAAACACCGCCGTCGATATGAACTCTTGGGCGGTATCAGCCTGTTATCCCCAGAGTACCTTTTATCCGTTGAGCGATGGCCCTTCCATACAGAACCACCGGATCACTAAGACCTACTTTCGTACCTGCTCGACTTGTGGGTCTCGCAGTTAAGCGCGCTTTTGCCTTTATACTCTACGCGTGATTTCCGACCACGCTGAGCGCACCTTCGTACTCCTCCGTTACTCTTTAGGAGGAGACCGCCCCAGTCAAACTACCCACCAGACATGGTCCTCGTCCCGGATAACGGGACAGAGTTAGAACCTCAACATTACCAGGGTGGTATTTCAAGGACGGCTCCATTGGAACTGGCGTTCCAACTTCAAAGCCTCCCACCTATCCTACACAAGTAAGGTCAAAGTTCAATGTCAAGCTGCAGTAAAGGTTCACGGGGTCTTTCCGTCTAGCCGCGGGTACACTGCATCTTCACAGCGATTTCGATTTCACTGAGCCTCTGCTGGAGACAGCGCCGCCATCATTATGCCATTCGTGCAGGTCGGAACTTACCCGACAAGGAATTTCGCTACCTTAGGACCGTTATAGTTACGGCCGCCGTTTACTGGGGCTTCGATCAAGAGCTTCGCTTACGCTAACCCCATCAATTAACCTTCCAGCACCGGGCAGGCATCACACCCTATACGTCCACTTTCGTGTTTGCAGAGTGCTATGTTTTTAATAAACAGTTGCAGCGGCCTGGTTTCTGTGGCTGCCAATAGCTCAGGGAGCAAGTCCTATCACCGTCAGCAGCGTACCTTCTCCCGAAGTTACGGTACCATTTTGCCTAGTTCCTTCAGCAGAGTTCTCTCAAGCGCTTTGGTCTACTCGACCTGACCACCTGTGTCGGTTTCGGGTACGATTCCTGTGTAACTGAAGCTTAGAGACTTTTCCTGGAAGCATGGTATCAGCCACTTCACTGTACAAGTACAGCTTGCTATCAGTTCTCAGCATAGAGTACCCCGGATTTGCCTAAGATACATGCCTACAACCTTCCACCTGGACAACCAACGCCAGGCTGACTTAACCTTCTCCGTCCTCTCATCGCATTACACAGAAGTATTGGAATATTAACCAATTTCCCATCGACTACGCCTCTCGGCCTCGCCTTAGGGGTCGACTCACCCAGCCCCGATTAACGTTGGACTGGAACCCTTGGTCTTTCAGCGAACGGGTTTTTCACCCGTTTTGTCGTTACTCACGTCAGCATTCGCACTTCTGATACCTCCAGCATACTTCTCAATACACCTTCATCGGCTTACAGAACGCTCCCCTACCACTTGACTAATGTCAAATCCGCAGCTTCGGCACATAGTTTTAGCCCCGTTACATCTTCCGCGCAGGCCGACTCGACTAGTGAGCTATTACGCTTTCTTTAAAGGGTGGCTGCTTCTAAGCCAACCTCCTAGCTGTCTATGCCTTCCCACATCGTTTCCCACTTAACTATGATTTTGGGGCCTTAGCTGGCGGTCTGGATTGTTTTCCTCTTGACTACGGACGTTAGCACCCGCAGTCTGTCTCCCGGATAGTACTCATAGGTATTCGGAGTTTGCATCGGTTTGGTAAGTCGGGATGACCCCCTAGCCGAAACAGTGCTCTACCCCCTATGGTATTCGTCCGAGGCGCTACCTAAATAGCTTTCGGGGAGAACCAGCTATCACCAGGCTTGATTAGCCTTTCACCCCTATCCACAAGTCATCCCCTGGCTTTTCAACGACAGTGGGTTCGGTCCTCCAGTTAGTGTTACCCAACCTTCAACCTGCTCATGGATAGATCGCCTGGTTTCGGGTCTACACCCAGCAACTAAACGCCCTATTAAGACTCGATTTCTCTACGGCTCCCCTATACGGTTAACCTTGCTACTGAATGTAAGTCGCTGACCCATTATACAAAAGGTACGCAGTCACCGAACAAGTCGGCTCCCACTGCTTGTATGCATGCGGTTTCAGGATCTATTTCACTCCCCTCACAGGGGTTCTTTTCGCCTTTCCCTCACGGTACTGGTTCACTATCGGTCAGTCAGGAGTATTTAGCCTTGGAGGATGGTCCCCCCATATTCAGACAAGGTTTCACGTGCCTCGCCCTACTCGACATCATCATATCAGCCCTTTCGTGTACAGGACTATCACCCACTATGGTTGCACTTCCCAGAGCATTCCACTAAAACTGATATGACTTAATGGGCTTTTCCCCGTTCGCTCGCCGCTACTGAGGGAATCTCAATTGATTTCTTTTCCTAAGGGTACTGAGATGTTTCACTTCCCCTCGTTCGCCTTGCAACACTATGTATTCATGTTGCAATACCTACCTTATAGTAGGTGGGTTCCCCCATTCAGAAATCTCCGGATCAAAGGATATTTGCCGCCTCCCCGGAGCTTATCGCAGGCTATTACGTCTTTCATCGCCTCTGACTGCCAAGGCATCCACCACATGCACTTAATTACTTGACTATACAACCCCAAACAGTCGTTATTACCTACAAGTAGTAATAAGACAGTGATCAATGATCGCTCATTCATCTCTTACAGTTTGTTGTCCGTGCACTTAAGCACTGTACAGCTTCAATCTAAATTCATATACCAAAACGCTTGATTCAGTGTTTTTGCTAGTTCTCAATCAACTTAGATCAAAGAATTACTTCTTCTTTCTTTGTTATTGAGTGAACAATTTATTTCAGACTCAATTTTCTAATCTGTTAATGATTAACTACAGCCTCGTCAGCTTGCAGTAAACTGTGATAAATCACAGAAGTTAACAAGACGCGCATATTACGCTAACTTCTTATTAATTTCTATAATCTAAAACTTCGTTTGCTTGTTTCTTAGCTCATTGCAATGCAATGTGATGGTGGAGACTAGGAGAGTCGAACTCCTGACCTCCTGCGTGCAAAGCAGGCGCTCTACCAACTAAGCTAAGTCCCCAGCTTATCAATAAGTCAATGTTTCTGATCTTCCGTACTTCGTCAGTAGTGGTGGGTCTGACAAGACTTGAACTTGTGACCCCACGCTTATCAAGCGTGTGCTCTAACCAACTGAGCTACAGACCCTCAGATACAT
>NZ_KE007371.1:422186-469151 GCF_000400735.1 Acinetobacter tandoii DSM 14970 = CIP 107469
AGCCTCCTCCTCGCTTAAAGTGCTTTACAACCAAAAGGCCTTCTTCACACACGCGGCATGGCTGGATCAGGCTTCCGCCCATTGTCCAATATTCCCCACTGCTGCCTCCCGTAGGAGTCTGGGCCGTGTCTCAGTCCCAGTGTGGCGGATCATCCTCTCAGACCCGCTACAGATCGTCGCCTTGGTAGGCCTTTACCCCACCAACTAGCTAATCCGACTTAGGCTCATCTATTAGCGCAAGGTCCGAAGATCCCCTGCTTTCCCCCGTAGGGCGTATGCGGTATTAGCATCCCTTTCGGAATGTTGTCCCCCACTAATAGGCAGATTCCTAAGCATTACTCACCCGTCCGCCGCTAAGCTAAGGTGCAAAGAAACTCGCTCCGCTCGACTTGCATGTGTTAAGCCTGCCGCCAGCGTTCAATCTGAGCCATGATCAAACTCTTCAGTTTAAAATCAATAGTGCTTTATTCTAAACACCAAATCTGGCTCATCAATTTTCTGACATTAATTTCTCAAATAAACTTCGAGTAATTTCTACCATCAATCAATGAAAATAATTTCGATCAATCAATCAGTAAAAATCCACACAAGTTGTTCTTCATAATCTCTTAATGATCTTCTCGATGATTCGTCATCATCAAGCTAGGTCGGCTATGTTACTCTAATTTATATCAAAGTCAACAGGTTTTGTTAAATTATTTTAAACTTATTCAAGACTTCTAGATTCTACCACTTGGGCTAAATCCTTGTTTCTCAACAAGTTTTAATCAACATCACCGCCGATGGATGTGCATTCTACAGCATTTCTGATGTGTTGCAAGACCCTTTTTAAATTATTTTGCACATGTGTTGGTTTTTTCCACAAAATAATGCAAATAACTCGTTTTTCATTCATTTTTTAATCGTTTTCGAACCTAAATCGCATATTTATTTTCATTTGATGTGTTTTTTGGCTTTTATTGTGAGCGTGAAATGTAAAAAAGCACAACTTTAATGTTGTGCTTTTCTATATTTGTCATTCGACGTATTAGAACGAGCTTTCTAATGCTTCTAATTCCATCATCAACGTCAGCATCTCTTCTTCAATTTGCTCTAATTTTGCTTTTAACTGATTTTGTTCATCCATCAATTTCAGCAAATCTTGTTTACGCTCCGCTTCATATAAACTGCTATCTCCCAACAGAGTTTCAATTTCTTGTAAACGCGGCTGTATTTTTTCCATCTGCGATTCGTATTTTTCAATATTTTTACGAATGGGGCGACTGAGTTCACGTTGACGTGCTGCTTCTTTACGTTGTGCCTCTTTGTCCAATTTTGAAATAGCGGGCTTTACTTCAACTTGGGATTGAACTGGAGCAGAGGGTTGTTGCCCTGTCTTCATCATATCAATCCGTGCTTGGCGTAACCATTCGGCATAAGCCGTCAAATCACCATCAAATTCACGACAAGTTCCTTTATGTACTAACAAGAGTTCGTCACAAACGCTGGCAATGAGCTGGCGTTCATGCGAAACAAGAACAACGGCACCTTCAAAATCTTGGAGTGCCATAGTCAGTGCATGACGCATATCTAAGTCTAAATGGTTGGTGGGTTCATCTAGAATTAAAACATTTGGACGTTGCCACACGATCAGCGCCAAAGCCAAACGCGCTCGCTCCCCCCCTGAGAAGCTTTCACTTGGTGTGTCCATTCGCTCACCACTAAAACCAAAACTGCCCAAGAAAGAGCGTAAGCTGGCTTCACTAATTTTTTTATCGGCGATACGTGCCAATTGCAACATTGGGCTGGCATTCCCATCCAAAGCATCCATTTGATGCTGAGCAAAGTAACCAATATTTAATAGTTCAGAGTCTTTACGCGTCCCTTGTAATAATTTTAGATCGCCGACTAGTGATTTAATCAGAGTTGATTTACCAGCACCATTCATGCCCAATAAACCAATTCGGCTGGTTGGGGTAATTTGCAAATTTACATTGGTGACAATCAGTTTTTCACCGTAACCAATATCGGCATTTTCAAGTTCTAATAAAGGTGAACTCATTTTTGATGGTTCACGGAAACTAAAGGTAAACGGCGTATCCACATGTGCAGCAGAAAGTTCCTGCATACGTTCTAATTGCTTAATTCGACTTTGTGCTTGTTTGGCTTTGGTCGCTTGTGCTTTAAAGCGGTCGATATATTTTTGCAAATGGGCACGAGTTTCTAGTTGCTTTTCATAAGCTTGTTGTTGTTGTGCTAAACGCTCGCTGCGGGTACGTTCGAAGGTCGAATAATTACCTGTATATAGTGTCAGCTCTTGATTTTCAATATGTAGAATATGGTCGGTAATGGCATCCAAGAAATCTCGGTCATGCGAAATCAGAACCAAAGTTCCTTCATAGGCTTTCAACCAATCTTCTAACCATAGGATTGCATCTAAGTCTAAATGGTTGGTTGGTTCATCCAGTAACAGTAAATCTGAACGACTCATAAGGGTACGTGCAAGGTTTAGACGCATACGCCAACCACCCGAGAAACTTGAAACATCGAGCTGGGATTGATGTTCGAAGAAACCTAAACCAGCCATAAGTTGCGATGCTTTGGCTGCGGCTGAATAACCATGAATTTCATCAAAGCGACCATATAAATGAGCAAGTTCATCGTTACTTAAGTTTTCTGGATGATCAAGTTTGTGCTGAATTTCCCAAAATTCCTCATCACCAGATAAAACAAAATCAATAGCTTTCATATCTAAAGCTTTGATTTCTTGTGCCATATGGGCTACGGTCCACACCGCAGGACGGGTTAAAGATCCTCCGTCAGATTCCATTCCCCCCAAGAGCGCAGAAAATAATGTGGATTTACCTGCACCATTGACGCCCGTTAAACCAATTTTCCAACCTGGATGCAATTGCATCGAGGCTTTTTGGAAGAGTACGCGTCCTCCACGACGTATTGAAAGTTGGTCTAATTGGATCATTACACACACTGGCAGATAAAAAGTTAGCGCTATTCTAAAGGAAGTCGCTTAGAAAAGAAAAAGGACCAACATCCTGCACACCGAAATGTTATCGGTCGGAAATAGAGTAAAAGCTCTATTTTATTCAAAAAAAACATGTTTATATAAATTTGTTCCAGCAAAATCAAAAAAATGAGGTGAAATAATGAAAAAAGCCTTTTTTGTCTTGTCTACAGCAACCCTATTCAATATGCCTAATTTAGCGCATGCAAATATTAATGTTTGTGTTTTCGATTTGCTTGCTAAATCTGGGGAATCTTATAAGTTTCTTGAAGAATGGGCATTGGCCAGTAAAAACTGGGGCGCCAATATCGACTTGACGGCTTACAAAGATGAAGCCAAATTAGACCAAGACTTCAAAGCTGGAAAATGTGACGGTTTTTATATGACCTCCATGCGTGCCCGTAATTATAATAAATTTGCAGGTTCAATTGATGCATTGGGTGGGGTACCCAATAACGCGATTGCGCAAAAAGCCATTACTTATGTTTTAGACAAACGAAATCAAAAGCGTCTCATCACCAAATCAGGCAAAGAGACTTATGAAGTTGCGGGGATTGGTCAGATTGGTCCAGCCTATTTATTTGTACGGGATAAGTCCATCAATACTGTTGAAAAACTTAATGGCAAAAAAATTGCAGTGATGGAGTTTGATCAGGCACAAAAAATTATGGTGAAACGCGTGAATGCTGTTCCTGTGATGTCTGAAATTTCCAATTTTGTGAAAAAATTTAATCAGAATGAAGTCGATGTCGTACCCGCACCAGCTTATGCCTTTAAACCTCTTGAGATTTATAAGGGGCTGGGCAATAACGGTGCGATGGTCAATTTTCCCGTATTAAATGTCACGGCGGACCTGATTATTCGACCAGAGCAATTTCCAGAAGGTTTTGCAGCTCAATCTCGTCAATGGTTTGTCCGTCAATTGCCTAAAAGTTTTGCTATGGTACAGCGTGTAGAAACCACTATTCCAAGCAAATATCGTATGGAACTCGATAAGGATGCTAAAGAGAAATATCAAAAACTGTTACGTGATGCGCGGATGGATCTGACCCAACAAGGCATCTATGACCCCACCATGATGACGGTATTGAAAAAAGCCAGATGTACCATTGAGCGCACCAATTTTGAATGCTCGCTTGGTGGGGAATAATTTAATGATAATTTTTTAGGCCTAAATCCTTTTAATTCACTGATTTTATTTAAAACACAGCTTTGGATTGGACAATTTGACAGCAATTTTGCAGCGCGTGTCATTTTTTTATTTAAAATTGGAGTAAATACTCTATTTATAAATACAAAACTTGCTTAATATTGTTTGCGTGTAAGGACACTTAAAACAATAACCAATCTGAAAAGGATGAACACAATGAAAAAAGTCATGTTAAGTTTAGCTGCTTTGACTGCTGTGGGTCTTTCTACGACTACACAAGCAGCTAAAGTCGATATCTGTGTATTTGATTTGCTTGGTAAGTCAGGTGAGTCTTATCAAATGGCGCAAGAATGGGCACTAGCAGCAAAAAGCTGGGGGGCAGAAGTCAACCTCATTCCACGACAAGATGAAGCTGTCGCAGACAACGATTTTAAAGCAGGTAAATGTGACGGCGTTTTTATGACTGCAATGCGCGCACGTCAATACAATAAATTTGCTGGTTCAATTGATGCCTTAGGTGGTGTACCCAGCAATGCAATTGCGCAAAAAGCCATTAGCTTTGCCTTAGACCAACGTAATGCCAGCAAAATGGTGACCACAATGAGTGGCAAAAAATATGAAGTGGCAGGCATTGCTCCCCTTGGCTCTGCCTTTATATTCGTCCGTGACAAAAACATCAATTCCATCGAAAAGGCTGCTGGAAAAAAATTCGCAGTCTTGGGCTATGACCAAGCACAAAAAATTATGGTACAGCGTGTTGGTGCCCAAGCTGTGATTTCAGATGTTTCAAATTTCGTGGCTAAATTTAATAATGGTCAAGTGGACATGGTGGGCGCCCCAGCCTATGCATATAAACCTCTCGAAATTTATAAGGGTTTAGGCAATAACGGCGCAATGTTTAACTTTCCAGTTCTACAAGTGACTGCCGACTTTGTGATTCGTCCTGAGCAATTCCCTACTGGTTTTGGACAAAAATCTCGAGACTGGTTTGTGAAGAATTTACCAAAAAGCTTCTCGATGATTAATCGTCTTGAAGCGGGTATTCCTGCTAAATACCGCATGAATTTAAATGCTGAAGATAAAATTAAATACCAAAAAATGTTACGTGATGGTCGTATCGATCTCACCAAGCAAGGTATTTATGATGCAGGCATGATGAGTGTTTTGAAAAAAGCGCGTTGCTCTGTCGATAAAGCCAATTTCGAATGTTCGATGGCTGGTGAATAGACTATAAATCAATAACTAAGGCCTAGATTATTCTAGGCTTTTTTTATTTAAGTTTTAGTCTAAAGTGCCAATGTTCAAGGATAAAAACACGCTAATCTTGAACTCAGGAAAACGGATTGTTTTACCACTTAAAATGATGAAAAACATCATCCCAACAATATAAAAAGAACGGAATAAGGAAAATTCATATGATGAAACGATCATCAATCCAACTTTTGATCGGACTCGGGCTGTGTGCTGCAACCAGCCTTGTACAAGCCAGACAAGTGGTCTGCGTATTTGACTTGGTCGGTAAAAGTGGTGATGTCTATGCGCTAATGAAAGATTATCAATTGGCCGCCAAAAATTGGGGCGCCGATATTGAATTACGAGTTGCCCAAAATGAAGCGGTCATTGCCGAAGATTTTAAAGCTGGGAAATGCGATGGCATTAGTGTGACTGGCATGCGCGGACGTCAGTTTAATGATTTTACTGGTTCACTGGATGCGATTGGAGCCATTCCCAATCTAAAATTAGCAGTTAAAGTCATGCAAGGTTTAGCCAATCCCACTTTTAGCAAATATATGGTGAAAGGCAAATATGAAGTTGCAGGCGTCATTCCAGTGGGTGATGCCTATCTATTGGTCAATGATCGTAACATCAATACCGTTGCTAAAGCCGCAGGCAAAAAAATTGCCGTACTGGATTATGATCAAGCGCAAAAAATCATGGTGCAACAAGTCGGTGCCCAAGCCGTCAGTTCAGATGTCACCAATTTTGGCAGCAAATTTAATAATGGTCAGGTCGATATTATTGGTGCGCCTGCCGCGGCCTTTAAACCACTCGAATTACACAAAGGTTTAGGCAACAAAGGGGCAATTGTGAACTACCCAATTCTGCAAGTTACTGGCAATATCATTATCCGCCCTGACCGTTTCCCTAAAGGCTACGGACAGCAATCACGTGAATGGGTGAAATCACAGCTTCCTCGTGCCTTTGGCATTTTAGGCAAGATGAAAGCCGATATTCCAACAAAATACTGGATGGAAGTTTCCGCAACCGACAAACCTGGCTATCAAAAAATGATGCGCGATGCGCGAATTAATTTGACTCAGCAAGGCGTATACGACAAACGCATGATGAAACTGCTGTGGCAATTCCGCTGTAAAGAAGATGCCAAAAATTTTGAATGCGGCTTACAAGATGAAAACTACAAATAATCTTGATAAAATTACTCTGCTTTGACTTTTAATCTTCGAATATTGACCATATATTGAGTATGCTATACTAGACATATGGTCTTTTTCATTTTTAAAAGACCCATGAACCGAACAGAGGAATCTATCATGACTGCTCCAGCGCTTGTGTTGACCGACAATGCTGCAAATAAAGTACGCCAATTGCGCGATAGTGAAGGCAACCAAGATCTCATGTTACGTGTCTATGTAACGGGCGGGGGCTGTTCTGGCTTTTCTTATGGTTTTAACTTTGCCGATAATATGAATGAAGATGATGCAGAATTTATCAATGGTGATGTGAAAATGCTGGTTGACTCACTGAGCTATCAATATCTCGTCGGTTCAGTGGTCGATTATATTGAAGGTCTTGAAGGTTCACGCTTTATTGTACAAAATCCGAATGCAACCACCACTTGTGGCTGTGGATCATCTTTCTCGATTTAAATCGATTATAGATAAAAAACCTCCTATTCAGGAGGTTTTTTTATGCATGTGTTCTGGACGTTTAAACTGCAGTTATGCTACCTAAAATACGATAACCGTCAGCGCCAGTTACCGCAGGTAAATTACCACTCAAATGTTCAACAAAACGCATCGCCAACCAAGCAAAAGCTGTGGCTTCGACCCAAGTCGGACTTAAGCCCAAATCTGCGGTACTTTGGACTGTCCATTGGTGCTTACGTAAACGCCAACGTAATTGTTCTAATAGTTGTGAATTATAAGCACCACCACCGCAGACATAGACCTCGCCTGTCTCCATTCCTGAGCGATAAATAGCTTTCTTAATGGCACGTGTGGTGAGTTTTAATAGAGTCGCTTGGACATTTTCAGGTGTATCTTCCAATTCATCATAAGCCAGCTCGTCATTGCGCCAGTCCATGATTTGGTCATCCAGCCAATCCAGATTAAAATCTTCACGTCCCGTACTTTTAGGTGGCTCTTTGGCAAAAAAATCATGGGCCTGTAAACGCTCTAACAAGCTGCGAATTGGCTGACCATAGGCTGCCCAGTTACCATTTTCATCATAAGGTTGTCCAGTATAACGATGGCACCATGCATCCATCAGAATATTGGCTGGTCCTGTATCAAAACCCGAAACTTGCTCTGGTGCACCTGCTGGTAAAAGACTGACATTCGCAATGCCACCTAAATTCAGAATCACACGGTGAATGCTTTCATGCTGAAATAAAGCTTGATGAAAAGCAGGGACCAAGGGTGCGCCCTGCCCACCCGCAGCCATATCTCGACGGCGGAAATCAGAAACCACAGGAATTTGAGTGATTTCAGTTATAATGTTGGGATCGCCAATCTGTAAAGTAAAACCATGCTCTGGGCGATGTCGAATGGTCTGCCCATGCGAACCAATCGCTTTAATTTGGCTACGGTCAAGTTGATGCTGTTCAATCAGCGTATTGATGCCTTCACCAATCATTTTTGCCAAAGCCACATCAGCCTTACCCATACGATCTATTTCGTTATCATCAGGCAAAGTGAGTGCCATCAGTTCATTTCGTAAATCGGGGTCAAACGCTAAAGTAAGCGTGGCATGCAACTGCAATGGGTCGAATGAAGCGGCCACAATATCTACCCCATCCATGCTGGTGCCGGTCATTACCCCAATATAGATTGCTGTCATGATTATTCTAAAGCCTGCAATGTGCTGAAAAAGTGTTAGTATATCGCACAAATTGAATAACTGATGTGTTTGGGTTTTGTGATGTCAAATTTCCTGCCAGCTGAAGAACAACTTGCCCTCATTCAACGAGGCACTCATGAAATTATCTCTGAAGAGGATCTATTAAAGAAACTCAAAGAGAATCGTCCTTTAAAAATTAAAGCGGGCTTCGACCCGACTGCACCTGACTTACACTTAGGTCATACCGTGCTGATCAATAAATTAAAAACGTTCCAAGACCTTGGTCATGAAGTGTTTTTCTTGATTGGTGACTATACGGCAATGATCGGTGACCCTACGGGTAAAAGTGCGACTCGCCCACCATTGTCACGTGAACAAGTCTTAGAAAATGCCAAGACCTATCAAGAACAAGTGTTTAAAATTCTTGATCCGAACAAAACCAAAGTAGTGTTTAACTCGGAATGGTTTGCGACTAAAACTGCGGCTGATTTAATTCAGTTGGCTTCACAGCAAACTGTGGCGCGTATGTTAGAACGTGATGACTTCACTAAGCGTTATAATAATCAACAACCGATTGCCATTCACGAATTCTTGTATCCACTGGTACAAGGCTATGATTCTGTTGCCTTACATGCCGATGTCGAACTTGGTGGGACAGATCAAACCTTTAACTTGCTGATGGGTCGTACCTTGCAAGGTCGTTATGATCAAGAAGCGCAAGTATGTATTACCGTGCCAATTCTTGAAGGTTTAGATGGCGTCAACAAAATGTCTAAATCTTTAGGCAACTACATTGGGGTATTTGATACGCCTGGGGCAATGTATCAAAAAGTACTTTCCATGCCAGATGCTTTGATTGAACGTTATTTTGATCTGCTCAGCTTTAAATCACTTGAAGAAATCAAAGTCTTGTTGAAAGAAATTGAAGATGGCCGTAACCCACAAGAAGTGAAGAAGATTCTTGCACTTGAGTTGGTCGAACGTTTCCACGGTGCGGAAGCAGCTGCCAATGCGCACAAAGGCGCTGGCAACATCATTACCGAAGGTGAATTACCAGAAGGAACACCTGAAATTACGATTTCACGTGCCGAGTTTGGTGGTGAAATGTTTATTGCTTCGATTGTACGCGCTGCGGGCTTAACCAAAAATGCGGCTGCTGCCAAAGACGCTGTTTCACGTGGAGCCGTTAAAGTCGATTGGAATGTGGTCGATGCCGGCTTCTCTGTGAAAGAAAATATCACGGTGATTGTTCAAGCAGGTAAAAAAGCCATCGCGAAAGTGACTTTTACTGACTAAGACCAATCCCTAATAAATTAAAAGCAGGTCACACGACCTGCTTTTTTTATGCTTAAATCAATTCAATCACATAGATCAACCAGTTTCTTTTTGCAAAACCGTAGTTCAATAATTTGCCATGCATCGGCTTGAAAGGACCAAGTTTCTTGAACGACCTGTCCAGGCTGCGCGAGATGGAGCAAGATTCGGCATTCAGTTTGTGTCGGGTTAAACTCAAATATTTCAGTTTGAATGTCTAAATGACGAGGCTTCCAGACGCCGTTTTGAACTGCATGCTCAATACATGCATAACGACTCAAATTACTTTCTACCTTCCCTTGTGCCTCATATACCACTTTAAATTCTGGATGCTCGTATACCATCAATTCCTGTACTTGTCCCGTATAAAAAGCATTCAGCCAATGATCTCGACACTGTTCCAAACTTAAATCCATATGCTTTCCGCTCAGTTATTTTTAGTCAGCATGACAGAACAATACGACAGTTTAATAACCATCACTAAAAACTAACAAAACCGATGCAATAAAAAAGCAGCCCGTAGGCTGCTTTTAAGGTGACACGCTGTTAGGCATCAATATCTGCATTTAAAGCATTCTCTTCAATGAAGGCACGACGTGGTTCGACATCATCCCCCATCAAACAAGAGAACATGCGATCAGCCTCAATCGCATCATCAATTGTCACTTGCAACATATTACGATTATCAGGGTCCATCGTGGTTTCCCAGAGCTGCTCGGCGTTCATTTCACCCAAACCTTTATAACGTTGGATCATCATGCCGCGACGCGAGTCTTGTAAAATGTGTTGCCATACTTGATGGAAATTGTTGACCGCAATCTTGCGTTCGCCCTTCTCTAAATATGCACCTTCTTCAAGCAAGCTAAACCAACTCTTCGAGTTTTTCAGCAAACGGACATACTCACCCGAAGACAACAAGCCTGCATCAAGCAAATAGCTGTGCGGAAGGTTGTGCACATAAATCGTGATACGTGGGAAATACACCACCACCTTCTGACCATCAGCCAACTCTTTATCAAAAGCTTCCAAGGTCAATTCAGGACGCAAGCTCGGCTGAGTTTTTTCAACAGCAGCGCGCAATTGCTCACCCCACTGTTGTACATAAGCCAAATCTTGTGAATGATCAAACTTATAAGCATCCATTGAGATCAGACCATCCAACAAGCTTGCAGGATAACGCTGAGTTAAACGCTGTAGACTCTTTTGCGAGGTTTGATAATCCGCAATCACATTGGCTAAAGCTTCGCCACGAATCGCAGGCGCTTCAGCACTAATATGCAAAGCCAAATCATCAATCGCATTTGAAATCAGGAAGGTTTCCAATGCTTCATTATCTTTGATGTATTGCTCTTGCTTACCTTTTTTCAACTTATACAATGGTGGTTGGGCAATATAAATATGACCACGTTCCACCAATTCTGGCATTTGACGGAAGAAGAAAGTTAACAACAAAGTACGAATGTGTGAACCATCGACGTCGGCATCGGTCATGATAATAATTTTATGATAACGTAACTTATCAGGATTGTATTCTTCACGCCCAATACCACAGCCCAAAGCGGTGATCAGCGTCCCCACTTCCTGAGAAGAAATCATCTTGTCAAAGCGTGCACGTTCTACGTTCAAGATTTTACCTTTCAAGGGTAAAATGGCCTGCATTTTACGGTTACGCCCTTGTTTCGCCGAACCACCCGCAGAGTCACCCTCGACTAGATACAATTCAGACATTGCAGGATCTTTTTCCTGACAGTCTGCCAATTTACCTGGCAAACCAGCAATATCTAAGGCACTTTTACGACGAGTCATTTCGCGGGCTTTACGAGCCGCATCACGAGCACGAGCCGCATCAATAATTTTGCCAGCAATTGATTTTGCTGCAGCAGGATTCTCAAGCAAATACTCAGAGAACGATTTGTTCATCGCCTGCTCAACCGCAGGTTTCACCTCACTCGATACCAATTTTTCTTTGGTTTGTGAAGAGAATTTTGGATCTGGCACTTTCACTGAAATAATTGCAGTTAAACCTTCACGCGCATCATCGCCCGTAACTGCTACTTTTTCTTTTTTCAGCAGACTCTCATTTTCCATATAGCTGTTTAAGCCACGGGTCAGTGCTGCACGGAAGCCTGCTAAGTGTGTACCACCATCTTTTTGCGGAATATTGTTGGTGAAGCAACGGACATTTTCTTGATAAGTATCATTCCATTGCAACGCTACTTCCACGCCAATGCCATTTTCAGCTTGAGTGGTAAAGTGGAAAATGTCATTCAGATGGTTTTTACCCTGATTAATGTATTTAACAAATTCAGATAAACCACCTTCATAGTCATATACATGTTCTAAATTAATTCGCTCATCACGAAGAACGATACGCACACCTGCGTTCAGGAAAGACAATTCACGTAAACGACGCGCCAAAATATCGACATTAAAAATCGTTTGGCTAAACGTTTCTGCACTTGGCCAGAAACGTACAATCGTACCTGTAGTTTCTGTATTGCCAATGACTTTAAGAGGGTACTGTGGGTCACCGTGACGATATTCTTGTTGATGAATATGCCCAGCACGATGAATGGTTAACTCGAGTTTGCTCGACAAGGCATTTACAACGGAAACACCTACACCGTGCAAACCACCTGAAACTTTATAACTATTATCGTCAAATTTACCGCCAGCGTGCAGAATCGTTAAAATAACTTCTGCGGCAGAAACCCCTTCTTCAGGGTGAATATCGGTTGGAATACCACGACCGTTATCAGAAACACTGACCGACTCATCTTCATGAATCGTCACCAAGATTTCATCACAATGACCAGCTAAAGCTTCATCAATGGCGTTATCCACCACCTCGAACACCATGTGATGCAAACCTGAACCATCATCAGTATCGCCAATATACATACCTGGGCGCTTACGAACGGCATCCAAACCACGCAACACTTTGATGCTAGAGGAATCATAAGCCTTTTCGTTGCTTTGTTCTGTTTGAGTGACAGATTGGTCTTCTGAACTCATGGTTACTCCCTAGTGAAAAATCGGTCTATCCAAAGATGGGAAATCATTGCACAACACATGCTACTTGGCCATTTTCCACGTGGAACAATTGGTGGGAAATAGACAAGTCATGTAAATGTTTTTGCACAGATTCATGCTCTAAAGTGGTAATAAAAACTTGACTACCAAGTTGGCTTAATCGCTCAATTAAACGTTGTTGTGCGGCTAAATCTAATTCTGCTGTCAGATCATCTAATAATACCACAGTTTCCTTATTACAGGCATGTAGCATTGCAATCTGTGAGAGTTTTAGCGCTATAATCAGTAGCTTTTTTTGGCCGCGGGATAAAACAATATCCGCCTCCCCGTTAGGGGTTTTCAGGCGTAAATCGGCACGATGTGGACCATATTCTGTATATCTTCGATCCACATCTTTTTGATGATGAATGCATAGGTCATGTAGCAATCCATGTTCAGTATGAAAGCCAGCAATATATTGCAGTTCAACATTTAAGTTAGGCAGCAGATAGTGTAAATCTTGCTGAAAAAATACATTCCACTGTTCCACAATCGCAACCCGCTGTGAATGCAAAATTTCACCATATTCACCCAACATTTTATTCCACGGTTCTAAGCTTTCTAGACTTAAATGCCGCTGCGACTTTAATAGGCTATTGCGTTGTTTTAAGGCACGCGAATAATATTGCCAAGCATGATAAAACTCTGGTTCCACGTGAAACATTAGCCAGTCGAGTAATTGTCGTCTTGGTTTGGCACCCTGATCAATAATATCGGTACTTTGCGGATCGATATGCTGTAAAGGCAGTAGTTTGGCCAACTGCCCTTGTGTGGCAATATGATCTCCATTCACTTTCATAACCTGCTCACCATTAATATGTTTTTGCATTCCAATTTTTTCACTGGAAGATTGAGCAAAAACAACAGCATTCTGAGCATCATGCAGAATATAGTGTTTGGGAATATGGGTGCGAAAGGAACGACCCGTCGCCAGCAAATGGATCGCCTCCAAAATTGAAGTTTTTCCCGAACCATTCGAACCATAAAAGACGTTAAACGGCTGCAACTCAGAGAGTGCAACCGTTTTTAAATTACGAACACGTTCGATGTTTAAACGCGTAATCTGCATAATAAATCTAGCGATTACACACGCATTGGCATAACAACATAGGTCTGATCAGCATGTGCAGGATCATGAACCAATACTGATTGGTTGGCCTCACTCATGGTCATCGATACATCATCACCATCTAGGACACCAAGCACATCCAGTAAATACTGTGCATTAAATGACATTTCTAACGGTGCATCGTTGTACTGAATTGCCAAATCTTCAATCGCTTCATCTTGCTCAGGGTTATTGGCACGCAATTGCAAAGTATCTGCACTGAAATTCAAGAATACGCCACGCAGTTTTTCATTACTTAAAATCGAAACACGCTGTAAAGACTGCTTAAACACATCATGAGCAATTAATACATTTTTATCACCACCACGAGGAATGACACGGCGATAATCTGGAAATTTCCCATCGATCAGTTTCGTGGTAAAACGAACAGTAATGGTTCCCTGCTCTTTATCGCGGCTTGGTGTATTAATGGTCACATTCAGTAGTTCACGACCAATTAATAACGACAATTGCTCATCTTCAATGCTCAGTAAACGTTGTAATTCACCCACGGCTTTACGCGGTACAATCGCTTGAATCAACTGTTGCGTATTTGAAGAAGCCAATGTTTCACACAAGGCCAAACGGTGACCATCTGTTGTGACTGCACGCAATTGATTTTCATCAATTTCTAGTAAAGTACCTGTTAAATAAAAACGAACATCCTGTACAGCCATTGCAAAGGCCGTTTTTTCAAATAAACGTTTTAATTCACGCTGAGTGACCGCAACTTGTGTGCCTTGTGTGTTTTCTGTATTAAGCAACGGGTAATCTTCGGCAGGCAAAGTCCCCAATACAAAACGGCTGTTCCCCGATTTCAGAATACAGCGCTGATCTTCGGTAATTTGAATATCGATTAAGGCAGAACTTGGTAAAGATTTACAGATATCCATCAGTTTACGTGCAGGTACTGTCGTTTCACCCGCTTGTAAGCACGCACCTTCCATTAAATTGGTACTCGCAACCAATTCAACTTCTAAATCTGAACCTGTAATCGCCAAAGCATTTTGACTCACTTGTACTTTAACATTCGATAAAATGTTTAAGGTGTGGCGACGTTCCACCGCTCCTACTACATGTGAAAGAACATTAAGTAAACTTTCTTTGGCGATTTTTAAACGCACGATGCATTCCTCGAAAAAACTGAAGATGAAATATAAATAAATGTGTTTTTAGCAGTGTACTATGCGGCAGAATATACCGCATTGCAAGAATAGAATTTGATCAATATAGATTAGCTTTGCAGCAGGCGTTGCAAGTTTTTGTAATCCTCATTAAAGATCGGATCATCCTCTCTGAGGCTTTGTACTTTTTCACACGCATGCATGACAGTACTGTGGTCACGACCACCAAATGCCATACCAATTTCAGGAAAACTGTCCCCAGTCAGTTCACGTGCCAAGCCCATTGCCAATTGACGAGGGCGTGCATAAATACGCGTCCGTTTAGGACCAATTAACTCTTTCAATGGAATACGGAAATATTCGCTTACCACTCGCTGAATGTTTTCTGTACTGATGGTTCGAGCACGAATCGCCAATACATCTTTCAGTGACTCGCGCACCACATCAAGATCAATCGATGTACCTTTAAACCGTGAAATAGCGACGACTTTATTGAGTGCACCTTCTAACTCACGGACATTGGCAACCACTTGTTGTGCAATAAATAACGCACAATTACGTGGTAAATCTACGCCACTGCTTTGAGCTTTCTTCAATAAAATCTCAATTCGCGTTTCAATATCAGGAGGTTCTACACCAACCGACAAGCCCCAAGAAAAACGCGAAACTAAACGGGCATCGAGTTCCGTCAATTCTTTAGGATAACGGTCCGAAGTTAAGATAATTTGCTTCGATTCATCCAATAAGGCGTTAAATGTATAGAAAAACTCGACCAAACTGGCTTCTTTTCCAGCCAATAAGTGAATATCGTCCACCAGAAGTAGGTCTAAAGAACGACAGTTTTTCTTAAATTCTTCCACTTTGCCTTGTTGTAAGGAGCTGACAAAATCTTGCACAAAGCTTTCAGCGGTCATATACATCACTCGTGCATTTGGCTTAGCTTGCAATAAAGCATTCCCTACCGCTTGCATTAAGTGAGTTTTACCTAAACCTGTTGGGCCATATAAAAACAAAGGGTTATGCTGAGAAGCCCCCAATTGAGTCAATACTTTACGGCAAGTTTCAGCGGCCATTTGGTTGGAACGACCTTCAACAAACAGTGAAAAAGTAAATAAAGGATTTAGCAATCGCTTTTTGTTTTTTAGCGACGAATCATCTTTTTCTTTCTTTGGCTTTACTGCTGGTACAGGGGGTGAAGTTTCCAAGGCTGCTGTTGTTGTAGCAGGTTGTTCACTTGGAGATAAAATTGCACCAGGCCGAGAATCTACCATGATTTCCACATGACGTACTCGTCCTTCTGACAATTGCTCTGCCAAAATAGTAATAAGTTCTAAATGATGTTCTTGAATATAACGCGTCCAATATGGATTAGGCGCATATAGTCGCAAAGTGTCTTCTAACTCTTCAGCAACTAAAGGGCGAATCCACATTGTAAAAACATTTCCAGAGAGCTCTTGTCGCAAGCGAGTTAAGCAGTCTGTCCAAAGCATGTGAAACCCCTATTCATCCATTTTTAAATTTAAAAACACCACTGTCCGCCAAAGCGGGTCGCCATTCTAACCAAGTTATCCACATCTGTCATGAAGAATTCTGCAAAATTTGCTCAAAAAAGAAATAAACAAACTAAATTTAAATTCAAAACCTCATGTGGATAAAAGCATCCGCAGGCTGTGGATAAAAATAACCACCAAGTTATCCACAATTGATTAAAATCTTAAAAACACAGATATCCACAGGCTTAAGTCTTGTTTTTATATATTAAAAATAGCTTTTCCACAGAAAAAGTGCCCCCTAATAAGAATAAATTTAAATTTTAAAATTTGAATTTATTTATTAAAGCTCACTTTCATTGGGGATAACTTGAATAAAAGAATAAATTTAAATTTAAACCACCAGTTGTCTATCGTTGTGTGGATAAATTTGTGAATAATATTGTTTATAACTTATTTTCTATTATTTAACAAATTATTATGGTGTGAATACTTTTTAATTGAGTGAATAGAACAATTGAGGTATTTGTAGACAAGCTGATTTGGTTACAAGTTTATTTGCTCTGAAAGAGTGTTTTTGATTGACAGCTCAAGCAATGAACACTAAAATCGCGGACCTTTATAGAAAGATCAATTTTTGGAGTTTCGATATGAAACGTACATTCCAACCATCTGAATTAAAGCGTAAACGCGTTCATGGTTTCCGTGCTCGTATGGCTACTAAAGCTGGTCGTCAAGTATTAGCTCGCCGTCGTGCAAAAGGTCGTCACAGCTTAACTGTTTAATCTGTTAACGCTTAAACGATTTTGGGTGTTATGACACTTTATGACTTCGGCGCAGAGCGGCGTCTTCGCTGTGCTGCCGATTATAAAGTTGTATTTGATGGTGCGCTTTTTAAAGTGCATCAACCCCATTTCTTGTTTCTTGCAACATATTCCAAGCAACCTAACAGTCGTTTGGGAATTGTTGTTGCCAAGAAAAAAGTGCGCCGTGCGCATGAAAGAAATAGAGTAAAACGACTTGCTCGCGAAAGCTTTCGCCTGCATCAAATGCAACTGGATGCCTTGGATATTGTTGTTATGCCTAAAGTTGGTATAGAAACAGTCACCAATTCAGAATTGCATCAGCAATTACAATTTGCTTGGCAAAAGCTGCAACGCATTGTCAAAAAGCATTCAAAAATAGCTCCCTCCCCACAGAAGTAGAGAAAGCCAATGGTACGTGTGCTGCATTGGTTCATTCGATTCTATCAGATCGCGATTAGTCCTATGTTGGGACCACGCTGTCGTTATATACCTACATGTTCTCAATATTCATTGGAAGCAATCCATACGCATGGAGCTGTAAGGGGTGTTTGGTTGGCTGCAAATCGTATTTGTCGATGTCATCCATGGGGCGGCTCAGGTTATGATCCTGTTCCTGCAAAAGCAATTCGTTTTATTTCATTTCAGCAAATCGATTCTCAAATGCATCTCGTTGCTGTACCCTTTCGTGGATGTTTATGGAATCAAAATCACTCTAACTTTTTGGGGTAATAGATATGCAACAATGGGCCAGGATTGCAATTCTAGGAGCCATGTTTGTCGTCGCATATTTGCTTATTTTGGCATGGCAAAAGGACTATGGTCATAATGAAACTCAACAACAGCCACAAAAAGCTGCTGTCGTTTCACATGAAGTCTCTGCTGACTTGCCAAATGGACAGACAGCTACGGCTGCTTCAGATGTGCCACAAGCAAATAGTACTGCGCAACAAACTACAGAATCGACTGCGGCAGCAAGTCAACAGCTTATTTCAGTTCAAACTGACCTTTATCATCTTTGGATTAGTCCAAAAGGTGGTGATATTGTTCGTGTTGAATTACTCAATCATGATAAAAACAAAGATAGCGATGAACCGTTTGTTATGCTGGAAAGCGATGCCAAACGTACGTATGTTGCACAATCTGGTTTAATTGGTCTAAATGGGCCTGACAGTAGCCGTAATGGTCGTCCTATCTATGAAATTGAGAAATCTGCATATACTTTAGCTGATGCAAAAGCAGCGAAAGATAAAGACGGCAAGTCAGTTAAAGTACTTTCTGTTCCAATGGTCTTTAAAACGGCTGATGGTGTAGAAATTATTAAAACATTTACCTTCACTCAAGGTGAATATCCAGTTGTAGTCAATCACAAAGTGGTTAACCGCAGCGGTCAAAACTGGCAAGGCCAGATGTTTGGTCAGCTCAAACGCGATAATTCAGAAGATCCAGGAAAATCGGATCAAGGGATTTTCACTTTGGGTACCTTCTTGGGTGGTGCGTGGGGTACGCCTGAAGAACATTACAACAAGCTTAAATTTGCTAACTTTAACGATGAAAAGTTAAATGTTGAAGCAAAAGGCGGCTGGGTTGCAATGGTTCAGCATTACTTCGTCAGTGCTTGGATTCCAGGCGAGTTGAAGTTGACTCAGGCCAATGGTCAAGCTTATAGCGCTAAATTAGAATCGCGTAAATCGAGTGATGATATGAACATCCTTAGTTTTACTTCACCGACCATTAATGTACCTGCAGGTACTGTGGCAGAAGTTGACGCGACGTTCTATTCAGGTCCTAAAATTCAATCTGAATTGAAAGATTTGGCTGTAGGTTTAAATCAGACCGTTGATTATGGTTGGTTATGGCCAATCGCAAAATTATTGTTCCTAGGCTTACAATTTTTCCATAACTTGGTTGGAAACTGGGGCTGGTCAATCATTTTACTGACTGTATTGGTTAAACTCATTTTGTGGCCATTGTCGTCTAAGAGCTATCGCTCAATGGCGAAAATGCGTGTAATTGCACCAGAAATGCAGCGTATGAAAGAAGAATTCGGTGAAGACCGTATGCGCTTCTCTCAAGAAATGATGGCATTGTATAAGCGTGAGCAAGTCAACCCACTTTCAGGCTGTTTACCGTTATTACTACAAATGCCGATCTTCTTGGCTTTGTATTGGGTACTGATGGAAAGTGTGGAATTGCGCCATGCACCTTGGATGCTCTGGATTCAAGACTTATCAGCAATGGATCCGTGGTTTATCCTGCCATTATTGATGGGTGCGACCATGTTCATTCAGCAAATGTTGAACCCGCAACCTGCCGATCCAATGCAGGCGAAAGTGTTCCGCATTATGCCAATTATGTTTACTGTATTTATGTTGTTCTTCCCTGCAGGCTTAGTTCTGTACTGGATTGTGAACAACACGATTACCATTACACAACAATGGTTTATTAATAAATCAGTAGAAAAAGCACGTAGTTCGAAAGAAGTCGCATAACGCAGCTTCTCACAGCAACTAGCTGATTAAATCCGCTTAAGATGGTAATCTTAGGCGGATTTTTCTTTGGGTTCGATTGGGACTAACGTCAGGTGAATTGTATGCAACATCAAACCACTATCGCAGCGATTGCTACTCCTCCAGGTCGTGGTGGTGTGGGAGTGATTCGTCTTTCTGGTCCACAAGCTTATGCAATTGCAGAACAGTTGACGCAAAAGGCATTACCAAAAGCACGCATGGCTGGGTTCCGCCAGTTTCTTGATTTTGAAAATGAAGTACTGGATGAAGGTTTGGTAATTTGTTTTCCCAATCCAAACTCATTTACAGGTGAGGATGTCGTGGAGTTACAGGGGCATGGTGGACCTGTAATTCAAAATGCTTTACTCGCGCGGTGCTTAGAATTAGGTGCAACTGCTGCTCAGGCTGGTGAATTCTCCATGCGTGCCTTTGAAAATGGCAAACTGGATTTGGTCCAAGCCGAAGCGATTGCCGATTTGATTGATGCGACTTCGCAGGCCGCTGCACGTTCGGCTGTGCGTTCTTTGCAAGGTGCCTTTTCGCATAAAGTGAATACGGTGCTGGAAAAGTTGATTCATTTACGTCTACATGTGGAAGCCGCAATCGACTTTCCTGAAGAAGAAATTGATTTCTTGGCTGATGGCAAGATTTTAACTTTATTGGAAGACGTACAGCACTCAGTGGCTGCGGTACAACAATCTGCTCGCCAAGGGCAATTGCTGCGCGAAGGTTTGCAGGTGGTGATTGCTGGTAAACCGAACGCAGGTAAATCTTCTTTGCTCAATGCATTAGCAGGTATTGAACGTGCGATTGTAACGGATATTGCAGGTACCACTCGTGATGTATTACATGAAAAAATTAGCTTGAATGGTTTGCCGATTACGTTAACCGATACCGCAGGATTGCGTGAAACGGGCGATGTGGTGGAAAAAGAAGGTATTCGCCGTGCGATTAATGAAATTGAACAAGCTGATTTGCTGTTATTGGTCTATGACTTGAGTCAAGGCGAAGATCCTCTGCAATTGGCACGTGAATATTTTGAACACCATCTTGAGCCGAAGCGTCTAATGTTGATTGGGAATAAGTGTGATTTGACTGGTGCAACTGTTCAAATTGGCGATTTTCACGGTTTCCGTCATATTACGGTTTCAGCTAAACAGGAAACAGGTGTTCAATCGCTTATAGAAGCGATTACGGCGCATGCAGGCTTCCAGCCAGAGGAAGACACCTTTATTGCACGAACTCGTCATCTAGACGCAATGAAGCGCACTCAGCACTATCTTGCAGAAGCACATGAACAGTTGGTGGTGTTTCATGCAGGTGAATTGGTTGCCGAGTCATTACGCCTTGCTCAAAATGCTTTGGGAGAAATTACGGGTGAATTTAGTGCGGATGACTTGCTCGGGAAAATTTTCGGCTCGTTCTGTATTGGAAAGTAATTTAGAACTTAAGTGTTGTTGAATAAGCTGCAATAAATTCTATTTATAAAATAAAAAGCATTCAGTTCACAATGACGGAATGCTTTTTATTGTTCTATGGGGTTTCATCATTTGACTTTACAATAAATCGAGTTGAAATAGCAGGAAAGTTTTTAATCTCGTAAAGGCATTTTCTATGAGATCATGCCCTCATCTATTTCTTTATTTTATATATCCTGAGTTACTTAAGCATTGGTTGTCTTGAGTTAAGCAAAGTCATTTTTTCGCAATGATTTGTGCCAGGACAATCCTTCCCTCTTGTAGGTTTTTTCCTTGATTCTGCGCCATGATTTTAAAATCAGCCCCCAGTAGTATGTGAAACCCCAGGGAGGGTAAGCCTTCCTTTTGTAACTTTTCAGCCAGAGACACAAACCATGTACGTGCACTTTCGGTTGTATCTAACCAGTCAGTAATTGTAAAACCTGCTTCTTGGAGTAGCTGACGTAGCTCATTTGGCTGTACCAGAAAGCTGGTATTTGCTGTGCGCGCCCATGGCACCGGAAAAAGGACAGGACCCGATGGGCCTGCAAGAACATCATAAATTGCTAGTGTGCCATCTGGTTTTAGCACCCGATACATTTCCTGATACAGACGAGCTTTATCCAAGATATTCATTGCCACATGTTCTGTCCAGACGACGTCAAAGGTCTGATCGGGAAATGGAAGTTGGGTCGCATCTCCTTGGTGATAATCAACTTGGTGCGCAAGACCAATCTTGGTAGAAAGCATTCTCGCAGCACGACAGTATTCTTCTGTGAGGTCAATGCCTGTGACGTGACAGCCGAATTCTTTTGCAAGACAACGCGAAGTTCCACCAATACCGCTACCGACATCCAGTACATGTTTTGTTGCGTCAAGTCCAGCAGCGTGGGCAAGCTCCAGAGTGGCTATTCGTCCTCGGATATGAAACTCATCAATAGGTGCCAGATCTTCGGGTGTTAGCTGGTTGATGTTCTTACCTGCTTTTTCCAATGCGTTCAGGATGATGTCTCCCAAATCGGGACGTGTATAGTGCATTTGGATTGTTTGATTGACACGAGATTGCATAAATATGATCCTCCTCGTGTTGACTGTAAGTGATAGGACATATTGACTCTATGACTGAAGAAAGGTGTGAAAATATCTGTTTTTATTCAGTATTTAATTGTGCTTATTTGATTATGCTAGTCGGGCGAGTATTCAATATGTTGTCATTAATTCGCGTTTTGTACCACAATCATAACAAATCACAAGATCTGAAAATAGGGACATACATAGTGCCACTGTATCTAATAGTTACCAGTCTCAGATTGCCATTGAGTCTAATGAAAAAAACAGTAAAGAAGATGTTGAGTGATATTAGCGGAACTTTAATACGTGAGTGATCGCTTTGTTGGTCGTTGCTGAATTTGTGATTGATTTTGAGTACATCATAATGATGTACATTAAGCAGGCAGTTTGCAAAGTGTTAAGGCATGATTGTTGAATAATGAAAAAATTTATTCAAAGTGGTTTTAAATTTGGAGGTTATTTTTCTTCTGCCAGAACAATAATGTGAAACATAGAAGTGCCATAGCCATACCAAAACCGCTCACTGCCAAATTTAAGCCCCATAGATCGGCACTGTAACCGACTGCAATAATCGGTACGATAGTCCCCAAATAACCTATAAACAAATAGGTCGAAATGACCGCAGCACGATTGTGTGGGGTGGTCATTTGATGAATCAGACCAAAAGACCCCATGATACCCAAACCATGCCCCAAGCCAACGCCAATATCACTGATAAAAAACAAAAGACTCCAATGCGTTTGCATACAGATAGCTAGGAGTAGACAACTGCCCATCAGCAGGATCAAACCATAATTTAAGCTACGTGCTGCGGGTAACGATTTGGCAAAAAACTGAACCAGTGCAGAAATAAACAGAATGCTGGAAATGGCCAGACCACTGACCAAAGGACCATGCCAAGGAATCAGATCTTTGACAAAAGATGCTGACAGTGAAGCAAACAGACTGAATGCGCCAAAAGCACAAAATGCAGTTAAACCTGCAATAAAAAAATGAATACGTGCTGAGGCGACAGGAAGTTCCAAATGCGGTGCAATCGAAAAGGCTTGTGCTTGAAAAGTCGGTGGCTTTAAGCGAAAGAGACCGATCAAACAGAGCATTGCCCCCGCAATCACTGGGAGATAAGGTACCAGTAATGGCAATGCTGAAAATTGAGCAATTACACCGCCAATCAAGGGGCCTAAAGCAAAGCCGATGACAGTAATAATGGAACTTATCTGAGGTGCATGAGGTTTATAACGGTCTGGAATAGTGAGCATTAGGCCTAACATGGCGGAAGTACTGATCAGTCCTGATGCAATCCCAATAATAAAACGTCCTAAGCCGAGCGAAATCGCTGTATGGGCAAAAACAGAAAGGACTAATCCCGTAATGACAAATCCTAAACCGACTTGTAGCGTGCGCAAAAAACCAAAGCTGTTACTGGCGCGGCCGAAAAACAACAGTGTTGCTAAACAACCAAACATATAAGCAACGAAAATATAGGTAATCTGACTGGGCAATAAATGCCACAGTTCTTGATAAATCGGATACAGCGGGCTGGCTAAAGCTGTACCGATAGTGCCCATAATCAAGGCAAGGCTGACCATGATAAATGGATGCCAAGTTTGAGCGTTTGTCATGAAGCCAACCAAAAATGAGTGCACATCGCTAGGCTATAAAAGGTAAACAATGAGCAAAAAGAAGACGTGCTTTGCAGTGTACTGGTGATGTGCTTCTTTGGTCAATTTACCCACTATAAAAACTTAGGTATAACGTTTAAGTAACTTCATAAATTCAATCAGTTCTTGTTCATTAACCTCTGCATGCTCCCCAATAACATGATGGCGCAGATGTGCTTCGATTAATTCGTTCATTAGACCGTTAACGGCGCCTTTAATTGCAGCAGCCTGTTGTAATATTGCGATGCATTCTGCATCGGGCTGCTGTAATGACTGCTCAACAGCATTCAATTGACCCTGTAAACGCTTAACGCGGTTTAAAATCTTTTTATCTTGATGCAAATGGCCCACACACTGCTCCAAAAATAAATATACTATGGGGGAGTATATTTGAAATGACCTAAAATGAATATTTTCCCATCTTCACGCAGTCACACCCATCAATTTGATGAAGGTAATCCGCTCGCACAAAAACGTATTTTACTGGCCACTATTCTAACGGCAGTCATGATGTTATTAGAAGTGATTGGCGGCTGGATTTTTAATTCGATGGCATTACTCGCCGATGGCTGGCACATGAGTTCGCATATGTTGGCATTGGGGCTGGCTTATTTTGCTTATCGTGCGGCTCGTCATTATGCCCAAGATCATCGTTTTAGCTTTGGTACGTGGAAAATTGAAATTTTAGCGGGATATAGCAGCGCAATTTTACTGTTAGTGGTTGCAATTTTTATGGCATTTCAGTCGGTAGAACGACTGATTCATCCTATTGATATTCAATATAATCAAGCGATTCCGATTGCAATTTTAGGCTTGGTCGTGAACTTGATTTGTGCATGGTTGTTACATGATGGTCACCATCACCATCACCATCACCATCACCATCACCATCACCATCACGAAGAATCGGCTCATTCGCATCATCACGAGCATGATTTGAATCAAAAAGCAGCTTTTTTACATGTGGTTGCCGATGCCGTGACTTCGGTCTTTGCTATTGTTGCTCTTTTTGCTGGGAAATACATGGGGTGGTCATTCCTTGATGCTTTATTAGGGATTTTAGGGGCAATTTTGGTCGCACGTTGGGCTGTGGGATTGATGCGGGACACGGCGAAAACCCTATTAGATGCAGAAATGAATCATCCTGTCGTGGAGGAAATCCGTGAGGTGATTCATGATTTGCCAGTTGTTGTTGAAGTGACCGATTTACATGTCTGGAAAGTCGCCAAAGGTAAGTTTGCCTGTATTTTGGCATTGAACAGCCCTTCTCCATTAACGGCGGATGAAGTGCGTGCCGCTTTATCAATTCATGAAGAAATTGTACATATCTCGGTAGAAATTAATTCATTTGATGTTGCCGTTTAAGTTCCACGTGAAACACTCAGGTATTTGTTTTACCAAATACCTGATAAAAATTATTAATCAGCACCATAATTCGGATTAAACTGATTCACTTTTATAACTTACGTGAACGAGCAGAATTCATGTTGAAAAGAACAATGGTTGCGATGCTGGCAGGTTTCATTTCTTGGTCTAGTTTTGCGAGTGTCGAGACTGTAAAAACCAATTTAGCCAAACAACATCCAGATTTGAAAATTGAGAATATTCAAAGCACGGAAATGCCAGGTATCTATAGTGGTTCTATGGATGGTCAAGTGGTTTATGTTGGAGAAAATGCCCAACATATTTTAGTGGGATCGATGATTCGGTTGAAAGATCAGCACAACCTGACCAAAGACTTAATTGTAAAACAGAACTCGGTTGATTGGAAAAAATTGCCATTACAAGATGCGGTGAAAACGGTGCGGGGTAATGGTAAACGCCAATTGGCGATCTTTTCTGACCCAAATTGCCCGTATTGTAAGCAACTTGAGGCTGAATTAAAAAAACTGGATAACGTGACCATTTATACTTTTATTTATCCAATCAAGCCACAATCGGTTGCGCCGTCTAAAGCGGTGTATTGTGAAAAAGATCAAAGTTATGCTTGGGAAAACTTGATTGCTAAAGGGATTGCTCCTACGGGTAATAAAAGCTGTGCCAATCCCATTGAGCGTAATTTGAAATTAGGTCAATCTCTTGGTGTAAATGGTACACCTACGTTGATTTTCTCGAATGGTTTTAAAGCGGCGGGTGGCTTCCCTGCCGAGCAAATTGAACTCATTTGGAAAGAGTTTGGTTTGTAATGAGATAGAAATTAATTTTAAAAAAAGCCTTTTCATGGTTCACATGAACAGGCTTTTTTGTGCGAAAAATTAAGCGCGGGATTTTTTCACAATAAGGTTATAAATAAACAAAATAATAATCGCGCCAATCACTGAGGCAATAAAGCCAGCAGCTACATTGTCGGCATACAACCCGAGCATGCGTCCACCGTAAGTTGCGAGTAAAGAACCTGCGATCCCTAACAGGGTGGTAACGAAGAAGCCTGCCTTATCATCGCCAGGATGAAGTGCACGGGCAATCAGACCTGCAATAAAACCTACCACAATTGCAACAATGAGTGACCACATAAGTATTCTCCTTGTTCTTGTTTTGAATCAATGATTTTGACGTACTGCTTATTATTTTGGAGAAAAGGGTTGGAATTAAACAGAAGATCTGCAAAAAACTGTGGTGTTTTTGTGTGAGGGATTTATAGCAAAAAGACATAAAAAAACCTTCTAAACCCCGAGCAATGCGGGAGATAGAAGGCTGAATATTGGGTTATTCGACGCTAAGCTTAGAGACCAATTTCACCAATAAAAGGAATATGGCGATATTTTTGATCGTAGTCGAGACCATAGCCGACAATAAATTTATCTTCGACTTCAAAGCCTAAGAATTTTACCTCTAAATCAATTTCACGGCGTGAAGGTTTGCTCACGAGTGTACACAATTCAATTGAGTTGGGTTCACGTGTTTGCAAGATTTCAAGCACTTTGCTTAAGGTATGCCCTGAGTCAATAATATCTTCAACAACAAGGACATCTTTACCACGAATTTCGCCATCTAAGTCTTTTAGAATGCGTACATCACGGCTTGAAACGGTTGATTTGCCATAGCTCGAAACTGTCATAAAGTCGAGTTCATGTGGTTTTTCAATTGTTCGGCATAAATCAGCCATAAAAATAACGGAACCACGTAATAAGCCTATTAAGACAAGTTCTTTATCACTTTGGGCATAGTGGGCATTAATTTTAGCACCAAGCTCTTGCACTTTTGCTTGGATCTCTTCAGCTGAAATCATTACGCTCATTTGAACGGTCATGGGCAGATACCTAAAAATCAAAAATAAAAAAGGCGTTGACCTGCAACACCTCAAAATATGCGTTTATTTTAATACATCTTCTATCGAGATGCATCTTTTGTTGTATGTTTTTTGCTCGCACCATGACTGTCGTGTCGAAGTATGATCGTGCCTGCAAGCAGCAGCAGGCACAGTTTTAACTTGGATATTGGAGGTGTAATGGCGTTATTTTGGTTGGACATACGCCGCTTGACCATATACATAAGTTGCGTGAATATTACGGTCATCCCCCATCGTCATGAGGGCAAATAAAGCATCTTCAATGCCTTTGGCATGTTGTTGACGCAATGCCTGCAAGGCAGTTGCTTGTAGGTCGAGTACGATAAAATCAGCTTCTTTGCCGATATCAAAATTACCTAATTGCTGTTCAAGGCTTAATGCTTTGGCCCCCCCTAACGTGGCGTGGTAAAGCGATTCAAAAGCAGACAGTTTGTTGCCTTGCAATTGCTGTACCTTATAGGCTTCATTTAGCGTCTGGAGTTGGTTGAAGGATGTTCCTGCACCAATATCGGTGCCCAAACCGACTTTCACTTGTTTTTCCCATGTCTTCTTCAAGGGGAATAAACCACTACCGAGAAACAGGTTGGAGGTTGGACAAAAAGCAATAGCTGAATCCGTGGCATGCATGCAATCCCATTCACTGTCTTCTAAATGCACGCAGTGAGCAAAGACCGAACGTGAACCTGTCAGTCCATAATGATGATAAACATCCAGATAACCTTGCTGTGCAGGGAATAATTCTTTGACCCATGCAATTTCATTCTTATTTTCACTTAAATGGGTATGTACATAGACATCTGGATATTCGGCTTTAAGTTGCCCAGCGAGTTGTAATTGTTCAGGTGTGGAGGTGGGTGCAAAACGAGGTGTAATTGCGTATAGCGCACGCCCCTGCCCGTGCCATTTTTCAATCAGTGCCTTAGAGTCTGTATAAGCACGTTCAGGCGTGTCGCATAAAGCTTCGGGTGCATGGCGGTCCATCATGACTTTGCCTGCAATGAGACGCATCTGGTGGCGTTGTGCAGCTTCAAACAGAGCATCTACCGATTCAGGATGCACGGTACAAAACACCAACGCTGTAGTTGTGCCATTTTTTAACAGTTCTTGCACAAAGAATTCAGCAATTTTTGCAGCATATTCAGGGTTTTGAAACTGCATTTCGGTAGGGAAAGTATAGGTGTTGAGCCATTCAAGCAGTTGCTCACCATAGGCACCCACCATTTCCATCTGCGGAAAATGGATATGGGTATCAATAAAACCTGGCACAATCAACTTTTCAGGATAATGTTGGATTTCGACACCTTCTGGCAAATGTGCTGCTGCATCTTGCCAAGCACCAAACCATTGAATTTTTCCAGCTTCACTGATTAGCACGCCATCTTCTATATAACGTACTTGCTCGGCGATGTCCGCGGCTTGCGTAACTAAATTTTGGATATCTAAAAAACGACCACGAACGACGGTGGTCTGCAACAATGAAGACATGGAAAAACCCTATAACTTTTACTTTTTTCGGTTGATTGTACCTGAAAATGACTGACTAAACTGTATAACCTTTACGGCATCTCATTTTGCTCAAATACAATAAGGAAGTTTTTTTGCAGCCGAAGTACAAATGAGATGAAGAGAAAAAGCCGTTTGAATTTTGAGTTTTGCAGAAGTCGAAAAGACAGATTCAGCGAACTGAATCTGTCTTCTTTAAAATCAATTCATCAGGCTTAAGCCGATGGATTTTCTTGTTTTTTATTGTGACGAATCGACAGCCACGCGGTAATGCTTAATACAATCACGATAAAGCCGAGTGAAATCCAAATTGGCATGTGGAAGACATCCAGCATCAACATCTTAAAGCCGATGAATAACAGGATAATCCCGAGACCATATGGGAGGTAATGCATCTTCGATGCAGCGCCAGAGAGCAAGAAGAACATGGCACGCAGACCTAAAATAGCCATCAGGTTTGCTGTTAAGACAATAAACGGATCACTGGTGACAGCAAAAATCGCAGGAATTGAGTCTACTGCAAAAATTACATCAGACGCTTCAACCAGTACCAACACCAAGAATAATGGCGTAAACCACAACACGCCATTTTGACGAACAAAGAATTTATCGCCTTGCAGTTGGGGTGTAATACGCAAATGTTTACGTAACCATTTCAATAATGCCATGTTCTCGATATCGGGTTCGTCATCCTGCCCTTTTAGGAACTTAAAGCCTGTGTAAACCAAGAATGCGCCGAACAGATATAGAATCCAAGAGAATTCTTGGACAAACCATGCTCCAATAAAAATAAAGATCGTCCGCAGTACAATTGCGCCGAGTACACCGTAGAGCAAAATTTTACGTTGTAATGCTGGTGGAATCGCAAAAGCCGCAAAAATCATGAGCCAAACAAAGACATTGTCAATCGCAAGGGATTTTTCCAGTAAATAACCTGCGATATATTCCATGGTTTTTTGGTTAGCAATTGCAACCCCCACAGTTTGTTGTAAATACAGCCAGAGACCGCCTGCGAATAACATCGCCACAGTGACCCAAGCAATACTCCAATAGGCTGCAGTTTTAATGGCAACTTGTTGCCCTTGTTTTTGTTTAAATCCGAGAAAGTCGATCAACAGCATGATAATTACAATGCCGAAGAAGACCAAATACAGCCATAAATTGCCGATAGATTCCATAAAAATCCTCCACATCTGGCAATTGGCCACAAAAAAACCTTGACCTGTTGCCAGATGAAATAAACATCTGTGTCAACATGATCAAGGTCTTGCCTACATTACCTTAGGTAATGCTCAGATACCGACTTTTTTCAAAGTGTAATGACGATATTCTGACACGTCAGCACAGAGTACTGTAGCTGACGTCTGGAGGAGGCTACTCCCCTTGTTCAAATTCTGTATTGGATTGAATCCAAATGATGTGGCAAGAATCGCATATTTTATATAAAAGTGCAAATTTAACGCGAATGTGATCGATGTAAATTATGAGATGCCTGCCCTGAAGTTGAAAGAAAAGTTTATTCTTTATCTTAGGTTTAAAGTTTAGGGTCTAAATGGAACTGTATTGTCGTATTGAGCGATCACTTTGGCCAACAACGAACCACAAAGCATTAATACGAAATAAATTAACATGCCGCTACTCCTGTGCGTACCATCTGTTTAGCATAGAAATAAATAGGCGTGAGCTTCATCCCTTGAACTAGGGATTTCCTGCTTAAGGTGTAACCAGATTTTAAACTTTGGTCGAAAAATGGCTGTTTTTTCTACGGTGCTTATGGCATGTTAACTGCAATGCATCTACTTAGAGGAAAGCGCAGTATGCAATTCCAACACCATAATAATGCCGAAAAAGGTGAGTTTTTTCTAAATGATGCTGAGGGGCAACGTATTGCTGAAATTACGTATGTTTGGCGTGATGCATCTACGATTGTTGCTGACCATACTTGGGTAGATGATTGTTTACGTGGTCAAGGTGTGGCACGTCAGTTGTTGGATGTCTTGGTCGAATACGCACGCGAAAAACAGTTAAAAATTGTGCCTGTGTGTAGTTATGTTGATGTGATGTTTAAACGTGATCAAAGTTTGTTGGATGTCGCGGCTTAATACAGTCATCGTATTTTATTGTACTTTAAGGATTACAACTTAATGAGAACAACATGGTTACGTCGCCTGAACAGTGTGTTTAAGCAGTTGAATTGACGTAAATGAAGACGCTTTTATCTCTTGTCTTATGTAGTTTGCTCTCCCCTTTAGTATTTGCCGAAGATTGTGCAAAACTTGAGGAAAAGGCAGGACAAAAAGAAGTCCAGATGATTCCACGTTGGGGCATGAAAGTGATTGCCCCATCACGTGTCTATTTTCACTCTGCACCCAGTGATGCCTGTAAAATCAAGGATCTGTTCATTATAAAAAATGATTTTATTACCGCTTATAGCACTTATGATGATGGCAAAGAACAATGGGTTTCGATCATGTATATGAGCAAGCGTTTGGGTGACACAGTACAAGGTTGGGCAAAACTAAAAGACTTTGAATATACGGGCACGATGTCCGCTTTTTAGTTGGAGAACCTTAAAAAAACCCGCAATCTAATCTGCGGGTTTTTTGAGAGTAGTAAGCGTTTATTCTGCATTTAAAGCATGAATCAATTTTTGGTGTAAGCCACCAAACCCACCGTTGGACATAATCACCACGGCATCGCCCTCACCTGCTTCAGTCACCACGGTTTGAATAATATCTTCAAGGGAACGCGCCACAATCGCTTTGTTAGATGCTGCATCAATCACAGGTTGTAAGTCCCAATCCAAACCTTCAGGTTGATACCAGATCACTTCATCTGCCAGACGTGCTGAATATGCCAGTCCATCTTTATGGCTACCCATACGCATGGTGTTTGAACGTGGTTCAATGATTGCCCAAAGTTTACGTTCACCTAAACGTTTACGTGCACCTTCCAGTGTGGTGTCAATTGCAGTTGGATGATGGGCAAAGTCATCGTAGACTTCAACACCACGTACAGTCCCTAAGAGTTCCATACGACGCTTTACACCGCCGAAATGAGATAGTGCTTCACATGCAGTTTCAATGCTTACACCCACGTGTTCAGCTGCAGCAATCGTGGCTAAAGCATTTGCCACCGAATGTTGCCCTGTCATGTTCCATTTCACTTCGCCTTTGACTACACCGTATTGTAATACTTTAAAGTGTGAACCATCTGCTGAAAGCTGTTCTGCATACAGTGCTGCATGAGGCTGTGCTGTTAAAGATGTGCGTACCACAGGTGTCCAACAGCCCATTTCCAATACTTCATCAATGTTGCTTTCAGTAATTGGGGCAATAATGCGACCTTCACTTGGGATGGTACGGACTAAATGATGGAATTGTTTCTGAATGGCAGCCAAATCATCAAAAATGTCGGCATGGTCAAATTCAAGGTTGTTTAAAATGGCAGTTTTTGGATGGTAATGCACAAACTTGGAACGTTTGTCGAAAAATGCCGAATCGTATTCATCCGCTTCAACACAGAAATATTTTCCGCCACCTAAGCGAGCACTTTCAGAGAAACCTAAAGGCACACCGCCAATTAAAAAGCCTGGTTCTAAGCCTGCCTGATCCAATACCCACGCCAACATGGTGGTGGTGGTGGTTTTACCATGAGTCCCAGCAACTCCAAGGACATGTTTACCTTGCAAGACATGATCTGCAAGGAATTGTGGCCCTGAAATATAGGGTAAACCTTGATTGAGCATATATTCAACCGCGTCAATTCCGCGTTTCATGGCATTGCCGACAATGACTAAATCAGGGTGCGGTTGTAAATGGCTACGATCATAGCCTTGCATTAAAGTAATGCCTGCATTTTCCAGTTGAGTGGACATAGGTGGATAAACGTTCAGATCTGAACCTGTCACCTTATGTCCTAAATCTCGCGCTAATAACGCCAATGAACCCATAAAGGTGCCGCAAATACCCAAAATATGCAGATGCATTGATCTTTAACTCCACTGCTTTTTGACACAACACTTCATGATTGGTGTTGTTGTCAGAATTGATTCGATTTGACAGCAACGATATCAAGGCTCTTAGGGAAAAGATAGTTTTTCTTGTATCAATTTAGACAGTTCACTCATGACAAATTTCATCAAGATTAAAGTTGATAAAATTACCTAAAGAAAGCACTTTGACTTATACTTTTGAGCCTATTTTAGGTCTTAGTTGTGAATGTGGTGTAATGATGAATACCATGCTGATTCCGTTTGCATTGTTAGTAATATCCAATTGTTTTATGACATTGGCTTGGTACGGTCATCTAAAATTTTTACATGGTGCACCCTTGTGGCAAGCCATTTTATTTGGCTGGTTAATTGCCCTATTAGAATATGCTTTTATGATTCCTGCCACTCGTCTCTTGGCACAGGATGGCTGGTCTGTAGGGCAAATGAAAATTACCCAAGAAGTCATGACTTTATTGGTTTTTGTCCCATTTATGATTTATCTGTTTAAACAACCATTTAAGTTAGATTATCTTTGGGCGGGCTTGTGTTTATTAGGTTGTGTGTATTTCGTATTTAGAAGTCAATAATTGCTTTCAGGGCTGTTAAAGTTGTAGTGAGTGGTTTTCAGAGATGATGTAAAAAACTTACTGCAACCAGTTTGCTATAGAACGGTCAAACTATCACTTTGAGTGGCTGATTTTTTCATCAAGGGAATCATTTCCTTATTTTTATCGAAAAAAAACTAAAAATATCTCGCTCTAGCCCTGCTTAAGTTTTGGAGAGATGAAAAAGCAGTCTATAATATGGGGCTTCTGAACCATTTAAAGCTTGGCTCTCGTCGAGATTTATCCTCCTTCACTCTAGTCTCTGGAACATTAGCAATGAATGCGGCCGCAGCACAAGACGCTCAACCCCTCGTAGGAATTATCATGGGTTCTCAATCTGATTGGGCGACTCTCGAACACACTGCCAATATGCTTAAGCAACTTGGTGTCCCATTTGAAGCTGAAGTGGTTTCTGCACACCGTACCCCAGATCGTTTATTTGAATATGCTGAAACTGCACGTGATCGCGGAATTCAAGTGATTATTGCAGGCGCAGGCGGCGCAGCACATTTACCAGGTATGTGCGCGGCAAAAACCGACTTACCAGTCTTGGGTGTACCTGTAAAATCTTCTATTTTAAATGGTGTTGACTCACTGCTTTCAATTGTACAAATGCCAGCAGGTATTGCAGTTGGTACTTTAGCAATTGGCCCTGCGGGTGCAACCAATGCTGCAATTATGGCAGCACAGATTCTTGGTTTGACGCGTCCAGAGATTGCTGAAAATGTAGCAAATTTCCGTGCAGCACAAACGGAAAAAGTGGCAAGCAACAATATTCCGGGTCAAGCTTAAAACGGGACACAGTTATGAACAAAACCATCGGTATTTTTGGTGGTGGTCAGTTGGGTCGTATGATGGCGCAAGCTGCTTTACCACTCAATATTCAATGTACCTTCTATGAAGCAGATACAGACTGCCCTTCCGCAGCTTTAGGTCAGGTGATTTCAAGTCAGACTGAACAAGGTCTGCAACAGTTTATTCAAAGCGCAGACGTGTTTAGTCTGGAATTTGAAAATACGCCATTGGCTGATGTCGATCTTTTGACGCAAAGCAAAGCCATTCACCCGCCACGTCAAGCTTTAGCGACTGCACAAAATCGTTTAATGGAAAAAGCCTTATTCGACCAATTGCAGATTCCTGTTGCGCCGTATCAAGCCGTGGATTCTTTAGCAAGTTTACAGCAAGCTGTTAAGACGCTAGGTTTACCATTGGTGCTGAAAACAGCCACTGGCGGTTATGACGGTAAAGGTCAGTTTGTATTGCGCAGTGAAGATCAAATTGAGCAAGCGTGGGCTGAATTGGGTCCAGCAAAAAGCTTGATTGCAGAAAGTTTTGTGACTTTCTCGCGTGAAGTTTCCATCATTGCAGTACGTGGTCAGGATGGTGAAGTAAAAACTTGGCCTTTGGCTGAAAATCATCACCATCACGGGATCTTATCGCATTCGATTGTTCCTGCACCTAACAGTGCTGATTTACAACCTGTGGCACAAGACTACATTACCCGCTTACTCAATCATCTGAACTATGTGGGTGTACTGACGTTGGAATTGTTTGTGACAGAACAAGGCCTATTTGCCAATGAAATGGCACCACGAGTACATAACTCAGGTCATTGGTCGATTGAAGGTGCAGTCTGCTCGCAATTTGAAAATCATATTCGTGCAGTTGCAGGCCTACCTTTAGGTTCAACCGAAGTGGTCCGCCCTACTGTGATGATCAATATCATTGGACAATATCCAAAATCAGAACAGGTTTTGGCGTTAAATGGCGCGCATCTGCATTTGTACAACAAAACAGAACGTGCAGGTCGTAAGATTGGTCACATTACTTTAATGCCAAATGACAGCACTCAATTGACCACTTTATGCCGCCAATTGGCGAAAATTTTGCCTGTGCCTTTAGCATTAAGCGAAGATATGACCATTTAAATCCTGAACTGTTTAGCAAAAAAGCGATCACTCTGTGGATCGCTTTTTTTATGTCAATGACTCAGGCATGCTACGCGACCCTGTATTGAAGTATTGCCTTTTATCGTAAATTTTAGCTTTTTGTTGTGTCTGGTTTGAATAAAAAATAAGCTGTATGTGGTATTTTTGGTTGTTAAAAAATAATAAAAACTTTGAATTTAAAACTGAGGTTGGGTGAAAGTTTTGAATTTAAATACAGTGTAAATCATCAATTGTGGATAAAATAATTTGAATTTAAAATCGATGAGCATTTTTAAATTCATTTTTTTAAATTTAAAAGTGCGAGTTATGAATTTAAATCGGCATTTTTGAATTCAAAAATCGCGATTAAAGTTCATGACTCATGCTGAGTCTACTTGATTTGTTAGTGTGTGTGCTTTGAATTTAAAAAATACGGCTGTGGATAACATCTTTTAAATTCAAATTTCTGGTTTTAAATTTAAAGTGGTGCTTTTGAATTTAAATTAAAGCGTGATTTGGGTTGCAGATAACTATTTTTGAATTTAAAAGTAAAATATGAATTTAAAATTAAGAAAATGAATTCAAATTTTACGTTTCTTATCTGTCAATTTTGTACTGGAATGTTAAGGTAAGCGCATAATTTGAATTTAAAACGAAAGTGATGATGAAACGAATTAATTATTTTATTTTTGGATCCATTTTTTGGTTTGCGGCACCATCCCATGCGGAATTGATTATTAATGGTCAGCCTTCTTCTGTTTCGACTTATAATAATAACTTAACAAACCAAAGTGCTTACAGTGCTGAGAATAATTTTCAAGCTTGCTTGTCAAATTTGCGTAGTCAAGCACTTGCTGCAGGTGTTAGTGCGAGTACTTATGATCGTTATACCCAAAATTTGACGCCTGATTATAGCGTGATCGAGAAGTTAAATTATCAACCTGAATTTTCGACTCCAATTTGGGATTATTTGTCAGGTCTGGTCGATGATGAGCGAGTGGAAATGGGGCGCCAAAAATTAGTCCAGCACCGTGAGGTTCTGAATCGCGTTGCCCAAGCTTATGGTGTACCTGCTGAAACGGTGGTGGCAGTCTGGGGCGTTGAAAGTAATTTTGGTAATATTTCAGGCAGTTATCCTTTATTACAGGCTCTCGGTACTTTAAGTTGTGAAGGCCGCCGCCAAAGTTATTTCCGTGGTGAGTTTTTTGCCACTATGCGTATTTTACAGCGTGGTGATTTAAGCGAAGAACAATTACGTGGTTCGTGGGCAGGAGCATTTGGTCATACGCAGTTTATGCCGTCTACCTATGAAGAATTAGCGGTTGATTTTGATGGCGATGGTCGCCGTGATTTGGTCTTGAGTACCTCAGATGCACTGGCTTCGACCGCCAATTTCTTGACTAAGCGTGGTTGGCAAACAGGTATGCCTTGGGGCTTTGAGGTAACGACACCTGCAAGTTTGTCTATTTCAGGTGAAGGGCGCCGTAATAAGAAAAGTTTGTCTTACTGGATGAATCAAGGACTGACACGTGCGGATGGTAGTGCCTTAATTCAGGGGAATCTGTCTGAAAGCACCCCAGCTGGATTAATGGCACCCGCTGGAGAAAACGGACCTAAATTCCTAGTTTTTAAGAACTTTGATGCTATTTATAGTTATAACGCAGCTGAAAGTTATGCTTTAGCGATTGCGCATTTATCGGATCGCTTACAGGGCAAAGGCAATTTCCGACAAGGTTGGCCGACCAATGATGCAGGTACATCTCGTGCAGAACGTCGTGAAATTCAGCAATATTTACTTAATCGTGGTTATGATATTGGTAAAGTAGATGGTTTGATTGGTGATAAAACCCGACAAGCGATTCGTGATGAACAGATTCGTATGGGTTTAAATCCGACTGGACGAGCAGGGCAACAGACTTTGCAGGCCTTTCGTAATGAAAATGCCAAATTAATGATGAAGTAAAACGGAAAGATGACGGTGCGGGTGTACCGTCATCACATTTTAGGTGCTTTATTCGACTTCAATTGGATCGAGTTTCACCGCTTCTAAAATATCAAAAATTACAGTAGTGACATCCTGGCTTAAATCGCGGTTATTAAAAATTTCATGTGCGCTAATGGTGACATCTGTGTCGCTTGGCAGTAGACGTTGTTCTTCTTCAATCAGGTGTTGAATTGGCAGCAAAGTCTGCTTAATTTCTAAATGCAAGATATCCTGAAATTCAATATTTTCATCTTCCAGTTCAATTTCTTGCTCATTGAAATATGGCAGAATAATAGAGTGGAGATAAGGCTGAATTTCAATAATATCAAACAATTCCAAATCACGAGTTTGTTCAATTGTGCTGATATGATCATTCACTTCAATGAGAATATGGTAGTAACTCACATTGTTCTCCGCTCAGTTTGCTGTGTGGATGGTTCTATCACAATAGCATGAAATCCAATCTTTTGCTGCGCAAATCAAGCAAAAAGCCTTATAAAGTTTAAGGGTATTTTTCACAAGGTTATTGGCGTGCAGCCAATAACTGTAAATCTGCAGCTCTGAGCCTAAAATGCTGTAAATCTTGTTCTCCCAAAATAGGGTACATCAGGGCTTGAGAGTCATTATGGTGTGCCAGTCCTAGTGCATGGCCTAATTCATGTGCGATGGTTAGTCTCAGATCATCATTTCCATCAAATTGGTAGATTTCAATTTTATTGCCCATAAACACGCCTTTATGGAATTCACGTGCTGGGAAACGTCGTTGGGCTTGCATGATTTCCTTATTCAGCTGTTGAATACTCAAGTTGTGTTGATCGACCTGCTGATTAAAGTTTTGATTTTGTTGTTGAAAATAAGCAGCTTCTTGTTCGAACTGTGCAATTTTGTATTGTAGTTGAGCGAGTTGGTTACGTAAATTTTGTTGTTGTTCCGCGGACTGCGCTTGAGCTTGTTGGCTCTGTAAATAGCGATATTCGGCTTCCAGTTGTTGTTGTTGCTGTTCTAAACGATGTTGTGTGAAATCCAGTTGAGTTCTGGCGCGTTCAATATTGTCTGAAGAGCGATTGTTTTGATTTTTGCTCTTATCTAGTTTTTGTTGGGTTTGTTTTAACGCATTTGCATCTTGCTGGCGCTGATCATAGATCAGTTCAATGCTGAGTTTTGCATTCGGATCGTAAACAAACAGAGTTTGTTGTGTACCTTGATGCCAGATTTCAAGAGCTTCTTGGCTCAATTGTATAACCTGTGCTTGAGTAAGACCAAAACGTGGATCTACATTGCCAATTTTAAAGCGTAGTCGTTGATCAAAGGGGTGCAGTAACCGATCTGACCAGGCATTATAGCGTAATTGATAATGTGCATGGCTTTGGTAGCTGAGCCAGAGTATCGCTAAGAAGAGTAGGATGAATCCAAGTCGATGCATAAATCATTTTTCTTTTTCATTTGTGTGTAATGTAGCGAAAAGTGTGTGGTGTGGAAATATATGCTTCCTCTAAAAATAAAAAAAACCGCGCGTAAGCGCGGTTTTTTTAAAGAGACAAATTATTTTTTGTCATCTTTTACTTCAGTAAATTCAGCATCTACAACGCCATCATCAGCTTTTTGTTGACCTGCATCGCCACCTTGGAATGCATTTGGATCAAAGCCTTCAGCACCACCAGCTTGTTGTGCTTGTTCATAAGCACGTTGAGTGATAGGCATCAAGATGTTTTGTAAAGCTTCAGTTTTCGCTTTGATATCTTCAACATCATTTTCTTTGGTTGCTGCTTCTAGCTCAGAAACGGCAGTGCTTACCGCTGTTTTTTCATCTTCAGTCACTTTGTCACCAAGATCTTTAACAGCTTTGTTTGAGCTTGAAATTAATGCATCAGCTTCGTTACGAGCTTTTGCAAGTTCTTCAAACTTACGATCTTCTTCAGCATTCGCTTCAGCATCTTTGATCATTGCTTCGATTTCAGCATCAGACAAACCTGAGTTTGCTTTAATCTGGATCGATTGCTCTTTACCAGTGCTCTTATCTTTAGCAGATACTTTCAAGATACCATCAGCATTGATGTCGAAAGATACTTCAATTTGTGGCACACCGCGTGGAGCAGGCGGAATGTCACCTAATTGGAAGTTACCCAACAATTTGTTTTGTTGAGCCATCTTACGTTCACCTTGGTAAACAGAAATGTCTACAGCAGGCTGGTTGTCAGCAGCAGTAGAGAACACTTGTGATTTCTTCGCAGGAATCGTCGTGTTTTTCTCAATGATTGGTGTTAATACACCACCCATTGTTTCAATACCTAAAGTTAATGGCGTTACGTCTAATAAAAGAACGTCAGTTTTGTCACCAGACAATACCGCACCTTGAATCGCAGCACCGATTGCAACTGCTTCGTCAGGGTTCACATCTTTACGTGGCTCTTTACCAAAGAATTCTTGTACTTTTTGTTGTACAAGTGGCATACGAGACTGACCACCCACCAAGATTACGTCAGAGATGTCAGAAGTCGAAAGACCAGCATCTTTAAGCGCAATACGGCAAGGCTCAATTGTACGAGCAACTAAATCAGCAACTAAACCTTCAAGTTTTGCACGAGTTACGTTGATCACTAAGTGTTTAGGACCAGTTGCATCAGCCGTGATATATGGAAGGTTAATTTCAGTTGCATTTGATGAAGAAAGCTCAATTTTTGCTTTTTCAGCAGCTTCTTTCAAACGTTGTAACGCAAGTGGATCATTTTTCAAGTTCACACTTTGTTCTTTCTTAAATTCTTCAACCAAGAATTCAATCAATGCGTTATCAAAGTCTTCACCACCAAGGAAAGTATCACCGTTTGTTGATAACACTTCGATTTGTTGGTCGCCATCAAGATCTGCGATTTCAATGATTGATACGTCAAAAGTACCACCACCTAAGTCGTAAACTGCAACTTTACGGTCGCCTTCTTTTTTGTCCATACCGAACGCAAGTGCCGCAGCAGTTGGTTCGTTAATGATACGTTTAACATCTAAACCAGCGATTTTACCCGCATCTTTAGTTGCTTGACGTTGAGCATCGTTAAAGTAAGCAGGAACAGTAATAACTGCTTCAGTAACTGTTTCACCTAAATAGTCTTCTGCAGTTTTCTTCATCTTTTTCAAGATTTCAGCAGAAACCTGTTGAGGCGCTAATTTTTTATCGTTTACTTCAACCCAAGCATCGCCATTGTCTGCTTTGATGATTTTGTAAGGTACAAGACCGATATCTTTTTGTACCGCCTGGTCTTCATAACGACGACCAATTAAACGCTTAATCGCGAATAATGTGTTTTTAGGGTTAGTCACTGCTTGACGTTTAGCAGATTGACCAACCAAGATTTCACCATCTTTATATGCAATGATTGATGGAGTTGTACGAGCGCCTTCGGCGTTCTCGATTACTTTAACTTTGTCGCCTTCAAGTACAGCAACGCATGAGTTTGTTGTACCTAAGTCAATACCAATGATTTTAGCCATTAGATCTGTTCCTCAAAAATTCTTGTGCAATGTTTTTGCTTGTTATCCGATATGAGAGCCGTTCAAAATTTTTCAAGTTATTTTTCTGAAAATTTTTCACAAACTCCCGTATTTATAGGGTTTATGCGCCTACCATCACCATAGCAGGGCGAAGTAAACGACCATTTAAGGTGTAACCTTTCTGTAAAACGGTGCCAATTTCGTTCGCTTTGGCATTTGGATCAATGCCGACAGCTTGGTGTAAATCTGCATTGAAACCGCTTTGTGTATCTGCTTCAACCACACCAAATTTTTCAAGTGTTGTGAGTAAAGATTTCAAGGTAAGTTTTACGCCTTCAAGTACAGGGGTTTCTTCTTCACCTGCGGCTTGAATGGCACGTTCTAAATTGTCGACAGAGTCGAGTAATTCTTTGGCAAACTTTTCAAGCACAGTTTCCTTATGCTTTTCAGCTTCACGTTGAATACGCTCAACACTCTTTTGTGCTTCATAAACGGCATTTGCTGTACGGGCTTTTTCTAATTTCAAGCTTTCTTCAAGTTTGCCGATTTGCGCTTGTAAATCTTCAACGCTAAGCTCGTTTGCTTGCTCTACACCTTCAGCTTGAGTTTGTTCTGTCTGTTGCTCATTTTGAATGTCTTGAGCTTGCTCATTGTGCTCATTAGCCATTGATGATCTCCGTTGAAAAAAGTTCTTAAACATGTACAGTCCTTTGGTGTCAGTGTTCACTGGTTAAATCTGAACTGTCATGAGTGATGAAATTCATGATTAGTAAAAGAGGTCGGGGCAGGAATGCAAAATTCAAGTTGCATACCTGATTAAATTTGCACTATTTCTATTTTTTCTCAGATAAATTGAAGTGTTGAATTACAAATGCGATGAATTCTTGCGTTTTTTTACTTAAATGGCGACGAGACGAATACACCACAGACAGTTGCATTTGTGGCAGGGCGTAGTCGGGCAGAATCTGATGTAGCCGATTTTGATTCAGCTCAGTTTGTACCAATGCGGTTGGTAACATGGCGATGCCTTGAGCCTGTTTGCACATCTCTAATAATGCATAGGCATCATTGCTTTTGATCACACTATGCAAGTTATAGTTTTGGGGGTGTTGATTCGGAGCGTTCAGCGTCCAAACTGAATGCATACTGTGATGGGTCAGGCAGGTATGTTGTAACAGCTGTTCAGGATGTTGAATCTCGGGCGCTTGAGCCAAATAATCGGGGTGTGCGCATAAAACAGAGTCAATCGGAAACAGCGGACGGGCAATTAAACCTTCAGCTATTTTAGGGCTAATCCGAAAGGCTAAATCGATTTGGGCATCAATTAAATCGAGTGTGTCTTCGGTAATCACAATATCAAATTGTACAAATGGAAATTGCTCACGAAAGCGTTGAATACATTCGGCTAAACCATTTTGTAGCAAAAACAACCCCGTGGTCAGTCGAATCATTCCTGTTTGTTGTTGATCTTGTGTCATATCCAACAGCAATTGCTGTTGTTGCAAAATATTTTCACAGTAATGCAGCGCCTGCTCGCCAGCAGCCGTAAGTGAGATTTTACGGGTATTGCGATGAAACAATCGGGTCGAAAAATGATTTTCCAGATGTTCAAGGTAGCGAGATACCATGGCGCGTGAAACATTGAGATGGTCTGCAGCTTTGGTCAGACTGCCTTGCTGGGCAATACAGACAAAGACTTGAATGGCTTTTAGGGTATCCATATTTATGTTTATTGTTGCGTATATTGTAACAGTTTATCTTAAGTTGAGCTGTTTATTTGTCATAAACTGAAATTTAAAGTATTCAAAATCAAATAAGAGATGAATACCATGCAAACCAAGTTTTATGCCCTTGCCTTAACTGCTTTAGCACTTAGCTCGACTGCCTATGCGCAAGACCTAAAAATTCACACCTATTTAGCTAAGCCTGAACATTTTGGCGTGACATCTACCCTTATTGAAGGGGATAACGAAGTCATGTTGGTGAATGCTCAATTTTCTAAATCGGAAGCTTTACGTATCGCAGCAGAGATTTTAGACAGCGGTAAAACTTTAAAAACGATTTTTGTGAGTTATGGCGATCCTGACTTCTATTTTGGTTTGGATGTTTTTAAACAATATTTTCCAAACGTAAAAATCATTGCAACACCTGAAACCGTGCAACATATTCAGGCAACGCAAGCCCTGAAAGTGCAGTACTGGGGACCACAAATGGGCGTGAATGCACCCAGCAAAATTATTGTGCCAGAGGTATATACTCCCAAAACATTAACGCTCGAAGATGAAGTGATTGCAATTAAGGGGCAAAAGGAACTGACTTATTTATGGATTCCAAGTGCTAAAGCAGTTGTAGGCGGTATTCCAGTCTCTTCTGGGATTCATTTATGGATGGCGGATACTCCTACAACAAAAGATCGTAACGAAGTGGTACAGGCATTAGAAAGTATCAAATCATTAAAACCGAATGTTGTTGTTCCAGCACACATGAAAGCGGGTGCAACAGAAGGATTGGATGCGGTTAACTTTTCTATCGATTATTTGAAGCAATATGAGAAAGCCGCGAAAAATAGCAAAAATTCTGCACAGTTAATTCAAAGCATGCAGCAACAATATCCAGATTTGGCCGAGTCCGGCAACCTAGCATTGGGCGCTAAAGTAGTGAAAAGTGAGATGAAATGGCCTTAAGCAGTTGAGAGTAAAAAACGATCAAGTTAAACGAAATTAAATATTTCACAAGCACTACAGATTTTTTTAAGCGAGAGCTTAGTAATCGCGGCTGTAGTTTCTGATAAGCATGTCGGAGTCTGTTTTTAAGCTTATTCAACCTTTGAATAAGCTTTTTTTTGGGGAAATTGTTGAGAGTTATGACTTTTTATAGATTTAGTAGCATAGAAACGTTATGGGCAAGTTATTTTGTAAATACTTGGCAACAGCAGTAAGTTTTTTCATTTCAATATCTTTTAACAAAATTTGTTTTTTTAATTGTGTTTGGCTAGAACGATGTACTTTATACGATTAAAAATAATCACTTAATTGATTTTTTTATTCTCATAGAATAAAAGAAACGTCTCAATCAGCTTAATAAAACATTGCAGAATGCAACCAACAAATAAAAAACGCTCACCATATATGTGCGCAATTCATTGAAAAAAAATGAATGATGACTTGGCAAAACTAAAGATTGGTTTTTGCATTTTTTATTTGAAAAGGAACAATGTATGAAAAAAGTCGGTTTATTTTCTATTTCTATGTTAGCTATTTCAGTGCTTGCAGTGGGTTGTGCTTCAAAAGATCCTGTACAAGCGACTGAAACAGCTCAAATGTCGACTGGAGCAGAAGTGGGTGCACAAGGACAAGTTGGGATTGCTGCGCAAGCAGATGGCTCTGCAAACATGAATGCTCCACAGGCTCAAATGAATGATATGCAGGGTCAACCACAATCGATTCAACAATAATGCTGATGTTGTTGAGTTGAAAAACCGCATATTTAGAGTAAAAGACAGTACTTGAATGAGGTGTACTGTCTGAATCAATTGATGCTCTTATTAATTAAGGATGTGTTAAGGAGCTCAACTTTTGTATTGATGATTTTGACTTGAACTTGCAGAAACAATGTTAATGACAATATGCTTAAAGCAGATTAGCTTTGTTGCAAAAGCCATACTTTAAGGTTGAACATCTTTAGTAAAGTTTGACCGAAAAATAAAACAACAAGGAATGAGTCGTTTATGGGCATATCAATACAAAAAGTGATGGAACAAAATCAAGGTACAGCAGCGCGACTACTCGACAAGTTGCCTAACTTTGTACAGGAGAATATCGTCAAGGCTTTAGCCTATCCTTATCACTACCCCGAATTAGACTCTTTTCTTAAATGTCTGGTTGCTGTTCAATATAAACAAAATAAAACAGGCTTTATTTCTGCAGATGCACAGCACTCTCGTAAAGTCTTTGAATTGCAGAGCCAGCTTATTGTAGGAAAATCGACAGCCATAAAACAAGTCGAAGATTTACGCTTACCTTTGCAAAGTGGAACTATTTTTGCGCGTCACTATCATCCTGCACCCAATAAAAAACTTCCGATGCTGGTGTTTTATCATGGAGGAGGTTTTGTCGTTGGTAGTATCGATAGTTATGATGAAGTGTGTCGTTTATTGGCTGTACATGCGCATGTACAATTGCTCAGTATAGATTATCCCTTAGCACCAGAAGCCTCACCGTATCAAATTGTACAAAGTTGTGAAGATGCCTTGGCATGGGTATACCAAAATCGAAAACAACTCAAAATTTTAAAAAATCGTATAGCCGTTGCTGGTGACAGTGCAGGCGGCAATTTAAGTGCGGTGGTTGCGCAACGTAGTATAGGTAAAGCCTATGCACCGCAAGTCCAGTTTCTAATTTACCCAGCATTAGACTTTAAGAGTCGTCATCCTTCCTTTTTTGCTTATAAAGATGGTCTAGTCTTAACTGGAGATGATGTCGATACTGTGACCGCACATTATGCCACTCAGCATCAGGTTGCTTTGGATGATCCAATTATTTCCCCGACTTATGGTAGTTTAAGAAAATTAGCATCCGCCTTTGTTGTTACGGCAGGGCATGATGTACTGCATGATGAAGCCGAGATCTATGCCCATAAGCTACGACATCATGGTGTCTCCGTGGCTTATCATGATTATCCAAGTATGACTCATGGTTTCATTAACATGGTAGGCTTATCGCGGACTGCAAAGAAGAACTACATCGAAATGAGTAAGAAATTCAGAAAATTTTGGGATAAACACAGTTAAAGTAAGACATAAATAAAGTGTTCTAAATATTTGAATATCCATGCATAAATTTAAAACAATGATTTAGATGTTATAAATAGAAAGTTTAAAAGTATCTGAATTTAAAGAGTTGTGTTAAATATAACCAAATATAAAACAGCATTATAGGAACCCCCAACATGTTAAAACAGAGCCTCGCGTTATTGACTGCTGCTACATTCAGTGTGTGTACCTATGCAGCTAATACTCTGGTGGAAATGAAAACATCAATGGGAAATATTGAAATTGAGCTATTTAATGATAAGGCACCAGTTTCAGCCAAAAACTTTGAAGACTACGCAAAAGCAAATTTCTATAACGGTACTATTTTTCACCGTGTCATTCCTGGGTTTATGATTCAGGGCGGAGGAATGGATACCAATATGGTCGAAAAGCCAACCAAGGCACCTATCAAAAACGAATCTTCAAATGGTTTAAAGAATACGCGTGGCACATTAGCGATGGCACGGACCAATAACCCAAACTCGGCTACCAGCCAATTCTTTATTAATGTCGTAGACAATGATTTTTTAAATAAAGGGTCTATGAATGCAGGTTATGCGGTCTTTGGTAAAGTGACGAAGGGAATGGATGTGGTCGATAAAATTGTAAAAGTACCGACTGCGAGCTATGGAATGCACCAAGATGTACCGAAACAACCTGTGAAAATTCTCAGTGTGAATATTAAGTAAGCAAGCACTGCTAAATCATTAAAAAAATAGCAGAAATATATTTATTTGCATTTCTGCTTTATAATTAATGGGTTATGTGGTTTTTTTGTTTATTGGTGAGCTAAAATGGTGCATAAAAATACAACACTCAATAAAACAGCCAGTTAAAAGTGCTTGCACTGAAAATAAAACCATATAGAATGCACCCCATACCGACGAGATAGACGGAAATGAACGAAGTGCGAAGCACTGAGTTGTTGAGTTTATTGAGTCCAGCATCTAATACTGACGAGGTATTAGATAGATCATTAAGAGATTATGAAGAACAACTTGTGTGGATTTTTACTGATTGATTGATCGAAATTATTTTCATTGATTGATGGTAGAAATTACTCGAAGTTTATTTGAGAAATTAATGTCAGAAAATTGATGAGCCAGATTTGGTGTTTAGAATAAAGCACTATTGATTTTAAACTGAAGAGTTTGATCATGGCTCAGATTGAACGCTGGCGGCAGGCTTAACACATGCAAGTCGAGCGGAGGGAGGTGCCTTGGACACTAGCCTAGCGGCGGACGGGTGAGTAATGCTTAGGAATCTGCCTATTAGTGGGGGACAACATTCCGAAAGGGATGCTAATACCGCATACGCCCTACGGGGGAAAGCAGGGGATCTTCGGACCTTGCGCTAATAGATGAGCCTAAGTCGGATTAGCTAGTTGGTGGGGTAAAGGCCTACCAAGGCGACGATCTGTAGCGGGTCTGAGAGGATGATCCGCCACACTGGGACTGAGACACGGCCCAGACTCCTACGGGAGGCAGCAGTGGGGAATATTGGACAATGGGCGGAAGCCTGATCCAGC
>NZ_KE007372.1 GCF_000400735.1 Acinetobacter tandoii DSM 14970 = CIP 107469
CCTCATCTTCCTCCTCAAAACTCGACTCTCCAGAAGCAATTCGTTCAATCATCGCATTTACATCCGCTTGACTTGCATCAATCACATGCTGCTCAAATGAATGCTCCACAATCCCTTGCGTTGCCTTAAAAGCAGCCCGAATTCGCTCTGCATCTACGTTCTTTTTCATACTTGGTCACTCGACTGTAATTTATAACTTGGATGATCTTTCAGATAGGCAATAAAACTGTCCAAACGTTTGCTATCCAGTCGTGATTCATCAGGATGATCCACATGCTGCGATAGGTTCTGACCTAAAAAATATTGCTCAAACTCTGTCTTAAAATACTCTGGAATATCAGCTATTAGAACATAGCTATCATCTGGTCTCAGTTGATGCCGTGGGATCTGAATCAATTCAAGTAAATGTTTCTTCCACAGTAGACTAGCCCGAAGCTGATCATTCACTGGATGATGGGGATCATGTGCAGCAGCACGTTGATCGTCAAATAAACCCTCAAGAATTTGTTTTCCAGTCTTCATACGACCTCCAAAAGCTTTATTTAAAACCTCACAATATTCCTAGAACCATGATGGCGTATAACTATCATCACGATCCAAGTCTTGATTTTTACGCTGCTCTAAGGCTTGGTTGTACTCCTTTTGATAGATCTGGAGCTTGTTAAATTGTCGAATCTGTTGAATGGTTTGCTTCTGTGCCTCAACTTCAAGCTGAATAATTGGATCAGCACTTTTCAACTTCCATCGGTAGATCTGTGGAACATCGTGCAATTGCGTTCCATACTTCTGGTTAAATTCCTGATTAGACAGATGACTCACTCGATTTGGAACAACAATCTCCATACCCTCCAGAATCACGGTTTTCATCGGTGCATGCATTTCCAAAGCCTGATTAATTAGCTGCTCAGTTTTTTCTCGAAAGGCTTTGACCTGATCACGGCCAAAGCCCAACGCATCAGCCGTTAATTTCTGTGCGCCACCCTTAGTGGGATTCTTTGGACGATACTGCTTAAAAAACTGCTCTGGTGGTCGTTCAATCCCATCGGCCATACTCCGTTCAGAATACATCAGATGCAAATGCGGTTGATCTTCACCTGTCAGCTCACTCGGATGATTATGCACCGCTGCGGTATAAGGGAACTGATACTGATCAGCAAATTCCTGAATAAAGGCCTCGACCAATTCTTTACGCTGCTGTTTCGACAATTCTTTTGGTAAAGCCACAGTCAACGTTGAACTGGTTCGACCTCGAGCAATCTCATAACGATCCGCACTATGCCAAAAGCTTGCAGGCGCATCGACAGCCCAAGCAGGCATATTTCCAGAACGCACAAACTCCAATTCCTCATCGGCCTTTTGCTCAGCAAAATGAGCCGTTCGAGTCAGATAATGGAAGGTATTCTTGGAACTAGAATCCTTCTTCACATTATGCCGAATATTCATGTAAAACATGCCGAATTCACCTGAGATCCAATTCGCAAAGGAGGCTCTCCGCAGGAGCGAGGAGGAGTGTCTTTTTTTGACAATAATCGCTTTAGCGGTTGTTG
>NZ_KE007373.1 GCF_000400735.1 Acinetobacter tandoii DSM 14970 = CIP 107469
GGGAAAAAGCCATGAGCAATATTATTCAACTCTCTAAACCATGTGCTTTCTGTGATTCAAGGGACAACGTACAGCTTTTTGCAGGGCTGATGCTTTGCGAAAATTGTCAGGACAATATCCAGATTACCAATCCTGGCATGTTTGAGGCCAATGATCAGATTGAACAAAAAGCCCAGGATTAACCTGGGCTGCGTATAAGAGATTTTATGTTAAATAAAAAGCACCTTAAGGTGCTTTTTTTCTTTTCCCCATTCCTTTTAAAGAATTAAAACCAACAATATATGCATATAAGCTTGATGGTTTAAATACAAATCGTTCATCTCTATATATCAGTTCATCATCAATAGTTTTACTAGTAACTAAGATAGAATCTCCTTGTAAGTTAGGATTTTTGCGTTTGAATGTTATACAGTTATCTAACTCTTTATGATCTGAAAATGGTCTATCTGTCCATTTGATTTCGATAAACCATTGAGGTTTTTGTAGATCATTAAGATAGACAATATCAATCTCACCATTATCCCATCTAGCATAATAAAGAGAGTCTATGCTCCCATGTTGCCACTGGCTATAAATAGCAGTTTCCGTCAGGGCTCCCATGTGTTGAGAAGTAGGATCTATTTGACCAAATAATGCTGCTCTCATAGAGGGATTAGTCAAATATATTTTGAAAAAATTAGCTCTCTTGAACCTCTTACAATTGTTATCAATTCTTTCAACCCTTTTGATCAGAAAAGCAGCTTCTAAATATTCTAAATAGCGTTTAATTGTATTTTTTGCGACACCAGAATCTTTTGATAATCCATCTAAGGATACTTCTTGTCCAGTATTGTACGCCAAGGTTGTAAAGAGTCTATTTAACTCTTGGATATCGTTGATACCATATAAGCTAGGTAAATCTCTTAAGAGCACCTTATCTATGATGTCACTTTTAATATACTGTGACTGGTTTTCGCGGATTTTCTCAGAAAAAACTGTTTCTGGATAACCACCATAATTAAGGTAATTAACAAATTCTTTATTTAGCTCTTCAATATTGTTGGCGCTATATTGATCATCAAAGCTTTCAAAATCTTCAGTGTAGGTAACTAACTCAGCTTCCTTATTAATAAATGACAGATATTCAGCAAACGTTAAAGGCGGAAGGATGTAATCACTGAATCGACCAGCACCAGATTCATTACTTTTTAAGCGTAAGGCAGCGGCAGCAGATCCCGTTACTATAAACTTATAGCTTGGGTAGGAGTCTACTAAAGATTTTAGATGGACTTCCCAATCTCTTAGGTACTGAATCTCATCAAAATATATATACAATTCGTCATTTCGTTTATGGTCGTGTAATGAATTAAAAATATTTAATAATTTTTCTAACCCAATACCTGTATAAATAGGTGTTTCTAAAGATAAAAATAATATTTTTTTATTATCAATTGAGTCTCTGTGGATAAGTTCACTTATACTTTGCATGACCATTACGGTTTTTCCAACGCGTCTTGGCCCCATTAGCACAAGTGCCCGATTAACAGAACGATCTAGGATATTTTCATAAAACTCAAAAAAATATTTTCTTTTAGGATGTTGGCTATGATTAATAGATGTATCTCTATCTTCCCACCAAGGGTTATCAAAATTCAGGCGATCTAGGATTTCTTTTTCAGAAATAGTTAGCATCAAAATACCCTATAAGCACTATTACGATGTAATAATCATACATCAAAAACACCAAATAAGATCAGTATGCTGATCTTATTTGGTGTTTTTTTAATAAGCTATTTAAGCACAATTGGTGTTTTTTTAGATAATTTTATTGGCATAATCTATCAATTTTGTACATAAAAAAGCCGACTTGTTTCCAAGTCGGTTTTTTAGGTTTTGCGCCCCAATTTTTTATAGCATAACTTTTTGAAATATAAAACTATTTTTATATGCATTTCGTATAAGCTCTATTATGTTAAATACCCTCATTCCAAGCTTTATCTAAGCTTTTCAAATTATTGTATGCTTCTTCAAAATCACTTAATTTAAATGTTAAAACAGGAGATGAAAAAGGTTGTTCCCAAACTACTGATGTTACAAGGTCATGCATATTGTTCCATGCTACCCCAAATCGAATCCATTGAACTTCTGATTCAGTCACCATCTGTTCAATCATAATTACATTACAGACAAGATCTAAATCATCAGAACAAATTAAAATTGGTATGACAGTGGATACTGCACCATATTCAGAAGTTTCAGGTTTTAATAGTTTCCATGCATTACTCAAAGGAACGCTATTTTCAAAGTCATATAGCCAACCATGTGCTGGAACGGAAGAGTTTGCATCCTTAAAACTAGTGTTTTTACTTATCCATATATTTAATGGAAGCCCATCAATAGCAAAAATAGGAAATGGTTTAGTCTTTCCATTTCCATCCTGAATACATCCTTTGACAGGGTGTTCATTTAATAATATTGCCGAAATAACGTTCATATATTAGATCTCTTGCGAAAGTAAAAACCACCTCAATATAAATTTCATGAGATATCAGAAATTAAATCGTTTTTCAGATTCTGAATTCAAACGCTT
>NZ_KE007374.1 GCF_000400735.1 Acinetobacter tandoii DSM 14970 = CIP 107469
GTTCAACTGGACAAGCAGAAGTTACTACTGCTGGAAACCTGCCTGCCCAATATCTTATTCATGCTGTTGGGCCAAGATGGTTAGATGGTGAGCGTAATGAGCCACAATTGCTTTGTGATGCTTATAGTAATGCGATTATGAAAGCTAACCATGTTGGTGTAAAAACTATTTCTTTTCCAAACATCAGTACAGGTGTTTATGGTTTTCCTCGCCAACTGGCAGCCGAAATTGCAATTGGTACCATACTTTCAATACTTCCCCAATATGACTGTGTTGAAGAAGTATTTTTTGTATGCCGAGATGATGAAAACTATTTAATTTATAAGGAGATACTTTCTAACATTAACGACCCAAAAATAAAAATACAGATTGAATAAATTAAATTATAGATAGCTCATATAAGAATCCTGCTACCAGTTTGGCTAAAAGCTCATGATCTTCTTGGGATTCAACGATATCAACCATTAAATCATCTAAACCCGTGTGTTCTTGAATGGTCACACCTTGGATTTCAAGATAAGTTAGCATCACTGCTAGCCCTGTTCTTTTATTTCCATCGACAAATGCATGCCCTTTAGAAATTGCAATACCAAACCATGCAGCAATTTCAAAGATATCACTCACATTACTGTAATACATTTGCTGATCTATACGGTTTAGGACGCTTTCCAGTTTCTCAATCTGGCAACCAGATCGACCTACACCTGTTTGAAGCAAAATCTCGTCATGTACAGCAATTACGAATGTCGAACTAATCAAGCTCATTTATAAGCTAACTCTTGTATTTCTGCTTTATGTTGCTGGATCACTCGTCTAGCACTATGCATAACAACTCGTTTAGTTGCTTCATCATTACTAAACTTTATAGGTAAAACTTGTCCAGAAACCTTTTCACGACTAGATACTTGTTCAATATTATAATCTTTAAGACGTTTTCTCATATCGCTTACCATTCTAAGAGTGATCGTGTGTATTTTAACGCAAGTTTGTTGATCTAACAGTAGTGTTGGTCAAATTTGATAGTGTGAGTCTTTTTTTAGCACCGATTGTTCTGGATTTAAATTAAAAAAATCATAGACTTTATTAATTTTTGATTTATATAACAATGTCTTATCCAAATAAATAATTGATTTTTCTTTGTTGGTATCAAAAATTACTCGACCTCTTGGGATCTGTTCATACTCATAGTTTTGTAGTTCAGAATACTTTTCTTGCAATGTAATCCAATATTCAATATGTGTATATGGGCTATCAATCAGGCCAATAGAGTCTGCTTTCGTAATATTAAAGGAATGTGCAATACCAATGACTTGATTATTCCAGTACCAAAAGATCCCTATTTTCATTTGTCTTTATGCCTAGTTTTAAGTTCAACTAAAATTAATATAATACGGATTATCCGAAAATATTCAGACAATAAAAAACCCCGACATCCTGTCGGGGTTTTTCGTATTTGGTACTAGGGTCAACTCCTGTCATCCCTCGCGTCCTGTCGCTGATCTTATTGTTGTTATGTGGAACATCCTGTTTTCGATGAAGCCATAATATGCAATCTGATGGTGTCTGCCTATTGGTGATTTTCTTGAATGCCTGTACGCCAGAACGTACATGGAGATATCCTCAAATTATCCCAAGAATTGTCCGCAGGAAATGGGGATAATTTCAGAAATGAGAGTCTTGAGAAATCAGGAAAAAATGAAATTTTGAGTATTTTTTAATCGACTTTATTGGCTAAAAGTGACAAAAGTGCTTAAAAAGCAGCCGACTTGTTTCGGAGTCGGCTTTTTACCTATTTTTTAGTCATGACTAATTTTTTAAATACCTTAAAAACAATAACTTTTTAAAATTGGTTTCGCATAAGCGCCATTATGTTAAATGAACTTCTTTATTTTAGTTTATAACAAACCAAATACACATGTGTTTACATGTATTTTTTTATGTGTTTAACTACGTGTATAAATACATTTATGGATTAATCATGAACTATATTCGACCTACAGATGTAAAAACTCCACGAAAAAATGTGAAAAGTGTTCATGTACTTTATGATGGTGCAGAGGATTCATTTTCCTTAGCTGTTCTTAATTGGGTGGACGAGTCAGGAGAGTCAAAAGATAAATTGGCTTTGCGTTGGAATGGTTCTGAGGCATCCCCTAAAGGGTATCCTTCAGCTATGGGAAATCCATCATGGTTTATCATTCCTGAAAAATTAGAAAGTGTATTAAGAGAACGAGCAATGGAGCTTAATGAAAGAGAAGGGAAAGCCAAAGCTATCAACCTCTCTAATAAAATTATTGAGCATGTAAGCCAAGTAAAAGTTCATGAAAAAAGCCCATTCGGTTTTACAACTTATACAATTCCAAAATCTGAGAACGTACATAAAAGTGAATTGGATGAACTGGAAAACTTATTAAAACAAAATATGATATTTTTTT
>NZ_KE007375.1 GCF_000400735.1 Acinetobacter tandoii DSM 14970 = CIP 107469
TAAGGATTACATAGAATGTATGGACATTTTTTAATAGTTTGTTTTTTCAAAAAATTTATTAAATAAGCAATGTCCATATCACGTTAAATAATTCATGGACATCTTTGCCGATAATGTCCATGAATTATTCTGAAATTTTCTTCAGAATAGATTAGGTTGATATATACCAGTTACCTTTATCAGCTACCTAATAATTATGGGTAGTCCACTAATTACACTTAAAAATTTCAAATCTCAAAATAAGATGCTAAAAATTCACTAATCGGTTTATCTAACGCCGATAACCAATCATGTAGTTCTAATACATCAATTCGTCTGTCCAAGTTTTCAACTTTAGCTATGTATGACTGTGGCTTTTTTAAAGATGTAGCAAGTTCTACCTGAGTTATATTTTTCAACTCACGTATTTTGATTAATTCTTTGATCAAATTTTTGTATCGAGGGTCATGTATTGAGCTCATAGCTCAAGATGTTGTACTATTAATGAAAATATCCCAAAATAGGATATTTCCTTGTTCAATTGTTTAATCGGTATATCTATATGTCTACAAATCATCAGCTAAAAAACTGTTTGTTTGATTTTTTGTCAGATAGAACATTTTCAGGTTATGAGTTCAAAGACTTAAGAGGACTCTTTATCTTTTTTTACCCTGAATTTAGCTCAAAAAGATATTATGCAAAAATTTATCAATTTATTAGGGAGCTTGTTTCCGTAGATTTAATATTAGCTGATACATCTACTTGTACATATAAATATTCCTCTAACTACACCCGCTCCGAATTACTAAATTTTAGAGAATCAAATGACTCAGATCACGTTAAAAGCAAGTTGCTAGTCGAATATGATAAAGTTTTGAAAAGTATTGATCACCTTCGTAACGAATTACATATTTACGAGTTGTATCTTGATAAGTTCCCAATACTCTCAGAGATTATTATGAAATTTATCATTAAAAAACAAAAACAAATGTCACTTTTGGAATGTGAAATTAAAGCAATTAAAACTCTATTAGAAGCCTGTTAAAGGTTCTAATAGAGTATCAAAATCATAAAATTTTGTTCTCAATTTGATCTAAAATACATATCAATCGTCTAAAAGTAGAAGCATCTCCTTTAGACTTTAAATTATCGAATTCAGTAGAAAGGTAGCTTTGTTTTAATAAATAACAATTCTGTTGAGTTGGATTATTGATTAGCCATAGTGCCAAAAAGTCGATTCTCTTATTTAAGGAGCATTCAGATTCACCGACTTTTTCCAAGGCTATTATTTCTTCAAATGTCCATGCTTTATCAAACTGTCTTGTTACAGATGTTGGTATTTTCTTTTTATAGTGCTCAATGTCAAAGCCTAAAAGTTCTTTCAGCGTTGATTGAATATTCGTCTGTGTTTTGTATATTGGATTTGCCTTGCTGTATTTTTGGACAGGCAAATAAGTTCTATTCTGCTTAGAAAGTTCTGGAAGCACTTGAGTTAAAATATCAGAATCGCTAAAAGGTAAATGATCTAAGATAATATCTTTTAGGATATCCCAACTATTCACACCATTTAATCCAATGCGTTCACCTGATTCATTTTGAGCAACCCCAACACCGACTACGAATTCTAGTTCTGAATTTTCAGCAGTTGCTTCATCGAAATCTTTTACGGCAATACGTCTGTCCGCATCTTCAGTAGTCTTTACAATATTGTAAATTTGCTCTTTTAAAGCACGTAATAAGTGAACTGGAATTTTCCTTTCTGAATGTTGTAGAGCTTTATAAATTTTAGAATAGTCATGAGTCCGAATATGGGTGAAATATAATTTTTTTGAACCAACCGTCATTAGTACAGATTCTAATTGGTCTTTTTCATCATCAGGTCTAGTAACAAAAATCAGATTCTTTGCCAATCTTTCTAATTGCTCCTGAGATTCCATCATGTCTGCAATTAAACCTAACAAGTCAGTAATATTGGTATCAGTAATAGAATAACCTATAAATATGACAGGATTTTCTAAGAATATAGATAGTAGCTTTGCTGCTAAATATGCATTTTTACTATTAAAATTTTCATAATCATTTTTTGTCAGTACTAAGCTTGAAAAATTACTACAACACCCATGTATTTTAAAAATTTCACCAATAGATTGAGGATTTCTGAAAAATAAGTCTGATTGACCCACATATACATTTAATTTTGGAAAAATAGTTTCAAGCAACCTATCCCAATTTGTTGTGATAATTCCATCAATGACTACTTCTGAGCTTAACAATTCTTTTAACTCAGGATTATCGCTAATTTTTGATTCAATTTCGACATTGTTCAAATATTGACTAATTTCATATTTGAGAGGTGTTTCGATAGCATGAATCCAATTTTTAGATTGGTAGATTTCAGGTTTATCTTTATTTGATTTCCACCATTCAGCAGCAAAATCTCCTGCTAATGCTAAAGCTGCACTTGGATAGTCATTACCTGATGTCCCCAAATAGCTATCAAATGGCATTGAAGTGGAAAATTTAGTTAATAAGCCCTTCCAATCTGGAAGATCTAGATATCGCCTAGAAAAGCCTGAACCAATAAACAAAAATGGGGCAGAAATTGATTCACTCAGTATTTCAGCCAGTTCTTTTTCTATATCTAATTCTTGTGTCATATCCTTACCCTATATTGTTTATTAATTAAAGACTGGCATACTTTTTAAAATTTTCCGCTTGTTCGAAGATTTCTTTATACACTTCATCATGATCAATCGGTGGATAGCCATATTCAGCAAGCAATACAATCAGATCGACTTTTAGTTCAGCTCGAATATCTTCTCGATCACTCCAGTCAGGGTAGCTAGATTTATCATCTACTACTGCTTTAACCGCTTTAGCTAAATCTAATAGCTGATTTTCAGGGTAAGTGAAGTCATATTTCACCGCCAAAGATTGAAGAATGTCATAGAATGCTTTCTCTTCAATGCCAATCCCAAGATCGGCAAATGAACCCATTTCTTGCTTTAAATCTTGAAGTAGATTCATGATTTCATTTGAAAAGTCTTCAAGAACGCCACTGACCAAAATACTGTCTTCTTTACGTTCGTTATAGCTATCAACCAAAGCTTTGAAGCGTTTAGAGAAATCAATAGATTTAGTTCTGTTTACCTGTTTGAATTTACCAATAGCTTTAGCTAATAATTTTTGCAGCAGTTTAATCTTGGTGTTTGGGAGCTTAATTTTTTCTAGCTTAGCTAAGTAATCATCTCCAAAAATATCGACCTCAGTAGATTCATCTTCACCAATCTTGAGAATATCGTCCACTCCGTTAGCCTCTAATGCATCAGCAATCATTTTCTGTACTTGAAGATTCATTTGAGCAGTATCAGGAGCATCACCCCTCGTTAACTTAAAGACGATAGAACGTACAGCTAAATAGAAGTGAATGAGATCTCGTTCATCCTGACTAATCTTTTCTGAGCCATTGCAAACGTCATACGCTGCCTTTAAACGCTTCACAAGCTGCATAAAACGATGTTCTAGCTCTTTGGTAAGCTGAACATGCTCTGATGCCTTATTTAAGCACTGAAGCTGTTTTAAAGGCTCTCCTGAGAAATAAGGGGAGGTATCAAATTTATTAAATAGATCCTTCAATAATTCTAGATGATCTTTGACAACAATGATGGATTGCTCAACATCTTCAAAGTTTTTTGCATCAGATTTATTGTAATGAGCTAAAGCCAATTTCATTTGGTTTTTAATACCAATGTAATCGACTACCAAGCCTTTCTCTTTACTTTCAAATTTTCGATTCACACGAGAAATCGTTTGAATTAAGTTATGTTGTTGAATCGGTTTATCAATATAAATGGTGTCTAGGAAAGGAACGTCAAAGCCTGTCAGCCACATATCGACAACAATCGCAATTTTGAAGTTTGACTTCGGATTTTTAAATTGTCGGTCATGTTCTTTGCGATCATCTTTAGTACCACACAGATCATAAAGTGCTTTCTCATCATCTTTATGTCTTGTAGCAATTAGCTTGATTTTCGCATTTGGCTTGATTTCTTTTCTTTCTTGTTCAGTTAAAGCGATACCATCGGCAGCTTCTTTGACTTCAGCCCATTCAGGTCGAAGCGCAATGATTTCTTGATACAGATTAAAAGCAATTTGTCGTGATGCACAAACAAACATTGCTTTACCCATGATTGTAGAGCCTTCACTCACGCGGGTTTCATAATGGTTTACAAAGTCTTCAGCAATAGCTTTAATTCGATCTGGATTACCCAAAATTAACCGCATATTTGCCATAGCTTTCTTACTTTCTTCAACGGCATAAGTTGAAGCACCATCATTTTCTTGACACTTTTTATAATAGCCTTCAATTTCTTGAAGTTTTTTATTGTCTAGCAATACTTTCGCAGCCCGACCTTCATATACAAGTCTTACTGTAATCTCATCTTGTACTGATTCACTCATCGTATAAGAATCAATTACATCACCAAATACGTCTAAAGTCGCATCAATAGGCGTACCTGTAAAACCAACATAGGTTGCGTTAGGCAAAGAATCATGCAAGTACTTGGCAAATCCGTATGTCTTCTTAACACCATCTTCAGTTACACGGATTTTTTGATCTAGATTGACTTGACTGCGGTGAGCTTCATCTGAGATACAGATGACATTTGTGCGTTCAGTCAATAGCTCAATATCTTCGGTAAATTTATGAATAGTTGTTAAGAACACACCACCACTTTTGCGACCTTGAAGTAACTCTCTGAGATGCTGTCTGCTTTCAACGCTTAGAATTGTTTCATCACCAATAAAGCCTTTTGCATTGGTGAATTGAGCTGAAAGCTGATCATCTAAATCTGTACGATCTGTAATAACCACAATAGTTGGGCTTTCAAACTCTACACTTTTCATAATCAAGCGTGATAGAAAAAGCATTGTGAAGCTTTTACCGCATCCAGTTGCGCCAAAATAAGTACCACCTTTACCATCACCTAACGGCTTTCGATGTGTCTTAATATTTTCAAATAACTTATTCGCAGCATAATACTGAGGATAACGACAAACGATCTTATCGTCTCGCTTAGTTGTATCAGGGAAATAAATAAAGTTACGAATGACATCTATTAATCGTTTAGGTTCAAATAAGCCTTCGATCATGGTATGCAAGGAGTCAATACCATTCTTTTCAAGGGTTTCATCACCTATAACTTTGCGCCATGTATAGAAAAACTCATAAGACGCAAATAAAGATCCCATCTTTGTATTTACCCCATCACTGATTACACATAAGGCGTTGTATTTCATGAGCTCTGGGATATCACGTGCATAACGTACAGTTAACTGTTGATAAGCATCATAAATTGTTGCATCTTCACGAATAGCACTTTTAAACTCAAAGACAATTAAAGGTATACCATTGATATAAAGAATACCGTCAGGAATTCTTAGTTCGTTACCTTGAACTTCCATTTGAGTAATAAACTTAAAACTATTATTTTCGATGTTTTCATAGTCTATCAATCGAATATATAAATCTTTTTTAGAACGATCTTCTCTTTTTAATAAAAAACCATTACTTACTAAATCTAATATTATTTTATTTGTTTCATAAATATCAGAAGCAGGCAGTTTAGTTAATCTTATAGTTATATTTTTTACTTCTTGAGGGGTTAAAGAATCATTTTTATAAACATTTCTAATAAACTGTTCGAAATCATCATAAAAAAACACATCTTCACGAGATTTAGAAGAGTTAACAAAATTTAAATGATCTATATTTCTTAACTTTAAAAGATTCGTAATAACTAGCTCTAGTTTATTTTCTGTAAAACTCATGTCCCCCCCTATATTTTACTAAGATTTAGTAAAATTAAATCTTTAATCTTATTCAAAGAATTAATTTGATTATTTAAAATATTTATGTGCCTATAGATACGGTCAAAATAAAAAGATGCCTTGCTTTCAATATTTTTAGGAGGTAAAACTGTTTTTATCTCATAAAGCATGTCATAGCTTAAAAAAGGCTGAGTACTACCTCGAGTCTGCGATTTAAGATCTTTACTCTTCAGTGTCAGATATCCAAAAATTTTTCCATAATTTTCATTTATATTACACATGACACCATTATACGTCACATAATGTTTTCCAAAAGCATATACAAGAGAACCACAAGAGCCAATGTGACCGATCACTGGGGCATCCTGATTATTAAATTGATCATAGTAGCCAATAATTCCATTACTACCATAAACTGGATAAATTCCTCCATTACTTGGATTATTATTACCTTTACCATATTGAAAACTATAAATATCTTCTAAAGTACCACTACTCCAATCAAAAGGAATTTCACTTTCTAAATCATCATCCCAAATAAATTGTCCTTTTGAATGCTTATAACCTTTAGAATCTAGATTAGAGTCAATGAAATTCATTGGAAAATTAAAATTAACAAACCATTCTCTGTATAAATGATAAGAAGTTTGTTCAACTGTGCTTAAAATTCTTTCTAATAATGAAATCCTATTGCTCACAACAAAATATTCATGATAAATTTCTTTTTGTTTTTCAAGAGGAATATATGGGAAATTTAAATCACAAAAACTATCCCAACTGAATCCACCTCGAACACTACTATCTGTAGTGAACCAACAGTTTCTATCAAATTCCTCTCTGCTACACCACATCATCAAATAGTTAAGATCTAAATGATTATGATCTATTATTTCAAAAACTATGTAAGCAGGAGAAACTATAATAGGTTCTTCTTCTTTCCATAATCCAATTGGAAGCATTTTATCACGCCCCACATGCATTGGATTAAATGCAAATTGTCCTTTTTTGACAACTTTATATTTCGATAAATCAGTGCCGTTAATATTAGCTACCGAAGGCATAAATTCTTTCTCAATATTAATGCCTTTTAGATTCATAACTTTTAAGTCTGTATTGCGATTACTAACCTGACGAACATAATCACCAATTTTTTTATAATTTGATTTCATAGCCCAGCTCTTTAAATACGTTCAACAAATCTTGTTTTGACTTTTCTTCAGCTTTTAAAAGCTCAGCAAAATCTGATCTAAGAGCTAACATTTTTTCATCAAAATCAATATTTTCATCACGGTTAACGAATTCGATATATTTACTTGGTACAAGTGAATAATCTTTAGATGCAATCTCTTGAAGTGATGCTGAATAGCAATATTCGGGAATATCTTGGTATTCAACCTCAAATAATTTTTGTTGCCACGTATGGAAAGTTTCTGAAATTTGTTCAATATGCTCATCTGAGAATTGAATAAATTTCTTCTCGAACGATTCACCAATTTTTCGTAAATCCATAAAGAGTACTTCATCTTCACGATCACGGTATTCACGAGTTAGGTCACCATGAGGCACAGAGCGTTCTTTTTTATTACGATTCAATATCCATAAAGAAACACTAATATCTGTTGTGTAGAACATTCGCATTGGTAATACAGCAATCGCTTCTACCAATTTATTTTCAATCAGCTTTTTACGAATCTCTTTCTCTGTGCCATCACCAGATAATGCACCATTGGCAAGAATGAAGCCTGCAACACCATTTTGAGAAAGTTTAGATACCATGTGGAGAATCCAACCATAGTTGGCATTCCCTGTAGGAGGAACTTCATAGCCATCCCAACGAGGGTCTTTAGTTAACTCATCTGCTCCACGCCAATCCTTTTGGTTAAAAGGAGGGTTTGCCATAATGAAGTCAAATTTTTGATCAGGATGTTGATCCTTTGCAAATGTATCGCGAGCCGCTGCACCAAGATCAGCACTAATGCCACGAATCGCCAAGTTCATCTTAGCAAGCTTATAAGTAGCAGTAGTTTGTTCTTGACCAAAGATAGAAATATCTTTTCTATTACCTTTATGGTTTTCTACGAATTTAAGAGATTGAACAAACATACCACCTGAACCACAAGCAGGGTCATAAACACGACCTTTGTATGGTTCAATCATAGATGCAATCAGCTTAACGATACTTTTAGGTGTATAGAACTCTCCTTTACCTTTACCTTCTGCTAAAGCAAAGTTTCCTAAGAAATATTCATATACACGACCAACGACATCTTCATGTTGGTTGGAGATTGTTTGAATGTTATTGATCTCATCAAGTAATGCAGCAAGCTTACTCACCTCTAGATCAATACGAGAGAAGTAGTTATCAGGCAGTGCGCCTTGAAGTGCTTTATTTTTCTTCTCAATGTTATGCAGGGCTGTATCAATCTTCAGAGCAATATCTTCTTGCTTAGCATTTGCAATGAGATAGCTCCAACGAGACTCTTCCGTTAGATAAAAGACATTATCTTGATGATAAAAAGCTTCAATCTCTAGGAATTTCTCAGCATTTGCACCATGCTTTTCGGCAATCTTTGTACGTTGAGCTTCAAAAGTATCACTCACAAATTTCAAGAAAATTAGAGATAAAACAATATGCTTATACTCAGAGGGCTCAACACTACCACGTAGTTTATTGGCACTATCCCATAACGATTCTTCAAAACTTTTTACTTTGGATTTGGTAGGTTTCTTAGCCACAGAATATATTCCTGAAATTTGTGTTTCAATTAAAGCAAATTACTAATAAAAATAAAATTAACCACAGTGTATTTGTTGCCAATTCAACAGTTTCTAATCAATCTTTCCATTTGGATTCAAAATGATCTTTAAGCTTTAAAGCCTCACTTTCATCCTATATTACTTCTCATAAAGGATTAGCTTGATATGACTTCAAAATAGCAAGAGGATGTTTCTCTAGATTCAGCATTTTTTCAAGTCACTCATTAATACTAAGCACATGAAATTACTAGATATATTAGAAATCAATTATCTACAATTTTCTCTAATTGTAGTGATAACTCAATAATCGTTAATTGTGCTTCTAGTAGCTTAGATACAGCCTCATCTCTTTCTTGAGTTAAAATTTCAATTCGGTTTTTTAATACAGGAACTTGATCATTAGTAGCTGAATTTTCCTTTTTTTTAGCAGAAAAATTAGTGTTTTGTGGATTTTGATCTATCCATTCTTGAATTTCATTAACAAGACTAGGATATCTCGATTTTCTAAGAGCTGAAGGGTCAACACCTGCTTCCTTAGCAACATTGTTTTGTGAAACTTTTGATCCTTTTGGCAATATATTAGGTTTATTAGTTTTAAGCCTAATAAATGCTTCATAAAACTGAAGTTCTGCTTTACTCATTTGATTGAATGACATAAATTGCTTTCCGAATTGATGCTAATTGTTCAGTCTGAAAGACTGTCGAGATTGATTCTTTTTCCAGTTTCTTAATCTTCTCAAGATACGACTGTTCAAGTTTAAGCATAGTATTAACTTTTTTCTTATCAAGAAGAACGGCATCACAAGCCAAGGAATTAGAACCACCCATACATTGCACAATATTCGATATCCCACCATAAGGGCATGGTGCACCTGTTTTTGTACATCCACCTAAAAAAGTTTCTCGATAATTTAGATTGCCTTGTTCAGACATTCTTAGAAGTTGAGTGTGATCTTTTTCGCTAATAGCAGAAATTATCTGAGCCTTTCTCTTATGTCCATGTGGAGAGATGAATTTTGGACTATCCAATTCCATATTTTTTCGGACATTATTTTGATGCCATTCTTCCAAGTATATCTGACCAACTGCATCGTCCAACTTGAACTTTAATTTATAGTAGTTGTTGGCATAATATAAGCTCATAATCGTATTAGCATGCTTAAGTTGATACTGCAAACTCTGCTCAGTGATAAGACCTGATGCTAGCATATTTACAGCACCTGTTCTTCTTAACTGATGCCATGCAAAGTGCCATACTTTACCAACTTGATATATTTCTATATCTAAGTTAGGGGTCATTTTACATGCTATATTGAAATCAGCCTGCGTTATTTGGAATTCCTCTTGCTCAAAAATTTTATCAAATGTACCGATTTGATTAGCATAACCAATGGTTGATCTAATTTGCTCTAATCGCTCATTTTTCCCTCTACCGCTACCCCAAGGTTCAAATACTGGACTATGTAGATAAGGTTTATAGTCATTGATATCTTGCAGGATTCCAAATAACTCTTTAGCACAAGAAAATCTTAGCTCACAAATAATTTCTAAGGCTCTTACAGCTTTTTCAACTGATGGTGATACCACCCAACTAGCCTCACCTTTTTCAGTTTTGGATGTAATTCCGTGAATGAGACAAATTTCTTGTCCATCTATGATTGTTTTGGAAAAGCAACCATACCTCAATAAGTAAGCTTCCGAAATTCTCATTAGTGAAAAATTAACGATATATGCGATACTTACAAAACTTACCATACTAAGATATTTTGAAAGATTGGGGGCTTTAGCCGTATTAGAATCGAAGTCAGTCCATTTTTGAAGCATTCCTGTGACATTATATTTATTAAATTTCTCATTAATAAAATTTCTAGTTTTATTATGGTTATCTACAAAGCAATTAAATACAGAAACCACACCATCACTAATAGAGAGAAAATCATCAATACAATTTTCCAATCTTTCTAATTGATACGCCCATATACGAGGTGGAATATAAGGAGTCTGATTTGAATCATTCACAACAAGATATTTTGAAAACTTTCTAAGTGAGTCTTCATCTAGTATGGTAAAACCAATATCCTTACTAAGAGAAACGAGTTCCTGTAGCCCTATAGCTCGTCTTTTTCCTTTGTATTGTGCAGCAATTTCCTCATAAATTTCCTCATGGTTTCTCAATTCAGAAATTAGAATATTATGTTTTGAACAGACATAGAACAGAGGTTTTAAGATGGTGCAACGGTTTACTATTGTAATAGCACTGACCTTTGGGCTTGCACCCCACAGCCAATATGCAACTATGATTTTAAACAACTGAATATTATCTTTATCAATAATATATCCCTTAGTCTGGTTGCTACCAAAGTTAAATTTCATTGGTTTTATACAGTAAGGTGTAAAATCCCAAATATCATCAGAAAAAACAGAAATTACATTACCTTCTTTATCGCAAGTTATAGGAGTATTATCAAGAGGTAACCAATTATCCAAAGTATAATTTGGCATAGCAGGTGTAATAATGTCAGAAATAATATTTATTGATTTTAAAAACATCTCTACACCATCTCTTGTAAAAGTAAGATGTAATCCATCCAATCAGGATGATATTCTCCCGATTGAACTTCCATTTGAGCTTTTACTATCCATTTTTCTTGTGTTTTACTTAAAGATTTCAATCTATCAATTTTTTCGTTGATACGTTCAATAAGAAGTTTTGCTGGATGGTTTTCAAGAGATGGATTTAATGTCATTTCAAGACGTTTTAAATGAATATGAGATATTAATTTAAAACAATAATCATAACTAATGACATCTTTGTGATAGACACAGAATAAACAACCTTCAGGATTCACACAGTCAGGTTGAGCAATGTTACTTTCAGTCTCAATACTTTGTGGATTTTCACAATTATTTGAGCACAATCCGATAGCTAATTGTTTGAGATTTTGGCTATTGAAACTACTTAATTCTTTTAGAGCATTTACTTTTTTTACTTTCTGATAATTTTTCCTAAAAGTACCTTCTTGATGAGACATCAATTGAATAACATTTGAAGCGTCATCTCCATTTTCAAATAGCCAATTTGCTTTAAACTTACGCAATTGTGTGGAAGATACATATTTAAAATCTATATCTTTGCAAAAATTTCTAACTACATGTAATTTACGCTTAGTTTCTTTTGCTATAAGTTTTTCCCTAGCCATAAAAGGAAAGAGGCTGCTATCATCACAAAAGCCAACGTCTTTCACCCACTGTAAATATCTTAGAAAAATATCTCTATAGGCTTTGTGACACCTGAATGTTGCCTCGCCTTGTTTGCGATTTTTATAGACTGTAAAAACATGATATTCGTCATCCTTAATCATCCATCTAAAATTAGTTATCTTTAAATCAAGAGCTTGTGATAAATTCATATTGGTTTGACTGATAAAAATTATCAACTCTGCTTCAATACGAATATTTATTAGATTGCTTCTTCTATATTTATCTAGTAACGATTCATTTTCAGATAACGCACGTCTACGCTCTAAAGCTAATCTTTTATCTTTAATTTTTTCATAATTAATATTAACCTCCATTAAATTACCTTTTAAATAAGCATTTTTATCATTTGGTAGTTTTATTAATAATGGTAATTCACCTCTGACCGCTTCGATAGTTAATTGATCAACTAAAGCCTTTAACAATTTACCAAAGGCAAAAGCATCATGCTCACTAACTAGTTCAACTTCTTTTTTTTGAGGTCTTTCGGTTAAATTTGTTCTCAAAAGTAAAGTTTTTGTTTTAGGATATTTCTCTAAATTCTGTGAGCTTACAAGAATATTTGCAACTACTGTATATTTCTTATAAGCACTGTACTCATCTTGATTATTTTGTTGAACTGCTAATATCCCATGATTAACCCAATCAATAAAACATTCAGCAATATGCTCTTTTGAAATATACTTGTTTTTATACTCGCACCACCTTACGAATAATGACAGTTTCTCTAATTCAGAAATAATCGTTCTTTGAGATATACCAATTGTTATTCTATAGTCAAAATATTCAAATAAGTTGGATACAAACTCAATCCTTTCACTTAATATTTCACCGTACTTATTGGCTTTTATAGAATTCAAGACAGTTCTTCTATTTTCTAATGCTGCACCTTTATAAAGAAATACAGATAAGTTCCACTCATTTGAGTGTGAGCCATAAGAAAGCTTGTTCAGACAAAATGAAAGAGATTCCATTTTCACAACCCCAAAAATGCCTTTGTATATTCATTAGATATTTTTGCAAGTTGTTTGTTTTGCTCTATGAACTTTACATATTTCAAAGTCGTTTTTTCATCTTTGTGTAGACAGCAATCCCTTACTAACTGAACTGCACTAGTCACATCCATTTTCTCTAAGCAATATTGCATTAAGACTGTTGCAAAAGTTGCTCGAGTTCGATGAAAATAAAAATCCTTAAATTCATAAACTCCATTTTCTAAAGCAGATTTTCTTAGTCTATGAATTGCGACATTGATTGACTTTCCTTCGTTACCTAAATACTTATTCCCCCTTGAGGTTAAAAATAAATTCACAGAATTTTCCACTTTTTTTATTCTTTTTAAACGTCTTACATCATAAGCATATTCAAGAAGCTCATTAACCAACTCAGTTGGAATAATTATGTTGCCACTTTTTGAAAACTTGGTTTGTACTGGTGGAATAGCATCTAAACCAATTCTTATAGTTGCCATGGACATATCATCAAGATAAGAATAATTCTCAATAGTAGCCAACTTGAGGTCTGTAATACTTCCAATACGCATACCCGTGAAAAAACCAAGTTTAAGCATTAAGTAAATTTCGATTGGTGCATGTGTTTTAGCGTATTCTAAAATTTTTGGAACATGTTTGGGATTAATTGGTGATACACCATCCTCTAAATCTATATTTGAACTATTTGCTCTTAGTGGAATAGCTAAATCTGTTGTAAGAACATCGAATGAGTGCTCAAATCCAAACTTGTTAATTACAGTGATTTTCTTAAACTTATTTTTCCAAAGTTCAATATCTTTATTTATTAAGTTATTACGCTGAATCCAACGGTAGAATTTAATTACGGCACGCATTCTATGGGTGGCTGTGGATGGTGCTAGCTGTTGGTTATTTCTTTGTTTAATTAAATATCCTTTAAACACAAATACACATCTTTCACTTTTTTTGTTTGGGAAATGCCACCATGTCAAATTGTCTTCGGTCTCCAACCAAGAAGCATAAGCATTGAGATGTTGCATATCTGTTTGGATTGTTTTTAGCTGGACTCGTTCATTAACCATTAAGTCATAGGCATATAAATTGGCAACATCCCAAGCTTTATTATTAGACCAATAGATTTGTGGAAGATTTTGGGATTCAAGATTAGTAGATTCTTTGAAGATAACTTGATTATCTTTGACAATTATATTTTGAGGTTTGATTTTAACATTTTCGATCCTAGACATAATAATTTATCTATTCAATCATCATGTCCATACTTTATTAAAGTAATACTTAAATGTCAATGAAGAAATGTAACCCTTACCTGTTGCCATGATGAGTAGGCCTGCACGTTCTTTACGTTGGTAGGCTGCGAGCATGGCTTTAATGGCACGAGTTTGGTAATAACGCTCGACAATTTCAGCATTAATTGGGAAACCACCCAAGTCAGGGTTGTTCTTACGTCTTTCAATCAGGCGTTTCAGTTCTGCTTGCGTGTAGAAACCATGAACCAAACGTGGTGGACCACCTTGGACATCGTTCCAGATTCGGGTTTTGTAGCCATTGGTATAGAAAATAACAGGGCGTTGTCCTGTTTGTTTCTCTAAGCAATCTGCATAGAGTTTGGCTTGTTGTTGTCCAACATCTGGATCTGTAGAAGTACGTTTTGCTTCCACCACTGCCAAAGGCAAGCCATTACTGTCGTAAAGAACATAATCAACAGCGCCTTTACCTGATGCACTTGGCATTCCTGCCACAGGGACTTCTTCGCGTACTGATGTGCCAATTTCCCAGCCTGCTTCTTCAAGTAGGAGGTCAATCTTAAGCTTACGGGTTTCGTCTTCTTTATAATCAGTATGGTCTTGAACTTTGCTGTTGGCAAGCTTGGCTTGTTCAACATCCGCACGCTTTTGAGCAAGTTCAGCATCAATATCAGCAAGCAGCTTTTCCCGCTCTTCTAAACTTGCAGAAAGTTCGAAAAGTTTCTGTTCTCGCTCACGTAGAGCTTTATGCTGTTCTGCAAATTCTTTCTCTTTGGCTTCAGTTTCTTTTTGCAGTTGTTCTTTGTTGGCAGTGATTTGCTGAATGTTGTTCGTATTTGGAATGAGTTTGGGATTGAATAAAATCGACTGAGAACGATCTTTTGAGGGTGAACCGTAGTTACGCTCAAACCAGACATACATCAAAAAAAGATGCTGAATGTGTTTTACAGTTTCTTCAGTGGTAAGCTGTTTGAACTTTTTCCCATGTACGGCACTGTTGCCGACCATGCGGATATTATCCATTTTGTCCCAAATATAGGGCGGAATTAGGTCTTTAAATTTTAGATCATTAAGTAAGTTATGTAGTGATGCATCATAAGGTTGTGTCAGTTTTTTATCATATTGATAGAGCCATAGCACAAGGTTTTCAAGCGATGTTCTTGCTGCTGCTAGGGCAAATTGTGGGGAGATATACACAAGCTTTTCAGCTTCTTTGGCAGTCGCTGCCAAGCTTTTAAATTCAGGTTCTAAAAACTGAAAGTTGCTCATCTTAACCCCATTGTACTTTTTAATTTCAAAATCTTGTTTTTAATTTTTCAATATATCTTAAAAATTCAAATAATTTCAATAAGATTTTAACCATTAAAATTTAATCTAAGGTAAAATTATACCTTTGAAATAATTGTAACCATGAGCTTGACTGGACACCGATTAATGCACAAATATCTGGAATCTTGATTTGTTCCTTTCTTCTTGCTCTAGCATTAAAAGTATCCCAATCTGCCCCGATAAATCCAATTTCACCAGTAATAACAAAACCACTGGTATTATATTTTTGAGCTGTTGCAATCAAATCCACATCAGGTTCATCTTTAGTTGCATGAGCTGATCCAGCGGCAAATGGATATGCCAATAATTTTGTTCGAATATTGAGGATACGACTTCCGACTTCATCTCGATCAATAATGATCACTCTAAAACGAGTGAGAAAACTATCTAAGATACTTTCATCATACGCAAAGAAAGCACATTTTGATCGAGTTTCTTCTAATATTGAAGAACAAGCACAAAACTTAATTGTTGTTGTCAATGTAAGATCATCTAACATTTCCCAAAGTTTTGGGAAAGTTTGTTCTGGATATACTCGAAAGCAAATGTCTAGTAGAGCGTTTGTGTCTAAGCTTAAATAAATCATCTACATATACACCTGTCTTTGCACATCTTGTAATGTAGTTGGTTTATATGTTGGCTTAATTCCTAAAATATCTTTTGCTGTACTTGCTGAAATTGTATTGTGCGACATTGCAGCAATCACAGTTTGTACAAAATATCGACCAAAATGGCTAATAATTCGAGTTGAAGCAGGGATTTTTGCCTCACCTGATTTATTTTTAGCAATTTTAATTTGGTCAAGTTGTCTTAAATAATCTCTGAGTTGTTGATCAGAAATATATCCCGCTAGTTTTAATTGAATTGCAATAGCTGGTCGGCTCGCTTTTGCTTTAGAACGAACTTTTAACACCAATTCTTCTACAGTCATATCAGACTGATAACAACTTTCTAATAATTCAAATGGTGCAATAACATGACCCGCAACAGTGTCACAATAGCGTTCCATTTGATTATTGGTATTGATTGCATTTATTTTTCCATCGAACACACTTTGTCGTAGTCCCAAGTGAACTAATTCATGCATGATGGTGAACAAACGTCTTTCAGCGGCTTGTCCTGTACTCAAAACAACTATCACAGGAACGACATCAAACCACAAACAAAAACCATCTGAACCGAAAGGTTCTTTGCTTGATTTTTCAATGACTAAAATATCTTTAGCTTCAAAAATACTGCGCCAAGCAGAATAATAGTCATTATGTTTTACTGCACGTTTTTGGTGGTTCAGATCAAAATAGTCAGAAATAATTTTTGCATCTTCAACGGCATCATTACCTGAAAGCATTAAATTAAAATCGAGTGGCTCTTCTCCCATAGTTTCCAAGACATAAAGATAGTCATTTCTTGCTTTAATGGCTTCTCGAAGAACAGCTTGATAAGCATAAGAACTGTTAAACACATCTTCCATATTACGATGATCAACAATTGCTGGAATATCAGGTAAGTATTCCAATTCATCATTGGTCAGATATACACTCGGAACAAAAAGTACTTTAGCGATCTGTTCCAACTCACTGAGCTTGAGAATAGGGGTAGCGTCATTGAGTAATGTATAAACTTTTTCTATCGTAAGTCCTGATTTTTTGACGAGTTCATTCGCAGATAGATTTCCTATCTGTTGCATATAGCGTTGAATTGCTACGGGCGAATGTTGGACAAAATCAGTCATCTTTTTACTCATGTTTTCATAGAGTCATTGTAATCAAAAAAGATGACCGATGCATTTGCTTTGTTGTATCAGCAATAGCTCCATTTATAAATTACCGTTAAATGCTTGGTTTTGTAGTGATTTAAATAAACTTTCAAATACATTTAATTGATTAGCAAGTAATTGCTTCTTTTCTCGGATAGCTAATACTCTTGTTTTGAAATGCATTTGTTCATTTTCAGGAGGAATTGGTAAAATGATTGATTGAAATTCTTTGGCATTAATATTTGCCATTCCAACAATGCTTTTACACATACTTTGCAATTTCTCTTTACCCCAAGGAGAGTTTAAAAAAGCAGAGATGTATTCGGATGCAAAACTTCCCTTCGTTCTACCTCTTACTAAGTAGCCAGCATAAGCCATTGGTTCAGGGCCAACATATACAGCCGTTTTACCAACTAACTCTTTACTGTTGGTTCGATTGAATAAAATATCACCTTCTTTTACAAGGTATTTTTCATCAGCTTGGACTTTAGTTATATATTTGAGGTCAGTTAAATTCATTTCACCTGAATAAGTTAAGTTATTCATTCGAAGAATTGGAATCTCACCTTCTAAAGTTGCTTTGTCAGATGAACCATATTTCACTGACTCCAACATATCGCCAATACATCCAATATCCCACCCTTTAGGATTACTTACAGGATCGCCAAACATATCAATAAACGTTGCTTGCAAAAGTTGATCTAACTTTTCAATCGCTTGCTGACGTTTTTGGCGTAACTCGTCCGCTTTATCTAAAATAGAGGCAATTCGGCGTTGTTCTGTAAGTGGTGGGAGTGGAATTTGAACTTCTTCTAACTTACCTTTAGTAATATGCTTTAAACCAACACCACCATGAGCTTGATCAATAATTTGTACAATTAAAGAGTTAAGCGCATACCTTAAATAATGTTTATCAACAAGCTCTTCTTTTACATCTACACGGAAGATATGTTGATTTAAAAATCCCTTTCCGCGATTCCAAAAGAATGCGCCAAAAGAAGTTCCTGGTGTCCCTGACCATGAAAATAATAAATCACCAGAGTCAATCCAAAAACGCTTGTCTACATCAAAATTACAATAATTGAATGATTTAGTTTGATCATTTAAATTTTGAATACGAACAATGGGCGTACCTTCTTCAGACCATTCTTCAGGTTTGAACGCTCTACCATTCTGTAACTTGCATAAATCACCGAAACGTACTGATTTCACTTAAGCAACTCCTTAAGCTCATTCATTCCTTTCAGAATATCCTGCTCAAGTAATTCTAAATCCGCCAAAATTTTACTTGGAGCTTCATATTGCACTTGTTCATACACCACTTCCTTATAACGGTTAATCGACAAATCATAACCATTGGCAGCAATATCGGCTTTATCCACCATAAAGCTTTGTTCTGTGGCTTTACGAGTGCTTTCCGCTTCCAAGTTTTTAAAACGAGTAATAATGTCAGGAATATTGTTATTTTCATGCTTAGATGCATCGAGTTCATTACGCTTATCATCAAGCGAATATCCATCTGCCTGCATATCATAGAACCAAACTTTGTCCGTACCGCCCGACATAGTTTTGGTGAAAATGATGATAGCAGTGGACACCCCTGCATAAGGCTTAAACACACCTGATGGCATGGAGATAATCGCTTCAAGCTTTTGCTCTTCGACAATCTTTTGACGCAAATCTTTATGCGCTTTAGACGAACCAAATAAAACACCATCAGGCACAATCACCGCAGCGCGACCGCCTGTTTTCAGCAAACGTAAGAACAAAGCTAAAAACAACAATTCAGTCTTTTTAGTTTTAACCACTGCCTGAATATTCTTGGCACAGCTTTCATTGTCCAAACTGCCTGCAAATGGTGGATTGGCAAGAATCAGACTGTACTTACTTTCAATATGTGAATGAGCTTCACTTAATGAGTCACGGTTTTCAATACTTGGGTTTTCTACACCGTGTAGCATCATGTTCATAGAACCAATACGAAGCATGGTGCTGTCAAAGTCATAACCAAAGAAGGTTTCTTCATTAAAACGTTTCGCTGCTTCAGGATTGGCAAAAATCTCGGTGCTGTGGTGTTCATTTAAATATTCACTTGCAGCAACAAGAAAGCCTGCTGTACCACATGCAGGGTCACAAATGGTATCGGTTGGCTTCGGTTGCATCAGTTCCACAATCATCTTGATAATATGGCGTGGGGTACGAAACTGACCATTTTGACCTGCTGACGCAATTTTACCGAGCATATATTCGTAAATATCACCCTTGGTATCTTTGTCATCCATTGGGACTTCAGCTAACAGATCAACCACTTTGGTTAACAGTGCAGGCGTAGGAATGGTAAAACGTGCATCCCTCATGTGATGACTATAGGTTGTGTCATCTTCTGCACCTAAGTTCTTAATGAATGGAAAGACTTCATTAGCAACGGTGCTATATAGCGTTGCAGCATCACCCAGAGTAATGAACTTTGACCAGCGTAAATGATCTTGCTCAGGGGTAAAAATAGGATGCTCAACGTTTTTCTTTAAACGATTGGCTTTCTTCTCTTTAGTGATCTGAATTTCATCGAGTCGGCGAATAAACAGCAAATAGGTCATCTGCTCCATGACCTCTAGAGGGTTTGAGATACCACCACTCCAAAATGCATTCCAAATCTGGTCAATTTTGCTTTTAATTTCGCCTGTAATCACTTAGATGACTCTCAAATTTCTTTGAGAGTATTGTGTTTGAAAACAAAAAGAAAATCCACAAAACAACAGAAATGTGCGACAGTTTCCGTCGTATTCGAGAGATTAATCAATAAGTTTATACGGCATCAATCCAAGCCTCATAAACTGAATATCCATTCTTTTTAAGCTTTTCATGTACGTTATAAAAATACTCATCTACTTCCGCTATTTGATCTTGTTGCTCTTCAGACAAATTATCTATTCTGAATGGAATACTATTTGGAGCACGATCTAAAATTTCTTCAAGACACTGAGCCATAAATGTTTTGTGATCGTAGAATGTTTCTATATTATAATCACTATCAATCACTCGCTGAATATCCCATTCAAATTGACTAATTTGATATCTACACTCATTTATCCATTCAAATAAATTTTTAGAAAAGTTTAGACCCTTTAAAATTTTTTCATATTTTTCTATTTCTAAGATAAAAGTTCTATTCGCTTGAATGTAAGACTTAAAATTAATCGGCAACTCTTCAATTTCAGTTTTAATAAAAAATAATCCTTTCCTATGAGTATTCCAATTCCGTTTCTTGGGCTTTGGAAATTCTTTAGTATCTTTAAGTTTAGTATTAGGTTTATGCTGTTTTTCCCTAGTATCATCTACACTTTCCAAGACACCTTCAAAGTCAAACTTTTGTGCTTTATAAAGAATGGTGCCTTCGATTTCTAGCTCGAAAAACTCTTGATCATATATCACTTTAGTAAAAACGATGTCATTACCATCATCATTACCAATTGAACCTTTAAATTTTTTACCGATAATATTTTCAGCGATATAATTATTGCCATTCTTTTTAGCAGTACCTTCAAATAACCATATATCAGAATTTCCAGCACCATAAGCCCATTTCATTGAAAAAGGTATTTCATCATCTCTAAGAATGAGCTCAATTACTTCAAGCCGATGACTAACATCTTCTAATTCAAAAAAATCAAGATCACCCTTAAATTTATTATTCATGTTTTTCAATCTCGTTAGATCAGTGCTTAAGTATATTCAAATACTATATGCATAGCCGTGAAAGATGTACATTAAAGTGCGTCACTTGATGACGCTTAAGTGCTATTTCTATGAAAAACAGAATAAACTAGACTTAATTCTTTTCATTATAGGATTTTTAAAACTAATAAAATTCCAGGACGAAGAGGAAGCCATAAAATTGCAGTGAAATTAGGCATCAAGTAGCAAAAAATATGGATTAATTCAAATTATTCTTTTTTATAGCAAAAAGTATAAAGACCCATGAGTGAACATGGGTCTTTATATATCAGCTCAATGCCCAGCACTTTCAAAGTCAAGTGAATGACATTCTTGCTCGTGTATTGGTATTAAATAAATTATCTGTATTAGCGCAAACCAAATCTGACGCTAGCACCAGAAAAACTGGATAACTATCAGCATAGGCCAAGCTAGTGCAACTAAATATTTACAGTTACCCAATTAAGTTAAGATATTCCTGTTCAGTTAATACCTTAACTCCTTTATCTCGAGCTGCATTAATCTTAGTTTCACCAACCTTGTCGCCAGTTACCAGATAGGTAGTTTTACCAGTAACTGATTTAGCCACTTTTGCTCCAAGTGCTTTTGCATTCTTTTCCATATCGTCACGGGAACCTTGTTGCATCGAGCCAGTAAATACAACGACCGCTCCAGCTATAGGCGAATCTGAACTTTCTCTATCAGATTCCTTGGGTGTAACACTTAAGTTGAAACCGAGACTATATACTTTAAAAAACTCTTCTCTAACGTTTGCTAAACCTTCGACAATAGCTTCAGCGCTTAGTTGCGCAAATCCATCTATTTTAACCATATCCTCAACTGATATTTCGAAAACCTGAACTAAGGCATGATGCTGAAGTAATTTCTCACAATTTCCACCAGCTAATCGGGTAACTCCAAAAGCTGCAAGAAACCTCCAATCCTCAATTTCAATCTGTCTACTTGCTAGGAGTTGATCGACAAGATTCTGTGACGTTTTATCTCCAAATCCAAACTCTACAAATTGATGCATAGGAATCTGATAGATTTCATGGATGTGCTTAATACCTTGATTAGTTATTTTTTCAATAACCTTTGGCCCAAATCCATCTACGTTACCCAATGTTTTAAAAAAATGAATCAGTGTATTCTCGGTTTGGGCAGGACAGTCTGACTTATTCGGGCATATTAAATGATCGCCTTCCCAAATAAGGTGAGCACCACAACTAGGACAATTTTCAGGTAATTCTGGCTCTGCTCGTTTGATAACTTCTTCAATTTTTGGAATAACTAAGCCACTTCTGACTAGCTTAATGATTGCGCCAGGACCAACCCCATTTGTCTTCACCATATTATAGTGATGAACGGTTGCCCTGCTTAAAGTAGCCCCACTAAGTTTTGTCGGAACCAATTCAGCTACTGGTGAAACTCGACCAGTCCTTGAAGTCTGATGAACAACTTTTAATACTTCAACTTCAGCCGATTCTTCATTCACTTTAAAAGCGATTTGCCACCTATGAAATTTTCTCGTAGAGCCCATATGCTCTTTAATCGACTCATTTGTTGATTCTAAGACTAATCCATCAATATCAAAATCAACTGAGTTCCACATACTTTCAAGAATACTATCAAATTTTGACAATAACTCTTCAATACTTCCCGTCCATTTATCTAATTGTGAAAAAGGGTAGAAGACACAGGCACCTTCATTAATTGCCTTTTGAACATCTTCATCAACTTTCTTTTCAGCAATAATTGCTGCTTGGATATTACGTGAGTTTTCAAACTTTTCACTCAACACTTCATTAAAGTAACTTTTCTTGATTACGATTTCGCCAGGACCTAAACCTCTTTCTGCATTTTCGGCTACCTTGAGTCCTCGTTCAAATGCACGAGTAATATCTTGACCTCTTATCCCATCACCTCGGGTGTAGAGAATTCTGCCATCATCATAAGCAGCATAACCATCAAGTTTGGGTGTAACTTTAATCTCAATTAAATTTTGATCAAATCCAATTTCTGACGCTGCTTTAGTAATTCTTTCTGTCCATTTTTTAATTTCTTCAAAAGAATATGCTTTATCAGTAGAAAGCATTTTCTTTGGAAGTGGGACAGTCTTGCTATCGATGAAAACTTCAGGCTCTATATTTAATAAGAATGGGTTCTCGGGATCATAAATTTTCAAGTAGCTAAGATATTCATCATACTTCTCATCCTCAATAATCGGATAACCGGATCTGTAAAGAGCATTCGCAACTTTAAGCAATGTTTCCAACTCTTCCAAACTGTGCTCATTAGAAGAAAATAACTTTTCTACATCGTCTAAATCTGAATTAAGCCCTAGCTTTTCAATAATGGCGATTTGATTGTCGTTAAATTTATATTTAGACATTACTGCTACCCTTATACTGCCATTTGAAAATCTAATTGAGTTCTACTTGAAACACTTAAGTTCATGGTGACACCTAAAGTTCCAGTTCTTCCCACTTGCCAGTCAATATTTTCAACTGTTGTAAGCGCAGCCACCGCAGGAAATTTATAAGCCGTTGCCCAACGGGGTTCTCGACTTAAAAAGCCCAATTGCTGTTGCTGTCTTAAATCATTGACCTTAACCACCATCCCGTCAATTTCAACGCTTAAATCTGGACGTTCCTGATTAATTTTTTCATAGGCTTGCTGTACTGCTTGAATGCTGTCGCAAATGAAATGACGCTCACCGACGGCAAAGCCAAACTCTGTTAACCAGTCCAGACTTGCAGACATGGTGGCTAAGCCATGATTCGGTTCACACTGTGCAATACCATAGGCATAAAATGCCAGTGGGCGTGCAGCGGCAATTGCTGGGTCAAGCTGTCTTAAACTGCCCGCAGCGGCATTACGTGGATTGGCAAAAGTCTTTTCACCTTTGGCTTCATTTTCGGCATTTAACCTTTCAAAACCAGACTTTGGCATGAGTACTTCGCCACGGACTTCCAGTAAAGTTGGAACTACACCAGAGGCATGCGTTAAAACTTTCGGTAAGTTACGGATGGTTTTAACATTCTGGGTAATATCTTCACCCGTTTCACCATCTCCACGAGTTACGCCACGAACGAGCACCCCATTTTCATACCACAATGAAATTGCCAAACCATCGAACTTCAATTCGACATCGTATTCAATCTTCTGATTCGGTAAACGTTCTTCAATGCGTCGTGCGAAAGCAAACAGTTCTTCTTGATTAAACACGTTGCCTAAGGACAGCATCGGCACAGCATGGGTCACCGATTCAAATTTTGCCAATGGCTTACCACCCACTTTATTGGTCGGGGTATCAGCCTGAACCCATTCTGGATATTGTTGTTCTAATGCCTTCAGTTGGTGAAATAACTGGTCATACTCACTGTCGGCAATGGTGGGCTGATCCATCACATAGTAGGCATGATTGTGCTGTGCCAGAATCTGAATCAGTTGACGCATTTGTGCGACAACAGTGTTTTGCTGAGTCATAGTTTCACCATAAAAAAGGGCGGTTTCTCCGCCCTTTAACAATCTTGTCTGCCTATTATAAAAGTCAGACTCTCATTTTCAATTTGATATTATACCGTTGCCTGTTGACCTGAACGATAGTCAATTGCTTGATGACGCCAGAATTCACGCGATTGAGCCGTCATTTCCTGTTGATTCTGGTCGTAAATTGTGCCATCAATTTCACGTGCAATCAGGTTAGAAATACTCACCATGGTGTCAAATGCATTCTGAACATCGTTGTGTGGTAAAGCCAAGAAAAAGGCTAGACCTTTGACTTGTTCATTGGCCAGAGTTTCTAAGTCAAAGCCAGCAGGCCCTTCTTCGGTAATCTGTAAAACAGAAAATGAAAGCTTTTCATGTTCTTCATCATAACGATGGAAACATGCCATTTCACCATAACGAAGACCGTATTTAAGTAATACTTTTAAAGTCTTGTCACCCGTCAATACACGGCGTTCTGGATAAATGTTGAAAACAATAAATTCTTCTGCCGTTTGTAAAACACTTTCTTCATCGACACGTTGTTGTTCGTGTAAGTGCTCATCTAAAATACTGCTTTCTTCATTGAATTCAACAATTTCTGCTTTTTCAATATGATGTGCATTTAAATGTAAGCTTTCTTCTGCATCCGCTACTGGTGCAGTTTCTTCTACTTTGACTGTTGTCTTTGCCTCAACCTCAGTCTTTGTTTGTGTTGCTTCAGTTGTCGCTTCAGCATCTGTATTGACTGCTATCTCTGTAGCTTGTTGTTTTTCCGTGGCAACGTTAGGGTCATGCTTTTCAGTGCTCTCTGCAACCACATCACCATCATTCAGCGTTGGCTCAACTCGTTCTGCTGTTTCAGTCGAAGTCTGCAATTGGTCGCGTACATGACGCGGAATAATTGGAAGCTGACTATCTGAATTCACCTGCAATTCACTATCGAGTGAAGGCGTTGCACTCGCAGGTTTTTTAAACAGCATGAGTAAACCAACTAAAATAATGATAACGGCAATAACAATACCGACTATTGTTGTGACTTCCATATTATGACTCCGCGACTAAACCGTATTCTTTTGCCTGTTCCAAATTTACGCTAACAAGTTTTGATGTCCCGGGCTCTGGCATCGTTACCCCCAATAAGTCTGTTGCCATCGTCATTGCTAGCTTATTATGTGTAATGTAAATGAATTGCACTTGTTCAGAAAGCTCTTTTACCAAATTACAGAAACGACCAACATTGGCATCATCCAAAGGCGCATCAACTTCATCCAGTACACAAAATGGTGCTGGATTTAAACGGAAGATAGCAAAAACCAATGCCAACGCGGTAAGCGCTTTTTCACCACCCGACAGCAATGCTAGTGAACTGTTTCTTTTGCCTGGTGGGCGTGCCATGAGTTTGACCCCAGATTGCCAGTCATCTTCCAAACTTAAGCTTGCTTCACCACCTTCAAAGACTTTCGGGAATAATTCTTGCAATTCAGCATTGACCTGATCAAACGTAGTCATAAACAATTTACGTGTTTCTTGGTCAATACTTTTCATTGCAGCTTGCAGTTGTGCCACAGTCTTTTCTAGGTCTTCAATTTGATGGCTGAGTTCATCAAAACGCTTGGAAACTTCTTCATATTCTTCCGAAGCAGCCAGATTGACTGCCCCTAATTTGGCAAATTGCTGCTGAGCTTTTTCTAGTTTTGCTTGATGCGCAGGTAAATCAATTTCAAGACCTGTAATTAAGTCACTCCCCATCGCTTTTAACTGCTCAGAATAATGCTGAAAGTCAGATTTGGCTGCTTGCCATGACAACCGCTTTTCTTCCAGTTGCGTGCGTAAACGCTCATCTTGTTGCTGCTGTTGATGGCGTTGTTCGGTGACTTGCTGCTGCTTCTGTTGCACGCTGTTCAGTTCAAGTTGCCACGCATTCCACGTTTTTTGTAATTTTTCTGTTTGTTGAAATTGCTCGGCAAATTGCGATTCCAAACTCGGAAGCTCTAATTGAACTGGATCAACAAACTTCTTCGCCTGTTCCATCTGCTGACCAATTTGCAGATTTTGCGTTTTCAGGAAAGAGCTATCTTTTTTCAACAGTTCAATTTGTTGTTGGGTTTGGGTGTTTTGACGGCGCAATACTTCCAACTCTTGCTGCGACTGTAAACTTTGTTGCTGTGCCAACTCTAATTGTTCAGTCAATTCATCGAGTTGGAATTGCGTGGTTTTATAGTGAGGTAAAACCTGTTCCAGTTTTAAGGTCAATGCATGCAAATCAATTTCAAGATCATCCTTTTGCATTGCATCTTCTTCAAGTTGTTCATCCAACTGTTGCAACTGGTCACGCAATTGTTGTTGCTGAATGGCAAAAGCCTGCGCACTGCTTTGTAACTTGGCAATGCTCACATCGAATTGTTGTAGTGTTTGTTGCTGCTGTTTGAGTAATACTTGCTGTTGTTTAAGCTGCGCCTGATGTTGCTCAATCTGTTGCTGCAAGTTAGGTAATTGCTGATCTGCCAGTTCATATTGTGTTTGTAAATGACTCAGTTCAATTTCAATACTTTCTAAACGAATCCGATGGCTCAATGCCCCCTGACCTGCTTGACTGCTTTCATCATAAAGCAAACCAATCACCCAATCTGCCGCAACATGATAACCATCCAAAGTTAAAATCGACTGACCGTGCTGAAGCTGAGATTGATAAGACAAAGCTTCATTTAGTTTCGTTGCAATAGCAACCTGATTCCACAATGAATGCTGAGCAGAGGCAATCCAGTCTGCCAAACATGGCAACTGAGCCAAGGCCATTTTACCAGCGCTGACGCTCATTTTGAGTTGACGCGCAATACTGTCTTGAAATTCAGCCTCTGCATCCAACACTTCCGCCGAAAGCCACTTGGCCAAAAATTTCTCGATCAACTGCGCATGCGGTTTACCTTGTTCCGTCAGCTTCAAGGTTTGCATCAATTGCACATTAGCATTATGAGACTCAGGACTTTGCTTGACCAAAAGTTGGGTCAAATTTTTCTGTTCAGACTGCAACACCTGTATTTCAGATTTCAATTGCAGCACTTGCGTTTTTTGCTGCGCAGATTGTTCCTGCACCTGTTCTAGCTGCTGACGCTGCTGCTGAATCATGTGCTCGGATTGTTCAATCTGTATCTGAAGCAATTGTTTGTCTTGTTCCAGTTGTTGAATATCTTCTGATTGTGCTTGAGTTTGGATCTGAGTGGCTTGGAGTTGTAAGGTTTGCTGTTGCTGCTCAATACGGACGATATTTTTACTCAATTGCTCAGACTGCGCCAACATTTGCATTTTCTGCTGTTGCTGCTTTTCCACCTGAGCTTTGATTTGTTCAAACTGCTGCTGCACTTGCTGCTGTTGCGCTTTTAAATCTTGATAACGTTGGCTTTGCTGTTGACTCAAAATGTCTTGTTGCTGCAACTGTTCAGTTTGAACTTCCTGTTGTTGTAATAAAGTTTCAAGCTGTAGTTCAATCAGTTGCAAACGCTCTTTGGTTTGTGCCTTTTGCTGTTCGAGTTGCGCCAAAGTTGAGGTATTTTGCTGAAAGAGCGATTGTTTTTGCTCTAAAGTGACTTTTAGTTCAGCCAGCTTTTTCTCAGCTTGTTGCCACTCGTTTTGCAATGGCGTCGATTGTTGAATCAAACGCTGAAATAACTCACTGGTCGAACTTAAATCATGCTCCAACGTAGTTAAATCCGAGCGAACCAATTTAAATTGATCACCCAATTCATTCATTTGTACCGTATATTCTTGCTGTAAACGGCTGCTTTGTTCGCATTGGAAAGACAATACTTCGACTTTAATGCTACGAATGGTTTTTTCTAATTCTTTATATTGAATTGCCGTTTCAGACTGGCGCTTCAAGGTTTTTAATTGTGATTTAAGCTCTTGGGCAATATCTTCCAAACGAGATAAATTTTGGCTGGTATGGTCTAAATGTAATAGCGTTTCACGTCGACGCGCTTGATAGCGAGATACCCCTGCCGCTTCTTCAATAAATATGCGCATTTCTTCGGGCTTGGCATCGACCAAACGGTTAATCATGCCCTGTTCAATAATGGCATAAGACCGTGGACCTAGGCCTGTCCCCAAGAAAATATCGGTAATATCCCGACGGCGGCATTTGGTGCCATTTAAGAAGTATTCAGACTTGCCATCTCGATTGACCTGACGGCGAACCGCTAATTCATTATAAGCGTTATAAGCACCGCCTAATTTACCATAAGTATTTTCAAAGCGAAGTTCGACACTGGCCATCCCTACAGGCTTGCGCTTGGCTGTCCCTGTAAAAATGACATCCTGCATACTACCACCACGCAGTTGGCGTGCATTGGATTCGCCCATGACCCAACGGATGGCGTCAATCACATTGGATTTACCGCAGCCATTCGGTCCCACCACCGCACTACGGTTGGCTTTGAATTGTAATGTCGTGCTGTCGGCAAAAGATTTGAAGCCTGAAAGTTTTAAACTGCTTAAACGCATAATGTCCTGTTAACGTCGTGAACGACGCGCCCATGCTAATTCGATTTGTTTCATCCGTGTTAGAGATTCCAACACCAAGTTACGCAAGTGTCGACAAAAATCGTCCATAAATAAAGTGGCTTGTTGTGATTTTCGGATTAAAATTGCATCACTCACCAGTTTAAACAACTCAAACGACTCTTGTAACTCTCTACGCGAAGTATTTAAGGTTAAGAAATAGCTGCGACGTACCGAAGGCAACAACTCCTGATAGAAATTCATCAAGTAAGGATTTGCTACCATCTCTTGCTGTCGTGCCAAATACTGAAAAATTAAATCATAAAACTTTTCAGTATGCCCATGACGGCATTCTTCTTGAATTTGCTCCATCAGCTTTTGAAATTGCTCTGCTTCATGCTGACGCCAAGTTTCCGCAATGCGTTGCACAATTTGCCCAGACAGCATGGCACAACTGTCAAATAATGCCCGCACCTGTTGTGCCGACATTTCAGAAACAATCGCCCCCCGTCGCGGAAAAATCTGAATCAAATGCGTACGCTCTAACAGTAGCAAAGCTTCACGCACAGAACCCCGACTGACATCCAGCTCTTTGGCAATTCTTAATTCCTGTATTCGCTCACCTTCGACCAGTTCGCCACTAATGATCTGCTCACTAATATGCTTGGCAATTTGCTCTGAGAGGCTCTCTATTTCTTCTTGTTGCATACTTTTCCTATCTTGTTTTTATAAGATGCAATCCACAATACATCACATGACTCATGGAACAGTTTTAACTGATTTCAACCCTTCCACGCCATGTCATTGTCAGACAATATTATGTCTAAAAAGCCAATTTAAACAGCAAAAGTCATCATAAATCTTTAGAATAATTTTGAAAATCCTTGGTAAATAAAATAAAGACCTACGGTGGTGAGCAAGCCTGCGAAGCATCGCTTTAACATTGCAGGTGACAATTGATGAGCAACTTTCGCACCAAGTTTAGCTGTGACAAAACTCATTAAACTGATGCCTAAAAATGCATAAACATGAATATAACCAATGGTATTCGGTACATCGACCTGTGCTTTGGCACCAAACCACATAAAGCCTAAAGCACCAGCCACAGCAATCGGTAAACCACAAGCTGCCGATGTGGCAACCGCCTTTTGCATGACCACTCCATGACGGTTTAAATAAGGTACCGTTAGGCTGCCACCTCCAATCCCAAAAATCGCTGAGGCAATTCCAATACCACTACCTGCCAGCATCTGCTTTGCTGTCGAAGGAAGCTGCTTCGAGGTATCCACTTGAGCTTTTGCCCCTTTGAACATGCGATAAGCCACCCAAAGTGCAAAAAAGCCAATGATCAGTTGCAAGCCCTGACTTGGCAGTAAATCTGCAATCCCTGCACCTAAAAATGACCCTAAAATTAAGCCAGGTGCCAAGTGACGGAACACCGACCACAACACTGCACCTTTCTTATGATGTGCGGACACCGAGCTAAATGAGGTCACAATAATAGTCGCCAAGGAAGTTCCCAATGCCATATGCATAATGACCGATGGATCATAATGAAGTTGGGTAAATACAATATAAAGGATCGGCACAATAATTAAACCGCCACCAACACCAAATAATCCTGCGGTAAATCCTGCGATTGCACCAATCAGTAAATATATGATTAACTCCATAAATATTTTTCACTATACTCAGATTCAAATGGATGTAGAAACTCGCCAACTACAACAACGACTTCAAGCGGCTCAACAACTTCCTGAAGTCCTGATGCTCAAACCGACCACCGCATCAACCAATGATGATGTGCGTGAAATTGCACAAAAAGGTATACAAAGTGCATTGGTGTGTAGCGCCCAACAAACTCAAGGCCGAGGTCAACGACAACGCCAATGGGTGTCACCCGAAGGAAACGTGTATTTAAGCACATTGCTAAATACTCGAACAGCAATAGATGGGCGTTTGGCCTTAGAAGTTGCCTTGAATATTCTACATATGCCTAGCCTAGAGCAATTGAATTTACAAATTAAATGGCCAAATGATTTGTACAGCGTACAAGGCAAATGGGGCGGTATCCTGATTGAGCCGATTACCCCAAACCAAGTCATTGTCGGTGTTGGACTCAACCTTGCACCTGTTACGGATGTGAGTATTGATCAACAAGTTACTTCACTCACAGAGCTAGGACTACAAGGCACTTCACGCATTGATTTGATTGCTGAACTTTATCTGGCGATTCACCGTGCTGGAGAATGGTTTGATCACCAGAGCTATAATTTGGCTGCTCGCTTTAATCGTTATGCCGCTTTTCAGCAACAAGCCGTCGAGTTTGAACATAGTACAGGGAACTGCGCTGGAACTTTTATCGGTATTCAAGATGATGGTGCGGTACTACTTGAAACCGAAGCAGGTATTCAAAGCTTTTACCAAGGTCGTTTACGACTCAGTACAGTAACCGAATAGGATGATGTAATGAAAAGTTTATGGCTTGATATTGGTAATACCCGACTCAAATATTGGATTACGCAACATGACCAAGTTGTGGAACATGCTGCTGAGTTACATCTACAATCCCCTGCCGATTTACTGCTCGGGCTAATTCAACATTTTCAAGGCTTGAACATTCAACACGTCGGGGTTTCCTCCGTTCTAGACCCAGATAATAATCAGCGTATTCAGAGCATTCTGAAACGTTTAAGAGTACCTGTAATCTTTGCCAAAGTGCATACCGAATATGCAGGCTTAAAATGTGGCTACGATGATCCTACACAGTTAGGGATTGACCGTTGGTTACAAGTCTTAGCGGTTGCCAATGACGCGAATCAAAATTATTGTGTGATTAGTTGTGGTACTGCCCTAACCATTGATTTAGCGGATGGATTACAACACCTAGGCGGCTATATTCTGCCGAATTTGTATTTGCAACGTGATTCCCTGATTCAAAACACCAAAGGCATAAAAATTCCAGATGCGGCCTTTGACGAACTCAGTCCAGGGCGAAATACGATTGATGCGGTGCATCATGGCATTTTATTGGGCTTGCTCAGTACCATTGAGCGCGTCATGCAACATTCACCGCGACAGCTTGTATTGACTGGTGGTGATGCCGAGTTGTTTGCCCAACATTTACAGCACTATCACCCGATCATTGAAGCGGATTTACTTTTAAAGGGTTTACAACATTATATTCATCATCAAACTGAAAGCATCAAAGGCTGAAGAATCTGCTGCAAGAATGCAAATTCACTAAAACCATCCTGCTGGGTAAAGTGTCCTGCCTGTTTCACTTCCAGCAATTGCGCATTCATGAAATGTCCAAATTGCAGCGCAAGCGGAGGTGGAACCACAGGATCATTATTAGAAAACAATACGATTCGATGTGCAATTTGACGGTGTAACACACGACTCTGCAAGGTTACTTGTTGGATAAATGAATTAAGCTCAGGCTTATGTGGCGTCACAGATTTAAACCCTGCCACACAAATAAGCGCCTCCATTTTTTGATGGTTTAAATGCTGACTCAAATAATGGGCGACAGCTAAGCAACCCAAACTATGTGCTATCACAATACTGTGCTCATTCAAGTTTGATATCTGCATATCCAATGCTTGTTGCCAAAGATCGAACTCAGGGATATCTGCATCAGGTAAAAAAACCAATTTCGCTATACCGTGCATAGCTTTGACCTGTTGTGCCAACCAAGAAAACCAATGATCTTCGGGCGAAGAATTTTCACCGTGCACAATAAAAACAGTTTTGGGATGAATCGACATAACTACATTTCTTTTTATTCATTTTCGCTCAAATACTAATCACAACTTTTATGGTTTTATATTGATGTTTTGTAGTTCCTTAAAAATCCAAGACATAAAAAAATAGGTGCATCACGCACCTATTTTTATTGAAGATTCTTCAATTATTTCTTTTGATCATTGTTACCAAAGAGTGGTCCCATACCACCACCGCCACCGAATTGCTTTTGCAAGCCACCCAATGAACGCATCATTTTTGCCATGCCCGATGGGTTAGCAAACTTCTTCATCATTTTCGCCATTTGTGCATGTTGTTTGATGAGTTTATTTACTTCAACCACATCCATACCACAACCTGCTGCAATACGCTTTTTACGGCTTGGGTTCATCAGGTCTGGGTTACGGCGTTCTTTAATGGTCATCGATTGAATAATCGCTTCCATTTTCTTCACTTGCTTTTCAGGGTTTGCTTGTGCAATTGCATCTTGAATCCCTGAATTGCTCATGCCAGGCAACTTGTCCAAGAAGCCCATCATGCCGCCCATTTTGTTCATTTGCTCAAATTGCATCAGCATGTCTTCAAAGTTGAAGCTGCCACCTTTTTGCAATTTTTTTGCCATTTTTTCGGCTTTTTCTTTGTCGATTTTGCGTTCAACTTCTTCGACTAAAGAAAGGACGTCACCCATACCCAAAATACGTTGTGCAACACGTTCTGGATGGAATGGCTCTAAGGCATCAAGCTTTTCGCCCATACCCAAGAATTTGATTGGCTTACCCGTAATCGCACGAACAGAAAGTGCTGCACCACCGCGTGCATCACCATCGGTCTTGGTCAGGATCACACCCGTTAATGGTAACGCATCGTTAAACGCTTTCGCTGTATTTGCCGCATCCTGACCAGTCATGGCATCAACCACGAATAAGGTTTCAGTTGGCTTAATCGCAGCGTGTAGCTCTTTGATTTCATCCATCATGTCATCATCGACATGTAAACGACCCGCAGTATCGACAATCAAAACATCCGCAAACTGGATCTTGGCTTGTTCGATAGCACGATTGGCAATATCAATTGGCTTTTCATTGGCATTCGATTCAAAGAAAATCGCACCAACTTCACCAGCAACCGTTTGTAACTGCTTAATTGCCGCAGGACGGTAAACATCGGCAGAGACCATTGCCACTTTTTTCTTTTGGCGTTCTTGTAAGAAACGCGCTAATTTTGCCGCAGTGGTGGTTTTACCCGCACCTTGCAAACCTGCAAGAAGCACAACCACTGGAGGTTTTGCCGCGAGGTCGAGGCTTTCATTGGCCTCGCCCATCATTTTGGTTAATTCGTTATAAACAATTTTAACGAAGGCTTGCCCAGGGGATAACTGTGTCATCACTTCCTGGCCTAATGCTTCTTCCTTAACTTTCGCGATGAATTCACGAGTTACAGGTAACGCAACATCGGCTTCAAGAAGTGCCATACGTACTTCACGTAACGTATCTTTAATATTATCTTCGGTTAGCTGCCCTGAGCCAGTAACATTTCTTAAACTCTGCGTGAGTCGTTCTGTTAAGGTATCAAACATTGCAAAATCCGCTTAAAATAGCCAGTAGCAAAAAAATCTTTCTTAAAATAGAAAATTTATGCATAAGATGCTATAGGATACTGTAGTTCGAGTCGAATTTATATAAATGAATATTCATCATCCTGAAAAAGGTTTGACATGATTAGTCTCCCCTTGGTTTATACCATTTTGGCTTTAATTGCCTATACCACCTCTTTTTGGTATTTATTCCTGCATTTAATGTCGAAACGTGAACCAAACCATTGGTTTATTGGCGTAATTTTGGGCTTGGGTCTACTGCTGCATGCAGGAGTGCTTTACCACGATATGATTACGCCGCTTGGGGTCAATTATGATGTTTTTGTGCTCATGTCCTTTACATCAGGTTTAATGCTCCTGCTGAGTTTAATTTTTAGTACTTATCGCCCCATTCTGGCATTAAATTTAATTGGTATTCCTGTCGCTGCGACAGGGCTGATTTTAGGTTTCGCCTTTAGTAAGCCTAATCAATTTATTGAACAGCATTCGGTTAGCCTAGATATTCATATTATTCTGTCTTTATCAGCTTATGCCGTTTTGCTGATGGCAACCATTCAAGCGGTAATTTTATGGTTTCAAAACCGTGAGCTAAAAAACAAACAAAAGAAGCGTATTTGGGTTAATTTGCTTCCCTCTTTTCAAGCGATGGAATCGTTATTGTTTGATTTAATTCAAACAGGCTTTATTTTACTGACCACAGCATTAGTGTTTGGCTTCTTCACCATTGAGGATTTCTTTGCTCAGCATTTAGCTCATAAAACTGCGTTCAGTATTATTTCATGGTTTGTCTATGGTTCTCTGTTGATTGGTCACTACAAATTTGGTTGGCGTGGGCAAAAAGCCATTCGCTTTACCCTGATTGGCTTTTTCCTTTTAGCTGTTGGTTTTATTGGTTCTAAGTTTGTACTTGAAATGATTTTAGGAAGATAAAGGCATTTTTTCAGTTTAGCTGAATAAAAATGTAAAACATTCTTTATTAAGCGAACGAAGAACATCAAAATTCAGTAGAAAAGCCCAGTTTGTCTAAATTGGGCTTTCATTCAATCAATAACATATTGATTATAAATAATTTATGCAATATCTTTCGTATAAGGTGTATTATGTTGATTTTAGGAAAATTAAAGAGAGAGGGTCATGCAAGTAAGAAAACTTCTAAAACAAGATTATGAAAACTGGTTAAGCCTTTGAAAGGGATATCAGGACTTCTATAAAGTGAATTTAACATCAGAACTTTCTAAATTAACTTTTGATCGTCTAATTGATGAAAGTGAAGAAATGGGGTGTTTTGTACTTGAAGTGGATAAGAAACTAATTGGTCTAGTGCACTATATTTTTCATCGTAGTACATGGACAGAAGGCAATTCTTGCTACCTTCAAGACCTATTTGTACAAACAGATAATCGTGCTAAAGGCTGTGGTAAAAGTTTGATAGAAGCTATATATGCTGAAGCTCATAAGAAAAATTGTTCTCGAGTCTATTGGTTAACTCAAGAAACAAACTATCAAGCAAGAATTTTATATGATCAAGTAGCGATAAATACTGGCTTTATTCAATATCGAAAAAATCTAGTTTAAAAAATAAAAAAATGCCCTTAAACGTCCGTATTTTGCCCCCCCCATATTATGTTAATTTTAGAAGGAATTAAAAATAATAATGTTTATAGAGTCTTTAACTAATTTTATTAAAAAAATAAACTCGGGCTTTGAACTTGATGAATGGTATTTATCTAATTTCATTGATGAATCTGTTTGTACACTATCTCAATCCGCTTCTAGTTAATGAATTAACTAGAAATTATAGAATAAAAAACTTCTTTCCATTTAACATAATGGCGATTATTCAAAATACACTTACATAAATATCAATTATTTTAAAATTTCATCATAGTTAAAAATGCACAAAACCGATTTTGAAACAAGTCGGCGTTTTATTCATCGAATTTGTCACTTTCACCCAATAAAAGTAATCGAAACAAGTTCATCTTAATTACTAAAAATTGTGATGATTAAAATCATCACAATTTGTCAGTTGGGACTATTCTAAGTTTTGGGTAAGTACTTAATTTTTATTTATCCATTTCATTAAGAACCTGAATCATTTCTTTTGTAGGTTTTAAATGACCTAGTTGCCATTGTTCAGGTGGATGTTCATCAATGCGAATCCAAATATGCTCTCTAAAAGCAGCTCTTCCCTTACCTTCAATTTCCACAAATAAATCTGTTAAACGCTTAAAAAGCTCAGCTTTACTGTCTTTATCAAGTAAACCTTCTATTGTTTGTACATGAATGAATGGCATATTATTATCTCAATTAAGTCTAGGTCTATATTTAAGACTCAGATTAAGCGGAGTTCTCCTGAATGTCAAATCAAATATCTTTGAGTCACAAGTTTTCTTCCGAAGCCTGTGGAATTGTTAAAATTGCTGAAATTCTAAATGACAGATGGACCATTCTCTTATTAAGAGAAGCCTTTTATGGGGTGACTAAATTCAATGATTTCATGAAAAATACAGGTATATCCAAGCAAATCCTATCCAATCGATTAAAGCATCTTGTTGAATTAAATATATTAAAGTTGTCTTTATACAAAGAAATGGGAACAAGAGAACGTCAAGAATACTTACTCACATCAAAGGGAAGAAGTTTGAATGTGGTATTACTGGCGATGTTAGAATCTGGTGGTCATTTTTTATCAGAAGAAGAGCCTGTCGTTAAAATTTTCCAAAAAGATCAAGATGCAGCGCTTAGATTGAAACTTGTTAATGAAAATAATCAAGTGGTTAGTATTAATGATGTGGAATTAAGAACTGTTTGTAATTCTAAAGATTAGTTTAGAAAAGCTAATCAGACTTCTTTCATCAATTACTTTCTGCTTAGCTCTAAATTTTGGGCGCCACTGCATAAAGCTCAAGAACGTTCTGTAATGAAAAAGAGTTATACAGAAATACTTCTACCTTAAAAGGGTAATAAAACTATTAATATCCTATCAGAAAATTCTTTTTTTACTCTTTTGCAAAGCACTGATTTCTTATTCCTCTTTAACATAATCGTGCTTATACAAAATAGATTTTTAAGATTACCTTAAGATCAGTATCTTATTCTTATACATACCCTCTGGAACGATCTCGTTCAACCGACTTAGAAATAGGTCGGTTTTTTTATGTGCAATTTTTATACTTCTGTCCAATAAATCTAATTACTTCTCAACCCAATTAAAGCTTTTCCAGCAGGTTCAACACAAAAAATATCTCCAATTTCAGAGGATAAAAAGAAGACAAATTTTATCCTGACTTGTACGTATATGCTTACAACAATTCCCGCTCTTTGCGGCTGTACGACTTCAGGTGGATTTCTTATCATGGGGACATAGAGAACAGGAAGTTCCAAAGAACAAAAATAAGAAAGATCGCACAAGGACTGCAAGGTACGACAGGAGTTATACCAAGCGAACCAATACCAAAAAGCCCGACAGGATGTCGGGCTTTTTTATTAATACGTGCTTTTTGTAATGTTATATAAGTTTTCAATCATATCTGAAATTATGTCCCTATTTTTAACGAAAGAATTATCTTCAATATATTTTTTCACATCATGAAGCGTATTTTTTCCATATTCCAACAACGCGATTTGTTGATCAATAATCTCTATTTTGTTGTCAATCAGTTGATTAGAAATATCATTACAGGTTTCAGAAGGAGGTTTAGTCTCAAGTTCGATTAACTGTTTAATCTCTTCCAAACTAAAGCCAATGGTTTTTAAACAAATAATTAACTTAACTTTTTGCTCATGTAGATCACCATAACTCCTATATCCATTTGATAGTCGGTCAGGAATTAATATTTTACGCCTTTCATAAAAACGTAAAGTGTCTAATGAAAGACCATACTTTAGAGAAAATTGACGAATATTCACTCAACCACCACGATTCCTTTATCTAGGATATTTTAAAAGTGTTTTTGTTAAATGGATGATCTTCAAGATATTGTTTGAAAGACTCATTCATTCTCTTAAAATTTAATTGCGTAGGTTGAATAATAAAATAATTTAAAATTGGCACAAGTAACCCATTAAAATCTTCTGTCTGAATGAATTGAGTTGTATTTGCATCAATTTTAGTAAAAACAAACTGATGCCGACCATTAAACAATCCATTGATATAGAGTTTACCCTCCCATTCTAGATGATATTGATCAATTTTTTTTACCTCTGGCTGCATTTGAAATTTCACATTTTTGTTTTCATCATATAAATCGACAATAATTTGTTGACCGATATATGTGGGAAATTGATCGAGACCAAATAAAGTATTCCACTCTGAGTAAGATGAAGTACATGTGAAGAGTTGCCAAACCTGGTCTATTGGTTGATTTATAACGATCTTTGTTTCAATTCTTTTATGTCTAAAGATAAATAGAAAAAACAAAAATAATGCAATGATAGTGAAAACTGTTTCCATAAAATAATGTCTTTATTACTCAAGCAGACAATAATTCTAAGATTGGAGTCTAGTCCAACATCAAGGAAAACTTTAAGCTCATGCTTATAAGCTTTGGCTCTTAACATAAAATCACTGTGACAAAACCTTCATCATCCGCCATCACTAGCGACAACATTTCAAAGCCCCTCGCCTAGACAATTTGCACAAAAAAACGTATAACACCGTTCTTCAAATTTAACTGGTGACTCAAACCGTGAAACTCATCCTTGCACCCATGGAAGGCTTAACTGACCCGATTATGCGTGATGTCTTAACATCCGTCGGCAGCTTCGACTGGTGTGTAACCGAGTTTATTCGTGTCACCAACTCTGTGTTGCCTGATCATATTTTTCATCAGTTTTGCCCTGAGTTACTGAACGATGGGAAAACAGCTTCGGGCACCCCCGTACACGTGCAGTTTTTAGGTAATGATCCTGAAATGTTAGCAGCCAATGCCATTCGTGCTGTTGCACTTGGTGCTCCCGCTATCGATATGAACTTTGGTTGCCCTGCCAAAACTGTTAATCGTCATCGTGGCGGTTCGGTATTGTTAGATGAACCTGAAGTAGTACACGAGTTAGTCAAAGCTGTGCGTAATGCAGTGCCTCCGCATATTCCTGTATCAGCTAAAATGCGCTTGGGCTATATGGACCGCAACTTTATGCTGGAAAATGCCCATGCAATTGAAGATGCGGGCGCAGCTTGGGTAACGGTACATGCCCGTACCAAAGCAGATGGCTATACCCCACCCGCGTTTTGGGATCAGTTACAACCGATTCGTGAAGCATTGAAAATTAATGTGATTGCCAATGGTGAAATCTGGACCAATGCTGATGCTAAACAATGTCGCTTAGAATCAGGTTGTGAAGACCTAATGATAGGTCGTGGTGCTGTAACGACTCCCGATTTAACTCAATGCATTCGCCAAAACTCAGATACCGCTTTATTAAGTTGGAATGATTTATTGGCTTTGCAAATTCGCTTTATTAACGGTCCAGCCAAAACTGAAATTGGTATGCTTGGACGTTATAAACAATGGCTAGGCATGATGTCTAAGCATTATCCTGAAGCAAAATTACTTTGGGATGAAGTAAAACGTATTAAACAATTGCATGAAATTGTAGAAAAATTAGAAGCAACTTTGCTTTAAGTTTCAAATAAAGACCATGAGATACTTTTCGTATCTCATGGCTGTTTCAAGCTAAAATGATTAACTCACTTCGCTAAGTAAAATAGGCAGTCCTGTTTCAAGTTGTATTGGCATAGAAATATGCTGATGCGCCACTTTCCAGACTTGCTCTACTTTCTGAAAACATATGGTGGTGCGACACCAAAACACTTCTAAATTGGGAATTGCATCAATTTGATCGACCTTTGAAAAACAGTGTAATACGGCGAGTTCTGGCTGGGCAATAAGTTTAATGCCTTCACGATATACACGAATGTTTCCAGCTTTCACTGGAAGATAACGCCTCCACAATTGTTTATACGCATCTATACCCGTTAAATGGGTACTTACATCAATTAAACTTACATCTTCGACACAAAGATCAGCTAAAGCTTGTATATCCATGCTTGCTACAGCTTCATCCCATTGTTTCAGCATTAATAAGATGGCATGGGCACTTTGCTCATCACCCGAAATTTCTATGCTCATCGTGTCATTCCTTTACAGTGTATTCACTTATCATCAACATAAGCTCTGATTTTGACTGCATCGCGACTTAAACGTATCTGCAGACAAATTAAAGACATTCAAAGCCATTTTGTCTTTTATACACAGTCTTAGAAGGTGCACTCCCTACAGCCTTCATAAACTTTAAACATGTGATTTTCATCACACTATAAAAACTATAGCGAAAATAATTCAGAGAATAAAGCGGTAATTTTAAAGGACTTCCAACCCCTTATTTCCTCATCGCTTTTAGCAAATTAAATCCAATAAAAAAGCATGCCAATGGGCATGCTTAATCAAAATAAATTTGGCATTACACCGTTAAATCTTTAATGGTGATAGATGAGCCATTATTTTTGACTGACTCAATTCCCTTATCGCGTGATTGTTCTGAAGAGTAAAATTGACTGGTACCAATCACCTGATGATTGGCAGCTTTTAAATTAAAATACGGCTTACCATTACTGGCGGTTAAACGCTCATAACGGCTGTCATCCGCACTATTTTTATGAACAGATTCTATTCCCACATGCGCCGAGGCTTTTGCTTTGTAAAGCTCACTCGTTAAAATTACTTCCCCATTACCCGCTTTAAGCACAAAGCGATATTGCCCATCTTTTGCTTGACTCAGCTCAAACCATCCAGACATATTTTTATTCCTCTTGTTGTTTTCACTTTACTTATTGTTGCTTAAAACTATTTAAGTTCTAAGAAATATAAATGACTTTTAGACAACAAAAAAGAGCATTTTTAATCAAACATTCACTCAACAGGAACCATTGTGATTCCTGCCGCCCTAAAACCATGCAATTTTTAGGTTATAGTCATCAATTTTTGCTTAAGTAACCATATAAAAATACAAGATGGCATCACGTCGCTGATGTAGGTACAACCACCGTTTTACCGTAAAAAGCGCTTTCCATTTCAAGAACTTCCACACATAGTTGTACCGTCAAATGCGTTTGCTTAGGTAGCGACTGCTGTAATGCTAAAAGTAATTGATTGGAAATTTCTGTTTTTGTAGCTATATCTCGCCCTGAAAGCAAAGAAACTTTGACATGTACATAGGCCTGATTCGACTCACCTAAACCAATCAAATAATCACTTTGACAAATTGCTCGGCTTTTAATGTCTGTAGCAACTTGTACATGGCCTGTCGCAAACAGTGCTTGGTTTAGACCTAATAAAATCGGCTGGGAATGAAAGTCTTTTAAATTGTCTGAATATTCCAAATGAATATGCGGCATCTGTGTGCAACCCAAACTGTGAAAACTGGGTTATACCATGTTTTCATACCTCACTGATGCAAGAAAAAGGATGAGATCATCCTCAATCTATGCATAGTGAGATAAAACACTTCAATTAAACTTTTTTCACATATTCCGATTTCAGTTTGATTGCTCCAATCCCATCAACTTTGCAATCAATATCATGTCCATCGCTGGCTTCAGGTAATAAACGAATGTTCTTGACCTTGGTTCCAACTTTAACCACCGAAGATGAGCCTTTAATTTTTAAATCTTTAATTACAGTTACAGTATCGCCATTAACCAATAAGTTACCGTTAGCGTCCTTAATTTGAGCAACCTCTTCTGCTTGGTTCAACTCACCTTCTTTCCATTCGTGCGAGCATTCTGGGCAAATCAATAAGTCGCCATCTTGATAGGTATATTCTGATTGGCATTTTGGGCAGTTTGGTAAAGACATAAAAAACTCAAAAAATAAAAAATAAAACTTAGTGTACTGTAAAATTGCGAATAACCCTAAATTTCATATGGGTATTTCTGCAAATTATTGCTTTTGAAACATAACGTAATTAAATTTCTGAACTTGTCCATTTGGTGTGATATGCATATTTTGTACACTCGTAACTAAACGGAAATCGGGCTCAGCAAATTGTTGCTGTAATTGTGCAATGCTATAACGTTGAACCTCTAATCCACTGCATTGTACAGGACCATCTTCAGCAAAAGTAGCCATAATCACGTACCCTAAGGGCTGTACGGCTGTTTTCACTTGCTGTATATAACGCTTTTGCTCTTGAGGTTGGGTCAAAAAATGAAATACCGCACGATCATGCCAAACTTGATAGGTTTCTGGTTCAAATTCCACACTTAAAAGGTCGGCGACCTTCCAGTGAATCAAATGAGCACGATCACCTAAACGCTGTTGGCTCTGCCGCAATGCCATATTCGATATATCTAGTACCGTTAAATGACGATAGCCTAAATCGAGTAATTCATCCGCAAGTATCGATGCGCCAGCGCCAATATCAATTATTGCTGCATCAGGTTCCAATTTCAAAGATTGAATCAGTTGTATCGATTGACTTGCATGTAACTGAAACCAACTGACTTGCGTCACGGCTTTATCTGTATAAACCCGGTTCCAATGAGTTTCTGTTGACATGTCTTATTTCCCAACAACAATTCACATAGATAAATTATATTATATTAAAATATATTTTATTTTAAGTGTTTTCATCTTCAGGGAATTCTAAATAGTGCTTCAAGACCAGAGCATGATTTTGGGTTGCATTCTTTGCCGCAGTAATCAAGCTAATATTATGGTGTTGGACTAAACGTCGTAATTCTGCGAGTGTTTCAGGATGTTGCCTCAATTCAAGCAAATATTTTGCTCGAAACTCTTCCCAACCAATTAAATCTTGATGATAAGACTGCCTTAAAACAGTGGACGGCGTAATCTCTTTTGGCCATAAATCAATCTTGGCATCTTGTTTTTTAATACCTCTTGGCCATAGACGATCCACTAAAATTCTTAATCCATCATCTATAGTTACAGGGCTATAGGCACGCTTTATTTGAATCTGCATTAATTTCCTTAACGATGAGAAAACAAACAACTCATTTAACTTTCCATACTAATATCTTCGACATTTCCATCTTCATCAAATGACACACATAGCACATAGTCAGTCACATTCTCTGGCAGACTAAAGTCAATCGAATCATCATTTTCTTCAACCGAATGAAAGTCTAAAAAGCGCTGTGTCGATAATAACTCAATCACCTGCTTTGCTTCAGGGCGCGTGAGTCCAGTATGATGCTGCCAATACTGCGGAGAGATTTCTTGCAGATGATGCTCCACATACAAGCGTACTTGATTATCTAACCCAACATCTTGCAGATAGCTTTGCCAAATCGCATTCCGAGCTTTCTGTTCTCTTTCCTTAAAATTATTAAATGTTTGCATAACATCCTTACCATTTATCCATCAGGTATTTCAGGTGTAATCAGGAGTGCCAGCAATTGTAAAGACTCTTGCCAGCCCAAATAACATGCTTCTACAGGAATTACATCAGGTATGCCTGATTGGGTGATTTGAATTTCAGTACCGACAGAGACTGCTTTAAATTGAACTTTGACTTCAATTAAATCAGGCATGTTTGGATCTTCGAATTGATCAACATAGCGTAACAGCTCATTCGGAACTACTTCATGATATGTTCCACCAAAACCAATGCGTGTACCTGTAAAAAAGTTAGTGAAATACATGCGATATCTGCCCTCAGGTTTAACCTCAAGCAAATCTACATGTGCCGTAAAACCGTGGGGTGCCATCCATTTGACTAAGGCATCTGCTGTGGTAAATGCCCGATACACACGCTCTGGTGGTGCATTAAACACACGATGTAATTGAACAGTATTCGACATGAGACACCTATATTTTTATTCTTTAGTTTTAAATAGTGTACGGCAGGCAGAGGCAGCTTATGTATAACTTGAGTATAAATTATACAGCTACCACCTACTTTGGCCTCTCGCTACTCGTCATCATAATCATAGAGATAGCTAAGACAGCCCCAACCGTCGTATTCACCTTGGAACATTTCGGCAATTTTAACAAACCACTCTTCTAAATCTTGAACATCCTGATATTCAGGAATCATATTCACATGAACATTCAACACCCATAAATCACTGCCATCATTTTTGACTTCTTCTTGAAACAGCGAAATCTTTTGTTCTTCATGCAATAAATGCAAAGCGCATTTTTCTGCCTGATCTTGGGTGGTAAAAACTATAGAGAATTCAATCTCATGTAGATCTGTTAGATCATTGCCATCTTCATACATCTGCCACAGCACATTACCGTTATCATCATCTGGAAATAATTCATAGTTACGGCTCATGGTTATATCCCTGCTTTTTTGTTTATTAATTAAACGTAATTTAGCATGATTTTATGACAGTTTAAGCCCCGAAAGAGATATTTTTAAAATGCAGGTAAACTCTGAATATCAACAGGCTCACCACTGAATGGCTGTACAAACTTCAAGTGACTAGCATGTAATGCCATGCGCTTTAAAGGACTTTGAAAAGGTTCAGGATGATAGAGTTTATCCCCTGTAATTGGATGTCCAATATATTGCATATGCACACGTAATTGATGTGAGCGCCCTGTAATCGGGGTCAACAATACACGGCTAATATCCTGTGTTGAATCATAATGCATCAGCTCAAATAAGGTTTTGGCCACCTTACCCAATTCAAAATGCACAATCTGACGTGGACGATTTTCCCAATCCGTAATTAAAGGAACGTCTACACTTCCCGATTGCTGAATATGACCCTGTACCAATGCTTGATAATGTTTGGTCACCGTTCGTGCTTGGAACATTTTGCTGACCGCGACTTCGGCATCACGATGCTTGGCAAACATCAAAATTCCCGAGGTCGCCATATCCAAACGATGGGTAATTTTCGCACCAGGAAATTGTGCTAAAACGCGATAATAAGCACTATCATGATGTTCAGGTAAACGTCCAGGCACCGATAGCAAACCCGCAGGTTTATTAATAATCACCAAGTCTGCATCTTCATACACAATATGCAAAGGCTCTTGTGGTGGTGTATAAACAAAGTGGTCATTTAAAGGCATGATTGGACTGGTGTACGAATAAAGCGGGCAAAATATCAAGCCAACAGGATGCTGTCAATTTTTCTGCTTTTTGTCATTTCATTTATCCAAAAGTGATACTTTCTCCATTAAAAAATCGACAAATATTTAGCGATGCTTATTCATTTCTGTCAGCAAATCTAACTGAATTTCTTGAATTTGTGTCAGCCTTTCCCATTGATGCAACAGCAAATGATCCATTTTTTCATGCAGGTGTCGAATTTCTAATTCCGCTTTGAGATTAATCTGGTAATCATGCTGCGAACGTAACCGGTCTTTGGCTTCCTGTCTATTTTGACTCATCATAATAATCGGGGCCTGTATGGCCGCCAAACATGACAAAACCAAATTTAGTAAAATAAAAGGATACGGGTCAACTGGATGTACCCATAACACCACTGTATTTAAAAGAATCCAAAGCACTAAAAACATGCCAAAACAAATCAGGAACGTCCAACTGCCACCAAAACTGGCAATTTTATCTGCTAATTTCTCGCCCAATGTCCAGTTTTGATCAAACTCAGTTTCAATGTTTTTAGTGATGAGTTCATGCCGTTGCATGCTGCTAATCACTTCACGCTCTAAATCGGTCAGCTCGCCTTTTTCAGATTTCAACAACGAATGTACATATTGGATGCGATAATGGGTCAAATCGGGTCGACAAATAAAACTGTCTGAGGACCAATCTGGTTCATCTTTTTTAATCTCATCACTGATCACATCACGAATAATATGGCCAGAGACCAATGCTTTATAAGGAAATGACTTTTTGCACACTGCACACGTTTGATTTTGTCTATCTGTCATCTTTTTAATTCGTTTTCTATTTTGACTCCATCATAACAATTTTCTATGCAAATGAAGCGACTACAACTCCTGTAATAACAAGAATGTTCAATTTAATCTAGAAAAGATAAAATAATAAATGGAACCAAATTAAACACCATAATTAGAATTTTATAGACTGCCATCGCAGCATAATGAATTGCATCAAAAGTCTGTTCATTAAGATTAAACCAACGACCATGTAAACTTTTCATCCATGTTCGGGCATTGATAAAAACCAAAAACCAAATCAATAAAATGAGATAATTGAGGACTAAAGACCAACCCAACACTTGCCGTAATAATTCCATATCCATGTTTATCACTCCTATACTCAGCTTCAATCACAATGTAATAAGCTAAAGCTTTAGCCCAACACGAAAACCTCTCGCAGCATAATAAGATTCAGCCCCGTTATGATAAGTAAACACCTGACCATAGCGACGGTCACAAAACAATGCTCCGCCCAAAGACCGAATAGCATCAGGTGTATTCACCCAACTTGATGTTTTTTGGTCAAAATTCCCCAATTTTTGTAGTTCACGATATTGCTGTTCTGTCAGGAGTAATGTGCCCATCACCTCTGCCAAACGCAGCGCACTGTCTTGTGGCGGATTCTGCTTTCGAGCAGCCAAGGCTTCTGCGTCATAACATAAACTACGACGACCTATGGGGCTTTCCTCTGCACAATCAACAAAATAATATTCATCGCTGTTTTGTTCAAATTGAATAAGATCAGGCTCGCCCCCTGTTTGCTCCATCCAGTGCAAACTTTGAATTTTTTTAGGTTGTGCTTGAAGTTTGGATAACACTTCACTCCATTTGAGATGGGGATGCCTTAAAACATGCTGCTCGAAACGTTGTTGTAAACGGGTAAAAAGTTGCTGATCATCCAATGGCAGATCTAAGTTGTGATAGCTCATCTCTGCTCTTCTTTTTATGACATTATTTTTCAGAACCTGCTCTTATCATGTTACTGAACGAGATAAAAAACATCGTCTTAATTTGTAAATGATGTAAACAAGTAAAGGGAATATAAATAAGAGGTTAAAATATTATTAAAATTATATTGTTATTCGATTTTATTCTAAAAAATTTTTAGGGTGTCAAGGGAAAACATCCGTGGTTTACTTCAACAACCATGACTTTGTAAATCATAACCTTGTGCCTATAAACTTTTGGTTTATAGCGTCCTAAGCCGAATCGAGACCTTTTGGGTAAGCACTACACTCACGTTGTACGCAACTGGTAGCAATCTACTCTTTCCGATCCCCATCACACCCTTGAGATATAGTGTAGGCAGATTCAACTGGGATTGTTTTCCTAAAAACTAGATTTTTTTATTTTTTTTAAATATATTTCCCACGATAATAGAAATATAGAGAATTAATTTCCATTTAATAAATTTTAATCAACTTTTAATTTCACTTTTATGTATATTTTGCGTTTTTTTACCAAGCCAACTCCAATAAATCTAAAATTATGCCCAAATCACCATAATGGCTGCCAAAATGACTAAAAAAAGTCCCAAATGATCGGAACGAGCTAATTTTTCTTTAAAGAAATATGCAGAAATCAATAAACTAAATAGAATTTCAATTTGCCCTAAGGTTTTCACTAAAGCCACGGTCTGCATACTCATGGCACTAAACCAACCTAAAGATGCCAAGAAACTACATAAACTAACTTTAAAAGTCAGTCCCATACGCTGCCCCATGTGGTACAAGGTTTTTCTGCTAAATAAACCGAGGTACAACAATAAAATCACACATTGAAAGCTAATTAAAATACATAACACCCACGCCGCACGGTGCAAAAATGGCAGCATTACAAGTTCTAAACTGGCTTCACGTACCAATAAAGAGGTAATTGCAAAACATAATCCACTGCCTAATCCAATCACTAAAGTTTTGAAAGAGAGTGTGCTCTGATTATTTCCTTTACTTAGAAAGAATACGGCGATTGCACCTACTAGTACCCCGAACCATCCCCAAACCGTTAAGTGTTCTTGTAAAAACAACACGCCAATTAAAGCTGCCAAAATGGCTTCGCTTTTTGCCAAACCAATCCCAATCGCATAATTTTTTTGTTGAAATAATTTCACCATTAATGCAGTTGCATAGATCTGACTCACACCTGCAATCACAATATATAGCCAAAAATGTGTCGAAAAACTCACAACCGCTGTGGTAGGTTGTTGGTGATATAAAATTGCAAGGTAACTTAAGGCAAAGATTGGAGAAAAGAGAAAACGCGCTAAGGTAGTTCCATACACATCAACTGTGCTACTGAGTTGCTTTTGAAAAGCATTACGCCACGCCTGCATAAATGCAGCCATAATTGTGAATAATACCCAAGCAATTGCCATAGCTCTAACTTCATCTTTAACTCGGTGGTTAATTTACTCGCTTCAAATTCACTTTTCGAGCTTTAGTTTCGATTGATTTAACTGATGTATGTTGCTTCTGCGGCAAGGCGAAAATCTAACGAATAAAAACCATATTGGTTTTCAAGATAGAGGAGTGTAAATCAACTAGACAACCTAAGGTTCGCGTGTAATGTGCTTGATCTGAAAAGCTAGCTTCAAAAGCAAGAGCAATTAAACTCTAGCTTTGAATACATAATTGAATGACATAGCCCACTTTTAACAAAGATACCTGTGACTTTTAAATGTATAAAGACCTTTCATTTGGTCACGGTGATTAGTAAAAATTGAATTGAAGCTAACTTATTTAAGAGCTTAATAACTAAGCTCAACTCGTACTGCTTCTTTTTTAAATAGCCGATCCCTACGGTTATTCAAGCATTGCCCTATATCCAAAAAAATACCAAGAATTTTTTAATCTCTTGCTTTTCAATTTTTACTGTAAAGCAGATGTGCAATTTCAAGCAAAATAGTGGAAAATCAAATGAATTAATTCTTCTATAAATTGTCGAAGTGAGCATTTCATGAGTACTCTTGCATTTACGGCTTTCACCCTTAATGGCGTAGACGCGCAAAAATTTCTACAAGGTCAAGTCACCGTTCACGTAGAACGTCTAATTGAAAACCAAACTCGCTATACCGCAATTTGTGATCTTAAAGGTCGAATTCATTTTGGCTTATGGCTGAAAAAAATAAATAATGAAAGTTTTGAAATTGTGACCACACTCGATCAAAGTGAGGAGTTTGCCAAACATATTCGAAAATTTGGCGCGTTCTCGAAAATGAAACTCGAACCTGTTGGCATCGTATTTCCAACAGTTGTCGATATTCATACGGAATTTTCAACCTCAGAAACCGATATTCAAACTTGGCAATTACAAGCGATTCAAACTGGACAAGCTTGGATTTGCCAAGCTTCTGAACATATATTCCAACCCCAAGAATTACGCTTACATCAACGTGAAGGTGTTCACTACGATAAAGGATGCTACCTTGGTCAAGAAATTGTGGCGCGCCTATGGTTTAAAGCAAAACCAAAACATTGGTTACATTTGGTTCAAGGACACGGTGAAGCACCAGCCCCTGCGAGTCAACTTAACAAAGATGTGGAAGTAGTCAATAGCATCTCGACACCTGAGGGCTATAAAGCACTAGTCGTTGCAAAACCAACTGCAATTACTGAGTTAGACGCACAAATTTTAGACCTGCCTGAAAAATTGAATGGTGATGTTGCAAGACCAGTTCAATAATTACGTTTAAATATATTTCTAGATCGTATATGAATCACATATACGATCTTTTTAAAACTCATAAAAATAATATAAAAAATAAATATTTATAAATATTTTAAGTTCTGAGTCGTTCTCAAGTTATTCCAGCCAATATGATTACACAATCCCTATTTTTGGTTATTTTTTATTCAATTACATTTATTCAAAAATCAAATAATGCCTAAATTAAATTTATATATTTCAGCCATTTAAAATAAAACCATTTTAAAAATATAGAATTTTTACTCTATTTAGCCGTTTTTTTGAACTAATCAGTTCTACTAGAGCATTTACTCTTATTTTAATTGTGTTATTTTTGTCACATGGAGTAACAATATGATTTTGGTCGGACTTACCAAAAATTCCAGAATTAACAAAAGCATGATTCAACATGCATAAAAATCGTGTACCTCAAGGGAAGATGAAAGAATGAAATTAAAAGCTCTAACTACCGCAATGATTCTCGCAGCATTACCAACCGCTGGAGCATTTGCTGCAGCACTCGACCGTTCAGGACAATCAATTTCTGCCTTCTTACAACCTGGCAACTATTTTGAAGCAGGCCTTTCTGCACTTGATCCAAACGTTTCAGGGAAGGTTCGTTCTGGATATACACCAAGTCCAGCAGTACCAGCGAATGTTGTTGGATTACAAAATACAAGCCTTGGAGACATGGGGGATGATTATTATTTCCCAAGTGCTGCACTAAAATTACAAGTAACTGATCATTTTTCTTTTGGTTTAATTTATGACCAACCATTTGGAGCTGATGCAACTTATTCTCTATCAGATACTGGTTCTGCTGCCTTAGGAGGTGTGGGCTTATTTCATAATGGCAAAGAATCAACCAATGTTGAAGTTAAAACCCAAAACATTGCCATGATCGTGGGCTTCCAACCGAATGAAAACTTTAATATTTATGGTGGTGGTGTTTACCAGACAATAAAAGGACATGTAAAACTTCGTGGTTTAGCATATGGCGGAGCTGCAGGATTCGGAGGATATAATGCTGATATTAGTGAAGACAGTGCGACAGGATGGTTAGCTGGTTTTGCCTACCAAATTCCTGAAATTGCCTTGAAAGCATCTGTTACCTACCGTTCTGAAGTTGAACATAGTGTCGGAATAGAAGAATCTTCTATTGGTACAGGAACTCTTTCCGCTATTATGAACAATCCTGCATTAGCGGGTGTAAGTGCTACAGGTGATACAGATGTGACTACACCGCAATCTGTTAACCTTGATTTCCAAACTGGAGTTATGGCAAATACTGTAGCTTTTGCGAATGTGCGTTGGGTAAATTGGAAAGACTTCGCAATTCGCCCTTATGCATTTGGTGTAGCAGCAGGAAAAACTCCAGGTTATCCAAATGGATTTGACTTAGTTGCTTACAGTGATGATCAATGGTCTGCGAATGTCGGTGTAGGTCGTAAACTGAATGAACAATGGGCAGGTAATGTATCTGTAGGTTGGGATTCTGGTGCTGGTAATCCTGTAACAACACTAGGTCCAACAGAAGGTTATTGGAACCTTGGCCTAGGTGTTCAATACAGCCCTACTCCTGCAACATTCATTGCTGGTGGTGTGAAATACTTCTGGTTAGGTGATGCTAAAGCACAAACTGGCGCACAATTTGGTACATCAAATTATGTAGCAGACTTTTCTGACAATGATGCACTTACATATGGTTTAAAAATCGGCTACCGCTTCTAATTCATACATGCCTCAAAAGACCATCCTTCTGGATGGTCTTTTTTTGGCAAAAAGTATCATTTCTTAAATCACAATATCTACTAAACTTAGCCAAGTGTTTCTAAATTAAACATTTAATTTTTCACTTAAATGATTCTACAATTAAACTAATTACTCTATTTTTTTATATATAAATCATTAATATACACACGTATCATTAGTATTTTTACTCTATTCAAGTACTTTTTGTGTATGAGCTAGTTCAATTAATAAACGGCATAGTGCATTTACTCTTTTTTTATTTGTGTTACCTTCCCTTAACTTTTAGTTACAAAGCGATATCAGGGAAAATATCCATGAAGCTTACAGCTCTTAAAAAAGCAATTTTACTCTGTCTTATTCCTACTACTTCTACATTTGCAGCGGGCCTTGATCGCTCTGGTCAATCTATTGCAGCTTTCCTACAACCAGGAAACTACTTTGAAGCAGGTATTTCTATACTTGATCCAGATGTTTCAGGCAAAGACAAAGACAATAAAAATACGGGTGACATGGCTGGTGACTATTACTTCCCTCATGCAGCTTTGAAAATCCAAGCAACTGATCATTTCTCTGTTGGTTTGATCTACGACCAACCCTATGGCGCAGATGCCGAATATTCTGGGAATAGTGGTTTTGTAGAAAATCGTCCTGTTCCCTTTAAAGGTGGTACATCTGTTGTTGTTGATACTCAAAACTTAAATTTATTAGTAGGTTATCAACCGAATGAAAACTGGAACCTGTATGCTGGGGCAGTGTATCAAACGGTAGATGGAACGGTCTTGCTTCGTGGTACAACCTATAGTGTTCTTAATGGTTATGATTTTAGAACGGGTGAAGATGAATCTGTAGGCTGGTTAGCAGGTGTTGCATATCAAATTCCTGAAATTGCATTGAAAGCATCAGTAACCTATCGCGCTGAAATTAAACATAAAATGAATGCTTATGAGCATTTTGGGCTTGCGGGTTTAACTGGTAATGCAAAACTTGATGGTGTCATGACCGCATTAAATGCCTCAAGTGGTGAAACAGAATTAACCACCCCTCAATCTGTCAATGTCGATTTCCAAACAGGCATCATGACCAATACTGTGGCATTTGCCAATGTACGTTGGGTAGACTGGTCAAACTTCAAAGTTCAACCATATAACTTTGGAAAACTGTCTCAAGTCTTAGGGCAAGCTGGACTTGTAGCTAATAAACCAAATGGCTTTAATTTGATTGACTATAAAGATGATCAAATTTCGGCAACTGTTGGTTTGGGACGTAAATTTAGTGATCGTTGGGGTGCCAATGTATCCGTAGGCTGGGACTCTGGTGCAGGAAACCCTGTGACTACACTTGGCCCAACTGAAGGCTTTTGGAGTGTTGGAACAGGTGTACGTTTCTCTCCAGCAGAAAACTACTTCATTGGTGCGGGCGTAAAATATTACTGGTTAGGTGATGCAGATGCCGTAACAGGTGCTCATTCTGCAGCAGGAACATTCACTGACAACAATGCCATCGCATATGGTTTGAATTTAGGCTACAAATTCTAATCTTTGCAATAAAAAAGACGGACTTTAAGTCCGTCTTTTTTGTTTAATTTTATAGGATTAAGCAGGAATATCACGTACAGATGCCTTACGAATGGCTTCTTTTAACGCATCATAACCGTTGATTGCTGGGAATTGTGGAAACTCAGCAATCACATTTTCTGGCGCATCAAACAAGAAACCATGATCTGCTTCGCCTAGCATTGTGGTGTCATTATATGAATCACCTGCCGCAATCACACGGAAGTTCAAACCATGAAGTGCTTTAACTGCCTGACGCTTCTGGTCAGGTTGACGTAATTTATAAGCAGAAATCATCCCCTGCTCATCTGTTTCTAACTTATGACAGAAAATAGTTGGCCAACCCAATTGTTTCATCAACGGATGTGCAAACTCATAGAAAGTGTCTGAAAGAATAATAAGCTGGAAATGCGTACTCACCCATTCTACAAATTCTTTTGCACCTGGAAATGGTCCCATTTCCGCAATGACTTCTTGAATATCATCCAAGCCTAAATTATGTTGCTTTAAAAGATCTAAACGTTGTGTCATTAACACATCGTAATCAGGAATATCACGTGTTGTCGCTTCTAGCGCTTTAATTCCAGTTTTTTTCGCAAAGTTAATCCAAATTTCTGGAACTAACACACCCTCTAAATCTAGACATACAACTTCCATGAATACTCCCAACTGTCTATGAAAAAAATTTGGACTATAATAGCATCAACTTATGATTCAGTAATTGCTGTTTTTTAAATCTATTTTTTTCATAAGCATTTATTTTTTAATGCTAAGTAGAAATATTCAATTCAATTAGAATATTTTCAAAATCTTTTAATATAGGTTTTGAAGTCTCCAAGCCTATAGCCAGGAACTCTAATGACTACTATCCCTACTATCGATCATATTGATGCGCTTGCATCTGAATATGCTGATAAATCTCCAAGTGAAATTTTAGAACTCGCACTGAATCAAGAAGGTGAAATTGCCATTTCTTTTTCTGGCGCTGAAGATGTTGTACTGATTGATATGGCAGCCAATCTGGGTAAACCATTCCGTGTTTTTAGTTTAGACACGGGCCGTTTGCACCCAGAAACCTATCAATTTATTGAAACTGTGCGGAAACATTATAATATTAAGATCGAAATCTGTTTCCCAGAATCTGAAGCAGTTCAAGCGCTCGTCAATGAAAAAGGGTTATTCAGTTTTTACCAAGATGACCATAAAGAATGCTGTGGTATTCGTAAGGTACAACCTTTACGCAAAAAACTGGCGACTTTGGATGGTTGGATTACAGGTCAGCGTAAAGACCAAAGCCCAGGGACACGTACTGAAATTCCAGTCATTCAATCTGATGTTGGTTTTTCTGGCCCTGGCAAACAGTTAATTAAATACAATCCTTTAGCAAACTGGTCAAGTGCCGAAGTATGGAGCTATATCCGTATGATGGAAGTTCCATATAATCCGCTACATGAGCGTGGTTTTATTTCAATTGGCTGTGAACCGTGTACGCGACCTGTATTACCTAATCAGCATGAGCGTGAAGGCCGTTGGTGGTGGGAAGAAGCCACACACAAAGAATGCGGATTACATGCTGGCAATTTAGCAAAATAATTTTGTCAAGCCAAAGCCACTGAACTATTCAGTGGCTTTTTTTCAGATTGATGGACACATAAAGCCGTAACTTTTCTAGGTAAAAGGCGCTATACTCAAATCAAGTTTTATAATTCTAACAATGTGACTCAGAAAGGAGTCACCATAGAAATTGCAGTGAGGCAATCGACACTATGCGCCCATTACACCCTATTGATTTTATCTTTTTAACATTAGAAAAACGGCAGCAACCTATGCACGTTGGGGGATTATTTCTTTTTCAAATTCCTGAACATGCACCTGAAACTTTTCTACAAGATTTGGTTGCAGATATTCGCAGCTCGAAATCCATTCCTGTTCCACCATTTAATAATAAATTGAATGGCCTATTATGGGATGAAGATGAAGAATTCGATCTTGATCATCATTTTCGTCACATTGCCTTACCTCATCCCGGACGTATTCGAGAATTACTGACTTATATCTCTCAAGAGCATAGTGCACTGATTGATCGAGCCAAGCCTTTATGGACGTGTTGCATCATTGAAGGTATCGAAGGCAATCGTTTTGCCATGTATTTTAAAATTCATCATGCTATGGTGGATGGTATTGCGGGCATGCGTCTGGTCGAAAAATCACTTTCGCATGACCCACACGCTAAAAGCATTGTGCCACCATGGTGTGTCGAAGGTCCTCGTGCCAAACGTTTAAAAGAAGCAAAAGTCAGCCGTATGAAAAAAATCATTACGGGGTTGAAACAACAAGTAGAAGCAACGCCTATCGTGATGCGTGAACTTTCCCAAACAGTCATGAAAGATATGGGACGTAATCCAGACTATGTCTCTAGCTTCCAAGCGCCAAGCAGCATTTTAAATCAACGTGTTAGCTCATCACGTCGCTTTGCTGCCCAATCTTTTGAGTTTGATCGTCTACGTCATATTGCATCAGCTTTAAACGTCACGATTAATGATGTGGTGTTGGCGATTTGCTCTGGTGCATTACGTGAATATTTACTGAGTCAAAATGCTCTACCAAAGAAACCTTTAGTTGCCATGGTTCCTGCTTCCATTCGTGATGATGATTCAGAAGTATCAAATCGAATTACCATGATTTTGGCGAATTTAGGTACGCATAAAGAAGATCCTTTAGAACGTTTGCAGATTATTCGTCGTAGTGTTCTGAATGCAAAAGAACGTTTTAAACGCATGAACTCTAACCAGATCATGAACTACAGTGCATTTGTTTATGGTGCAGCAGGCTTGAATATTGCCTCTGGTTTAATGCCGAAACGTCAGGCATTCAATTTGGTTATTTCTAATGTGCCTGGTCCACGTGAACCTTTATATTGGAATGGCGCGAAACTCGATGCACTTTATCCAGCATCAATTGTTTTAGATGGTCAAGCTCTCAATATTACCATGACCAGCTATTTAGATAAGCTTGAGGTTGGACTCACGGCGTGCCGTGTCGCATTACCGAAAATGCAAAACTTATTAACGCACTTGGAAGAAGAAATTCAACGATTTGAAAGTATTGTTGGGGTTAAAAGCCCAAAGTTGAAGGCGGTGAGTTAACCGCAGAAACTGATGACAAAAATTAAGTAGAATAAATTAAGGGGCTTCACATGAGCCCCTTAAGCTTTAATACTGCGACACTGTTTCAGTAGCTGATGACAAACCGAACGAACCATGGCCGTTGTAATTTGAGTTTCTTTGCCTTGTTCGTCTACGATATAACCCGTATGTACGTTTTTATTATCTAGCACGTGCTTGATACCTTGTTTGATAATTTTTTCACTCATGCCCATTTCACACCTCTTCTTGCTAAGACCAAATTCCCCAAAAATGAAAATTTAGTTTGGCTACTTGGTATGAGTAGTATTGAAAAAACTAGCTCGAAAGTAAAATTTCAGTTGTAACAAGTGTTTAACGACATCCTGTTACAATTTCAGCTTAGAATGATATCGTATTGCTCTTGCGTATATAAATTTTCCACCTGAAATTTAATCACGCGATTAATGAAATGCTCTAAATCCGCCACAGCTGGCGCTTCTGCCGTAAGTAAGCGATCAATCACAGAAGGATGTGCGACAACAGTAAAGCCACTCTGAGATTCAAAAGCTCGGGTATATCGTAAGATTTCTCGAAAGATTTCGTAACATACCGTCTCTGCTGTTTTAACATAACCACGTCCCTGACACGTCGGACAAGATTCACATAACAAATGTTCTAATGACTCTCGGGTACGCTTACGCGTCATTTCAACCAGACCTAACTCCGAAACCTGAGTAATTTTAGTCTTGGCATGGTCTCGCTCCAACATACGCTCGAACTGATTCATCACTTCTTCACGATGTTGAGCCTCCTGCATGTCAATAAAGTCAATAATGATAATGCCACCCAAGTTACGTAAGCGTAATTGGCGTGCGATGACCTGTGTTGCCTCCATATTGGTTTTAAACACAGTATCTTCTAGTGTTCTACCGCCCACATAAGAGCCGGTATTGACATCAATTGTGGTCATAGCCTCGGTTTGGTCAATCATTAAATAACCACCCGACTTTAAGGCAACACGAGTTTGTAATGCTTTCTGAATATCTTCTTCAACATTATATAAGTCAAAAATCGGACGCTCACCAGGATAGTGAATCAAACGACTCTGCATATTTGGCACAAACTCAGCCACAAATTCCTGCAATTTGGCATGAATTTCACGTGAGTCAACCGAAATTTTTACAGTATTTTCATTCGCTAAATCACGAATAATACGTTGTGGTAAGGGTAATTCTTCAAAAATAAGAGAAGGTACCGCAATAATTTTTTGTTTACGTTGGATGTATTCCCACAACTTTGCTAAATACGCCATATCCTGCGCAATTGAAGCTTCATCAATCCCTTCGGCAGCAGTACGTACAATGACTGAACCTGGTAATTCGTGTTGGGCCTGAATTTTCTCAATAATAGAACGTAAACGCTCGCGTTCTTCTTCTGATTCAATTCTTTGTGATACACCAATATGATTGCCAAAAGGCATGAGTACCAAATAACGCGAAGGAATAGAAAGATCCGTACTTAAACGCGCGCCTTTAGTTCCCAACATATCTTTCATGACCTGAACTGTCAGAATTTGCCCAGGCTGTAATAATTCAAAAACATTGGGAATCGGCTGATTACGTGGCCAAACCATATCATTGATGTGTAAAAAAGCGGTGCGGGACAGACCAATATCGACAAAAGCGGCCTGCATCCCTGGCAAAACGCGAACGACTTTGCCTTTATAAATATTTCCTACCAAACCCCGTTTTACAGTACGTTCAACATATAACTCGTTGACTGTACCGTTTTGAATTAACGCCACACGACACTCCATCGGTGTGACATTAATCAGTAACTCGTCAGACATAATAAGACTCAAAACATTATAAAAATTTTTGTTTCACCATTAATTTAAAACCTTAATGGCTTTGAATAACTCGACTGTCTCATGTAACGGCAAACCAACTACATTGGTATAACTGCCTTCAATACGGGGAATATAACGCGAAGCCAGCCCTTGTATAGCATAAGCTCCCGCTTTCCCTTCGGGTTCCCCTGTCGCCCAATACGCTTCCATGTCTTTTAGGCTCAGCACTTGAAATTCGACTTGGGTACGCACCACTATACTTGAAATTTGTGCTGATGTGCGTACACATACCCCAGAAAATACATCATGTTTTCTGCCCGATATTTTTGCCCACATTTCAAAGGCATGTGCTTTAGATTCGGGTTTCCCTAAAATTTCACCATCGACACTTAAACTGGTGTCTGCGGCAATAATAACGGCATCTGGAAAATGTTGTTGTACTGCTGCTGCTTTTTCACACGCTAAACGGTGAACATAATCTGCTGCAATTTCACCCTCAAGCACATTTTCATCAATCTCAGGGCTATAAATTGAAAAGTCTAGGCCGAGCTGCTGAAGCAGCTCACGACGTCTCGGAGAACTAGAGGCAAGGACTAAACGCGCCATTTTTTCAGCACAAAATAAACCAATGGCCACACCAGAACACTGGTGAGTAATGGTTGCCAATGTCGGGCAAAAGAGAACTGAATGCCCCCCATAATTTGTGCCACCCACATCATAAACAGGTAAGCTAAAATGGCCAGTGCTGCAATGACCCACAGATTGGCAAAAGTCAGTACACGGCGTTCACGAATCAAAAACCGCGCAACAAAACTGATCACTACAAAACACAATGCATTTAATCCTAGTGGGGCATCCATCAGTAAATCGACAAAAATACCTGTACCAAAGGCAAACCAGACACCACACCACGTAGGCTGACATAGCACCCAAAACAGCATCACCATCATCATAAACAATGGACGCCAGCCAGAAACAGCATAGGCCAATGGATAAACCATTAGCACAGAGGCAATGATTACTGAAAAAATGATTGGGAATAATGGATCTTGACGTTTTTCTTGACGTAACTTAGCGATTGGCATGTGGTTGCTCCATCGCTAATGAGTCGGAAAACAGCACCACAACATGATGACCACTGGCTAACTGTGCCGCAGGAACCACATCAATTTGTGCAAACTCACCCGTTGTATGTCGACTCACTTTAGACACTGTACCGACCAAATATCCTGCTGGAAAATGCGCCCCCAAACCTGAGCTATACACTTTTTCACCCACCTTAATATTGGCACTGGTTGGAACGTATTCCATTTTCAGATGTCCTAAATCACCTGTACCCGAAACGATAGCACGCATCCCCGTATACTCTAAACGTACCGATAAAGAATGATCTTTATCAGAAAGCAACATGACACGACTACTGTGTGGATATACATTGATGATTTGTCCCATAATGCCTTTATCGTCTAATACCGTCTGTCCAACTTTCAAGTTGTTGGTTGAACCTCGGTTAATCACAATAATATGACGTAATGGGTCCGCATCCGTCCCAATGACTTCAGCAATTTCCATACGACCATCAATAATTAAAGGTGTATCAAGCAAACCACGTAAACGTGTATTTTCAGCAGAAAGCTCTGATAGTTTTTGCAAACGTACTTGGGCTTGTAACAACTCCGCCTGCATGGCCGTGTTTTCACGACGCAATTGTGCCTCAGACTTGGTCTGCTGTGTCAACCATTCGCTAGACAATACAGGATAGCTCGCTAAGGCATAAATGGGATTATATGCCGCATACAAGACATCTCTTGCTGGCTGTATCACATGTGGTAAGCGCCAGTTAAAAAATAGCACCACCAAACATGTTACAACCGCAATGATAAAGGAGCGAAATGATGGGGGCTGCCTAGAAAACAAATTTGTTTGCACAGCCAAATCCTTAATTAACCAACGAATAACATGTCGTGATTTGGATTATCAAAGAATTCTAAAACTTTACCACCACCACGAGTGACACAAGTTAAAGGGTCTTCTGCGACTACGACTGGTAAACCAGTTTCCTGAGCCAATAATTTGTCAAGGTTACGTAGCAATGCACCACCACCCGTCAATACAATGCCGCGCTCTGCAATATCTGAAGATAATTCAGGTGGCGTTTGTTCCAACGCAGATTTGACTGCTGAAACAATGCTTTGTAAAGGATCTGAAATCGCTTGGGTAATTTCGTCTGAAGTAACTGTAATGGCACGCGGCACACCTTCTGCCAAGTTACGACCACGAACTTCAATTTCCAAAGTTTTACCATTTTCATCTGGTAAAGCCATGCCCACTTCTTTCTTGATGTTTTCTGCGGTGGTTTCACCAATCACGCAGCCATGTGCTTTACGTACATAGTTAATGATTTGTTCATCAAACACATCACCACCAACACGTAAAGAGTCAGCATAGACACAACCTTGCAATGAAATAATCGCAATTTCAGTTGTACCACCACCCACATCAACCACCATTGAACCGCAAGCTTGTTCCACAGGTAAACCTGCACCAATTGCAGCAGCCATCGGTTCTTCAATTAAACGGACATCACGTGCACCTGCATTGAATACAGCCTCACGAATTGCACGACGTTCAACCAATGTCGATTTACATGGAACACACACCACAACACGTGGTGCAGGTGGGAATAAACGCTTTTCATGCACTTTACCAATAAACTGGTTCAGCATGGTTTCAGTCACTTCAAAATCAGCAATTACACCGTCTTTCATTGGGCGAATTGCAGAGATGTTCGCAGGCGTACGACCAAGCATTTGCTTCGCATCAAGACCAACAGCGGCAACAATTTTTTGTGAACCACTGTGACGAATAGCCACAACTGTCGGTTCATTTAATATAATGCCTCGTCCTGGTGCATAAATAAGTGTATTTGCTGTACCTAAATCAATGGCGAGGTCTGGCGAAAACAAGCCAATTAGTCGTTTTAGAATCACGGGGTCGTTCTCAGTTTAACTTTATGTGGACGCAAGGTCGCAACTTTAACTAAATGTGATGCTTTGAACAAGTCAATCGCTTATTATAACGCACGATATTTTGAAATTTTTTAATACTGATTAGGTGATGTTATGTCTACATCGGATGCTCAGCATTCAGCAGATTTAAATGCTCAAACCGTTTCAGCAATCGCCAATCTTGCTCGTTTGTCGCTAGATGATGCGCAATCTGCTGAATATGCTCAAAGTCTAAACAAAATTTTAGGCATGATGGAAACCTTAAAAGGCATCGACACCGAAGGTGTTGAACCATTGAAAAGCCCTTTCGACAATCCACAGCCGTTACGTGAAGACGTGGTGACTGAACAGAATCATCGTGAAGAATATCAAGCTGTTGCACCTGCAACCGAAGCTGGCTTGTACCTTGTACCACGTGTGATTGAATAATTTTCACTCAGTTGAACCATTTTTTTTAAATTAAACGTAAAGAATTATTTCTCATGACCGATTTACACCGCTTATCGATTCGTGAACTTGCTGAGGGTTTGGCACAAGCTCAATTCTCCTCTCGCGAACTGACTGCACATTATTTAAAACGTATTGAAAAAATTGATACGCAGGTAAATTCTTATATCACTGTGACTGCTGAACAAGCATTGGCTCAAGCAGACGCTGCGGATGCTGCGATTAAAGCAGGCACAGCAAGTACGCTCACAGGTGTTCCGATTGCACATAAAGACATTTTTTGTACTCAGGGCATTAAAACCTCTGCGGGCTCAAAAATGTTGGATAACTTTATCTCACCTTATGATGCAACTGTGGTTGCCAAAGGCAAAGCCGCAGGTTTGGTGACTTTAGGTAAAGTGAACATGGACGAGTTTGCCATGGGTTCAACTTCTGAAAACCCTTTTTATGGCGCAACGAAAAATCCATGGAATTTAGAGCACGTGCCAGGTGGCTCTTCGGGTGGTTCTGCGGCAGTTGTGGCGGCTGATCTTGCACCGTTTTCAACAGGTACAGATACAGGCGGTTCAATTCGCCAACCTGCATCTTTCTGTGGTTTAACGGGTTTAAAACCGACCTATGGCCGTGTTTCGCGTTTCGGCATGATTGCTTATGCATCATCAATGGACCAAGGCGGACCAATGGCACGTTCGGCTGAAGACTGTGCTTACCTCATGAATGTCATGGCTGGTCACGATGCGAAAGACTCAACTTCTGTTGAAAAAGATGTCGATGACTACGTTGCCAACTTAAATGCAACCGCAGTCAAAGGCTTACGCATTGGTATTCCAAAACAATACTTCAACGTGGCAGGTTTAGATGCCGAAGTAAAAGCACGTGTTGAAGAATCGTTGAAAAAACTGGAAGACATGGGCGCAGTTTTGGTTGAGATTGATCTCAACATGACGGAAGCCTATGTACCGACCTATTATTTGATTGCCCCTGCCGAAGCATCATCGAATCTTTCTCGTTTTGATGGCGTACGTTACGGCTACCGCTGTGAAAACCCGACTGACATTTTAGACCTATACAAACGCTCGCGTTCGGAAGGTTTTGGTGCCGAAGTTCAACGTCGTATCCTGATTGGTACGTATGCGTTGTCTGCGGGTTACTATGATGCTTATTACGTGAAAGCACAAAAAGTCCGTCGTTTAATTCAGCAAGACTTCTTAAAAGCTTTTGAACAAGTTGATGTGATTGCTGCACCTTCTGCACCAACAACTGCATATAAAATTGGTGCTAACCTCAGCCCAACAGAAATGTATTTAGGTGACATTTACACGCTTGCGGTGAACTTGGCTGGTCTTCCTGCAATCAATGCCCCTGTTGGCTTTGACCAAGCACAACTCCCTGTTGGCTTGCAGTTGATTGGTAACTACTGGTCAGAATCACAATTATTGTCTGTCGTGCATCAGTATCAACAAGTGACGGATTGGCACACCAAACGCGCGGCAATTGCTGAGGAGAATGCATAATGGCTGAAGCTCAAAAGTTGAAATTGATTGACGGTTGGGAAGTCGTTATCGGGATTGAGATTCACACTCAGCTTGCAACTAAGTCTAAAATTTTCTCAGGTTCTTCGACTGAATTCGGTCAAGACCCAAATACGCAAGCTAGCCTTGTTGACTTGGCAATGCCGGGTGTACTGCCTGTTTTAAACAAGCAAGTGGTAGATTTAGCAATTCGTTTTGGTTTGGGTATTGATGCCTACATCGACCAAGCCTCAGTGTTTGCACGTAAAAACTACTTCTACCCTGACTCACCTAAAGGCTACCAAATTAGCCAGATGGACAACCCAATTGTGGGCTTGGGTCATATCGACATTCAATTTGAAGATGGCTCGACCAAACGTATTGGTATTACCCGTGCCCACCTTGAAGAAGATGCAGGTAAATCGATTCACGACCAGTTTGAAGGCATGTCGGGCATCGACTTGAACCGTGCGGGTACACCTTTACTTGAAATCGTGTCTGAGCCAGACATGCGTTCGGTTGAAGAAGCAGTTGCCTATATTAAAGCGATTCATACATTGGTGCGTTGGTTAGGTATTTCTGACGGTAACATGGCAGAAGGTTCATTCCGTGCCGACTGTAACGTGTCTTTACGTCGTCCGGGTCAGCCTTTTGGTACACGTTGTGAATTGAAAAACCTCAACTCATTCCGTTTCATTGAGCAAGCGATCAATGTTGAAATTGAACGCCAAATGGAAATTTTAGAATGGGATGGCACGGTAGATCAAGAAACGCGTTTGTTCGACCCTGTGAAAATGGAAACGCGTTCAATGCGTTCGAAAGAAGAAGCGAACGATTACCGCTACTTCCCAGACCCAGACTTGTTGCCTGTGATTATTCCAGATGCACAAATCGAAGCAATCAAAGCGACCATGCCTGAGTTACCTGCGGCGCGTCGTGAACGTTTTGTAGCTGACTTTGGTGTGACTGAGTACGATGCGCATGTGTTAACGCTAACACGTGAAATGTCTGAGTTTTATGAAGCCGTGGTTCAGGCGGCTGGTGGTGCTGCTCAAGGTAAAGTGTCTGCAAACTGGGTAATGGGCGAATTCTCGGGTGCTTTAAACAAAGCAGGCTTAGAGTTGGCGGATTCCCCTGTTTCGGCTGAGCAATTGGGCGGCATGATCGCGCGTATTGTGGACAATACCATTAACGGTAAGATTGCGAAGCAAGTATTTGGCTTTATGTGGGAAGAAGGCAAAACTGCCGATGCCATTATTGCTGAAAAAGGCTTGAAGCAAGAAACCGATACTGGCGCGATTGAAGCGATTATTAAAGAAGTGCTTGCAGCCAACGAGAAGATGGTTGAGGAATACAAGTCTGGTAAAGAGAAAGCCTTTAACGGTCTTGTGGGTCAAGTGATGAAAGCAGCAAAAGGCAAAGCTAACCCTGCACAAGTAAATGAATTAATGAAAAAATTGATTGGTTGATTAATTCACTAATCAATTGATTTCATGTTATAAAAAACCTCACTTCATGTGGGGTTTTTTATGGCATATTTTAATTTATTACAATCTTTTGCTGAATATGAAATTGAAGAATTAGAAAATAATCTTATCTCAATAACATATGATACTAGCCGTTTTACAGAATATACGGATGAATCTATTCGTACTCGTTTTAAAGACTTAAAAGAAGAATCTTTTTTAATTTTACGTAATTTTCCGATATTATGTAGCAACCGCACAAAGATATAATAATCAATTGCTTACATTTAGAAAAAGCCGAGATTAACTCGGCATTCTTGTTTGGAAATCAATGGCAAACTCTGATTCAGTGCGTGGTTCTGTATTGTAGAATTTAAAGCCTAAACACTTGACCTCTTTATAACCATGCGATTTGACTTCATTTAAGAACTCAACATAGTTTTTTGAATCATCTTGTTCTGCGTCAAAAACAATTTGGCTTTCATCGTCCAAACTTATCAATACTTCCTCTTTCCAAGCATCCTTTTCAAGTAAATGACCGCCTTTAGGCTCAATTAGGCATTGATAGTACATTTCGCCATTTTCAGCATCATTAATGATCAGCATATAGTCAGGGCTGAACCTTCGACCATCTTTAGGACTAAACAACCAATAGTCCAGTTCATTGCGTATCAAGTAAATTTCTGCACCCTTGTAGCGTGATTTAAGCTCTTCAATCTGAGTTGCAACAAACTTAACAAAGCGTTTTTCTTCGCTTGTGCCATAGTTCTCACTGTAGGCGTACCAATCGGCAGTTTCAACATCAAACTGTAGATCGGGGTTGTCATGGCTTGACTGTGGTTTTGCACGTTCATCAGGTGCATGATCACTTGTTTCACCATCTAAATCTTGGATAGGGAATGAAACCAAGTAGATGTTCTTTTCTTGCTGAAAGATAGACGACAGTGATTTTGGTCTAAAAATATGACTTCCTGTAATTTGTGGCATGTGCCGATCTATGGCTTTACGCACTTCGGGTAGAATCACACCGACCAATAATTGCAGTTTTTCATGGGCTTCAAGTTGATCAATATCCTTACCTTCCGAATACGAATATTTAATCTCATATAAAGGTAGATATTTTTCAATCAACTCATCAATGCTCTCTATCCCAACAATATGATTTTTCAGATGGTTAAATCGAAAGAAATTATTTTCTGATGACATTAATGCCTTACGGATAATAAACGGTGAAAAGTATTCATCCGTTAAATGAATGGTTTTATACTGAATCCCTGCCTGAATACTATTTTGCTCTTTATCCGTTAAGCTTCTTGTATAAAGTCGGTAGGTACTTGCTTTGATTTCCCTCCTAAAAGTAGCATCAATTTCTGTATCCGTTGTTTTACTGCGGTGTAGTTGTTGATTAACCAATACAAAACCTTTTCTATAGGTTTCACTATTGAGGAATTCGGACTTGAGTTTAATCGTCCGTTTTTCCATACTTTTATTGACAATTCCCTCATCGAGTAAGGCATATTGCAAGTTATCTAAGAACGTGCCTGTTTTAACAAAGTGGTAGAAGAAAGTTTCCAAAATACGCCCATGCTCATGAGGTGCATTATCAAATTTACGTTTGAATGGGTCGAACTCATAACTATGTTCTTCATCAAATAACCCTCCAATTTGAGAAATCTTATAAGCTCTTGGCAGTTTGTATGGACACAATCTTGCACCACGACCAATCAACTGAATATCTTGTAGTGATACTTTTTTAGACTCTGAAATATCAAAATGAATGATGTCGTACAGGCTTAATACATCCCATCCCTCATTGAGTGCATTAACAGAAAAAATTGCTCGAATGACATTTCTTTTACTATCTAAATGAGGAAGTAGATATGCTTTCTCCTTCTCCTTACTGTTATACGGCATGCTGTTATCTTCACGAAAACGCATTTTAATTTCAGCAATAAACGCATTTAAGCCATTAGGGTCTTGAGAGGATACCAGCCCTGATTTTCGTGAACCAAGCCAACTAAACATTTGAGAGATAAATCGGTTTCGATCTTCTTCTATGAGTGATTGCTGTGTGCCTGAACTTAAGTTTTTTAAATGATCTAAGTCACTTATTTTGAGTGAACTAATTACTTTATGGAAAAACTCCCGATCTTCCTCACTCTTAGCAATTTTAGTGGATTTAATCAAAATAATCGGATTAATCTCAACATTCATTTCACGATCAGCAAGTAATCTGCGGTATTCACTCATCACAACCGCATTGATGACCAATAAACGCTTTTGATCTTCAATCTGCGTTTCTTCGTTATAAAGGAAGCCGACTTCCTTGCTGTATCCATCCTTATTGAATTGCAGAAAATCGTAACGATGAATCAACTTATCACGATATTTTTTATGGATGAGAGGGTTTTCTAAATCTACGGTAGCGGTAAACTCTAACAGTAAATTATCGGGACGAGCATAGATTGCCGATTGAACAGCCGTTTCCCAATTGCGAATATCTTCTTCATCGGTTTTCTTGAGTTTTTTACGTGTATCTACGTTTAAACGGTGTGCTTCATCGGCAATCACCACAACAGCATTATCCGCAAAATCTTGAGCAGTTAAGCTATTTTCCTTGTCTTCTGTCAGGCGATTATATAACAGTGCTGTGCTGAAAAACATGAAGTTAATCGCATCTTTTTGGGCATCTTGAAAGCGATCAATCGCACGGATATGAATAGTTTTACCATTTAATTTAACCCCTTTAGGATTAAATAAATACTTGTCAAATTTATAATCGGTGAAGTTTTTTACCGCCTGATTCTTAATTTGCAATTGGTGTACCAAGAACACAAAATTGCGGTAGCCTTTTTGATATAGATACAGAATAGCAGCAGCCATCGTGAGCGTTTTACCCGTCCCTGTCGCTAGGTTAAAAAGTAGATGCTTTGCTTTGTCTGGGTCTTGCTCAAATAACCAAATAAAATGCTTGATCGCAACTTCTTGATAATCACGTAATGTCTTTGAGATGTTATCAGTTATATAAGTCGGGAGTTTGTAATCTTGCACCCATTCCTGATATTCAGGGTTAGATTCAATTTGACTAAATAAAAATTGGTCTAGCGTATCTTTAACTTTATTTTTTACACGTTTTGTCATTTTTAGCACCATAGAATAAATCGGTTAAATTCATTTCTTCTTCTGAAACATGGTAACGACTGTCACGCATATCAGCATGGTTAAGAAACAATTGGTTTTCATCCAAAATGCTAATCAACAATTCCTTGCGTTGATCTAAGTCAAGGGAACGGAAGTTTTCGTCCTTTTCAAACTCATTTTTATCAAACCAAAATTTTAGAAAGGCATTTTTAGCCATATCAGCATAGACTTCATCCAATTCGCCTTTGCTATTCGCTGCCATAATTTGATTTAAAAAATCTTGGTTATATTTTTTTAGCTCAAAATAAACAAATGAACCACCACCTTGCCAATCCACCGATTTAGAAATACCACCTTGTTCACCCTCAAGGACTTTCAGTAAGCGAGCTTTGGTTATATCTTCGATGTAGTCCATTTGCTCAATACCAATCCATCTGCGTCCCATCTTGTGAGCGACAGCACATGTTGTTCCTGAACCTAAATGGTAGTCTAGAACGATGTCATTTTCATCAGTTGATAGTTCTATTGCACGTTGAATTAGATTTTCAGGTTTTGGGTTCTCAAATACAACATCACCAAACATGGCTTGTTGGTGCTTTGTTGCGTTTGTGGTGGTATCAGTAGAAGTCCATAAAATTGTATCAGGTGTTACATCAGACCAAAGTGTTGATGCAGCTTTTCCTTTACCTGCTTCAATAGCATCTTCTAAATATACTTTTAATTGTGGTTTAGTTAAGCCCTTTGAACCAAATTGAATGCGATTTCTTTCAAGTAAACTGAGGTATTCTTTTTCTGTTGTACGCCAATGACGACCTTTAGGTGGCGTATAAACATCTCCATTATTAGGATTGGTAATCTTATATTCTAAATTTTCACGGACATTAGGAGCATCAAATGGTTCAATTTTGTATTTACCTAGTTCATCCTCAAGATCAAAACCCTCTATATCCAAGGCTAATTTAAAATGAGCCTTATTGATTGCTGTTTTGTCTTTAGCGTATGTAAGAACGTGTGTGCTTGAAATAGATAATAAACCATCACTAGAAATAGATTTTCTTGATTGCCAAATTACATCCGCAATAAAATTTTCCCGTCCAAAAATATCATCTGCTAATACCTTTAGGTAATGTGCGCCATCATCTGAAATAGTGATGAAAATAATGCCGTTTTCTTTTAAAAACTCTCTAGCAATTTCAAGGCGATTTTTCATAAAAACCAACCAAGAGGATAATTTAAAGTTTGAATTATATGCAAAAGTGTCCGCAGGTTTTGTATCTATAAAATAATAAGGTGGGTCAATGAATATACATTTTACTGCATTAGAAAATCGTTGCTTCAAAGAATGCAAAGCGAGTAGGTTATTACCTTTAATTAAAAGGTTTTGTTGTAATTCACCATTTTGATCAAAAAAATTTATTTTAGTTTCAGATTCGTCTACTGTGTGCTGTGCTGTGCAAGGGTGCGAATAATATTGAAAATTAGTCAATGCTTTTGGCTCAAATAACGTATCAATATCTTTTCCATCAATTTCTTGATGTAAAAAGCGTTCTTCACGCCCTGAATCCTCTTTACTCATACCTGCTTCAAGCACAGTATCTTTAAAAGGGAAGCTTAAAACCACATCGTTATTATTATTTAAAAAACCAATTCGATCATGGCTTGTGGAGTAAAGCCCAATTTTATTGCTATGGCGTGTGTATCTGCCTTTTTTCAGTGAATTATCAGACATTAAGAATATCCTATTTAGGTTTGGTAAGTGGTTATAGTCGAATTTCTTTACAATCAATCGCTTTAAGTATTTGAAGCATAAATATTGCCCCAAACGTACCACGATTGATCTTGTTGCTAATGTTTTGTGGTGTTTCTGATATACCCATTGCTTCAAGCTTTTTGGATAGATCAATCAGGCTTATATTTTTTCGGGCAATTTCTGCCTTAATTAAGCCTTTGGCATAGTCTTTCCATTCATCGTCACTCACGGTTTGACCTCATAAAAGATAAACGACATAGCATGTCGCTATAATATTTTAAATCATTATATTTGATGATTAAAACTATTACAATATATTAAGCATATCTTGTTTGTGATGGGTGATTTTATGAAAAAAGAATCTAAGCAACATTTCCTACTATCAGCAAAGGCTCGTACTTTATCTGTATATGAAATTATGCAAATCACCCATGAACAAGCTTTCTTATTGTTCAAAGAAATGCGGTGGGGAAAAGAACAACCGATATGCCCTCATTGCGATACCCAAGATCATCACTATTTCATACGTGGACGCAAGCAATGGCGTTGCAAGTGCTGTAATCATACGTTCAGCGTAACATCAGGTACGATCTTTGCCTTTCACAAACTACCACTCAAAATCTATTTAGCTGCTATTGCCATTTACTCTAACGCTGTAAAAGGCTTATCTGCTTTGCAGTTAGGTCGGGATTTAGGTGTTCAGTATAAGACTGCTTTTGTATTGGCACATAAAATCCGTGAAAGCCTTATAGATCAGCGTGACGATGAATTACTATCAGGTGATGTTCACATGGATGGTGCGTATGTAAATGGCTATGTACGCCCTAAAAACCACAAGGATGACCGTGTAGATCGGCGCAAGGCTGAATATCAAAATCCAAATAAACGGTGCATTGTGGTACTACGCCAAAAAGCAATGAACAGTAATCTACAAGGTGCTGATAAAACCAAAACTTATGTAGTTTATAGTGAAAACCAAAAAGACATTAATCATCTTGCCAATCAGCATATCAAACACGGCTCAACAATCCATGCAGATGAAAGTACCGCATACGATACACTAAATGCTCGTTTCACGACTAAGCGTGTCAATCATCAATATGAATACCGTTCTAAAGATGGTGTGACCAATAATCTTGCTGAAAGCTATTTTAGTCGGTTCAGACGTATGCAGTTAGGGCAGATGCACAAGTTTGGTGTGATGTACCTTGCCAACTATGCCAATGAAGCTGCTTATCGTGAAGATACTCGTAGATGGTCGAATGGTGAAATCTTTACTGATATTTTAATGAAATGCGCTCAAACTCGAACACATAAAGATTGGTGTGGCTATTGGCAGGGCAATAAGCGTAAATCAGAGCGTTTAGTCTGCTAATCCGCTATGCCCCACAAATGAGGACGATGATTGCTATGGGCTATAATAATACCTTTATCTCTTAATCGGTTCAGCACTTTGATGAAGCTAGGTGAAATATCATTGCCTACAGATGAATCTATGCCTTTAATGTCCAAAACTTTCATCATTAAATCTTTGTAGTTCATTGGCTCTTTTGCTTCACGCAAGCAAGTTAAGACTAATGACTGTAGTTCACCTCTTCCAAAATAAGGGTTTCTTTGATTTGTACGCTTAGATTTAACGCTTCTTAGATCAAATTCAGGTGAAAATAACTTAATAGTGTGATCTACATGCAGTAGCATTTCAGAGATACGTTGAATTTCTTTTTGATGTGCTTCAATTTGACCAAGCAATTCCGCACGTTTTTTAGTTAATCCTGATACGATATGTGATTCAGCCATAATCCCTTTCCTTATGTGTAAAGGAATTATTTTAAATGGCGAATCACTCTATTTATTGTGCTGTTGCTACATAATAGCGTAATTTTCCCTGCATCATTTGTTTTGAAAACTTCAAGGACTTTATTGCAATAGCTGAATTACAAGATGTTAGGTTAAATACCAATAAGAATACTATCACAGCAACTTTAAAATTAATTTCAGAAAAAATACTCGTAACTTCATATAGTAAACTAACGAAATTCGTAGATGTGTGTGATTTACATGAATTAGAAAAAGCACTTAATTTTGATGGATGGGAAAAAACAAGAACCCATTGGGCTATTAAAAATTCTGATTTATTCGTAAATTTAGCCCCTCTCAATATTTTTGAAAATTTAGAAACCATCAAAACGACCTTCCCAAATCAAAATATTGACCTAATCAACCCACCTCAAATTATCGGTCATCTAAATGCCACGATTAATACTGGTTTTAGTGTAGAAGCCCAACTTACTGTTATACCGCCATATATCTCAGATGTACCGGATTTTATAAATAAAGTTATAGAAATTAATGAAATAATTAATAATAAAAATGAAAATAGGGAAGTGTTTTATAGAGGACATGGGAAATTTTCCTATGAGTTGTTACCCTCTTTATTGCGTGAAGATCCAAAAGGCAAAGGAAAAGTCTATTTAGAAGGTGAGCATCTTTTATTTCGAGAATTGTTAACTACAGAACCTCTGTCATTTAGTAATGATATTAGTGGATTTGATATATTAACTCGTATGCAACATTACGGAATGCCCACTAGAATGCTTGATATATCAGGTAATCCTTTAACAGCATTATATTTTGCATGTGAAAATTTAAAGAATGATGAAGATGGAGAAGTTCTTTTAATTTCGGTAAAAAAATCAGATATATGTTTCTATGACTCAGATAAAATATCTTGCTTAACTAACTTAGCAAAACTTACAGCAAGTCAAAAAGATCTATTAGCTCAATATATTGTAAAATGCCAAAAAAATGATCCATCCAAGACTTTGTTAGATCATACTGATCTTAACGAAAAAGTATATGAACAGTATCTACATTGTATATTGAATGAAAAACCATATTTCAAGCCTAGAATAGAAATTAAGGATCTTAAAAACATCTTCTGCGTAAAAGGCAGATTAAATCAAGAAAGGATTATTGCTCAATCTGGTTCTTTTCTGATTTATGGACTTGATGCACAAGAATTACCTGAAAATGGTAATGATGACTTTACGGTACATAGAATTAGAATTAAGAAAGATGATAAAGAGAAAATATTAGAAGAGCTTGATTTACTAAAAATAAATCAAAGAACTGTCTATCCAAGCATTGATAACTCTGCAAAATATATAAAGAATAGGTTAGAAAATTTCAAAATATAGCCATCAAAAAATATATTCAATTACCAACTTCGATAACTTAAGACGTATCCAGCACTCTAAGTCATCCTATATGTGAATTCCTCCACCTTATGTCTAACTTCTCCTATAAGAATAAGGTGCTTTCATTTCAAGTCTAATGCATTCTCAAATTTAGTATTAAAATTCCCTCTCCTGAGCAAGTTTTAAAACACTACTTTAAAGCGAAGCGCAAGTGAGGGTTTGAGAGAAGTAAAACTACCTCACCACACCCAACTTATTCCAAATCTCAGGCGTTAAAAACGTTGTCACCATCTTGTTCAAATCCACATAACGCAACAAACCATTCAACTGCTGCTTTACTTCGGTATTCTTTACAATTTCCTCGCCTGTAATCTGTCCCAACTGCTGAAAACTTTCACCTACGGCTTGAATACCATCCGCCTGAATCACGGCTTTGGTTTGTGCCGAACATTGCTCGACCAAAATACGCTGTAACACCTGCGCCACGTTTTTATCTAGTGCCGTTTTCTGATCTTCCGTGACCTGACTAAACTGTTTTAAATCAGGATGTGTCGATAACGCCACAAATGTCCACTGCAACACCGCAGTTTTATCGGTCGCCGTGGTCGATTTCACTAAACAGTCACTCAGTTGATCCACCGTACTACTCGCCATACTCATTTGCGTTGCACCCAAAACTGTGGCTGCCAACAACACCGCACGCCCAAGACCCGACCATTTCCCCAGAGTTTTCACAAGCTGAACAGACATCTGCTGAATTCCAATAACTGATTGGCTTCTTTGTAGCACAGGACTTTAGCATTGGTTGTTATGACTCTGTATCTCGTGGGGTACTGAGTTAATCCAACTCACCGAGAGGCATCCACAACCTGATCAAACATGATTTAATATTGCGCTAAATCTCGCTCTCGACAAGACAGTTCATAATATTCAGCTTGCGGACGTCTTTTCAGACTGTGGCTATAATAATCAGTCTCATCCTTTGCTCTCGCTGCTAAAGTACATTGATTCTTTTTAGCAAATTGTTGCAGTGCATCTAAATCCGAAGTCTTGCTCAATACAGCACCCCAACCTTCACTGACACAACAGCCCACATATTCAGACATATATTCATCTGACACCGCGACCACGCTTTGCCCCATAAACTTGAGTGGTTTTTTAATGCTAAACACATCGTTATAGTCATAACGGGAAACTTCAGGTTTCTTGGCAATAAAACCACCTGCTTGTAAAGTTTTAAAGGTTGGAAAATCTTGTTTCGCAGTGCCCATTCCTCGATAAGTTGCCATGTCCGCTGCCATCGTCATTGAAGAAAAACCAATAGTCAGCCACAGTAAACTTTTTGAACCCCAATTTTTTACCTTCATCTTTATTCTCCATTGTTATTGCTATAAGACAGCCCAGCATTTTAATGCAGATCTAGTCTAAAACCACTGATAATCTTAATCATTCAGTCTCTTTTATTTCCTGTGTCCCTTACTCATCATTCATTACGACTAAAGACAACAAAGCATGGCTTAAACTGCTCATCGGGCTATGCTATGGTGAAGCAGAATAATTCCAGACATAACAACATAGAGAGAAAAATCATGTCCAAACAAATTCTCATGCTGGTCGGTGACTATGCTGAAGATTACGAAACTATGGTGCCTTTCCAGTTTTTAACAGGACTCGGTTATACCGTACATGCAGTCTGTCCAGACAAAAAATCGGGCGACAGTATTGCCACAGCGATTCATGACTTTGAAGGGGAACAAACCTACAGCGAAAAGCGTGGACACAACTTTGCCATCAACCATGATTTTGATGTCGTGAATACCGCAGACTATATTGGCTTAGTCGTTCCAGGAGGACGCGCACCCGAATATTTACGCATGAATGCCCGTGTAATTGAAATTGTGCAAGAATTTGATACAGCAAAGAAACCGATTGCTGCGGTATGTCACGGTGCACAGATTCTGGCCGCTGCCAATGTGCTGCAAGGTCGTACCTGTTCTGCCTACCCTGCGTGTGCAGCAGAAGTAAAACTGGCGGGCGGAAAGTATGCTGATATTGCAGTCACGGAAGCAGTAACGGATGGACATTTGGTCACAGCACCTGCTTGGCCTGCACACCCTGCTTGGTTGGCACAGTTTGTAAAAGTTTTAGGGGCAAGCATTCAGATTTAAAAAATTATCTAGCGAGTAGTGTTGTGTTCTAGGCGGACTATAGAACACAATGCGAAAGTAGCTATTTCGTCCAAAATAACTGATGATGTATAGTCGTGAACTTATTCCAGCACCAATAAAAATAGCCCTCTTGATTTTATAATAAGGTATGCATTTTTAAGGTGTTGGATGGCCAATCTCCCTAACAGAAAGGGGGAAAATTACGATTATTAAGCCACCTCAAAATAAATTGAATTTTCCTAACTGTTCAGCATTTTTTATGCATTCTAACAACTATTTCTTTACTGTATTCAGTGATGATACTTCAGTCTAATAATCTACTTTAGCTTAACCTTCAACCGCCTATTGCCCTTGTTTCAACATACGTTTTGCACCTGCATGGTTATAATTACTCGCAAGATTTTGCAAAATTTTATTGGCTTGCCCTTTCGGGTTAGAAAAACGGCTGCTATAAGCAGGCACACTGGTCAAACAACGGGCAACCAACATACCTGAATCGATATATACACTAGCATTTGTTCCTGCCAATTTTCCATAGTTATAGGCACGTTGTGCACTGTTACATGCGTTTAGCTTATTCGTACCTTTGCTTAAATCTCGACGAGCAGTGACATAAGCTTTGAGCTGCTGTTGTTGGGGCGTTTCAACCACTGGAGCAGTTACATTTTGTGAAGTTTCCACAGTAGGTTTGCTTTCTTTCTTTTTCTCAGTATCTTTTTTATTATCAGGTTCTTTGGCTATTTCAATTTTACTGTTTTTTGTCGTTACGGCATTTTTTGTTGTTTTCTTCTCAGTCGAATTTCCCCCTATATTTTTATACCATTGATGAGCTTCATCTGCACTCAACATACGGGTTTGTAAGCTCACAGCGCGCGCAGAAAGATTGCTTTCCAACTTTCCTTCTGCTGTCGGTTCAATCGAAACAATCCAACGTTCATCTGGCAATACGCACTCATAAGCACCTATGCCCTGTTTCACATTACCATTTGCCATCAACCGCTTTTTTTGGGCCTGATCTTTGACTAAATGCAAATTACTTTTATACAGCAAACCAAATTTTCCACCTTTAGCATGACAATAACTCCCTAAATACTTACGTGGATAGAGTGCCTGAGGTTCTGTGCTTTTTTGTTGTTGTCCCCAATCATAAACATATTCTTTCGCACCACCATTCGCAGCATTCAATTTTTTCTGGTCAATTAAAGCTTGTGGAGTAGCATATTTATTGATGGAATCGGTACTGAAATTACTGATGTGGTTACATCCCTGTAAAGTCATTCCCATCGCCCCAATGAAAATAAATTGTTTTAAATTCACGTCGTCGTTCTCAATAAATTATTTTATTATTTAAAAATATCGTAAATTACATAAAATAACAAACCATAGGTTACTGATTTTAATATTCATTTTTTGTTTTTATTGAAAACCAGATCAAGCAAACTATATTTAATGTTAAATAATTTATACTTTTAACTTTTTGATTGTATCAATTAACACAATTTTCTTAAGTAGACTCTACGGAAATGGATTTATAAAAAATATTTTTATATCAGTTAGATAAAAATAAACTCACCTGCCCAAGCTTCAATACATGATGATCGACCAACTACTTGACTACTGCTTCAATTTTATCTAATTCCCACACGCCTCCCGCAGCTAAACCTTTACACATGCCTGTCCAACGGTCCACCGTTTGCACAAACTGTTGCCCATTCCACACCCATTCTGCAATTGCCCAACAGTCACCAATGCCTCGCCCTTTTTGCCCACTATAAATATGGCCCTCCGAAAAATCTGACGCAGTTTCAGTAATAAAAGTTGCAGGACCTTTAAGGGAAGCATCTAATACCCACATGCCATAACCTTCATTATAAGCGGCACGCCAGCATAGCGTTGAGGCCAATACCTTTTGTCCACTCAGTTTATACAGTTGAATTGGTTGCGCCTCCTGTCCCTCACCTGTATAGACTCCTTCACAAAACCCTTCACCCATGTCCTCAGTTTTAGGTTGCGATGACATCAACGTTTTATGCAAAGTTTGATAGGGTGCTTGAGTTGGCTCTAAAATCCGATAGGGTTGATTTGCCGTCTTCACTTGTTTCACTACGAATTTGGGGATAGCAGCTAAAACACTTGCTTCACTATTGCTCCCTTTTTTAATCAAAGCATCCTTTGTATTCAGCCGCTTTTGAAAATCATCCATTTTGAGCAACGTTGCGGTCATGCCTTTGTCTGAAATTTGCCAATGTAAATCCTGATGCTTAAACTCAATTTTGACATTTTGAGCCGCAACTTCTAATAAAGCATTCACTTGGGACTTAGATAGCACACCCATTAAAGGAAGTTGATTGCCCTCCACACTCACCATACCTAAATCCCGATTATTCACAAAAAAATGAATATTCCGAACCTTAGACACAGGCAATTCTTCTTCTTCAAAACTGGCTAAAGCAAATTCTGCGGTTACTGCTTGCTTCGCACCTGCGTGACGCGTCAAAAGTATTGATGCGGGTTCAGATTGACTGAAATCATCATTTTGGTAACCTGCCGCACGGCATGTACCTGTATTGCTACAATAAAGTTCCCAGTCCTCATGAGAAAAGGATGTTCCTTTAATATCTTGCGCCAAAATGGCTGTACTGAATACGGCGAGACAGGTGGTGGAAATAAAATAAGGGATAAATTTCATCAGGAAGGCACTGTTATTTATTGTCATCATTATTTTTAGTTTAACGCTTTTCAGGTATTTGAACAAAATGGCATTACTTTCCAAGTGAAAAAAACCTGCAAAAATGCAGGTTTTTCATTCGATAAACCGCTCAATTATTCATCTAAAATCGATTCAAAGGCTTTCAAACGTTTGTAAATGGACAACAGTTCAATAATGGTTTTCCAAGACATAATTAAATATTGGAAAGATTCACGAACTTTATCAAAAACATTCCCAATCTGATTGACCAAACCTAAGGTCATTTTCCCCGCTGCAATAGATGGGAATAGCACCACTAAGCTATATAAAATATCAAGTTGTCGGTACCAAGTTGCTACCAAGTTAAAATAGGCATAATGAAAATACAGACGGAAATAGTTTTTGCGCACACGACTAAAAAGTTCGGCTAAGGTTGCAGGCTGCGCACGATCTGCATGATCTTCTCCATAGACCAATTCTTTACGATATGCTGCTTCCACTTTCTGATTATTAAATTCCAAACCTGGCAGCTTATTCCCTACAACCATCAATAATACGGTACCAAAAATCGCCCAAATAATAGATGCCCAGACCAATGAATGTTGCACTTCTCCCACTATCGGTAATACAGGCACATGTTTGGACAGATCAAATAAAATAGGCAAGAAAGCGACCAAAATCATAATGGCTTTAATCAGCTCTACCCCCAAATCTTCCATAATGGTGGCAAAACGCATGGTGTCTTCTTGCACACGCTGCGAAGCACCTTCAACTTGGCGCAGTTTTTCCCAACGTTCCGTATAGTATTCGTTCATCGCTGTACGCCAACGGAATACATAGTGACTGGTAAAGAAAGCATTAATCACAGCAAACGTTACTGCGACCATCGCAATGTAGAGAAAGGTTAAGGTGCCCATATATAAGTCTTTAATATCGCCACCTTTGCCCAACATATTTTGGATTAAGTCCCAAAATGGGCCATACCAAGCGTTGATTGCAACACTGACCTGTACGCCAAACCAGATGTTAAACAAAATAAAAGCAGAGCCCCAAATCGACCAACGTTGCCACTTATTGTCGGAAAAAAACTTCCAGAACAAAGCAAAGAATGCCGTTGAGATAAAGAACCAGACATAAAACCATAAAAATGAAGGTGACCAAAAACGACTCACGCCTACAGGTAACTCTGCATTTGTATATCCCTGTGGCCATCCAATGGCACTTCCCCATGTATTTCCACCTGTGTACCATAAAGTCATATTAAGCACAGACCAGAGCAACACCGAAATAAAAAACCATTTGGGATTTGGAAAAAATGATTTAAACATTGAACCCGAAAATCCTTGAGTTGTTTGAATGAATATCCTTGGAATACTAATCCTAATTTTGTAATTTATGGTACGAACTTTTACAGATATTTGTACCTTTTTCGATGATAAACACTTGTTTATGAAAACAATTCTCATTTACTGTGTTGATCTATTAAATCTATCTCATAATTTTTCACGTTTATTGTGTTCGCACTGAAATATAAGAATTCCGACTATGCGCCCAAATTCTTTTACATAAATATTCTATTCTCAGTGGATAAGCCACCCTATATTGCTTTTATGTTGGTTTTACAGAAAAATCAGACAGACATAGAATAGACTTTTGATTTTTATCAAGATCAATAACATTTTCTTATTGTTATTCCATCGAATATTTTGTATTTCTGATACAGAGCAATCTATGTCAAAAAGGAATAATGCTACTCTGGTGCCATAAAATTAACTAAATTCAAAAGGAGAATAATATGGAATCATTTGTAATCGAACTCATTAAACCGATTACCCTAGAAAAAGAAAACCACACGGCAAAATTCTTTGAAGAAGGCACTGTTCTTAAAGTCTTATTAAAAACACCCAACTCTTTATTGGTCAGTGATGATGCCAAATTTAGTTTTACTGTAGATTTAAATGATGAAGATATCATTTGGCGTAAACTCTAAAATTTTTTCAGGATTCATGAGTTTTGCTTATATAACGCTCCATATCAGGTATATGGAGTAATGATTTCCGCAAGCTTTAATCAAGCAAATTAAAGCATGGATAAAGATCCCTAAATCGATAACAATAATTTTCAGCAAAACACAAATGCTATATTTACATTCGGTCAATTCAACTTATTATGTATTTGTTTCTTTACTCCACACACAGATGGAATTGTGTGAATGTCCCACAAGGTTTTTGAAAGATGAAAAAAATAATTCTTGCTAGCTTAATCGCGATGTCCGCACAATTCGCATTTGCCGAAAGCAAACCTGCGACAGTCGATCCAGCTTTTGCTGAAGTTGAAGCCATGGTCAAAGCCAACAATATGACAGGTGCCTATCAAGCATTAGAAAAACTCGGCAAAGCAGGCAATCCCCAAGCCCTCTACAATTTAGGCTATTTAACCCAAGTTGGACAAGGGACAACCAAAGATGAAAAGAAAGCCATTCAGCTTTATGAACAATCGGCCAGTAAAGGTTATCCTGTTGCAGACTATGTGCTGGGTAAAAATTATTTAGCAGGTTCTTTGGGTTTAAAACAAGATACATCGAAAGCCAAACAATATTTTGAAAAAGCCTCTGCTAAGGGTTTTAGCGATGCAACAGTCGACCTAGCCGTTTTACTTTTTGCAGAAAACAATCCTGCCTCAGACAAACTGGCATTACAAAAGCTTGATCCTTTAGTTAAAAAAGGAAATTTCCAAGCAATTCATGCGAAAGCCTTGTATGACATTAGCACTGGTTTCAAGAACAAAGATGAAGCTCCAATCAAGCAAGGTCTAGCCAGTATTCAAACCTTGGCGCAAAAAGGCTATATTCCTGCATTGATGGCGGTAGGCAACATGTTTACCAATGGTAATATCGTGCCGCAAAACTTGCCTGAAGCGAAAAAAATCTTCACGGCGCTTGCGAAAGAAAATGTACCACAAGCTCAAGAATCATTAGCTGTGGTTGAGAAAATGATGGCTGAACAGGCGAAAGCATCAACTGCATCTTCAACTAAAGCCGCGAAAAAAAGCTAATTTATCCCGATCACTTGTTGGTATAGAAAATGCCCATCTAAAAAGATGGGCATTCTTTTGGGTCGAAAGATTGAAACTTATCCCCACCAAAATGCAATCAAACTACTCACAACTCCAAACCCTAAAATTGTACTGAGCATTAAAGGCGTAAGTGCTTTTTCATTTAGTCCATAAGTCTGTCCAAATATGCCAAATGCGATGGGCATCGGTAATGCAGCCAATAAAGTTCCTGCATACAACATTTCCTGACTGACATTCGGCAGTACAGAAAATAGGAGAAAAATGGTCAATGGCATGAGGATGATTTTTAAAAAAACCAAAACAAGGCTCTGTATATCAATGGCTTTTAGACCTATCCCCACCAAACTCCCACCAATCACAAATAGCGCCAGTGGTGATGCCGTCTTCCCTAGCATCGCTAAAATCTGATCGATAGCAGCGGGTAATTTTAGATTCAACAGCACACAGCCCATGCCCAAAATAATGGCTAAAATGACTGGGTTTTTCAGCAGATTAATTAAAGTGGGTATCGCAACCTGTTTAAAACTCCCCTGCTGCTGTAATCCCACCTCAGCAATCATTAATACCAAAGCGACAATCAGTAGATTTTCAATAATCAAAGTCAGAGAAATATAGATTGCAGCATGTTGACCAATCAACATGGTCAAAATTGCGGTACCGATAAAACCAGTATTCGACATCGATGCTCCCATCGCCATGACTGCCGAAGCAGTTAAGCGATGTTGGAAATAATGCCGATATAAAACAAAAGCACAAACGAACAGCAGTAATGAACCACCGCCATAAGCGATAAAATAGCTAGGATGCCAGATTTCAGATAGGTTACGACTGGCTAAGGCATGCAATAAAAATGCAGGCAATGCGATCTTAATGACGAAAGCACTCAGCGCTTTAATCTGTTCAGACAGAATTAAACCACCTTTCACACAGATGAACCCAAGCAATACCAACAAGATAATCGGTAAAATAATACTTAAAACCACAAGTGCGCTCCATGGCAATGCTTTTTCAAAATAGCTCCTCGTTGTGCTTACTCACGTAATGATCATGGTCTGATCACTAACCGTGTTTTCTTCAATATCCCATCAAAGTGCAATTTACTCGGAAAATGGCTTAAATAATTGCTTCACACCATGTGGCTGACAACGCAGATATTGCGGTGCAATTTCCAGAGTTTCTCCCAATTCTGCTGCGGCATGCCAAGGCCAACGCGGGTCGTACAACATTGCACGTGCTAAGCCGATAGCATCGGCTTGCTCATGTTGCAACACCTGTTCTGCTTGTTGGGCCTCGGTAATAAGCCCTACGGCGATCACAGGAATATCGACCGCTTGTTTTACCGCATGTGCAAACGGCACTTGATAATTTGCCCCTATCTGAATTGCCTGCTCCACGTGTAAACCACCACTGGAAACATGAATATATGCAACACCCAATTGCTGTAGACGTTTAGACAATTCAACCGACTCTTCAACCGTCCAGCCCCCATCAAACCAGTCTTGAGCCGAAAGACGCACACCAATTGGATAACCTTCAGGAACAGCAGCGAACACGGCTTGGAATGTTTCCAAAGTCATACGAATACGGTTCTCAAATTCACCCCCATATTCATCCTGACGTTGGTTCGCCAGTGGTGACATAAATTGATGCAACAGATAACCATGCGCAGCATGTAACTCGATTAAATCAAATCCTGCATCCACGGCACGAATTGCAGCTTGGGCAAAATCTTGTTGCACTTGTTTAAGTTCAGCAACTGATAAGGCATGGGGTGGAATATCTTTAGGATTAAATGCGACCTCACTGGCAGAAACGGTTTGCCAACCATGTTTTTCTTCTGGTGTAATTTGTCCTCTACCCAGCCAAGGCTTATCCGTAGATGCCTTACGACCCGCATGTGCCAATTGAATCGCGAAGGGCATGGGAGAGATTGAACGCACTTTTTTCAATAGCTGCTGCATTTGATCGCGCTGAGCATCATTCCACAAGCCTAAATCTGCAAAACTGATTCGCCCTTCAGGCTGCACTGCTGTTGCTTCAATAATACATAAGCCCGCACCAGATAAGGCATAGTTGCCCCATTGTTGCTCATGCCAATAACTCAGTACACCTTGATCATTGGCTGAATATTGACACATTGGTGCAATCACAATGCGATTTTTTACAGAGAGTGAACCATATTGGATCGACTGAAATAAGCGGGACATACAAGGCCTCATCATTCTAATTTCCGTGACTTATCACGTTATACAGATTATGACGTGGCTGCAAATACTCTTTTTATCTATTGTTTGACGTCCAGCCCCAAAAAGAAAGCGATCTGATTTTGAAAAGACTTGCATTCCCTTCTATTCAGCCCGATATTAGCCTTGTTGTCTAAGAACTGTCATTTTGAAGCCTATGCCTGAATTACCTGAAGTAGAAACCACCAAAACCAGCTTGCTCCCGTTGATTGGACAAAGTGTTCAATCTGTCACAGTCTTTGAGCCACGTTTACGCTGGCCAATACCTGATGATTTGCACCGCTTACAAGGACAGAAACTACTCAAACTCACGCGTCGCTCTAAATATATTTTGGCAGAATTTGAACAAGATCGTATGCTTTGGCATTTAGGTATGTCTGGCAGTTTTCGCCTATGCGAAGCTCATGAAGAAAAACGCAAACACGATCATTTAATTCTTCAATTTGATGACATTCAATTACGCTATCATGACCCGCGCCGCTTTGGTTGTATTCTTTGGTGGGATGCAGAAACTGAAGCAAAACTGCTCGCACCTTTAGGGCCTGAACCTCTCAGCGAAGCATTTAATGCAGCATATTTAAGCCAAAAACTGAAAAATAAACAGGTCGGCATAAAAATTGCACTGATGGATAATCATGTGGTGGTTGGTGTAGGCAATATCTATGCAACTGAAAGCTTATTCAATTTAGGTATACATCCTGCACAAATGGCCTCAAGTTTATCGATGAGTCAGATTGAAAAATTGGTAGAGGAAACCAAAAGAATTTTACAACAAGCCATTCTACTGGGTGGATCAACGCTAAGAGATTATAGTAACGCGATGGGGGAAAATGGATACTTTCAACAAACCTTACTCGCTTATGGGCGTGCGGGTGAAATGTGTGTGAACTGTGAAACAACATTGGAAAATTTAAAATTGGGACAACGTGCTAGTGTCTTTTGCCCTCAATGCCAACCCTTGAAACAGGTATCTAAAACAACAGCAATCAAGCGAGGTAAGATCAAATGAAAACAGCCATTGTTCGACATATTCTGGTCAAAGATAAAGAGTTAGCTGAGCAGTTAAAAAAGAAGATTTTAGATGGTGCCGATTTTGCCAAAATTGCCAAACAATACTCGACCTGTAATTCAGGTAAGCGTGGCGGCGAGCTCGGTGAAGTGAAAAAAGGTCAATTGGTACCTGTGATTGATAAACTGGTATTTACTGCAGCCGAACATGTCTTGCATGGTCCAGTGAAAAGCCAATTTGGCTTTCATTTGGTTGAAATCAAATTCCGCATGGCATTCTAAAATGATCCTGTAAAGCAGCGCCTTATATGATTTTAGGCACTGCCCTTTTGATAGCGGTTTAAGCCGCTTTCATTTCATATATCCAAGCATCCGTTCGTTCGCCCGACTCTAATTCAACTTGAACCTTGACCCGTTGATACTGCATCCCTTCAAATTCATCTAAAGAAGACCAATGCTCAGTCAATTTTTCGGTACTAAAAAAATAACCTTCCACTTTGGGAGCCGCTTGGTCCAGTACAATGGCAGGTAAACCTTTATCAGGTCCCCAATCCAAAATGTGTACTACGCCATTTACATAGCCTTTCTGCCATGTTCCACCAATGCCTTCTAAAATATGCGCATTTTCCTGATTTGGACGTAAAGTCCCATAGACAAACAAGCGATTCATCGGATCTTCATCTTTCAATTTAAAAAATCAGCGCGCATCTTAATCGGAAAAATGTACAAAAACTAGCCCTATCATACGCAACTCATGGCATAAAAAACGGCACTTTAAAGTGCCGTTTAGGAAGTCTAAATCTATTAAGATTTATTTTTTAACTCATCACGTATTTCACGTAACAATTGGATATCTTCTGGAGTTGCCGCTGGTTCTGGTGCAACTTCTTCTTGTTTACGACGCATACGGTTAATCATTTTCACCATTAAAAATACTACCCACGCCAAAATGATGAAGTTAATTAAAATAGTGAGGAAGTTACCATAAGTTAAAACATTCACGCCTGCTTTGGTTAATTCATCTAAGGACTGTAGGTTATTCGGATTATCACCCAACACAAAGAATTTTTGCGTGAAATCTACACCGCCACCTGTGATTACAGTAATCAAGGGCATAATGATGTCTTTTACTAATGAATCAACAATCTTGCCAAATGCCCCACCGATGATTACACCGACAGCCAAATCAATCATGTTACCTTTCACCGCAAATTCGCGGAATTCTTGAATAATACTCATTGGAATCTCCAGTTCTTTTTTGACTTTAATTTATGTGATGCAGTATACATTATTGAAATCTATATATTTCTATCTAATTTACTTGGTTTTGTAAATTATCTACAACGCTTTGTAGAATAACTTATACAAAAAAACCGCTAATCGGAATTAGCGGTTTTTAAGAAGCATTACATGAAAATCAATTATTTATCACGGTTACGCTTACGTTCGTTTTCAGTCAAGTAACGCTTACGGATACGAATTGACTTAGGTGTTACTTCAACTAATTCATCATCTTCAATGAATTCAAGCGCTTGTTCAAGCGTATATTCAATTGCAGGGGTTAAAGTCAACGCATCATCAGTACCAGAAGCACGTACGTTAGTTAACTGTTTCGCCTTAGTTGGGTTAACTACCATGTCGTCTGAACGAGAGTTAATACCTACGATCATACCTTCGTAAACTTCTAACTGTGGTTTAGCGAATAGACGACCACGGTCTTGTAAACTGAACAATGCATAGCCCAAGCAAGTACCTTGAACCATAGAGATCAATACACCGTTTTGACGTTTCGCAACAGTACCTTGTTTAACAGGGCCATAATGCGAGAAGCTTGAAGTCATGATCCCTGTACCAGAAGTCATGGTCAAGAATTCAGAACGGAAACCGATTAGACCACGTGAAGGTACAGTTGCTTCAATACGGATACGGCCTTTACCGTCAACTTCCATATTGGTCATTTCGCCTTTACGGTGACCCATTTGTTCCATTACAGCACCTTGATGCTGCTCTTCAACGTCAAACGTTACGTTTTCGTAAGGCTCTTGTCTTTCACCATCAATTTCTTTGATGATTACTTGTGGACGAGATACGCCCATTTCGAAGCCTTCACGACGCATGTTTTCAATTAAAACTGAAAGGTGAAGTTCACCACGGCCAGATACTTTGAAACGGTCTGGACTGTCAGTGTCTTCAACACGAAGTGCTACGTTATGAATTAATTCGCGGTCTAAACGTTCACGGATATTACGTGAAGTTACGAATTTACCTTCTTTACCAGCAAACGGTGAGTTGTTTACTTGGAAGGTCATCGATACTGTAGGTTCATCTACAGACAATGCAGGTAATGCTTCTACATTTTTCGGATCACAAATTGTGTCAGAAATGTTCAATGCATCAATACCTGTAATACATACGATGTCGCCCGCAGATGCTGATTCAACATCTACACGCTCTAAACCATGGTAACCCATAATTTTTAAGATACGACCGTTACGTGTATTGCCTTCTTTGTCAATTACAGTCACAGGTGTATTCAATTTTACAGAACCACGTTGAATACGACCAACACCGATAACACCTACGAAGCTGTTATAGTCAAGTGATGAAATCTGCATTTGGAATGGACCATCAACATCTACTGCTGGTGGTTCAACAATGTCAACTACAGTTTCAAACAACGGAGTCATGTCTTCAGCCAATTCTTCTGGAGAAGGACCAGCAACACCACGTAAGCCTGAAGCATAAACGATCGGGAAGTCTAACTGTTCGTCTGTTGCACCCAAGTTGTCGAACAAGTCAAATACTTGGTCGATTACCCAGTCACAACGTGCGCTTGGTTTGTCAACTTTGTTGATAATTACGATTGGTTTCAAACCACGAGCAAACGCTTTTTGAGTTACAAAGCGAGTTTGTGGCATTGGACCTTCTTGAGAGTCAACCAATAACAATACACAGTCAACCATCGACATTACACGTTCAACTTCACCACCGAAGTCTGCGTGTCCTGGGGTGTCGACGATGTTGATGCGGTAAGTTGTATCAGTACGCTTGTCTAACCAAGTGATGGCAGTGTTTTTTGCCAAAATGGTAATACCACGTTCACTTTCTAGTGCATTCGAGTCCATGACACGCTCAATCTCACCTGCGCGATCACCGAGGGCACCTGATTGTTGAAGTAATTTATCGACAAGTGTGGTTTTACCGTGGTCGACGTGGGCAATAATTGCAATATTGCGGAGATTTTTGATATCTGACATAGAATTCGATAAGCCTAAAACTTGAGGGCAAATTATACAGAAAAATAATAGATTTTAGTAGTGACAGTTTATTGACAAGCTCATTTTTTTTAACGACTGATCGGCATTTTGTTTTGTAAAGCTGTGTATCTCGATTAGAATAGCGCCATCTTGCTAACGCCTTTTGACATATGTCTGATCAAAATCTCTCTCCCAATCAACCAGATCAGCTTGATTTGGTGTACGGTTTAAATGACCGTCCTAAACCTCTGATTGCCTTCCTTGCTGCCTTTCAGCACTTACTTGCCATTATTGTTCCGATTGTTACACCAGGCTTACTCATTTGCTTAGCTTTAGGTGTATCCCAACAAGATACCAACATGATTTTATCCATGTCTTTGGTGATTTCTGGGATTGCGACCTTCTTACAATGTAAAAAAGTCGGTCCTTTTGGGGCAGGTTTACTGATTGTTCAGGGTACAAGTTTTAACTTTATTGGTCCAATCATCGGGATTGGCTCTGCCATGGTGGCAGCGGGCACCCCTGTAGAGTCTGTTATGGCGGCCATTTTTGGCGTGGTGATTGCAGGTTCATTCATTGAGATGGGTGTGTCACGCATTTTACCTTGGGTAAAAATGTTAATTACCCCGTTGGTCACAGGCATTGTGGTGCTGTTAATTGGTTTGACCTTAATTAAGGAAGGCTTAATTAGCATGGGGGGCGGCTATCAAGCCATGTCGAACAATACTTTTGCCAACGCTGACAATTTAATTATGTCGTGTACAGTATTGGGTTTAATTATCTTATTGAACCGTATTCGTATTACATGGGTGAAAAGTTCAGCGATCTTGATTGCATTGGTTGTGGGATATGTCCTTGCAGGCTTTATGGGACATCTTGATTTTTCAGGTTTGAAAGATGCTCCTTTAATTCAAGTGCCAACGCCAATGCATTTTGGAATTGACTTCTCTTGGAGTCTATTTATTCCAATGGCGTTTATTTATCTGGTCACCTCTTTAGAAGCGATTGGTGACATTACCGCGACCTCTAAACTTTCCAACCAACCTGTCGATGGTGCAACATGGATGGAACGTATCAAAGGTGGCGTATTGGTGAATGGTGCAAACTCATTCCTCGCTGGGATTTTCAACACATTCCCTAGCTCGGTGTTTGCACAAAATAATGGTGTGATTCAACTCACTGGGGTGGCTAGTCGTTACGTGGGTATCTGGATTGCAGCGCTGTTGGTCATTTTGGGTTTACTTCCTGCGGTTGCAGGTGTGATTCAAGCTGTTCCGCAAGCGGTATTAGGTGGTGCTGTCATGGTCATGTTTGGTGCTGTTGCCGCATCAGGAATTAACATTCTGTCAGGCGTGCATCTTGACCGCCGTGCCCTGCTGATTATTGCGATTTCTCTCGCATTGGGTTTAGGTGTTGCACAAGTGCCTCAAATTCTGGAACATCTGCCAGAATTATTCCGTAACATTTTTAGTTCGGGTGTTGCGACAGGTGGTATTGCCGCACTGATTTTAAATATTGTGCTTCCTGAAACGAAGAAATAAGTTTTCATTTCTGTATGCACCTTGCCCAGCATTGTCTGGGCATCGTTTTTACTATGGAGTAAATAAGATGGATCCACGAAGTGAAGTTGTTCTTCGCCAGCAAGCGTTTCTTTCTGGTTCAATTCTGTTGGTCAATGCGCCTTGTGATGAATTAAATTCAGAACTCACAGGAACTGTTAAACCGCATTTTTGGACGTGGAATTTTAACGAATTACAATATTTTGAGGCTCAACAAAGCCCTGTACATTTTGGCACAGATTTGCCAGAGGTCAGCTTTGAACAAGCGATTGTTTTTGTTCCAAAATCAAAAGAACTACTTAACTATGTGCTACACCAACTGGTCAGTCGTATGGCGGTAGGCTCTTCTATCTTTTTAGTGGGTGAAAAAAAAGGCGGAGTGGAACGTGCCGCGAAACAGCTACAACCTTTTGGTAAAAGCCTAAAATTAGACAGCGCCCGACATTGCCAAATGTGGCAACTGGTCACTGAAAAGACTGTAACCGCAAAACCTTTAGCTGACTGGGCACAACACTACACTGTGCAAACACCGAAAGGTGAGTTACAGATTAGCGCGTTACCAGGCGTATTCAGCCAGAACCGTTTAGATGTCGGTACAGCCGTTTTACTCCCATATCTATCAGAAGTAACGTCGGGTAAAATTGCAGATTTTGGTTGTGGTGCGGGCGTTATCAGTGCTTATTTAGCCAAGTTAAATCCGAAAAATCGCATTTTTGCTTTAGACGTCGATGCCTTTGCACTTGCATCCACAAAAATGACTTTTGAAAAAAATAATCTTTTACCAGAACAACTTGAGATTAAAGCAGTACGAGGCATTGAAGATGCCCCTCTGTTTTTACACGCAATCGTCAGTAATCCCCCATTCCATCAAGGCATTCATACAGATTACAATGCCAGCGAAAATTTATGCAAAACATCTCGCCGTCATCTGAAATCAGATGGTGAATTGTGGATTGTTGCCAATCGCTTTTTAAATTATCCATTACTTATTGAGCAAAGTTTTGGTCAATGTACAACCAAAGCCGATCAACAAGGCTTTAAAGTGCTGTTTGCAAGCACGCAAAAGAAATCTTAAGGAACAACGATGAGCGAAACGACTCAACCAGCTCAACTCAAGCGTAAGCTTGGAGCTCGTCATCTGAATATGATCGCCATTGGTGGTTCTATTGGTACAGGTTTATTCCTTGCCTCAGGTGCGACCATTGCAAATGCAGGTCCTGGCGGTGCATTGCTCGCCTATTGCTTAATTGGTGTGATGATTTACTTTCTTATGACCAGCCTAGGCGAACTTGCAACTCATAACCCAACTTCAGGTGCTTTTTTTACCTATGGCACTAAATATGTTGAAGGCGGTTTTGGTTTCGCCCTTGGTTGGAACTATTGGTACAACTGGGCAATTACGGTTGCATTTGAATTGGTTGCCGTCCAATTCATCATGAAATTCTGGTTTCCAGATATTCCTGGATTTTACTGGAGTGCGCTGTTCCTAGCCGTTGTGTTTGGGATTAATGCGCTTACGGTAAAAGGCTTCGGTGAAAGTGAGTTTTTCTTCTCATTGGTTAAAGTCCTTGCGATTATTGTATTCATCATTATTGGTATCTTCACAATTGCAAAAATCATGATGACTTCAGGTGCATCAACATTTGCAAACTGGACCAAGGGTGAAGCACCTTTTGTTGGTGGCCTATCTGCACTCATTGGGGTCGCCATGATTGCGGGATTCTCTTTTCAGGGAACGGAAATGGTCGGAGTTGCTGCAGGAGAATCCAAAGACCCTCAAAAGACTATTCCTATTGCCATTAAACAAATTTTCTGGCGTATCTTGTTATTTTATATCGTGTGTATTTTCATCATCGGCACCCTAATTTCATACGATGATCCTTTGCTTTTACAGGCGGCTTCGTCTCAAAATATTGCGTTATCCCCTTTCACCTTACTCTACGAAAAAGCAGGTTTTGCCTTTGCTGCGAGTGCAATGAATGCCGTGATTTTGACTGCAATTCTTTCAGCAGGGAACTCAGGCATGTATACATCAACCCGTATGCTGTTTAACATGGCACAGAACGGCAGCGCACCCAAGCTGTTTGGTAAACTTGATCCGCGTGGCGTACCAATGAATGCACTTTATGCAACAACAGTAATTGCTGCACTGTGCTTCTTAACCACTTTTATTGGTGAAGAACAAGTATTCAACTGGTTACTCAACATGTCAGGGATGTGCGGTTTTATCGTTTGGCTGGGCATTGCTGTTTCACACTATCGTTTCCGTAAAGGGTATATCGCACAAGGACATAAAATTGAAGATTTAGCTTATCGTGCAAAATTCTTCCCTTTTGCACCATGGTTTGCCTTTATCCTATGTTCAATTGTTGTCCTCGGTCAGAATTACCAAGCGGTACTGGCGGGTGAGTGGTTATCTGTTTTATCCACCTATATCGGGATTTTCTTATTCTTGGTAATTTGGCTTGGTTATAAATGGAAATACAAAACCAAGTTGATCTCCTACAAAGAAATGGATGTGAACCCAATGAATCCAGACCGAGAATAATTTTTATATTAAAAAAACAGCCTTCGGGCTGTTTTTTTATTCTTTGAATATTCGACATTCAATTAACTCAAACTAAAATACAAAGAACGCTCCAACCCGCATATCAACAAAGAAAATTGATGAATTTCTTAACGTTTCAATCTGACCATCCCATTATATGAAATGGAATCGTACAGACTAAAAAAGCCCCGACATCCTGTCGGGGCTTTTTTTGATCTTGCTGTGGTACAACTCCTGTCATACCCTTTGCATCCGTTCTACACTGTTATTATTATTCTAATGAAACATCCTGTTCCTGATGAGTCCATGATATAAATAATCCAAGCAGTCACCTAGAAGACAAAAGGATCAAATACTGTCAGCCAAACCTACAAAGCAGATGTTTTTTACTTTATTTTGAGTAATCTCTCGCACCAAACAATGCTGTTCCAATCCGTACCATCGTAGAACCTGCTGCAATCGCTTCCTCTAAATCCCCTGACATCCCCATGCTTAAAGTATCCCAATCTTCAGGATGTGCATGTAATGCTTTAACTACCTTAAACAACTTTTGAGCATCCAATAACGCAGCTACATTATTTGGTGCAGGAATCACCATAATGCCACGTAGTCTTAAATGTGGAAGCTGGCTAATTCGTTGAACTAACTCAGCGGCTTCTTCTGGCTGACAACCATCTTTACTGTCCTGTCCATCAATATTGACTTGTAAGCAAATATTCAAGGGGCGCTGTGAATCTAAACGTTGGGTCGATAGGCGCTCTGCAATAATTAAGCGATCAACCCCATGTACCCAAGAAAATTTTTCAGCCAAAAGTTTGGTCTTATTCCGTTGCACATGTCCAATAAAATGCCACTCAATTTCTAGATCCGCCAAAGCTTCAATCTTTTCAAGTGCTTCTTGTAAGTAGTTTTCACCAAATTTATGCTGCCCTGTAGCATACATCTCACGCAATGCTTCACTTGGATGAGTTTTTGATACCGCAAGCAATTGCACAGTTTTAGACTCACGTCCTGCACGTTGACACGCAGCCTCAATTTGCTCTAAAACCTGATTTCGCGACTCTTTCAAACTATTCATTGACGATATTCTCATTTCATTCATCTTTTTTTACGTTCAAGCAACTCTAACTGTTGGTTAAGTGGCAGGAAAGCCTTATTATTCTATCAAAATAATTAAGACTTATATGATCTCGGGGAATTCATGGACATTACAGAATTATTGGCTTTTTCTGCAAAAAACGGGGCGTCTGACTTACACTTATCTGCGGGTATGCCACCAATGATTCGCGTTGATGGCGAAGTACGTCGTATTAACTTACCAGCTTTAGAACATAAAGAAGTGCACAAGTTAGTGTACGACATTATGAATGATAAGCAACGTCGTGATTATGAAGAACAATTGGAAACTGACTTCTCTTTTGAAGTACCTGGCGTTGCCCGTTTCCGTGTAAACGCATTTAATCAAAACCGCGGTGCTGGTGCCGTATTCCGTACCATTCCATCCAAAGTTCTCACCATGGATGACCTTGGTCTAGGCAATATTTTTAAAGAAATTTGTGACTACCCACGTGGCATCGTATTAGTTACAGGACCAACTGGTTCTGGTAAATCCACCACCTTAGCCGCGATGCTAGATTATATTAACGATCGACGTTATGACCATATTTTAACCGTCGAAGATCCAATCGAATTTGTACACCAATCGAAAAAATGTCTAATTAACCAACGTGAAGTACATCGTGACACGCATGGTTTTAATGAAGCATTACGTTCTGCACTGCGTGAAGACCCTGACATTATTTTGGTTGGTGAGATGCGTGACCTTGAAACTATTCGCCTTGCCTTAACTGCGGCGGAAACGGGTCACTTGGTTTTCGGTACACTACATACGACCTCTGCGGCAAAAACCATTGACCGTGTGATTGACGTATTCCCTGCTGAAGAAAAAGATATGGTTCGTGCCATGCTGTCTGAATCTTTACAGGCCGTTATTTCACAAACACTCTTAAAGAAAAATGGCGGTGGTCGTGTCGCTGCGCATGAAATCATGATTGGTATCCCAGCAATTCGTAACTTAATTCGTGAGAACAAAGTTGCACAAATGTACTCTGCCATTCAAACTGGTGCTAACTATGGTATGTCTACCTTAGACCAAAGCCTTAAAACGCTCGTATCTAAAGGCATCATTAGTCCACAAACAGCACGTACTGTTGCTAAACAACCAGAATCATTCTTATAAGAATATCAAAACGGAATTAGGATAAGGTTATGGACTTTAACGACTTACTCAATCTTATGATTCAACAAAAAGCATCTGACCTTTTTGTCACGGCTGAAGTTGAACCATCTATGAAAATTAATGGTCAAATTGTTCCTGTTGCGAAAACTAAGTTAACAGGTGAAATTGTTGGTCAACTCTTAAATTCAATTATGAGTGATAAACAACGTAAAGAATTTGCAGATACACGTGAATGTAACTTTGCGATTATGAATCGTGAAAAAACAGCACGTTTCCGTGTCAGTGCATTTCAACAACGTGACCAACCTGGCATGGTTCTACGTCGCATTGAAACTAAAATTCCAACCATGGATGAGCTTAAACTCCCTCCTGTGTTAAAAGACTTAGCCATGACCAAACGCGGCATCATCATCTTTGTTGGTGCGACAGGTACTGGTAAATCTACCTCTTTGGCCTCAATTATTGGATATCGTAATCAAAATTCGAAAGGTCATATCATTACCATTGAAGATCCGATCGAATTTATTCACGAACATGCAGGCTGTATTATCACTCAACGTGAAGTAGGTATCGATACCGACTCCTTTGAAATTGCGTTGAAAAATACCTTACGTCAAGCACCCGATGTTATTCTAATTGGAGAGATTCGTTCACGCGAGACCATGGATTATGCAATTGCTTTTGCAGAAACTGGCCATTTGGTTTTTGCAACGCTACATGCTAATAATGCCAACCAAGCGATTGATCGTATCATTCACTTCTTTGAAGCAGACCGTCATGGACAATTATTTATGGACTTGTCCTTAAATTTGAAAGCCATGGTCGCTCAGCAACTTATTCCAACGATTGATGGTAATTCACGCCGTGCTGCAATTGAGATTTTGATTAATTCACCATTAATTTCTGACTTAATCCGGAAAGGCGATATTCACGAAATTAAAGATTTAATGAAGCGTTCGCGTGAACTCGGTATGCAAACCTTTGACCAAGCACTTTACGATTTGTATAAAGCCAAGCAGATCACTTATAAAGATGCGCTGAAACACGCAGACTCACCAAATGATTTACGCCTACAAATCAAACTCTCTGAGGAAGGTGCTGACCGCTTAATGAATGCAAGCTCACATATTACTTTTGATGGTCAGTAAATAGACGTAAAAACTAGATTTAAGGAAACGGGCCAATAGGCTCGTTTTTTATATAAGCTAAATATCTCATCATTTTTTATATTTTAACAGCAAAGAAAAAGCAGCCTTGCGGCTGCTTTTTCAAATCAAAATCAATAATTAATTATTGAGCTTGACCAGGTTGTACAGTAACAGTACGGCTACCAGTGATTGTCGCGAATACACGACGGTTCATAGCACGACCTTCTTTAGTTTTGTTGTCAGCAATCGGTTGATCCCAAGCGAAACCTTGAGTAGACAAACGAGATGCATCTACATTATATTCATTTACAAGAGCAGATTTAACAGAGTTAGCACGAGCTAAAGATAAACGTTCGTTCAATGCACGTGGACCAGTGTTATCTGTATGGCCTTCGATGCGAGCAGTAGCATTTGGATATTCAACTAACTTCTCAGCAACTTTAGCAATTTCTGGCTTGTATTGATCTTTGATGTTTGATTTGTTCGTATCAAAGAACACACGAAGTTCCATGTTAAGGTCTTCAGTCAATTGCTCAGGAACTGGCTCAACTGGAGTAACTGGCTCAACTTCTACTACTGGTGCAGCAGGTTTCAAGTGACCACCAAGAACAACGTTAAGACCAGCTAAAGCTGTGTAGTTCCAGAACTTTTCATCAAAGTCATAAGTACCACGAGCTTCAGTACGAAGAGACAATGCATCGTTTAAGCGCCAGAAAGCACCTAGACCAGCATTACCAATTGTGTCTTCTTTATCTTCGTAAATGCCATCAAAATCAGTTTTAGTCTGACCAGCACCTAAAAGTACATATGGCTTGATTTTGCTGTCATAGTTTTTAGTGAACAAATCAGAAGTAGCATAGAAGTTACCAGCTACAGTGCGTTGTTTGTATTCAGCACCCTGTACACCAGTACCGTCAAGGTCACCCTTAACTTGGTTATATTCAGCTTCAAAGCCTAACCATGGAGTTAATTCAACACCCAATGCAGCACCAACGAACATATCGTCTTGTAATTCTGCATGGCTAGTTAGTTTGTCATTATTGTGCTCAGAATCCTGCCAAGTATAACCAAGCATTAATGGAGTAATAGTTACACCTGCATTAGCAGCAGCCAAAGGTGCAGCTACGAGCATCGCTAAAGCAATACGACTCATTTTCATGGATTTATCCTCCAGAGATAAACAATTGTTGTTCAAGCTAAGCCTAAAATTTTAGCTATCCTGAGATAGGCTTTTTTAAATACCCCAGTTTTATTTTTAAGCTACTCACCTTGAATAATACAAACACTTAATTCGTTTGTCCAAGTGTTTGATAATTTTAATCAAGTAAATTATTGACAAAATTACTTACAATTTCAGTTGTAGTTCAGTAAATTTATGATCTCTTTCTTTTTAAGAATAGCTTTGTTGCCACTTGCGCTTCACTATAGCATTTTCTTATTCGCTGAGAAATACATTTTTCATTATAAAATGAATAAAAAACAAGACATTAATATTCATTATTAACTTAAAAAATACAGATACTTAGGTTATTTTATATGCACATCAATAAACATATGGCTTATACATTAACAGAACTTGCAATTACAATATTAGTTTTGTCAATACTTGTTACGCTTGCCCTACCTTATTACCACGAAATGAAAGCAAATCAAGAACGCAGAACAATTTTTAGGCAACTAATAGCTAATATACAACTCGCAAAACAGCATGCTGCTATACATCACACCAATGTTGTTATGTGCTCATCAGAAAATATGCAGAGCTGTAAAGAAGAGATGTGGGAACAAGGCTTCATCTTATTCCTCGATTCGAATCAAAATAGACAATTAGATTTAAATGAGATTTTAGTTTCACAAGAACGTACTGACTTATCCTACGGCACATTAAACTGGCGTGGCACCTTGCACTTTCCTAGTCTGAATTTTATGGCTGAACACGGTCTCCCGATTGGCTCAAATGGTAGTTTCTATTACTGCTCATCAACGGTAAAACATATGAAAATTATCCTGAATAAAATGGGCAATTCACGTAGCATTGACCTCAGCAATTGTTGAAAACCGATGAGTCAACTGCAAAAACAACATCTAATTTGCTGTTTTCAATATACTGCATAGGATTGAACAATAACCAATTATACTCGTTCGGAGATATATCAATGACTGATATCGTGATTGTAAATGGCGCACGTACTGCAATGGGCGGTTTTCAAGGAAGTTTATCTGCTCTAACAGCGCCAGAGCTTGGTGCAACAACCATCAAGGAAGCAATTGCTCGTGCTGGCTTACAACCGACCGATGTAGAAGAAGTCATTATGGGCTGTGTTTTACCTGCTGGTTTGAAACAAGGTCCTGCACGCCAAGCGATGCGTCAAGCAGGTTTACCAGATTCAACTGGTGCCGTTACGATCAATAAATTATGTGGTTCAGGCATGAAAGCGGTCATGCAAGCTGCCGATATGATTAAAGCAGGTTCTGCTGAAATCGTGGTTGCAGGTGGTATGGAATCAATGACCAATGCACCCTATATCTTAACCAAAGCACGTGCAGGTTACCGCATGGGTCATGGCGAAGTTAAAGATCATATGTTTCTTGATGGCTTAGAAGATGCTGAAACTGGTCGTTTAATGGGTTCATTTGCACAAGATATGGCCAATAGCCGTGGCTATACCCGTGAGCAAATGGATGAATTTGCTATTCGTTCATTACAACGTGCACAAACTGCGGTCAACGAAGGTTACTTTGCTGATGAAATTGTTCCTGTCACAGTTTCAACGCGTAAAGGTGATGTGGTGATCGATAAAGATGAGCAACCATTTAATGCCAATATCGATAAAATTCCTACATTACGTCCAGCATTTGCAAAAGACGGTACGATTACTGCTGCAAATGCCAGCTCAATTTCTGATGGTGCGTCAGCACTGGTTTTAACTTCAGCCGACAATGCAGCAAACAAGGGCTTAACACCATTAGCGAAAATTGTTGCTTATGCATCAAACTCTCAACACCCTTCTGAGTTCACAATCGCCCCTGTTGGCGCTATCGAGAAAGTGTTAAAGAAAACTGGTTGGGATGCGCAAGACGTTGACCTTTGGGAAATCAATGAAGCATTTGCAATGGTGACCATGTGTCCAATGGACGACTTTAAACTTGATCCTGCAAAAGTGAATATTAATGGTGGGGCTTGTGCACTTGGACATCCAGTAGGCTCAACTGGCTCACGGATTATTTTAACGCTCATCCATGCCTTAAAACGTACTGGCGGTAAGAAAGGGATTGCAGCTTTATGTATCGGTGGCGGTGAAGCAACGGCTGTCGCGATTGAACTTTTATAAGTTTCAACATTCTACTATTCGCTATGCTTAAGTAAAAAATCCTCCTTAACGGGGGATTTTTTATGCTTACATTTTTTCCTTATTCTTTTTGATCAAGACTGTTAAATTAAGACACTCAAAATAAAAAATGGAACCTACAATAATGCAATTCAACCATTATCTCAATTTCCAAGGTGAAGCCGAAGCTGCTTTTAATTTTTATAAATCTGTGTTCGGTGGTGAGTTTGCCATGCTAAAACGTTATGGTGAAATGCCCTCTGATGGAAAATCTCAGCTCAGCGATGCAGAAAAAAATTATATTCTGCATGTTTCCTTACCAATTAATGAATTTACAATTCTGATGGCCTCCGATACTACGGAACAGTTTTGTGCAGCGAATAGTCCTTTTATCAAAGGCACCAATCACTATATTTCAATTAATTTGGAGAAGCACGAACAAGCTGAAGCACAACGCTTGTATGAAGCGCTCTCACAAAATGGGCAAATTGAAATGCCCTTAGAAAAGACCTTTTGGGGTGCACTCTATGCGGCATTTACCGATCAGTTTGGCGTGAAATGGATGGTCAATTGTCAGTTAGTAGATGAGTAATTTTCTTTAATTATTTTACTAGAATGCAATATAGCCTATTGATAAGTAATCATTTAGGTTATAGTGCATCGCATATTTTTCAACAAACTTTATAACAAGATAATGACAGGTCTTACACATACTATTCTTATTATTTTCATCACGATTTTGACTTCTATTGCAGCTTGGCAGCATCGGAATATCATGAATCGTTTGATTTTTAATATTTCAGCAATTAAGCACGGTCAATATGATCGATTCCTAACCCATGGCTTTATCCATAATGATGGTGTGCATCTTTTCTTTAATATGTTCACACTTTATTTCTTTGGGAGAAGTATTGAATGGTTTTTTCGTGACTATTTAAATGGTCTGGGTTTTGTCTTGTTCTATTGTAGTGCGGTTATTGTGGCAGCCATCCCAAGCTATCTTCACAATCGAAGTTTAAATTCTTACCGTAGTTTGGGTGCATCAGGTGCAGTTAATGCGGTACTTTTCAGTGCAATTCTATTTGATCCTTGGGGAATGATTTATATCTATTTTATCCCAATTCCTGCCATTATCTTCGGAACAATTTATCTGTGCTACAGCATGCATGCAATTCATTCAGGGCATTCTCCATTGATTGACCACCGAGCTCATATTGCAGGTGCTGTCTATGGCTTCCTATTTCCACTCCTGCTTGCACCATCCCTCGGCGCAGCTTTCTTTTATAAGTTTATTGATACGCCATTATTTTAAATATAATCAACAATCCAAATATAAAAAGCTGGACCAAAGTCCAGCTTTTTATTATCTGCTTAAAAAATTAAGCCCCAGTTTGATAACTTGCTTGAGCAACTGCTGTAGAAGCTTGGTATGGATGGGTGAAGTCAGCTAAACCTGCAGCAGCTTCTTGAATATCTTTACCTTCTTTAATCACAAAAGTGTCGAAACCAGAACGCTTCATATAGTTTAAGACATCCTTAAACACATCACCTGTCGCACGTAATTCACCTTGGAAACCTTGGCGACGCAACAGTGCAGCAAATGAATAACCACGACCATCGTTGAAACCCGCAAAATCAATAAAGATTGCATCTAATTGGTCTAAAGGAAATTCATTCACTTCAGGAGAAGCATCCACTGTAATGAATAATGCTTTTTTACCTGTGATGTTAGCAAGCTGATCCAATTGATCAACAGTCAACACTACATCACCTTGTGGTAATACAGCATCTTCACCAATCAATTGGTAACTATTGTCTGCAATTGTGCCATCTTTAGAGAGCACTTTTAGTGCGGTATTAAGCATAAGCACGCTCCTTAAATGGTTGAATGCCAACACGGCGGTAAGTTTCAATAAACTCTTCACCTTCTTGACGTAAATCAAGATAAGTATTCAAAATTTCTTCAATAATGTCAGGTACAACTTCTGCAGCAAATGATGGCCCTAAGATGTCACCAATTGAAGCATCATGGTCTGCATTACCGCCTAAGGTAATTTGATAGAATTCAGCGCCTTTTTTATCGACACCTAAAATACCAATATTACCCACGTGGTGATGACCACAAGCATTCATACAACCTGAAATGTTCAAGTCGATATGACCTAAGTTGTAAACGGTATCTAGGTCATCAAAACGACGTGAAATTGCTTCAGAAATTGGAATTGATTTCGCATTTGCCAATGAACAGAAGTCTCCGCCTGGGCAGCAAATAATATCGGTAATAAAGCCGATATGCGCACGCGCCAAGTCGTGTTGTTCAAGGGTTTGCCACAATTCAAACAAATCTTTTTGCGGTACATCGACCAACGAAATGTTTTGTTCATGCGTGGTACGTAATTCACCAAAGGTGTATTTGTCTGCAAGGTCTGCAATCAAATTCATTTCTTCAGTGGTCACATCGCCTGGTGCAATACCTGCGCGCTTCAGCGAAATGGTCACCACTCGGTAACCTGTCACTTTATGTGCATTGGTATTAATGTTGAACCATTGTTTAAACTTAGGATGTTCAGCAAATAATGCTGTGAAGTCTTCATCCGCCAATTGTTGGTAGGCAAATGGAGTAAATTCTTCATCTAATTTTGCTAAAGTTTCAGCATCTACTTTTAATGTTTGAATTGTGTGAGCAAATTCCGCTTCCACTTTCTCAGCAAACACTGCAGGCGTTAATGCTTTGACTAAAATTTTGATACGAGCTTTATACTTGTTGTCACGGCGACCATGTAAGTTATACACACGAAGTACCGCTTCAAGATAAGCAATCAAATCTTCACGTGGCAACCATTCTTTAATGATTGAACCAATGATTGGTGTACGACCTAAACCGCCACCGACTTTGATTTTATAACCAATCTCACCTGCCTCATTTTTCACGATATATACACCGATATCGTGGAATGAAGTTGCAGCACGATCGACTTCTTCTAAAGCAGACACCGCAATTTTGAACTTACGTGGTAAGAATGCAAATTCTGGGTGGAAGGTTGACCATTGACGAATCAACTCACAAGTTGGGCGTGGATCTGCAACCTCACCCGCAACTACACCTGCATATTGGTCAGTTGTGGTGTTACGAATACAGTTACCTGAAGTTTGAATCGCATGCATCTGCACAGTTGCCAATTCGGCAAGCATGTCAGGCACATTTTCAAGTGCAGGCCAGTTAAACTGAATGTTTTGACGTGTTGACACGTGTGCATAACCACGGTCATATTCTTTCGCCAATTCCGCAACCTTGCGTAACTGCGTAGAGCTCATCAAACCATAAGGAACAGCAATACGTAACATCGGCGCATAGCGTTGTACGTATAAACCATTTTGGAGACGTAGCGGACGGTATTCATCTTCAGTGAGTTTACCCGCTAAATAACGTTCCGTTTGGTCACGGAACTGTGCAACACGTTCATTGATCAGTTGCTGATCAAAATCAGTATATAAATACATGGCGTACAGCTAGTAGTTTCATTATAACGGCTCACAGCATAACGATATTTAAACTATCAACAAAACGCGTTTTTTACATATTTAATAGCGGTTTTATTGATAAGCCTTTTTTGTTTTTCTAAAAGATCGAATCTATAAGGCTTAAGCACGTTTTTAGCTGTTTTGGACTTTGTTCTTCTATCTATATCTTATTTATTGCTAACGCTATAAATAGAACCGTCATCTTCCAATTCAGTCAGCAAAAAGCCTGACGAATCAGGCTTTTTTTATAGAAGATGTAGTGAATTATTGCAAAGCATAGGCGACTAAATAATCTCCCATCTTGGTGCCAAAGGAACCATGCCCACCAGCCATGATCACTACATATTGCTTACCATTGCTTTCATAAGTCATAGGAGTTGCCTGACCACCTGCGGGTAAACGCCCTTCCCACAACTGCTCGCCATTGCTGACGTTAAATGCACGAAGATAATTATCCTGCGTGCCTGCGACAAACATCACATTCCCTGCGGTTGAAATTGGACCACCCAAACCTGGCACTCCTATTTTTAACGGTGGCAGTTGGAACAATTTCGGCAAACTGTCACGGATAGTCCCGATCCGCTTTTTCCAAACCACTTGATGGGTTTTTAAATCTACACCCGCCACATAACCCCAAGCTGGTTGCTTACACGGCAAACCGAGTGGAGATAAGAACGCACTGATTTCCACACCATAAGGCACACCATACATTGGCTGTACCCCTTGTTCAGTCCCTGCACCTTTGGCAGTTTCTTTACGATTCGGATCTGCGGGAATTAAACGGCTGACAAAAGGCAATCCGATTGGATTCATAACAGCAACTTGACGATCTGCATTCACCGACATGCCACCCCATTCAAATACCCCTAAATTTCCGGGGAAGACTAAAGTGCCATTTTCAGAAGGTGGGGTGTAAATACCGTCATAATTCAAACGATGGAAATAAACCCGACAAATTAACTGATCAAACATGGTCGCCCCCCACATGTCTTTATCTTTTAACTTGTCTTGAGGTGCCAGATTTAAATCAGAAAATGGTTGGGTTGCCGAATAGTGTTCGCCTTGGGTTTGTGGCCCGTGTTTCACTGTTTGAGGAACTGCGCGCTCGTTTATAGGCACGATCGCTTTGCCTGTACGTCGGTCTAGTACAAAGACATTGCCTGTTTTTGTTAACACATAAATCGCTGGAACAGTTTTTCCAGTGGTATCTTGAATATCTGCCAAAGAAGGTTGCGCTGGCACATCCATATCCCATAAATCATGATGCGTGGTTTGAAAATGCCAAACCAACTTGCCTGTACTGGCATTAATGGCCAACATCGAATTGGCATAACGCTCTTTTAACTCAGTACGATCTCCACCCCAAATATCGGGGGTTCCCACTCCTGTTGGTACATATACGATATCTAATTTAGAGTCATAAGCTAAAGGCGCCCAAGCATTCGGCGAGTTATGCACAAAAGTGGTACTTTCATTCGGCATGGCATTTGGATTTTGTGCCCCTGTATCAAAAACCCAAAGTAATTCACCTGTATTCACATCATAGCCACGAATGACGCCAGAAGGTTCTTTGGAAGAGTAGTTATCGGTCACTGAACCTGCAATAACCACCGTTGTACCCGAAATAACCCCTGGTGATGTTGGGTTATAGCCCCCTGGATAGGCATAAGGCATAAATTTTTGTAAATTTACTTCGCCTTGCTCACCAAAATCTGAGCAGACTTTGCCTGTATCGGCATTCACAGCCACCAAGCGTCCATCATTGACTGGAACAATCACCTTACGTGGGCATTCAGCAGAAACCGATTTTCGATTTTGCAAGCTGGTCGCAAACTCGGTTGTATTATTGGCATCGTAATACATTACCCCACGACAAGTGAGATGCTGAAAGGTATGGTCGGCTTTCAGTTTTGGGTCAAAACGCCATTTTTCCTTGCCCGTTGCTGGGTCTAAGGCAATTAACCATTGGTGGGTAGTACACATATATAAGTTATTACCCACTTTAATCGGTGTCACCTGATTGGTGGTTTCTCCCGAATCTTTATCTGTTTTGACATCACCTGTGCGGAATGTCCAAGCCACTTTCAGATTTTTAACATTTTGATCATTAATCTGTGTCAAAGGTGAATAGCGTACCCCGCCCTGAGTACGTCCATAAGCAGGCCAATCTTGTTCTGCCACCCCATCAATGGCTTGAGCCGATGCAGGTTGTGGTTGTTGAATGACGCCATTAATTTCTTGGGGATCATTAAAAATGGCATAGACCATAACTGCAATAGCAATCAACAACGTACCCGAAAGTGCAATTTTGCTGCCTTGGACTTGACTCATATTGCGAGTGATTGCAGGAATGAGTAACCATAAACCCAATACCCCCAAAATATCCAGACGGGGTGCGAGAGCCCAAAAATCAGTTCCGACCTCCCATACACTCCACACTATGGTCGCCAGCATCAAGAAACTGTACAGCCATAAAGAGGAACCTTGACTCTTTTTAAGTAAAAAAGCTGATGCCAAAATTAGCAGACCAGCAATCACATAATAGATTGAACCACCGAGTAGAATGAGCCATACACCCCCAATCAATAGATAGGCAGCAATCAAAAGCATCACAATAACGGTAAAGGTTCGCATCGTATTTGATGGGTTACTCATTCCATTCACCTCATTCACTTTATTATTTATCGTTAACTCAGCCACACACTGGATTATTTTGTCGTTTGTTTCGCTATTCTTATTCGTATTTAAATCATTGATCTAGGAAAGATGGTTTCTATGACACCGTTAAAATGCGGTTTGAAACTTAATCCCGCCGACCCAAACATTTTCGCCATTTTTATCCGCACCCACATGTCGAATATATTGAAGATTCGGACGAATCGTTAACCAATTGGTGGCATGTAAACCGTAATACAGCTCGGTGTTATATTCTTCATCCTGCCCCGTATTTAAATCATCATTGAGATGGATTCGGGCAAATCCCAAGGCAATTTCATCTTTCGGGCGCATATCTAACACACCTGTATAGATCACACCAATATTTTGCATATTGTCGACAGTGTTGGTTTTGTCATCGTGCACAGTCAGGTTTATAAACCCTGTAAGTCCGCGATGCGGATCTTGAGCGTGTTGCAGCAATTGTTGTTTTGCGACAACCCACATACCTTGCTTATGAGAGGTCGTGTTAGGATTTTGAATTTCGACTGCATCCTCACTACTGTAATAATAGCCCAGTCGATATTCACCTGTTTTGCCTTGCATACCAACTTTCGGCTGCCAAACCAGCTCTATGGGGACAATGACACCATCGGAACCCGAGGTACTTAAATTAAAACCCTGACTACGCTTTAAATTCTCAGGATTATATTCATATACTCCAATTTGGCTAAAGAGCTCAGGGGAAACTTGATATTTCAGTCTGGCAGCCCATTGACTCACAGGCCAATTAAACCATTGATCGCCCACCCAATTGCCAACTTGAGAACCACATAAGGCTAAATTCTGAAAGTCACAATCGAAACTATTAAAATCTTCCCCTTCGCCAAAGCGCCCGACTTTTATATCTAGTTTTTGATTTATAAATTGCTTTTTAATCCAGAGATTGGTCAAGCGCCACGTTTGTCCACGCCCCCAGACCTCTTGGGTTGAACTTAAATGCCCATCCAAGGCATCCGACGTTTGTGATAAAGAATGTCCATTCCGTTCAGTAATAATGATTTGTGCTTCGGTGTCTTGCCAGCCCAGTATTTTATCTAAATCAAAATGACTGCCCAATACGAACTGATCGGCATATTCAGTCCCGTGGCTCGAATGCGTTTTGGCATCCAGTAAAGTGGCCATTTCTCCTGTATAACCCAAGTTAAAGCTATACCCTTGAGTTTGTAATGCAGTTCGAGTGCCCTGCCAATCTCCCAACATCCAAGGGCTGTCTACGGCAAAGGCTGATTGCGCATGAGTTCCAGAATTGATGCTCAAGCCCATTAAACACAATGTGAACCATTTCCTTGAGATTCGGAGTTTTTGCATACATGCAACCTTTTATAATTATGTAATGCATATTTAGGTTACGCCTGTTTTTTGTGGTTAAAATATAATCTTTTTGTCGTTTTTTGTTAAGCTATTAAAATAGCTTGATTTTATAAAAAGTACAGGCTACCAAGTGCCTGTACCTAATGCCTGTCCTATAAAATCATAGCGCATTGCTGAACGAGAAAATTTGATTGGACATGTCAACTGCGCTTGAGTCTCTGTGGAATGTTCATGCAGTGGAACATGGGCTACCCAATGCCGTTGTTGCGCCAAATCTGAATGCAAAGCTTCATCTAACGTTAAAACAGGTTCTACACAGACATCTTGAGCCGAAAACAGTTGCTGCCACTCTAACAATGAGCGGGTTTTAATTTTTTCCTGTAGAGCGTGCTTAAGCTCAACACGATCTTCCGCAAGGAGCGAAGTTCCTTTCTCTAATAAAAGTGGCAACTCTAACAACTGAGCCAAACCCGACATAAATTGTGGCTCTAAACTGCCAATTGACAGATAACGTCCATCTTGCGTTTCATAGTAATCATAAAAGCTAGCGCCATTCAGTATTCCAGATTCTGGCTCTTGTGTGATATTTCCTGCCAATGCGGCGGCAGCGGCCATACTATTTAACGCTACCGCACAATCGGTCATGGAAATATCAATATATTGTCCTTTTCCACTCTGATGACGCTCAATCACAGCCGTTAAAATGCCGATCACGGCATGTAAAGAACCCCCTGCAATATCTGCAACTTGAATACCTAATGGCGGTGGTCCACTCTGAGTACGACCACTATGCCCCGCAATTCCCGATAAAGCTAAATAGTTAATGTCATGCCCCGCCTTATCTTTATAACTCCCTGTTTGGCCATAGCCAGTAATGGAACAATAAATCAGTCGCGGATTAATTTCTGCTAAAGTGGCATAGTCCAATCCCAGTCGTTGCATGACACCCGGGCGAAATTGCTCTACGACTATATCGTATTGGCTAATCTTTTCCTTAATCGTTGCAATGTTCTGTGGATCTTTTAAATCCAGAGCCACGGATTGTTTATTGCGATTCAAATAAAGATGTGCGGTCGCCTGTCCATGTGCATAAGGTGGAAAAAGACGAATCAAGTCGGGTCGTGTTGGAGATTCCACATGAGTCACTTCCGCACCCATATCTGCTAAATATAAAGTGGCAAATGGACCGGGTAACAATGTTGAAAAATCCAGTACTTTCAATCCCTGTAAAGCATGTTGCATGTTATTTTTACTCTTGAACTCTTGTATTTTCATGTATCTTAGAAATATAAAATCAACAAAACAATGTCATGTTCAGCCATTTACCTTGATCATTTCGGCAATTTACCATGTAGAAAGGCAAATTTCCCTATTGTAAATTGCCTATAAAAACTTTTTTAGCGTCATTTAGGTCATACGCAAGTGAATACAAAAGAGACTGAAGGATTTAACATGAGCCGCGATACAATTAGTATCCACTTTGTCAATGCGGCTTTGACTGGCGTAAAACGCCTCGGCATGGATGTCGAAACCTTACTTTCGCACGTCGGAATTGAAGCCGAACTGCTACGTCAGCCTAAAGCTCGAATTTCTCCAGAACAATACACACGTTTTGTGAAAATGTTATGGATGGTGACTCAGGATGAACATATAGGTTTTGATACTCAGCCGCGTCGTTTGGGTACGTTTGCCATTATGTGCCAACTGATCATCCATGCGAAAACCTTAGGTGATGCGCTCGAACTATCAACTCAGTTTTATAAATTGTTTGGTGATGAATGGTGTGTTTCGCTCGAACGTGATAAGCATGAAGCTCGCTTAGTCCCACTCATTCCAACTGAGATGGATCCAAATCATTTCATTACCGAAAGTATGTTGATGATTTGGCATGGCTTGGCATCTTGGCTTATTGAACGTCGCCTCCCTTTAGAGCGCGTACATTTTGGTTACCCGCGCCCTGCCCATGCAGATGAATATGATGCCCTGTTTTTCGCACCCGTGATGCAATTTGACATGCCACGTACTGAAATCACCTTTGCGGCGGATTATTTAGATTTACCAATTCGTCAAAATGAAGAAACCTTAGAAGAATTCTTAAAAGCAGCGCCTGCACAGCTATTGGTTAAATTTAAAAACACCAATTCTCTCACCTCTCGTATTCGTGAAGTGTTGAAGAGTCAAATTGGTGAAGAAATGCCAACGCTGAATGATGTAGCATCAATGTTATATCTTTCACCGCAAACTTTACGTCGTCGTTTGGCTGCGGAAGGTAAAAGCTATCAAGGTGTGAAGGATGCGCTACGTCGTGATGCTGCAATTCACTTACTCCTCAATCCAAACCTCACATTGGAAGATGTTGCACAACAGGTTGGTTTCAGTGAAACCAGCACATTCCATCGTGCATTTAAGAAATGGACAGGCGTAACCCCAGGGTTATACCGTCAATTACATGGTTACCTTTAAACCATAATTATTGAATAGACAGTTTTAATATGAAGCTGTCTATTCTTTACCTAACCACTGTGCTATGCCCTTGGGATAGACAGGATACTGACCTGAGACCAATAAGTGTGTATTAACCCACTCAGCGATATAAGTTGAACCATTTGTCTCGCACCCCTTTATTTCTACTTGGCTATACAAAGTTTTATCAAAAAATTCAGCCTCATAAACAAAAACGATTTCATGCCCTGCTTGAGCATCAAAAGTAAATAAATTTTCAAGAACACCTAACAGTTTTGTATGAATAATCTGCTGATTTATTTCCTCTAAAACTTCTCGTTTAACTGCTTCTAAGGAAGTTTCTCCAAATTCAATAGTGCCTCCTATCGGCCTAAAATAATTTTCATTTTTGCTGGGGTCATGTCCATGAGAAAGCAGAACTTTATCTTGATATCGAAAAATACAAAGTGCCTTTGCTGGAATATGCATCGTTAAACGCTCTTAATTTTCTGTAAAAATTCTGCGGCTTGTTTCGGTGAAGTTAGACGAATAAATTGAATATGTTGATAAGCGGGATTCTGCATCATCATTTGATATTTTCTTTTATTTCTAGGATATTGCTGAATCAGCCAAATAAAAATCGATTGTTTAGAAAACAATAGCTTTAAACTCTCTCGATTATTAGAGTTTTTCCATAATTTTCTTTGGCTCATAAGATTGAATAAACTCCGTTTCGTTAAGTGAAAAAAATTTCTAGAAAAGGAGTAATCCAACCAAACTATGGTATCTATTTTCACCAATTTCAACGACATAGTACGAGTATAATTACCATCTAATACCCAACCACTCGCAGTACTATCCATTTTGTTTTTTAATTTTTCGAAAAACACCTCATCCGTTGGCTCTTGCCAATTATCGAGCCAAAATAAATCATCCATTTCAATATAAGCTAAATCTAATTTCTGTGCTAACTGTCGGGCAAACTTCGATTTTCCTGAGCCAGTCGTACCAATAATATTAATAAATTTCATTTAAATAGATTATTTTTTATGGTTGCATAGTTTACTGATCAAGCTCCACCTTGATCAAGTTCATATTTCCACACATCAATTGACCAAAATGATCATGCTGCCTATGCCAGTCTAGTCATTGCACTCGCTATTAAAACCAGTACACTCAAAACACAAATAAATTTTAAGCAATAAAAAAGGAACTGTTATGAGCGAGGCTTATATTATTGATGCCATTCGCACCCCACGCGGAAAAGGAAAAAAAGACGGCTCTCTTTATGAAGTAAAACCAATTACCTTACTCACCACTTTATTAAATGAATTACAGCAGCGCCATCAACTCGATACATCGAAAGTCGACGACATTGTTTTGGGCTGCGTAACGCCTATTGGTGATCAAGGCGGTGACATTGCCAAAACCGCAGCGATTGCAGCTGGCTGGAATGATGATGTTGCTGGAGTTCAAATCAATCGTTTTTGTGCTTCAGGCTTAGAAGCAGTCAACATGGCAGCAATGAAAGTTCGTTCTGGTTGGGAAGATTTAGTGGTTGCTGGTGGCGTTGAATCAATGTCACGCATTCCAATGGGTTCTGATGGCGGGCCGTGGGCTTTAGACCCAGAAACAAACCTTAAGTCATCATTTGTCCCACAAGGTATTGGGGCCGACCTCATTGCAACCTTAGATGGCTATAGCCGTGAAGATGTTGATAATTTCGCTGTAAAATCACAGCAAAAAGCGGCGACGGCTCAATCAAATGGTTATTTCGACCAATCAGTCGTACCAGTCAAAGATCACGCAGGTGTGGTGATTTTAGAGAAAGATGAATTTATTAAAGGCAATACCACACTCGAAGGCCTAGCAAAGCTCAACCCAAGTTTTGAAATGATGGGCCAAATGGGCTTTGATGCAGTCGCTTTACAAAAATATCCAGAAGCACAAAAAATCACTCATGTTCACCATGCGGGTAACTCATCAGGCATTGTCGATGGAGCAGCTCTCGTTTTACTGGCTTCGGAAAAAGCAGTGAAAGAACAAAATTTAAAACCACGCGCTAAAGTTTTGGCGACTGCATTAGTCGGTACTGACCCAACCATTATGCTGACTGGCCCTGCGCCTGCCGCACGTAAAGCCTTGGAAAAAGCTGGCCTCACGATTGATGATATTGACCTATTTGAAGTCAATGAAGCATTCGCGGCTGTCGTGATGCGTTTTATTAATGAGCTCAACGTCCCTGCTGAAAAAGTCAACGTAAATGGCGGTGCGATTGCTTTAGGCCATCCGCTAGGAGCAACAGGTGCCATGATTTTGGGCACACTACTTGATGAGCTTGAACGACAAGATAAAAAGCGTGGTTTAGCGACGCTCTGTGTTGGCGGTGGGATGGGTATTGCCACCATTATTGAACGCGTATAAAAATTAGGGATATAAAAGATGAGTGCAATTCAATACGAAAAAAATGCCGACAATATTGTCATTTTAACGCTTGATTCAACTGGTCAATCTGCGAACACCATGAATGCCGAGTTCCGTGACTCGCTCGATGAGGCAACTCAGAAACTTAAAGCAGAAACAGAACTTTCAGGTGTTATTTTCCGCTCAGCTAAAAAAACTTTTTTTGCAGGCGGTGACCTAGATGAGCTGATTCAAGTTCAGCCTGAACATGCAACTGAGTTTTTCAATATGGTTGAAAAGCTAAAAGGTCATTTACGCACAATTGAAACGCTAGGCATTCCAGTCGTTGCAGCATTAAATGGCACTGCACTTGGCGGCGGTTGGGAAATCGCATTAAGTTGCCATCACCGTATTGCAATTAATGACTCGAAAAGCAAATTTGGCCTACCAGAAGTCACTTTAGGTTTGTTACCAGGCGGCGGCGGTATTGTACGTATGGTACGCCTACTTGGGCTTCAAAATGCGTTTCCATTTTTAATGGAAGGCAAACAGTTCGGTGTCGATAAAGCAAAATCTTTAGGCTTAATTCATGACACAGCTGAAAATGAACAAGAGCTTTTAGATAAAGCAATTGCTTGGGTAAAAGCGAATCCAAAATCTCAACAGCCTTTTGATGTGAAAGGTTATAAAATTCCAGGTGGTGACCCAAAAACTCCAGCAGTTGCACAAGTTCTTGCGATTGCACCAGCCATGTTAAGAGATAAAACCAAAGGTTGTTACCCTGCCCCTGAAGCGATTATGGCTGCCGCAGTTGAAGGTGCTCAAGTCGATGTCGATACTGCACTGCGTATTGAGTCCCGCTACTTTACTCAGCTTACAACAGGTCAAATTTCTAAAAATATGATCGGCACTTTCTGGCATGGTCTAAATGCAATTAAGTTTGGTGCGAGCCGCCCTGCCGACGTTGCAAAATGGCAAGCCACTAAAGTTGGTGTGTTGGGTGCGGGCATGATGGGTGCGGGCATTGCTTATTCAACAGCCATTAAAGGTATTCCAGTTGTCCTTAAAGATGTCTCAGTTGAAAATGCGGAGAAAGGCAAAGCATATTCACAAAAGCTTCTTGATAAACGTGTTTCACAAGGCCGCATGACCGCAGAAAAACGTGATCAGGTTTTATCTCTGATTACGGCTACAACGTCAGCTCAAGATCTTCAAGGCTGTGATTTAATTATTGAAGCGGTATTTGAAAATCAAGAACTCAAAGCGAAAGTCACTCAAGAAGCCGAACAATACTTAGCGCCTAATGGCGTAATGGCATCAAATACATCAACCCTGCCAATTACAGGTTTAGCTCAAGCAAGTAAGGATGATAAAGCTTTTATCGGTCTGCATTTCTTTAGCCCTGTCGACAAAATGCAGTTGGTCGAGATTATTAAAGGTAAAAACACCTCTGCAGAGACACTTGCTAAAGCCTACGATTTTGTACAACAAATTGGCAAAACTCCGATTGTTGTGAATGACAGCCGTGGTTTCTTTACCAGTCGTGTATTTGGTACGTTCATTCAAGAAGGTATGCGCTTGCTTGCCGAAGGTGTCCACCCAACGCGTATTGAAATGGCTGCACTGAAAGCTGGTATGCCAGTTGGCCCCCTCGCTATTCAAGATGAAGTATCTTTAACATTAAGCGAACATGTTGCTAGTGAAGCACGCAAAGCTCTACAAGCCGAAGGAAAAGATTTACCCAAAACTTCTGTAGATGAAGTGGTTCACACCATGATTCATGAGTTAAACCGTAAAGGTAAAGCTGCTGGAGCTGGTTTTTATGAATATCCAGAAAATGGCAAAAAGCATCTATGGGAAGGCTTAAACCGTTGGAAAAAAGATCATGATATTTCTGAACAAGATATGATTGATCGCATTCTGTTTGTACAGGCCTTAGATACTTTACGTTGTTATGAAGAAGGCGTATTGGAGTCTGTAATTGATGCCAATGTCGGTTCTATCTTTGGGATTGGTTATGCACCTTGGACTGGGGGAGCGATCCAATTCCTAAATCAGTATGGTATTGATAAAGCAGAAAAACGCGCAGAAGAATTAGCTGCCAAATATGGTGAACGTTTTAATCCACCACAAAGTTTAAGAGATAAAGCTCAACGCAACGAACTTATTCAATAATTCTTCTATCGATAAACGCTGGTTTGGGAACCCTCTTCCAAATCAGCTACATCTCATAAGCTAAAATAAGAACAATTAAGCTTTTTATAAAATTTGGTCTGTATCCACTCTATTTTATGTTATAAAGTTACATAATTTTAAAAGTTTCTTTTTATCCATTGGGTTATTTGTTATGTCAGACAATACTTCTCCTGAAAAATCCCCATGGGGTTGGAAGGCCCTGATTATTGCCACAATTTTAAGTATTATTTTTCTGGTTGTTTTTTATTTAGCGATGCAGCATGAACCTGACTATATGCCAGGTAAGCAACGCGAAGCTCGTGCGGCCCAAGCCAGCAGTGCACCAGTAGAACACCAGATGGACATGAGTGCCGAAGAACACAATATGACGGCTGAAGAACATGCTGCCATGACGGAGTCCTCAGCATCTACAGCTCATCACGGACATTGAGCAATAAAAAGCCATCTCTCAGAAGATGGCTTTTTTATGCCTGAAATTTAGGATTTTTAGCCCTGTGCAAGCAAAGACATCTGCATATCAATATGTGGAATGCCACAATCCATATACGCTTCTCCACAGACTTGAAAGCCTAAAGCTTGGTAAAAAGACATTGCATGCACTTGAGAAGAAAGTTGCAGTAAAGGACGTTGTTGGATCTGTGCTTGCTGGATAATCTCTTGCATCAAAAGCTTGCCAATCCCTTGTCCACGATACGATGCCAATACTGCTACACGACCGATACTGTGATTTGGCAATAAACGTGCCGTCGCAATCGCTTGTTCCCCATCAAATACTACAAAATGCTGTGAAACCTCATCCTGTGTATCCCACTCGTCGGCCGCAGCAATCTGCTGTTCCTGAATAAACACCTGTTCACGGATCGGTTTTGCATCTGACTGCAATTCAGCCCAAGTCCCTGTCCGAATCTGTAGTGTCATATCTCTGTCCTATTTATTTAGCTCAATATACTTAGCATTTCGAACCAATATCTTGTTGATCCCATTGATTATTTAACAGCAACTCCAAGGAGTGTTTTTGAATGCCATACATATTTTTTAAAGCCTCAATTTGCGCCAATACCGCAGTATCAGGTGCAATAAAATCGGCACGTTTGGTGGCTAAGATCATTTTATTTTTGCTGGTATGTTCTAAAGCAACAAATTCAAAGACTTTAGCTTCATAACCATAGGCTTTTAACAGCAATGCACGAATAGTATCTGTCAGCATTTCTGCCTGTTGTCCCGCGTGAATACCAAAGTGCAACATCGGCTTCAATACTTCTGGACTTTTTAGTTGAGGACGTAATTCCTTATGGCAGCACGGCGCGCACATAATCATCTGCGCATTTAAGCGAATCCCTGTATGAATGGCAAAATCGGTTGCCACATCACAAGCATGCAGTGCAATCATCACATCTAAACGCTCAGGCTGATAAGTTCGGACGTCACCTTGGAAAAAATCCAGTTGGTTAAAGCCTGAAGCCTCTGCCACATGTTGACAGAACTGCACCATCTTTTCATTCAACTCAACGCCTGTTACAAATGGAACCTGCTGTTGCTTCGCCAAATAATCATATAAGGCAAAGGTCAAATAACCTTTCCCCGAACCAAAATCAACCACATGCAACGCTTGATCTTGATTGGGAAGTTGCATCAAAGCCCCTGAAAAAATTTCCACGAATTTATTAATCTGTTTCCATTTACGCGCCATGCTTGGAATAATCTGGCTTTGAGCATCGGTAATGCCTAAATGCTGCAAAAATACACTTTCTTGCTCCACAAAACGATGTTTGCTTCGATCATGTGCTTGGGTTGCCCGAGCTTCATTTTTTGCCGTTGCTGTTTTCTGAGTAATGGTTAGTAAATCTTTTTTCTTGTTGCGCTTGAGTTGTACATCTTGAGTCGATGCAAACAAATTGCCCTGCTTACAACAGGCCAAATGTTCCGCAATGATTTGCATAGCATCTGAGATTGGGTAATTTTTAGTGACATCTTGAGTTTTATGCCGGTATAAAACATTCAAGACAGGTTGCTGTTGTAGTTCAATCAGGCGGAAAGTCATTTTTTCTAACTGTTGCATTTCCCCCTTGTATTGGCTCAAGATTAAACGCTCAAAACTTTGTGTTTCAAGTGCTTGCTGCACAGCATCGAGAAACTGTTGTTCCTGAGCAGAAGGAGAAGTCGAGTCAGACATACAATAAACCTAATCAAATTTGCGACTAAATTTTAAAGCGTCTTACACGAAAAGCAAAATTGAATTACTATACATTTGTATTTTTAATAAAAAGCAGCCGCTATGACCGCTCCCCATACGCAAGATTATCATCCAACCGAAGAGCAGTTTAATGTGTGGAGCCATGCGCTCGGTGCAATCCTTGCCTGTATCGGCACTATACTGTTGGTAATTAAGGGGGCATCATTAAGTACGGGACAATGGATTGGTCTTTGGGTCTATGGTTTCAGTATGATTCTGCTGTTTACGGGTTCCACGCTGTATCACATGGCGCAGACCTACGAAAAACGTTTTTGGCTAAAAAAACTCGATCACACCGCCATTTATTATTTGATTGCTGGGACTTATACCCCTTTTCTCTCGATTGCAATTCCAACCGAAAAAGCCCACAACTTACTGATTGCACTTTGGGTGATTGCATTGCTTGGAACACTTTTCAAGTTAATCTTCATTCATCGTTTCCAGAAAGTTTCGTTAATTGCCTACTTGGTTATGGGCTGGCTTGCTGTGTTATTAGTCAATGATATGCAACGTTATTTATCTTCAGACGCGCTCTTTTGGCTGGTTTTTGGGGGGCTGGCTTATACAGTCGGAGCATTGTTTTATGCATTAAAACGGGTAAGATATACCCATGCGATCTGGCATGTATTTGTACTGATAGGCGCTGGATCACACTTCCTCGCGATCTATCTGTACGTGATTTAATCGGCTTCTCTCGAGTTTTAGTGACCCTAAAAGAGTAGATGTGAGTTCGATTTTCCGTTGTTTTTTTAAGAAATTACGCCTTTTTTAAAAAGATTACGCTTTTAAAACTAAGTTCTTTTAATTTTAGTAAGTGTAAGGTTATCCATGGCGTCATCAACTACAGCTACAGTAGAAGTAGCAACTAATTCAAAATTTCGTGTACTTACCGCTAGTCTGGTAGGTACCACTATCGAGTTCTTCGATTTTTATATTTACGCGACTGCTGCGGTCATTATTTTTCCACATCTGTTCTTCCCTGCAAGTACAGATCCGATGACCGCCACTATTCAGTCACTGGCGACCTTTGCCATTGCCTTTATTGCACGTCCAATTGGTGCAGCCCTGTTTGGTCATTTAGGTGACCGGATTGGACGAAAAGCCACCTTGGTTGCAGCACTACTCACCATGGGAATTTCTACGGTCTGTATCGGCTTATTACCCACCTATGCCCAAATTGGTATTGTCGCTCCATTGCTCTTAGCCCTTTGCCGTTTGGGGCAAGGTCTTGGTTTAGGCGGTGAATGGTCGGGTGCAGTATTATTGGCAACAGAAAATGCCCCTGAAGGCAAGCGTGCATGGTATGGCATGTTCCCACAGTTGGGTGCACCAATCGGTTTTATCTTAGCAACAGGTTCATTCTTGACCCTCGGTGCATTGATGTCTGAACAAGACTTTATGCAATGGGGCTGGCGTATTCCATTTATTGCCAGTGCTATTTTGGTAATTGTAGGTCTATGGATTCGTCTTAAATTGCACGAAACGCCAGCTTTCCAAAAGGTGTTGGATAAGCAAAAAGAAGTCAACGTGCCTTTTAAAGAAGTCATGACCAAACATTTGCCAATGTTGGTTCTAGGGACTATTGCAGCGATATGTACTTTTGTCGTGTTCTATCTAACAACCGTATTTGCACTTAACTGGGGAACCACAAAACTTGGCTATTCACGCGCTGAATTCTTAGAATTACAATTGATTGCAACACTTTGTTTTGCTGCTTTTATTCCACTTTCTGCGGTTTTGGCAGAAAAATTTGGACGTAAAACCACGTCTATTGCCGTCTGCGTACTTTCAGCCTTATTTGGTTTAGTTTTCTCAAGCATGCTCGAATCTGGCAATACCTTTGTCGTGTTCTTATTCTTGTGTATAGGTTTAGCCATTATGGGCTTAACTTATGGCCCAATTGGGACTGTGTTGTCTGAGATTTTCCCAACTTCTGTGCGCTATACAGGCTCTGCTTTAACCTTTAACTTAGCGGGTATTTTCGGTGCTTCTTTTGCGCCACTGATTGCCACTAAACTCGCAACAACTTATGGATTATATGCTGTGGGTTACTACCTCACGGCGGCTTCTATTCTTTCATTGCTGGCATTCCTTGCTATTCGTGAAACTAAAAATGATGATGTAAATAATCAAGTTTAATCACAATTACACCCGATAAAATCTTAAAATGATGAAAAGCCCTCAATCCTTACAAAGTTTGAGGGCTTTTTTATGCGAATACAGAGATGACTTCTAAAATCTTAAATTAAACCAATTCAATAATATCAATGGTGGGTGGAACGCGAAATCGAAATGGAACACCGACCATTCCAGTACCGACTGTCACAAACACATCAGCATGTTCATGGTTATACAGTCCTCGTTTATGTCCGAGAATAGAGACTTTTTTCATCACATAATCAGTTAACCATGGTAATTCCACTTGTCCACCATGGGTATGCCCCGACAACATCAAAGGACGATTCGGAAGTTTGGGTACCATATCAACTGTATCTGGGTTGTGAGAGAGAATGACCCACGGTTTGTCTTGGGGTAAATCTGGCAGATAACGCATATCGGCTTTTCCTGCCCACAAATCTCCAACGCCAATGAGGCGAAATTCTTCAAATTCGACAATCTGCCCCTCAATATCAATGACATCATTCACACTGAGTGCATGGCTCAATAAAGCCTGTATCGGCGGACCAGGATATTGCTCATCATGATTTCCATATACAGAATAAACAGGAGCTTGAATTTTTTTTAAGGGCGCCAATTCATCAGCCAAAGTATCTTCTGGTTCATATGTCCAATCCCCTGCCACCACCACCAAATCTGGCTGCTGCTGATTGATTTTCTCGACTATAATTTTGAGTTGTCGTTCATGTCCTGAAAACAAACCGATATGTAAATCAGCCACCAAGGCTATTTTCACAGGCTTTTGAATGCGACTTCCAGCATCCAACTGATATCGTGTGGTTTTGACTTGAACACAATGTGGCTCTACAAAGCGTGCATAAAGTAAAATGATACTCAGCAAGAATACAAACCCTGCTTCATGTAACGAATAATAGCCACTCCAGCCAGCATAAAGACTAAATACAGCCAAAGGCCAGAGTAAATAAGACAAATAAAACGCAAGTAAATGCACAAATGCTTTAAATGGATGGATCGTTTCTGTATGCGACTGGCTATGCCATGCCTGTGCAATTGCCCAAAATGCAATCAACACGAAACTTCCATAAAAAACGTAAATCATTGAGTCTGTTGTCAATATCATTACTCACTATACCAATTACTAATTCTCTATTTTTATTTATCTTTTCATAGCTGACAATTATACTCAAACCAAATCTAGCGATCATAATAGTGTGATGAGTATAATAGACCCGAACAATCACGTCGTGCAGCGTCAGATGTCTGTCGTTAAAAAGAAGACCTCATCCAAGGCAGTAATTTTACTTTGTAGCAGTTTATTATTCGGTTTGCCTGCTTGCTCGACTCTCCCCCAATATACGCCACAACCTGTAGTCAATTCATTTGATATTGACACTTCTCATACATCATTAGCCAAAATTATTGATCCACTCCGTGAACAAAATCCGAATTTAACTGGTTTTCATGTCCTGAATGATCCCTTGGAGGCTTTGGCTGCACGGATTCACTTAATCGAACGTGCCGAAAAAACCTTAGATTTACAATATTATATTTGGGACAACGATAAAATTGGTGCCATCGCTTTGCATGCGATTATTCAGGCGGCTGATCGTGGCGTCAAAGTTCGCATGCTCATAGATGACAATAATGCGGGCAAAATGGAAGGCATTTATTTAGCATTAGCACAGCACCGCAATATCGATGTCAAACTGTACAATCCTTATGGTTTCCGTAATTTCCGTGCGATGGATATCTTGCTGGATTTAAAACGTGTCAATCGACGCATGCACAATAAGAGCTTTATTGCCGACAATCAAATTGCGCTGATTGGCGGACGTAATATGAGTAATCAATATTATAATGTCAGTGATCATTATCAGTTTTCTGATGTAGATGTCATGTTGGTCGGCACAGCTACGGATGAAATTGCATCATCTTTTGATGAATACTGGAATGATGCTTATGCCTATCCGGTCAATCAAATTGTTGACCCACAAAAATACACCTTACGCTATGAAGGTTTAAAACAACAAGTCACCGAACACTATGCCGATACTGCGGTACAAAATTACCTCGATTTAGCCAATCGCTCACAAGCTTTTGAGCAATGGCTGGATCATAGTATTAAGTTTGACTGGGTCAAAGCCAAAGTCGTGAAAGATTCTCCCAACAAAACACGTGATAAAGCGACACCAGAAGATTACTTGAATCACCAACTCATTTCGTATTTAGAAACGCCAAACTCAAGTTTAGACATTGTTTCCGCTTATTTTGTTCCTGAAAAAAAAGGGGCAGATGTTCTCGAAAAAATTTCGCAAAAAGGGGTTCAGGTTCGAGTATTGACCAATTCCTTCATTGCCAATGACGTGGCTTTGGTACATGCCTTTTACGGAAAATATCGCCAAGACCTTTTAGAAAACGGCGTACAAATGTATGAGTTTCTGGCGGCCCCTGAACAAGAAAACTGGTATCGCAATACTGAAGAGCTTTCACAAAAAGCCAAAATTAGTTTAAGAGGGCTCAGCCACTCTAGCTTACATGCGAAAATGTTAGCGATTGATGAAAGCCAAGTGTTTATTGGTTCTTTTAATTTTGATCCACGTTCAGCATATCTCAATACCGAGATTGGGGTGATTTTAAATAGTCCGCCTTTGGCCAAAGCAGTACATGAAACCATGGACCAAAATCTGTCGAAATACGCCTATAAACTGGTTTTAGATGCCAATAATAAAATTAATTGGCAACTGACCCACCCTAATGGAAATGTTAAAACTTACACGACAGAACCTAAAATGAAGTGGTGGCACAAAGTAGGAGTTAAGTTTATTTCTTGGTTACCTGTAGAAGGCTTTATGTAAGACCCTTGTTTCCAACTGTGCTTAAATCAAAGCACGGTTGGATGTTGCGGGTACCGTATGTAACACTCGTTGATGTAACTGCGCTAGCCCCATGTTCATTTCACGTTGTACGGTTGCGGTTAAACTTTCAACCGTGTGTCCTTCAGTATCAATCATTGGTAAAGTTAACAAATGTGCAGTCACTTTCGGCATTTCCAACACATTTTTAATATGATCAACAAAGCTGGTTTCGCCAATAAACGGCGCCACCATATCTAACTCCCCTTGCTGATTCACATAACAAATTACGCAGACCTGAACAGGTCGCTGCGCTTCAATCGCTGCCCCCAAAATTCGGCCATGTACTTTTTTAATCCGTGTACCATCGGAAGTCGTTGCTTCAGGAAAAAACAACACAGGAATATCTTGTTTAAGAAAGTGGGCAATCTGTTCACGAATTTTGATTGAATCTCCCGAACCTCGTTTAATAAACAAAGTTCCACCCGCTTTAGCCAGTTTTCCAAATACAGGCCATTTTTCAATTTCAGCCTTAGCCAAAAAGAATACGCGCGCCCCAGAACCTAATACGGCAATATCGAGCCAAGAAATATGATTACTGACCCACAAAGCAGGTTCACGCGGAATCGCGCCATGCACTTCAACTTCAAGGTTGAACACCTTACATAATTGACGGCAAAAATACTGAACGTAGCGGGTATTATTGGCATTGTTCGGGTCTTTATACAAACCATGACGAGCAACCAGATAGAATCCTTCCGAAACCACACCTAAGCCTGCACTGAGCTTTCGACCATACAAGAACAGCTTGGAAATTGGATTCAATGAAGACGTTTGAGCAGCTGAATTTTCTTTCATATATTTTGACTAACCAGCAAAACCTTGTGAGTATTTGATGAACTTTGCTTCATTCTATACGGTTCATTCCCCACATGCATTGATTATAAAAACCGAATATGAACATTACAAAATCCAATTTTAATTCAAATGGCAACTTCATTATGATGGTTTTATAGCCATTAAAATGAATGGGTGTAACATATGCGAACTCATACACCACCTCAAAAATCCAAGTCATCTCATCACTGGTTACATACACTACAAGTGGTCATCGGCTTTAGTATTCTGTATTTTGCTGCCATCATTCTGTTTGCAAAATTATTCGCTGCCACGTTATAAAGCAACGAATCACAAGCATCTCGGCCCTTTTTCCACTAGAATAGAATTTTAAAGTGGAGAAATGGCTGAGTGGCAAATTTAAAACGACATCAAGGTGGTGAACGCATTATTCTGGTTAGCGTTTCTGTGCAAATGCTGGAAAATCTTGATGCCGAAGAATTCAATTTGCTGGCTCAATCGGCTGGTGCTGAAATCTTGGCACATATACACGCACAGCGGGTTAAACCCGATGCCAAACTTTTCATTGGCTCAGGCAAAGCCGAAGAAATTGCTGAACTTGTTGCAGAATATGAAGTCGACTTAGTCATTTTTGACCATGCATTAACGCCTGCACAAGCCCGTAATCTCGAATACATCCTCAAATGCCGAGTGGTCGATCGCAATGAATTAATTCTGGATATTTTCGCTCAGCGTGCGCGTACCTTTGAAGGTAAGCTACAAGTTGAATTGGCTCAATTACAACACCTCTCCTCTCGTTTAATTCGCAGTCGCGGAACCCTAGACAGTCAAAAAGGCGGGATCGGTTTACGTGGCCCTGGTGAAACCCTGCTCGAAACAGATCGTCGTCTTTTAAAAATTCGCATGGGGCAACTCAAAGCCAAACTCGATAAAGTTCGACAAACTCGTCTGCAAGGTCGTGTTGCACGCCAAAAAGCGGCTGTTCCAACCGTATCTTTAGTTGGCTATACCAATGCGGGAAAATCCACCCTCTTCAATGTTTTAGCCAATAGCGATGTTTATGCGGCTGACCAACTGTTTGCGACCTTAGATCCAACCTTACGCCGACTTTCATGGGAAGGCATTGGCACTGTAGTCTTGGCAGATACGGTTGGTTTTGTACGGAATCTTTCTCATTCTTTAGTCGAATCATTTAAAGCCACTTTAGAAGAAACACTAGAAGCCACCTTGTTACTTCATGTGATTGATTCAAGTAGTTCAGAAATGTTGGAACAAATTGAAGCAGTTGAAAAAGTACTCAAAGAGATTGGAGCCGATGTTCCTGTACTTCGGGTCTACAACAAAATTGACCAAAGCGCTGAAGATGCAAAAATTGTGTACAGCCAGCCTAACTGCCCTGAACGTGTTTATGTCTCAGCCCATACAGGACAAGGCATCGAGTTGTTACAACAAGCGGTACATGAATGTTTGATGGGACAAATTCAAAACTTCGATCTGACACTGAAACCCGCTTATGGAAAACTGCGTACCCAACTCTATACCCTCAATGTGATTCAATCCGAGCATTATGATGATGAAGGCAATCTACATCTGAACGTTAAAATTGCACCTGCAAAATTAGAACAACTGATTCGTCAGGCACATTTACCGCTCGATCAAATTCTCGGGGAGAAAGCAGCACTGTTTGAGAGAACGCTAGAGGAGTTTGAAATCAAATCCTAAATCGGTTAAAACGTGATAAGTAAAATTTTTTAGTGTAATGACAAATCATGGATTGGGTAAAAAGTATTGATTGGCCAGCATGGATGGGTACACTTTTTTTAATTATTGGGTTCCGTGAATGTGCGGTCTGGATCATGACGCAGTTCAATCATCCTGAATTGGGTAATTTGATTGGATTAATTAGCTTATTAGTACTGCTTTTGCTCTGGCGTAAGTTCCGCAAAGTCCCTGCCCGACTGGTCGATACCAATAATAAAATCATGAAAGAAAGCGCCTTTGCCTTTTTACCGATTAGTGCAGGCTCTTTACTTATGTTAGTTCATATGGGCAGTGAAATTCCGCTATTTGTAGTGGTTCTGGTGGTGAGTACGCTTATTCCACTCTGGGTTTACGCCAAAATGGCAAAGCGCTGGCTATAGGAAAAGCACATGTTCTCAATTCTATCTGGTTTTCTCATTACACTTATTGCCTATCTATGTGCCAAACCAATCAATAAAAAGATTCCACAAATTCCCGTGATTGTCATCGGGATGTTTTTTGTTATCGGTTTACTGTTTTTATTCGGCATTCCCTACGAATCCTATATGCAGCAAACCAATACCATCTTCAGTCACTTACTCGGCTATGTGACTGTCGCACTTGCCATTCCCTTAGCTGCCATGCGTTATGATGATTTACCTCCTAAAGCCATTATCAGTATTTTGGTTTTTGCAAGTATCAGCGCAGTTGCACTTCCTATGGGCTTGGCGTATTTGTTACATATGGCCGATTCAACCATCATGGCGTTCGCTACCCGCGCTGTAACTACCCCGATTGCCATCAATATTGCAACTTTATTGCACGCACCAGTCACGCTAGTGATTCTAATTGTCATTTTATCGGGTGTGATTGGTGCAGCATTTTCTCCACTCATCTTACGCCATATTAATGATGAACGTGCGTCAGGGCTAGCGCTAGGTCTTGCTGCACATGCCATTGGCACAGCTCAGGCTTGGCAACGAGGTAGTATTGCAGGACGCTATGCAGCATTTGGCATGGCCGTAAATGCCGTTTTCACTGCAATTTGGCTGCCAACTTTCATACTTTACCTGCAAAATATGTGACCAACAGAACATTCCAAATGGTTGTTTTGTACAGAAAACAACCCTAAGATAGATTTTGTTTAGTCGATTAAGTCAGCAAAAGGAATTTATGATGGGGAAAGCTAAATTTATCAGCGCACTTGTTCTATCTGCTTTTAGTAGCATGGCTTTTGCAGAAGATATTTCAGGAACATGGAAGAACATTGATGACAAAACTGGCTCTTCTAAAGCCGTTTTAGAAATTCGTCAGGAATCAAATGGTACCTATACAGCCAAAGTTGTAAAGGTAACACCACGCCCAGGTTATACACCTAAAGACACCTGTATAGATTGTCCTGCACCTTATACCAACAAGCCAATTTTGGGGATGGATGTACTCAAAGGTTTAAAGCATGAAGAAGGTTTAAATTATTCTGGTGGTAAAATTATTGACCCACTTTCAGGGAAAATTTACAGTACCAAAGCTAAAATGAGTGCTAACGGTAAACGTTTAACCTTACGTGGATATGTCGGTGTTTCTGCATTAGGTCGCAGCCAAACTTGGATTCGCCAAGAATAAGAAATCACACAAGATTAAACCGCCAAATAGGCGGTTTTTTTATGGCCAAACGAATCATATTCAAGTTTCAAGTAAATTGACTCCGTAGTTTACCAAATCTTAACATTTTCATCGGGATAAACGATAAAGTGGGCATCCATATCCCAGCGATATAACAATGTATAAGATTTTTACATTAATAGGGAATACATGAAAAAAATCATCTCTTTAAGCTTCTTCACAGGTTTAGTCATCGTAAGTACGGCTGCTCTAGCACAAGATATCTCAGGCACTTGGCAGCAAATTGACGATAAAACAGGTTCACCCAAGGCAGTGATTGAAATTCGTAAAGAATCCAATAATACCTATACGGGAAAGATCACCAAAATTACCCCCCGTCCAGGTTATACCCCACGTGAACGCTGCAACAATTGTCCTGCACCATACACCAATCAGCCAATCTTGGGGATGGAGATATTAAAGGGACTTAAACAAGTCGAGGGGACAAACAATTACGAAAAAGGACGTGTGATTGATCCTCTGTCTGGTAAGTTTTACGATGCGAAAATGAAGCTGAGTACAACAGGCAAACGCCTATCTTTGCGTGCCTATTTGGGTGTTTCCGCTTTAGGACGCAATCAAACTTGGTTAAGAATTGAATAAGCGCTTATTAAAAAATGGATTGGGCAGTTTCAGCTCAATCCAACATGATTTCCAACGCATTCTAAGCAAATAAAAAGCAATCATATATCCAATAAATAAACTATAAGTTCTCACTTGACCCGTTGTTTCCCTATTGTGCACATCCAACTTACCCACCATATTTTAATGAGAGAAACAACGTCAATTATTTCTAATGGACATAAAAAATAAAAGAAATGTCATTTTAATCACTTTTGGCTTTAATACTTTATAAGATACTGTTTTTTAATATATATACCACAAGAATATAGCAATATATGATGATCAGTTTGGAAATTCCCAAGCCATCATCGAAATACCTAAACAATATGACAATACTTCTGGTTAAGGTTCATTTCATTAAATGAATTAGCTATTCCACAAGCCCTTATACCATTTCACTAATCTTAAGGATGACTATTCTGAAGGGATTCAAAAATGTTCAAGGCTCATCTAGCTACAATTAGGGCCCTATAATTGATCCATTCAATGGCCAAATTTATGATGCCAAGATGAAACTCAATCCTTCAGGTATACGCTTATCATTGCGTGTCTATATGGGTTCATCTTCATCTATTTGGGGGTGTAGTCAGACTTTGGGAAGCATCTAACAAAGTCAAAAAAAGCCACGAAATCGTGGCTTTTTTTCAATTCATCACTGGATTATCGACTGCAAAAAGCTCTTGGTCTTCCAGACGATATGCCAATAATTGATTACCCCAGACACACCCGCCATCTACATTTTGAATATGCGGATTAATGGTTCGACCTTGTAAGGCTGCCCAATGACCAAAAATGACTTGATGGGTTTCTGCTGCTTTCGAATCAAATTCAAACCACGGCTGAAATCCTTCAGGCATTGGATCATCCAGTGCATCTTTAAAGCTAAATTCCAAGCGACCTTCTGCATTGGTCAAACGCATCCGCGTGAGATAGTTGGTAATGCAACGTAAGCGTGCATTTCCATTTAACTCATCCGACCATACATCAGGTTGCGTACCGTACATCTCTTGTAAAAAGGCATCCATCACAGCAAAGTCTTCATGACCAATGACTGCTTCGACCTCTTTCGCCAAAGTAGCCGTTTGTTCAGCAGTCCAAATACATGGAATACCCGCATGAGTCAAAATGGTCTGTTCATTCGGAAACAAGCAAAGCGGTTGCTTGCGTAACCAGTCAATCAAATCATCACTATCAATGGCATCAATTACATCTCGGGTACGGTCTTTATCTTTTACTGATTTCAAGCCGCGTGCACATGCCAAAAGCGTTAGGTCATGATTACCCAACACTGTCGCAGCAGAACCTCGTTCTACCAGTTTTTTAATAAATCGTAATGCCCCAATTGAGTTTTCTCCACGCGCAACCAAATCACCTGCAAACCAGATAAAGTCTTGATCGGGGTCAAACTGAATTGACTTCAATAAGGCCTTTAAGGCTTCAAAACAGCCTTGCACATCTCCAATGACATAATTATAACGTGGCATAATAATTACACCATTTGATCTGCTAGAGCCACGAATTGAGCCAAGCTTAATGTTTCAGGACGTGCCATTGGATCAACACCTGCTTGCTCAAAACCATCCTCACGTAACATGCCTTTTAAGCTATTACGTAAAGTTTTACGACGCTGAGTAAAAACATGCGATACCAAACGTGCCAGTGCCTTTTCATCTTTAGCAATAATCGGCTTGACTGCATACGGTTCTAAACGGAACACCGCAGAGGTCACTTTTGGTGGTGGGTTAAATGAACCTGGTGGTACTTCAAACAAGAAGGTTGGTTTGCAGAAATACTGAATCATTACCGACAAACGACCATACTCTTTGCTATTTGGCGAAGCCGTAATACGGTCAACCACTTCTTTTTGTAGCATAAAGTGCATGTCTTTAACTTTGTCACCAAATTCCAAGAGGTGAAACAAAAGTGGGGTCGAAATGTTATACGGCAAATTACCTACCACACGTAAAGGACGACCCTCTTGAAATAAGTTGGTGAAATCGTATTTCAGTGCATCAGTTTCAATAATGGTTAAACGTTCAGGATGTGGCACACGCCCTGGCAAACCTGCCGCCAAATCGCGGTCTAATTCTACAACCGTGAGTGCGTCACACTCGCCAATTAATGGAGAGGTTAATGCTGCCAAACCAGGACCAATTTCCACAATGTTATCACCTGAGCGCGGTCCAACTGAACGTACAATTTTGGCAATCACACGTTGGTCATGTAAGAAGTTTTGCCCAAAACGCTTACGCGTATGGTGCCCTTCATCTTTAGGGTTTAAGGCATTAATTTGATACATAAATTTTTCCAACGTGAGTTAATCACTAAACATTAGTGACGAGCTAATTCTAACGCTAAATCAACAGCGACCTGTAAGCTTGAGCTTTTCGCAAGACCTGTGCCTGCGAGGGAGAGAGCTGTGCCATGATCGACTGAGGTACGAATAAAGGGTAAGCCCAAAGTAATATTAATGGCTTCACCAAACCCCTGCGATTTTAACACAGGTAAGCCCTGATCGTGATACATCGCCAAAACGGCATCGGCATCTTTTAAATTTTCAGGGGTAAATAACGTGTCGGCAGGCAAACTCAGGCTCATATTGATGCCTTGAGCACGATAGCTTTCCAACACAGGATTAATCACCTCAATTTCTTCCATGCCCAAATAACCGTCCTCCCCTGCATGCGGATTTAGGCCGCACACTAAAATGTGGGGATGCTCTTTTTTGAATTTGCTTTTTAAATCATGAATTAAAATATCAATGACTTGATGTAATCGTTCTTTGGTAATCGCATCAGGGACAGCTCTTAAGGGTAAATGGGTTGTGGCAAGCGCAACACGCAAAGTTTTAGTTGCAAGCATCATCACCACACGATCAACACCAGCAAACTCTTGGTAGTATTCGGTATGTCCACTGAAATGAATTCCTGCCTCATTAATCACCGATTTTTGAACAGGTGCAGTCGCTACCCCGACACTTTTCCCAGACATTGCATACTCTGCTGAACGACGAAGTTGCTCTAAAACATAAGCTGAATTTTGAGGATTGAGCTCGCCTAAAACTACAGGTTGACTTAAAGCGACATGCTCCACATAAAGCTGACCGAGATGCGATGAATTTTCATGACCAGAATACTCAATCAGCTCAATAGCAAGACCTAAGCATTCTGCACGTGCACGCAATAAATTGAGATCCCCTAGGACTACAAGAGGACGCTCATCTATACGCCCTGCAAGGCTCAAGCAAATATCTGGACCAATTCCAGCAGGTTCACCACTAGTGATATACAAAGGAAGCATACTGAACTCAAAGAAAATGCACGTCACTCATTATACAACTTCTATTTCGAGATAGAGGAATAACAAAGCCTATCGCTGAAACTTGTCTATTCCAATTCTAATCATACGTTTAGCAATTGGCTGAAAACCTTGTTACAGGATTCGTTTGAATCTATAAAACCCATTAATAAATAATGGAAAACTATTTCACTATTTTTTTGTTCTTCTAAATATCCGAATCTCTACAGACACTCCATCCGCTTATTTATATTTTTATAAAAGAATAAACTTTGATCTCTTCCTTTATATAGGGAAATGCCTTAGAATACGGCTCTTGAAATTTTATATTTTCATTTGTGATTCTTAACGTATTCGTTTAGAATCGCGTCTCCTTTTGTTTGGACAGATTCCATAGTCCAAACCAACTATAATAGGTAGTGGTTTAATGAAAACTCTCAGCGCTAAGCCTGCTGAAGTTCAACACGACTGGTACGTTGTTGATGCTTCTGGCAAAACTTTAGGTCGCCTTGCGACTGAAATCGCTCGTCGTCTACGTGGTAAGCACAAGACTTCTTATACTCCTCACGTTGACACTGGCGACTATATCGTTGTAATCAATGCTGAAGAAATTCAAGTGACTGGTAAAAAAGCGCTTGATAAAAAATACTATCGCCACACTGGCTTCCCTGGTGGTATCCGTGAGACTAACTTTGAAAAGTTAATCGCTCACAAACCTGAAGCAGTTTTAGAAAAAGCTGTTAAAGGTATGTTACCAAAAGGTCCTCTTGGTTACGCAATGATCAAGAAAATGAAAGTGTATGCAGGTACAGAGCATCCACATGCTGCTCAACAGCCACAAGTTTTGGACATCTAAGGGATACAGCACATGGCTACTAATTATGGTACAGGTCGCCGTAAGACCGCAACTGCACGTGTTTTCTTGTCAGCTGGTACAGGCAAACTCGTAATTAACAACCGTACTCTTGAGCAATACTTCGGTCGTGAAACTGCTCGTATGGTTGTTCGTCAACCTTTAGAACTTCTTGAAGTTACTGAAAAGTATGACCTTTACATCACTGTTGCTGGTGGTGGTATCGGTGGTCAAGCTGGCGCTATCCGTCACGGTATTACTCGTGCATTGATCGCTTCTGACGAAACTTTAAAACCTGCTCTTCGTCAAGCTGGTTTCGTTACTCGTGATGCTCGTGAAGTTGAACGTAAGAAACTTGGTTTACGTAAAGCTCGTAAACGTCCTCAATTCTCTAAACGTTAATTCGTTTACCGAATCGGACCAAAAACCTCGGATTTTCCGAGGTTTTTTATTTTAAGCAAAGCTATAACGGCTTAGAACAATCCCCTCACTGCATCACTACCTATCAACTTCATTATTTCAGTAAATTGATGATTTTTATGAATGAGGGCATTACACCTTCCCTCACCTTTTAATCCAGCATTTATATCAGTCCATCATTTTAAAAAAGTCAGTACACATCCTTTGATGACATAGTGTTGTTTAATCCTACAATACTACAAACTCAAGATGAATGGTCAGAGCTATCCTCCTCCCTTGTATAATCGACTGTCTCATTCCCTACACTACGCCCCAAACACAATGGTGAGATAAGAGTATTTCATGTGTTTTCTATCTTTGAGTAGATTAGAAAATAAATCCATCCATAAGCAGCATATTATTCAGCTTGGCGTGCTTTCTAACGCTAATTTTAGTATTCTATATGATCAATCAAAATTTTTTGGACTTATGTCTTTAGAAAATCCTGCGACTCCCATTCAGGGAATTACACTTTATAGTCATGCTGATGATTTTCGCTCGCATTGGATTCGTTATGTGCTTGCCGAAAAACAAATTAAATTCAATCTCATCTTGGTAGATTACGATGATGAAGACCTCGCAAGTCTAAATCCTTATCATCAACTTCCTATGTTGATTGAAAATGATCTTAAATTATTTAATACCAACATCATTTCCGAATATTTAGATGACCGTTATCGTCAAAATAAATTATATGCTGATGCACCAGCGCCACGCGCTGAACAGCGGCAATATATTTGGCGTTTTGAGCAAGATTGGTTGAAGTTAGCTGATATTATGCTTCGTCATCCAGACAGCCTCAATAAAAATGATAGCGCAAAAGCACAGAAGCGATTGAGAGATACGCTGATTTCTCTTACACCATTGTTCCAACATTATCCATATTTTATGTCGGATAACTTTACAATTTTAGATTGTATGTTAGCACCCATTTTCTTACGCTTAGATTCTATGGGAATAGAGTTACCGCACAAATTGTGTCGCCCAATTCTTTTATACTGCCAACGCATTTTCCAACGCCCTGCATTCATCAAATCTTTGACATTGCAGGAAAAAAATCGTTACGGCAAGTTTTTATCTTCTCCACCGAGTAAACCATAATGTCTGAACAGGAAACTAACTTATCTCCTACCCGTCCGTATTTGGCTCGCGCTATTTATGAATGGATTTGTGATAACAATCTAACACCATACTTATTGGTCGATGCTACACAACCAAATACTATGGTCCCTGAACAATTCATTCAAGATGGGCAAATCGTCCTCAACATCGTACCGCATGCAGTACACCAACTACATATGAGTAACGATGCTATTACTTTCTCTGCACGTTTTGGTGGTGTATCTCGTGATATTTATGTGCCACTATATGCAGTATTAGGTATCTATGCGCGTGAAAATGGGCAAGGCTTATTTTTTGATCCAAATGAATATGAAAATGTTAAAATTCAGCAAGATGATTTAAAATCAGAACCTGAACAAAATCAAGAACAACCCAAGAAAAAGCCAAGCTTGAGGTTATTAGATTAAAACAAGAGGAAGTAATATGGCTTTTGACTTAGTACAATATTTTGCAGAGCAAATTCACATTCAAAAGCCAGAGCTTCTGAATCAATATCAGTCGAGTGAGCGTAAAGCACATCTGGCAGAAATCAATACGCTCAGTCTTGCCAAACTAATTACCTTATGGCGTAAAGACGAAAATAAACTCTACCAAGAAATTCAATCCCAAGAGCAACTGTATATTATCGATGTTGCACGGCATCTCACCACTTCAGATCAGAATCACTCAACTTTAAAAAAAGCTGAATTTGAACATACGATTACTGAAGTTTTGTCTTTGCAGTTAGCCGAATTAAAACAATTAGATGATACTGGTCATTATGGCATTAAAGGCCTACGTGAACTAATTACAGGACAAGTCGAACACTTATCTGGGCAAGCAGCAGACTGGATTTGGTCAACAAGTGAGCTAATAGAGCTAAAAGGAACTAAACCGATACTCGAAGAAGAGCTATCATTAGAGGAAACTATGAAGGAGTTTAATCAAATGATTCATCAGAGTAATGTTGTAGAACATCATGAACAAATAGCTGAGGTTGAAAAAACTGCGGTTCCAACTTGGGCTAAAATTTTAGAGCCAGTTGTCGCTGTAGCCATTTTATGGGTACTTTATTCTGCTGCAACTCAAATGTTTGCATAAAATACGATCAGAGAGTGTGGTTGAATCGTGACTACACTCTCTTTTTATATAAAAATAATAATTTAGTCTCAATTATTTATCAATTTATCTAATTAATTTTCTTTTTGCTTTTGATCCTTTGATAAAATTTACACATTGTTACATTTATATTGAGATCAAAATGTGACACCCAAATATATCTGTTCTTTCATATTTCTATCTAAATTTCGTGATTAAAATCACACTAAACCCGAGTAAAATAATCTGAAATTTACTGAAATTGTCATTCGACTTTAGTCCTAAAAATAATTTCTATTGATAATATTTTAGTGCCGTTCATATAATCAAATGGATTTGATTCCAAGTTAAATCAATCCCAAAAAACCAAAAAAACATAAGAGAATCAATATGGCTAGAGTATCATTAGAAGCATTATCAGAAATTGATGGTTTCCATGCAGCTGCATTAGTTGATGGGGAAAGTGGTTTGGCTTTAGCAACACAAGGTGGTGGTGACATTGATCTTGAGTTAGCAGCAGCAGGAAATACCGAAGTTGTACGTTCAAAACGTCGTGTCGCAAATGCACTAAATTTGAATGACACAATTGAAGATATATTGATCACCCTCGGCAAACAGTATCACCTGATTCGCCCATTAGAAGGTAATGAAAAACTCTTTTTATACCTTGTATTAGAGCGTTCCAAAGCAAACCTTGCAATGGCACGTCATGAACTAAAAAGTTATGAGAAAGGTTTAGATTTCTCATGATTCAATATGCCCCCTTTTTGAATTGTCTAAAAAGGGGGATTACCGTTTCAACTTGTTAGATGTGTAGAGATAGTATGACAGAGCAATATCTTAATATTGCGATAACTGGTTTAAGTATTCATCATTCCGAAGAACTCAAAACCCAGCTACGTAATCTCATTCCACAAGAATATAAAATTAAATGGAGTACAGCAGCAGACCCCACTATCGATTGCTTATTTATACATGAAAATTTTTATGAAACTGACGGTATTCAAAAAATAATTCAAAGCCGTAATTTTCCCTGGTTAAAAATTACCAAGAATAATGACAATGAGAATATCCTTCAGGAAAATACCTTATCTCTACCTATTGTTAATCCACAGAATTTTTCTGACTGGATTTTACAACACTTACTCAATACATCACTCGAAAACCCCAACGAGCATATTTTTGAAGTTAACCCTAAAAAAACCCCGTATAAACTCGAATATTTCAGTAAGATGCTTGATAAAGAGCGCAACTCAAAACTTCATCTTTTTGATAATTTAGGCACAATTGCAATTATCGATGTCCAAAAGAATATTGCTTGGCTCAATCCTGAGCGGGAGCAGGCTTTTACAGATTCAGGCTTTGGCTATGACATTGCCAGTACCAGTAACTTTATGAAGGTTTCAAGAAAACAAACTTATCTTTTAAATGACTGGTTATGGCAATTTTTCTGGGATTCTCCACTATTTTTAAAAGAAATTGCACCTGAAGATGGTCATTTCAAGATTCATATGTGGCCAAAACCTTCTCAAAATCTAGATCGGAAAGTGGTATTCCAACTCTCTAGCTGTTTTATTCAAGGAGGGAAAGTTTCAAAAATTGCAAATCAATTGAATATTCCCTTAGAAACAGTGCAGAGATTCATAGCTGCCAATATTGCAACAAATAATCTTTCCAGAATCAACATTTGGGATAAACATTTTAATCCGCCAGAAGCCCCATCAGTATCCGAAGATGCAGGATTTATTAAAGGTTTCTTTGGAAAATTAAGAAAAAAATTGGGGATATAGGACAATATTATGATCTTACAACGGTTCAAAATTGTTTTTGCAGGTGGTATGGGAGCTGGCAAAACTGAAGCGATTAAATCATTATCAGAAATTCCAGTGTTACAGACTGAGGCTTTTAATACAGATGCTCAACGACATAGTAAAATGGAAACTACTGTGGGTATTGATTACGGGGAAATCACCCTAGAAGATAACGTTACCATAGGGCTCTATGGGACACCAGGTCAGAGTCGTTTTGACTTTATATGGTCCGCGATAACCAAAGGGGCAATCGGTGCAATGATTTTGATTGATCATCATTCTGATAATTCAATTCAAGAACTCGAAAGCTACCTAGAAACTTTTCAAAACTTTACTGACAATATTGCAATTGGTATTACCCACACCGATCTCATCTCCGAAAACTCAAAATCTACAGGGATTTATAAAGACTGGTTATTACAAAATGACTTGTTTTCCCCATTATATTTCATTGATGCACGCAAGAAAGACGATGTACTGTTATTATTAGAGGCGTTAATCACATCCATTGAAGTTAACTCCAATATTGCCAATTAATTTGAATAGAGGTTTGATATGTTTACTCTAGAACAAAGCCGCACAGCACCTAAAGAGTTGATTCAATTTGCCAAAGATGAAATTTACGACTTAATGATGAATGTTCGCGGTGTCAACTATGTGATGCTTTGTAGTACTGATGGCTTTGAACTCGCCCATGTCCATAAAAAGGATAGTTACAACAGCACTAAGCTAGCAGCTGTGAGTAGCTCTATACTTGCTATGGTTGCAGCATTTATGAATGAAATTCATTTAGAAGGTTGTCAATCCATTACTTTAGATGCAGAGAATGGAAAAGCTATCCTTACCTCTATTCCTTCAAGTAAACACCCATTGATTATTGTGACTTTGGCTGAAAAAGATGTACTACTAGGACAACTCCTTTATACATTAAAAACTGCCAGTAATCGTATTTCAGATTTTTAATACTTAAGCCTTAGAGTTAGAAACAGCGACTTTAAGGTTATCTATAATCATCTTAACCTATGTTATTTATATTTGCGCCTTCGCACGTTTTTAGTCTTTGGCATTTAATTTAAATAAATATTTATATAAAAAAACACCCCCTTCTGTATAGAAGGGGGTGTTTGAATTAATGAGCTGGCGATGACTTACTCTCACATGGGTAACCCCACACTACCATCAGCGCTAAGAGGTTTCACTTCTGAGTTCGGGAAGGGATCAGGTGGTTCACTCTTGCTATTGTCGCCAGCACAACTGTTTATGGACTTGTTCGGGTTTTATGCTCAGATCCTATGATCTTATTGCTACCGTACTTTGTACCAAATGAGTTATTAACGGATTAGTTAACTGAGTCGAATTTTATGTTCTAGCTTTCACTAAATCAAGTTTTTTGTTTCAGATCAGGTTTAACTGATCTTTTATGAATCGATTATAAGCTTTACATACAACTGCTTGGGTGTTGTATAGTCAAGCCTCACGAGCAATTAGTATTGGTCAGCTTCACATATCACTATGCTTCCACATCCAACCTATCAACGTCGTAGTCTCGAACGGCTCTTTAGAGGACATAAAGTCCTAGGGAAATCTTATCTTGAGGTAGGCTTCCCGCTTAGATGCTTTCAGCGGTTATCCCTTCCGAACATAGCTACCCGGCGATGCGACTGGCGTCACAACCGGTACACCAGAGGTTCGTCCACTCTGGTCCTCTCGTACTAGGAGCAGATCCTCTCAAATTTCCAGCGCCCACGGTAGATAGGGACCGAACTGTCTCACGACGTTCTAAACCCAGCTCGCGTACCTCTTTAAATGGCGAACAGCCATACCCTTGGGACCTGCTTCAGCCCCAGGATGAGATGAGCCGACATCGAGGTGCCAAACACCGCCGTCGATATGAACTCTTGGGCGGTATCAGCCTGTTATCCCCAGAGTACCTTTTATCCGTTGAGCGATGGCCCTTCCATACAGAACCACCGGATCACTAAGACCTACTTTCGTACCTGCTCGACTTGTGGGTCTCGCAGTTAAGCGCGCTTTTGCCTTTATACTCTACGCGTGATTTCCGACCACGCTGAGCGCACCTTCGTACTCCTCCGTTACTCTTTAGGAGGAGACCGCCCCAGTCAAACTACCCACCAGACATGGTCCTCGTCCCGGATAACGGGACAGAGTTAGAACCTCAACATTACCAGGGTGGTATTTCAAGGACGGCTCCATTGGAACTGGCGTTCCAACTTCAAAGCCTCCCACCTATCCTACACAAGTAAGGTCAAAGTTCAATGTCAAGCTGCAGTAAAGGTTCACGGGGTCTTTCCGTCTAGCCGCGGGTACACTGCATCTTCACAGCGATTTCGATTTCACTGAGCCTCTGCTGGAGACAGCGCCGCCATCATTATGCCATTCGTGCAGGTCGGAACTTACCCGACAAGGAATTTCGCTACCTTAGGACCGTTATAGTTACGGCCGCCGTTTACTGGGGCTTCGATCAAGAGCTTCGCTTACGCTAACCCCATCAATTAACCTTCCAGCACCGGGCAGGCATCACACCCTATACGTCCACTTTCGTGTTTGCAGAGTGCTATGTTTTTAATAAACAGTTGCAGCGGCCTGGTTTCTGTGGCTGCCAATAGCTCAGGGAGCAAGTCCCATCACCGTCAGCAGCGTACCTTCTCCCGAAGTTACGGTACCATTTTGCCTAGTTCCTTCAGCAGAGTTCTCTCAAGCGCTTTGGTCTACTCGACCTGACCACCTGTGTCGGTTTCGGGTACGATTCCTGTGTAACTGAAGCTTAGAGACTTTTCCTGGAAGCATGGTATCAGCCACTTCACTGTACAAGTACAGCTTGCTATCAGTTCTCAGCATAGAGTACCCCGGATTTGCCTAAGATACATGCCTACAACCTTCCACCTGGACAACCAACGCCAGGCTGACTTAACCTTCTCCGTCCTCTCATCGCATTACACAGAAGTATTGGAATATTAACCAATTTCCCATCGACTACGCCTCTCGGCCTCGCCTTAGGGGTCGACTCACCCAGCCCCGATTAACGTTGGACTGGAACCCTTGGTCTTTCAGCGAACGGGTTTTTCACCCGTTTTGTCGTTACTCACGTCAGCATTCGCACTTCTGATACCTCCAGCATACTTCTCAATACACCTTCATCGGCTTACAGAACGCTCCCCTACCACTTGACTAATGTCAAATCCGCAGCTTCGGCACATAGTTTTAGCCCCGTTACATCTTCCGCGCAGGCCGACTCGACTAGTGAGCTATTACGCTTTCTTTAAAGGGTGGCTGCTTCTAAGCCAACCTCCTAGCTGTCTATGCCTTCCCACATCGTTTCCCACTTAACTATGATTTTGGGGCCTTAGCTGGCGGTCTGGATTGTTTTCCTCTTGACTACGGACGTTAGCACCCGCAGTCTGTCTCCCGGATAGTACTCATAGGTATTCGGAGTTTGCATCGGTTTGGTAAGTCGGGATGACCCCCTAGCCGAAACAGTGCTCTACCCCCTATGGTATTCGTCCGAGGCGCTACCTAAATAGCTTTCGGGGAGAACCAGCTATCACCAGGCTTGATTAGCCTTTCACCCCTATCCACAAGTCATCCCCTGGCTTTTCAACGACAGTGGGTTCGGTCCTCCAGTTAGTGTTACCCAACCTTCAACCTGCTCATGGATAGATCGCCTGGTTTCGGGTCTACACCCAGCAACTAAACGCCCTATTAAGACTCGATTTCTCTACGGCTCCCCTATACGGTTAACCTTGCTACTGAATGTAAGTCGCTGACCCATTATACAAAAGGTACGCAGTCACCGAACAAGTCGGCTCCCACTGCTTGTATGCATGCGGTTTCAGGATCTATTTCACTCCCCTCACAGGGGTTCTTTTCGCCTTTCCCTCACGGTACTGGTTCACTATCGGTCAGTCAGGAGTATTTAGCCTTGGAGGATGGTCCCCCCATATTCAGACAAGGTTTCACGTGCCTCGCCCTACTCG
>NZ_KE007376.1:0-42854 GCF_000400735.1 Acinetobacter tandoii DSM 14970 = CIP 107469
TCCAGTCTGCATGGATATCACTTCATTTTTCATTTTTACACCTGTCATATAAGCACCCATCGATGGTGCGCTATCTGTAACCTGTGCATCTTCTGAGAAAGTACGAACAAATGCTGACTCTGGAAGTTGATCTATCGGCAGTTGCCCGTCTTCACCAACAGCATAGATTCGTGCAGCTGTTAGTGTCGTGATACCCATTCCATCTCCCAAGAAAAAAACCACACGTTGAGGCTGTTTTGATGGTTGTACTGAAGTAGAAGTTGATTGAACTAAAGCAGGACTTTGACAGCCCATCAAAATAACTGTGCCCAAACTACAGCATGCCAAACTTATTAATTTTTTATTAAATTTTTTCTTATGCCAAAGCATTGCATCGACTCATCTTAGGATGGTCGAAAAATACGCTTTAAATATTCAATTTAAATGACAAATTTATGAAAATATTATTATGACTACTTATATAAATTTTCCTAATTGCAAAAAATAGTGTAGCAAGTTGCTACACTATTTTTTTACTTTATTTTTCTAACATTCTTTTTAGGAAAGCTTCTAATTCTTGTAAATTTTGATCATCAAATTGTCCGATTTTTAAAGATATCTTTAATGTATTATGGTCAAATTTGATATTACCAGCAACTTTCCCATCATATTCAATTTTATGTACAATTGAAGTTTGAATTACTTCTTTCGTTTCTCTTGACTTAAAGATTTTTTCAGCTAGTGATGCCAGTTTTGTCTGTTCAACTTCTTTTTTAAGCAATTTTGACCATGCTTCGAATAATGCTTCTTTAGCATTTTCATGGTTTTCTTCATGATCTGATAGAAACTTTTTCACTGCTGTAGCAGCGGTCCGTGCTAATAATGACGGCTGTTTTTCCAAATCTTCAATCAACTCTCCAGGTAATTTTTCAAAAGATAAATATTTATACATATCTTCACGATTCATACCTAATGACTTTGCTAACTTCTGCTTATTTTTTTTTAATTTTTCATCCAAAGAAGTTAATCCAACATATATTTCATAATCTGTCAGATCTTCTCGCTTTAAATTTTCAGCTAATGTTAATAAAGCAACTTCTTCATCCGATGCATCAATAATGATTACTTCAATGGTGTTCTTATTGAGAAATTGGTGGGCTTTCAATCGTCTTTCACCAGCAATCAACTCATATTTATCATTTATTCTACGAACTGCAATTGGTTGTAATAGCCCAATTTCCTCAATTGATGCTGCTAAATCTTCAATATCTTGTTGATTAAAGAGTTTTCGAGGCTGGTTAGGGCTAGCCTGAATATCTGTAATTTGTACATTACGTCTTAGCTCTTTGACATCGTTAATATGCTCCTTTTGGGCATGTTGATGCTTTTGAGTATTTTGCTGAAGACGTTTAGCCAATAGCTCTTTATTACTTACCATAGTATTTCCAGAATTATATTATCCGACACGCTGAACAATTTCTTGTGCTAAAGTTTCAAAAGCTTTTCGAACTTTTGAGTTTTTATCAACAGATAATAAAGGTTGTTGCAAAATTGCAGCTTGATTAACCTTAGTGCTCATTGGAATTGTGGTATGCAATAATTCTCCAACTTGATTAAATGCTTCATCTTTTATTAATTTACATACATTCTGACGCTCATCATGTTTAATTAATAAAGCACCTAAGAGTTCTAATTCAGGGTTAACTCTTCTAATTTTACTTAAATGATTAATTAAATCAGTAACACCATAGAGACCGTATTGTGAACCAGATTCAATTGGAACAATAACATGTGTCGAAGCGGCTAAAGCATTGCTGGTTAGTAATTTTAAGCTAGGAGGGCAATCAATAAGAATGTAGTCATATAATCCTTCTAGAATTTCCAATTTATTTGAAAGTTCCTCGGATGGTCTTGGTGCATCATCTTTCAATTGATCTTCAGTTTTACCAAGAGTTAATGAGCCATATATTAAGGAAACATTTTTAAATTTTGTTTCTTCTTCTAATGCTTCCGATAATAGACTTATATCACCAATAAGTAATTCAGCTGATGTAGTTTCAACTTCGCTAGGATGTCTTAATCCTATATGTAAACTTGCATTTGCTTGTGGATCCAGATCAATTACTAAGACCTTATTTCCTAATTCAGCAAGTTCTGAAGCAAGATGTACTACAGTAGTTGTTTTCCCGCAACCACCTTTATGATTAGCTACAGCAATGATTTTAGTTGACATATTTGTCTTAAGGAATTTACTTTGATTTCATTTAATATAAAGATATTTGTAGCAACTTGCTACAGTTCCTTTGTCATATTTTTATCTTTTGAATTCAAAAGATGTGGGAAAAACATTTCTTAACTTTTTTTAAAAATATAGCTAGCTAATTTTAATTAGTATTAATTAATATTAATTAGTTAATTATAATTAGACTGATTTTATTTGTTTAAAAACAAATATATAGAGTTTTTAAAGTGGAAGGCCTGTCATTGATAAGTGGAAGATCTGTCACCGATAAGTGGAAGGTTTGTCACTAATAAGTGGAAGGTCTGTCACCGATAAGTGGAAGGTTTGTCACTATGGTGGAAGACTTGTCCTTGTGATTTATTTTAACGTGGATTTTTTAATTTAAAACAATATAATTCAATTGCTTATGATGTTGATAAGTTTGTTTTTCTTAAAATAAAGGTGGAAGACTTGTCATTAGATGTTTTTTATTCTGTGGATAAACTATTTGTATAAAATTTAATTGATAACATGATGTTTGATAGTCAAGAATACCGGAATGGTGGAAGGTTTGTCACTTTAATAGTGGAATATGTGTTAAGTAATTCCACTTTAGTGGTGTTGTAGGCTATTCCTACTTTCAAATTGATTACTTTAGCGACACGGATGAATTCTCAAAGGTGGAAGAATTGTCACTTAAAAGTGTTTAGTTTTATAGATATTCCACCATAAGGCTGAATAGTATCAAAATTGCACTTTAATAGTGACACTTCTTCCACTCTTAAGATGTTTGATGGGCATAAACTGAGTTAATTTAATGTAAGCAAGAGAAAATAGTGAGCGGTTTGCATCTTCTTCCACTTTTGTGTATAACATGTAGAAAATATTTTAATCTTTCCACTTATGAGCAATCACAACGAACCAGAAGAATTAGAACATCTACCTTATTGTATTGGTAATATTCGACATAATGGAGTAGTCAGCACTAGTAACCGTCTGATTAGACCAATTGAATTATCATCTAATGAGTATAAAGCTCTACTTTATGCAATGGCTGTTGCGAATTATGGTGAGAAGAATAATCAAGATCGTGAAATTACAGAGCAAACTTATATTTATTTGCATAAAGATGATTTAGGCGAACTATTAGGATTAGATAAAAAGAATTCCATTAATGTTGCTATTGATCGTATTTATAAAGAATTATCATCACGAGTAGCTCATTTTGTAATTGAAGAGCCCGTGGATGATAATAAGCGTAAAGTTAAAAAAGTACACTCAGTAGTACCAATTATTCGTGAACTCCGTTGGGAAGATGACGCTAAAAATGCTTTGCAGATACGTTTCACCAGTGAAGTACTTCCATATTTTACTCGTTTAGCAAATGGAAATTTTACGACCTATCAATTGAAAGATTTATTTGCTTTGGACTCTGTAACTAGTATGAGTTTGTATTCATACTTTATCAAAAATGAATTTAAGTATGCTAATCAAGATTCTTATGAGGTTGAACTTTCACTTGAGAATATCAAAGCATTAATTGATATTGGGGAGAAAAAATACGATCGTTGGGTTGATTTTAGACGATACGTTTTAGACAAAATTATTGAAGAAATTAATGAAAGGACTAGTCTTCAATTAGAATACGATACCATCAAGAAAGGTCGACCTATTGTCGGAGTTCGATTTAAAATTCTTAATAGGCATGCCACTGAAGTTGTTGTATCTAATACTAATGATAAGACTCAAATCTATTTAGATGTCAATTTTGATGATAATGCGCTTGTTAAAGAATTAGGTGCGAAGTTCGATATGACTGTAAGGTCTTGGTACATCTATGCAAACGATCCAAATTATAAACAATTTAGTAAGTGGTTTAAGACAGAAGGGTGCTTAACTGAATCTCAAGCAAATGTGATAGTGAATGATATTATGTTCCAAATGGATTTTGCTGTAGCTGGCAGTTCAATGAGTGAATTTAAGAAAGAAATGAAATATAAATTAAAAAATAATCCAAATTTTGTAAAAGAAAATAGAAAACGATTGAATGAAATATTTGGAAAAGACGTTATATGACTGTGTAGCAACTTGCTACACTTTTCACTATAAGGTGTGAAATAAGCTTGATATCAGTTTACGTCATATTTTGATAGCTATTTAATAGACCTATGAACTCATAATCCGTTGGTCGACAGTTCAATTCTGTCTGGGCCCACCATATAAAACAACCACTTACGCGTACAAATCGTAAGTGGTTTTTTTGTTTTTAGATTCTGGTAAGCAGATAAAATCAACTTAAACAAACAGTTTCTTTCTATAGTTCTACTAGGTTTTGATCTGTGCTTGGAATGAAGTCTTGAAGTTTGGGGTGAACACGGAAATCTGCTTCAGCTTTTGTAGATATCTCTTTAACTTCACTAGACCAGTTTTCCTTTCTGTATTCTCGCCAATTTAATTTAATTTTGAGTGGACGACTATATCCTTTTAATTCCATAAGGAAGATCTGATCACATAATTCATCAAATAAAAAGACATGTGAACGATGGAAGTGAGGATTTCTTTTTAGTAATAACTCTAATGAATTTATGAGAAGTGAACAGCAATCATTAGAAAGAGCAGTACTATTAATTGTTACTCCCCAGTGATGCAATAAATACAATGTACATAGGCTGTCGAGTGAGCCATAGCTTGCTATATGTTCTAAGCAACTCTTATCAAAATCTTTAATACGTCGATTGGATGAAATGAACTCTACGATATAGTGAGGTAGAGTAGTTAATTCTAATAATATAAGACATGCAAAAAAAATCATTTGAAGTTCTGATCAAACTCAGAGCACTTTTGATATTAGATTTACCAGACTTTATTCGAGGTTTTATCTTGAATCTTAAAAACAAGCTGGATGCTTACATCAAAAGAACTCTTAACACGGGGGCGAAATCGAATAAAGCCGTTGATGAATTTGAGGTCCTAAAATGGTTATGTATAAGCAATATTCAAAAGATACTGCCTTTAGAATGTTATGGAAATACAGTTTGCAACAGGGTGTCATGAGATAAGGAAGATTTATGATGTGGAATTGAATACGAGGAGAGTTCTATACATTGTTAATGGTACTGGAACGTTATCCTAAAGTTTGGATATTACCTTGTATCTTTTTTCTATTTTGTATAGCTGTTATGGCATGGCTTAATAGTCACTCCTCAGCATGATGCAAGTCATGTAAATCTCGCTTTGCTCGATGTTCTGGATTTTCGCAGAGATCTAGAGTCCGGTAATAGGTTGAAGCTGCGATCGGTAAAATCCTACAAATCGCATCAACACCATATAAGTCTTTATTGTTATGGATGAAATCCACCATTATTTGTGTGGGCGGTCGAGCTCCGCCTGGGCGAAAAAAGCGGCTGCTTTACGTAGAATTTCATTGGCACGCTTTAATTCTTTAATTTCACGTTCCATTTGCTTCATTTTTTCTTGATCAGATATCTGTTGTACTTTAATAGGATTTTGCTGATCTAAATGCTTTTGATGCCAGGCACGAAGTGTTTCAGGAGTACAACCAATCTTAGGCGCAATTGCTGTGATTGCAGCCCAAGTAGAAGGATAATCTTTTTCAGATTCAATCAATAATTGAACCGCTCTTTCTCTGATTTCAGGGGTATATTTTAATTTTGTCATCGGGATAGTCTCTCAGAATATTGACTCTCCGACAAACCCGGTACGGTTCATAAAGCTCAGAAAGCTGTTATTGAACAAAGAAATTTAAATCCTGTGCTTGACTCTTGTAGTTAAAAACAGGACATTTTAAATGGTTTATCGCATAGACATTTTAATTGGTGAATAACAGTGTTTTTAATATTACTTTAAGATCAGTATCTTATCGTTATTCATACCCTCTGGAACGTTCTCGTTCAACCGACTTGGAAACAAGTCGGTTTCTTTTTAAGCAAAACTGTAACTTTTAGCCAATAAAATTGATCAAAAAACATTCGTTTTTGCATTTTTTCCTGATTTCTCAAGGGTCACAGTTCATAAATAATCCCCAATTTCTGCGGACAACTCTTGGGATAAAATAGGCCAACTTTGTAAGCTAAAACTTACATGAATTTAAGATTTTTGAGGATTGGTAATCCAAAGCATTAGCCCTATGATGAATACATAAGAGAACTGGATGTTTCCAGAAAACAAGAATAAGAAAATAGCGCAAGGAATGGGCAGCACGAGATCAGTAAGACGAGCACCCCGATATGAAAAAGCCCGACAGGATGTCGGGCTTTTTTATTGCCTTATGATTTTAATTTCACTTTGACTTTACAAGATTTAATGTTAAGATATGTATCAATGATATATATCTTGGTTTCGGGAGGTAATTATGGAAATTGCGAAAGTATTTCAAACTGGTCGCAGTCAGGCTGTTCGCTTGCCTAAAGCCTTTCGCTTTAATGGCACGGAAGTGGCCATCAAAAGCTTCGGTCGTGGTGTATTACTCATGCCCATCGACAATCCTTGGGATGTCATGTTAGAAGCAATAAATGAGTTTGAGGTTGGATTCCAATTGGAGCGAGCTGATCAAGGCGAACAGCTCCGTGAGGAGTTCAGATGATTTACCTCTTAGACACAAATATTTGTATCTATGTCATCAATAATAAGCCTCAACAAGTTTTTGAGCGCTTTAAGCAATATCAACTCGGCCAGCTTGCGATTTCGAGTATCACGGCATCTGAGCTGGCTTTTGGTGTAGAGAAGTCTGGATCTGAACGCAATAAACAGGCGTTAAACAAGTTTTTGTCACCTTTAGAGATTCTTCCTTACGATGAACAGGCGATTTGGCATTACGCCAAATTACGCCAGAATCTTCAATCTACAGGTAAACCGATTGGCAGCTTAGATATGCTGATCGCTGCTCATGCTTTGGCATTGGATGTTGTATTAGTTACGAACAATACAAAAGAATTTGAACGAATTGATGGTCTGAAGCTAGAGAATTGGGTCTAATCGCTATATCTAGCCCGCCCTATGCAGGGCTAGAATTCGTATAAGAGATTTATGTTAAATGGATACAGCTTTTGAAAATTTTAACTTTGAATCAGAGATTTCATTTTTAATATGATAAAAACCAAAGGATAAAGAAAATTTTGATTTAGGTATGTCATAAGTGAATTTTTCAGGTGATGTAGAGGTTTTTTTATCTTGTCTTGGAACTAAAGAGTCAAGTTCAGATATTTTGAAAGCAGTTATTCTTGTTGCAAGTGAGTTTGACTCATTAGAGACTAATTTTGGTGGAGAAAAGCTATCCTATTGGCAATTTTTTAAGAGAGGTATTACGTTCAGGTTTAATGAACATCAGATACTAGATACCATTTTCATCTACGTCAAAGAGAATGAAGAATATTACCCATACCCATTTTTAGAAAATCTGATCACAGGTATTAATCACAAAAGTACGATGCAATCTGTAGCTAATTTATTTGGAACCCCCGAAAGAGAAAGTAACAGTTGGCTTAAATACAAAATATTTGATAATTATTTACATTTTGAGTTTCATAATTCATTAGAATTGAAACAAATTACAATGGGACAATATTAATACCATGTTATTAATTTTTATGTATTTTTTTAAATTTAAACCCTAGATTTGAGTCTAGGATTTTTTATGTTATGTTATTCACCAATTAAAATGTCTATGCGATAAACCATTTAAAATGTCCTGTTTTTAACTACAAGAGTCAAGCACAGGATTTAACTTTCTTTGTTCAATATCGGCTTTCTGAGCTTTACGGCTCGGCATACTTTTCTTGAGACGGGAACGTTTATTCTGTTTCTCCAACTCTTCATGCTGTTGCTGGATATGCGCCAGAACTGAACCTAATCTTTTATTATCAACGACTTTATTCTGCTGTAGCCCAGCTAATTTATTGAGGATGCTGTATAGGCATTTACTCATCGATACTGGTTCTGCTAAGATTGGGTTTATAAGAATTAAAATGTTCAAAAAATCTAATAAAATTAATGGATATATTTATGAATAAACGGACTGCTTTAGAAATTACCCAAAAGTTACGATCTATTTATGCTCATCAAGTCAGAGTGGCAGAGCTATTTTTAAAAATAGGCGAAGTCTCTAATCTTACCCCTCTAATCCTCACAGGAAATAAAACCGTTTTTTCTTTTAAAGAAACTGGGAAATCTCTCACTAAAATTAAAAAGGAAATTTCTTCTGTGAAAAGTACTTCGCAAGCAGACGAAGTATTGGCAGATATTATTTCTGAGCTGGTATAGTCCCGACAGTAAATAATGAAAAAAGCTGAATTTCCTAATAGGAAATTCAGCTTTTTTTTACTTTCTAGTGAGACTAATCCTCACTATATTACTTCTGTTTTTTAAGCTGCTTTTTGAACTTATTTAACTTGTTTTTGTGTTTTGAAATCTTTTCAAGACGTGCTTTGATCTTCTGTTTCAAGATTTTAACTTGCTTCGACATGATGTCACTCCTTGGTATGAATATCCGCTGACTGATTTTTTTTCATAAAACTACGGATAAATTTTCTTAATTCTCTAGCGGCACTGGTGTCCATAGCTTCACACAATTGAATGAACTCATCACGTTCAGTGCTGTTAATGCGAATTAAGAGTTGCCCATCTTTTTTGTTGGCCTTTATTTTTTTGGGTTGATCAGTCATAAGATATTTATTCCCAAAGGCATTAAAACAATAAAATGTATATACACTATATATACATTATGAAAACTAAGCAACTATTTAATTTATTGTTTTTTATTAATAATATTGTTATTCCTGATCGGATAGAAAACCGGACATTTCTATTTATGGTTTACAACTTTAATGAATGGCCTAATGTAATTTTAGAGCACACGCCAAAGTAAGGTCATGCCAGTCAAAATCCTGAACTTTAAATCAATGGTTTAGAAGCCGTGAAACATCATCTTAGCAACGATTAAAACAATTCTTAGATTTATATACGTGACACTAAAAAGCCAGTACATATTGAACTGGCTTTTTTCTCAATTTGTCTAACGTGCGTTATGTAAATTTTAGCAAATCTAAACTGGCAGCCTAACTTAAATAACTGATGTTACGCAATAAGTGTATTTTTGAGCATCTTCGCCACTACATGTTGCGGTCGATTTTTTTAAAATTTACAACATATAGAATGGATGCGTAACATCAGTTAAATAAACTGTCTCCGATATATTGGTCTCAAAATCCTTAAAGATCTGACTGCATATTTTCCCACTGTGGAACAGCATGCCCATCAGAGTGAAACAAAAAAATGAGATTTTATCTCCAAACCCTTTATTATTTTTAAGATCGTATATGATTTTAGAAATTTGAAAGAAACTCAAACTTTAAAATATTCGAATCATGGGGATACAATATGAAAATCAAGTTAATCACGCTGACATTAGCACTATCCGCAGCATCACTGGCAAACGCACATAATCATGAACAGTTAATCAGTAATGATTACCAACTGTTTAGTCCAGAAATCACCTCTAAAATCACTGAGCACAAACCTGTTTCATTAGATTTTATTGCTAGTGCAATTAGCACCCCAACTCAGGCGGTATTAAAAGAAAATTTAGGTGAGACTAAAAACGTCGTAGTGATTAGCGATGCGGAAACCTGGTATTACGGTGTTCAAATCACCGATCAGGAAAATCAAAAATGTTCTGTCTCTTTTATTTTCGACCGTGAAAATGGCAAGTTAAGTACATCGGCAGATCTGGTCAGCTTCCATCCAGTAGAATGTGAATTAGCCGTTGCCCAAAAATTAGAAAAGAAAAATAACTAACTCCAAACCAGACATTAAAAAGCCCGCAAATGCAGGCTTTTTAATTCGTCCAAATTTTCCATATATCACCCTGCCAGAATCCGGTTTAATGACAATTAAATAGAATATTTGAACTCTTATTGGCACTGTTGCAAATAACCACGAATGGTAAGCTGAAGACTGTTTTAGCTAAAGGTGCAGCATGTGAATCCTTTCCATGGTCGGCATTTTCAGGGCGAAATCATTCTTTGGGCTGTGCGCTGGTATTGTAAATATGGCATTAGCTATGATCATCTCTTAATGCATGGCGTTTAGTCATAAAAGTATAATGGGGACAAGACGGTTTTCCTCAAATTAATTGATGACACGCCCTAGGTTAAATACTCTCTATCCTTAATACTAATCAAAAATAGTTTTAGGATAAGTTTTTTCAATGAAAATTATATTGCATAAGATTAAAAAATATTTTCTAAAAAAATAGCCTATATTTTTAGCCCTTAAATGAATAATGATTCTTTTGTAACTATAGAGCGTACCCTAAAGTAACACTGACAACACCCCAGAATTTATGTCTCATTTAAATAAAATTTATCCATACGTTACATGTAACTTTTAAATATAATATTCATTATTTACAATAAGCAGAAATAAGCGTCTGGTAGGGTGTAAGATGAAAGGTCATAAGGTGGGATATGTCAGAGTCAGTTCTGTTGACCAGAATATTGGACGTCAACTTGAGGGAATTGAGGTCGACCGGGTTTTTATCGATAAGGCTTCTGGAAAAAATACTGCCCGCCCGAAATTTCAGGAAATGCTCAGCTATGTGCGTGAAGGGGATATGATTGTTGTTCACTCTATGGATCGTTTCGCTCGGAGTCTGAAGGATTTAGTCACTGAAGTTGATCAACTCGTAAAGAGGGGAATTGCTATTCAGTTTGTCAAAGAGAATATTACCTTCACAGCTCAGGCCACTCCGATGGATAACCTGATGTTGCAGCTCATGGGCGCTTTTGCTCAATTCGAACGGGAAATTATCTTAGAACGTCAGAAAGAAGGGATTAAGCTCGCAGCAGCTCAAGGGAAATATAAAGGACGAGTCCATAAATTGAATCCCGATCAGGCCAAAGCCTTACGACAAGCTTGGGAAGAAGGAAAATACAAATCGAAAGTTGCATTAGCAAATGCATTTGGCATCAGCCGACAGGCTGTGTATAGGTATTTGCAAAGAGATTAAATAAAAATTGTCTAGAGAGTGATGGCAGCCCAGTTCCCTTTGTTTGATTAAGATTTCGACACCTTTATCAAAACGGGTAACTTTCTATTTTTCAAGAAGAATGTACGATCAAGTCCGAACTAATATAGCTAAAATTAGCGAGTTAACTGTCCGTTTTTTACGGGGGCTAAATGTTGCCTGACTCCGTTGTGAATATGAACATAGCAAATTCAGGCAATTACACAATTTAATTTACAGTCTCTTTAGATTTGATTTTTACGTTTTTTTCTCCAAAATTTCCCTATAAATACAATAAAACAAGAGCTAGTAATACTAGCCCTTTTCGAAAAGTACATGCCCTAATAAGTAAAAGAGCGATGTAATTTTTCTTTATTTATTAGACATTTTTCTTGAAAATTGGACCATAACTAATGCCATTTTCTTCTTTAGGACGCTGCCAAGCATCAAATAAATTGACTAAGTTGCTGACCAATGTCTTATTATAGCTCATTGAGCCTATTGGGAATGAGGTCAAGAAATCTGCTTCTGAATCTAATACATGTAAAATTACTATAGCAAATTCGTTTTCAACTACGATGATTTCAAAATTACCATCGAGCAAACCTTCTTTAATACCGTAAAAATATTTTTGATGGTCTTTTGAAATGATCTTTCGGTAATTATGTACGGAAACACGATCTCGCTCATCTGACATCGGTAAGAAACACTTAAGCTGTATTTCATTATTTTGTTTATTTTTGAGTTGCCCCAAAGCACCGACGAACGTATTGAATCTAAGAGATTTACCCCAAAAGGCATCATCTGGAGCTAACCAATAAATATTCTTTACAGCTTGATTCTTCGTGAGAACATCTTTAATTTTGTTCAATATTAGTTTTGAATTACCTTGATTATAACAAGGTCCAATAAACAGGTGGTTTTCATCACTCGCTTTGCTCTCTACAGGGTTTAAGCTATCAAATAATGCGACTGGTGCTAAAAAACGACCATCTTTAAAATATTGGTGCAAATTTAACTGCTCAAAGCCCTCAAGGTTCTTCACAATATCTCGAATATTATTCCCTTTCTTACTCTGCCCTAAAGCCTGATAAGTCTTATCTTTAAGCTCATCGCTCATAATAGAGTCCAAAACTTTTATAGGTTGTGGATCGGCTTGAGCATCGATATTAAGATCCAGCGACTTGCGCACTGTGCATTCTGTTACCTTTTTCACCGTACCCATTTTGTAGATGACAGGTCTACCATCCATTTTTTTTAGGGTGATAATTTCGTCTTCAATTAGTTGGTAGAATTGCTTTTGGAATCTATCTCGAACAATGCTTTCACTATTTGCTGCATGTTCGTTTGTAGCGATCAGTTTTAAGCCGTACATATTAGTGTCAGGCTTCTGAGCAATGTAATTAAAATTAGTAAGCTCATAAACTAGACCATGTGTATGCTCCAAAATCGATGCAATTTTAGGGATCGAATCCACAGTAGTAAAATATTTCATTGATTTGTTCGTCAAATGAAATAAACCATCTTGTTTAAGTTCAATCTCGTTATTTGTAATGAGTTGATCTAAAACAATCCGAGACTCCCTTTGATTCATGCCCAAAAAGTTTGCTATGTTTTTGACTGACATTGGACTAATACGCAGTAAACGCATAACCATTGAATCAATAAAGTTTGGCATTTGGCTTGATGTATAGCTGAATTTTATTTCAAACTTCTGTGCCGGAATCAAAATATCAACATCATGATATGGAATGCTGTAATTACTCATGACTAATACCTCGACCTGTATTTGTTTTGATATTTGCGTTTAGTTTGGATTCAGCATTTCTATCAGCAATATATTGGTAGCTTGTCCTATCGCTTGAATGCTCTTTGATATAGTTAAATACTTCGCCAAGCGGTGATTCTTGATGTTTTGGCATATTCCATAAACGTGAAGCACCAAAAATAACTAAACGATCCATTGCCCTAGATAATGCAACATTAATTCGATTTGGCACGTTCATGAATCCAATTTTGTTATCTGGACTATTCCGAGTTACAGACAAAATAATGATTCTATTCTCTTTACCTTGGTAACTATCAACAGTATCAATTTTTACTAATGATCTAAAATCTTCATTCCAGGACTTAGAATTGAACTGCTTGCGTAAATAACGCTTTTGTTCACCATACATACATATAATGCCAATCGGAGGTTCATTAGGCTTAGATCGTTCTCTTAACTCTTTTAATAACTCCTCATCTGCATAAATTTTTTCTAATAAGCCAATAATCTTACGAGCTTCATGCTTGTTAAAGAAAGTCGTTCCAACACCATCACTAAATTTGTCAGACGTATCGACCCATGTGACTGTAGAACGTAATTCTTGAACCGAACAATGTTGGTATATATTTGGTACGACTCGAACCATTTTCTCTTGATAAGGCTTACCTAGAGGCTCAATAACGCCTGTTACTAATTCCTTATCATAGAAACATGCAGAAACCATTTCTCCAATTGCTGGAGCCATACGATATTGAACTAATAACTTACCCTGAACAGCCTTGCCATATGGCGATTTGAATAATCGTTCAAAATCACTTTTTAAGTTCACTTCTATACGGTTTTTTGTAAACCCTAACTTTCGACCAAGAGCCTTAGCATGTTCCGGTGAATATAATGGAGGTAATTGTTTATGATCTCCCACTAATAGAATGCGTTTAGCAGATTGCATCGCAATAGCTAACTCTGAAGAAATTGACCTCGCTGACTCATCAATAATTACCCAATCGAATGATTGGTTCGCAATATCAATTGAGTGATGTCCAATACCCACACATGTACCGCAGATAAATTGTCTAGTTTTAGAAAGGTAAGTTTCATAATTAGCATTTGGACTATCTATAAGTTGATCATAGTCGAAAGCAATTTGTACAAGGGCTTTAGCATTATTCACAGCTTTACCTTGAACCTCAAAAACCTCGTCAAGCATCTCCCATATTTGATTTTCTCGATCTAAGACCTGACGACTATTCCATCCCAATAATGCAGTATGCAATTCTTTTGAATAATCCTTAAGTCTTTCAATAAGCTTCGTTGATAGGTTATTCCACTCAGCCTTTGAGATTAATTTATTATCTTCTGATTCAGTTGATACCCACATTCTAGATAAGTGACCAAACAGATGTACTTTTAGGAACAAAGCACATGCCAAATAATCTCTATCAACACCTATTGACTGACTCAAAGACAGAACTCGGTCTTCCATTTCAGTTAAAAATAGATTGCGATGTGTTGATATAATCGAATCAGAAAATACGTCTTTAAGGTTATTTGATACTGCATTCTCTCTGTTACTGAAACGGACGATCTCCAACGGTGTATTTAGTCGATGCGAGTGATTTCTTATGCGTTCCGCAGCAGTATTAACGGCCTCATGTGATTGACTGACCATCAAGACATTATTAACATTCTGTTTTTCAAATAGAAAATGCACAAAAGCTGCAATAAATTCAGTTTTACCTGTTCCTGGGGGACCTTGTAAAATTGAAACCGGTCCATAGTTTATTAATTTTCGGAAAGCTTCTCGTTGGAGATTGTTTAGACTAACAATGACTTCGCCTTGTTGATCATATTGGTCATATCTTTCAAAGTCCCGATCAGTGACAGTAATGTCATAGTGGATAGGATTAATTTCTGAATTAGGCTCGAAATATTCAACCAGGTTCGGAATATCAGATTGTCTTCTTAGAATCTGCTCTAAGGCATTTTTTCGTTTCAAGAATGAAGATTTATCAGCCTTCGTTCTTAAATATAAAACTTCACCAACCTTAATTTTATCAGCATGTTTAACACCTTTAACTCTTAACTCACCTGCGAGTGAATTCTGAATATCAATATCACCTACTCGGAACTCCCTATCTTCACCATTAAAATCAACTGTCTTGTGTATTAGGCTGATAAGTGAATCTTTAGGAAATTTATCTAATACATCGTTGTCATCTTCATATCTTGCAATATAGATTTTGCTATCAACCAAATGTAATGGTTGTGACAAGATGATATATGGTAATGCCTCTGTCTCAGTCTCTAAAATTGCTTTCCATAGCTTCTTAGTATCAATATTTAAAGCAGCTAGTTTTTGAGCTTCATCGCTTAGACTGTCAATATCAGTAAATTTTGAAGAACTTTCAACCAGAGGTTGTTTTTCATTTGAAAGTAGCTGCTCATCTACTATCAAGGCATCAGATGATATTAAATTGTTACATACATCAATACTTTCATCTTGATCGTTAGATTGCTCTTGAAGAACATCATTAACGGCTGTTGAAAACTCATCAAGTTTAAAGAGAAATTGTGAGAATTCAGTATATTCGGGTCTACCAACAGAATGCTTAATATCAAGAGCCACATTTATTTCAAGCACAGCCTGATCTATGACATAGTGTGGAACAACATCTGACTCACGCACTCCCGTCACGAAGCGTATAGTCTTACTAATTGGATCTAGAATAAACTGTATTGCCCCCCCAACACCTTGCATCTTGACAACAATATCACTGGCATTACGTCCCTTTTCTAGTCCCACATAGATACGTTTGTTATCTGCAAAAATTTGAAGCTCTGAAAATTTATCAGGTACAGGAATACGGATTGTTGGAGTATCACCATGAACTTGTTCAGTCTCAATACTTTCTAATAAGCGATTTAAATCCCCTAAAGGATATTCAGACTCCTCAAGTTCTATATTTACAGCATCGCTAACCCATTTAAATTCTGAACTATCATTTCCTATATCGAATCCAAGAATTTCACATACCAGCCTCATAATTGCATAATTTTGACACTGTTCACTTGTTGGATTATCAATATGTGATGGATAATACGCACTTTCGTGATCTAAATATTCATTAATATCAATAATGTCATTAAAAATAAAACTGTTATCATCCAAATTGAATAACACACTTCCATGGCAAATTCTTCCGATTGGCAAACCTAATTTGTGTAGATGGATTATGGCCTCAATTAAATTAGCTGCCAGCAGTAATCTTGACTCTTTCGTAGTCTCAATTTGGTCTACAGTTATACCTTCAACGAACTTGCTAACCAGAAATAACGATCTTGATTTTGTTGAAATACCAAATCTTTCAATGCTTGGTAAATATGATAAGTTTTGAGAATTAGCTTCCTTAATACGCTCAAAAAAGTGCTGATATTTCAAAATATCGCTAGATGACAATTCATTTACATGGACATCAGACCATTCTTTGACACATAAGTCACCTGAACGATATAAGATAACGTCATTATCATCATCTTCATAAATTTCATCATCTTCAGGATATAATCTACTCAGCCTTTCTGCCGTAATATATTCATTTAAAAATGAAGTATCCGCTATAAATTCTACGACTTGAACGGGGCGTTTTGCATTGAATTCTCTGAGCAACTGGCCTGCATCTTCAATTTCAAGATTTATAGCTCTTTTCACTAAATCCGCTAACCAATGATCGCTATTAACACATATATTATTTAAAGCTTTTGGCGTTAAGCGAATATTCAACCACAAATGCCATACAATGACAGCTAACATATATACGTCTTTTTTAAACGCTTGCACATTAGCAATTTCTGATTGTGTACCATCAGCAACAAATGAGAGGGTTGGCTGTAAATCACGGATATTATTCGTTATATTCTTAGCATCTGATGTCAAAAAGTGTGAAATAGCCACATCTTTCTGAGGCGATATCCAAATACAATGCGAATTAATATCTCCATGAGAGATACCAAGGTTGTGCATTGCAGAAAATTTGCTTAGTAAAATCTGAATTAAATTTAACTTATCATCGTCACTCAAATTAGGAGAGATTGTAGTAATAAAATCGTTAAACCTAAGATGACTTTGACGATATTCAACCAATTCATTGTACTGTTGAGTAATTTGATCCTCATCCGGCATGATTAACGGAACAAGTGCCGTATTGTACAAATGGCTGCTTTGCTTAAATTCAGCACTAATAACTCGCTCATGGTTCAGCAATGCTGCTCTCATTTTAGGTGATTGAATACTCAATTCCTGAAAATTTGAAAACATCCACTGTCTTATTATTGCCTTGTCAGAGCGTGAAATAGTTGAAGTAGCTTCATACTCCGTATATAACTTTTTAGGGTGACTTAGAAGCTCATCATCTTGTTTATATTTTTGAACAATGATTTTTTTAGGTAGCGTACTTTTCTGCACAAAAATTTTGTCAATTAAATCGAAATCTTTATAAAGGTGCTGTGCATTTGGATGAGGTGTAAATTCTTTGTTAAATGAATTTTTATTAGCAAATTTTAAGAATTTATCAAGGCTAATTACATGCTTTTGTTCATCATCAGGCAAACTTGAAAAATTCACCTTGCCACACATTACAACAAAGAAATATACCCGTGGTACAAAACCTGGGTTAGCTGTAAATTTATCTTTGAGAGTCTTTAGCTTATTAACAAGAATGTATTGCTTTAAGCGTGTCGTAGATACGGGTGATACTCCCATATCACGGTCATCCATGTACCAATTACCATTGGCAGACTTAATAGACTTACCGTTCCAGTCTTTTAATTCAATAACTATTAGGACACTGTTGGTCACTAAGATTAAATCAAATTCCCCTTCTTTTTTTGAGATCGGATCAACTAAGGTATAGCCAGCATAACCATACCAAGGACTAACTCTTCGCATTTCATCTTCAATACTAAATGCATCTCGAATATCAGCAATTGCTTTTGTTTCGTGTTGATGAAGACCATTTGCTTGAGTTTTAATAATTAAAGACATAAAAAATCCATAAAAAATAGATATAAGAATCCATTGAATTTAGAAACTTAATTAAATTTACTTAATTTCTGTATATAAAGTTTGGGTTATGGTTATGGGCTAAACGCACTGTATGAGTTGCATCTGCTCAAATTAGGTGGTTTTTTATAGTTATCTTTCCTCGGTCCCGACTGAACCAATAATAATTTCTTGTATAAAATCTAATCTCATAAACAAAATAAGTAAAGGATTTTGTGCAAATATTTAATTTATATACTGGATTTATATACGCTAAATATATTAGCCCCCGTAAAAACGGACAATTAACTCACTAATTTTAGCGCTCGAAACGGTAATCCTCCCATAAATAATCGAAGTTAAAAGTAGAGGTTAAGCAGCTATTAGAGATGGGTTTTCTTCGTTGGCTAACCCATGAAACCAACTATCCGGTAAGAATCTTATACGATCAGTTGGCGGAAAATACAGGCTTCATTCAGTATCGTAAGAATTTAGGTTCATAAATCTTGAAATAGGTGAAACACAATTATTCACATAAAAAGCCCAATCTGGTGTGACTGGGCTTTTGTTATATAATTATGTAATTGAATTTTAATGAAAAATTAAAATAATTTCGCATAACGTGTATTATGTTAATTTTAGGAAATCTTAGTCTTTAGCTAACATAATCTTCAGTTGATATTACTTGAGCATATGCAAATTCAAAAGCGGCCATTAATGTTGCATGGACATGACCAGCAGGTACTTTAACGCCATTAAATTCCAGGTCTAGTGTTGCACAAGCATCATGTACCACTTTTACCTTATAACCAAAATCAGAAGCAGCACGAACAGCAGCATCAACACACATATGCGTCATAGCACCAATCACGACTAACTCAGTCACTTGATTGCTATCTAAAATTTCTTTGAGATTCGTGTTTAAGAACGCATTGATGTGATTTTTAATGATCACAGATTCATCTTCTTGCGGCTTAACTGTGTCCTGAAATTCAATACCATTTGAGCTAGGTTCAAATATAGGAGATTCAGCATCAGCAATATGTTGGACATGAATCACTTGAGTACCCTGTTGACGGGCTTTCGCAATTACTTTCACTGCATTAGCAGCAGCTTGTTCAATATTTACCAATGGTAATTTACCTGTAGGTAGATATTCATTTTGTAAGTCGATAACTAATAAAGCTGATTTTGACATATCTGTTCCTTTACTTAACTAATATTTGTTTTGTTCTACTTAGGTTTTTAAAGAAGTGGAAGTATTCCATTTCTTTAAGTTACTTTAGAAAGAAAGTGTTTCACCATCGATAGGAATTAAAACCTTATCTTGAATTCCTTTGTCTTTTACATATTCTGCAAGCTCAGCACGTGTTACCGACATGTGGTTAATTGCATCCATGTGAACAGCAACCACTTTAGCATTTGGTGCTTTCTGAGTTGCATGATAAGTATCTTCTTTGCCCATAATAATGGATTCTTTAAAGCCATCAACCAAGGCGTTACCTGTATTCAAGACAATCACATCAGGTTTAAATGTTTGAATCGCTTGATCAACTTCAGAACGCCAGATGGTATCTCCTGCCACATAAACAGTTTCATGGCCAGCAGCTTCAAATACCACACCCATTGCTTCACCTAATCCAGCTTTAAGCTTAGGAATACGGTACATGGCATCAGTACCGTGTTGACCACCAGTTTTAGTGAGCTTAATCCCTTCAAAGGTCGCTTGAGTTAATACACGAACATCTTTGAAGCCTTGTGACTGAATGATTTTCTGGTCTTCTTTATTCTGTACAAACAACGGCATGTTTTTCGGAATAGTCGCTTGTGCTGCATCATCCCAATGATCTAAATGGGTAACCTGTTTTTTATCAACTGAATTTCCTGAATATCATCCACCAACACCATCTGACGCATTTTGCCTAGCAAGGGACTGTTATTTTCTACGTAAATCGGCATGTCCACTTCTGCATGGAATAGAATCAAGTCCATGGTCTGCAAAATATGGCTGGGTTTAAAGTTACTGCACATCTCTTCGACATACATTGAAGCTAACCTTTCCTGTTCAGGATTCAAACGGGTAGCATCTTCAATATCAGCATGATCAAGGTCGTGATCGAGTTGGTATTGCTTAAAAATGTTGTACTTAATACGCAACTGACGGTAAAGGTTTTGGTCGGTCAATTTGGAAACCATTCGGTTAACGACCGTATCACAGAAATAATGCTGCTCTAAAATCTGCTCAGCAATGTCTGGAGCTGTAATTTCAACCAGAGCGCTATGCACATGTTCAAGCAATAAGTGTTTAGCACCGATTTTATTTAAGATAATGAGGACGGTTAAAGGATTCGTGAACTGTTCATTATTGGCAATATGACGGGCATATAAGCCTTGGGCAATTGTTCTGGCCTCAGTTGCAATCGCCTGTTCCGGCAAGCAAACAGCTATCATGCTTGAGGCAATATACATCTCCTGCATCTGTTCAATATTACCCGCATCAATGATATGCATATTTTCAATACGTTCATCATAGGAAAGCTGGCCATAACGAATACAGTAACTGCCAAAGGCATTCACTGCTGAACGATACAAGGAATTATGGGTTGAGGCATAGATTCGCTTTGGACGTGTATAGCCATCCCAGTGGGACAGGATCTGTGCCATGAAGCCACCGCCAATCGCACCAAATCCATGAATGCCAACGGTCAATTGATTCAGACTTTGTGGAAAAGACTCTTGAAGTGTTGGCATTTCCAAGTTTAGTGTATGTTGATCCAATTGATGCAGGCAGTCATACATACTTTCAAAAAAGTAATCTGTTTTGGCCAGCATGTTGGAATTAGGTTCCTTGATGTCTTGTAGCAAGATGGTAACCCCACCAGCATTATAGGCTGAAGTAATACCATTTTCCGAATCCTCGAACATTAAGCATTCTGATGTAGGTAAATTGAGTTTTTCAGCAGCGGAAAGAAAAATTTCCGGATGTGGTTTACCTTTCTGTACTTCATCACCACACACCAGTACATCAAAGAATTTATAAACGTTGGCATTGATCAGATATTCTTCAGCAATTAAGCGACGACTTGATGTCGCAACTGCCATGCGTAAACCAGATTTACGTAAACGTTCTAGTACCTGTACCAACCCTTTTTTAATGGGTACACCTAAACTTCTGACACTTTCGAGTTCAAGCTCATCAGCTCGTTGTCGGATCTCTGCATAAGGGATATCGTCCCCATACTGCTGTTTGGCTAGTTGATGTGCACTACTTGCACTGAGTCCCAGACAAGCCATTAAATAAGCATCACTAAATGAAACACCGATCAATTCCTGAGATGCTTGCTTCAAGGTTTGAAAACGTAAACGTTCAGTATCAAACATGGTTCCATCCATGTCGAAAATTGCCCCATGAATAATATCATTATTAAATTTAAGCACTTATAATCCCTCTTACTGTAACACTACAATCAAATACAGCATAAGGAAAACTGATAACATGATGGAACGATTATAAGAAATGAAACAGTTTTGTTTATTTTTTAGTCGCTTGATAGCTGGATTTGCAAAATTATGTAATTTTAAGTAAAGTTACTTTTCTGAAGTGTATATATGTCCCAGGGTAGAGCGTAATCCAAAGACTCATGAATCAGTAGAGATTCAAGATTTTCACTGATATGGATAAGACGTAGGATGTTAAATTGACAAACCACTCGAATGAACATAATTCACCCCCTAACTCAATCAGTAGATTAAGACGAGTCCGTCATCGCTTTAGTCTACTGGCAGATAAGGCTGAAGATGATGAAATAGAACGTCGAATTCGTGACGGGATCGAGCTATCAGGGGCGATTCCCTGGATTCTCATCTTCGCCATTTTTATTGCATCCGTCGGATTAAATATTAATTCAACCGCTGTGGTGATTGGAGCCATGCTGATTTCCCCACTCATGGGACCGATTATGGGGGTAGGGCTGGGTGTAGCAGTTTATGATTTTAAACTGGTGAAACGTGCACTTTTCAATCTGGGTATTGCAACACTGATCAGTCTGGTCGTATCAACCCTATATTTCTCGATATCACCACTCGATAATGCACAATCCGAACTTTTATCACGGACTAGCCCAACAGTTTGGGATGTGCTTATCGCATTATTCGGTGGATTGGCAGGGATCATTGGGGTCACCCGAGAAGAAAAGTCGAATGTTATTCCAGGGGTGGCGATCGCTACCGCATTGATGCCACCTGTTTGTACCGCCGGATTTGGTATTGCGACCGAACAGTGGAGCTTTGTCGGTGGCGCACTATATTTATATACTATCAATTGTGTGTTCATCAGCTTGGCAACTATTATCGGTATCTGGATTTTAAGGTTAAAGCCACATAGTTTTGCTGACGAAAAAGTCGAAAGACGTGTGAAGCTGTCATTGCTGATGATTGCGATTGTAACCGCAATTCCGAGCGCCTATCTGGCAACCAAATTAGTGAATGAAGAAGTCTTTAAATCCAATGCCAACAAATTCATTACACAAGAATTTACCTTCAAAGATACACAAGTCGCCAGTTCAAAAATTGATAGCAAAACACGTACGATTGAGTTGGCTCTGGTCGGTTTGCCATTAAGTCAGGCCACATTGCAGAATATTGAGGGAAGACTTGCTGTTGCACAGCTTGAAGGAACTAAAATTATTGTTCATCAAACCAGCGATAATAAGGTGGATGTGACTGCCTTGAAGTCTGGATTACTGAGTGATTTGTATTTGAATGGACAAGAGGCCCTACGTCAAAAGGATGAACAGGTAAAACAGTTACAGCAAGAACTGAAGGAAAAAAATGCCTTATTTACCAATGCAGATGATATTTTTGCCGAACTGCGTGCACAGTATCCAAGCGTAACCTCAGTCTTTCTTGGACAGGGCATTGATTTACCAACTGTTGCCAATCAAAAGCAAATACTTCAACTCAGCGTGAGAACATCTGAACCACTATCTAGTGAAGATAAAGTGCGAATAGAAAATTGGTTCAAGGTTAGAATGAAGACGGATGCTGTACTATTAAATTTTTTGGTAAATCAAGATATTGTTAATCAAAAAGATAGCAGTTCAAACTAATACTTGTTAATTTGAACTGCTATGTAGATTGTTTAATTACGGACTACATTTAAAAAATACAAGTGGCGTTCGTATTGATCAATAATGTCCTGGAGTAAATCTTCTTGTGTCCATTCCATGACATTGTAGTTTTTCCCCCCTTCTTTTAGAAAAACTTCCGCTTTGTAATATTTCTGAGAGAGGCTACTTTCGTCATCGAGCATAAAACTCGGAGCTCGTGTTTCAGTAGCCACGACTTGATAGATGAAGTTGATTTCATTTTGATGATCTACTTTCAGTAATAGCCCCCCATCAACCTCACGGATTGAAACATCCAGATTCCGGCGCTGAAATTCATGTTTTATGTTCTGAAAAGCCTGATGAACATTCTGATGAATATAGGCCGTTACTTCGGCTTTAGAATGTGGGTAATGCATAATTAAACCTAGACGCTGTTGCCAGCTTCTTGGGTTTTGTATAGCTCGTGGTGTGATCCTAGCACTTTGTAGGGCCTGTACTTTTAAGACATCTAAACGTAGTGCCTTGATTAACCCCCAGCACAATAACAGCATAATGAAAGTAAAAGGCAAGGCACTCATGATCACTGCAGATTGCAAGGCACTTATGCAAGGAGATATCAATGACATCACCATCTGCATTTAGTGATGGCATTTCAATCCAATCACCAATACGCACCATGTCATACGAAGAAATTTGTACAGATGCGACTAAAGACAAGATGGTATTTTGAAACACCAGCATCAATACGGCTGCCATTGCTCCAAAACCTGCCAGTAAAGTAAACACATCTTTATCTAGGAACGTGCCAATAATCATCAGGACACAGACCACATAAATAATCAGTTTTACTAACTGCAGGTATCCTTTAATAGGTTTGTTTCTAGATTTAGGATTACGCTGATAAATCAGGTTAAAAATATTGAGAAATTCTGATATTGCCAGTGCAATAGTCAAGAATATAAAAGCCTGTGTGCCCATTTGCAGAGTGCTGATTAAGGTTTTTTAAACGTACTTTTAAAAGTGCTTTTATCTGTGCTATAGTCCTATTGTTGAATAGGAGTACCTATGAATTCTGATGCTATCTGGACTGAAACTGAAGAATCTCGTTTGAAACGAGAGGATGAAGTTCGTATACAGAAACTCAGACGTCTATTTGATTTAATGGATGAAAGAGAGGAAGCGGAGGAAGTAGCTGAAGCTAAATTAGGAAAAGCTCTAAGGGTACTTTCATGGTCCGATTTTGAAGACCTAGATGTATGTCCTGGGCTAGAGGCTCTAGAAGAGCAAGCACTTTCTGGTCGTATTGCAGCGTATCATCAATGTGTAGACTCCACTGAGCAACATCGTAAATGGTTAAAGGCATTTCGTTCAGCAATGCCTTACCTTGCGAAGATGCTGCTAGTTACTGATGCCTCCTTGTTTATCAGATTGAGATCCACATTGGACCGGTATGCTGAAATTAGCTATCCGAACCTACTCGTAATGATTCAACCCAAACTCCAAACACTAAATTCTATAGAGGCTTAACTATGACTCAATTAATCCATGCACGAATGACTGCAAGTATTACTGAACTCAAAAAGAGCCCGATGGATACAGTGTTGGCAGGCAAAGGCGAACCTGTCGCAATCCTCAATCGTAATACACCAGCGTTTTACTGTGTTCCGGCTGATCTGTATGAAACGATGATGGAACAACTAGAAGACCTGGAACTGAATAAGATTGCAGATGCTCGTGCGAATCAGAAACGCATTCGAGTAAATATTGATGACCTATAAGTTAGACTTTTTAGAAGAAGCATTAGCAGAATGGAATAAGCTGAATCCAAGTATTAAGCAGCCATTGAAGAAAAAGTTGATCAAGGTTTTGGAGAATCCTCGTATTCCCAAGAATAAGCTGTCAGGGCATCCTAACCGCTACAAGATCAAGCTTCGCAGCATTGGTTATCGTCTGGTTTATGAAGTCATTGATGATGAGGTAGTTGTCATCGTGATTGCTGTAGGCAGACGTGAAAACAATGCCGTCTATGATGATGCAAACTCTCGTCATTCATAAATGATGTAATGCCCATAAGCAGATAGTGTCTATGAAAACACTCATGTTTATGGGCATTTTTGATGTAGATAATCTTCGATTAGGTAGTAGTAAATTACAACTATTTTGAAATCAATAAACAACTATTATGAAACCAAAACGAAATCAATTTATAGGCAGGACATTTACTTCACACAAAGCAGTTGATCCCATTTAAAGTAGTTCTGTGTTAGCCGATTTCGTGACATATTCCATGTTCTGTTCGGCATTAAACTCGCGCCCAAGGCAATCTTGGTTTTGCCATACTTAAGATGAATCGCTTCAAGGGAATCCATCAAGGCATTACTGACTTCGATGCGCTTCATGTCGGTAAACATGTCATACACAGGACTTGCCTTTGGTTCGAGACACGTCAGAATCACGCCACATTTCTTGAATGCTATATCCTTTGCATACAGGCCATCAATCATCGCTGTAGCGAGTTTAGAGAGCACCAACAGGTTGTCGGTAGGTTCTGGTAAAGCCAAGGATAAAGACTTGTTGTAGAAGGGCTTTGAGCTATCAAATGGGTTTGATTGTACGAAACCAATCAAACAACCACACAACAGATTATCATCTCTCAGTCTGCTAACCGCATCCATTACATATAGCGACATAGCCTCCTTGAGATCATCAATATGGTAGATGCGTTGACCAAAAGAACGACTAGCAATGATTTGCTTCTTTGCAGGTGGCGTATGTTCCAGTTCAATGCAAGCAATTCCATGGAGTTCCAATAAGGTTCTGTGCATCACTACAGAAAATTGGTCCCTGATCATCAGAGGGGAAGCCAAGACAAAATCCATAACTGAATGAATCCCCAGGCTGTTGAGCTTCTTGGAATGCTTTCGGCCTATGCCCCAGATTTCACCAACATCTATGGCTTGATGCAGAGTTTCAGCAGAGCATGGATCCATTGAAACCAAGTTGCAAACACCATTGAAGTAAGCGTTCTTCTTGGCAATATGGTTCGCTAGTTTCGCTTCAGTCTTTGAGCGTCCAATGCCAATACATACAGGTAAACCAAGCCAAGAAAACACACGCTGACGAATCTGATGGGCATATTCAGTCAAGTCGTAATTCCCTGAATGAGCTGTCAGATCCAGAAAGCACTCATCAATTGAGTAAATCTCCTGCTCTTTGGGAGATACGAAATCTGATAGGATTTTCATGAATCTGCGAGACATTTCTGCATACAGTGCATAGTTGCTTGATAGCACCTGCACCTGATGCTGCTCTACGATGTCCTTGATCTGAAAGAGAGGAACACCCATCTTGATGCCCAAGTCCTTGGCTTCCTGAGATCGAGCTACAGCACAGCCATCATTGTTGGATAGCACAATGACAGGCTTATTGTTCAAACTTGGGTTAAAGATGCGTTCACAACTGACATAGCAGTTGTTGATGTCTACTAAAGCGTAGATCTTCTGGTGAGATGCTTGCATGAGCATGAAACCAATAAAGTATTAACGCTTTCTGAATGGCTTGATAACAAAAGTCACTACACCCCAAATCACCATTTCCTGCCCATCCTTTAGATGAATGTCAGAATACTCAGGGTTCTCTGCTTTAAGCCAACGGTTATCATCACCCTCAATCATGAGACGTTTTACAGTGAACTCATTGTCGATCAGTGCAATCACGATGTCTTCATGCTTGGCTTCAATGCTCCGGTCTACAATCAGTTCATCATCAATCTCAATACCTGCATCTCTCATGGAAAGTGAAGCTACTTTCACAACGAAGGTTGCAGCTTCATTTTTGATGAGGTGTTCATTCATGTCCAAAGTTTTGTCGATATAGTCCTGGGCAGGAGAAGGGAAACCAGCAGCAACCTTTTCTGAAGCCAAAGGAATATGCATAAGTGTTGTAGGATCTACAAGCGTGATGGATGTCACATCATTGAAGCTTTGCTTCTCTGCCTCGTTGAGGTAATTCCTGATCTCTATGATTTTGGATACAGGTACTCTTATCGTTTTTGTAGGCTCATTATATTTGAGCTTTCTACCGGAACCTTCTCGGCTTCCCCCACGACTATTGCTCATGACTCATCTACTTTTTTGATTTTGTGACGTAATCAAATATATGACTGAATGTATTACAGATTCAAGACCATTTCGATGAGTGGCGAATAAACCTTATGGTTCCCATAAAGGCTACTGCAAATTTTCCCGCATTATCGCCACCTCACTGGAGGTATACGACAATTAATGTCATCTGCATGCTTACGCACGCATAGATAATTGGTTAGTATTCAATTAACAAATATTAGATAAGCTATTCATTGCAGGATGATTTTATGGCTCGTGCTCCAAAGCAAACCAAACAAGAACCCTTAGAAGTCGTTCTGTGGAAAACAGCAGACAAACTTCGTAAGAACATTGATGCGGCGGAATATAAGCACGTAGTGCTTGGCTTAATTTTTCTGAAGTATATTTCGGATTCTTTCGATGTCCATTTCCAAAATTTAGAACAGGGTGAGGGTGAGTTTGCAGGAGCTGACCCTGAAGACCGTGATGAATACACGGCATACAACGTCTTCTTTGTTCCAGAGAATGCACGTTGGTCATTCCTGTTAAACCAAGCCAAACAGCCTAACATCGGGAAGCTCGTTGATGAGGCAATGGAAGCCATCGAGAATGACAACCCTCAATTGAAGGGTGTACTTCCTAAAGTCTATGCACGTCAGAATCTCGATCCTACGAGCCTAGGAGAGCTGATTGACCTGATTGGTAACATTGCACTAGGCGATGCGAAATCGCGCTCTGCAGACGTTCTAGGGCATGTATTCGAGTACTTCCTTGGTGAGTTCGCTTTAGCTGAAGGCAAGCAAGGCGGGCAGTTCTACACGCCTAAATCTATTGTGAGCCTATTGGTCAATATGCTTGAACCATACAAAGGACGTGTATTCGATCCTTGCTGTGGTTCGGGTGGTATGTTCGTACAGTCCGAGAAGTTCGTAGAATCGCATCAGGGCTTAGTCGATGACATCTCCATCTATGGACAAGAGAGTAACCAAACGACTTGGCGATTAGCCAAAATGAACTTAGCGATTCGTGGCATCAACTCAGAGCATGTGAAATGGAACTCTGAGGGTTCATTCCTGAACGATGCACACAAAGACCTAAAAGCGGATTACATCATTGCTAACCCACCATTCAACGTCTCTGACTGGAGTGGTGACTTACTTAAAGAAGATGCTCGTTGGTCATTGGGTGTACCACCTGCAGGTAATGCCAACTTCGCATGGATGCAACACTTCCTGTATCACATGAGTCCTAAAGGTCAGGCAGGTGTAGTCCTTGCGAAAGGTGCATTGACCTCTAAGACCAGTGGTGAAGGTGAGATTCGTAAAGCCTTGGTTTCTGAAGCCAATGTGATTGACTGTATTGTGAATCTACCTGCCAAGCTGTTCTTGAATACTCAGATTCCTGCTGCTTTATGGTTTATGCGTCGGGATCGTGTTGGTTCAACCCAATACAAAGATCGTAGCAATGAAATCCTATTCATTGATGCTCGTAACTTAGGTCATCTCATTAACCGCAGAACCAAAGTATTGTCTGATGAAGACATCAAGCTGATTACTGACACTTACCACAATTGGAGAAACCAAGAGGGTGAGTATGAGGATGTTGCTGGCTTCTGTGCATCTGTACCACTTGAAAAAGTGGCAGAGCTTGATTATGTACTCACCCCAGGTCGTTATGTTGGTTTAGCTGATGATGAAGATGAGTTCGACTTTAAGGAACGCTTTACAAGCTTAAAGGCAGAGTTTGAAGGACAGCTTGCAGAGGAAGCTAAGCTCAATCAAGCAATTGCTGAAAACTTGGCAAAGGTGATTGTATGAGCGAGTGGTTAAGTGGGAATCTCGGAGATATTGCTGATATCGTAATGGGACAATCACCAACAGGCGAATCAGTCAATACCAATGGATTAGGGGTACCTTTGTTAAATGGTCCAACTGAATTTACGATTAGGTATCCTAAAGCTGTTCAATTCTCAACTGATCCTAAAAGATTTAGCAAAGTTAATGACATACTGTTTTGCGTTCGTGGTTCAACCACAGGGCGAATGAATTGGGCTGATGAAGACTATGCAATTGGTCGTGGTCTAGCTGCCATTAGGCACAAGCAGGGGGAAGAGTATCGTTACTTTGTAAAAGCTATTCTCGATTACTACCTTGATACTATGTTGGCTTCAGCGTCAGGTTCAACTTTCCCGAATGTCTCAAAAGATCAGTTAAACGAGCTTGAGATAAGCTATCCATCCTTCCCTGAACAAAAAGCCATAGCCTCAATCCTTTCATCATTGGATGACAAGATTGACTTACTGCATCGTCAGAACAAGACCTTGGAAGCCATGGCTGAAACACTATTTCGTCAGTGGTTTATTGAGGAAGCGAAAGAGGATTGGGAGGAAGTAACTCTAGCTGATGTTTGTACTCGTATCACTGATGGATCTCATAGTAGTCCTGCATCGGTTGAGGATGGGTATCCAATGGCTTCGGTAAAAGATATGTATGATTGGGGTATTAATCAGTCTACATGTCGCAAAATCTCTAAAGAAGATTACGAGGTTTTAGTACAGGCAGATTGTAAGGCATTACAAGGTGACATCCTAATAGCTAAAGATGGTAGTTATCTAAAACATGTCTTCCTTATGGAGGAGAGCTTAGATGTCGTCTTATTATCGTCTATTGCTATGTTGAGACCAAATGGTCAATACCACCCTATGCTTTTAACCTTATTCTTGAAACTAGATTCAACCCATGAGTTGATGCAAAACATCGTCACTGGGGCTGTGATTCCAAGGATTGTCTTAAAAGACTTTCGTAAGTTTCCAATACAATTACCACCCAAAGATTTACAGGATAAAGCAGTCAAGATCGTTAAACCAATATTTGAAAAATGTTGGGAAAACAACCGACAAATCCAAACACTAGAAAACCTAAGAGATACGCTTCTACCAAAGCTCATGAGCGGTGAAGTCAGAGTCCAACACCAAACAGAACAAATTGCATAATATTGCGGTGAAGTCATTTGATGGCTTCACCTTAAGGGAGAGCATTATGGACAATTTAAAAATAGCAACACACTTTATGGTTTCTGATGGAGTATTTGAACAGCATGCTCTTTATCTAACAGAAACAGAAAATGGAAAATATGTAGTATTTTTTTCTGAAGAAGACTCTCAAATTAGACTTCAAATTTTAGAAGATTTTTTAGCACCTTATGATAGCTATACCACATATCGTTATTCAGATAATAAGAGACTATATGATGACATCACAGTTCTGAATAGAGCCCTAACAGCCTTGGATAAACCAGAAGATTTACCTCATTTTTGTAGTGGGGAAGAATTTGTCGAATGGTGCTTTATGGGAGAACCTTTAGAAGGGAATTTGGTTGTGTCAGGAATCCATATTAAGGCATCAAGAGGATTGTATGACCATCATGGAATTTATCTTGGAAACTTCAATGGTACAGATTTAGTTGCTCATTATAGCGGATTCTCAGAACCTCTTAAGAAAGGCGAAATCACTATTACATCGTTGGAGGAATTCCAAGGTGATGCAGACACTCTGTATCACATTCAATACTCTCCTGAAGTTGTTGCCTACTCCAAGTTTGAGATTGTGGATCGTGCACGAAGTAGGTTGGATGAAAATAGCTATAACCTGTTTACCAATAATTGTGAGCACTTTGCTGTTTGGTGCATTACAGGTGAACACAGAAGTGAACAAGTTGAAAAAGTAAAAGAGCACGTGACGACAACTACTACTACAATTATTGGTTTACGCATGATGTATGCAGGTTGGGGAATGTATACAGCAACTACAGCCACAACTGCTGCATTAGGTATTTCAAGGGCACTGTTGCAAATAGTGATTTGAGTCGATGATGTTCCCTTTAAAAAGTACTTAGAGACCGAAAACCCTGTTGATTAGACACACTTCACCCTGAGGCTGACCATAATAAAATGACGATGCTTGTCCTTTACGTAGTGCACGCATGACTTCAATACCTTTAATTGTGGCATAAGCAGTCTTCATAGATTTAAATCCTAATGTGGCCCTGATGATTCGCTTTAACTTACCATGATCACATTCAATGACATTATTTTTATACTTAATCTGCCTGTGCTCAATATCTACTGGACATTTTCCTTCTCGCTTTAATCGTGATAAAGCATGGCCATAGGTCGCTGCTTTATCTGTATTGATGACCCGTGGAATTTGCCATTTTTTCACCGTATTGAAGATCTTTCCTAGAAAACTATAGGCTGATTTACTGTTCCGTCTAGCGGAAAGGTAAAAGTCAATCGTATGACCCCGTTGATCAACTGCACGATACAGGTAAGTCCATCGCCCCTTCACTTTGATATAAGTCTCATCCATATGCCATGAATGTAAATCTGTAGGATTACGCCAATACCAGCGTAACCGTTTTTCCATTTCTGGAGCATAACGCTGAACCCAACGATAAATTGTACTGTGATCCACATTTATGCCTCGTTCAGCGAGCATTTCTTGAAGTTCACGATAGCTGATGCCATATTTACAATACCAACGAACAGCCCAAAGAATGATTTCACCTTGAAAGTGCCGACCGTGGAAGGGATTCATCTGCTGTATCTCGAAATAAATAAGATATTTAGCTTATCATGTCAGCCTATTTGCAACAGTGCCGCAAGGAATTGCTTTAGCATTAGAAATGCTTTAATTAGTACAACAGACCTTATCTGGATTTTTATTGACCATGGCTCATTCCCACACACATGAGACATCACATTACGGTACGGCCTTTGCTATCGGTATTGTATTGAACTTGGGCTTTGTTTTAATTGAAGCATTCTATGGCTGGCAAACCGACTCCATGGCCTTGCTGGCTGATGCGGGCCATAACTTAACCGATGTCGGTGGATTACTTCTGGCATGGGCAGCCTATAGCGTAGCGCGTATTCACTCCAATCGTCGACATACTTATGGTTGGCAAAAAGCCTCGATTCTGGCCAGTTTTACTAATGCCGTGCTGATCCTCTTTGCGATGTTTTCTCTAGGCTGGGAATCTATACAACGGATTCAGTCTCCCAGCCCTGTAGCGGCAGTCACCGTTATGATCGTCGCTGCAATCGGTGTGGTAGTGAATTTGAGCACCGCCCTTTTGTTTCTTAAAAACAGTCAGCATGATTTGAATATCAAAGGTGCCTTTCTGCATATGGCGGCAGATGCCGTTGTTTCGGTCGGCGTAGTGGTCGCGGGGGCCTTATATTTATGGCAGGGCTGGTTATGGATTGACGCTGTGGTAGGTTTGATTATCGCCATTATTATTATTTTGGGAACATTTTCCTTGTTCCGCCAATCCTTACACTTGCTCTTTGATGGTGTGCCCGATCAGATTAACCTTTTAGAAGTCAGGAACTGCTTACTCAATATTCCGAGCGTTGTGGATCTGCATGATTTACACATCTGGAGTATGAGTACCCTGGAAAATGCACTCACGGTGCATGTGGTTTATGATGACAACTTACAAACTGCGAATACCTTACTTGCAGAAATTACCGAAGCTTTACATCATCATTTTGATCTCAAACATGTGACGGTGCAGCTGGAATCGATCGCTTATGCTGAAGGTTGTGAAATGAAACTTAAACCACATTATACTTCTAGCCAATCCTTGTTGAAATAAAGTCTCAGAATCATATATTTCATATTGCGCATATTCGGATATTCATATATAACCAAGCTATTCTTTTAAGGATAACTCTCATGGATCAAATGCCGAAAGTGCAAATTTATCATAACCCTGCCTGTGGCACTTCACGTAATACCCTGGCTTTAATTCGTAATGCGGGCATTGAACCTGAAGTGATTGAATATCTGGTCACCCCCCCTTCAAAAGATCAGTTGATCAAACTGATTCAGGATTCTGGCTTAAGCGTTCGTGAAGTGTTACGTAAGAATGTGGATCCTTATACCGAGTTGAATCTGGATGATGCAAGTTGGACCGATGAAAAACTCATTGATGCCATGCTTGAACATCCGATCCTGATTAACCGTCCACTGGTAGTTACGGATCTCGGAACACGTTTATGCCGTCCATCGGAAGTAGTGCTGGACATCCTGCCTTTGCCACAATTAAAAGCTTTTGCCAAAGAAGATGGTGAAGTCATCATTGATGAACAGGGCAATCGCGTAAAATAAAGCATTATTCACTGAAGAAAAGCTCAACTCTGTTGGGCTTTTTTTTTACAGAAAAAAACACATTGACAGCCATCAATATAATTTAGATACTCAATATTATAAGTATGTTACGGAAAATCTTAATTGGATCATGAACAAGCGACTTCTCTTTATAAAGTTTTGACGGATGCTACCCGTCTCAAGATCTTACAGATGCTACAGACAGGGGAATGTTGCGCATGCGAATTGTTGCAAAATCTTGCCATTACCCAGTCTACTTTATCGCATCACATGAAGTGTTTGACTGAATCGGGTCTGGTCAAAGGAAGAAAAGACGGACGCTGGATACGCTATTCACTGAATCCCATCCGTGCTGAAGAACTGTCTCTATTTACACAAGCACTATTATTCCCCCAAGACCAGGAGATTTAAATGGATCAAATAATTGCCCTCTTTGCTTGGCTGAATGATGTGCTGCTTAAAATGACCTGGCTCTCGGATGGTGTACGCTGGCTGGTCGAAAATGTCTTCGGTTTATCGGTCGCGACCCGGCTTGGTGGCAGTATTCACTTCTTTATCTATGATGTCTTCAAGATCTTTATTCTGCTCTCGGTCCTGATCTATACTCTGTCATATATCCAGAGTTATTTTCCGCCTGAACGTACCAAGCAGATTTTAGGCCGAATGACCGGGATTAAAGCCAATATAATGGGGGCCTTACTCGGCACCATTACCCCATTTTGTTCCTGTTCCTCGATTCCGCTGTTTATCGGTTTTACCCGTGCCGGATTGCCTGTGGGGGTGACCTTTTCATTTCTGATTTCATCTCCGTTAGTCGATCTAGCTTCAATTATTTTATTGGCCAGTATTTTTAACTGGAAAATCGCCATGATCTATGTGCTACTGGGTTTAGTGCTGGCGGTACTGGGCGGCTCATTGATTAGCTTTTTAAAAATGGAAAAGTATGTGGCTGAGTTTGTCACCCATAATGGTGCCATTCAGGGAGAAGAAGATTTTAGTATGACGGCTAAACAGCGACGCGAGTTCGCTTGGGAGCAAGTAGTAGAAATTTTTAAAAAGGTCTGGTTGTATGTACTGATCGGGGTAGGTATTGGTGCGGCGATTCATAACTGGATTCCTGAACAATGGATTACCGCCTTACTCGGCCAGGAACACTGGTATTCTGTGTTAATCGCTACGGTCGTTGGTATACCGATGTACGCGGATATCTTTGGTACCCTGCCGATTGCGGAAGCGTTGGTAGGCAAAGGTGTAGGGTTGGGTACGGTCTTGGCCTTTATGATGGCGGTGACCGCGCTTTCCTTGCCTTCCTTGATCCTGTTAAAACAGGTGGTGAAACTTCCTTTACTTAGCCTGTTTGTTGGTATCGTATTTGTCGGGATTTTGGTCATCGGCTACAGTTTAAATAGTTTTGGTTACTGGTTTTTATAAAACGTTTGGAGAATAAAACATGCAAATTAAAGTCGTAGGTACAGGCTGCCGTAAATGTAAGGCGCTCTTGGCGGCAACAGAAGAAGCAGTCCAAAGCACGGGTGTGCAAGCGGACATTGAATATGTCACGGATATGATGAAAATTGCGGAAACAGGCCTGTTAAGCACGCCAGGTCTGATTATTGATAATAAAATCGTTTCTAGCGGTAAGGTGCTGGAAGCTCAAGCCGTAGCGGAGCTGATTGAGAAAAATAAATAAGCCCAAAATGCATTTTCTTTAAAAAAACCAGTAGCTCAGACTACTGGGTTTTTTATGGCGTGAACTGAAATTATGTCAGTTATTGCTTAACGATTAATACGGGTACTTAGGACAACTTTAATACCTCTTCAGCCACACTACCTAAAGCCAGTTTCTGAATGCCTTTTCGTCCATGCGATCCCATCACAATCAGTGAAGCAGCCAGTTCTTCAGAGAGACTGACAATAGTTTGCGCAGACACTTCAGCTTTGACGAGTTTGGTTTCAACCTCACGTGCACCTGAATCGACCGAGAGTTTTTGTGCATCGGCCAAGGCCTTTGTTGCATTACCACACGCTTCATCAAAAAACTTTTTCATCGTTGTTGCATCTGCACCAAAGTAATAAAAATCGGTATTGGCAAACGGATTTTCTTCGACAATACTGATGACAATCAGCTTGCTGTCCAGGGCATTTGCCATAATGGCGGCCTCTCTGACTGCTGCAAGTGCCTGATCAGAACCGTCAATCGGCACTAAAATATTTTTATCAGTCATTCGATATTCCTTAAATTTTCTAATCGTTAAAATTTTCTTTATTCATAACACAGCCGAGAAAAGCGGACAATTTTTTAAATTGACCTCTTTCAAACCACATTATAATCCTTCCTTTATCATTTTTAACTTATACTATTTACTGTATATGCGGATATGTATATATTTGCATAATAGAATGGGAGCAGCTATGGACCACGTTCAGTTTTTTAAATGTTTATCCGATGAGACACGTCTCAGTATTGTCATGTTGATTGCTGAAAATGAAGAGCAATGCGTCTGTGATCTGACGGACAAATTGCAAGTGAGCCAACCCAAGATTTCACGGCATTTGGCTTTGTTGCGCTCTAGTGGTTTGTTGAATGACCGTCGTCAAAGTCAGTGGGTGTATTACAGCATCAATCCGCAATTACCGGCGTGGTGTTTTGAAATTCTGGATGCTCTCAAACACAGCCAATCTCCGATTTCCCTTTCCACATCTGCTCTGCCGATTCAGAGCCATTGCGAGTAAGTTTTTATGAAGTTTTTATTTTTGTGCACCGGTAACAGTTGCCGCAGCATTCTCTCTGAAGTTCTGTTTAACAGCCGTGCGCCTGAAGGCTGGATCGCTTACAGTGCGGGCAGCAAACCATCAGGTCAGGTGCATCCTTTAACGATTAAAACCTTGCAGAATCTGGGTTTATCTACCGAAGGCTTATCGAGCAAAACCATTGATGCCTGCGAGCAATATGAGCCAGAAGTCGTGATTACGGTATGCGATTCAGCTGCACAGGAAGCCTGCCCATTGTATTTGGGTGGCGCAATCAAGGCACATTGGGGCTTGTCTGATCCTTCACATCTGGACTTACCTGAAGAAGAAAAATTACAGGCGTTCTTGACCACTGTGGATCACATCAACAAGCGTTTAGATGCGTTCTTCGCTTTAGATGCAAAAAACTTGAGCCGTCCAGAGCTCATTGCTGAAATCAATAAAATTTCTCATATTTAATCGAGCACATTATGTCTAAACAAGGATTATCCTTTTTAGATCGCAACCTGACGCTATGGATTTTTGTGGCCATGGCATTGGGTGTTGCGATTGGGGTGTTTTTTCCGCAAGCATCGACAGCACTGGATGCCATGAGTGTGAACTCGGTCAATCTGCCGATTGCGATTGGTCTGATTCTGATGATGTACCCCCCGTTGGCCAAAGTGGACTACGCGACCCTGCCACAGGTTTTTCACGATAAAAAGACTCTGACTTTATCACTGGTACAAAACTGGCTGATTGCACCGGTACTGATGTTTGTGCTGGCCATCGTCTTTCTCAGTGATTATCCGGAATACATGACCGGCCTGATCCTGATCGGTTTGGCACGCTGTATTGCGATGGTACTGATCTGGAACGGCCTGGCTTGTGGTGATAACCAATACGGTGCCGCACTGGTGGCGTTTAACAGTATCTTCCAGATTGTTTTCTTTAGTAGTTATGCCTGGTTCTTCCTGACTTATTTGCCACCATTTTTTGGGGTAGAAGGTCATGTGATTAATGTGGATTTCTGGACCATTGCCAATGCCGTCTTGATCTACCTGGGTATTCCTTTCCTGATGGGTTTCCTGACGCGTATTTCATTGGTCAAAGCCAAAGGTCTGGATTGGTATCAGACGAAATTCCTGCCAAAAATTGGCCCACTCAGCTTGCTGGCTTTATTGTTCACCATCGTGGCGATGTTTAGTTTAAAAGGCGCTGATGTAGTGAGCTTGCCTTTAGATGTATTGCGTATTGCGATTCCACTAACGATTTACTTTGTACTGATGTTCTTTGTCAGCTTCTTTATGAGTAAATGGATGGGCAATGATTATCCAAAAACCACCGCGATTTCCTTTACTGCTGCGGGCAATAACTTCGAGTTGGCTTTGGCTGTTGCAATCGCCACGTTTGGTCTGGCTTCTCCGATTGCCTTTACCACCATTATTGGTCCATTGGTTGAAGTACCGGTGTTAATTGCCTTGGTGAGCGTATCTTTATGGCTGAAGAAAAAATATTATCCAAATAGTTAAGAGGCAGAATATGACACTCCCAAATCTTGAATCTGATCTTTTGCCGACGCCTACATTTGCTGAGGTACAAGCCAAAGAACTGACCCATCCCCCACGGATGTTATTGCTGTATGGCTCAAACCGAGAACGCTCGTACAGTCGTCTTGCAGTGACGGAAGCAGGTCGTATTTTGGAGCGGTTTGGCTGTGAAGTAAAAATCTTTCATCCCAAAGGTTTACCTTTGCCGGAAGATGGTGATCTGGAACATCCTAAAGTCAAGGAACTGCATGAATTGCTAGCATGGTCTGAAGGCATGGTCTGGTGTTCACCTGAGCGGCATGGTTCGATGAGTTCGATCTTTAAAGCGCAAATTGACTGGATTCCACTAGCAGCGGGAGCCATTCGTGCGACTCAGGGCAAAACCCTGGCACTGATGCAGGTCAGTGGTGGCTCACAGTCTTTCAATAGCGTCAACCAGATGCGAATCTTGGGGCGCTGGATGCGGATGATCACGATTCCGAATCAGTCTTCTATTCCCAAGGCCTTTTTGGAATTTGATGAAGAGGGACGCATGAAACCTTCGTCCTTATATGATCGGATTGTCGATGTGATGGAGGAACTGTATAAGTTCACCTTGCTGACCCGCGGACAAAGCGCGTACCTCACGGATCGTTACTCGGAGCGTAAGGAATCGGCTGAAGAGCTGTCTAAGCGTGTCAATCAACGTAACATCTAATCTGTTAGAGAATATAAAAATGTCAACACGCCATTCAAAACTCATCATTTTAGGTTCTGGTCCTGCCGGTTATAGTGCAGCGGTATATGCGGCACGTGCCAACTTAAAACCTATGCTGATTGCAGGTATGCAACTCGGCGGCCAGTTGACCACCACGACTGAAGTCGATAACTGGCCAGGTGATCCTGAAGGCTTAACCGGTCCGGCATTAATGGAACGTATGCAGGCGCATGCCGAACGTTTTGGTACTGAACTGGTCTATGACCATATCAATGAAGTTGATTTGAACACGCGTCCATTTGTCCTTAAAGGTGATATGGAAGAATACACCTGTGATGCCCTGATTGTGGCAACAGGTGCAACCGCACAATATCTCGGCCTGGAATCCGAACAGGCATTCATGGGTCAAGGCGTAAGTGCCTGTGCAACCTGTGACGGTTTCTTTTATAAGAACCAGAAAGTTATGGTAGTCGGTGGTGGTAATACAGCGGTTGAAGAAGCCCTGTATTTGTCCAACATCGCGGAGCATGTGACATTGGTGCACCGTCGTGACTTCCTGCGTTCAGAAAAGATCCTGCAAGATCATCTCTTCGAAAAAGAAAAAGAAGGTAAGATCAGTATCATCTGGAATCATCAAGTGGATGATGTATTGGGTGACAATACCGGTGTTACAGGTGTACGTTTAAAATCGACACAGGATGATTCCATTCAGGACGTTGATGTTCAAGGTGTATTCATTGCAATTGGTCATAAACCAAATACCAGTATGTTTGAAGGCCAGCTTGAGTTACGAAATGGCTATATCCAGGTACAAAGCGGTACTGCAGGCAATGCTACAGCCACTTCCGTACCGGGTGTTTTCGCTGCTGGTGATGTTGCAGATAGCGTATACCGTCAAGCCATTACTTCGGCTGGTTCAGGCTGTATGGCTGCATTGGATGCTGAAAAGTACCTTGATAATTTGTAGAAGTAATACTCTCATTTTATCTACCCTCTAATATAGAGAGATAGTGCTGCCCATGCCCAATATCAGTTCATCCTGATATTGGGTTTTTATTGGGCACAATGATCAAGATAGATATATACTTTTGATAATAATGAAGTTATGGGAAAGAAAAATGTCAATAACAACAGAAACAGACGTGATCATCATTGGTGGGGGGCAAGCAGCATTAGCTACATCTTACTTTTTAAAGCGCAATGGTCTGTCTTTTATCATTTTAGATGAACAGCCGCAGGCAGGCGGTGCCTGGCTACATGCTTGGGATTCTTTGCGACTGTTTTCACCGAATAGCTGGAGTTCCTTACCAGGCTGGATGATGCCAGGGACCGAACAAACCTATCCAACTCGTCATGAAGTGATTGAATACATACAACAATATGAGCAACGTTATCATTTTCCGGTTGTCCGTCCTGTGCATGTTGATCGTGTTGAGGCTGAGGAAGACATGTTAAACGTCTATGCGGGTGAACAGTCATGGAAAGCCAAGGCTGTGGTGAGTGCAACCGGTACCTGGAGTCATCCTTATATGCCAGCTTATCCAGGTCAGGAAAATTTTAAAGGACTACAATTACATTCCGCACATTACCAAAATGCAGAAAACTTCAAAGATAAGAACGTCATGATTGTGGGTGGTGGAAATTCTGGAGCACAAATTCTGGCTGAAGTTTCTCAAGTGGCAAATACACTTTGGATCACGCCGACACCTCCTCAATTTCTAGCTGATGATGTTGATGGACGTATCTTGTTTTTACGCGCCACGGAGCGTTTAAAGGCACAACTCGAAGGTCGTACTGTAGATCAGCCGATTGGCGGCCTAGGCGATATTGTTATGATTGATTCGGTCAAAGATGCACGTGCACGTGGTGTGCTGCATAGCGAGCGACCATTTACAGCATTCACGGAAGATGGCGTGATTTGGGAAGATGGATCAGCTCAAAAGATCGATGCCGTGATTTGGTGTACTGGGTTTAAAGCGGCTCTAGATCATTTAAAACCGCTTGAGGTCGTAGAGGAAAACAATACGGTACTGGTTACAGGGACAAGGTCAGTCAAACAACCTAACCTGTGGTTAGTGGGATATGGTGAATGGACTGGACCTGGTTCAGCAACTTTAGTGGGCGTTTCAAGGACAGCAAAAGCAACAGCTGAAGAAATTACTAAATTTTTAGCTTAAATTTTATGGGGTAGTTATTTATGAGCCTATAAAAATTAGTAGATCATTTATACTCCCCATTTAGAAAAACTTGCAGACCCTTTTAAAATTTGTAATCCTTGTTACTAAGGGTGTCTAGCTAGGCTAAGACAGGTGTTTGTTGTAGTCGGGCCGCTACAATACTGATAAAGAGCGCCTGTATGTTTAATTTCAAGATTTTTAATAAAGTCTCTGCAGAAGTATTGACCATCAAAAATGACCTTCAGCTTAATGCTGAGCTGCAATTAATTAATAAATATAAAACGGCCACTTCTGAAGATTATAAACAGGCTATTGTTTTGATCTTTAAAGAACGTGGCTATACACGTTTGGAAATAGGTCAATTACTTGGGGAGCTAAAAGCTTCATAAAATACCGATTAAACAAAGCTTGGTATAACATCCAGGCTTTATAAAAAAGTACCTAGCTGTTACCCTTGTCCTGATTTTTTACTCTAAAAAGTTCCTCCATCTTATGACGCTTACGCCACCTTAAGTTTATTTACCCTCTTAAATCTGTAAATAACTCATCACTGTCTAGTGATGTGGTGTAGTAGCTTGTGTGTCATATATCACATCACTAGCCTTTCCTAAAATTTAAAAAAATAGGCTATTTTCATGTTATCCACTATTCGAGAACAGTGGTTCTCTAACATCCGTGGGGATGTACTTGCCGGATTAGTCGTCGGTCTTGCACTCATCCCTGAAGCCATCGCATTTTCAATTATTGCAGGTGTAGATCCTAAAGTCGGTCTATACGCATCCTTCTGTATTGCTGTCGTGATTTCTTTCGTAGGTGGTCGTCCAGCAATGATTTCAGCTGCTACAGGGGCTATGGCACTGCTTATGGTCACATTGGTCAAAGAGCATGGGCTTGAATATCTGCTGGCAGCAACAATTCTGACAGGCATGATTCAGATATTGGCAGGCTATTTAAAGCTCGCCAAGTTAATGCGGTTCGTATCTAAATCTGTAGTTATTGGATTCGTAAATGCGTTAGCGATCTTAATTTTCATGGCTCAGTTACCAGAACTGATTAATGTGACCTGGCATGTATATGCTCTGGTTGCTTTAGGTCTGGCGATTATTTATCTCTTTCCTTTGGTTCCCAAATTAGGAAAATTACTCCCCTCTCCACTTGTCTGCATCATTGCGATCACATTACTGGCAATCGCTTTAGGAATTGATGTACGGACTGTTGGTGATATGGGGTCTTTACCTGACACACTTCCAATGTTTTTGATTCCAAATATTCCTTTGAATATTGAAACATTGATGATTATTTTGCCTTACTCAGTAGCACTGGCGGCTGTAGGTTTACTTGAATCGATGATGACAGCAACCATCGTGGATGAAATGACAGATACGCCAAGTGATAAATATCAGGAATGTAAGGGACAAGGGATTGCGAATATTGCTTCTGGCTTTATGGGTGGCATGGCCGGTTGTGCCATGATTGGTCAATCTATGATTAACGTAAAATCAGGCGGCCTTACACGCTTATCAACATTCTCTGCGGGTATTTTTCTTCTTATTCTGGTTGTATTTATTAGTGACTGGCTCAAAGTGATTCCAATGGCTGCATTGGTAGCGGTGATGATCATGGTCTCGATCAGTACCTTTGAATGGAGTTCTGTCACTCAGTTAAAAGATAATCCTAAGAGCAGTAATATCGTCATGATTGCGACCGTAATTGTAGTTGTTGCTACGCATAACCTGGCTCTAGGTGTATTAACGGGCGTATTGCTTTCAGCCTTATTCTGGCACTGTTGCAAATAGGCTGACATGATAAGCTAAATATCTTATTTATTTCGAGATACAGCAGATGAATCCCTTCCACGGTCGGCACTTTCAAGGTGAAATCATTCTTTGGGCTGTTCGTTGGTATTGTAAATATGGCATCAGCTATCGTGAACTTCAAGAAATGCTCGCTGAACGAGGCATAAATGTGGATCACAGTACAATTTATCGTTGGGTTCAGCGTTATGCTCCAGAAATGGAAAAACGGTTACGCTGGTATTGGCGTAATCCTACAGATTTACATTCATGGCATATGGATGAGACTTATATCAAAGTGAAGGGGCGATGGACTTACCTGTATCGTGCAGTTGATCAACGGGGTCATACGATTGACTTTTACCTTTCCGCTAGACGGAACAGTAAATCAGCCTATAGTTTTCTAGGAAAGATCTTCAATACGGTGAAAAAATGGCAAATTCCACGGGTCATCAATACAGATAAAGCAGCGACCTATGGCCATGCTTTATCACG
>NZ_KE007376.1:43449-59063 GCF_000400735.1 Acinetobacter tandoii DSM 14970 = CIP 107469
GCTTATGCCACAATTAAAGGTATTGAAGTCATGCGTGCACTACGTAAAGGACAAGCATCGTCATTTTATTATGGTCAGCCTCAGGGTGAAGTGTGTCTAATCAACAGGGTTTTCGGTCTCTAAGCACTTTTTAAAGGGAACATCATCGACTCAAATCACTATTTGCAACAGTGCCCCCCACGATCAGTAAGCAGTTCTAGGGAACTTATGACGATGTGGGGTGGACTGAGTCCGTTTTACCCAATCTTCCGGATATTCTTGACTGTAAGAATCATAGTAATGACCTGACCAATATTCCTGATTGTCTTCTTGGCATTCGTGATCTTGAGAAAAGTTGTGGGTGCTTTGTTGCGCTACAGCATGTTGCTGAAGTGTCTTTTCAGCTGTTTTTTCCGCCTGATCTAAAGTCATGAAAATATCGAGCAAGGCTTGGCGTTGTTGATGATTCAGAAGTTTAGCGCTTTCGACAATCAGTTGTTTAGCGAGGTTTTTTGGCATGCATGGGTTTGCATCATTGAATTTAGTATGCATAGCAGTTTCCTAGATAAGAGTTTAATTATCTCCATCGCTTCTCACGGCAATGGAGGCAACTTAACAGGGGTGAGAATACTGAATCTAGGATCAGCCAGCACGAAGCTGCCCTGCTAAGCTACCATAGGGACTGCTTAACAGTAGGCAAAAAAATAGCCGCAAGTGCGACATTTAATTGCACCTAGATATTTTATCAGGTTCTCACGCCTGCACACAGATTTTGCTGCGTTGAAATAAGATTATCCAGTAAAAAGCAGGGTGTCAAGGTCCTAATCAGTAGTTCTTATAAAAACTGAAAAATCTAACTAAAAGGTATCTATAAAATCAGTGGCTATTCAACCCATCAAAGGAGTAATTGAATAATGACAATTAAAATCCAAGCAAAAAAAAGCCCGCTCAAGGAAAGTGAGGCAGGCTTATAAACTAAGGACCTAGAAAGGTCATTCAGAAACTACAGCAGTTTCTATTGATTATTTTGTACGCTATTCAAGTAATATTCAGTGGCGGAATATATCAAAAAATCAAAATATTAATTAATAAATCAATATGTTAAGTGGGCTTAATCAATAGTTTAATTAAAATAACTAAACCTAGTTGTAAGTTAGCTATAACTAGCTATCTAAAAACGGCACTGTTGCAAATAGAGATTTGAGTCGATGATGTTCCCTTTAAAAAGTACTTAGAGACCGAAAACCCTGTTGATTAGACACACTTCACCCTGAGGCTGACCATAATAAAATGACGATGCTTGTCCTTTACGTAGTGCACGCATGACTTCAATACCTTTAATTGTGGCATAAGCCGTCTTCATAGATTTGAATCCTAATGTGGCCCTGATGATCCGCTTTAGCTTGCCATGATCACATTCAATCACGTTATTTTTATACTTAATCTGCCTGTGCTCAAGGTCTGGTGGACATTTACCTTCCCGTTTTAACCGTGATAAAGCACGTCCATATGTGGGTGCTTTATCCGTGTTGATCACTTGTGGAATTTGCCACTTCTTCACATTATTTAAAATTTTTCCAAGAAAACAATATGCTGATTTGGTATTACGTCTAGAAGAAAGATAAAAATCAATGGTATCGCCACGTTGATCGACTGCACGATACAGATAAGACCATCGTCCATTCACTTTTACATAGGTTTCATCAATATGCCACGAGCTCAGATCTGTAGGATTACGCCAATACCAGCGTAAACGTTTTTCTATTTCAGGAGCATAACGTTGAACCCAACGGTAAATAGTCGTGTGATCAACATTCACACCCCGTTCGGCCAGCATTTCCTGCAGTTCACGATAGCTAATGCCATATTTACAATACCAGCGCACAGCCCAAAGAATGATTTCGCCCTGAAAATGCCGACCATGGAAAGGATTCATATGCTGCACCTTTAGCTAAAACAGTCTTCAGCTTACCATTCGTGGTTATTTGCAACAGTGCCATTTTAAGTATCTGATGAACCCTTATTCTGCTTCCAAAAGACTTTTACATTATGTAAAGATTGGTGAATTTGTTGACATATACTACCTTCAGGGACAACCATTGTATCAGAGGAGACATTAGCTATCCTGCTAAAGTACATCATACAATTTATACAAATGAGTCATTGAATAGTGTGATCCGTCAATCAAGAAAAGAAAAATCTTTTCTTCCGATGATTCTATGAAGAAAGAAGTAATTTACTTCGCAACATTAAATCCTGCTAAGAAATAGACATTGCCAATCTTATGTGGCATTACTACTCATGACTTTAAGCAATGAATTGATTTACTATTCATTTCGATGGTTGATTAAATGATCATTTATAAAAAATCGGACTTACACAAAATGAGTTACAGACTCTAATATCACCCTCACTTTAAGTGGCATAAGTTATATTACTGCTTTTATCAGACTTATGCTGCAATATATGAGTGTAGGACAGTAGGCTTTTTTACCTCTGTCGCTATATAGCCATAAGTAGTTATGGCACCCCAATCTTCAATTTTGAAAACTACTTCTCAGCCCAGTAAATAGCGCCATTATTTAGTTCTGCTGGTTAAATTCAATCCTAACCATAAGACCACCAATAGCATTTGTCCGATGTAACTCAACTTTTCCGTGATATAAATCGACAATTTGCTTAACAATCGATAAGCCGAGACCACTGCCAATAATGACACTGTTCTGATTCACCCTATAGAATCTTTGGAAAATCAGAGGTATTTGTGCTTCATCCAAACCAATTCCATTATCCTCAATCTGCACAAAGCTATAATTTTTAACACAGCCACAACTGATTTTTATGACACACGGGCGTTCATAACTACGATAGATGATGGCATTCTCTAAAAGATTACGGAGCATAATTTCCAATTGCTCAGGTTGAGCCATAACTAGAGCTGACTCCAGTTGTAACTGTAAGTCAACTTTTTTTTGACAAAGCTGAAAATCCATCATCGAAAGAGTACTTTGAATCACATTAACGAGATCGACCGAGCCTTGAATTTGATGAGCATTGGGTTCAATCCGGGCTAAGGTTAGTAACTGTGTAATCATTCGCGAGGTTTTATCAATGCCAATCATGATGTCCTCAGCTGCTTCTCGTGCCTCCTCAGTCGAACGTGCACTCTGCAAAACTTGTGCATGCAGACGGATCGCCGCCAAAGGTGTACGTAACTCATGGGCTGCATTTGAGGTAAAACGTTTTTCACGTTGCATGCTTTCTGCAACTTCACTCAATAATGTATTTAATGACTTCACCAAAGGTTCGATTTCTTTGGGCACGACAGGGTTGATGGGTTTTAAATGTTCAATCGACTGCTTTTCCAGATTTTGACTGATACTGAATACAGTGGACAAATTGCTACGTACGGTCTGCAAAATCAGCCAAGACAATAATGGTAAAAAAAATGCTGAAACCCCTATTAAAAATAACAGCATATCTCTCTGGATATCCTGACGGATAGTCCAGACCTGTGCAATTTGTACTTGTATAGTGTGGGTGCTGTCCCAAACCGAATAACTGCGATAGGTTTGATTGTGAATATTAATCCAGCCAAAGTTGGCTTGCTGGACAAACGGATGTGTGCCAACGCCAACCGAACGATAAATCAACTTGCCATTACGATGCCAGATCTGGAAAATAATCTGATTATAATGCTCCCCTTGAGCTTTCTCGATGACCGTATGATCCGGGATTTGCCCCGCCAGTGAACTTGAAGTAGTCGAAAGTAAAGCATGGGCTGTTTCAGCCAGTGATTTATCAAAAATATTGTTCGCGGTACGCTGCATTCCCCAGTAAATACAACCTAAACTACCCACCCAGACACTGGCGGTGATGACCATTAAAATAAATGATAGACGTCTGGTCAGTGAATAACTGCGAATGAAATTGGCCATTAATAATTTTCATCCATAATATATCCAAAGCTTTGTACAGTGCGCACGATATTTTTTCCCAGCTTACGCCGTAAATTATGAATATAAACCTGTATCACATTACTGCTCACATCTGCATCATAGGCATAAAATGAGTTTTCTATACTCTCCCGTGAAATGATCCGGCCACGGTTAAGGATAAATAGTTCTAGCAAGTGAAACTCTTTCGGGGTTAATTCAACTTCAGTGTGATCTCTCAGTACCTGTTTAGTCGCTTTATTAACCGCAATATTGCCAATCTGAATCAAATCACTCACTTCTCCTGAAATACGGCGTAATACTGCTTGAATCCGTGCAATAACTTCATACAAATCATAGGGTTTAACTACAAAATCATCTGCCCCAGCATCTAAACCGGAAATTCGCTCCTGAATTTTATCCTGAGCAGTCAAAATAATAACGCCTACTTTATTCTTTTTACGACGCAGTGACTTTAAAATTTCCAATCCATTCCTGTCTGGCAAACCTAAATCAAGCAAAATAAACTGATAATCATAACTCGCCAAAAAATGATAGGCTTGTTCTGCTGTGGTGGCGATATCAACAACAAAATTCGCTTGGTCTAAGCCCCGTGCTGTCGCCTTAGCCAGTAAGGCATCGTCTTCAACTAACAATATTCTCACGTCTGAGCTACCTTCTCATTCTGCTACTTATAAGCCTATATTTATTTCTGTGAAAGCGGCAGGTACTCTGGCCCAAGAAAGACAGAACACCAACCGAATAATGATCATACAAGGCATTGATATATCAGCACTCTACTATTTTACTCTGCCTGATGATCCTCATGTAAAGGCCATAACTGATGCGAATTCAGCAATAGTAAACTCAAGCTTTCTGCATAATCAATTTTGGCTTGATCAATTCGACCGCGCGCATCAACCAGTTGCTGTGAATGAAGTAACAGTTCATTTAAACTCAATTCACCAAGCTTATATGCTTTTTGCATCAATCCATGTTGTTGCTGTAACTGTGCCAAATTCTGTTGAGCCTGCTCACTCCGTACAGTTGCCGACTCCATCTGCGTGAACCAGTATTGCGTTTCCTGGCGCAAACGGTTTTCTACTCGTCCGATCTCAAAATTGGCCTTTTGAGCTTCCGCCATGGCCATACCAGAAGCTATCCGCACTTGCCGACTGGCTAGTGGAATTGAAACTGTTACACTCATCAAGTTTTCAACACCAGACTGCTCACGACTATAGCCCACTCCGACCGTAGGATTAGGTACCTGATTGAGTTGCTCTCTTTTGACTAATGCATCTTGCTGTACTGCCTGCATTTTGGCCAGCTCAAGCTCATGGTTGGCAGCCAAAATCTGCTGTATCCATTCAGTCTGTGTATATTCGAGTGGGCGAATTTTGATGACATCACTGCTCCAGTGTTCTGGAATTTTTCCCTGATAATCACGTGACAATAACTGCTGTGCTTGGTAGTAAGCTGTTTTAGCCTGCATATATTGTTCTTCGATTTGCCGCGATTCATTGCTAAGCAGCATCAGTTCCAGTCGTGGGGCATCTCCAGCACGAATACGCTGCTGGGTCATTTGCATATAGTGCTGTATTCTTGACTGCTGTTCCTCTAAGCGCGTCAATTGCAAAGCACTGCGCATATAGGCAAACCACTGATTTAGCAAATTTTTGGCAACTTCATGTTTGGCATCTTCATATTTTAATTCAGCAATACTCATCCCTCGTTGCGCCAAATCCTGATCCAGTTGGTATTTGCCAGGCAAACGAATCTGCTTTTCAACACCAAAGTTCGGCTCATAACTATTGGACTTTGTTTGACCATCCTGGGTGTCGGTGTTACGAAGCTGCATCCCCGCACGCACGGTCCAGGGATGACCCAGTTTTAACCCTTGTCCTGCAAAATGGGCATAGTCCTGATCCGAAACTGCCGATTGAACAGTTGGATGCTGTGACAAGCTCTGTTTGACCGCATCGAGTGGTGGCAAGACCTGATCCAAAGCGGGTTCCGCGGATACGACAGAAGTCATCATCACACAACAGCCCAAGCCCAGTAAACGTAAGGCTTTACCCAGCAAACGGGGTTGAGTCGCTATCTCTGGTTTCATTCGTTCACTTCTCCTTGACCAGCATAACCCGATGTTATGGTTGGTAATACCCAATAGAAACAGTCACTTGATTTAAATTTCTTTTGGATATGGGCTAAAACTAAAGGTACAGTTGCGAGGGGTAAAATCAACAGAATCAAATTACGCTCAGTTGCACCCCGAATTTTTTCTTGAATGTTGCGATAATGTTGGCGGCTGCCGAAACCTTGTGCCGGGATACAGGTACATCCTGTCACAATCTCGGGAATAAGCCATAAATGGCTCATTAATTCTTCCGCAATATCACTGGAGATGTTGATAGAGAGTTGGCACATTTCAGACATGAGTATCTCGCACTAAACCAAATTGTTTGAACAAGTTAGGAAGTAAAATCAGCGTCAGTAAGGTGCAGGAAATTAATCCCCCAATCACCACGATCGCCAATGGACGCTGAATTTCAGCACCTGGCCCAGTGGTAAAGAGCAAGGGAATTAAACCCAAAGCCGCGATACTTGCAGTCATCATTACTGGACGTAAACGTCGCATCGCCCCCTCACGAACCACTTCTTCAATTGCAACGCCGCGTGAAATGAGCTGGTTAAAATAACCGATCATCACCAAACCATTCAGTACGGCAATCCCCATTAATGCAATAAACCCAACAGAAGCAGGCACCGATAAATATTCACCAGTGATGGCTAAGGCTACGACTCCCCCAATTAAAGCAAAGGGAATATTCACAAAAACCAGTACTGCCTGACGAACAGACCCTAAAGTTGTAAAGAGCAGGAAGAAAATCATAGTCAACGCTGCAGGGACAACCAGCATCAGACGCGCTGCTGCACGTTGTTGATTTTCAAACTGTCCACCCCATTTCAATGAATAGCCGGCCGGTAATTTAACTTTCTGGGCAACCTGCTGTTTTGCTTCCTCGACAAAACCAACCAGATCCCGGTCACGCACATTGGCACGGACAACGGACATTCTTGAAGCATTTTCCCTGTCAATTTTGACGACGCCTTCAGTCTTGACCATTTCTGCTAAAGAGGACAACGGTACAGCCGCTGAGTTTGCAACAGGTAAATTCATGTTCGCGAGGGCAAAACTGGATTGTCCCAGACGTGGATCACCTTTCATCATCAATGGAACTGGTCGCCCCTGTTCAATAATCGAACTAATCTGCTGCCCTTCAATGAGCATTTTGAGTTGTGCCTGTATGCTCTGACTATCTAACTGATTGCGGACAGCCATATCACGACGAATACGTAATTCCTGATATTGCACCCCAGAATTTTCCAAAGTCATGACATCTTCACTGCCTTTGATCCCTTGTAGAACGGTAGAGATTTGCTTAGACAGCTGATTCAGCTGATCTAAATCGGTACCAAAAATTTTGACGGCCAAATCTCCACGTACACCCGATAACATTTCTGAAGTCCGCATTTCAATCGGCTGACTAAAGGTGAGATTGACCCCAGGAACATCGGCCAATACATGGCGAATTTTGGCTAAAATCTGCTCCTTACTTTGTCCCTGCCACTGATCTTGCGGTTTCAAAATGACAAAGCTATCGGTTTCATTTAAGCCCATAGGGTCAAGGCCCAGTTCATCCGAGCCGGTTCTTGCCACAATGCGGGCCACTTCTGGAACTTGTTTTAGAATTCTTCTTTGAATGTCCAGGTCAAGTGCAATCGAATTTTGCAGGCTGATCGATGGCATTTTTTCCAACTGCAATATGGTGTCACCTTCATCCATTGTTGGCATAAAAGACTTACCAATGAGTGGAAAAATGAGTGCAGCAACCACCAAAGCACCTCCGGCCAAAGCATAAACACGTTTCGGATGGGCTAAACTTGCATTTAACACCTTGCTATATGCCTGTTCCAGCTTAGCAACAATATACGGCGTGTGATGTGCTTGAGATTTCAAGAAATAAGAACACAGCACCGGAATAATCGTTAATGAAAAAATCAGTGAGCTCGACAATGCAAAGACAATAGTCAGTGCCACTGGAGAGAAAAGCTTCCCTTCCAGACCTTGCAACGTCATTAACGGAATGAAGACCAGCATAATAATGATCATTCCTGCTGTCACAGGTACCGCCACCTCACAAACTGCACGATAAATGACGTTCAGCGGGGGTAAAAACGAACGGTGTTTGGATTCGTGTGCATCTGCCAGTTGCATTTCGATATTTTCAACCACCACAACCGCCGCATCGACCAGCAAACCAATGGCAATGGTTAAACCACCCAATGACATCAGGTTGGCACTTAATCCAAACTGACGCATCATTAAGAAAGTACTCAACGCAGATAAAGGTAAAATCGCGGCAACCACCAAAGCGGCTCTTAAATTGCCTAAAAACAACAGCAATAAAATTAGGACTAATACAATCGCCTCGACCAAGGTTTTACTCACGGTATGAATGGCACGATTCACCAGTTCACCACGGTCATAAAAAGGCTTGATCGTAACGCCCGAGGGTAAGTTTTTCTCAATGTCATGCAAATGTTCACGCACACTTTGCACAACCTGACGTGCATTGGCACCTTTTAAGGTGAGGACAATCCCTTCAACAGCTTCACCCTGACCATTTTCGGTTACCGCTCCGTAACGGGTAAGGGCACCGGTATGGACATCGGCGACATCCTTCACTTGCACCAGCATCCCTTGATGATTGGAAACAATAATCTCACCCAACTCTTGTAAATTGGTGACACGACTATCGCTACGAATCAGTAATGATTCTCCATTTTCATTCAGACGACCCGCACCGTCACTTGCATTATTTAATTCAATTGCTTGTTTTAACTGATCAAGAGATAGACCTCTCGATGCCAAAGCATCCAGGTTGGGTGTCACTTCAAAAGTACGTGCCAAACCACCCAGGACATTGACATCCGCTACCCCTTCAATTTTTCTGAGCTGTGGACGGACGACCCGATCGAGCAAGGTTCGTTTTTCCATATCACTCATAGGACCATGTAAAGTGAACATAAAAGATTCACCTAATGGCGTCGTCATAGGCGCAATCCCGCCTGATGCATTGCCAGGCAGAGCTGACATGACTCCAGTCAAACGCTCATTGACCTGTTGCCTGGCCCAATAAGGATCTGTCCCTTCTGCAAAATCCAGGGTAATGATTGCAATGGCATATTTAGATTGTGAACGTAGTACAGTTTGATGAGGGATTCCCAACATTTCCTGTTCTATCGGTACCACAATACGGCTTTCCACCTCTTCTGGCGTCATGCCAGGAGATTTCATCACAATTTGAACCTGTGTGCTTGATACATCCGGAAAGGCATCAATCGGTAATTTTGTAAATGCCAAATAACCCGCAACACTGATTGCCATACCCAATAACAGCATTAGGATTCGTTGACTCAGTGAAAATGCAATAATACGTTTTAACATGTGCCTAACCTCAATTCACCGCAGTGCTACTGCTGGCAGGTGGTGCCTGCTCTGCACCGAAACCTGACCAAACGGCTTTTAGACGTTCGACACCCCTCACAGCAACTTGAATTCCAGGTTTTAATGCATTTCCAATCACATGACTTTGCTGCTGGTTCGCACCCACCAATTCCACAGGCATTGCCACGAAACCATTTTGGTTTTTGATAAAAATGAAGTGCTTGTTATCTTTTAAAGTCAAGGCAGTACTTGGTATTACCCATGCAGTTTCTGTTGTCGGGTTATGGCTTTGAATATTCGCTTTAATAAACTGTTGTACTTTTAAACAGTTGTCCTTGGCATTCATCTGAACTAAAACATTTTGAGATTGCGTATTGTCTGAAAGTGCTGGTGCAATTTTTTGTACCTGCCCAGTAATTTCACACCCCTCAACTTTAACCAGATCGCCAATCTGGATATATTTGCTATCCGCTAAAGGGGCTTGCAACATTAATTGCAAAGGTAGATCACTATTCACCAACTGACCCAGTACTGCGCCGGTTTCTACATATTGACCTGCAGATACCTGTAAACTTTCTACACTGCCTTTGGCGGGACTTTTAACATACACTACGGAATTCAGTCCCTGACTGCTACTTCCTCCCATAAACTGCAACATGCGTTGCTTGGCACTCAAATCAATATTCAGTCGTTGCACTACATTCTGGGCTTCCTGTACACGTTTTTCAGCAATAATCCCTTCAGCATATAAACTGCGTTCACGTGCCAAATTTTGGCTGGCCAATTGCAGTTGTGCACGAATTTGTAAAATTTCATTTTGAATCTGAATTAAATCAGGGCTATGAATGGCCAGTACAGGATTATGGAGACCCACTTCGGCTAAAGGTTGCACCAGTACCTGTTGAACTATCCCCGCTATCGGGCTGGTTAAGACCACTTTACTTTGAGGTGACCACTGCGCTTGCCCCTGCAAAGTCAGTGCAAGTTGTACATCACTTGTCGCTTGTCCTAAAGTTTGTAATTGAATACCTGCCTGTTGAATCTGTGTGGGCGAAATTAAAATCTGATTACCAGAGACATCTATGGTTTCTGTTTCATTGGCGGTTACATTTTGTGGCTTTGATTTTTCCGCTTTATTTTTATTAAATAGTGAACTGCTCGCCCACCAAACTCCTAAAATTACCAAGACCAATGTGCAAATACTGAGAAATATTTTATTATTTCGTAATACACTCACTTGTTGACTCACTGATCTACCCTCAAAAATATTTTCTCTCAGGATAAATTTAAGTTCTTAAGATCTAATTAAGTTTGGAAATCCAATTTTTTCAGGATCTAAAGGGTAATTTCCACCTAAGCATAATATCTCGGTTATTTCTAAAGAGCAGATGAAGGCGGAAAAAGAAAACCATATCCCCCTTATCTCGAGAAGCAATGAGTTTGCTTAAATCAATTCAAGAATATACTCAGTCACAAAATTTCATCTCCGTTAAAGGGCCAGTTAATAAATATCCCTACAATGTCGTGAAAATACATTCATCTACTTTACTTTATAAATTTTAATCATTATTTTTTTAGAGCAAAATTAATCATGCACGATTTCAATCTGAATTGATTCAGATTGAAATCAATTATTTTTATTTTTACTTTATCCTAAAAATTATTACGCTGGATTAAATCAAAACTATTAAATTAATATCGCTTATACTTTTAATAAATAGTAATTCTGCTACAATCTAACCATCTTACTTGGATAATTGAGACAATCTAAGTGATCATGGTTTTAGGAAGATTGCTCGCATTCTCAGCAATCTTGTTACAGATTGCTGTTTTTTTACAGCCTTTACTTCCAGAGAAATATCAAATTTCTCCTGTCTGTGAAACTATTGTCCATGCACTTCAACTAAATAACTCACACCATGTGCATAGCTCAGATCATTCTTCGCATACTCACTCTCATCAAGAGTTGAATTTAGCTAATCATGATACTGAAAAGCTTAATCATGCACATCTTGAACAAAAAACTTCGTCCAGTCATCATCACGATGCAAATCATCAATGTCAGTACTGTGTGGTTTACGCACATGTCGTTCCTTTACCAGACATTCGCGTTAAAGAAATACTTGTTAGAGTTCAAGTTCGGTTATTAGCTTTTAAAGAAGCTTTCTTTCATATCTTCTTTATTTTAAATCAATTATTTCTTATCCCTCAAGGTCGAGCACCTCCTCTCTCTTTTGCTGTCTAAATTTATTGGCAATTCCTTATTGTTTTGAAATTTAATTAGTTGAAGAGACTAATCGCTATGTTATTACTTTTAAAAAATGCACGTATCTGTGTAGGCACACGCATATCAGAGCATATGAACCGTACCGGGTTTGTCGGAGAGTCAATATTCTGAGAGACTATCCCGATGACAAAATTAAAATATACCCCTGAAATCAGAGAAAGAGCGGTTCAATTATTGATTGAATCTGAAAAAGATTATCCTTCTACTTGGGCTGCAATCACAGCAATTGCGCCTAAGATTGGTTGTACTCCTGAAACACTTCGTGCCTGGCATCAAAAGCATTTAGATCAGCAAAATCCTATTAAAGTACAACAGATATCTGATCAAGAAAAAATGAAGCAAATGGAACGTGAAATTAAAGAATTAAAGCGTGCCAATGAAATTCTACGTAAAGCAGCCGCTTTTTTCGCCCAGGCGGAGAGAGGTCTCTAAATTTAGGCTATTTGATCAGTACCTTTATTTTCGCAGCAGTATTTATAGCTTTGCTATTCTTTCAAATCCGCTCTAAATTTTACCGTCCTTATTTGTATTGGTTTACCATCATCGCCAGTACGACCGTAGGTACGACACTGGCTGATTTGATCGATCGATCTTTGGGGATTGGTTATATCGGCGGAAGTAGCCTATTGCTCGGTTTGGTCTGCTTGTCTTTATTCAGCTGGTATAAGGTTGAAGGCAGTATTTCACCGCATACGGTGAATTATCCACGGGCAGAAATTTTCTATTGGTTAACCATTACCTTTTCCCAAACCTTAGGGACGGCTTTAGGAGATTGGTCAGCAGACACCATGGGGCTGGGTTATAGCGGTGGAATTATCCTTTTCGTCGGTCTTATTCTCATGATTTTGGCCCTGTACAAATTCACTCATGTTTCAAGAACCTTACTGTTTTGGAGTGCATTTGTTTTAACCCGCCCTTTGGGGGCTGTGGTGGGGGATTTCCTGGATAAACCGATCGCTTCGGGTGGTTTGGATTTAAGTCGCTTTACTGCTTCAGCTGTCATTTTGATTGCGATTCTAGTGTGTATTCACTTTAGCAATAAAACGACTGCAAAAAAGGCCTAAATATATAAAGTCGTATTGATATCGAAACATTGATTGGATCTGTGCGCTGACAAAATATGACAGTAAGCCCTGCTAAAAATGCTTTCAACGAGGAAATTTTTTCGCCATGATTCCATTGATTCAAGCCAATCAGCAATTGTTCATCTTGAGCATCCTTGTATTTTCACTGGTTATTCTTTTGTGGGTATTACAGTACTGGATTATTCAGCATGGCAAGCAATTATTTGATTCAGTTGTGCAGTATGGGGGAACGTTTAAACAGCAGGTGGGAAAAAGCAATTTATTCATTCGAATAAAATACAAGTACCCCCGTTTTTTTGGTTTTTTGTCGAAAAGATTTCAGCTCCAGCATTTTTATGGCTTACCTCTGACGCTTTTATTTTTAGCCATGGGCTATATTTTAGCTTTGTTTACCGGACTTGTTGAAGATGTGGTTACTTCAGACTCCATCGTGACAATGGATTATTTTGTTTCCCAACAGATGAATATGCTGCATCAACCCAGCGTAGTGGATTTTTTTATTTTCATCACCAGTTTTGGTTCTACAGCAATTTCTTGTTTGATTGTGATTTTAGTCGGTGTGATCTGCTGGATCATTCGCCAACCCTATATATTAATAGGGTTGCTGGTCTCCACTATAGGAAGTTCTATATTTACCTTCCTGAGTAAACTCTTATTTCATCGCGTGCGACCAGCAGATGCTTTACTGCTGGAGCAATCCTACTCATTCCCTAGTGGACATGCCACCATTGCTATTGCCTTATATGGATTTCTTGCTTACCTGGCTATTCGTTTTAGCCCAAATTTTATCAGACAAGTCCGTATATTTTTTACGATGTTTCTTTTTGCTGTACTTTTAGGCCTAAGTAGAATTGTCTTAAATGAGCATTACTTAAGTGATGTGCTGGGTGGTTTTTTGGTAGGAACATTATGGTTAATTGTCAGTATTAGTCTGACAGAATGGTTAAGTGCCAGAGGAAAAATTATTTGGCAAATACCTGGGTCAGCTATGCAGACTTATACAGTAAGCCTAAGCATTATTTTGGTTCTGCTTGCTGCGCTAATCTATGCAGAAGTCTATCAATTTCCATTGTTGGCTTAAGTAAAATCAACTTTTAAGATCTTTTAGTGGACAAGTAAAATAATTGACCAAATAATAAAAATAATGAGAAGTGCTGAAAATTGTGCCGCACTTCTCATATCTTTTGCCTTTTTGGAATGCATGTTTTTCAAGCGAAATACGATCTAAAACAGCTTCAATCGCAGAATTGAATAATTCCACAATTACAGCCAGTAAACAGACAGCCACCATCAGTGCCCGTTCTATAGAAGAAACAGCAATAAAAAAGCTCATAGGAATTAGAATAAGATCAATTAATACGATTTGACGAAAAGCTGCCTATTTTTAGACGCTGTTTTAGATCCTAAAAATGAATAGCCAGTGGCTACTAGAATCCGTTTTAAAATTTTTTTGCCTTTTAATCACGGTTTTTGAAATTAGCCAATAATAATCTCTACAGATGAAATAAATTTATTATAATCATCCTGATAACAAAAAGGATATACCTTGTGCGCCATTCTTATCATATTGAAAAACATTACATCGAACGTGCGGGATGGTTGCGTGCAGCTGTGCTGGGGGCAAATGACGGGATTATTTCAGTCACAAGTCTCGTGGTGGGAATCGCAGCCAGTGGAGCATCTACCCATACTGTACTGGTGACCTGTATCGCCGGATTAATATCTGGAGCTGCATCGATGGCTGCAGGTGAATACATCTCCGTTAAATCGCAACAAGACATTGAAAAGAATGATCTGCAGATGGAAGAACGTGAACTGCAACGCCATCCTGAACATGAATTAAATGAGCTAAAAAATATTTACATACAGCGTGGATTACAACCCGCTTTAGCGCAAGAAGTCGCGCAACAACTGACTGCACACAATGCTTTAGATGCACATGCGCGTGATGAAATTGGTATTTCAGATCATACTTCTGCCCAGCCGTTTCGTGCTGCCTTCTCTTCAGCCATTGCATTTACTGTAGGCTCATTATTTCCTTTAATTTCAATTATGCTTCTGCCTGAGCGATACTTAGAGAAAGGCGTCATGCTGATTGGGGTATTAAGTCTCGGAATTATGGGTGCCTTGGCCAGTTATGCGGGCGGCGCCAGTATTTGGAGAGGTTCGATTCGGGTAATGATTTGGGGTATTATTGCCATGTTATTCAGTGCTTGGATTGGATCATTATTTAATGTTGCGGTGGCATAAGATCCTTTTTTGTATAATCCAAATATTCCCACTCCATGAGGAGTATAGATAATAAGTGGCACTGTTGCAAATAGGCTGACATGATAAGCTAAATATCTTATTTATTTCGAGATACAGCAGATGAATCCCTTCCACGGTCGGCACTTTCAAGGTGAAATCATTCTTTGGGCTGTTCGTTGGTATTGTAAATATGGCATCAGCTATCGTGAACTTCAAGAAATGCTCGCTGAACGAGGCATAAATGTGGATCACAGTACAATTTATCGTTGGGTTCAGCGTTATGCTCCAGAAATGGAAAAACGGTTACGCTGGTATTGGCGTAATCCTACAGATTTACATTCATGGCATATGGATGAGACTTATATCAAAGTGAAGGGGCGATGGACTTACCTGTATCGTGCAGTTGATCAACGGGGTCATACGATTGACTTTTACCTTTCCGCTAGACGGAACAGTAAATCAGCCTATAGTTTTCTAGGAAAGATCTTCAATACGGTGAAAAAATGGCAAATTCCACGGGTCATCAATACAGATAAAGCAGCGACCTATGGCCATGCTTTATCACG
>NZ_KE007376.1:59433-111892 GCF_000400735.1 Acinetobacter tandoii DSM 14970 = CIP 107469
ACTTTTTAAAGGGAACATCATCGACTCAAATCACTATTTGCAACAGTGCCAAAAAACCTCCTTAAGGAGGTTTTTTAAAATCAACTGGATTAAAACTGCGGTTTAACCACCACTAAAATCACTACTGCGAGTAAAATAAGCGTTGGCATTTCATTGAAGAAACGCCAAAACTTATGTGATTTGTAATGCGGGTTTTCCATCAGTTTTTTACGGTAATAACCACAAACAAAATGGTAAATCACCAGTAAGCCCACTAATCCAACTTTCAGGTAAAACCAGAGTGCTTCATGGTAATGCCGAGTTGCATCACCCCAATCCACTAAAAAATGCGCTGTGATGAGAGTGGCAAGCATTGACGGCCACATGATGCCGCGGTACAACTTTCGTTCCATAATCTGGAAACGCTGATGACTCGTGCCATCTTCACTCATCGCATGATAAACATATAAACGTGGCAGGTAGAACAATGCCGCGAACCAACAAACGACTGCAATAATATGTAATGCTTTTACCCACAAGAAAGCATCAGAAGGAGCATCCATCCATTCACCCTTTTAAAGGGCAGTGTGGCAGAAGTTGATCATCCATGGCTGAATGATCAACACTTCTTAGCTTAGCCTTCCTATTTTTTGAAAACAAGAAGACAGGCATTTACACCGCCAAAACCGAAACTGTTACTCATCACAGTATTCAATTTTGCATCACGTTTTTCAAGTACGATATCAAATCGTTTTGCGCCTTCATCCAGTTCAGTCACGTTGATGTTTGGTGCAATAAAGTCATTTTTTCATCATCAATACTGAATAAATCACTCATATAGGCATACGATACGGATACAGTCCATTCAGTTTCGCTGACTGTAAGCGTCATATGTTCACAGCTCATTAGCCATTGCGTAGTGATCCTGAAAACAGCCAGTTTTTACGTCCCATGCATGGGTATTTGTAGTCATGAATTAAGTCCCCATTTATTTTTAAGTGGGAACTTAATTAAGGCTTATCGGATAGCTTGGTAAAGTGTGTTCACTAGAGAGGTTGCTACAATCCTTTTTGGGGAAAGAATTAGTTCATTAGAAAGTGATGATTCAGTGGAATGAGCTTAGATAGTGGCAGTCCGAACCGATTAGGTATCTAAATTAGGAAGGAATTGTTTTACATAATACTTAAAAATAGATTATATTATTCTTAATTAAATAAGATAAGCAAAATACAGATGCAAACATTTTTATTAGGAAAGAGGGCTCTTTCCGTTCTTGTAGTGCTTATTACATTAATCTTATTTTTGGTTTATGTCCTATTGCGTACAGGACCTTTTGCACCTGTCAAGGTCACTCTGATACAAGTTCAGTATAAATCCATTCAGCCTAGTCTATTTGGTATAGCGACTGTTGAAGCTCGTCATAATTACAAGATTGGTCCCACAACGGCAGGTCGTCTTAAAAACCTTCGAGTCGATATAGGAGATGCTGTACAAGCTGGACAACTTTTAGGGGAAATGGATCCCGTTGATTTAGAAGAAAAAATACTTGCGCAACGTGCCATTATCCAAAAAATCATCTCTCAGCAACAAGATACTCAAATTCGTCAAAAGTTTGCACAGCAACAAGTTCAACGCTATCAGCAACTCACCAAAATCAATGCCACCAGTCAAGAGTCACTCGCCATTAAGCAGCAGGAACTTGATCTTGCTACAACGGCACTTGGCTCAATGCAGCAAGAACTTAATAAAGCCCGTGCAGACCTCAATACACTACAAGCCCAGCGCGACAATTTAAATTTAATGGCAACAGCACCAGGTATAGTCACAGCCCGTTATGCAGAACCTGGCTCTACTGTAGTTGCAGGGCAAACCGTATTGGAAATTGTAGACCCGAAGTCTATTTGGTTGAATACACGCTTCGATCAATCTAGTGCGATTGGCTTAGCCTCAGGTTTACCTGCACAAATTCATTTACGTTCGCGTCAAAGTAACACGCTTTCAGGTCAAGTCTTATGGGTAGAGCCCCGTGCAGATGTTATTACCGAAGAAATCTTAGCCAAAGTAGTCTTTAGTCAACAACCTAACCCTCTACCCCCTTTAGGTGAATTAGCAGAAGTGACAATTAAACTAGCACCACTGTCTCGCAGCCTTGCTATTCCAAATGCTGCTATTCACCGCATCAATAACCAAGTCGGTGTCTGGAAAGTGACAGATCAAAAACTACAATTTATTGAAATTAAACTAGGTCGCTCTAATTTAGAGGGTGATGTTCAAGTACTCGATGGTCTATCAGAAAATGATCAAATCGTTTTATATAGTGAAAAACCACTTAATGCGAAAAACCGTTTGCGTATTGTAAAAAATCTTGCAGGAACATCTGAATGATTAGCTTAGCCGGTCGGGATATATTCCATTCATGGGGTAAGTTTGTTTTTACTGGTTTTGGACTTGGCTTGTTGATCGGCGTGACTCTAATTATGGCGGGTGTCTACCGTGGTATGGTGGATGATGCCAAGGCTTTATTAAATAATAGCGGTGCAGATTTATGGGTAGTACAACAAGATACGCTTGGTCCATATGCTGAACCTTCTAGTGTGCGTGATGATTTATATCGTAGTGTCATGACTACACCTGAAGTAGAACATGCCTCAAATATTACTTATCTGACCACACAAGTTCATTATAAAGATAAAGATATCCGTGCGATGGTGGTTGGAATCCATACAGGTGAACATGCCTGGAATAATTTAGGCTGGCCACCTTACCTTTTAGCGGGACGTCAATTGACTCGAGGGCACTATGAAGCTGTTGTAGACATCACTTCAGGACTTAAATTAGGTGATCGCATCAAAATCCGTCGTAATTATTTTACTGTAGTAGGATTGACTCGACGAATGGTGTCATCAGGTGGTGACCCGATGATTTTTATTCCGATTAAAGATGCACAACAAGCCCAATTTCAAAAAGATAATGCGGCAATTTTACAAGACCGCCGACGTACCGCACAAAATCCAATTTACAATCGGCCTGCTTATCCAGATTTATTAGACAGTGTTCTGAGTGCTCAAACCAGCAATCGTTATGTAAATGCAATTTTAGTCCGTCTTAAAACTGGTACTTCCGCAGAAGATACTGCTGAACACATCCAACGTTGGCAGCAACTGACTGTCTACACGCGTCTTCAAATGGAACATATTTTAATTAGCAAGATGATTGCAACGTCAGCAAGGCAGATTGCGATGTTTTTAGTAATTTTGGCTTTGGTGAGCGCGGCAATTGTGGCATTTATTATTTATACCCTAACCATGGATAAAATTCGAGAAATTGCAGTTCTGAAACTAATTGGAACACGCAACCGAACGATTGCCTGGATGATCTTACAGCAAGCGCTCGCACTTGGTCTAATTGGATTTACTATAGGTAAAATCACTTCAACCTTTGCTGCGCCATATTTTCCAAAGTATGTATTATTGATTCCTCAGGATTCTATTCTTGGATTTATTGCTGTGATGTTGATTTGTATGTTGGCAAGTCTAGTAGCTATTCGTATGGCATTACGTATTGATCCAGCCGAAGCAATTGGAGGATAACACATGACCCACGGAATTTTAATTGAGGGTTTAAAAAAACGTTTTGGGCAAGGTGATAATGCTTTTTATGCATTAAAAGATGTCAATATGTGGGTGGATCCAGGAGAAGTTGTTGGACTGATTGGTCCGTCAGGTTCAGGTAAAAGTACCTTATTAAAATGTTTAGGCGCTGTGATTGATCCCACTGAAGGACGTATGACTTTAGGGAGTGAAGTGATTTTTGATCAACACTGGTTGGTAAAAGATTTAAGTGCATTGCGACGTGACAAAATTGGTTTTATGTTCCAAACACCTTATTTGATTCCTTTTTTGAATGTTTTAGATAATGTTGCGCTATTACCTATGCTTGCAGGTGTTCCTAATGACACTGCACGTGCAAGTGCTTTAGAAATTTTAACGGCTTTAGATGTTCAGCATCGTATTCATGCCATGCCTGGGCAATTATCAGGTGGTGAACAACAACGTGTAGCTATTGCACGCGGCTTGATTAATAAGCCACCTGTCATTTTGGCAGATGAGCCAACGGCACCTTTAGACAGCGTTCGTGCCATGACTGTAATTCGTTTGTTGCACGAAATGGCGGAAAAATTTCAAACAGCAATTATTGTTGTTACACATGACGATAAAATTATTCCGACTTTCCAGCGACTATATCATATTCGTGAGGGAATAACGTATGAAGAAAAAGGAGAGGGTCGTAGTTTCTAAAAGCGTAGAAATTTAAAGTATTTTATCTAGGGTCTGTTGACACTTACTGTTCATAATTAACCCTATAAAGGTAGCCATAAAAATATACAGGCTAAAGCAACAGAACTTTGATAATTTCTTTTGAGCTTGTCATATCGAGTAGCTATTCCTCTAAATTGCTTTAATCTACAAAACATATTTTCAACTAAATGCCTGATTTTATATAAATACCAGTCCATATGGTCATTGTTAGATTGGCTATTCGTTTTCTTTGGTATATTCGCTTTAGTCCCTGTTTTCCTGATCTGTTCACGCAGTGGTTCTGAATCATAGCCTTTATCTGCGCATACCACTTTTGTCTCTTTTAAATCTAATGTTGATGTGTTAAATCAGGTGCAACTTTAACATCATGTGTGGTTCCATCGGTAATTATGAAATCAATAGGATTGCCATGTGCATCAACAATCAAATGTATTTTTGAGGAGTTTCCTCCTACACTTTTAGAAATAGATTGATTCGCTATGCCAGCAGAATGTTGATGAGCACGTACATGAGAGCCATCAATAAAAATCCACTCCATTGATCCTAGACAGTATCGTGGACAACAAATCCCTCTAAATTCTTAAAATATTTCTGTTCAAAGGCTTCTGGGCTTAACCAGCCGTTTGCGGAATGCCTTCTGACCCGATTGTAATAAATCTCAATATAGTCAAACAAGACTGTATTCGCTTCTTTTCGAGTGGCAAACACACTGCCATGGACCACATGACCTTTCAATGTATGAAAGAAGCTTTCGGTCACTGCATTATCCCAACAGTTTCCCCTGCGTGACATACTTTGAACGCAGTTATTCGTAAATAATAGCGCCCTAAAATCACGACTACAGTACTGTGAGCCTTGGTCCGAATGCACCATGACACCCATTGGATACCCCTGACGAGCCATTGCATAATGAAACGCATCACACACCAATTGACGGTCTATTCGATGGCTGGTTTGCCAACCGACAATACGACGGCTGAATAGATCCAGCATCACACATAAATACAGCCAACCTTGCTTAGTACGGATATAGGTAATATCCGTTGTCCAGATCTTATTGGGTTCATTGACCGTAAATTGACGATCCAACAAGTTAGGCGCTGTAGGCAAACGATGGTTTGAATCAGTCGTATACTTGTATTTACGTGCAATCCTGCTACGTAAACCAAGCTTTTTAAGCATTCTTCCAACGGTTCGTTCGCTCATGCTGTAACCTAAATCATGCATGTCATGTACCAATGAAGGTGCACCCAATCGTGCATGATGCTGCCAATATACGGCTTTTAAATCATTATATTTCTGCGCTAGATTGGCCTGGCGTTTTCGCCAGGCACAATAGCCTGAAGTGCTGACACCCAGGCATTTACAGGCAGAAGATACAGTGACTTCATTCACATCCAGATCTTGAATTACCGTGTACTTTTCTTGGCATGATCTGTCAGAAAGTACACATGCGCTTTTTTTAAGATGTCATTGGCTTCCCTGAGCTGTTTGACTTCTTTCTCTAATTCTAAGATCCGCTGTTGTTCTGGTGAAAGTTGACGTTTGCTTGAACCTACTGGGTTGGCTTCACGAATCCATTTATCTAAGGTTGAATAACCCACACCTAATTTATGGGCGATTGCAGCTATAGGCTCGTGGGAGTTTGAAAGTGCATAATCAATCGCTTGCTGTTTAAATTCAGGACTAAAACGTTTAGCCATTTCTTGAATCTCCAAAGATTAAAGTTACGTTATCTTTAGAGGGACGTGCTGTCCATTATTTTGGCTAGGATCACATATCGGGGCATGAGGCTAGCAATTTGAATAATCTAAGTAACTTACCGCTGCTTGACCAACGATTAAAACGTTTGAAAATAGAGTTTGAATGACCAAAACAAGAAGGAATATCTCGCCACGGACAGCCTGTTCTAATTCTATAGAGAATAGCTTCAATAAAATTGCGTAAATTTGAGTTGTGGTGAATGGATAAATTACGCAGAATAGCTTTCAACTTTTGCCAGTGTTGATCTGTCAGCATGGTACGAGGCATAGCGAATAGTAAAATTGGGTTTGGCGATTTGATTTTACTACTTCGCTATTTTTTAAGCTAAAAGTGTCAACACACCCTAGTTGATTTTGCTTAAAAAACAAAATTTTTTATAGCCGACCAAAGCACTATAATTGATCAATCCTGATGCTGATTTTTTGTATAGGTTCTTTTAGCCTGTTATATTTTTATTTACAAGCAGATTAAATTATATACAAATTTATCTCATTAAATCACTTTTTTGATGCTTGGTTAGTATGTGCTAAGAGCCTAGATTAATATATTAAATTGAAAACAGTACTACAGCATCAGAAAGAAAAAACCAACTGATGCATCACTTACGAAATTAGTATTCGTAGTTATTATTGATTGACCATTCTTGTAATTTTCCAAACTTGATCTGGTCATTAAAAAGCAAATCATTGTTTGCTAGCGTCCTACTCTCATCTGTTGGACAGAAACCATCATCACAGTCTGAATCGACGACCCAGCAGCCGCGGACAAATAGGATTTCATTTCCTTCTTGCTCCAGCTGTTTTTCTACCCGTTGAATTGCTTCATCAATGTTTTTTGCGCCTAAATAAGCTGTCACATACGCATAGGATTCCGATGGATCCAATGCTTTTTTAAATTCAATGCCTACACAAAAAAGATGGTTTTTCATCATTTACTCCTCATTTATTTTTAGTCCAAATCTCTCATCAAACTTATTCAGATCCAGCAACTTTTAACATCTAAAAAACTGAACCTCTATAGAAAATAGGTCAGTAAGGAAAACCTCACTGACCTGTGTTTAAAACTTAATAAGCCAATTTTAACAGAAATCTAAATAGTCCTGCGACCAATGCCAAACTTAAAAAACCAGCCAGCCATAAGCCAATAAACCATTTCAATTCAGAAATTTTCATTCTGCCTCCTTAATGATAACCCTCATCACCCACACGCACTTTATCTCGGAAAATCCAATAGGATAATCCTGTATAAATAAGAATGATCGGAATTAAGATCAACGCTCCAATGAGGGCAAACAATTGACTACTAGCAGGTGCCGCAGCCTCCCAAATGGTGACTGATGGTGGAATGACGTAAGGCCATAGACTGATTAGAAAGCCCGTATAGGCCAAAATTACCAAAGCCAAGGTATAAATGAATGGCAGGAACTCTTTGCGCTGCTTACAGGCTTTGATTGCCAGGAAAGTAAACAGCAGAACCAATACTGGCACTGGACTAAAATAAAAGAGTTGTGGTTGGCTGAACCAGCGTTCTGCAATTTGAGGATGAGCCAAAGGCGTATAGATGCTGACACAAACAAAAATCATCAGTAATGAAATCAGCAGTTTTGGCATCAATTCAAACATGCGGTTCTGCAGCATTTTTTCGGTTTTAAAGATCAACCAGCCACATCCTAGCGTTGCATACAGAACAACAACACTAATACCAGTAAAGAGTGAAAAAGGTGTTAACCAGTCAAGACCACCGCCAGTATATATCCCATTGGTGGTTTCAATTCCCTGAATATAGGCACCTAAAATTACGCCTTGTAAAAATGAACTCAGAATGGAACCCCATATAAAAGCTTGATCCCATAGATGTTTAGTTTTATTGGCCTTAAATCGGAACTCGAACGCAACACCACGGAAGATCAACGCGATCACCATCAGAATAATCGGCATATACAGGGCGGACAGTACAGTGGAATACACTAAGGGAAATGCTGCAAATAATCCCGCACCTCCAAGTACCATCCATGTTTCATTGCCATCCCAGACTGGCGCGACGGTATTCATCATGACATCACGTTCCTGACGATCGGAAATAAAGGGAAATAGAATACCGATGCCGAGGTCAAAACCATCTAGCACGACATAGATCAGCACACCTAATCCAATAATTAGAATCCAAATCAATGATAAATCGATCATTTTTGGTTCTCCTGATCCTGTTTAGGATTTTCTTTATTTAGGTCGTTCTCATCATCAATCGTACTTAATGGACGTTTTGATGCCTGTATAACTGCCTGCTCACTATGTGGTGCCGAATGTATAAATTCTGGACCTTTGCGCATCAATTTCAACATGTAGAAAATGCCGACTCCAAACACAATAAAGTAGACCATCACAAAAATAATAAGGGTTAAACCTACCTGTTCCGCTGAAACTGGAGAAAGTGTATCTTTGGTACGCAATACACCATAAACAACCCATGGTTGACGACCGACTTCAGTGGTAAACCAACCTGCAAGTAAAGCGATAAATCCTGAAGGTCCCATGTATAGCGCAAATCTATGCAACCATACCGAGTCATAGAACTTGTCAGTTTTTCTTAGCCATGCACCTAGCACCGCCATTAAAATCATCAGTACACCAAGTCCGACCATAATCCGGAAACTCCAGAACACGACCAGCGAGTTTGGACGGTCTTCAGGTGCAAATTCCTTTAAGCCTTTGACTTCACCATCTAAGGTATGTGTCATGATCAGGCTACCTAGATTCGGAATTCCGATCGCATACTTGGTTTCTTCAGCTTCCATATCTGGAATACCAAATAAATACAGTGGCATGCCATGATCTTTATTGGTTTCCCAGTGTCCTTCCATAGCTGCCAGTTTGGCCGGTTGGTGTTCTAGGGTATTCAAGCCATGTAGATCTCCGACAAACATTTGCAATGGTGCCAATGCGAGAATCATCCACATGGCCATGGAAAATGATTTTTTCACCAAGGCATCACGACGGCCTTTTAATAAATGAAATGCGGCTGTGGCAGCTACTAGCAAAGCAGAGACCAGAAAGGAAGCCATTGCCATATGTGCCAATCGATAAGGGAAAGATGGATTAAAGACAATCGCAAACCAGTCTTGCGGGATGATGATCCCATTTTCAATGGTGAAGCCTTGTGGCGTCTGCATCCAACTGTTTGAGGACAGAATCCAGAACATGGATATACAGGTACCGACAGCCACCATCAGCGTTGCGAAAAAATGGGTTTTGGGTCCCACTCTGCCCCAACCAAATAGCATAATCCCTAGAAAACCAGCTTCAAGGAAGAAAGCACTTAAAACCTCATAAGCTAATAATGGTCCAGTCACACTGCCGGAAATCCGTGAAAACTCACTCCAGTTGGTACCAAACTGATAGCTCATCACCACGCCAGAGACCACGCCCATACCAAAGGACAGGGCAAAGACTTTGATCCAGAACTTAAATAAGTCTCGGTATACTGGATCGTTAGTTTTAAGCCAACGCCATTCCAGAACAGCCAGAAAACTGGCCAAACCAATAGAAATGGCAGGAAAAATGATATGAAACGATACGGTAAATGCAAACTGGATACGCGCCAGTTCTAGCGCGGTTAACCCTAAGTCCATGTTGTCACCTTATCCTTCTATTAATGGGTGAAAAGATTTCAGCAAAACACTCTGAAATATCGTTTTATGTATATTTAAATTTAAGTGTGTCCACATATTTACAGTATTGTAAATACGTAAGCCTTCACGTTTGCATGCCCACATTACTTTTTTAAGGCTGAGATAACTCATAATGCTGCTAACAGGCAACAAAGTATTAATTTTCATGATTAAAACTCTTTAAGATGTTGTGTGGTACAAACAGATCAACTGTTTGATGTGACAAATCGTGTCTTAAAGAGCCAAAGGAGGCGCTCTGCCCTGCGGCAGCAAATACAGCTTCTGTAAGCTGAAATAGACATGCCGGAAAACAGTCTGATAGAAATTTAATCTGACTTGAATCCGGTCCAGAACTTCATCAATCCCCAACTTAAATGGCAGCACCAAATCACCATAGACCTTACAATATTGGCATTGATGGTTATGTTCATTGTGATCGTGGGAATGTTGAAGCATCAAATCCTGTAGCAGCTCATGATGAACCGAGTGGATATGATGATGATCAGCAGGCGAAAGAAGATTATGGGTGATCGACATACAGACCGGAGCAATATGAAATTTTTCCGGCAGCAGAGGCTGTAAATATACTGCAATTTGCAAAAGTATGGCTGCAAATGCAATAAAGATTCCACTTCGCTTCAGCAAGTTTTCTCTCGACTGGCATCGAATAAGAGGGATACGCTGGATAAAAAGATGAAATTTAAAGATAAATTCCTACTTATTTACTCAGCTTTTCATTCTATAAATATATAATATATATTCGTTTTTGAAAAGCAAAAAAAATAAATAAAAAGTTGATTAAATTAAACACTTAAGATAATAAAATAACTTTCTCTTACAGTTGATGCAGGAGAAAGTTATGTATTGTACAAAGAGTGTTCAGAAGAAGACTTTGCTTACTTGAAATAATTGAGAGGCAATTTTAAGTAAGATACGCCATTTTGTTCTGGTTGGGGAAAGCGTCCCGCATTCATATTAATCTGAATGGATGGCAGAATCAGCTCAGGCATTCTCAAGGTTGCATCACGTTTTTGGCGCATTGCAACAAACTCCGCTTTTTCTGTGCCAATATGAATATTAAACTGTTTCTGAGTTTTGATATCCGTTTCACAGATGTAGTCATGACGTGATTCCGGTAAATAGTCATGACATAGGAAAACACGAGTGTCTTCAGGCAACTGATAGAGGGTCTGTACAGAATCAAATAAAGTCGCAGCACTGCCCTTAGGAAAATCACATCGTGCCGTTCCATAATCAGGCATAAACAAGGTATCACCCACAAAAACAGCATCCCCAATCACATAACTCAAGCATGCAGGTGTATGGCCAGGAGTAGGAATATTATAGGCTTTCAGGTTGCCAATATGAAATTCTTCGTGATCCTGAAATACATGATCAAATGTCTGGTAAGCATTGAATTGTTTGATATCAATGTTATAGATTTAGCTAAAGGTGTCCTGTACCAGTGAAATTCGTTCGCTCATCGCTGTTTTTCCACCGAGTTGCTGTTTTAAATACTGTGCTGCTGTTAAATGATGTGCATGTACATGCGTTTCCAAAATCCACTCAACCTGTAAGCCCTGCTCTTTGACATACGCGATGATTTGATCGGCATGCGTGGTAGATGTCACTGCTGAAGCAGAGTCATAATCGAGAACACTGTCGATAATCGCACATTGTTTTGTGGCTGGATCTGAAACTACATAACTGAATGTATTTGTTTTAGGATCAAAAAAATCTTTTACATTTGGTTGAGTCGACATAGTCTTACTCCTTTTTAAAATTTAGAAGCTCACAGAGCACATTTAAAACTTAGTTTTTGATGCAAGGTAGGTTGTTTTTCCACCAGGATTTCATACCACCTTTTAACTGTGTGACTGAATAACCCATCTTGGCCAATCTGCGTGTTGCAGGAATACTCCGGTGTGCCGATAGACAAATGGTCACCACAGGCTGATCCGGATCAAGCCCTAATGACTGTATTGTAGATTCGTTCAACTGTGTAATAGGTAAATTGACAGCACCTTCTATATGACTATGTTTAAACTCTTGAGCACTTCGGACATCAACAATCTGTACAATTTCCAGTTTCTGCCATAATTCCTGACAGGTAGTTTCAGGCACCTTGCCCCAAGGTAGATACATCAGAATGTTAAACATGATTTTCCTCTATTAGAACAGTGGTTATCCGTGACCTATATTTATAAGAGTTTAAAATAAAAATCAGCAGTAAAATTAATATAAGTCAATCTCAGGTTAAACTTCAAATCTGTTTCATAGAATATGATGATTTTTCAATAATCGATTCTTTAATATAACCTTACTGTGTAAGACCTCATTGGCTTTAGAATCTTACGTTTCCTGTTATATAAAGAAAAAATAAAATTATGTTGAGTAGCAGATTTAAATCGATTTAATCATCTATTTTTTCAATTATAAATTTTATATTTTGTTATATTATAACTTATGTAATGTTCATAAAAGTGTAATGAAGTGCTCATGATGTTGGGAAGATTGTTGGGGCTATCAGCAATCTTGTTACAGATCGTTGTATTCCTGCAGCCTTTATTTCCAGAAAAACATAGTGTTTTTCTGGTATGTAAAACTGTTGCTGTAGCATTAGATCTAGAAGTTACTAGCGCTCACCCACAACATAGCTTCGCAACATCACACCCGCATAGCAATCAAGCCAGTAGAGCAGACCAAAGCAATGCACATATCCTCGCACATGTGCAGGATCGACATGAACATCAACAGCAGGATGACTGTCAGTTTTGCTTGGTGTATAGCTATACCTTACCGCTACTGGATACTAAACTCAGACTGGTACTGGTCAGAAATCAGACCTTGTTACTGTTCTTCAGTACAGTTGTCTTGCATATGCTGTCCCCACCTACTCCCTGGTTCCTTATTCCTCAGAGCCGTGCTCCTCCTCTAACATTCATCCATTAAATCAGCAGATGTGATATCGCTGAGCAGTCTTCCTAGTTTGCGATATGGTCGAAAATATTCATCTATCCAGAATATGTAGGCAGCTCACAATCGACATCTTCAGTCACCGTAATCCTATCCGTAATAGTGAATATGACTTTTGATTTGTCTGTATCTAAATCTTTTTGAAGTCCAACTATCACAGTCTCAATGACTTTCTAATTTTTCAAAGTGTTATTACAACTTTTTAGTATATCGATAAGGAGGACACAATGATGAATCTACTTCAGCATGATCAGGCACATCACCTAAAAAGTGATTTTAATAACAGCTGTTGTCTGGATTTAGCACAACAAATTGTAAGGATCCGGCAAGCTCTCAATATTTCACAGACAGAACTGGCGGCCAAGCTGTGTATTTCTTCCCGTACCCTAGAAAGCTGGGAACGTGGAGTTCGTAATCCCTCAAGCGCAGCCCAAGCTTTGCTAAAACTTTTTATCAAGTCACCTCATTTTGTTTTAGAAAATCTTGCTTGAATAGTATTAGTTATGTTTTTGAATAGCTTCTGTCGCTACAAGCTTAACTTATGAATCATCATGAACCGATACATGCCTATAAAGAGTGGCTGTATCATTTGGGAGAAATCTTTATGATAATTGTAATTACATCACAGAACCGACGTCACATTACTCCGCATGCTGGAAAATGCCGAAAATTCTGGAAATATGAGCTCAAAGATGGGAAAGTTATGGACAAACAGCTCATTGAGGTGGAGAAAGAAGCATCATTTTCTCAGTCGGGTGAGGTGCTAGAAAAACTGTTACCTATGGATATTTTCGTAACTACAGGGATGGGGGACAGATTACGAGAAAAACTCAAAAATATTGGCGTACATGTTATTGTGACTGGCGAAATTGATCCTGATAACTTTATTAACAGTTTAGTTTAACTCGCCTACCTATATGCTTTCGTTAAATGCTTTAGATTATTTTCTGTGTACGCTTGAATAAAATCTGAAACCAGAGTTAAAGTTTCCATTAAAAGTTAATGGGAACTTTCGCTGATAAAATACATCTTACTTAACTGATATTTGATCAAAACATTAAATTGCCTAGGTTTGAACAAATTGACACTATATTTCATATAAATGCCTGACGAATTTCATCAGGCATTTTTTATTTGTAAAACAGATGCTTCTAATAAATTCCAAAAGGAAAACCTTCTTAATCAAATGAAAGCCTTTCCTAAAATTAACTATTGTGAAGTATATGAACCATCTACTACATACTGGCTGCCCGTTACAAAAGATGCATCATCAGAGAGTAAGAAAGCAACGACCTGTGCAACTTCTTCCGGATTTCCTAAACGACCAACTGGATGCAATTTTATCAGTTCAGCTTCATCAAACTCACCAATTAAAGGCGTTTTAATATAACCAGGATGTACTGAATTAATACGAATACCCTTTTTAGCATATTCTAGCGAGGCTGTTTTAGTAAGCCCGGTTACACCATGCTTAGCTGCAACATAACCAGAAATATTTTCAGTCCCAACTAAACCTAAAATTGATGCTGTATTCACAATTGCACCACCGCCGGCTGCCAATATTGCAGGGATTTGATAATGTAAGCCATAAAAGACCGCATTCAAATTAATATCAATCACATGACGCCAAGCTTCAATACTTAAATCTGCAATTGGCTGAACATCACCCAATATTCCAGCATTGTTAAAAGCTAAATGAAGGGCACCATACGTGCTAATTGAAAATTCAACCGCTGCTTTCATGTCTTCAGGTTCAGCCGTATTGGCTTTATTCGCAGCCGCTTTACCACCTAAAGATACAATTTCCTCAGCAACTTTCTGTGCTGCTTCAAAGTTAATATCCGAGACTACGACACTTGCACCCTGCTTCGCTAAAAGCATAGCTGTGCTTTTCCCAATTCCAGAACCCGCACCAGTAACTAGGGCAACTTTATTTTTGAACCGATTTGACATAATAAAATCTCTTTTTTTAAAGTGCTGCAATGCTGAATATTTGCATCACATTTAAGAATTCACTTGTTTTTACTTCTTCACTTGTATCGCAAATTGAATAACATGGCATTTACCACAATGTAATTCTCCCTCCTGTCTTTCTTGCTCTCCAACATAAAAATGATGGATATGATCCTGCTTGAAAACCTGCAAAATATCCCACGGATAGTATAAATATTCGATATTTTTAGGGCCACCAGTTTTATAGTTGATCTGCTCCTTGGAATACAGCTCACCGATAAACCATCCACCGTTTAGCAAAGATTCTCTTATGCCTTCTAAAACCTTTGTTTGTGTTTCTGTATCGAAATGACCAAATACACAAATCACGTTTTGATAACGCTCGGACGGCCATTTAGCTGCTGTTAAATCAACATGTCTGAGTTCAAGATTTATCCCTGTGGCTTCGGCTTTGCTGGACAGATGCTTCAAAGCAACATCGGAATAATCCCAAACTTCCGCCGAAAAAGGATAATTATGCTGTCTTGCCTGCTCAGCCAGGTACAGGATATTCCGTCCTTCTCCTTCAGCAATTGCCAGTGTTTTACCTTCTATCCGGATTTTTTCTGCAATCTCCTGGATAAACAGGTTTGCTGCTGTGCCGTATAGGTCCTGCGTCTGGGCATACAATTCATTCCAGTGCTGACTCATTTCATCTCTCCATTTACTACAATCAAATCAGCTGGAAAACTCTTTAAATGCCTCCAGGGCATTTGCGGCATACATCAATGAAGGTCCACCACCCATATAGACTGCAACGCCTAGCACTTCTTCCAGTTCCTGCAGGGTCATGCCCATTTTGACCAGCGTTCTGACATGAAAACCGATACAGCCATCACAACGTGCCGCCACACCAATCGCCAAGGCAATCAGCTCCTTGGTTTTCGGATCAATTACGCCATCACGCATAGCAGTCTGGGACAGCTGATTAAAACTTTTCATTAAATCCGGTGAATCCTGGCTTAGAGTTCTTAAACTGCCTGAAATATTTTTGGTTAATTCTTTGTATTTCATAACTTTTTCTCAAATTAAAAATCAACAATCAAGTTTTTATATTCAACAGCTTATTTTTCTACCGGGTAGCCCTGTTCCAGCCAAGCCTGATAGCCACCTTGAACCGACTTCACCTGGGTAAATCCCATATTCTGTAAGGTATCGGTTGCCAATGCGGAACGTCCACCCGTGCCACAGATCAAATAGATCGGCTGATCTTTAAGATGTTCCAGTGCTTGCAAGGTATCACAATGATGGCTGGCTAAAGGATGCTGGTGAATCCTCATTTCTAAAACACCACGAGGATAATTGATTGCTCGATCTATTGCTGCTGCCTGAAATTCATCTGGTTCTCTGACATCAATCAGTATGGTTTTATGGTTTTTCATTGCCTCAAACAATTCATCTACGCTCACTTCCTGAATCCGGCTTTTCGCATTCCGGATCAATTGCTCTGCAGTTTTCATCATTTTCATTCTTCCTCGCTCATCAAAATCAGCTTCATTTGTTATAAATGCCAGTTCAGCAGCTTAAAAGCGCTTTGTTGTAGCTACCACCGCGGCTGTTTCAGCACTGTTGCAGTGATCACTGCTATTGCAAACCATCTATTTGTTAAAGCCATTTCAGACTCTACACCGGTTGGATATTCATTCAAATGACAGAAAAACAGGCTATTCATCTGTCATCCAGAAGCAGACTTTCTATCTCCGTCCGGAGAGCACTTCACGGGACTAGCCCATGAGTGCTGAATAGATTAAATACACAGCTACCCCAATCACAGTCGTGGCAAAAATTTTCTGTACCCGGTTACTTTCAATCCGGTGCATCAGACTGCGTCCAATCAACATTCCCACAATACAAGCCAGAACAAAAGTCAGTGTGACCGAAACAGGATATTGAAAACCATCCAGCACGTGTGCAGTAATACTGACACCGCCAATCAGGAAAATAATCATCAGGGAAGTCGCGACGATACTGCGCATATCGAGGTCGGTGAATTTACGCAGTGCCGGGACAATCACAAAACCGCCGCCCACCCCGAGCAAGCCAGTCAGCAAACCCGCCACTACGCCAATACCGGCGAGGAACGAGGCCGTTTTCACATTCCAGATCAGGCGACCGGTCGTTTGATTGACCTTACACGGTGGATTCTCATGGTCATTAACTTTGTTAAAGAAGATCCGGTAAGCCACAATCAACATGACTAGACTGAAAGCCATCGTCAGCCAGACCGGAGAAACAATACCAGCCAGATTTACGCCATAGCGTGCTGAAGGAATACTGATCAGGGCGATCCAGAGCGCAGCGCGATAACGTACAATACGCTTGAATAAACCCTCGAACGTTCCGACCAAGGCAGACAGAGTCACTGCCAGCAAGCCCACAGGCGCAGCCTGTGCCACGGTCCAGCCCTGACTCGCCATCAGTGCCGGTACAGCCAGGATACCGCCACCAGCACCGGTTAAACCCAGCAAGCCACCGATGGCCAACCCTTCCAGTATTAACACCCACATAGCCACTGTTCCTCTCTTTGCTAATGCAATTAAACAAAAGACCAAACTTTTTGTTTAATCTTGAAACATGTCTATTTGAAGTAATTGAGCGGAAGTTTTAAATAAGAAACCCCATTCTCTTCTGGCGTTGGAAACTGTCCACCTTTCATATTGATCTGAATGGAAGGCAGGATCAGCTTCGGCATACTAAGTCCCGCATCACGCTGCTGACGCATTGCGACAAAATCGGCTTTACTGATCCCGCTATGCACATGAATATTATGCTGTTTCTGCATCTGAACAGTGGTTTCACACTGATACGCATGACGTGACTCAGGCAGATAGTCATGACACAAGAAGACCCGAGTATCTTCTGGTAGCTGATACAGGCTGTGTACCGAATCAAAAAGCGTTTCTGCACTGCCCTTTGGAAAATCACAACGTGCCGTACCATAGTCCGGCATAAACAGCGTGTCGCCGACAAAGACGGCATCTTCAACCACATAGCTCAAGCAAGCAGGCGTATGCCCCGGTGTTGCTATGTTATAGACATCCAGCTCACCGATTTTGAAATGCTCACCATCTTCAAATAAATGATCAAATGGCTGACTAGCATTCACCTGCTTGAGATCCAGATTATAAATTGCAGCAAAGGTCTGCTGCACCACAGCGATTTTCTGGCTGATTGCAATTTTTCCGCCCAGTTCCTGTTTCAAATACTGGGCTGCAGTCAAGTGATCTGCATGAACATGGGTTTCCAAAATCCATTCCACGTCTAAAGTCTGTGCTTTGACATAGGCAATGATACGATCTGCCTGTGTGGTTGAAGTGGTTGCAGATGCCGCATCATAATCCAGCACACTGTCAATGATGGCACAGCGCTTTGTTATTGGATCGGATACCACGTAACTGAAGGTATTGGTCGCCTCGTCAAAAAAATCCTGTACCAGTGGGTGTTTTGTCATCGTTATTCTCCAGCCCATTTACGGTGCAGCAATACGCCAATCAACATCGCGATAATAAAATAGAAGACCTGGTAATGCCCCAGGCCAATCAAGGTGAAACTTGGTGCTGGACATACCCCAGCAATCCCCCAGCCGATACCAAACAACAGGCTGCCAATGATTAAGCGTGGATCAAGTTTTTGACTGGTGGGCAATACAATAGGTTCGTTAAATACGGTTTTCGGTGCTGCAGAACGCATGGCTTTTTGAAAGGGAATAAATGCCACGGCAATTGCACCCATCATCACAAAGGCCAGACTTGCATCCCAGTCACCAAACAGATCCAGGAAATCCAGCACTTTTTCCGGATTGGACATGCCTGAAACCATCAGTCCGACAGAAAAAAGAGCACCAAAAATAAAAGCTAAAATATTTTTCATTTTAAAATGCTCCAGTCACGTGACGAACAATATAAACAGTGACAAAACCAGCAAACATGAAACTCATGGTGGCCACGATGGAACGTTTAGACAAACGACTCATCCCGCAAATGCCATGACCGCTGGTACAGCCTGAACCTAAGCGGGTACCAAAGCCGACCAAGAGACCCGCAACCACCAGCATCAGCGGACTCGCATTCAATTCAATTTCTGGCTGAACAAACAGTCCATAGATAAATGGCACAGTGATTAAACCCGCCATGAACCAAATCGCAGATGTTTTAAACATCATTTTAGGATTCAGCACCTGTCCGATTAAGCCACTGATGCCTGCGATACGACCATGCACATACAGGTAACCAACGACCGATACACCGAGCATCAAACCGCCGAGAAAAGCAATCAGGAAATCATGCATAGCGAGTCTACTTAACTTTACAATATATTTATATATAATATATAATATATAATATTAATCAAGCACTCTGTGATATTCTTTCATAAATGATTTTTAACTATGCAGGACTGAAGGAGATCGTAATGAATACTGGAACTAATCAGGCTAAAATTGATTTTTCGGAAGTCGATATAGTCACAAACTACTTAAAAGTCTTATCAAATCCTGACCGCCTAAAAATTTTATGTGTCTTGGTAGAAGGCGAACTCAATGTACAGAAAATTGAGGAAAGCACTGATATTCATCAACCAACACTGTCCCAACAACTGACTGTACTGCGTAAAAATAATATGGTCAGCACTCGTCGTGAAGGTAAACAGATTTTCTATCAAGTATCTGACCCCAGAATCCTGACGATTATGCAAACCCTGCATCAGTTATATTGTGCTGCTTAAGCCTATTTTTCACTCTAACTTGTACCTGATGTGTGCTGAAAAAACAGGAGGTTTTAACTTGGTAAACTAAACACACTCATCAGGAGTTTACCATGAGCAAGAAACACAAGACTTACACCACAGAATTTAAAGCTGAAGCCATCAAATTAATTGAAGCCAATCAAGGCAATGTCTCGGAAACAGCTAGACAACTTAGCATTTCAATGCAAACTCTTTCAAATTGGAATACCAAAGCAAAGGCTGGAACTTTAGCAGGTACAAAACAGTATTCACCTGATCTAAACGCTCTACTCGAAGAAAATAAAAAACTCAAACAACAGCTCAAAATAGCTGAAATGGAACGTGAATTTTTAAAAAGGCAGCAGCGTACTTTGCCAAAGAAAGTCAGTAAGGTACGCCTATATGAAACAAAAAAGATATTCTTTTCCAATTACCTTAATGGCTCGATTACTTCATGTTTCAGTTTCATGTTTTTATGATTGGCTCAAGAGAGGCGTGAGCAAAAGAACGATTCAACGAAATCAACAGACGATATTGGTGAAAATAGCCCATGAGGAGACAAGGCAGAGCTATGGTTATATTCGATTAACCAAATACTTACAAGCTCAGGGCATAAAAATGAGTATGTACGCTGTACGTCAGATAAAAGCGCTGAACCACCTGTATTGTAAGCGACACAAGCGTTTTAAAAGGACTACGAATAGTGACCATAATCGAGCGATCTATGAAAACCTGCTGGAGCAACAATTCTCAATGACTAGACCAAATCAAGCATGGTCAAGTGATATTACGTACATATGGACTGTTGAAGGATGGCTGTACTTAGCAGCGGTAAAAGACCTTTACACGAAGCAAGTGGTTGGCTATAGCTTAAATGAGCGCATGACAGCACAGCTTGTTTGTAATGCGCTAAATATGGCTATTCACAATCAAAAACCAACCAAAGAACTGATTGTGCATTCAGACAGAGGAAGTCAATATTGCAGCCATGAATATCGAAATATACTTGAGCAATATGGTTTTCAAGGTTCAATGAGCAAGCGCGGAGACTGTTACGATAATGCACCGATTGAAAGCTTTTGGGGAATACTGAAAAATGAGTTAGTGCATCATTACAACTATCAAACCAGAGAAGAAGCCAAAGCAGATATTATAAAATACATTGAGTTATTTTATAATCATCGAAGAATTCAAAAGGGTTTGGGTTTTAAGACACCAAATCAAATGGCCGAAGACTTTTATAAGTTGGCTGCCTAGAATCTCCCAAGGGAAAGTCTCCTGATAATTCAGCGTATATCAAACTTTGCTCTGCAATATTCCTCAGATATGAAGAACATTTTTGTTTCGCCACCTTTCGATATTACGCATACACTCATTTATGAATCCATTGATCATAAAATTGCACTCAAACTGGCGGGTAGTAAAGCATTTCCAGACCTGTCACATCTCATTAAATTGGCTGAAAGTGATCAATTTAGAATTAGAAATCCCAAAGCAATCATAGAGTCCTTGAGCGAAAATATATTGGACTATCTTCGTGCATCAAATGAGGTTCAATTATTCGATGGATTGCGGACATCTATAGAACTTTCAATTTCAAATGTTATGGCGACAGGCCTTGGCACCCAACATTATCGACATGATAAAAAGAAGTAATTTAAATGGTGTAATGAAAAATCCTGTAAAAAGACTCAAAATCTTGCAATAAGTACAAGGGCAACGTAAGATGAGGAGTGAAGTCATTTTAAATTCCTTGTACGGCAATTTGCATTACATGGAACAAACCCACAATAGTTACCGCTATTGTGGGTCATTAGCCCCTCTTCTTAACTAAGTTATAAGAAAAATACCTCTATCATTCGATTGATTCCTTTATATAAATAATAAAGTAAATATATGTTTTCGATGAAGCTTTATAAAATTCAGTATTAGACCTGTAGGGAAAACTTATCAAACGAAGTATTAGTTAATCCTTTTCTTCAACTTCTTCCTTAAACTCAAACAAATCATTCATCGTACAGTTAAAGTACTTACACAACTTATCGGCGACTGGTAATTCAATACGTACAGCACGGTCATAATACATACTTGTGAGCGTATTGCGATTGATACCTGTTGCATGCACCACTTCACTTAATTTTAAAATTTTTCTATCGCCCATGAGGCTAGATAACTTACAAGTAATCATATTTAAATTAATTTACAAAAAATAACTTGCTGCGGGTTATTTAAAGTTGTTGCCTGAGTAATACTTTGCTAAAATTAACCTACAGCAGGTTATTAAAACTTATAGAAAGTATATTTTATCCATTTCAACTAAATTATAACTTTTTAAGTATAAGGATTGAACCTGCATTAGATTATTTTGTGGAGATGACCGCCGTGTTAACAAATGAGTTATTGATCAGCCAGCAAGCTCGTGACTTAGGAAATCAATTAATTAAAGAAATGAACATCAATAGAAGTTATGGAATGGCTAATTTTCTTGGAGTAAATACTTGCTATGATAATCATCAGGCTGTACTTATTTGGACATTTCAACTGCTTGAAAGGGAACCTGCCTTAAATGAATTAGCAGAAATTAAAAAATATTTTCTTTTAATCTTTCCAGATAGTGTTTATCAATTAGCCTAAGTTGTATTTAAAAATTAATTTTTTAAATAAAAAGCACTAAATCAAAGAAACTTTCTTTAAAAATACCTATTAATTCATACGATTTACAGAATATATGAAGCATAAATTCTTGTTCCTGCTCTATCACTCACTCCTACTAGACATTAGTACAGACTAAAATTACATCGCTCTTTTTACTGATACTAAACGATTCATGTCCACACTACGTTCTGCGGCTTCGAGGGCTAGTTTTTGTTAAACCACTGAGAACAATGACAATAAACTGACCACTATATTTTTCCGGAGAGTGGTGTAGGAACTTTTTCATTATTGCTAACCATATCAGCGACAACATCAGCAACGAGCTCCTCTATTCCTGAGAATGCTTTAGACTGATCCGCATCAAGCCAAGACAATGATGGAAACTCAGCACACAACCCAACATACTCATTATCTTCTGCTGACCATATAACACGGTAAGTATATTGTTTACTATCCATTTGACACCCCATAATGTTTTAAGTTTATGTATAAAAGTACGATTTTCACTTAGTAGTACTTAAATAATCACCCCACCACTGCATCATTTCAGTCCGTTGAGCTAAATAGTCAGCGTGATTATAGCTGGCACGGGTACGGTTCTTATCAATATGTGAAAGTTGTGCCTCAATCCAATTATCTTGGAACAAACCTGAGTCATTCAAAATGGTACTAAAAGTAGAACGTAATCCATGAGAAGATAATTGATGTTTGCCATACCCCATCTTACGTATGGCCATATTTAGAGTATTAAAATGAATCGGTTGATTGTATTTGCGTGGGCTAGCAAAAAGGTATTTTTCACCGTATGACCACTGCATGACGTCTTTTAAAATCTCTAAAGCCTGATTTGAAAGTGGAACTAAAAAATCTGGAATCTCATGGCCTAATATGACTTTTCGTCGAAACTGTTTAATATGTAAGGCTGGTATTCTCCAAATTTTATCTTTTAAATCAAAATGATGGGGCTCAGATAATAATAATTCAGCTCCTCGTACGCCAGTATGCAATTTGAACATCAATGCTTTTTTAATAATGGGATGGGCATCCAATTTTTGTAATTTATTCTTAAAATCAGATATATCCTCCGCTTTCAAATACGGATAATTTTTCTTGATTTTGCTGTTAATGGTGATTTTATTTAAACCATGAGCGATGTTGAACTCACAATAACCCATCGCTACAGCGTAGTCATAAATTTGGTTCAAATAACTACAAGCTTTTTTGACAGGTTCTTTTACTTGGCGTCCCTCTATTTTTTTAATTACTGAAACCAGGTCATAGCGCTTGATATTTTGAAAAGGTAAATCCTGAAGGTCTGGATAAATATCTTGCTGTAAACATCTTTCTGCTAACTGTAGTACACCGCAGCGGGGTAAATCATTAAATGAATTCTTCAGTTTGAACTGCAGCCACTCCTCCCCTACCTTACGAAAGGTGATGACATTAGAAACAGTATCATGTTCAAAACAAAAATTATTGTCTTTAAAGTCATCTCTGACTTGTCGTGCTTTTTTCAGTGATAATTCAGGATAAAGTCCTAACTGAATGCGGCGACGTTTTTTTGTTTGTGGATCTGTATAGCGATAGCACCAAGATTTTCTTCCACTCGGCTCAATCTTCAGGCTAAGTCCATCTTCATCGGATAAAAAACAAGTTTTTTCCTTGCAATGAGCTTGGCGAACTTTAATTTCTGTAAGACTCATGAAATTTAAATGAAACCTATCAGAGGGTTGATTGGATCAATTATATCAAAATATGACGATTTTTATATGATGCGTATATTACGCATCATATATATTTGTAATATATTGTTTTATATGTTTATTATTGAAAATATTTTAGTTTTAGTAACCATCATGAGTACCACCTCTAATTTAATTTCCCAACAACTTACTTATCTGTGATCAATGTTAAATAAGTCTTATACTGATCCTAGCCCAGCCCATATGGACAATGCTTACTTCTAAAGATAACGTAACGTTAACTTTATAGATGTAAAAATGGCTAAAGGCTTTAGTCCAGAATTTAAAAAGCAAGCAATTGATTATGCACTTTCAACCTCACACAAGTCTGTAGCTGCAATCGCCCTGAAATTAGGTGTCTAGGATCATAGGAAGGGTTTGAACAATTAAAAAAAGCACCCAACGGCGCTTTTTTCTTTCAGATTTTTGCATGAATTTAATCATTAAATCCTAAGTATTTTGGCAATTCATTTTTGAAAAACCAACGTGAGCGACTAGCACCCACATCACGATACTTAATATTATGAATAGATTTGCAATGGATACACTCAAATTGCTTCCATTCCGTACCGCCACTTAGATCGTCAACCCAATCTTCTTTTACTATTGTATTCCAGCCTAACGGCATACTATCTATAGATAAAACAGTACATTTTTCACAATTATTGTTCATACAATCTTCTATAAGTAATTTCAAAAAAAAATTCTAAAATTGTGAAACGACATCAATGAAAATAAACTCTCTAGAATGTTTAGTTGGCATTCCTACGAATGTAAATTCAACATTCCTTTCTACATCATTTCTTCGTGTTTCCGCATGAACAGAAGAAACATGACTGACATCAAAGAATCGTACCATGTTGTTTAGGCCAATGATCTCATCATCCTCATTGGCAATTAAAACCTCTAATTCAGGATCAAACTTTTCTAATTTTTCAATTAAATCTTTAACTTTCATTCCTAACCTACTTATATATAACAGTATATTCTTTTTTATCCAATGGATGGACTATAGTCTTTTTCCCCCACTCAAATCTTTGAGGAGTCGGAAAATCTATAAACCTTATAAGATCATAAGTCCAATAATCTTTGCTTTTTTCAATTGCTTGCTCTGGCGTATATTTCGAAAAAAAATGGATTTCGATTATATTTCCTTCAAGATCTCTAGCATGCAATAAACATGAATAATTAGGTATGAATCCTTCAAACATGTTAATACTCAACCTATAAATTATTTAAAAAAAATTGCAGAATATAGCTTGCGAGAAAAAGGTATTTTCACAGATTTTTTTTGTTGAGAAATACATAACAAGAAAGAAAATAGCACCTGCAATCATCAGGAATATGCCTGTAAATTTCCAATTTACGACATCCTGATTCCCACAACGGCCACAGTAATAATAATAACCTTTGATACGCCCACCACATTCAGGGCAATTTTTGTGATTGATTAAGTAATTAGACATATTTAATACTCCATTGTTAATTTTAGAAAGCACACAAGCACGAATGCCTGTGCACCAGATCACTTAAGTTGCACATGGAACTAAAAAAGCCCATGCCTCATAACCATACTCATGCGCATCTAACACCTTGCCAGAATTGCCTCGTACTTTACGGAATCTACAAAAGATCCATTTCATGCCTTTCGGCGGTTCTTGAGTACCTAATTTCTTAAGCACATAGCTCACCTCCTCTCCCAAGGAGATTTGAAAAGCTGACTTAAATGATCTACAATGAAGTTCTCACGCTTTATAGTAGTCATCTGAGTAAGCCGAATAGCCCTTGGGTGTACTATCCGAAACTGATATGAAAGATAGCTTTCATATCAGTTTTTTCATTTTAAAGAACTAAATTTATTTCTAGCCGCTTTATAACCAACTTTGAATTTTTCTTGAATGTCTTCAATAGACAAATTAATACATGCTTGTGTTGGCATCAGTAACTCTGCCGCAAACGTATCAGCTTGCCATTCAGAATCTTCATAATGTTTATGCCTGACTGCACCACGTGCTAAGGCAAAACCCTCATGAAGAATTAAGTGCCCTATTTCATGTGCTACAGTAAATCGCGCACGGCAATGTTTTGGATCAGATACATCGCATAAAGCATCATAAGTATCTGCACGAAGAATAATAGTCATAGCATCTGGATTAGTTAAAGCCTCAACATCAGGCATATCCTCAATTTCCCAGACTTCTAAAATGACACCTAATTCATGCAATCGATGTTCTAAGCCTCGACTTAAATCTATTGACTGATTTAGTGACAGTTTAAAAATCTTGTCACGAATAATGAGTGCTTTTTGTTTTATGCTTTGTTTACTTAAAGGCGCGACTTTAACACCTCTAGGCATACATCCAGATGTCATATATCAATTCTCCTCAAGAATTTTTCTAAGTTGCGCCATATTCAAAGTATCGTCTTGAATTCGTCTAGCAAACATCAAAGCAATTTCTGCTTCTTCTGGGCTATTTGTTCGAACAGTAACATTATCAACACTTTGACTAGCAGCATGTGTAAGCAAATTTTCCTCTGCTTTACTTAAACCTAATGCGTTTGTAATTTTTGTAATTAATTCAGCACTTATTGGCTTTTTTCCTGTTTCCACAGCTGATAAGAAAGCTGAACTAACGCCAATTGAAGTCGCTAGTTCATTAAGATTGGTATCATAATCAATCCTAAGTTTCCTAATCGCTTTTCCAAAATCTGTTAGTTTAGACATTTTCGTAACCCTATTGCGTTACTCATTCATTATTGAAAGAGTAAATACTTTTTACAGTATTAACCAATCTTATATTAACTTTATCTTTTATTCAACATATTGGATTAAATATTCAACCTAAAGGTTAATTTTTTAATATTACTACTAAGAATAGATACTGTGCCATGAAATCCAACTATCTGTGATTCATAGACATCCTTGTCAGCAGATTGGAGATGAAAATTGCTTTGTCCATGGAGTCGTCGATTCAGTCAAGAACTGCTGTTACGCAGCCAGTGCCTCCCTTAAATCATTGCCTAAATCGTGGTGCCCCTGACTCAATAGTTCTGCCATCACGCACTCGGCGATTTGCGAACCCCGAGGGAACGCCAAAAGCGAACCTTCGCCCAGTACAGGTGGGAACTCCATGTTCGAACCAGAACCTACCAAGCTCTTCACAGTCCATAGCATCTGTCCATCCAAATACCTGGGGAGCAATACCAGATGAAATCCATCGAGCAGCCATTGCACAGTCAAATGGTTGAGCTGGTAGAGATAGAGTTTCGAGGCGTGGTGAATGCTCGCGCCAATGCGCGTGGCGACATGCACGGCGCCCGCAAGATGGTGAGATCCGCCACTGTTATCAAGGAAAAACGGCCATCCCAAGCTCGCACGCTAAACGTGTCGGAGCCACGTCCGTGCATTAGCCGGATTTCGCCATGTGAACAAAGCTCTTTTAAGCTCGCATCATCCAGTCAGAGCGAGGGCTTTCCTTTTCTGGCATATCGATTCTGCTCATCAATATAGTAGGCACCAAAGACATCCACATTTTCGTGCGGCATGCCTGCTGACTTACTTGAGGAGATGCCCTCTATATCGCTTGCGTCGCATTCAAAGTGAGGCGCCATCGTCACTTGCACTAGCGATCCATGTGGACTTTGGAAAATCCTCCTTAGCGCCCCAGGCTGAGACCGGAAAGCGACTCCGCAAAGTAAAGTTGCCACGGTCGAGTTTATCCAGGATGCTCCATCGACGGCGTGAGTCATCAAAAATCTTCGATTTTGGGGTGTTGAGGCGCACGCCTTTTCCTGCCGCCTCCCTAAGCTCCAATAGTTCACACCAAGCTTCACACCGCTTCCGAACCAGTTCCGGCGGTCGATTCCAATATCTTCGCCACCACGGCCATGTGTGGAGTTCGAGCACTGAAGTTGGTAACTCAGAGAGCGACATCGCATTCATAGACTCAACTCTCTTGTTCTTCGGGGTACTCCGCTTGAGGAATTGATACCCAACCATCGCGGGTAATGCCCGCCCCGATGCGGAGATTCTTGCTTTCGGTTGCCGCCCAGTGCCCACCCCGGTGTAATACAGCGCGAATTACGGACTTCCGCGGGTGATCCTCATCGGCTTTGGCAGAACTGCAAATGGCATTCCAGGTATGCTGGATCGGCATACTGTCCAACCGTGAACCAACCAGTTGGTCCAGAATTTCAGTCGAGACATTGTGCCGCCCGCCATGGTGGGGCACCTGAAAATACCGAATGCCTGGCAACGCGAGTCCGGCAAATGGCGCGTAGTCAATAACCTCTTGCAGCGCCTCACGCCCGGCATCGCCAGTAAGCATGACACGATGACCGTTCAGGACAGCCGACTGGACCACACTCATTTCATTTTCACGACTGGTAGGCTCAGGCGGAAAATACTCCTCGCCCCACAGGGATTTGATGTAGGCGGTCGCGGCCTTCATTGCCCGGAATATGCCGCTCAACGCGCTGTCCAAAGCACTTTCTTCAACAGCCTCCGGTGTCTTCGTGGAGTCCACAATCAGGTCGAAATAGCGCCCCAGGGTTGGTGCCATCACAGTGAAGGGGCCGATGCTCTGCCCCTGAAGGGGGGCATGGATTGGAATTCCCTTTTCTACCGCCAGATCCTCAAGAATTGCCGTGGCATCGTAGATGGAGCGCAACTTCCGTCTCAGCGCCTCAACCGATTCATAGGTCTCGAATCGATCAATCAACTGATCTGCATAGATCCACGGCCTGTTGATCCAAAGATTTCTGACCGTGCACTGCTCTAGAACTTTTCGCAAACCATTTGCGTGATCGCGATCAGGGTGCGTGAGAATCACATGGTCGATGACTGTTGTTCCGTAGTAGGTCTTCAGGTGCTCGACAATCTGATCTCCCGTATCCAGATATCCTCCGTCAACGACGTGCACGCCCTCAGTGCCATTCACAGAATAGCGAAGCGTGATCGCATCTCCGCTTTTTGCTGTTTCGACGCCAAGAAAATCGATCTCGAAGTAGTCAGCCATACATCCCTCTTGTTTTATGCCAATAAAGTGCTGGTGGCTTTACCCCTACCAGCGATCCACCGCACATGTGGGTCCTGTCGGAGTCCATACCAACGACACGGCGGGAAGACCACCAGCATCCTCGGCGATGTTGCGCAATGTGTTTCGGTCTATGCCCGAGTGTGGGCCGCCTTTCGGGTGGCTGTGCCAAGTTCCGATGAAGGTGAGATACCCTAAAGAGGCTCCATTTGCCGCACGCAAATTCTGAACAAGTCCATCCGTTCCGAGGACGAAGCAGGCGGCCTCTCGAATGCTGTCAGGCGGCGCGTCCACGATGCCCGCAATGGTGATGGTTCGATTTTCAAACGAGATGCGGCCGACCAAGGCTCCGCCTGTTTCCAGAGCGCCCCAGTGCAGCGCATCGGCATGGATCGCTTGCACGACTGGGTGCAGAATCCGAATGTTCCAGCCACCATCATCAGCTACGTCGAGCACAGTGGTCGGGCCAAGACTGGCGCGGGTCCATGCCATGCCGAGGCCTTCGGCATCCGAGATCCCGGTGCAAAGCATCGCCTCCTTCGGAAGCCCGCCAACGAGCCAGCGTTCCAGTTGCAGACCGGCCAGTGACGAAGAACGCGAAACAACGGCATCAGACATTGGCATCGTCAGTGAACGGCAGTTGTCGCCCACAAAAATGCGCGTCGGCTCCGACGTATCCCCAGCAATCGATGCCCGCAGTTCCGGCACAAACCGACAGCACTCGAACAAGAATGCCGTGAGGTCGTCAACCCGACCGGCGCGACTAGGTCCTTCAAGCAAAACCGCGACACAGCGGCCCTGACCATACATCGCGATCCGTACCAGGCGGGCAGGAGACTGGTTCAGTACTGCTGATTGTGTTTCTGCGGCCAGCACCTGAAGTGAGGCCGTCGCATCCACGATGAGAGCCGCATCCTGCGGAATGACTGTGGCGAACTGTGCCGGATCGACCAGAAGGGTCACGGCGTCGGTGTCGAACGCGCGCGATTGAAGATGCGACAGCTCCTCAAAGGCCGTCTTCATCCGCGCCGACTTCCGAGGTGGGACCAGTACCGATGTCCGCTCAATGAGTGCATGCCGTGCCGCGTTATGAGGTGACATGGACTCGTTGTCGACGAAAGTCATTGAGCCGAAACCTGCTCGCCCCAGTTGCATCGCGATTTTCGATCCCACACTTCCGCAGCCGAGTATGACTAGCGGCTGCGATGTGGCTGCTGGTGGAATGCCGGATGTCCTTGCTAGCAACTCAGGAGACAACGCATGCGCGTGAAAGGCTGGGTGAACCGTGGCGTTTCGCTCCAGGAGCGCTTTAGCGTTGAGTTCATAGCGCACCGCGTAGGGCAATACCTCGACACTTCTCCCTGGTGAACCCACAAGCGACGCTGGCCGTTGTACCGTCAGAATTACAATCGCGTACAAGCCATGCACCCAGCCGCGCGAGTCCTGCTGCATATCCAGGATCGAGCGTCCGTAATAACCATCCAAGCCTTGGGCCAACGCGTCGCGATCAATGCCAAGTTCCGCTGCTAGATCAAGCAGCGTCGCGAGATCGACAACCGTCTCCGGTTGGTAGCGTCCGACCATGTGCGGGTGGCCGTCGGTCATTGGAGCCCGCGCAATGAAGGCCGCAGTATGGCCATTTCCCCACTTGCCCAATTTGTCGTTGTGAACATCATGGACGAACACTGCATCGATTTGTGCGGTCAGTTCGGCATTGAGGATGGCGTATAGCCCGCCATCAATCGTCACGTAGCCTGCGGGAACTACCAGAATCGTGCCGTCAGCAGGTGCGGAGGCCGCAACCTTTTCGGCACTGAATACAATGGTCGAAGGACAACTGTCTCGGCGCGTCGGCTCCCACCCCTGTTCCAAGTCCAGCAATGTTCCGGCCGCAGCCTTGTGCAGCCAATCGACCAACTGATCGACAATGGCGTCTAGACCAAACCGATGCAGCAGTTCGTCCAAGGACCCCTCGAACAGGCAAGGCGAGACCAGCTCACCTTCGCGATGGGGGTTGATGTGCGGCAAATTGAGCGGAAAGTCCGCACGCAAGAAAGGCTTGGGCGCGGACAGGGGCCAATCACTGCCGAATACCAGCACGCATGTCTCGACAGCGCGCACTCCGGTTTCGGAGACGCCGTTACGCCGTGACCTGTTTGGCAGTTGGACGGCAACATCGACTTCTATTTGCGTCGATGCACCGCTTGCCTTGGGCTCGCCAACGCGAATCAGGCCCCGATGCCGCTGAAGTTGATGTAGTGCGTCAGCGATGGCGCCCGTCATGATGCCCCGTGCGGCATCGGAGTGCGCGCGGAGGTGATCACGGCAGCGGCCTTCGATCCGGACTCCTTCTTCGAGGGCGGCTGCACTCCCTGAGCGGTGACGGTGAAAACGAGGGGCTCCAAGGATTTCTCGCTCGGGTACTCGCCCGTGCAATAGAACTCGCCCTTTGCTTCGTCTACGATCGCCACGTACTCACGCTTTGCGCGGATGCAGGGTGGATCACTGTCGTCGTCTGCAATCGGCTTGCAACTGGCGACGATGACGGCGCCGTCACGGGTCTGCGAAAGCGCCTTGCGGGCATCGGCATCGAGTTTGGCCTTCTCGCCGTAGTCGGACCAACTGTCATAGGACAGCGAATGCCAAGAACAGTGATGCGGTGCCTGCATGATGTCGTACTCAAGTACATCGGCTTCGGTCTCGTGGCGCTGCCACTGGCGGTTCCAGATGAACACCTCAGCATCGCCACCAGTAAGGAACTTTGCGCCATCCGGCGTCTGAGCATCAGCGGCTAACGTGATGTTCAGGATCACGCTGGACTGGTTCTTGACCAGGCACTCTTCCTCTTCTTCGTCGTCCTGGGCATCCAGGGGGGCCAAAAGAAACGCAGAGAAGAATGCGGAACTCTTGCCGTTGATCGTCGAGAAGCGCGTGTCCACCTTCCGCACAATCGAGGTGAGATCATCGGTTTTTCCATCGATGTCCTCGCCCATGATCTGGATGCGGTCGCCGTTTCCGACGGCGAAGTTCTTGTCGCGGTTCAGTTGTATCCGCCGACGCGCCTCCGTGTTGAATACCTTGGCGTCGTCGCTCAAAGTGTGCGTCTTGCTTGCGCGTCGAAACACGATGGGAGACGACCACATCTCCCGGATCACGATTTTCTTGTCCTTGTCGTCCTTCTTGTCATCCGGGTACTTGTCCAGCGGTCCCAGGTAGAAATGCCGCGTCAGCCCACGGCAATGATCCTGGTCCGGGTGGCTCAACAAAAAGGCATCGACATATGGCCTGCCGTTCTCGTCTTTTTTCAGTCGTTCGCGCAGATCCTTGGCGACATCGCGCACGTCCTTCCCAGGATCATCGGCATCTTGTCTGATGTTTACGTCGATCAGCAGGGTCGTCGCGTCAAGATCGCCGAACTTGATGAGTGTCATGTCCCCGTTGTCGACGGGGAAAAAGGTGATGGTTGTGGGCATTGAGGTCTCCGGGTAGACGACCGAAGGATGATCGCGTATAGTTAATGTACGACTATTTTTTATATCCGTCTACTTATTAGGCGCAAATAATGCAAGAGCCTCCTGTAACTGCCGCCGATCCCGCTGAGCCCAAAGGGCTAAGCTGGGGGTTAGAGAGCAGACTTCAATTCATCGATTTCCGTTTGCGCTGGGAGCGGCGCATCAATCGAATGGATCTCACCGAGCACTTCGGCATATCGATTCCCCAGGCCTCACTGGACATTGCCAAGTACACGGAGTTAGCGCCGAACAACCTGATTTATGACCGCAGTTCCAAGACTTACACGGCAGCACCGAGTTTTCACCCGCTTTACCAGCGAAGTTCGGTGCAACACTATCTAGCGGAGCTGCTGGCCACCAAGATGGGCGTCATCGAACCAGCGTCCAGCTTTATTGGCTCAGCGCCTGAGGCAGATTGGGCACCGTCCCCTTGGCGCACCATCAATGAACAAACCGTCGAAGCAGTGGTCCGGGCAATTCGGCAGCAGGAAGCCATTTGGGTGAGCTACCAGTCCATGACGTCCTTGGACGAATCGGTTCGTCTGCTGTCGCCGCACGCTCTGGGCAACGACGGTTTTCGCTGGCACATGCGCGCGTTTTGCCATAAGCGCCAGCGCTTCAGCGATTTCGTCCTCGCCCGAATCCTGCGCATCGATGGCTTCGAGGCGAGCCAAGTGGACGCCAGCCAGGATTCGCATTGGCAAACTGTATTGACGCTGGTGCTTGCACCGCATCCCGATTTACCCGCTGCCAAGAAACGAGTCCTGGAGTTGGACTATGGAATGGAGGGTGGACAGGTCAAACTTCCATGCCGCCAAGCGTTTCTGTACTACACACTGAGGCGTTTGGGCTTGCATACCAAGGAAGCACCCGACCCCCTCGCGCAGCAGATCACTTTGAAAAACCGCGATGAAATTCAACCCTATATTGATGCCTTGTCGGCCCAAAGCTAAGCACCTATGACGAATATTTTTGAACTGGTCAAAGACCCCTACGAGCGCAAGGCGCGCGTAATTCCAGGACTTCTTGTAGCTTTGCCGCTGCTCGTTCCCTTGTTGTGTGTCTACGGCGCAAAGCACCCGGTACTTACAGGCGTGATTGGACTGCTGGGTGGCTGCGGTGCCATTTATGCACTCGCAAGCGTAGCCCGTGGGCGGGGAAAAAAGTTGGAAGAATCCCTAGTGAAAAAATGGGGCGGAATGCCAACAACCATAGCCCTGCGCCATCGCGACAAATTTCTGGATAGCGTCAGCAAGCAGCGATATCACACCGCGATTACAGCTAAGCTGGGTATTGCCATGCCGAACGCAGAGGAGGAATCAGCAGATCAGGACAAGGCGGACGATACCTACATTGGGGCAACCAAGCGACTTCGTGAACTCACCCGTTCCAACAAGCAGCTCCTACTCAAAGAGAATATTGCATACGGATTCCATCGCAATATGTTAGCGATGAAACCTGTTGGCATTTTGTCGTGCCTCTTGGGTATCCTTTATGGATTGCTGATTGCAAAAATCTTGCAGGTTGCGCCTCCACATTTTGACCCTGTGCATTTTGCTGATCCGGGGCTGGCTGCTGGCCTAACGCTGCTCATTTCGCTGGCGTTACTGGCCGCTTGGCTACTGTATTTCGATCAGAGCGCAGTCAGGCGGATGGGGTTCGTCTATGCAGAACGCCTATTCGAGTGCTTGCCGTCTTTGCCTTCTTCGGCTCCGCGGAAAAGAGCACCAAAACCGACGACGGACTGAGAACTGTCCAACAAGCAAACAGGCGCCTGGCTCCGTTGTAGTGTTTGCCCGCAAGGTGACTCCGGCAATACGCGGTGCCGGGTATGGGTTTTCAGGTCGGCAATCCAGCGATGCGCCACCCACACGTCTTCTTCGGGGTGGTTGTTGTCCACGCAGTTGCAGTATTTGTAGCTAACGTGCGCATCAGTGTGCGACAGCAGGATGCGCGCCATCGTCATGTGGAAGCGATGGGCTTGGAGATCGGCTGGGCCTTTGGGGCGCGGCAAGGTCAGCCCTAAGCAGCGCTGGTCATTGAATTCACTCCAGTCGGGGCCAACGACTTGTCCCGCGCGTTCCAGCATCTTGCGCGACTGTTAGTTCTTTCCATTGACCAAGGCAACGGCGACCGTACCCTTCGGGTACTCTAGCTTCTCCGCGAGCAGGTTCATCCAGCGCACCAGCTTGTTCAGCGTCTCATCGTTGGCAATTGCGCGTAGAGGTGGTACAGCAGGTCGTGGAGATAGATGTAGGTCTGCCGGCGTCCTTGCTCGTGGCTCCGCGTGGTTGTGGTCAGTACCCGCTGTGCCCACTCAGGCGTGAGTTCGTCCAGCATCATCTCCGTGATGTCGATGGAGATCAACGGAAATCCGAGCGACTTCCCGATCAGCGCCTTGCGGCCGTCGAAGGCGTGGCTGAGTTCGATTTCAACGCCGCCAAGCACCATCGGCTCGACCTGAACCGGCGGCCCGAGCACGGCAACGTCGAGCCGGAATTTGCTGCCGAATGGCGTCTCCAGAGGATGCTCGGTTGCCACCCGGTCGGCACCCAGCAACAAGTTGCCTTCCAGCGCATAGTCCGACGCATCCGTATCTTTGAACGCCCACGGCATCGCAAGCCCGGCATTCAAGCGTCGGGAGAGTTCGGCAGCGACAAGTTCTTTCGCCTGTCGGTGTTCGGGGCTTTCCTGCACAGCGCGCCACCGGCTGGCTTCTTCATCGTCGAAGTGCGCTTTCGGATTAAAGGTGTGTTGGGCAGGAAGCACGCGGAAGTGGGATCTCCGACGCAACTTCCCGCTCTCAAAGGAGGGGCTGACCCATGTCACCATCTGCCGTGATGCGCCGGGAGACACCAGGGGCCACAGCTTGCGTGCATGTTCCCGGCTGCGAACGTCACGCGCGGCAATCGTAGTCTGGAAAATCCCTTTCCGAGAGAAGACTACGATCGCCTCGTCCATTCTTGTCTTTCCCTTATGGCGATACGGCCGCTAATTTCGTGGTGCCATCCAGCTTGCGGTGAATCAGCGATACCAGCGTCAGGATGTCCAGTGAATCCTGTTCGGACATGGGCTAATTCGCCTTGGGCGCATGAGTCAGCGGATTGCGCACGGCGCCGAACAGGCCGATCAGCAGGTTGGCAAAGCCTTTTTGCTCGCTCTTCTCGGACTCGGTGGTGAGCGGTCCCTAGGATGAATAAAGCGCCAAACGGCGCTTTATTCATTATCAAAATGCACTTAATCTGATGACCCTTAAAAATGCCTGTTCATTGATCTGACTTTTCCCCGTCACATATAGTTCATAGAATTTACGACTCGCATGGACCATGCAACCCAAGTCAATGAGTTGATTTAAAGCATGCTTTTCATCCCTAAGGTTTCAGACAATTTAAGCAACCTGTTGATTAATTTTGATCTCATCCAATTCTTTTACCAATTTAGCTAAGTTCTGCTCTGGATCCAGCCACCAATCAACTGTCCACACTGATAATACCTGCCAGCCTAACCCATTTAATACTGTTGGTCTGAGCTGATCACGGTCTCTTGCTGTAGCTGCTTTAGCGTAGTTTTCACCATCTACTATAATACCTGCAAGATAACTACCTGAATTCAAATTATCCTTAATTGCTATATCTACACAACTATCTCCCTGACCTATACCAAGGTCCACACTCCAGCCTTGTTCTTGCAACTTAGTTTGTAGGTACTGTAGGAATTCTTTTTTAGCCTGCTGTTTACTTTGGTCAGCATAATTTAAATGCAACTGACCACTACGAGCAAAAACTAAGAAGTCTTTTAAATCCCTTACACCCTCACTATTAGTGCGTGCCAAATTAATTTCTTCAGGACTCAAAGCAGAGAAAACATGTAATCCTTGACGAGCGCGAGTAATTGCTACATTTAGACGGCGCTGACCACCTTGACGATTAAGCGCGCCAAAGTTCATAGATAATCGACCATCACGGTCTTCTGCGTAAGTAATTGAGAAAACGATAATATCACGTTCATCTCCTTGCACATTTTCTAAATTCTTAACAAATAAAGGTTCAATGCCTGACTTACTCAATGTCTCTAACTCAGGGTGATTAGCCAATTCATTATCCAGCAAATCTTCAATCAACTTCTGCTGAGTCATATTGAAAGTGACCACACCTAAAGTCAAAGGATTCTCTTGCCCTAACTGTGACTGTAAATGCTGAATAATAAATTCAACAATTGCCTTTGCTTCATTACTATTGGTACGTGTATCACCTTTGTCGTATACACCCTCAACCACATGTAGTTTTACAGCTGTATCCTTAGCAACAGGTGCAGGGAAAGTAAATAAACCACCTTTGTAGTATTTCTGATTACTAAATTGAATGAGACTTTCATAACGACTACGGTAATGCCAATTCAAAGCTAATTCTGGTAACTGAGCAGCAAGACATTCATCCAAAATACTCTCCAGATCTTCAGTCACCTCCTCATCAACCTCTTCTTCAGAATCGCCTTTACCGAAGAAACTGGTTGGTGGCATTTGTTTATTGTCACCCACCACGATTGACTGTTTACCTCTCGCTAATGCACCAATTGCATCCCATACAGGAATCTGTGATGCTTCATCAAAAATTACTACATCAAATTTTGCTTCTGTGTCCAGATATTGGGCAACTGATAATGGACTCATTAATAAACATGGTTTCAAGCCAACTAAAACATCAGGAATTTGACGCATCAACTCTCGTACAGGAATATGACGGCGTTTCTTACCCAACTCTTTGTTAAGAACAGTCCATTGCCCTTTGTAGTGGTTTTGTTCTATAAAAATATTATTCCAACGGTGAATAATTTCCTGACTTGCAGAAAGTTGGTGTTCTTTATCCTGCTGGGCAAAGGACATTATTTTCTGTTCATGTTGTTGGCTGTTAAATTGGTTTAACTCTGGATGCTGACTAAATTCATGTGTAATCCAGTGTCTCGCTAAATTAATATTCAGGCGTTTTAGGGCAGCATCCAAATCCAGTGGGGCATGCAGAAGTTCAAACGCCAATGGTTTTAAACCACTTTTAATAAGCTGGCTTTTAATCGCCTGCCAACTTAACCAATGCCTCCAAGCTAGCCCATATTGCTGCAATTGCTGTTGTCTTTCGATAATTTCATTAAAATCAATATCTGAATATGCGGTAATCTCAGTATCACCCTTCAGTACATGATCATTCAGCAATTGACTGAATGTATTCTCCACCTGAGCTATATTTTTCGTCAGTTCATCTAAATCATGATTTTTACTGAACTCTAACGCTTTTAATAAAGTTGCTTGATCGGTAATTGACGATGCAACTATCTGCTTAATTTCTTGCCACTGATTGTGAATAGTTTCAAAACTTTGCCACGCGCTATCTTCACCCTGCCAATAAGAACCAAGCTTATTCGCTAACTGTTTTTCACATTCAGTAAACTGTTGTTGTTGGCTTTGGATATGTTGCAAGATAGGTAAGTCATGTGCAACTGCCAACGCTGTTGGGCGTTGAGTCGAGTCTTGGTAAGTTTTGACTAAGTTTCTCAACTGAAATTTAGCGAACCATGAAAATGGGAACATTTTTGATTCTGCTTCACGCCATTTAAAGCCAATTTGACTTAAATCTGCTTGATAAATTTGAGATTGGTATTGCCCTACTAATGAAGAACGCTGTTGTTTAAGATCCTGCGTTAAGTATTTTGTCTGGGTAATGGTTTTTAAATCGATATCTTTAATAGTATTTAATAGTTTTAAATCTGTTTGCTGAACCAGTTTAGATATTGCCTTAAAAATCGAAACATCCTGCTTAACCAGACTCAGATTTTGCTTCTCACTGAATCCAAAAACCTGTTGCCAAGCAGAAATAGACTTTTGTAATTGTTGTATCTGACCTACAAGTTGGTCCTGTAATAGTTGATATTGCTCCTGCCATGCCAGATTCCAGATAGGTTCGGACAAGCCCTCCGCAAATCCATCCAATACGTCTTTAGCATTTTCATTTACTAGCTGACGCAAGCTTACTGCTTGTGTCACCGTCTTATTCAGCAACTCACGCTTTTCTGATGTTAGTGTTGAAATTTCAATCTCAGGAAAACGTAGATGTGGTGTATCCCGATAACAAAGTTCATCACTCATTGCGGCATACAGACTCCAACCGATCGCATGTACGGTATGGAGATTATTTACATGCTGATTCAGTTCATCACGAGACTGGATTAATTTGTCCGACAACTTTTGCCATTCTGTTGTCTTTAGCTGAGCACTTAGAAAATATGGGTCATTGTTCTTCTGTGCTCTTTCCCGCAGTTGATCCAAAACCTGCATTTTCTGCGCTTTGGAAGAATGTAACTGCAAGCACAACTCACTCAAGCCAATCTGTGTCAAACGACGATAGACAACCTCTAAAGCTGCCATCTTTTCAGAAACGAACAACACAGATTTACCATCTGCTAGACACTGTGAAATCATATTTGTAATGGTCTGGGACTTACCTGTCCCAGGAGGGCCAGAAAGTACAAAAGTACGTCCTAATGCGGCGGACATAACTGCTGCTAACTGTGACGAGTCAGATGATAACGGTGTAAATAATTGTTGAGGTTGATATCGTTGGTCTAGTTGAGCGGGTTGCGGAAAATCATCCTGTTTAATGAATGGTTCTCGTGGTGATTCAATCAGATGATTTACTACAGATTGATTTTTAAGTTGATCCATTCGTGTAGACAAATCAAGCCACATTAAATATTTTGAAAATGAGAACTGACCAATGGCAGCCTCAGCTTTAACTTCCCATCCTGGTATATTCACAATAGCCTTACGCACAATATGTAAGACTTGGTTAACATCTATCCCAGAATCATCTGCCGGCAAAGGGTTTAAACCCGAAATATCTAGTTCAAAATCCTGTCTTAATAATTGTAATAAAGTTGAATTAAAGCGAGGCTCATCATCATACATATACAGGCGATAACCTGTTTTAGCGGTCTCGCGGGTGATCTGCACAGGAATAAGTAGTAGTGGCGCTTTAAAAGTGCGTTTTGAACGCTCTGACTCTTTCCATTCCAGAAAGCCAATAGCAAGAAATAGTGTATTCGCTCCTCCCTCTTCTAAAGCAGTACGTGAGGCACGGTAAACCTCAATTAGGCGCTTTTCCAGTAAGGGTGTATCAAGTGGACTAAACAATAGTTTTCTGGACAGGCTATCATCAACATATTGATTGATATGTTGGCTTTCATTGTCACGCTGGACATCTTTTAGCGAGATGCTATCAATCCCCTTAAATAAGAAACCCTCTTGGTTCGCCAATGCATCTTCAAGTTTCCCCAGTGTTAACTCAGAACATTGTAAGGGTATGCTGTAACGATTGTCCTTAAAGTTTAAGAGCTTGTTACGGAGACTTAGATCAAGCAAACGGCGCAACCAGCGGTCAACCCGCGTGGCTTTACTTTCTACAGGACGTTCAACATCATATACAGGAATAGATGCAGGCGCCCATTCAATTTCTGTTTCATCCAGATGATTTTTCTTATCCTGATATGAGGAAATTGGTTTAATGCCACGCAACCGGGACTGGCGAACATCAATCGCAAGATAGAACTTATGCTGGCGGGATTCATCTTTAATGTACTGTTTTGCTGTTTCAAGTGCGGATGCAAACTTTACTTGTTGTGTGAGCAGCGTTGTTTCTATAAAAACAACTTCACCCAAATCATAACGCTTTCTTAATGCTTGAATATCATCAATGATCAAGTCAACATTTGGCGTCTCATTTAACCAAACCCCAAGATACGAATGTCCTTCTTCAATAATAAGTAAAGTATCTAAGCCTATTTGTTCAGCCAAGGCACTTAAAAGTATTGTCGTGTCTAAACAACATGCTAACTTCTCGTCAAAAATCTGCTTTGCCAAACGTATTCTTTGGCCCGATTTAACAAAGCTTGCTGGGTTAACAATATAATGAATATCTTGTTGTAATAAAGACTCCCATAAGGCATTCAGTTGAGATAGCACAGAATCTCTATCTCGCTCTTGATAACCACTTAATGAACCTAGTTCTTTTGCTTTTAAAATTTCACTGGCCTTAACCAAAATTGGGCTGAGTGCTGAAGCATTGGGTTGTGAAAAACTCGCCAATAATTCTATGGGTTGGCGTTCCCCACCCCAAGTATCAATGGTTAATAAATCAATCTCTGCCCGCTGCTCTGCCAGTATCTCTTCCTTTTCATTCAACCAAAGGATTTCAATACTGCCTTTAAGATTCTCAGGTAACTCCTGCAATAGTTTGATATCAAAAACTAATTTTGGCTTATCAAGAGCCAAGAATTGATTGCCTTCCAAGTTCGCAATATTGATAGTGTGTTCTTTGAAATAATCAGGATTAGAACGAATAACGATTCGAGAACCAGAAATCGTTTCAGTTGAAGAGATTAGGATTTGTCGAATCAGAGGAACTGAATTTTGCTGTAAAACAAAATTCAAAGCTGAAGCACAATCAACCTGCAATGAATATTTTGGATCAAGTTGTTGGTTATTTTCATCTTCTAGCATTATTATCCCCTTTGCAATTTAATCAAACCGAATTAATGGCATGCTTAAAATGCTAAAATCACAATTTTAAATAGTTGATATCTTGTTTTAAAATTATACGAATAACAATAGTTCTCTTACACAAATCATTTCTTTCTCAATTCTATATTGTAAATTCCAACAATTAAAAGAAATCCCATACGCAGTCTTTTACCTCGATTTCGGTAACGCTCGGCTTTGTTGCCCAAAGATTTGAAGATTAAATTTGCCCAAGCTGCCTCAGAATAAGCTTAATTTGATCCCTGTTTATCTTGTGGTTGAGCTTACCCTATCGATATGTTTCCTCGATTGATCAAGGATTTATTGTAAGAGCACCAATTCGTTGTACGGTAGACTTAAGGTATAGGCTTGAGCAAAAAAGCCGTTTACTTATGACCAAAGAAATTTTTAAACAATACCTTTTAGTTAGCTTAGGCTATTTAATCCAAAGCTCATCTTCCTGCATGATTTTTAACATTAGATTAAATAAAACCAGAACTGTCACATTTTTATTAGAGTCTATTCTTTGAAAACTGAATTGAACTCTTCGCTCAGGTGCATTCATATTAACTGGATAATTTTGTATACCTAAATTTAGCTCTTCTCCTAATATTGGCTTCATTCCAGCAATAAAACTTCTAATTCGTTGCTCATCGTCTTGATCTCGACATACAAAATGCAAAAAATTCTTACGTAACTTACCAAAGTGTAATAATATTTTTAGAGCATCAATCTTGTTCTTTCTTTGATATATGTCAGGCCTATTCTCTTCTTGATCGTACAAATCAAGGAAGGTATTGCGTTCATTAGAACGAGACAATTTCCTGGCTTTATTGTGAAGATCCTCAAACCAACCTTCATCTATAATCTCTCCCTCAATATTTTCAACTTTTAAGTTAAATTTTTGGGGGCTCATCCATTTAGTGCACATCAATTGACATCGCTGCAGCCATACTTGAGCTTGGGGATCTTTGCTACGGGCATCTCTAAAATTTATCAAACGTTGATAAGGTGTCAGAGTACTATTCTCGATACTAAACTTCTTCTCTTGTTGGCCAACCATTGTGAATGGCTGTGTTTGCTGATGATAAGAATCAAACCATTTCTGCTGCTGAGTATAACGATTTAAGTTTATGTACTCTGTACTTGACTTCACTGGACCAAAACACTGTTCTAATACTTTTTTTGAAATGATACACGGCAAATTATAAATTCGATCGACTGCTAATAAATCCAAAACATGAAGGTAATTTGAAGCCGTTTGCTCAATACTGCTATGCCCCATCCAAGAGGCGAGCACCTGCCATTTATGTTGAATAATCTCTTCTTGAGCACGTGCTTTCATACCAAACAATAAATCCCGCATCTTTTTTGCTTTTACCCAAGGACAATCTGTGTAGGTCTTGATCATTTCTTTTGAACCGAGCAAAGTTATTGCTAGATAGTTAGCAGCACTGTGGCGTAATGTATGAAAACTAAAGCCATGATGCATACCTAATATTTGACTAAACAAATCTACTGTAATTTTGCTGATACATTGATCAGTTAATACACGATGATTCACACTAAAAAGTAGATCATCCTGCTGATTAACCAAATATTGCTCATAACAATGTTGTATGTAACGTTGTACTACTAAAAACTCATGTTCTGACAATGCAATTTTCAATGGTATTTGACGATTCGCACTTCGCGTTTTCAGACGGCGATATGAATTGTCTCGGATATGAAGCGTTATATTATTAAAAATTGAACTTTTACCATCCTTAAAGAGTAATTCTGGGCAGATAACATCTTGTATTTTAAGACAACGGACTTCATTTAATCGAAGTCCAGTTCTATAACTCAATAAATACATCAGCTTTAAACAACTCAGATGATCGACCCACTCTGATGCCGTTGGCTCTTGACTTAAATTTTCTAGTTTTTCCAATAATTTGCCAAATAGCAAAGGACTCACTAGCCGTGCATTGCAAATTTGTAAATGCTTAAAACTTGAATTCTGTAACACCAATACCCCTGGAGCATCATAATTCTCTATACAGAATTGATGAAAATCTTTTAGGCGACCAAAACGGTATTCTGCGCTTTGGTGCATCTTACGAGAGGTTTTTCCTTTCACCGAATCTCGTTGAACTGCTTTTTCATCACGTTCACTGCTGTATTTCAATAGCTGCCGATATAAATCCTCATAGTCATCTATGGATTGTTGCTTTAAATCTAATTTATTGAGCCAAATCTCAAATATAAATTCTTTGCCAAACGATCCTAAGTAGCTTTCAATAGTTGATAATTGAAGCCCTCGTTTTTTTAAATGCATTAACCAGTGAATTAAGCGTAGTTGAGCATCAATTAAAGACTTTTCCTCCGTATTAGCATCAACTATCTTCTCCTCTAACACCCTTCTAGTTTCTTGCCAAAAACGTAGCGTGCGTTCATCTTTATTCCTCTTTTTATCTAAACGCTCAACTTTTTGACCTTTACGTTTCTTTTGACCAAACAACATCAACTCATACGGAATCGTTTGTAATTTGCTTTGAACAGTCGGAACTTCAGGAAGTAACTGCTCTTGTTCAAAATGAATAGGGCGATTATCTGGTTCTGTGACTTGATTGTAATCATTATTCCACAGCAATCTAAATTCGGATGGCCTTAAAGCAACAGTATTAATCTCTTGCTGAAGCACATTACTCAAAAATATATCTATGCTGAGGTTTGGATTAAATTCGAGTACCATTTGCACATCATTAAATGCACGAAATCCACGGCGTTTAATTTGATATTGCAGATCCCCAAGACTTTTTTTCCTGCCTATCTTACTCAAGCTTTCTAAAATACAATCTTCAACTGAATGTTGCAGACAAAATTCTTTCTGAGTAGCTTTCAACTTTTTTAAATATTGCAAAATGAACTGCGCATATGGGTTAAAAAAAACATGTTTCCATTGGTACAACTTTCCCTGTTCTACATCGTTGCCATATTGAGAGTTTTCAACACGATAATGTAGTAACAATGGATTAGTGATTTTTTTGTAGTCCGAATGGTATAACCGAAAACAATTCAGATCTGTACCAAGCTCAATGGCCTCCTGCAATTGCTTCTGAATAGCAATCAAATGCTGTTCATCTGCACAGCCTGAAATATATATAAAACTTAAGCATAAATTTCCCCATAAGTACTTTGGTTCATTCCAATATTCAAATGAATCTTGCCAATACTGCCTTAATTCCTTAAGTACATGGATATGTAGATGCCCCTGTTCTAACCGTGACTCTGTACTCTCAATTTTTCTAGGCAGTACGATCCGTTTAGTATGTGGATTTAGCTTAATTCTGTATGATTTTTTATCTACATTCTGGTTGAATTGCTTCCTTCTTTTATTAAATTCATCTTCAGTAAATTGCATCAGTTTTGATTGTTCGTCTCGGCTCAACTTTTGACTCAAACAATCAACACTATCTTTAATGTCATGCCATTTTTCAGCGATCTGCTGATCAAGTTTTTGCTGCATTTCTTTCGTCAATACTTCAGGTGGAGAAGGCTGTCTATCTAGCGACTTTTTCACCATTTTATGAATATCAACAAATAGATCATCTAGTTGTGGTTTTATTAGTTCTTTGATTTTTTGCATACAACTATTTTCGCTCTAAGTGTTTAATCGATAAAGATTTGACATTATCTTGCAATTGCTGGCGGGCTTGCTGTACATAGACATTCGGGATAAGTGAAGAATGCGGATGAAAAGCCTCTCGGTCACGTTGGTCATGACCATACAGGGCCTGAATTAAGTGAAAAGCTAATGCTGGTTTACCCTCTTGCTGCTCATGCATCAAAAAGTTCATGTCAAAATGACGTAACCAATTCGAATACATATTCTTTGGAAAGACTCCTTGCATATATGAATTCACCCATTTTCTCGATAAAGGGATTAACTTAATTTTCCTGCTCTGCCATTCTTTGACAGTTATCGGCAAGATATCTTTACTAAAAATGACCTTACCAAAAAGATCATTTACAGTTATCTTCTTCTTTGCAAAGACTTGTCTAAAAAATGAACCGTACGCTTCAATAATTTGTTCTAAAAAGGCAGTGTAATTTTGCAGTGTTTTTATGAAAAAATCAGATAAAGGGATAAAACGACCATCTTTTCTTGCTTTACTATTTTTTTTATCATTCACATATAAAAGCTTGAGCTCAACACAATAATCATCCAAATTCCCCAACAGGTTTTTTTTAGGCCGACTTGCCAAACTCAACAAACTGATATGCCACATCCAACACGCATATGCATTAAGTTGATTAATAATGTGCTTATCTTCTTGGATGTTTTCGTGACAATGTCTATGTAAAATATGGAATTGCTCTTTCACAAAATTGGGTTCAAGTGCCAGTTGGCTCCCTATCCTTCCTATAGATAATGCAGATTGCACTTTGAATTGTTGTTGCAATATTTTTAGTTCAGCCGTGTCTTCAGTAAAATGTGTGGAATGTGGTGTAAGTGCTTTTTCTAAAAAGGCTAGATATGTGCTACTGAGTTGAGTTTTCGGTAGCCCGCCATAATAGATACCAGGCATGTGATGCTGACTATCCCGCCCAGCAATTACATGAGCAAGATATTCATTATATGTTTCATAATATATATGAAAATATAATTGAGCCTGCAGTTTTTCTACAGTGATCGAACCTACAAACCGATTATCAAGCCAATTCTTAAGTTTCTTATTAATGTGTGTTGATGAAATTAGTGGATTCGATGCTTGTTCTATATAGTCAAACCAAGCAGAAGGTAAATGTAGTTGATGTGTCATCACTTCATTCCACCGCACATGATTTAAGCTCTTAATCTTCTGCTCTGTAATTTTAAGATTTAATTTGAGTAAATATTCGCGACGTCTACTTGAACCATTCTGGATCAAAATTCCATCTTGAATAAGCTCGTTAAAATCCATCAGTGCGACGGGTGATAATCCCGTCAAAAGTGACAATAAACATGCTGCAGCGATTGCAGCATCCCTCCAGTGCCCGGATAACTCGGTTCTCAACACATAAACAATTTGCTTCAGTATATCTGGCGCCAAATAATGTGGATTTGTAACAAAAGGAGCATGACGGCGCTGGCGATGCCGCATTAGATGCGTCGCATTATCGCTGAGTATATAATTTAAATTTTTAGACTTTTCATCTTCTGAATAAAACTCCATTTCAGGATCTAATAGATCAACTTCACTCTCTTCATCTTTGTGAAGAGCGGCATCATAAATACTGATCTTTGCGTTATGTCCAATATCTACTTGCTTACCCGTTTTAATTTCACGAAATTTTTTGAGTTCATTTTTCGTCGGCCATTGCAAAACTTTACTTTTTTTTGACTTACGCTGACGATGAACAACACGACGATCATCAAGTCTTTTAAAAATTATTAATAGAGCCGATAAATACTCTATGGCTTGTACTTGTTTGAAATCTTTAATATTAAAAAGTTGATTACGATCCTCCTTTTTCAAGTTACGTTCGTACATGACATAGCGATTTAGTAGCTCACTGCATTCTTGAAATAATTCAGCATGATTAGAATCCAGAACATATCGTGATACATAGCGAAAGAGATCACAAACATGTTTTTGCTTATTCTCAGCTTTATCAATTTTTGCAAATTCTTGATACTGCCGATATGTTAAAAAACTCGCTTGTAGAATCAAATAACGTTCAGACGACAGCTCTTGAGTATTACTAGTAGTCGGGCATGCAAAATAACTTAAAGAAGCTAGATAATAATATTTACCTAATTGTCTAGAACTAGATATATAGCCATATATCTGTTGTGCTTCCTTATTTAGAGCATGGGCTTTTTCACGTAAATCATCTGATAGATCGACAAATTGTGTATTCACAACATGATTGCGTAATAAACAATAATCTTTTTGGAATTTTTCTGCTAAATCTAAGAATTGCTCTTCTGTTTCAATCTTTGGCATATTCGCTTTCGCTTAATTTTTTATCAAATTGCATTGGTTAAATTCATTACGATCTGAACAATTTGGTAAAAGTTGATCTTTTATTGAACTCTTTGTCAGCTTAAAAAATCTAGCAAAAAATTTAGCATCCAGCTCTTTCTGAGCTTTTCTCTCAAAGCACAAGTGTTGCTGTGATTTTTCGATAAAATCATCAAGATTATGTATCAACTGTAAGATTGCAACATAATTAGAATGTACACGTAAGCATGGCTCCGTTTGCATTAATAGCAATATTTTTTGCCAAATTTTCACATAGATTATTTTGAACTTTGCTTGTACTACTACTTTCTGGCTCTGTTTAATCTTTTTGATTTTCAGTAGTTCTGAGTTAATTTTTACTATCTTAAATTGAACATTTTGTCGCTCAAAGCAAAAGGGCATGATAAATTGCCCCATAAATATCTCTATATTTTTTACTAAATAGTCAAATTTTAACATTTTTATCGATATAAAAAATGAGCATATCTTTGTATATTAAAATTCATTTAATTTATCAACTAAATTTTCTCAAAATTACAATTATCAACAAATACATATGGTTTACTTATCATGGGTGGTCTAAATTTTAAAAATTCTTCCACTTTTTTTTAGTTTTCTGTTATTACATGAAACAATACCGTTGTATTACATTTTGAAATGCTGTGTATGCAGCATTGATCAAAAAGATTCTCTGCTATACTTACTTCACGTGTAGCATCAATGGAGTTTCGAAATGCTCAGAACCACTGAACAGAAAAAAAAATATATTCAAGCGACACGTGCGCAAAACTATCAAGCCAGCCTAAAGCTTGAAGGCATTACAACGACAGCTCAAACAACTCAACAAAGTAAAGCTGAAATCTTGCAAAAATATAAGAAGTATTCGCAACCCGAAACTTAGTCAGGTGCATGTATGGATAAATATGGGGAAATGGGTGACAGCCTGTATTGTTACCCTGGCACAAATATCCTAAAGAACAAACTCAATATTCATGATGAACAAATTTTAGAACAAGCTGAACTAGAACTGTCTGGATTGGCAAGTAACTTAATTGAATATGCTGAACCACCTTACGACTTACAATACTTAAAATCAATTCATGCGCAGCTCTTTGGCGACTTATACGACTGGGCAGGAAAGTTAAGACAAATCGATATTTCCAAAGGTGACACCCGTTTTTGTAATTTTTCCCGTATTGAAATTGAAACCAATAAACTACTCAAAACGCTTCAAGAAAAAAAATACTTTCAAGGCTTAGCACCACAACAACTGATTCCTCAACTTGCCGACTTGTATTGTGAGCTTAATGTCATACACCCATTCCGTGAAGGTAATGGACGTACACAACGGATTTTCTTTGAGCATCTGATTGCTCATTGTGGTTATGGTATTGATTGGTCTCGCATTGACTCTCAACAACAATGGATTCAAGCCAATATTGAAGGTTTTTATGGTAATTTAAATCCATTAATTAAGATTTTTGAAATATGCTTTATTCAAAATACCTAAAATTTAAGTAGTCGAAGCCCACAATCCTTAATGAGCCATCATCTTTGCTTCAATCCACTGATTAATTTCCCAAATAAACCAACAATCACGATTCTTAGAAATCTTAATACTCTTCGGGTAATTTAGGATCGTAATATTCAGATTACTTATCCAGAATTGAATAGATCGTTAACTTAGATAGACTTTTAAGCAATGTAACTTGCCGCATGTTTATCAACATATGTCTCAAAAAAGTCTGCCCATACATAGATTTATGGCGTTTAGTGCTTAAATTTCAGATTAATCTTCGTCTGATGACCTGAATGGATGTTACGGATTACATGCAGGTGAATTACTCTGTGGCTGTATCATGGCTTTTGTGCAATCCAATCCATTTGATCCGAATGTTCTCTTTTGCAATAAAGCAGCCTCTTCTGCTTTTCCTGAACCAACGAACTATGTCATTGATTTGATTCAACCGACAACAGTGATGCTGAATCAAATCTCCAAAGAAGGGATTAAATGCAAGAAATGTGGTAAGAAAAAGATAGGGGATGGAAGTTATTATCCGTCTAATTGGAACCAGCCCATGAGTCGAGATCAGTTGAGTAAGAATCATTTTAAATGAATAAGAGAAGGATGGCTTACCTCACTTCTCCGAATAACAATGCTATGCTTTTCAACCAAGGTTATAAATTGGCAACTACATTTCATTCTTCTTCATGCTGGTCCTATAGCCTGTAGACAATTACTACATCATTTACATTCAATGCTCAATACAGCCTGTCAGCAGAACCGCAGCGATACTTTTTTTCGTGCATACATGTAGTGTTTAAATCCATTCATTTTTCAATGATCCTCTGCCGTTTATCACATTTATGGTCGATCTTTAACCTTGTGAAAAATGCACATACCGATCCCTTCAAACTGTCAAATTTATGTATGCATGACATTTAAAGAAAATTATCTGATCAATTTTTTTAGGTAAAATTCATCAAGAAAAAGTTATTATTATTCATAACATCACCAATAACCACATAAAAACAATAATTTAATAAATTATTCTTCCAATTTTTTTATATTTAGTGTTATTACCTCTAAATCCATGTTTACCACCTTCTATTACATAAGTAATTTAGAAGTATCCACGATATAAATTGCTTGCCCTCACACCTCTCCCCTCTCACGCCCAAAAAATTTATACTGAAAGGCAGATTAAGCCCGTTCGAGTTACATATAGCCGCATGCTATATTGAAAGCATTAAGAAAATATCCTCAATATTTATAGGATTTTTAAAGTATGAACTAATTTTCGAAGAACCCTTTCTAAGTAATGTGACCTATTAGGAAAAATGAAAATACTGAAATCTCCGTATCAACAATCAGTCAAAGTACATCCTGATGATTTTCTGTAACCGATACCCAAGGACTATACCTACCCTTCTGATGTGCTGTGCAACAAAGCCCTCCTTAGCCACACTATAGCTATAGATTAATTCCATTATTTTGTGATTTAATTAAATTATTCATTCTTAAGACCCAATTTAATGGATTTATATTTCACTAAACCAGAAGAAGTTGTGACTCTTTTAGGTGAGCGTTTACGTAAGCAACGACTCTTTCTGGAGATGTCTCAAGCTGAGGTAGCAGCACGCGCTGGTGTCGGCGTGAATACAGTTTCGAATCTTGAAGCGGGACGAAATGTATCTGTTGAAAATTTAGTCCGTATTGCAATGGTCTTGGGTCGATTAAACGAACTTCAGGAACTATTTAAACCTCAGCTTAACAGTGTGAATGACATTCTTCGCTATGAGAGTCAAAGTAAGCGCCACCGTATTAAGAGGAAGGGATAATGCTCAATAGACTTAATGTTTATTACAACGGTTGGGGCGAATCATGGTTATGGGGAACGCTGATTAGTTCAACAGCCACGACAGGTAGACCCACCATTGCTTTTGAATATAGTCCAGAAGCAATACAGCAAGGTGTTGAGCTCTCTTCTTACTTGCTGCCTTTAAAAGGTCTACCATTCAGACAAGGTTTTCCTACTCATCAAATGGGACTCCCAGGTCCAGTCTATGACGCTTTACCAGATGGTTGGGGCATGATGTTGATGGATCGATATTTCAAAAAAATTGGCTTAAATTCAGCACGAATTGGACCTTTGGAGCATCTGACCTATATTAGTAGTCACGCAATGGGTGCCCTCTCCTTTGAACCTTGTGTTGCTGACATGCAAACCTCAGAAAATATCCCTTTACAACAACTGGCCCAGGAAGTTCAAGAAGTACTCAAAGGTGAAGGTGGTGAATTTCTACAGCATTTATTGGTCATGGGTGGCTCCCCTCAAGGTGCCAGACCAAAAGCGTTGGTTTACCGAGATCCTGTCAATTTAGAGTTTTCGACTCAAGATTCTGATCAACATGAAGCCTGGCTGATTAAGTTTCCTGCTCAGCAAGAGCATCCTGAAGTCTGCGCCATTGAAGCCGTCTATGCAGAATGTTTGCGACTTTGTGCAATTGAGACTTCAGATACCCATTTCTTTAATTTGCCCAATGGTTTAACGGCTTTTGCTTCTAAACGATTCGATCGTCAAAATGGTATGCGGATTCCAATGCAGAGTTTGGCTGCATATACAGGAGCAGACTATAAAGTTCCAGGTAGCCTAGACTATCGCAATTTTCTCCGGGCAACCTTGATGTGTACGCAAGATGTACGAGAAAGATTGCATGCTTTTAAACGTGCTGTGTTTAATGTGCTTTTCAATAATCGGGATGACCATACTAAGAACTTTTCATTTCTCATGGAGAAAAATGGTCAATGGAAATTGGCTCCAGCCTATGATGTGACCTTCTGCGAGGGTCCAGGTGGTTATCATCAAATGGACATTATGGGAGAAGCGCTCAATATTTCCCGAAATGACATACATAAACTCGGTACTTCAGAAGCTAATCTGACTACTCTAGAAGTCGATGAGATCATCTTGACCATGCGTGAAATTGCACTTCAATTTAGTCAAATTGCGCAGCGCCTGTATCCCCATCAAATTCGAGAATCTACCCTACAGATGATTCAATCACGGATTCAACAGAATATTGATTTTTTAACTGAAACCTAAGCGTAAATATAAACTAAGCGCCAACCATCAACTGCAAATAGACTTTGATATAGTTAGTCGCTACATAATCTGTAGAACCTGTGAATTAGCTCTCTTTATAATCACGAATATTAGATGGATCACCGCCAAGATATATTCTGCAAACGTGAAATCACTACATCCAGATCGAAAATCACTAAGAAAAAACTGTCACCAAAAAAAGGTCTGCACTATGGATAGATGCAGACCAAACTCTGGATAACTACCAGCACGAGAAATATGTCGCAATTTTGCATAGACATGAATTTGATAAAATCAGCCCAGAAAGCCAGAAATTCATAAAAACTATTTCATCAATCCCCTATAACTTAATCACGTTCATGGTCGATCTTAAATCTTGTGAAAAGTACTCATGCTGACCTAGCCAAACTGTAAAACTCATATATTCATAGCCTTTAAATGAATCTTTCAATCGGTATATTTAAGGTAAAAACTAGTAATCAGAAGTTATTATCACCCCCATATAAAACAAGGATCAACTTAAAAACAATAACTTAGTAAATTATTCTTCCATTTTTTTTATATTTAGTGTTATTTGCTCTTTTGCGACGTTGTAATCATAGCTGAGACCTAAAATCCCAGGATTGTCTGCTGTACTGCGCCCTGTACGTGCAGCATAACCATTGAAGGTCATGACATGATCATGGTCTGCGGTCACTACAATTAAAGTATTGCTGATATCCACCTGATGCAGAGCTGTCTGGATAGCGTCATTAAAAGCCTTGGCTTCTTGTAAGGCACGTTTGGCATTATTGCCATGTAAGGCATGATCAATACGTCCGCCCTCAACCATTAAGAAATATCCTTGCCCTTGGTTTTGCGCTTCAAGGGCATCAATTGCCTTACTGGTCATCATCGCCAAGCTTGGTTGACTATCAATCTTTTTATTTACT
>NZ_KE007377.1:0-53797 GCF_000400735.1 Acinetobacter tandoii DSM 14970 = CIP 107469
ACTGCTGATCTAAGCCAATGCTTCATTCCTTATTACAGATGAAATAAGTGGACAAATTTCTGTATTAGCCCCCATTAAAATGGACAGTTAACTCGCTAATTTTAGCGATCTGAATTCCTGTGGGGATTTCATTTTTAATCCACTATGTGGGTGATTGCAATTGTAATCATTCATCGATGCAGGTAAAGCATTCAATACAGTTTCAGCATCAGGAACATCATTCAAATAGACATAATCGCGTTTGAATGTCTTTACAAATGCCTCCGCCATTCCATTATTCTGTGGACTCCTGATAGGGGTAGTACAGATTTGGAATCCAAGTGTATGTGCAAATTGCCGTGTCGACTTTGCTATATAACAACTGCCATTATCTGTAAGCCATTCAATCGTATGAGGTAAATTACTCACGGCACCAAATCGTTTTTCCATACTCTGCACAAGTACATCGCAGACCATATCACTACTGATCCCCATCGTGGTGGCAGCATAACTAATGATTTCACGATCACAACAATCCAGACTGAAGATCACCAGTACCTTCTCTCCATTCCAGCATTTGATTTCAAATCCATCTGATGAGAAGCACTGCTTCGTAAAGCGACTGTTTGATACAGAGACTGCAACTTGGCCTTCATGTGTCCTATCATTTTTCAATTGCATGGCTCGTGTCAGAAGTAATTTGTTCTGCTTCATAATGCGGTAAATACGCTTAGGGTTAACCCGAGCAAGTTGCAACATATGCTGTTGGAGATAACGATTTAAATGTGCAGTCACACGCCGATACCCATTACTTGGTCGTTCATCACAAATCTCTCGTATGATGGGTAATAGAAGTAAATCATCCATCTTACAATATCGTGAACGATAAGCAGGTTGAGGCTGCTTAAGTCGCCGATAGAGATTGGATCTCGATACTCCTAAAACATGGGCTATTTGTTGTGTTGGATATCGTCGGGTGGTAATAATAAGGGTATATGCGATATGTACTTTTTTGCTTGAGCGATCTCTAGTGCATCTTTGAGAATTTCAGCTTCTACCGTTTTACGTCCCAGCATCTGCTCTAACTGTTTTACCTTTTTCAAAAGCGCATTATAGTCAGATGAACTCACCACTTGATCATTCGCTTCCACGGCAGTTACTCCACCATCTTGCATCAGTTTTTTCCATTTAAACAGTAAACCAGGGGCAATACCATACTGTCTGGCAACAGAAGAAACTGATGAGCCTGCTTGCATGGCTAAAGCAACAAATTGAGCTTTTTCTTGACCTGAGTAACGTCGACGACGTTGTGTTGTTGTAATAACTTCAATATGTTCCATAAGACACTCCTTAAACCTAGTTCTATGACTAGGTCTTAATTGAGAAGTGTCCGTTTTAATTCGGGGCTAATACAAGATGAAATAAGTGGACAAATTCCTGACAAGGACATTGCAGTGAGATTGGCTAAAGTTACTGCGCTGATTACTAGTCGAGATGTAGAGATTGATTATGCCTTATCCGGAACTCCAGAATAGGACCTCGTTGCGAACAGCAAAGTCAGAATCTAGCAGAACCGTGAACGCTGATAAGTAGACAAATTCCTGACAAGGAATACTATCACTTATGTCACTTAAATAAGATACATAAGTTATGCAAGTTACGCCACTTATATAAGTTAAGGCGCTCAAGTGATAAAAGCTACATGATGACTATAGCACTGAGCACTGCTGATCTAAATCAATGCTGCAATCCTCATCACCGTTGGAATAAGTGAACAGATAATTGACATAGAAACTCGAAGAGTGAAGGAAATAATCTAGTATTTAAAAGATGCTATTTATATTGATCCATATAGAAGTGTTAGGAAGCAACAGAAATGAAGCCCAAAAACACAAAAGATTTAAAGGAGTTCAGCCATCCTACAGTTGTAAGGGAAGATTCATAGAATTAAGATTTCATAACTTATTTAACTTGAGTAAGTTTAATAAGGAAATGAGTTAAATTACTTCTCATTAGTTATTCAGATCAAGGTATTTTTAGGAATATAGATAATAATATTTTCATAAAATTGTCATAGAAACTGAATATTTAAAGCGTATTTTTCGACCATCCTAAGATGAGTCGATGCAATGCTTTGGCATAAGAAAAAATTTAATAAAAAATTAATAAGTTTGGCATGCTGTAGTTTGGGCACAGTTATTTTGACGGGCTGTCAAAGTCCTGCTTTAGTTCAATCAACTTCTACTTCAGTACAACCATCAAAACAGCCTCAACGTGTGGTTTTTTTCTTGGGAGATGGAATGGGCATCACGACACTGACAGCTGCTCGAATTTATGCTGTTGGTGAAGACGGGCAACTGCCGATAGATCAATTGCCAGAGTCAGCATTTGTTCGTACTTTCTCAGAAGATGCACAGGTTACAGATAGCGCACCATCGATGGGTGCCTATATGACAGGTGTAAAAATGAAAAATGAAGTGATATCCATGCAGACTGGAACAATTGCAGTAGAACCAGATCAGGCCGGGAATCATCAATGCGGAACCAATCCTCAGAACCAGAATAAGCAAGATACCCAAACTTTACTCGAATTGGCCAAGGCACAAGGTTGGGGTACAGGTGTAGTCACGACAACTCGCATTACGCATGCTACACCAGCATCGACTTATGCCCATATTTGTCATCGTGATGCTGAAAATGACATAGCATCCCAATTAGTACCAAGTTCGCAAGGTGATACCTATCAGCGTTATAACGTCAAATTAAAAGATGGGGTTGATGTGATTCTAGGCGGGGGTAAGCGTCAATTTCTGCCGAAAGATCAAGGGGGAGAACGGATAGACCAACGGAATTTGATCGCAGAAATGCAACAAGCAGGCTATCGAGTGGTCTATGATCAAATCCAACTCTCCCAGATGAAGTTAGGAAAGAACGAAAAATTATTGGGTTTGTTTAATACTAGCCATTTAAATTATGACTTAGATCGAACCAAAAAAAACTTGCCTGAACCTAGCTTAAAGCAAATGACGTTGGCCGCTTTGGACATTCTAACCCAAAATAAAAATGGTTTTTTCCTGATGGTTGAAGGGGGGCGTATAGACCATGCTTTACATGACACCAATGCTAAGCGTGCATTACAGGATACGATTGCCCTAAATGAGGCTTTGGATGCAACCATAAAAAAACTTCGACAAAGTGATCCTGAGTTAAAAAATACCTTGATTGTGATAACTGCAGATCATGATCACACCCTAATTTTAAATGGCTATGCCAAGCGTACTGGAAAATATGTACAAGGTCAGGAAACCAGTGTACTGGGTTTGGTTAAAAACTATGATCGTGCGGGTTTTGCCAAAGATATTCATGGACAACCTTATCCGATTATTGGTTTTGGTACGGGCAAAAAGCGTCCGACTCAAAATCGGATGGATGACCTAGTAATCAATTTGAAAGACAGTGATATCTGTCATCCAGTACAGGGTCCACAACCAAAACAAGGTGAGAAATATAGTTTTACTTATCCTTTGAGTGAAACTGGTTGGTGTACGGGTGCTGCTGCAGATGACTTCCAGCAAGAAGCCGTGATTCAGACAGGTTTTAAAGATAAAGAAACACATGGTGGGGCTGATGTTTTCTTGGGTGCCATAGGGCAGGGAGCAGAGCGATTCTCGGGCAGCTTAGAGAATATTGAAGTGAATCATCTGATTCGCAAGATCACAGGCTTATAAGTAGAGGGATATCCAATGAACAGTACATTAAAAACTTTCCCTTACCTGTTGCTTTTAACTTCTGCAATCACCTCATGCTGTGTATATGCTGAAAATCATTCGGATTTTAGTCCAACAAAAAATATCATTTTCTTTTTAGGTGATGGTATGGGGCCGACTACCGTAACAGCAAGTCGGATTTATGCAGTAGGGGAAAATGGCAAACTGGCCATGGACACGATGAAGCATTCGGCCCGGATTAAGACCTATTCTGAAAATGGACAAACCACGGACAGCGCACCTTCTATGGGCGCTTATATGACAGGGCAAAAGAATAAAAATGAAGTGATTGCCATGTCGACGGGTACGGTAGCCGTTGAGCCTGATGATGGAACATTGCCAAATGGAAAAAGCCTTGCCAAAGCTGTAAACCGCTGTCCTGAGCAAGGGAGTAGTGTGGCAGCAGGAATCCCCGCTTTATCTATCTTAGAGCTGGCTAAGAGCAAAGGGAAAGCTGTCGGGGTGGTGACGACGACAGAATTGACTCATGCGACCCCTGCTGCAACCTATGCACATATCTGCCATCGTGATGCACAATATGATATTGCCCTACAAGCAGTTCCCAAAGGCAAGGGCTATAACCCAAAGTTGTTAGATGGAATTAATGTGTTGATGGGAGGTGGCTTAAATCACTGGACTGTTTATGACGATGTATCAAACCCCAAAGGTCGTTTGGATGGTCGGGATTTACGAGCAGAGTTAAAACAACAGGGCTATCAAACAGCATCAACCCAGAATGAACTTGCCCAGACAGTCAATCATCAGAAAATTTTTGCAGTGTTCTCTGCTCAGTCACATTTAAATTATGATTTGGATCGAGTAAATAAAAAGATTGATAGCCAACCAAGCTTGGCGATGATGACCAGTAAGGCAATTGATGCCCTTGAAGCGCAAAACCAAGGGCAAGGATATTTCTTAATGGTTGAGGGCGGACGTATTGATCATGCCTTACATGGCAATAATGCCAAACGTGCCTTACAAGAAGCCAAGGCTTTTAATGACGCTATCCAGACAGCTCTGCATCAGGTGGATCTCAGCAATACTTTAATTGTAGTGACCGCAGACCATGATCATGTCATGACCTTCAATGGTTATGCTGCACGTACAGGGCGCAGTACAGCAGACAATCCTGGGATTTTAGGTCTCAGCTATGATTACAACGTCGCAAAAGAGCAAAATGCCTACAGCAAAGTGCTGGCTGATGGTCAGATGCATAATCCTTATCGTGATGTGAATGGTGCTACAGGCACCACATTGGTGTTTGGCAATGGTACAGGCCAGCGTTTAGATATTCGAGAAAGCATCAGTAATGAGCAAGCTTTTGCGGATGACTATAAGCAAGAAGTGGGTGTACAGCTGGAGAAAAGCGAAACGCATGGGGGCGGTGATGTGATGTTCTTTGCAGAAGGTCAAAATTCAAAAATATTTAAAGGGACACATGAAAATACCTGGGTCTTTGAACAGTTTAAAAAGGCGTTTGGATTCTAAATGAAAATAATGCTGCAAAAGTTACTTAAGCACCAAACGCTGTTTATAGGATTATCTTTGTATGCCCTGAGTTCATTGGCGTGGTCAGTAGATGAATATCGAATTGATTATCGTATTGAGCGGCTTGATAGTAATGGTGTGACCACGATTCAACAGTACAGCGATAAGATGATTCGCGACGAACATAATGTTTGGATTGAGCGTTTAAATACTCAAGTACATGCACATGCTGAAGAAGGAGAGCATGCGCATCAAAGCTTTGATCATGCGATTCAATGGCTGCAAAAAGATAAGCCAAGTAAAATGAAAACCAAAGATGAGGCTTTTCAGCGTTTCTATATCTTGCCTGATGAAAAAATGCGAGTGCATTTGAAGGATGTAGAGCAAGAAATGCTGGGCATGCGAAGTTGCTGGCGTTGCGAATATATCTTAATTCAGCCTGACTTATTAAAGCACATTCCAGCTATTCAAAGTCATGCTGGAGTTCAGCATTATCAAATGCATCAAGCAGGTCAAACCTTGAATATCGTATGGAATGAAAAAGATCAGATTGTAGAACGCTATGAGTTACGACATCCTGCGCAAGGTTATTCAAAGGTATTTTCAGTACAGAAAATGAAATCACCAATTTCAACACCGTGGATACAGACTGAAAAATATAGTGAACGTGATTATTCTGATTTTAGTGATTAAAGCGGATCGGTCATTCTTCATTTTGATGTGGTTTGAGAGATAATCCTGTTGAATCATCGTTAAAGAAGATGCGTTTTTGACTGCGTTACGAAGCAAAGAAGAGATGTTCAGTTAAAGCTAAGAAATAGAGGACTACGATTGCGCTGCTTGTACCGTTAAGCCACTCCAACGTTTAAAGGCCCTACGAAAATTAGTGGTGTCATTAATCTGCAAGTATTGAGAAATCTGTTCAGTTTTAAAGCCGTGTACACGATATAAGTGTATGGCTGTGTGTAACCGGCTTTGATCCAGTTGTGCTTGGAAATGGGTTTGGTGTTTCTTTAGTTTACGTTTCAATGTCGCAGAACTCATTTGAAAATGTTCTGCCGTGTGTTCAAGTTGGATATTATTTTGAATATTCTGCATCAAATACTGATGCACACTCAGTAAAAAGCTCTGTTGGAGATGCTGAGCACTCATGTATTGCAAAGCCTGCTGATGACTGATGGTCGCAAGTGTTGCTGAGGCACCAGGCAATGGTTCATGAATAAAATGGCTGGCTAAGCTCATCATATTCATTGGACGGTTAAAGGTCAGGTCTCCGCCAAGGTGCGTCCAATATTGCTCAATATAGTCTGGCTCATTAAAGTTAAACTCAAAGGTCCAAGGTAACTTGCTTTGATACAACTGTCTGCTTAAGGCCTGTATTGCACTCATTGCACTTTCAATAAAAAATCGATTTTCAATTTTGTTTTCGTCTAGCCAATAGAGATGGATCTGGTCTGAGTTATACATGATACGAGGACAGAGCCAGGGCGAAACTGAAGCAAAAAAAGTTAAATATCGATTCAATGCATCATCTAAACTGGATGAATAAAGCATGGCTTTAATTGCATCATTGAATGGAGTGGTTAAACTGCGCTGACCAAATAAGAAGCTGATATCCTGATTACGAAAGTACTGTTCAGCATTTTTGAGGATGTGCTGGAATTGTTGCTGATTTATCAGCTTATGACCAGAAAAAATATCTTCAATAAAAAGCCCACTACCGCGAAGTAACACATGATGGTCAACTTCATGACTAGCTGCCAAATCAATCAATATTGATAGCTGATGATGGGCAGGAATAAAACAGTAGTCGCATTCAAAACTCATACACTTACCCGTTGTACTGCATAATGCTTTTTCAACTGCATGAGTTGTTGATTCAAAGCATTGAGTAATTGTTGTGGTTGATCATAGTGTTGAATTGAACAGGAGGTGGTTAATGCTTTTAGGGGAATATGGACAGACAAATCGCGATGATAATAGGCATTGGTCATGATCATACGTTCTAATTGATGGGCAATTTTTTCAGCTTGTTGTGCTGTGGTATTGGGCAATAATACGATAAAGCGATCCCCAGCAAAGCGGCAAAGTAAATCATGTGGACGCAAATTCAGGCTCAATAATTGAGAAATATACTGTAGGACAGAAGTACCCTCATCAAAGCCGTATAGCTGGTTAATTTGGTTGAAATTCTGCATATCGATCAAGAGCACGGTTACATCACTTTTAACGATGTCATCTTGTTCCATGATTGATTTAAGTTGAGCCTTAAAATAGTTGGCATCAGCTAAGGGAGTAAGCGCATCGAATAAACGATGGTCCCTATAGACACGCTCACGCTTTTGCATCTGTTTGGATATGGCAAGCTCTTCTTGATGCCAGAAATAGATCCCTGTGGTCAGTAAACATAGACCAATCGGAAAGGGGATGGATTCTAGCCAAGCATCCCAAATGATTTCTTTGGGTAAGCGGATAAACTCATCCAAAGTATCCATCCACATATGGAAGAAAATAAAGCACAGTCCATAAAACATATAATTGGTGACTCGACCCAAAGGACGACTTTTGACAATAAAAAAGATCCAGATTCCGATAAAAACAGTCGCTCCACCTTCGCCTAAAATATCAACCCAATTCCATTCATGAAGGGATTTGATCAGACCTAAGCGGATAAATAGCCATAATGAGAGCGCACAGAAAGTTGCTAACAATAAGAAAGGCTTGCGGTAATAAGCAAAATATTTCGGCATAGCGTGTAGAGAAGGTCTATTTGGGCACAAGCTAAACAGTTTTAGATGACAGTTTAATGGCAAGTGTTAGAGTCAAAACAGATCAGGCTATTTTGAGCTTTTAATGCTGAAAGTAAGGGAAAACCCTGTATTTACAGTAAATATGTACCTTTTAATTCGTTAAAGAATAGATTTAGACAGATCAAATCAGCTCATTTTGTGGCAAAAAATCCAGAAAAAGGTCCAAATGGCGAGGGAGGGAATCTTGGTTGTCACATCCTGTTCATATTCACTTTTTATTGTGCGCTCAAACCATGCCACTTTGGCCTGAGGGGAAGAATACAATGAGCAATCTGAATAGCTGTTTAGTCAGAAATAAACGTGCGGGCTTTCAGCTCAGCACACTGGTCTTGTCAATGTTAAGCCTGACACATGTTTATGCGCAGGAAGAAAATAATGTGGAATACGTGCAGGTCATTGGACAAGCCGCAAGTATGGATAAAGCACTAAAAGAACAAAAACGTGCGGACCAGATCAGCAGTGTGGTACATGCCGATGGGATTGGACAATTACCCGATGATAATGCAGCAGAAGCTTTACAACGTATTCCAGGGGTGTCTACCGAACGTGATCAAGGCGAGGGGCGTTTTGTTTCAGTGCGGGGCTTGGGGGCGGATCTCAATTCAGTCACCATTAATGGAACCCTCGTGCCTGCACCTGAAAGTGACCGTCGTGGTGTAGCACTGGATGTATTGCCATCGGAGTTGGTGCAATCGTTGGCTGTGGTCAAAACCCTGACTCCAGATATGGATGCTAATTCTTTAGGTGGGACCGTTCAGGTCGAAAGTTTATCGGCTTTTGATCATGATGGCTTGTTTTATACCGGTACAATTGAAGGCAGTTATGATGACAAACGGGAAAAATATAGCCCTAAAGCATCAGGTGCGATCAGTAACCGTTTTAGTGTAGGTGAAGGTCAGGATAACCTCGGGGTGGCATTGGCCCTGAGTTATCAAAATCGAAAGTTTGGTTCTGATAACGTTGAAACTGGTGGCGCATGGGATGGTAATGCGCTCGAAGAAACGGCAATGCGTCAATATGATATCGAGCGAGAGCGCATTGGTGCGGGGCTAAATTTTGATTACCGTCCTAACGATACGGGTGAATATTATTTAAGAACTTTATACAGCCGTTTTAAAGATACCGAATCGCGTCAGGAAGTCGCAGCTGAGTTTTCTGATCCACTGCTGGCTGGACAAAGCGGTGATGCAGAAGTGACTCGCTCATTGAAGAGCAGAGAGGAGACTCAAGAAATTCAGTCTTTTGTTTTAGGCGGTAAACAAGGGTTCGGTACCTGGACCGTTGAAGGGCAGTTAGGCTATAGCGAAGCATCAGAGGAAAATCCAGGCGGAATTTCTGGGGCAAAATACAAGGCAGAATTAAGTAATGTTGGTTTTAGCAGTACACAAAAACCAGTGATTACGGCAGATCAGGACCTTTACGATGCTGCGAACTATGAGTTGGATTCGATTTCTTGGGAACAATCCAAAACCACGGATAAAGAGTACAACGCAAAGCTAGATTTTCTCAAAGACTATATGTTAGGTAATTATGCCGCATCGTTTAAGTTTGGCGGCAAGATTAGTCAACGAGAAAAGACCAACAATACCGATGAGTGGGAGTACGAAGACTTGAGTACCTCAAGTTCGGACTTTAACTCCAATAGTGACTATGAACTCGGCCAGTTTGGTCCTAGCCTCAATGTAGATGCGATCAAAGCCAAAATTAGCGGTCTCAACGCCAATGACTATGTCGTGGCAGATGGTTCAATTATTAATGATTTTAAGTCGAATGAAGACATTCAAGCGGCCTATTTGATGAATACGGTCGATTTCGACCAACTTCGCGTGATTGCCGGATTACGTTATGAGAACACCCAATTTAAAGCGCGTGGTTTTGAGTTTAATGATGATGTGATCACATCCACCCAATATGAAAATGACTATGATCATTGGTTGCCGAGTTTAAATTTCCGTTATCAACTCGCAGACAATGCCTATCTTCGTGCTGCATGGACCAATAGTGTGGTACGACCGAACTTTGCACAAAGTGCACCAGGTGTATATATCGATGGTGATGAGGCTGAGTTTGGTAATCCAATGCTGAAGCCATTGGAGTCCTCGAACTTCGATTTAGGGGTAGAAAAGTATTTGGGTCAAGCTAGTATGGTCGGCTTCTATGCATTCTATAAAGATATCGATAACTTCATTTACAACACCAATATTGCTGGGACAGGTCAATGGGCTGACTTTGATGAAGCGATTACCTATAAAAATGGTAATCAGGCCAAACTGTATGGGATGGAATTTGCTTATTCGCAGAAGTTTGACCACTTAGCAGCACCATGGAATGGGATGTTACTGGGCTTTAATACGACTTTCAGTAAGTCTGAGGCTGATATCGATTCGATGAAAGATGGCGAGCTGCTAAGTCGTCGTATTCATCTGCCGAACCAGTCCGATGTAGTGGGTAATCTCATGCTGGGCTGGGAAAATGAACGCTTTGGCGTACGTCTTTCTGCAAACTATAAATCGAGCTATTTGTATGAATTGGGTGACATCGATGCGCCTGAAAAAGACATTTATACCGATGACCAAGTCTTTCTCGATTTCAGTAGTCACCTGAATTTATCAAAAAACCTGAAGTTGAAGTTTGATATACAGAATATAACCGATGAAGTCTATTACAACTATTCCGGTTCTAAAGCCTATAACGCGCAATATGAAGAATATGGTCCAGCTTACAAGCTTGCACTGACCTATACCCATTTCTAAACCGAATTAAATATTCGTCCTGAGGTTTTCTCTACATGAGAAGACCTGAGGCGGTTTAACCCAATTTTGAGTATTTTTATGAATGTTTCATGTTTTAAGTTGTCGGTTTTAACCAGTTGCATCTGGCTACTGACCGCATGTAGTCAACACGCTATTTCTCCATCAACTCCGAATAGCCCAGCGCTTCAATCCTCAACACCTCAGCTGGATCAACCGCAAGCAGCAAAGCTGCAGTTACGTGAAGTCGACATCAATGATGCTAAAGCTGAAGATATGCAATGGTTAAGTTTGAGCACCTGGCCTGAAGTTGCTGGAGTGTTAACAAGTAAAAATAAAGGGTTGCAGTTTCTAGACGATGAACAAAATGTCTTGCATCAAATCCAGGGTCAGTTTGGACGTTTTGATTATCGCATTGGTGCAGAGCGTTTATTGATTGCTACCTTGAATTTGCAACAACAGCAAATTCAGCTCTTGAGTATGAACTTGCAGAACAAAAGCTGGGATAAATCGGTTTTTATTCCAAAACGTACCTTTAAGTCCGAGGATATCTGCTTATACACCGACCCACAAGGTTTAAGTTTTGCATTCTTGGTGGGCGAAGAGGGGATTGGTGAGCAATGGTTGGTTGCCAATCATGAAAAAGCACTTGAGCAACCCAAACTGGTCCGACGTTTAAGTTTTCCGCCCGCGAGTAGTGTCTGTAAAGTGAATGATGCTACGGCTGAATTATTCATTAACGAAGCGAATGTGGGGGTTTGGGCATATCCTGCGCATTCTGAAGCGGACATGGTACGCCAAGCTGTTGACCTCGTAGAACCTTTTGGTTCGATTCAAGGTACACCTTCTGCAATTGCGATTGTAGATGATCAGGTAGCGGTATTAGATGAGGAAAAAGCATTACTTTACCGTTATCAAAAGCAGGATAAGCACTGGAACGGATTAGCCCCCTTAGTGCTGGATATAGTAAAAGAAGCCGAGAGTCTAAGTATTCGTGGCAATGCTAGCGATAAAGCACTGCTGATTTTAGATGATAAAACTGCCAAGACCACAGAGCTTGAATGGCCAACGCAGGCAACCCAGCGCACAGCAAATATTGTCACGATCCCTGCAGAAGTCCAGACTGAGGGTGTCCCAAGCACAGGGGATGCTGCTGATGATCCTGCCATTTGGCATAACGCAGCACAGCCGAGCCAATCCCGCATTTTAGCTACAGACAAACAAGGAGGCTTGCAGGTGAATGACTTACAGGGGAAAACGGTACAGTACCTGCCTGTAGGTCGGTTGAACAATGTCGATGTCCGTCATGGTTTTAAGTGGGGTAATCAGACTGTTGATTTGGCAGTGGCATCGAACCGAGACCATAACAGTCTGCATCTCTTTGCGATCCAACCTAACACAGGCAAGGTTTCAGTACTTGGCGAGCTTCCAACAACGCTAGAGGACATCTATGGCATCTGTATGTACCGCGATGCTCAAGGTGAAATCTATGCCATTCCGAACGATAAAAATGGCACGTTCATTCAATATCACATTACCGCAACACAGCAGAAATTGCAGGCTCAAGAAGTCCAACGTTTTTCCGTGAAAACGCAACCGGAAGGTTGTGTAGTCGATGATGCCACAGGACGCATTTTCTTAGGTGAGGAAGATGTTGCAGTATGGGTTAAAGATCTTAATCCAAAGACTCAGCTACCGATGCAGCAAGTACTTGCCGTGGGAGATGTCTTATATGACGACATTGAAGGCATGGGACTTTATCACGCAAAAGACAAAAGTTACCTAGTGGTATCTAGTCAAGGCAATGACAGTTTTGTGGTTGTGGATAGCAAAGCACCGTATACAGTTCGGGGCGCATTCCGAGTAGGGATTAACACCGAAAAAGGGATTGATGCCGTCTCAGAAACCGACGGACTCGATGTGAGTTCTAAAGATTTTGGCGGTAAGTGGAAACAAGGCATGCTGGTGGTACAAGACGGACGTAAACGTATGCCAGAAAGCAACCAGAACTTTAAGTACGTTCCTTGGGAAAAAATCGCACAAGCTCTGCACTTGGACTAAATGCTGATTCAGTATATGGGCTGGTGTAGCGAAGCACAGCCCATTTTAAAAATATCCGTGCTGCGGTAAGCAGCAATAAAAAAATGGTGGAGCGTTATGCAAGCAACAATAGATCAAATGTCAGTGTGGATGCTGATCAGCCATGCCAGTGCATTAGTCAAAATCGTGATGTTGATTCTAGTCTTAGCTTCTGTGGTGAGCTGGTATCTCATTGTACGCCACGGCATGTTACTGCGTGGGCAAGAACAACTCTGGCATCGGTTTTTAAAGAACTTTAGACAGCAAAAAGATTTAAACCTATTACAGCAGGAATACCAACAGTCCGAACAGCACAAAGGGGTGGTCAGTATCTTTCAACATGGGGTAGATGAATATCATCAACTGATAAAAGATGAACAGCTCACTACGGCTGATGTAATCGATGGTGTAGAACGTCGGTTACTCAGTAGTATCAGTGAAGAAGAAGAAAAGCTCCAACAAAATCTTACTTTCCTTGCAACAGTAGGCTCTGTTAGTCCTTACATTGGCTTGTTTGGAACGGTTTGGGGCATTATGAATGCTTTTATTGGACTATCTGGCGTTGAGCAGGCGACTTTAAATACCGTTGCACCAGGCATTGCAGAAGCTTTGATTGCGACCGCAATAGGCCTATTTGCAGCCATTCCGGCTGTAGTGGCTTACAACCGGTTTTCGGCACGAGCTGACAAGTTATCTAGTCGCTATTACGGCTTTGCCAATGAGTTACAAACCAGAATTTACCGTTTGCTTGGACATACTGAGCGCAGTTCGCGTTAAGGAGTATTAGTCATGATCAAGCGTCCTCAAAAGTTGAAACCCAATGCAGAGATGAATGTAGTCCCCTATATTGATGTCATGCTGGTGCTGTTGGTGATTTTTATGGTGACCGCACCGATGCTGACACAAGGGATTAAAATTGATTTACCTAAAGTCGATGCCGATGTCATGCCAGCGTCACAACAGCAGCGTATCGTGACTTTATCCATTCAGGCGAATGGCCAGTATTACTGGAATATTGGGTCAGAAGTGAATACAGAAAAAGTGACTGATCAAGCGATCGATTTAAGCAGTATGCAACAAAAATTAACTCCCATGATCAATAACGATCAAAGCCTACAGTTTTATGTTCGTGCAGATCAGAATGCTGACTATCAATTAGTTGCACAAGCCATCGCAGTCTTGCAAAAGAGTGGCGTGACCAACTTGGGCTTAATCACGGAGGAACCACAATCATGATGGCAATAGCATCAAAAATCAGGTTTCGTGATCAGGGGCTAGCATTAACAGTCACAGCAGGCTTACATATCGCAGTGATTGCTTGGTTAGGTACGGTTGAAATGCATGAAACATTCAAAGAGCCTCAACCGAAAACGATTCAATTACAATTTATTCAACTGCCACCACCAGTCCTAGAGCAGCCAAAAATAAAAAAGCCTGAAGCCGTGGTTGAGAAAAAATTTGCTGATCAGCCCCCTCAAAAAAAGCAGGTTGAGCAACCTAAAGAAATACAGCTGAAAACTGATAAAAAGTTTGTGGAATCCAAAAGTGAGAAAGTTGCACCTGTGGCCAATAAAAAACCACAGCAGGTGTTAACTGAAAAACCAAGTACAACAACAGAAAATAAAGTAGCAGAGACTGAACCGAAGTCAAACCTTGCAACGCAGTCTATGAATGACAAGCCGACAACATCAAAAGCACAATCCAGCCAAACAGCGACTTTTGATGTTAAAAACTATCAACCGGTTTCCAAAATTGCACCTGCGTATCCTGAATCAGCTTTAGATCGAAAGATTGAAGGGGACTGTACAGTTATATATAGCGTGAATGACAAAGGAAGAGTTGAAAATCCAAAAGCACAAGGTGATTGTCACCCGATGTTTGTACGTCCTTCAACTCTGTACACGACAAATTTCATAGGACCCTTGTCCTATCAGGCTTTTTCTTTCTTAAAATTGCTAGCACTTTCTTAAATTCTTCTTTTTTTCCAAAACCAATCAAACGTAGAATAGCCATTTGAACATAGTCCAAACCGTAGCGAAATAAACTTACTGAAAGTCGTCCATGCTTCTTTATTTTTATTGCTTTTTTTCGATCATGTTGCCATTCACCTGTTAAATAGCACCAACAGAAACCGATAGCTAGCACTGCTATCAATTTCTTGACTCGTCTAGGGTCTGTTAAACGAGTATTTTCAAGATTGAATCCACGTCCTTTGAGACAACTAAATAGGGTTTCGATTTCCCAGCGTAATGCATAATCACGAATAGCAGAAGCATTAAACATAGGAGAAACAACAAGTAAAAGTTCTCCATCTTCTAATCGTAGCGCACTAATATACAGTTTCACTCGACCAACCCAAATACGTCGTTTACGACATTCAGTTTGACCAACTTGAAGATGACGAAATAAATCACTAATTTTATGATTCTTGGCTAAGTGATTGGTCACAATAAAGTTTTTTTAACACGTATACAAAAGTTAATGTCATTTTCAATTAACCATGTAAACCATTTCTCACCGATAAATTCTCTGTCTGCGAACACATTCACAATACGGTCTTTACCAAAAATAGAGATAAAGCGTTGAATCAAAGCAATACGCTCTTTTGTATCTGAATTTCCCCGTTTATTGAGCAATGTCCAAACTATAGGTATGGCTATTCCACGATAGACGATGGCTAACATCAAGATATTAATATCTCGTTTTCCCCATTTCCAATTAGTTCTATCCAAAGTTAATTGGACTTTATCGAATAAAAATATATTGAAAATTAACTGAGAAATTTGACGATAATCGAAATACTGATCTGCAAAGAAGCGTTGTATACGTCGATAAAATGATTGTGGTAATCACTTGATGGGTAAGGCTTTAGATGCAGAAGAAAGATTACATGTCTGTTTTACAATTAATGCAAGCATAATCAGTGTAAAACATTTTACATGTGACTTGTTCCACTTTAGATATTTGTTTAAGATGAGATATAGCTCATTGAAATGTGCCATCATATTCGTCGTCAGAAAACAAGTATTATGCCATTATTTTAATGAGTTATATTTTTTTTCGTGTACAAAGAAATAGTTTAAAGAAGTGGACCAGTCAGCATCGTGCCGAAATACGCCAAAAAATTCTGCAGCATACTGAAGTGAATCAACTTAATGCAGCAAAGGGGATTGAGTTACTTGCTGCACAACGTTGGCTAGATCGTTTAGTTGCACATACTTACCGTTTTTCTAATGTGCTGTATGAAAGTATTCTCAAAAATGAAGAAAGGAAATTTAAAAATGGCTGTTAAATTGACACGCCGTACAAAGTATTCATTCAGGGTGTTGAACTTGGCGATGCTGTCTATATTGTGTACAGAAGCAGGCTATGCTTATCAACCTGCAAGTGCTTCTGCTTGTGTAGCACTTGAGTCAAATGCAGAGCGTTTAAATTGTTATGACGGTTTATTTTCAGTAAAGCTCAGCGACGTAACAGTGGCATCGGTATTAGTTGCAGAAGGCGCTGGATCTGCTGAGGCCATGCCGTTACAAACATTAAAACGGCCGAGCAGCCGAGATAACAAGCAGGGCAATCCGAACCATTTTTTTGCTTTAGAACATCATCAATCGGATTTAAAAGCATCATTAATCGACCAGCGTTGGGAATTAACACCAGAACAAAAACTAGGAACATGGAATTTACGGGCTTACCAGCCTATTTATTTGCTACCTGCACTGTGGACAAGTGAAAAAAATGAAGTTCCGCATACGCCAAACAAGACACTGGCAGAACAGCAAAATTTGAATTCGATGGAAGCTAAACTGCAGTTATCTTTAAAGACCAAAGCACTTGAGAATCTCTTTGAAGACAATGGGGATATGTGGGTTGGCTATACGCAGACTGCGCATTGGCAAGTCTATAATGAAGATGAATCGAGGCCTTTTCGTGAAACAAATTATGAGCCTGAAGCCAGTTTAATTTTTAGAACAGACTATAGCATTTTGGGCTTAAATGGGCGCTTATTGGGATTAACTTATAATCATCAATCTAATGGTCGTTCTGGTCCCTTATCTCGCAGCTGGGACCGTATTATGCTGAATATTGGTTTAGAAAAAGATAATTTTGCGCTTATGTTGCGACCTTGGTATCGCCTAGATGAAGATGCCGGAAAAGATGATAATCCTGACATTAAAAACTATGTAGGACGGGGAGATTTAACAGCATTTTACCGTCGTAATGATAATGAGTTTTCATTGCTTTTACGACATTCTTTAAGAGGGGGAGATGATTCTCGCGGCGCTATGCAATTTGATTGGGCATTTCCGATCGCAGGCAAGTTAAGAGGATATTTTCAATTGTTTGACGGTTATGGGGAGAGTTTGATTGATTACAATCATCGAGCAACTTACGTGGGGTTAGGCGTTTCTTTAATGAATAGGTATTAGATAGAGCTGCTCTAGAAACAAAGATTGGCGCACTAAATATTAAATCTATTTGAAATCATAATCATGGTTTTTTCGCAATAATATTCTGTGGGTTATAAAATTTTATTGTTGGCTAAATATGCTATGAATGGGTATTTTTTTATTTAAACACATGATTTTTCATGTAAAAATTAATTGTAAGTCGAGGGTGAAATGAAATTTTCTTCAACTAATTTTTTAATAATATTGACCATGATTATATTAATTATCAGTTTTGCAATTTTATTGTACCGTATTAATTTTATATAATTTTTCTTTGAATTATTCTCAAAGGGCTTTGTTGTACAAACGGCTTTGTTGCACAAACCTAGCCTATAAGGTTTATTCAGTCCTATAATTTCAAAATGAATAAACCTACTCCTAAAACTTATCGTACAACCAACTGGTCTTCCTATAATCGCGCTCTCATTAATCGGGGCAACATTTCCATTTGGTTTGATCCAAACACTCAGTGGTATGCACAACCACAAAACAAGCAAGGTCGAAATCAAACTTACTCCGATACGGCTATTCAATGCTGTTTAATGATCAAATCTTTATTTAGACTCTCTTTACGCATGGTCACGGGTTTTGTTCAAAGTCTGATTAAACTTTGTGGATTAAATTGGACCGCACCAGATTACAGTACGCTTTGTCGAAGACAAAAACATATTGATATTGCGATTAGCTATCAAAAAAGTAGTGATGGGCTACATCTACTCGTCGACTCAACTGGCTTAAAGTTTCTAGGTGAAGGTGAGTGGAAACGTAAGAAACATGGACCTGAATATCGTCGCCAATGGCGTAAGCTTCATATTGGCATCGATGCTGAAACCTTGCAAATACGTGCGGTACAGCTTACTACAAATAATGTGAGCGATTCGCAAGTACTCGGTGATTTACTTGCTCAAATTCCCTTAGATGAACGAATTGATTCGGTCTATACCGATGGTGCTTATGACACGAAGCACTGCAGACAAGTCATTCTAGATCGAGATGCACATGCGCTCATTCCGCCAAGAAAAAATGCAAAACCATGGAAAGATCAGAAATTGAGATCTTTAGAGCGGAATGAGTTACTGAAAACAGTTAAACGTTTAGGAAGAACGCTTTGGAAAAAATGGTCTGGTTATCATCGTCGAAGTTTAGTTGAAACCAAGATGCATTGCATCAAACTATTAGGTGATAAATTAACAGCAAGGAGTTTTTCTAGTCAGGTGAATGAGATTCATGCACGCATAGCCGTATTGAACAAATTTACAGAATTAGGTCGTCCTCATACCCAAGTTGTCACTTGAATTCTGTTCAAATGAGCAGAGTGTTATCTTTTAAATCTTTGTGCAACAAAGCCTATACGTGTTAAAAAAACTTCATTGTGACCAATCACTTAGCCAAGAATCATAAAATTAGTGATTTATTTCGTCATCTTCAAGTTGGTCAAACTGAATGTCGTAAACGACGTATTTGGGTTGGTCGAGTGAAACTGTATATTAGTGCGCTACGATTAGAAGATGGAGAGCTTTTACTTGTTGTTTCTCCTATGTTTAATGCTTCTGCTATTCGTGATTATGCATTACGCTGGGAAATCGAAACGTTATTTAGTTGTCTCAAAGGACGTAGATTCAATCTTGAAAATACTCGTTTAACAGACCCTAGACGAGTCAAGAAATTGATAGCAGTGCTAGCTATCGGTTTCTGTTGGTGCTATTTAACAGGTGAATGGCAACATGATCGGAAAAAAGCGATAAAAATAAAGAAGCATGGACGACTTTCAGTAAGTTTATTTCGCTACGGTTTGGACTATGTTCAAATGGCTATTCTACGTTTGATTGGTTTTGGAAAAAAAGAAGAATTTAAGAAAGTGCTAGCAATTTTAAGAAAGAAAAAGCCTGATAGGACAAGGGTCCTATGAAATTTGTCGTGTACAGAGGTCCTTCAATACAAGCTGCACTTAATTTTAAGTATCAGCCGAGATTAGTCGATGGCAAACCGACGAGTGTGCTGAATGTTAAAAATACATTCCAATATCGAATTTCATGAAATATAAGTAAATATGAAGAATAAAAAACATCTTCAAATTGCGTATTTAACAGAAAATTAAACTTGGTACACAATTTGCTATAAAAGGGAATTAGATTTAAAGCGATTTCTATAGTGAAAACTCCTTTTCAGGCAAAGCGGGTAGGTTTTTTGCTTCTCGATGGATTTTCAATGATTGCATTTTCAAATGCCATTGAAGTTTTTCGCATGGCAAATTACGTTGAAAAAAAACATTTATATCAATGGAATGTAACGGGTCTAGAGGGGCATCATACTTGTGCCAGTAATGGTTTACAGATACAACATACTTGTCAAATGCTACATCTTCTTTCAATGGATATTGTATTTGTGTGTGGTGGTTTTCAGCTCTTTAAATTGAACAATCTGACGCATAAAACATTCTTAAAGCGTTTGGATCAAGCCAATATTGCTCTAGGTGGAATTTGTACTGGGGCATATGTATTGGCGAGTGCTGGTTTACTTGATGGTTATCAGGCCAGTTTGCATTGGGAGAATTCTTTGGCAGCACAAGAGGAATTTCCTCAGGTCTGTTTTAATTCGTATATTTTTAGTCTGGATCGGATGAGGTATACCTGCTCGGGTGGACTTGCATCTATTGATATGTGTTCACAGCTTGTAGAGCAGCATTACGGTGCCAGATTGGCTAAAAGAATTTGTGAACAATTTATTGTGCATCATTTACGTGAAAATACTGATATTCAACATCAACCTATCCCAAATCAGGGAAATAGTATTCAGCCAGCAGTCAAAGAAGCTCTCCGTTTAATGGAAAATAACATTAATGAACCTTTAAATATCTTAGAAATTTGTCAGTTGATTCATAGCAGAACACGAACATTGGAAAGGTTGTTTCAAATGCATTTTAGTTGTTCACCCAAAGAGTATTATTCGAAGGTGCGCTTAACCCACGCGCAGAACTTATTGAAACAGTCTAGCATGAGCGTGTCGAATGTAGCATTGGCTTGTGGCTTTGCCAATGCATCAAGTTTTAATAAAGCTTATAAAAATCTTTTTGGATATTCGCCAAAAAATGAACGTGGCGTTTTGGAGCTAGCCTCTTGATTTGTCGTATTCTGACAACTTTTTAGCGTTTTTTGAAAATAAACACTCTAAAAAAATACCTAAGCTTAATTCATACCAACACTTACCCCCCAAAGGTATCCACTATGAATATCCAAGCGAAGGTTCACCAAGACTCGTTACCTGCACTTTTAACAATTGAAAATGGTGAAAAGGTACAATCAACATTCTCAAAAGAAGAATATGAAAACCGTCATAGAAAATTACGTCAAATGATGGTGGATCAACAAGTTGATTCAGTTTTATTCAGCTCTATGCATAACATCAACTATTACGTTGATTTCCTGTATTGCTCATTTGGTCGCTTTTTTGGTGTAGTAGTTACAGATCAAAAGGTGGTGAGTATTTCTGCCAATATTGATGGTGGTCAACCTTGGCGTCGTACAGTAGGTGACTACAATGTGGTCTATACCGATTGGCAGCGTGATAACTATTTCCGTGCTGTTGCACAAGAAATTCCCAACAAAGGTCGTGTAGGGGTTGAGTTTGATCATCTGCCGATTGAGCGATTAAACAAGCTGAAAGCAGTCTTGCCAAATGTTGAATTTGTCGATATTAGTGCTGCTTGTATGAAGCTGCGTATGGTGAAATCTCTAGAAGAAATTGCACACATTAAACATGGTGCAGCAGTATGTGATATTGGCGGTTTTGCCTTAACAGCGGCTGTTAAAGAAGGAGTGCACGAGCACGAAGTCGCGTTGGCATCGACACAAGCGATGGTGCGTGAAATTGCTAAACGTTTCCCGCATTCAGAATTAATGGATACTTGGACTTGGTTCCAATCAGGCATTAACACTGATGGGGCACACAACCCTGTGACTACTCGTCAAGTGCAAAAAGGCGATATCTTAAGTTTGAACTGCTTTTCAATGATCGCGGGTTATTACACTGCACTTGAACGGACTCAGTTCTTTGGTCATTGTGATGATGCTTCGTTAAAAATTTGGCAAGCCAATGTCAAAGTGCATGAGGCAGGTTTGAAACTGATTCAACCTGGTGCGCGGTGCTGTGATATTGCTAATGAATTAAATGAAATTTACCGTGAAGAAGGTTTGCTTCAATACCGTACTTTTGGCTATGGGCATTCATTCGGCGTACTTTCCCACTACTATGGTCGTGAAGCAGGTTTAGAGCTTCGAGAAGATATCGATACCGTGATTGAACCTGGAATGGTGATTTCAATGGAGCCAATGCTTATGTTGCCACAAGGTATGGCTGGTGCGGGCGGTTATCGTGAACACGACATTTTGGTGGTGACTGAATCAGGCACTGAAAATATCACTAAATTCCCTTATGGCCCTGAGCACAACATTATCAAGGCATAAGTCACAAGGCATCCCAAGTCGGGATGCCTTTTTTGGTGGAGAAAATAATATGAATGAAAAAGCTAAATCTGATCAAAACACTTTAAAACGTGTTGCCACTGCGAGTTTTATTGGTAACTTTGTCGAATGGTTTGATTATGCGGCTTATGGTTTTTTAGCCACTGTGATTGCTTTGGTTTTCTTTCCAAGCAGTGATCCTATAGTTGCATTAATGTCAACCTACGCCATCTTTGCATTGTCCTTTATTGTTCGGCCTTTTGGTGGAATTTTCTGGGGATATATTGGTGATAAATACGGGCGAAAACATGCACTGTCTTGGTCAATTATGATTATGACGTTGGCAACTATGTGTATTGCGCTCTTACCGAATTATGCTTCTATTGGAATATTTGCACCGCTTTTATTGCTTTTCTTTCGGATGATTCAAGGTTTTTCTGCTTCAGGTGAATATGCTGGTGCATCAAATTTTTTAGCTGAATACGCACCTAAAAATAAAAAGGGCTTATATACCAGCTTAGTGCCGGCCAGTACAGCGGCAGGTTTATTGTTAGGTTCATTAATGTCAGCTGCGATGTTTGCATGGATGTCAGAATCATTCTTATATGAATACGGCTGGAGAATACCATTCTTATTGGCTGCTCCACTGGGTTTAATAGGTCGTTTCATTCGTCTCAAACTTGAAGATACCCCCGAATTTGTGGCACATCAAAAAACAAGTCAGAAAGAAACTTTCCCGATTAAAGCATTATTTACAGAATACCGTCAGCCATTATTTAAAGCGTTTGCAGTAGCATCGTTAAATGCTACTGCCTTCTACTTAATTTTTAGCTACATGCCAAATTATTTGTCAACTGAGTTGGGGGTAAATAAAACCGAATCTTTTATTTCAGGGGCTATTTCTTTAGCATTTTACATCGGCATTGTATTTATGATGGGTAAATATTCTGACCGTATTGGCCGTAATAAAATGTTAGCTATGGCATGTATAGGCTTTATAATTTTAACTTTCCCATTGTTCTATTTCTTATCTGGTACATCATTTATTGGCATGATCATCATTCAATTGGTTTTCTGTAGCCTACTTGCGATGAATGATGGCAGTTTGCCTGCATACCTCACTGAACTTTTCCCTGTGCATGTGCGTTATACCGGTTTTGCATTTAGTTTTAATACAGCGAATGCATTGCTGGGAGGTACGATTCCACTATTTGCAACATGGTTGATTCACAGTACAGGTAGTACTTTAGCACCAGCCTTTATTTTAATTGTGATTGCCTTATTTAGCATGAGCGTATTGGTTCAGAGCAATAAAGCGAAACTTGTCACGGTCTAATCCTCTTGGATGAGACCTTTGTAAACTCGTTGTAGGGAGCAAAAATATGAATACACAATCACAATGGTTTGGTGCTTTATTGGTAATTATGGGGGCAATAGGTTGGGGGACTTTAGGCATTGCCAGTACCCAATTGGCAAATGCAGGCTTGAGTAATAGTTCAGTAACAGGATTACGGATTGTCGGTACATTTATTTGTTTATTGGCTTTTTTACCTTTTCTTTATAAGGTTCTACGAACACTGCAATTTAAGGATATTCCTAAATTGGTCATTCAATCATTACTAGGTATGCTTGGAATGACTTTCTGTTATTTTAATGCTGTACAACATGTTGGACCAGCTATAGCAGTAGCATTGCTTTATACCGCTCCTATTTGGAGTGTGGTACTTTCTTTTATTTTTTTGAAAGAGCAAATAAAGTTAAAGTCAATTATGCTTACTTTTGTGGCTGTGAGTGGTGTTGCATGTATGATGCTTGGTGATAATCAACTCAATATGACGGGGGTGCTATTTGGTTTAGCCTCGGGCATTTGTTATGCTGCTTATGGGGTGATTGGTAAAGATATTATTGATCACTATAGCCCGACTTTTTTACTGTTCAGTTCAATGATGGTCAGTGCGCTTGCGATTTTTCCCTTTATTCACTTCCAAGAAATTGAAAGTCTGGTCTCGAATTTAGACTTCAATATTGTGATTGCCTGTATCTTATTAGTTGTGTTTGGCACGTTATTACCTTTTGCTTTATATACCTATGGACTGAAGTATTTAAAAGCATCGCAAGCTTCTATTTATACTATTTTTGAACCATTGACAGCAGTCATTCTTGCCAGCCTGTTCGCCAATGTACAGCTTTCCAATGCGCAGATATTTGGGATAATGTTGATTATTAGCGTGTCATTGCTCAATGTGATTCTGGGTAAAACCAATCTTAATCATGAAAAAATATACTCAACCAATTGATTTTAAGATAAATATCTTCTAGATAGTTTTGGTTATGTTAAGCAAATATTTAAAAGCAGACATTTTCACTAACTATTGTAATTCAAATTACAATCTGGTTAGTAGACTGGTCAATTTCTGTAAATTTATCTAGGACAGTAATTCTCACATTCATCTCATTAACCTGACTTGAAAAAATCTTTTTTGACTATTTATCGTTTACTAATTTGACGCATTACTTCTTGGTTTTAGCCTAACTACTGTGATAATAGCCGGACCAGTTTTCTATTATCCTACCTAAATGTTTAACTGTTCAAAGCAGCACGTTTCTATTTAGCGAGTGAGTAAACGTATCATCATAAGGCTCCTTGTTTTTTTAGGGAGAATATTATGGCTGCTCTGAATAAGTATTTTTGTTTAAGTTTTAGTCAAAAAAATCAACATTTTGTTGAATCCGTGATTGAATCATCTCTAGGGTAGATGCTCGAATTTGATTGGGATAAAGGCGCTGTGCAATTTGACTAAATTGAAGTGCAATTTCTCGCATGACTAGGATGATCTCATCGATTTCTAGAGAGGTCAGATTGGCTTCTGAAGTCCCGAGTTTATGTATGTCATTTCGAGAAATATTAAGTGCTTCTCCCATAATGTCCATTTGATGATAACCACCTGGACCTTCACAGAAGGTCACATCATAGGCTGGTGCCAATTTCCATTGACCATTATTTGCCATGAGAAATGAAAAGTTCTTGGTATGGTCATCCCGATTATTGAAAAGTACATTAAACATAGCACGTTTAAAAGCATGCATCCTTTCTCGCACATCTTGCGTACACATCAAGGTTGCCCGAAGAAAATGCGATAGTCTAGGCTATCTGGAACTTTATAGTTTGCTCCAGTATATGCAGCCAAACTCTGCATTGGAATCCGCATGCCATTTTTACGGTCGAATCGTTTAGAAGCAAAAGCCGTTAAACCATTGGGCAAATTAAAAAAAAGGTGTCTGGAGTCTCGATTTCGTAAAGACGTAAACATTCAGCATAGACGGCTTCAATGGCATAAACTTCAGGATGCTCTTGCTGAGCTGGGAATTTTATTAGCCAGGCTTCGTGTTGATCAGTAGCTTGCGTTGAAAACTCTAGGCTAACAGTATCTCGGTAAACCAATGCTTTGGGTCTGGCACCTTGAGGGGAGCCACCCATGACCAATAAATGCTGTAGAAATTCACCACCTTCACCTTTGAGTACTTCTTGAACTTCCTGAGCTAGTTGCTGTAAAGGGATATTTTCTGAGGTTTGCATGTCAGCAACACAAGGTTCAAAGGAGAGGGAACCCATTGCATGACTACAAATATAGGTCAGCCGTTCCAAAGGTCCAATTCGTGCTGGATTCAAGCCAATTTTTTTGAAATATCGATCCATCAACAACATGCCCCAACCATCTGGCAAGGCATCATAGACTGGACCAGACAATCCCATTTGATGAGTTGGAAAACCCTGTCTGAATGGTAGGCCTTTTAAAGGGAGTAAGTAAGAAGAGAGCTCTACACCTCGCTGTATTTGCTTCTGGACTATATTCAAAAGCAATGATAGGTCTACCAGTTGTGGCAGTTGAACTAATCAGTGTTCCCCATAACCAAGATTCACCCCAACCGTTGTAATAAACATTAAGTCTATTGAGCATTAACCCTTCCTCTTAATACGGTGGCGCTTACTTTGACTTTCATAGCGTAGAATGTCATTTACACTGTTGAGTTGTGGTTGGAACAGCTCTTGAAGTTCATGTAATCTGCCCAAGACCATCGCAATTCGTACTAAGTTTTCAACAGATACATTTCGCCCCGCTTCAAGGTTCGAAACAGTATTTACACCGACACCTGCACGTGCTGCAACCTCAGCTTGAGACAGCTCCAGAAAGAGTCGTTGCTTACGTAAACGCTCACCTAAAAGAGTCACAACTTCTTCGGGTTTAGTGAAATATAAATCCATTAAATTGGGTCTTAAGAATGAATAATTTAATTAAATCACAAAATAATGGAATTAATCTATAGCTATAGTGTGGTTAAGGTGGGCTTCGTTGCACAGCACATCGGAAGGGTAGGTATGGTCCTTGGGTATCGGTTACAGAAAATCATCAGGGTGTACTTTGACTGATTGTTGATAGGGAGATTTCAGTATTTTCATTTTTCCTACTAGGTCACATGACTTAGAAAGGGTTCTTCGAAAATTAGTTCATACTTTAAAAATCCTATAAATATTGAGGATATTTTCTTAATGCTTTTAATATAGCATGCGGCGATATGTAACTCGTACGGGGCTTAATCTGTCTTTCAGTGTAAATTTTTTGGGTGTGAGAGGGGTAGAGAATTGTGTTTGTTGGTTTATTTGGGAAATTAATCAGTGGATTGAAGCAAAGATGGTGGTTCGTTAAGGATTGTGGGCTCCGACTACCTAAATTTTAGGTATTTTGAATAAAGCATATTTCAAAAATCTGAATTAATGGATCTAAATTGCCATAAAAACCTTCAATATTAGCTTGAATCCATTGTTGTTGAGAGTCAATGCGAGACCAATCAATACCATAACTACAATGAGCAATCAGATGCTCAAAGAAAATCCGCTGTGTACGTCCATTACCTTCACGGAATGGGTGTTTGACATTAAGCTCACAATACAAGTCGGCAAGTTGAGGAATTAGTTGTTGTGGTGCTAAGCCTTGAAAGTACTTTTTTTCTTGAAGTGGTTTAAGTAATTTATTGGTTGCAATTTCAATACGGGAAAAATTACAAAAACGGGTGTCACCTTTGGAAATATCGATTTGCCTTAATTTTCCTGCCCAGTCGTATAAGTCGCCAAACAGCTGCACATGAATTGACTTTAAATATTGTAAGTCGTAGGGTGGTTCAGCATATTCAATGAGGCTACTTGCTAATCGAGACAGTTCCAGTTCAGCTTGTTCTAAAAATTTTTCATCACTAATATTGGGTGTGTTCTTTAGGATATTTGTGCCAGGGTAACAATACAGGCTGTCACCCATTTCCCCATATTTATCCATACATGCACCTGACTAAGATTCGGGTTGCGAATACTTCTTATATTTTTGCAAGATTTCAGCTTTACTTTGTTGAGTTGTTTGAGCTGTCGTTGTAATGCCTTCAAGCTTTAGGCTGGCTTGATAGTTTTGCGAACGTGTCGCTTGAATATATTTTCTTTTCTGTTCAGTGGTTCTGAGCATTTCGAAACTCCATTGATGCTACACGTGAAGTAAGTATAGCAGAGAATCTTTTTGATCAATGCTGCATACACAGCATTTCAAAATGTAATGCAATAGTATTATTCCATGTAATCGCAGAAAACCAAGAAAAATTGGAAGAATTTCTAAAATTTAGATCACATTTAATAACACTAAATCTAAAAAAATTGATCGGATAAATCCTTTGAATGTCATGTAAACCTAAATTTGACAGTTTGGAGGGATCAGTAAGTGTATTTTTCACAAGGTTAAAGATCGACCATAAACGTGATAAACGACAGAGGATTATTGAAAAATGAATAGATTTAAAAGCACTGTTGCAAATAGAGATTTGGACTGCTCCCAGTATCCTAGACATTGAAGTAGCCTCATTTTGAAGCTGCCTCGAATGCTTCTGGACTCATCCCATCAAGATGCGAATGGCGCCTGATTCGATTGTAAAACATCTCGATGTAATCAAACACATCCGCACGCGCCATTTCTCGAGTTTTATAGATTCTCTTTTTAATTCTTTCCTTCTTTAAGCTGCTAAAAAAGGATTCTGCAACGGCATTATCCCAGCAGTTTCCTCTGCGGCTCATGCTAGGTATTAAGTTATGCTTCTGACAGAATTTCTGCCAGTCTCCGCTACTGTATTGTGAGCCTTGGTCTGAGTGTATGATCACAGGTTCATTGGGTCTGCGTCGCCATACTGCCATGAGTAGAGCATCAAGTACGATATCTTTGGCAAGCGTAGATTTCATTGACCAACCGATCACTTTCCTTGAATATAAATCAAGAACCACAGCCAGATATAACCAGCCTTGCCATGTGCGAATATAAGTAATATCAGTCACCCACGAAGTATCAGGTGTATTTACAACAAACTCTCGATTTAAATGGTTGGGTGGCACAATCTGAGGATGGCCTCGACCATAGCTTTTATGTTTCTTATATCCTCGTACAGCGGCAATGCCATTGTTTTTCATGATCTTTAGTACACGATTAGGTCCACAACCCTCACCTAATTCTTTAAGGTCTAAAGTAATGCGTCTGTAACCATAGATACCATAGCTGGCATCATAAGAAGAACGAATGAGCTGTAATAAACGCTTGTCTTCAATGGTTCTACTTGATTCAGGTTCATGTAGCCAGGCGTAATAACCAGCGCGAGCGATCTTTAATACCCGACACATCGTTTTAATCTTAAATTGATGGCTGTACTCAAGGATAAACTGATACTTTACTCGGGCAGGCTTGCAAAGTACCTTGCGGCCTTTTTTAAGATATCCCGCTCTTCTTCAGTTTGCTTAAGCTGACTTTTAAGACGAAGGATCTCTTTCTTTGCTTCGAGTAGTTCATGTTCATCAGGGTTGTTGCGTAAAGGCTGTACGGCCTTTAGCCATTTATAAATGCTGTGCTGTGATACACCTAAACGTTCTGCCACATCAGTGACAGAATATCCACGTTCAGTAATCAATTTAACAGCTTCATCTTTAAATTCTGGGGTGTATCGTTGTCCACTCATAATGTTCTCTCCTATGCAAAAAGAATAGACGAAATTTGTCTAGGAGAGTGGTGGCAGTCCAAAAGATGGTTTTGTGTGTCTAGAATTTTGGTGGCTATTCAATTTGAGATGAGGATTTTCCCTTTAAAAGGTACTTAAAGCCCGAAAACTCTATTCATTAGATACTCCTCATCCTGAGGCTGACCATAATAAAATGACGAAGCTTATCCTTTACGTAGTGCACGCATGACTTCAATGTTGTGGCATAAGCTGTCTTCATCGATTTGAATCCTAAGGTCACTCTGATGATCCGCTTGAGCTAGCCATGATCACATTCGATTACATTATTTTTGTATTTTATTTGCTTATGCTCAAGATCAGAAGGGAATCTCTAACTTGATGACGAACTTTACTCAAAAAAACAGAAATTTAATCTGAAAAAAATGTCATTCGCTGACATTAAAAGAAATTCCTAGGCCATTCGCTGGAACCAAGTGCCATTTAGAGTGATTTAAGTGCCATTTAGAGTGATTTAAGTGCCATTAAGCTCCACTTATTTGAAAAATTAAGCCATAATCATTCCATTCCAATGCAACTAACATGCAAAAATAGGGCATATGCATGCAAGTCTGTGCCATTCTCTGCCATTTTTTATTTTAAAATTAAAAGAATTTTAGAAGAATTTAATTGATCTAGTAGTTTTAAAAAATAATTAAAAAATAGTCATCAAGAGTTTATGATTTAAATCAAAATTTTATAAAATTAACTGATTAAAAATTCAATAATAATCCTTATTAATCTCTGTGATGTAATGCATTTGTTATGTTGTATTACATTGAATTTAAACTTAAAAAACAAAATATTTGTTTTAAATTATTTATATTAAAAATTGCAATTATTTAACCATAAAATTTAAGATTGGTTTGAAACATACACAGGGCGTGCTTGTAACTGTCGGTAGAATTTCTTGTAACTGTCGTCTAAAAAATCAACAAACAACATGTAACTGTCGAAAAATTTCTTGTAACTGTCGTCTAAAAAGTCAACAAATAACATGTAACTGTCGTTTTTCATTTCTGTAACACTACATAAAATAATTCTGAAACATACACTTTTCTGCTCTGATTTGATGTTGTAACAGTAATCTTAGCTCTTTTTTCTTTATTTTGGTCCAATTTGTCACATCAAATGCATAGATATTGCTCTTCAGATGCTGAGATCACCTAAATTTTATGCTTACGAAAAAGAAATTTTTGTGGAGAGTGATTTTCTCTAACTTCAATTAAAATCTGTAATGTTGTTAGATCAAGATACATTGTGAATTACAGATATTAATATAATAGATGTTTTTTATGTTTGTAATAGTAACTTAACATTAATTTTTAAAAAGTCTAATACAGCCAAAAGATAAGATTTTAGTTAATGGTTTATAGTGAATAATATAAACTTTAATATAAAAATAATTATTAAGGTCTCGGTGCTAAGTTTTGAAAATTAAACTATAAAGGATTGTAGGTAATTAAATTTAGTAAAAAATCCACCTTACTATTTGAATAATGATGATTATAACCATTTTTAAATATGATCAAAAAACAAACGCTAATTTTTAAGAAATAAATTGCGAAATTGATGAGATCAATGCAAACGTGAGACTTATGAAAACTTAAGTTTGTATTTACTAGCAGGAGAAGGGAGTGTTTTGCTTTTAAAGTCGTATGAGCTGATTTAAAAGGGGGTAGTAAGTTACTACCCAAGTAGTGTAGGAAATTAAGTCCACTTTTCAAGCTGACATATCCCATTCCTTACCAAACTCAATCGATGATTATTAATAAAGTTTCTTTGTGTAGGCCTTGGTGCACTTAGACTATTGAAGAAGTTATCCCAACCTTAAAGGCAAAAACTGTGTGAAGTACAAGGGCATCACAATATTGGTTTGCTCTAGCATCGAAGAACCTTGTGTTCCAGTTAATTTGAATGTTTTACTTGGTGAACACTTTTCAATGTAAGACGCTAGTGATTTAGCACGCGTGCGTTTACCACTTTTGACTTCAATTGGGATGATATCCCCTTCATCAGTTGCCAGAATAAATTCAATTTCAGCACGGGCATCATTCCATGAGTAACTAGGGTCAATATTGATGGCGGTGAGTTCTTGCTGAACAAAGTTTTCTGCTACATACCCTTTGTACTCATAGCTTTGTTGTTTGATTTCTTTATAACTACTGCCCAGCATATGATTGAGTAGTCCTACATCAAATAGAAACAGTTTGACCATATTGTCCTTTTTATAGGCTGCCAGAGGTGATTTCGGTTGCCCTTCAATGGGATAATTCGCTAGGGCCAAACGACAACACTTTAACCAATGGATAGCGGTTTCAAAATCGCTATAACGAGACTTACGCTCATGAACATTTTTAAATTTGAAGCGTTTAACGGACTCATCGGAAACCTGTGATAGTTGTGATGGAATGCTATTAAATACAGATTCAATTAGTTTCGCATCGACCTTACCCGCATATTTACCAAAGTCACGGCGGTAACCTTCGACTAAATCAGCATGAATTTTGGAAACGTTTTCAATGCGTTCTAAAATACTCGATTCTTTATATTGATACCAAGAAGCAACAGCTTCAGGCATACCACCAGTAAAAAAATAGTCCGTTAGCTTGTCCATCAATTTTGAATGTACAGCTGGTGTGTTTGTTTGGCTATCAAAGGCTTTAATCAGAGCCTGCTCGCCAGAAGCATGTATAAATTCTTGGAAGGTTAATGGCCGTAAATTGAATTGTTCTACCTTGCCAAGGCTTTGTTGCACAAAGGCTTGAAAGATAGAGCTCCCCTAGAAGATCCAAATTTAAGTTACAACTCGGGTTTGAGGTCGGCCTAATTCCGTAAACTTATTTAAGATTGCCACACGTGTATGTATTTCATTGACTTGGCTTTGACAGTTTCTCGCACTGAGTTTATCCCCTAATAATTTGATGCAATGCATCTTAGTTTCAACCAAACTTCGCCGGTGATAACCTGACCATTTTTTCCAAATGGTTCTTCCTAAATGCTTAACTGTTCGAAGCAGCTCATTTCGCTCTAACGAGCAAATCTTTGTATCTTTCCAAGGCTTTGCATTTTTCCTAGGTGGAATCACTGCATGTGCTTGCCGATCCGAAATTACTTGACGGCATTGTTTTGTGTCATAAGCCCCATCAGTATATACGGAGTCAATCTGCTCATCTTGTGGAATCTGATCAAGTAAATCACCAAGTACCTGCGAATCACTCACATTGTTAGTGCTGAGCTGAACTGCCCGTATTTGAAGGGTTTCAGCATCTATACCAATATGTAATTTACGCCATTGGCGGCGATATTCAGGCTGATGTTTCTTTCGTTTCCATTCACCTTCACCTAGAAACTTTAAACCAGTAGAATCGACGAGTAGGTGGAGACCATTACTGTTTTTTTGATAGTTAATTGCAATATCAAGATACTTTTGTCTTCTACAGAGAGTGGAATAATCTGGGGCTGTCCAATCTAATCTACAGAGATGAATGAGACTTTGAACAAAGCCAGTGACCATACGCAAAGACAATCGAAATAGGGATTTGATCATCAGACAGCATTGAATCGCTGTGTCAGAATAAGTTTGATTTCGTCCATGTTTGCCTTTGGGTTGAGCATACCATTGAGTTTTGGGATCAAACCAAATTGAGAGATTTCCTCGATTTATCAGAGCACGATTGTAGAATGACCAATTGCTTGTACGATAAATTTTAGGTGTAGGCTTATTCATTTGCGAATTATAATGCGGAATAAGGCTTTATCGGTAGGTTTGTGCAACAAAGCCGCACCGAACTATGAATTTCTTCTTAGTGAAATTAATCCCACTTATGTTCTTGGTTTAACGGCGACTCCAGAGCGTCAGGATGGGCATCAACCTATTATTTTTATGCAAGCTGGATCTATTGTATATAAAGCCCATTCCAAGAATGACATTACTCTTACTAAATTGCTTATAAAAGTAGATTACGAAGGTCAATTCCCTGAAATATTCTTTGAAGCGGAAAGTAAAACGCATATATCAAAATTCATGCAACATCTTATTGATGATGAAGATCGCAATAATACAATCGTACTTGACTTATCTAATTGTATTCAGAAAGGTCGTGTCCCATTAATACTTACAGAACGTACAAAGCATGCAGAATATTTGAATAATAAATTAGAAAACTTAGGATATAAAACAGCTATTCTACGAGGAGGAATGAGCCAAATACGGAATTTAGAACAAAAGCGAAAGCTAATAGATGCTCAAGTTATAATTGCAACTGGGAAATATATTGGTGAGGGTTTTGATTTACCTCGCTTAGATACTTTATTTTTAGCATTGCCTATCTCATGGAGGGGTAATTTGACCCAATATGTTGGACGAATTCACAGATCAGCAGAAGGAAAAAGTGAGATTCAAGTATATGACTATGTTGATATTAATCATCCAATATTTTTAAAAATGTTTCAAAGAAGGAGTACTGGTTATAAAAATTTGGGTTATAAAAACATACAGACTAGGGCAACTAAACTGCTTTTTTAGAAGTTAGCTTGAGTTATGCTTTGTTAAGAAATTTAAGTCTCTTTTCTTAGTATTTCTGCAAATAACGATTTAGTGTTGTTATTCATTTAATTTTAAAACAAGATATCAACTATTTAATATTGTGATTTTAGCTTTTTAAGTATGCCTTTAATTGGGTTTGATAAAATTGAGAAGGGGAAAATAATGCTAGAAGATGAAAATAACCAACAACATGATCCAAAATATTCATTACAAGTTGATTGTGCTTCAGCTTTGAGTTTTGTCTTACAACAAAATTCAGTGCCCCTTATTCGGCAAGTTCTAATCTCTTCCACTGAAACAACTTCTGGTTCTCGAATTGTTATTCGTTCAAATCCTGAGTATTTCAAAGAACACACCATCAATATTGCGAGCTTAGAAGGTAATCAAGTTTTGGCTCTTGATAAACCAAAATTAGCTTTTGATATTAAATTATTGCAAGAGATACCTGAGAATATTCAAGGGCGTATCGAAGTAGTTTGGTTAAGTAAAAATGAAGAGCTACTAGCAGAACAACAGATAGGAATCGATGTATTGACCATTGATACTTGGGGTGGGGAACGTCAGCCAATTGAGTTATTGGCAAGTTTTTCGCAACCTAATGCTTCAGCCCTTAGTCCAATTCTTGTTAAAGCAAGTGAAATTTTAAAAACAAAAGAACTAGGTTCATTAAATGGTTATCAAGACCGAGATCGAGATTCTGTTTTATCTCAGCTGAATGCGTTATGGGAATCTTTATTACAACAAGATATTCATTATATTGTTAACCCAGCAAGCTTTATTAAATCGGGCCAAAGAATACGTTTGGCAAAGCAGATATTTGACGAGAAGCTAGCATGTTGTTTAGACACGACAATACTTTTAAGTGCCTTGGCTGAACAAATAGGCTTAGATACTTTACTTATTATTGAAGAAGGACATTCGTATCTTGGTATTTGGTTAAATGAGACGCCAAATGTTGACTTGATTATTGATGATATTCAAGCCTTAAGAAAGCGTTATGATTTGGGTGAAGTTGTTTTTCTAGAAACAACGCTGCTCACACAACAAGCAAAGTTTGCATCCGCACTTGAAACAGCAAAACAGTACATTAAGGATGAATCCCTCCAGCATAAGTTCTATCTTGCGATTGATGTTCGCCAGTCTCGGTTGCGAGGCATTAAACCAATTTCCTCATACCAGGATAAGAAAAATCATTTGGATGAAACAGAAATTGAATGGGCACCTGCATCCATTCCTGTTTACGATCTTGAACGTCCAGTTGAAAGTAAAACCACTAGGGTTGACCGCTGGTTGCGTCGTTTACTCGATCTAAGTCTTCGTAACAAGCTCTTAAACTTTAAGGACAATCGTTACAGCATTCCCTTACATTGTTCTGAGCTGACTCTGGGTAAACTTGAAGATGCATTGGCGAACCAAGAGGGTTTCTTATTTAAGGGGGTTGATAGCATCTCGCTAAAAGACGTCCAGCGTGACAACGAAAGCCAGCATATCAATCAATATGTTGATGAGAGCCTGTCCAGAAAACTATTGTTTAGTCCACTCGATACACCCTTACTGGAAAAGCGTCTAATTGAAGTTTACCGTGCTTCACGTACTGCTTTGGAAGAGGGCGGAGCGAATACGCTATTTCTTGCAATTGGTTTCTTGGAATGGAAAGAATCAGAGCGATCAAAACGCACCTTTAAAGCGCCTCTACTGCTTATTCCTGTGCAGATCACTCGCGAGACCGCTAAAACAGGCTATCGCCTGTTTATGTATGATGATGAGCCTCGCTTTAATTCGACCTTATTACAATTATTAAGACAGGATTTTGAACTAGATATTTCGGGTTTAAATCCTTTGCCTACAGATGATTCTGGGATAGATGTTAATCAAGTCTTACATATTGTGCGTAAGGCTATTGTGAATATAGCAGGATGGGAGGTTAAAGCTGAGGCTGCCATTGGTCAGTTCTCATTTTCTAAATATTTAATGTGGCTTGATTTGTCTACACGAATGGATCAACTTAAAAATCAATCTGTTGTAAATCATCTTATTGAAACACCACGAGAACCATTCATTAAGCAAGATGATTTTCCGCAACCAGCTCAACTAGACCAACAATATCAACCGCAACAATTATTTACACCATTATCGTCTGACTCTTCACAGCTAGCAGCAGTGATGTCCGCCGCATTAGGACGTACTTTTGTACTTTCGGGCCCTCCTGGTACAGGTAAGTCACAGACCATTACCAATATGATTTCACAATGTCTAGCAGATGGAAAATCCGTGTTATTCGTTTCGGAAAAAATGGCTGCTTTAGAGGTTGTCTATCGTCGTTTGACACAGATTGGTTTGAGTGAGTTGTGCTTGCAGTTACATTCTTCCAAAGCTCAGAAAATGGAGGTTTTGGATCAACTACGGGAAAGAGCACAAAAAAACAATGATCCATACTTTCTAAGTGCTCAGCCAAAGACAACAGAATGGCAGAAGCTGTCGGACAGATTAATACAGTCACGTGATGAACTAAATCAGCACGTAAATAACCTCCATACCGTACATGCGATTGGTTGGAGTCTGTATGCAGCAATGAGTGATGAACTTTGTTATCGGGATACACCACATTTACGGTTTCCTGAGATTAATATCGCGACATTGACATTAGAAAAGCGTGAGTTGCTGAATAAGACTGTGACACAAGCGGTAAGCTTGCGTCAGCTAGTGAATGAAAATGCTAAAGACGTATTGGATGGTTTTGCGGAGGGTTTGTCTGAACCTATCTGGAGTCTGGCATGGCAGGAGCAATATCAGCTATTGCAGGACCAACTGGTAGGTCAGATACAGCAATTACAAAAGTCTATTTCTGCTTGGCAACAGGCTTTTGGATTCAGTGAGAAGCAAAATCTGAGTCTGGTTAAGCAGGATGTTTCGATTTTTAAGGCAATATCTAAACTGGTTCAGCAAACAGATTTAAAACTATTAAATACTATTAAAGATATCGATTTAAAAACCATTACCCAGACAAAATACTTAACGCAGGATCTTAAACAACAGCGTTCTTCATTAGTAGGGCAATACCAATCTCAAATTTATCAAGCAGATTTAAGTCAAATTGGCTTTAAATGGCGTGAAGCAGAATCAAAAATGTTCCCATTTTCATGGTTCGCTAAATTTCAGTTGAGAAACTTAGTCAAAACTTACCAAGACTCGACTCAACGCCCAACAGCGTTGGCAGTTGCACATGACTTACCTATCTTGCAACATATCCAAAGCCAACAACAACAGTTTACTGAATGTGAAAAACAGTTAGCGAATAAGCTTGGTTCTTATTGGCAGGGTGAAGATAGCGCGTGGCAAAGTTTTGAAACTATTCACAATCAGTGGCAAGAAATTAAGCAGATAGTTGCATCGTCAATTACCGATCAAGCAACTTTATTAAAAGCGTTAGAGTTCAGTAAAAATCATGATTTAGATGAACTGACGAAAAATATAGCTCAGGTGGAGAATACATTCAGTCAATTGCTGAATGATCATGTACTGAAGGGTGATACTGAGATTACCGCATATTCAGATATTGATTTTAATGAAATTATCGAAAGACAACAGCAATTGCAGCAATATGGGCTAGCTTGGAGGCATTGGTTAAGTTGGCAGGCGATTAAAAGCCAGCTTATTAAAAGTGGTTTAAAACCATTGGCGTTTGAACTTCTGCATGCCCCACTGGATTTGGATGCTGCCCTAAAACGCCTGAATATTAATTTAGCGAGACACTGGATTACACATGAGTTTAGCCAGCATCCAGAGTTAAATCAATTTAACAGCCAACAACATGAACAGAAAATAATGTCCTTTGCCCAGCAGGATAAAGAACACCAACTTGCTGCAAGTCAGGAAATTATTCACCGTTGGAATAATATTTTTACAGAACAAAACCAGTACAAAGCGCAATGGACTGTTCTTAATAAAGAGTTGGGTAAGAAACGTCGTCATATTCCTGTACGAGAGTTGATGCGTCAAATTCCTGATGTTTTAGTTGGTTTGAAACCATGTTTATTAATGAGTCCATTATCAGTTGCCCAATATCTGGACACAGAAGCAAAATTTGATGTAGTAATTTTCGATGAAGCATCACAGATTCCTGTATGGGATGCAATTGGTGCATTAGCGAGGGGTAAACAGTCAATTGTGGTGGGTGACAATAAACAAATGCCACCAACCAGTTTCTTCGGTAAAGGCGATTCTGAAGAAGAAATTGATGAGGAGGTTACTGAAGATCTGGAGAGTATTTTAGATGAATGCCTTGCTGCTCAGTTACCAGAATTAGCATTGAACTGGCATTACCGCAGTCGTTACGAAAGCCTGATTCAGTTTAGTAATCAGAAGTACTACAAAGGTGGTTTATTTACTTTCCCCGCACCTGTTGCTAAGGACACAGCTGTAAATTTGCATGTGGTTGATGGAGTCTATGACAAAGGGGATACACGTACCAATCCGAATGAAGCTAAGGCAATTGTTGAATTCATTATTCAGCATTTACAGTCACAGTTAGGGCAAGAGAATCCTTTGACTCTAGGAGTGGTCACTTTCAATATGACTCAGCAGAAGTTGATTGAAGATTTGCTGGATAATGAATTGGCAAATCATCCCGAGTTAGAGACATTGAGTAAATCAGGCATAGAGCATTTATTTGTTAAAAATTTAGAGAATGTGCAAGGGGATGAACGCGATATTATCGTTTTCTCAATTACTTACGCAAAAGACCGTGATGGCCGCTTATCTATGAATTTTGGTGCGCTTAACCGTCAAGGTGGTCAGCGCCGTCTAAATGTAGCAATTACTCGCGCTCGTCAAGGATTACATGTTTTCTCGGCCTTAAGTCCAGAAGAAATTAATTTGGCACGCACCAATAGTGAGGGTGTAAGGGATCTAAAAGATTTCTTAGTTTTTGCTCGTAGTGGTCAGCTGCATTTAAATTATGTTGATCAAAACAAACAGCAGACTAAAAAAGAATTTGTACAGTACTTACAGAATAAGCTTCAAGAAAAAGGTTGGAGCGTGGACCTCGGAATAGGTCAGGGAGATAGCTGTGTAGATCTAGCTATTAAAGATGACTTGCATGCAGATAGCTATATTGTAGGTATTCTAGTCGATGGTGAAAATTATGCAAAAGCAGCTACAGCAAGAGACCGTGATCAGCTCAAACCAACAGTATTAAATGGGTTAGGCTGGCAGGTATTATCTGTGTGGACAGTTGACTGGTGGCTGGATCCGGAGCAGAACTTAACTAAATTGGTAAAAGCATTAGAAGAGATCAAAATAAATCAACAGGTTGCTTAAATTGTCTGAAACCTTTGAGATGAAAAGCATGCTTTAAATCAAGTCATTGACGTGGGTTGCATAGTCCATGCGAGTCGTAAATTCCATGAACTGCTTGTGACGGGAAAAAGCCAGATGAATGAACAGGTATTTTTAAGGTTATCAGATTAAGCGTATTTTGATAATGAATAAAGCGCCGTTTGGCGCTTTATTCATTCTAGCTCTTAAATATTGCAAAATGCGATAATTGGTTTATACTTGATTTATAGCAAAATGCGATAAAATGTTATGCATGTGATCACCCACGCTCGAATTATAGAAGCAATGCACAAGTGGCCACAGGCTGAAACGGCATTAGATGGTTGGTATCGAACCATAAAGGCAAACGATCCGAAAGATTTTGCTGAGATGAAACAGCTCTTTCCAGCGGTCGATAAAGTTGGAAAGTTCCATGTGTTCGATATTGGCGGGAACAAGATCCGACTTATTGCAGTCGTGATGTATCAGGCGAAACGTGTGTATATCCGTCATGTCTTGTCCCATAAAGAATATGACAAAGGTCATTGGAAGGAAGGTTAGTATGAACGCGATGATTAAACAGGCCGTAGACCACTGGCACTACGTTGCACCATTGCTCAGCAAGCCAGAAAATGAAGAAGACTTTCATACACTTGTTGAAGCTTTAGATGAACTTTTAGATACCGTTGGTGATGATGAGTCTCATCCTTTAATGGGGCTTATTCATCAGCTTGGTGATCTGGTTTCTGATTATGAAAATGAGCATCTTCCTATGCCTAAAGGGGATGGTCGCGCTGCTTTGGCTTTTTTGATGGAGCAACATGGTTTAGGTCAGTCTGACTTAGCAGAGGTTGCAACCCAATCTGTGATTTCTGAGATTTTAAGTGGTAAACGCCAACTGAATATTCGTCATATTAAGGCATTGTCTGAGCGGTTTAATGTATCGGCAGATACGTTTTTCTAAAAGATAGGGCGCTGCGAGGCGCTCTATTAGTAATCAATTTGAATTTCTTGTTAGTCTTGATATTTCAATTTACAAAGTCTATGTGCCTATAATCGCTTTATTCCTTCGTTAAGAATCACAAAAACGGTAATAAATAAAAAAACACTATATAAAATTATCATTGAAATACTGCCGATTGGCACTTTACGCAATATTTATAAACAGGCTGGTTGGGAGTGGAGGTAAATATGTTATATCCAGTATATGTTCATAAAGATGAAGATACTGCATATGGCTTAACTTTTCCTGACTTTGAAGGGTGTTTTAGTGCAGCAGATGAAATGCAAGATATTCAACGCATGGCGCAAGAGGCTGTAGAGCTTCATTTTGATGGTGAGGATTTGAAATTACCAAAACCATCAAGCCCTGAACAATGGTTGGGTGATGAGCGATTTCAAGATGGGTTCTGGTTGTTGATTGATATTGATACAAGCAAAATCAGTTCGTATCAATGTCAGTATGTCAGAGTCTTTGGTCAAACATATTGATGCTGTTGCAAAAAGACAGCATTTAAGTCGATCTGCCTTTTTGGCAAAAAGTGCAGAATTAGCACTACACGATTAAGATCTTAAGAGAGCAACCACCCGTCTACATAGAGGGTTTTTTTGGCTTAATTTATGAAAAATACCGATCTTCTTAGCGTTGATAAGGGATATGACTCGAAAGCTTTGAGAGAGCAGATAGAAAGAAAATCCACAAAATGTTAAAAATCATGCTAGAAGATGAACTCTGGTTGAAATAGCCTAAGCAAACTGAAAAGGGGGAATTGTTTAAAAATCTCTCTGGTTATAAGTAAACTGTCTTTATGAAAAGCATCATACTAACTTTGATTCATAATAAAGGGAATTTAAAAGCTTTAGCATCACAATTTGGTCACTGGATTTTAGACAATAGTGTAAAGATTAGCACTTTGGTAAATCGATGAGCTAAAGTGTTGTAGTCCAAACTCGATCTGACAATTACCCATTTTTTAGTGTGCCCGTCAGGTTAAATTTGAACTGAATTTTTCTCAGCCCAAATTCATTTCCAATCAAGTTATGTTTCAAGTGGCGTGCGAACACTGCACAATTTAATTCACGGTGCCTAAGACAGGTATCAACTTCGGACCAGCCATTCTAGCTTTGCTAATGATTTCCACCAGCTCATCATAAGTCAGTTCAAACTTATCCTCACTATCAAATACATAGACCATATTCTTGCCTTCATGTTCAGGTGGAGTAGGTGGTACAAATCGTTTCGGGATAAGAATTTGTGCGAGTTGTTCGTCAGTTAATTTAAATAAGTGCATGTTTTTATCCTACTCTTGGTAAGTCAGACCATTTGGTTAAATACGAAGGTGATCTAAGGTTTTGATTCATGTGCCATGTGGCTTCTTTATTGTTGGCAATGCCTAGCGTGACGAGATTCTTCCCAAACCGTTCACTGATGGCTTCGATGGCATCTGAAAGCCTTTCTCGCTCTTGCTTATGTGAATAGTCCGTGAATAGATCGGGCACAAACTTGGATTGATCTGTAATTTCGAGCAGCACGATTCCCGCCTTTTTATACTTAAAGCCTTTCTTAAATATCTGATCGATGCCTTTCATCGCGGCCTTGGTGATGAGCAGTAGATCATCCGTATGCTCATGCATTTGAACGACGATGTAAGGCGAGTAGCGCTCTGTCTTATCAAAGCGACTGGTTTGGATATACACGCCGATCATCTTGCAGATTGAGCCATCTTCCCGCATTCGTTTCACGGCTCTGGCCACATAAAGCCGAACCGAAGCTTTAATGTCATCCATTTCATACACTGGGTTGCCATATGAACGGCTGCTGATGATTTGCTTCTTCGCTACAGTATCATCACTAAGGTCAATACAAGAAAGGCCCTGTAGCTCAAGCACCGTCTTTTCCATCACGATACTAAACTGCTTTTTGATTTCTTTAGGATTGGCATTGATCAGATCCAGCACAGATTGAACACCCATAGTATTGAGCTTCTTACAGTTCTGTCTGCCTACGCCCCAAACCTCAGACACATCAACCTGCGCGAGTAGCGTTTCTGTAGAGCATGGGTCCATATGGGCCAGATTACAGACCCCATTGAAGAACTTGTTTTTCTTGGCGAGATGATTGGCAATCTTGGCTTCGGTTTTAGAGCGACCAATTCCAATACAGCAGGGTAGGCCTAACCAACGCCAAGCCTTAGCCCTCATGTCTTGAGCATATACAGTCAGGTCAAATAGATGCTCGTAAGCTGTGAGCTTCAGAAAGCATTCATCAATGGAATAGACCTCTTGATCTCCTGGTGCAACATAGTCCCCAAGCAGCTCCATAAAGCGCTTGGACATTTCGCCATATAAGGAGAAATTACTGGATAGCACCTGAATGTTATGTTGTTTGATCAGCTCTTTAATTTGGAATACAGGAACACCCATCTTGATGCCTAAGTCTTTCGCTTCCTGGCTTCTGGCCACGGCACAGCCGTCATTGTTGCTGAGCACAATGGTTGGGCGATCATTCAAGGCAGGATTAAACACACGCTCACACGAGACGTAGCAATTATTCACGTCGACTAACGCGAATATTTCATTTTCACTTTGCATGGTTATTCTTCTTTTTATGAGCGGTGATAAATACGCTTTAAATTAAAAGTCACCACACCCCAGATTGATATGGTTTGACTATCATCAGGAATGATGTGATTGTAATTCGAATTTTCAGCCTTCAACCAAAGTTCTGGAAGCGGATAATCTTCATCTCCAAATATTTCTTTGATTTCAGACTTGGACATCTTATTGGTGATCATCAGCCGCTTAATGGTTGAGGCATTGTCATCAATCAGGGCAACCACGATATCGTAATGCTTGGCTTCAATACTGCGATCAATAATGATTGGATCATTAATCTCTAGGCCAGCATCGAGCATGGATTCACTGTCTACATAGGCAATAAAAGTAGAAATAGGGTTGTGAATCAGGAACTCATTCAGATCGAGTGCTTTGTCTTGCTCATCCTTGGTGCTGAAGGCCGGACCTGCAGGAATACGCTCTAAAGAGACGGGAATAGATACTTTGGATTTGGGTAGGACAGCAGTAAGCCCTAATTTTTCAACAAGCTCATTTTGAACAGCGATTTGTTCAAGCACGGTGTTGATGGTAGGACTTGGTTTACCCTCTGGACCCATGAGCTCTTGTAAAGATGACCATGCGTCGTCAGAGAAGTAAATAGGCAACTTCTTAGACATGAGATACTCCTACGCTACGAGGCGTGTTTGGAAGTAGAATTTGTTTAAATAGGATATTACTAACAGCGTTTAAAATTCAAATTTAAAAAGTTGTGGATAAACAAGGATGCGTCAGAATAAGACGTTTTGTTTCTGCTCATCGCGTGGAAATGTGACGAATTCATCGGGCATTTGAAAGAAATATTCATGCGCATGTTCATGATCGGCTGTTAGCCAGTCTTTTCTGTACTGTTCTGGAATAACGATGATGGATCGCTTCTCATCCTTCGGTGCATGGAATTGTTTCATAAAAGGGTGATGGTCCGAATTGATGGTCAACATTGAAAAGGAACGTACCTTATTGCCATTAATCACTGCATCATCATAGATCCCTGCAACAGTAAAAGGCTGATCATCTTTACGCTTGATGGTGTACCAGTGTGGCTTGCCATTGATGTATTTCGGCTCATAAAATTCTTGTACTGGGACTAGGCAGAACTTGCTGTACTTCCAAGCATGTCGAAAGCTAGGCTTATCTGCTACAGACTCAGTTCTGGCGTTATAAGTATGACTGCTGAACTTCAATTCTTTCGCCCAGCTCGGTAGTAATCCAAACTTTGCAATATCAAGCTCTAAGTGATCTGAGCCGTTCAGAATGATTGGAGCATGATAGGAAGGGAATACATGATCCTTAAGCTCAAGATCAAACTGGCTTGTATCGACACCTAAGAGTGTCAAATTTCTTTTATTTGGAAATAGGTAATTTGAGCACATAGCCTGATCACATAACTAAAGAATTTATCTGAAATTGTATACGATGCTTTATGGAACACATGGGATTTATGGTGTCAGTTCAAGTAGGCTATATGAAAAAAGTCATGATGGGGCAAGTTACATTTTCAGTTAAAGTATGACTTATGGGATGCAAAACTACGTTGGGCGTGAAGTCATAAAAAAATTAATCAGGATTTTGCATAAATAGTGCGCCGTAAGGCGCATTATTTTTAAGGAAGGTTTGTATTACTCGACAATATATAACTTATGTTTTTTCTTCGGGGGCTCAACTTTAGCTAAAGCATCAAATGTTAATTGATTAAAATCTTCTTCAGAGATTCCAATTTCATCAAGCATTTTATTTTTATCAAAAGATGGTTGTGAGGCTAAAACAGAGATAATTTTGGGCAACATCAAACTCTCATCTCGATGAGTTTCTTCAGGTTCATTAATGTTGTAGCCCAACGAATTGATCTTTATAGAGTTACTACGATTAACCCAATCACTAACTAATCCCAGCTTGTGAGCTTTATAGTTAATAGCCTTCAGGGATGTTCGCCAAATCTTTTTATACTCAATCATATTTTCTAGTGAAAAATAGCGTGGAGCAGTAGAAAGAAATGCATCTGTTGGCATTAAAAATTCAGATGAAAATTGATCCGCTTCAGTTTCGAGAACACGATTATCTTTCTCGACACGAATTTTTTTGTTATGCGTATGCATAACGATATGACCAAGTTCGTGTGCACAATCGAAGCGGGCTCTTTCGGCAGACTTAAATGTATTTAGAAATATGAAAGGGCTACCACTTTCATCATCAAAAAAAGATAGTGCATCAATTTCTCGAATTTCAGTCGGTAATCTAAAGACACGGATTCCCTTTAGCTCACACAACGAAACAATGTTATTAATCGGTTGATTACCTAAAGCCCATAAACCTCTCAACTCTGACGCTAGGTGATCGGCATACTTAGATTCACCCAAAAACTCAGTAATATCTAAATCAGGACGGTGAAAAGTAGGTAACTTTACTTTCTGATTTAAGTACTTGTTAATATTTATTGCTAAAAGAGTATATGCCTCATTAGCTTTTCTATGCTGTGCTTTAATACGAGCAACCGATCTATAGAAGATTTGGTCTGTTTCATGTGGTTGTGTGTCATTACCTGCAAAGAATGACTTGGGTAAATTTAATACACGGCATATATCATCTTGATCATTTTCATTGATTTCTTTATCCACGTCTAAAAGTTGCTTTACCTTAGAGATAGAGCAACTCAATTTTTCTGCGAAATCGGTATTGCTAAGTCCTCGTAATTCTTTAGCAATACGTAAACGATCTTTATTAAACACATTAACCTCAGATTAAACTACAAGCTGAATATCAAAATCATCTGGTTTAATTTCATTAGATGGTTCCAATACTGGCTTAGGATCAGTTTTTACAGGAACTGTATTATCTATTTCAAATGCAATTCTGCAAGTATGGTCACTTGGTAAAATTGAAATTTTTTTCGCTTTTAAGTCCTGTACGAAGCTAGTTGGGTATGCAAATTCAAAAGGAATATTTGGGATATCAATGTCTTTATAGGCTGGATGTGATGCTGAAGGAAAGTATAAAATCCATGTTCTCAATTTTGTCTCATCATCATAAGCAGACTGATTCTCCTTAATATTATTTAATGTCATTAATCCTTTTTCACAGTGTGCTGATACAACTTGATCAGCTAACCCCAATGCAATATTCCCGCTCATAAAGATAATTTGTATTTTCTTTACTGTATTCTCAATTCTTGGCTGGCTGTCATTGTGGAATATCCAAGCAGGATCAGATTGTCGAAGCAGTAAAGCAATCTGTTCTCCAATTTTTCCCCATCGTGCAATAAAGCGTGCACGGTTATAGTGAGTATTTGTTCTATAGTCAGCATCACCGATCATAATTGCGTTTCTGACTAACTCGAGATCAGGTAATCCTAACTGTTTAGCTTTTTTGATAGCATTTTCACCTTTGAAAAAATCACATGGCGTGGGTTCAGAAGGTTGGATTGATTCTTCATCAAGGAGATTTAAATTCATCTTAAAAGTTATCCTAAAGTAGCGAATGTCTTTTTTATAACATCTTTTGATGTTTTAAAAAAGACATTTTTATAAATGTGTGCTATCTTCACTTACAACTTGATAATAAGAATTTTGGAGAAGAGACGTTGAGTAACTTATTCATTAATCATAAAAATTGTCCTGAATGCGGTGGCCGTATCAAAGGCTATTATTACTACTGTGGGCAGTGTGGTAGTCAAAATGTTGTAAACTGGAAGCACACGGGGATATTTTTGTTGATTGCTGGAAAGATTTTTCTGGTTGCTATGCTTTTTTTGCTAAAAAATTTTGTTCAAATCCATTTTTTTCACAAGTTTCATTGTGCTAATTTTTTAAATAATTCATAGAGGTTGATAGTAAAATGAAAGTTAAAGATTTAATTAAATAATTAGAAGAGTTTGATCTGGAATTAGATGTTTTAATTGCTAATGAAGAGAACAAAATCATTGGCATAAAAACCCTAGCCCGATTCTTTGAAATAAGCTATGTTTCTTTTGTTCATCCAGAGACACAAAGAAATGATATGGAAAGAAATGTTGAATTTACCTTTTTAGGAATGTCGACTAAAGACTCTAGAGTTATTGTTTTTATTGACGTTGTTCCATAATTTTCAAGTAGTCAAAATGAGTATACAATATTCATGTGATGCAAGAAGATACAACTGGATAGGATGGGCCCATAAGTATTTGAAGCTGCCTCGTGTATGATCATGGGGACTGTCCAAACAAACGGCTTTTGAGAGTGCTGCCTGATACGAAAAATAATATCCAAGAGATGCTAGCGGTAAATTTAGTGTAAAATTTAATGCTAGCCATCATTAAAACTTATTTAAAAATATGAAGTTATATCGCACAGATTGGAATATGTTTCCTAAAACGGTTATTGACCGTGGTCTTGGAGATGCAACCTCTCATTACATGTATGAAGCTGCTAAAGCAGGGGATGTTGAAAGTGCGTATATTTTAGCTAAAGATTTAGTTTCGGATGAGGCGATTGCTGAACTAGAAAGAATTATCGATGGTCGGGAAACTATTATAGTACCTGTACATGCTGAGGAAGCAGTCGGTCGTAATATGATTCCTTTAGCTACTTCAGCAGTTATAGCAAAGAAACTTGGGCTTGAAGTTGATACGAATATAGTTCAAGCTATAAAAGTATCAAGAACTGGCGGTGATGGGTGGCATAGATTAGCCAACCCACCAGCATTTGATGGGACAATAAACAATGATAAATGTGTTATTATTGTTGATGATACCCAGACCCAAGGTGGTACTTTTGCAGCATTAAAAGGTCATATTGAAACAACTGGGACGAATAAAGTTATTGGAGCATATGCACTGACGGGTAAACAATACTCATCACAATTAGCTCTAAGTAAAGAAACTCTTCAGCAATTGAGGGATGTATATGGTAATCTTGAAGCATGGTGGAAATCGATTTACGGGTACGATTTCGAAAGGCTCACAGAGTGGGAAGCAAAGTATATCCTCAACTCTCGTAAAACAGCTGACGAAGTCCGAGATAGAATCATTGCGTCAAAACAAACGTGATGCTTATGCACTTATGATGAAAATGAATTAATTATTATTTAATTAAGTTAAAAGACTGCTATATAGCGGTCTTTTTTGTTTTTGAGCTCTACAAATTTTAATGAGTACATATAGTTACTTTTATAAAAATGATAATAAAGGGTAGAGGAGGTCATCTAAGAATTTAAAGCACAAGACTTATTTAACATTGATGACAGAAAAGTGAGTTGTTGGGAACTTAAAGAAGAGGTGGTACTTATAATGGTTACTAAAATACAAATACTTAAAATATTAAATATATAAAACAATATATTACAAATATATATGATGCGTAGTGTACGCATCATATAAAAAATGTTCTATTTTGATATAATTGGTACAATCAATCCTCTGATAGGTTTCATTTAAATTTCATGAGTCTTACTGAAATTAAAGTTCGCCAAGCTCATTGCAAGGAAAAAACTTGTTTTTTATCCGATGAAGATGGACTTAGCGTGAAGATTGAGCCGAGTGGAAGAAAATCTTGGTGCTATCGTTATACAGATCCACAAACAAAAAAACGTCGCCGCATTCAGTTAGGGCTTTATCCTGATTTATCACTGAAAAAAGCACGACAAGTCAGAGATGACTTTAAAGACAATAATTATTGTTTTGAACATGATACTGTCTCTAATGTCATCACCTTTCGTAAGGTCGGGGAAGAGTGGCTGCAGTTCAAACTGAAGAATGCATTTAATGATTTACCCCGCTGCGGTGTACTACAGTTAGCAGAAAGATGTTTACAGCAAGATATTTATCCAGACCTTCAGGATTTACCTTTTCAAAACATCAAGCGTTATGACCTGGTTTCAGTAATCAAAAAAATAGAGGGACGCCAAGTAAAAGAACCTGTCAAGAAAGCTTGTAGTTATTTGAACCAAATTTATGACTACGCTGTAGCGATGGGTTATTGTGAATTCAACATCGCGCATGGTTTAAATAAAATCGCTATTAATAGTAAAATCAAGAAGAATTATCCATATTTGAAAGCTGAGGATATATCTGATTTTAAGAATAAATTACAAAAATTGGATGCCCATCCGATTATTAAAAAAGCACTGATGTTCAAATTACATACTGGCGTGCGAGGGGCTGAATTGTTATTGGCTGAGCCTCATCATTTTGATTTAAATGATAAAATATGGAAAATACCTGCCTTGCATATTAAACAGTTTCGACGAAAAGTCATATTAGGCCATGAGATTCCAGATTTTTTAGTTCCACTTTCAAATCAGGCTTTAGAGATTTTAAAAGACGTCATGCAGTGGTCATACGGTGAAAAATACCTTTTTGCTAGCCCACGCAAACACAATCAACCGATTCATTTTAATACTCTAAATATGGCCATACGTAAGATGGGGTATGGCAAACATCAATTATCTTCTCATGGATTACGTTCTACTTTTAGTACCATTTTGAATGACTCAGGTTTGTTCCAAGATAATTGGATTGAGGCACAACTTTCACATATTGATAAGAACCGTACCCGTGCCAGCTATAATCACGCTGACTATTTAGCTCAACGGACTGAAATGATGCAGTGGTGGGGTGATTATTTAAGTACTACTAAGTGAAAATCGTACTTTTATACATAAACTTAAAACATTATGAGGTGTCAAATGGATAGTAAACAATATACTTACCGTGTTACATGGTCAGCAGAAGATAATGGGTATGTTGGGTTGTGTGCAGAGTTTCCATCATTGTCTTGGCTTGATGCGGATCAGTCTAAAGCATTCTCAGGAATAGAGGAGCTCGTTGCTGATGTTGTCGCTGATATGATTATCAATAATGAAAAAGTTCCTACACCACTCTCTGGAAAAATATAGTGGTCAGTTTATTTGTCATTGTTCTCAGTGGTTTAACAAAAACCAGCCCTCGAAGCTGCAGAACGTAGTGTGGACATGAATCGTTTAGTATCAGTAAAAAGAGCTATGTAATTTTAGTCTGTACTAATGTCTAGTAGGAGTGAGTGATAGAGCAGGAACAAGAATTTATGCTTCATATATTCTGTGAATCGTATGAACTAATAGGTATTTTTAAAGAAAGTTTCTTTGATTTAGTGCTTTTTATTTAAATAAATAATTTTTAAAAACAACTTAGGCTAATTGATAAACACTATCTGGAAAGATTAAAAGAAAATATTTTTTAATTTCTGCTAATTCATTTAAGGCAGGTTCCCTTTCAAGCAGTTGAAATGTCCAAATAAGTACAGCCTGATGATTATCATAGCAAGTATTTACTCCAAGAAAATTAGCCATTCCATAACTTCTATTGATGTTCATTTCTTTAATTAATTGATTTCCTAAGTCACGAGCTTGCTGGCTGATCAATAACTCATTTGTTAACACGGCGGTCATCTCCACAAAATAATCTAATGCAGGTTCAATCCTTATACTTAAAAAGTTATAATTTAGTTGAAATAGATAAAATATACTTTCTATAAGTTGTAATAACCTGCTGTAGGTTAATTTTAGCAAAGTATTACTCAGGCAACAACTTTAAATAACCCACAGCAAGTTATTTTTTGTAAATTAATTTAAATATGATTACTTGTAAGTTATCTAGCCTCATGGGCGATAGAAAAATTTTAAAATTAAGTGAAGTGGTGCATGCAACAGGTATCAATCGCAATACGCTCACAAGTATGTATTATGACCGCGCTGTACGTATTGAATTACCAGTCGCCGATAAGTTGTGTAAGTACTTTAACTGTACGATGAATGATTTGTTTGAGTTTAAGGAAGAAGTTGAAGAAAAAGATTAACTAATACTTCGTTTGATAAGTTTTCCCTACAGGTATAATACTGAATTTTATAAAACTTCATCGAAAACATATATTTACTTTATTATTTATATAAAGGAATCAATCGAATGATAGAGGTATTTTTCTTATAACTTAGTTAAGAAGAGGGGCTAATGACCCACAATAGCGGTAACTATTGTGGGTTTGTTCCATGTAATGCAAATTGCCGTACACGGAATTTAAAAAGACTTCACTGCAATTCTCATCTTACGTTGCGATTGTACTTATTGCAAGATTTTTAGTCTTTTTACATGATTTTTCATTTAACCATTCAAATTTCTTATTTTAATCAAGTCGATAATTTTGGGTATCGAGGCTTGTCACCATAACATTTGAAATTGAACGTTCTATAGATGTCCGTAAACCATCGAATAGCTGAATCTCATTTGAGGTACTAAGATAGTCCAAGATATTTTCGCTCAAGAATTCTATAATTGCTTTGGGGTTTCTAATTCTAAATTGGTCACTTTCAGCCAGTTTGATGAGATGTGACAGGTCTGGAAATGCTTTACTACCAGCCAGTTTGAGTGCCATTTTATTATCAATTGATTCATAGATCAGGGTATGCGTCATATCGAAAGGTGGTGAAACAAAAATATTCTTCATATCTGGAGAATATTGCAGAGCAAAGTTTTTAAGATGTGCATCGCCATTGCCGATTAAACAGTTGAATACAATGTATTTATACATTTTTTCAACTTCAGCTACGCTACCTGTATATAGATAAGTTGCTTTCAGCAGAGTTTCATAGCTACTGGCATATTTTGCACTTGGATCATTTGACTTTTTCATCAGTGTGGTAAAGTCTTCATAGCCGAGTTTTGTACCATTGCAGGACCGATCAAACCGTTCTACCACATAGGTTTCTAAATTTTCAGCTAAATAGGTTTGTGGAGGTTCAAGTCCACAATGCTGTGCAGCCTGCATACAGACAAACTCATTGACTGTAAGCAATGGAAATTCAGAATCAAAGGACTTTACAATTAAATCCCTCTGTTGAACTGCTCTATCTGTTTGAACAGTATTCGCATTTGGAATGCTCACTTTTGGTTGCATCCCAGCCAATGAAGTCCTGAGATAGTATTTATCTAAAAGTTGTGGGAAAAGGGGCTCTTTACTACGGTAGGATAGAATGTCACTTAAGTTCAAAGATTCTATCTCGGGCAAATTTAACTCACTTTGATAAGAAAGCATTCCAACGCCTTGATCACCTTGTAGTGCCAAGAAATACATGTTATTGACTTTGGCATATCTGGCAAGCCTTTCAGTAATCAACCGTCGATTAAAGCCTTCTGGTAAGTTCTGGGCAAAGATTGGATGTAATGCACTGGAAGAATAACCATCCATGCCTCGTTGAGTCATGGTGAGTGACACATGCTGTTTTTCTTGTAATGGCTGATAATAGTGAACTGAACCATAGGTCAATACGCCTAATTCAGCTTGATTGGCACACACCGTGATATTGCTGATTTTGGCAGGAAGATTGGTTTGATATTTCACTCGTCGTCCTCAGAAAACATATTTTCAATCTCATCCCAATGAGGCAGTGAATGTTGCTTTGGAGATACATTAAACTGCAAACCAACCGCATCAAGTACACGTTCAAAGATGTCAAAAGAACCTGTAAATCGGCCATTTTCGATCTCTGATATTGTAGTTTTATTGATTCGAATCAATTCGGATAGTTTTTGCTGTGTATAGCCAAGGTTTTTTCGTTCTATACGAACTTTTTTACCAATTTCTACTCTACTCGCCATAGCAATTTGACCATAATATATTAGCTATATGGCTAATATATTAAATAAAAATTATAAAATTAGCTATATAGCTAATTTAAATCGTAAATTAGTGATTAGATTTGGCTGATAGTCCTAAAGTTACCGACTAGAGCAATGCAGTTGGTCATGGGTAATTTGATCTTCCAGTCGAGTAACACAAGTGTTTATTCAACTTGGTGTTGATTACTTGCATGTTTAACAGCATGAGGACAAGGCAATTAGATAGGTCTGAATACAATTTTACGTTATGCTGTAGAAAATCATTTTTAATCTGATAGGACTAAAGACAATGTACTATTTCGCAGAGGATCCCTTCTAGGTAATGTCACCTAGGAGAAACAATGAAAAAACTGAAATACCAGTATCTACAATCTGTCAAAACACGCCCTCATGATTATTTTTCGAAACAATATCCTAGTATGAGAAGTGCGTATTTCAAAAAGTTTAGTACACAACAGGAGCGAAGTTTTTATTTCATGCATTGTATGGAGTATAAAGATTATCCGCTAAATATCCGTGTTGCGCGTGGTAAGGGTCTTCCGTATGTCTGGGATGATTTTCCAAGCTATGTCTATAAATGGGCCAAGAGTTGGAAGCACAATTCCAAGCGGAAAAATCAGTACTATAAAGAACATATGGAATGAAAAAATGGGAGCAATTGCTCCCATTTTTCACTTATCGTTTAGAGTTTTATGATTCTTTATTTTTACGCATGATTTTTTGGTGGTGTTTCAAAAAGTATGCTGAAAAAAACAATATGGCTTTTGATAAAATAGAGGTATGAAAATAACGCTACAAATCAAATGTCCTACCTGTCTAAGTAACAATATAAAGAGAAATGGCATCAAAGTAGATGGGAAACAAAACCATCAATGCAAAGATTGCAAACGTCAGTTTATTGGTGATCATGCATTAAGCTATCAAGGGTGTAACTCAGGTATTACCGGCAAGATATTACATTTAATGGTCAGAGGAAGCGGTGTAAGAGATATTGCTGAAGTCGAGCGTATCAGCATTGGCAAGGTATTACGAACCTTAAGTGAATCGATCTATCAGATTCAGCCTAAACAAAGCCACTACGAATGTCTTGAAGTCGATGAACTTTGGACTTTTGTAGGGAATAAGAAAAATAAACAATGGCTTATTTATGCCTACCATCGAGAATCTGGAGAAATTGTTGCTTATGTTTGAGGTAAGCGGGATTTAGCAACGGTTCAACGTCTTAAAGCTAGACTTAAAAAGCTTGGGGTTCAATATGCTCGAATTGCGAGTGATCATTGGGATAGTTTTATCACAGCATTTCAATGTTGCAAGCAAGTGATCGGTAAGTTTTTTACCGTCGGTATTGAAGGTAACAATTGTAGAATTCATCATCGAATCAGGCGTGGATTTAGGAGAAGTTGCAACTTTTCTAAAAAGCTCGAAAATCATTTTAAAGCCTTTGATTTGACTTTCTTTTACCTTAATAACGGATTTGTTTAACGCCAGCATACTTTTTGAAACACCACCAGAATTTCAATATCACTTAAAGCGGGTGGAAATCCTCTACTTCTTAAAGGTTGAATGACAATCGCTGAGTAAAATTGCTCTATGATTAAAAATACAGAAATGATAAATTCGTAAATGAACATTGATCCTAGCCAAAATAATGGACAGCACGTCCCTCTAAAGATAACGTAACTTTAATCTTTGGAGATTCAAGAAATGGCTAAACGTTTTAGTCCTGAATTTAAACAGCAAGCGATTGATTATGCACTTTCAAACTCCCACGAACCTATAGCTGCAATCGCCCAGAAATTAGGTGTGGGTTATTCAACTTTAGACAAATGGATTCGTGAAGCCAATC
>NZ_KE007377.1:54387-58402 GCF_000400735.1 Acinetobacter tandoii DSM 14970 = CIP 107469
AGTGACCGAAAGCTTCTTTCATACATTGAAAGGTCATGTGGTCCATGGCAGTGTGTTTGCCACTCGAAAAGAAGCGAATACAGTCTTGTTTGACTATATTGAGATTTATTACAATCGGGTCAGAAGGCATTCCGCAAACGGCTGGTTAAGCCCAGAAGCCTTTGAACAGAAATATTTTAAGAATTTAGAGGGATTTGTTGTCCACGATACTGTCTAGGATCACATAACTTGCTTTGCTTTTCTTAGTCGAAAATTAAATTGGGTTATGTCCTTTTTATTTCAAAGACTTAAAAAGTTGAGATTCGCGTAAATATGTCATACGAATCTAATAATACATTAAGTCTACCAAGGGTTGTTTATGTGGAAATTATCGCTTTTAACTACTGTAATTTCATTGGTGGTAGCCTCTTGTGCATTTGATCCTTACTCAAAGCCTTCTGCTTTACGGTTTCAAAATAATAAGCAAGGTTATAATCAGGAGATCAATGTCAACAGAGATGCTAAATTATGCGCAGGGGATACAAGAGATGAACAGAGTTGCCCAATTCATTTCTATATTGACAGTATTGAATCAGGTAAATTCTATATCAATAATACGGCAAAGTATTATTTAAAACCAGAAGTTTATAATTTCAAAGTTAAAAATTGTAGCGGCGAAAAAAATTGTCAGAGTTGCGATGTCGACTTGCGGCCAGATCAATTAAAAGATCGTAACTTTATTCTTTCTGTAGATGCTGCTGGTGTACCTTTTATTTCAAATAATGGTCATCCTTTGGCTTGTAGACAACAGCCAGCAGCTCAAAAGCCTGTCGTTGCTCCTGTTGAGCATACTGAAACAATTGATTTGGCAGCCGATACATTATTTAAATTTGATGGTTCATCTTTAAATGATTTATTGCCTAAAGGCCGTCAGGAAGTTCAGGACGTAGCATCAAAAATTTCAACAGGTTTTGTTTCTGTCAGTAAGATCATATTGGTCGGTCATACGGATCGTCTAGGAAGCGAAACTTATAACCAAAAACTTGGTCAGAATCGTGCTGAAACTGTACGTAGTCTGCTTGTTCAAAATGGCGTATCCGCAAATATTATCTCGGTGGCAAGTGCAGGGAAGAATCAACCAGTCACGGACGGCTGTCCTACGGTTAAATCTCGTGAAGCACTAAAAGCATGTTTACAGCCCGATCGTCGCGTGACGGTACAAATTACGGGCATTACCAAGTAATTCAGCATTTAAAAGTTTCAACGAATATAGGCCACACAGAACATGACAAATTTTATTGTAGTAGAAAAAGATTCTTTAAATAAAGTATCTATCAACACGCAACATATCACTTTAACAGAAGCATCAATTGTCCATACCAAAATGCATCGTAATGATGTAGCAGAGTTTTTACGTGATGGCAATAACCTGATTTTAAAGTTAAATAATGGTGAAACTGTCCTTATCGAAAACTTCTTTGTCGTATATGACAAAGTTGATTCTGATCTGGTTTTTGAAGAAGATGGTTGTATCTTATACTGGTTTGATGGTGTTTCTGGTTTTAAGGGAATACCTGGGCTTGAGGTCTTATTACCTGCTAGTGCGGCAGGTGGGTCTTTACTGCCATGGATTATTGGTGGTGGTGCTGTTATTGGTGGCATCATTGCAGCCGCAGGAAGTGGCGGTGGAGGGGATAAAAACGCATGGCCAATCGCCGTTAAGGATGAAATTACAGGTGTTGAAGATACCCCAGTTAATGGCAATGTTTTAACTAATGATCGTGATCCTGATGGAAACGCAATCACAGTTACTCAATTTGTTGTGGAGGGTAAAAGCTATAATGCAGGCCAAACCGTTACAATTGATAAAATTGGCGAGCTAACGCTCAATGCCGATGGAACTTATCACTTTGTCCCTGCGACTAACTGGAATGGCACCGTTCCAACAGTTACTTATACAATTAGTGATGGCCAGGGTGGAACCGCTTCAGCGGAATTGGTAATCACCATTACACCTGATGCAAATCCTTCGATTAGCATAAAAGATGAAAATGGCGGCAGTGAAAATCCGAACAATACTACTGATACATTAATTGAACAGGGGCATGTTACTGTATATGAACAGGGTTTAACTGATACATCGGGTTCAAATAAAGAAACGGGTAGTATTACGATTGGGGCTGGTGATGGCGTAAAGTCTGTTACGGTTGGTGATACCAATATTTTGCTAACAGATCTGGAAAATGCCTCAACTACACCGATTATTATCAACACGCCTCATGGCAAGATCATCATTACTGACTATACGCCAAATGGTCAGGAATTTAATGGCGTATCTACGGGTGGCACCATTACTTATGAATATGAACTAGATCAACCTGTTACCAACGATGCATCACACACCGATAACTTTCTGGAAGAAGTCGGTATATCTGTGACAGATCAAAGTAATATTGTGAGCAGTGGCAGTCTAGTCATTAGCATTATTGATGATGCACCACTTGCCAAAAACGACATCGATAATGTGGCTGCTAATCAATTTACCCCTGAAACTGGAAATGTACTGACGGGTGTTGGTACGAGTAGTGGGGCTACAGGTGCAGACAAAATTAGTGCCGATGGAGTGAGCATCTCCACAGTGGTTAGTGATAATGTATCTGCTAACGTGGTAACAGATGATGGCACAACGCTGACGATCGAAGGGCAGTATGGTACTCTAATACTCAATAAGACCACAGGTGAATATAGTTACGAGCGTCATGAAGGTACGCCGGGCGGTGTAAATGAGGTATTTACTTATACATTGGTTGACGGTGATGGGGATAGCTCAACAGCTAACTTGACATTAGTCATTGGCAATAGTGCGCCTCTTGTTACGCTTCCTTCGAGCGATGGAGAGAGTACCAAAGTCTATGAATCAGGTTTGAATAATGGTGGCTCTAAAGCATCTACTGATAAGGAAACAACAAGCGGTACAATTGCTTTTACCTCTCCAGATGGTTTGGCTTCTCAAGATGCAGTGAAGTTAGGTGGGCATACCCTAACGACAGCAGATCAAACATTCTCGGATGGTTTAACTGCACGCTATGAATACAATTCGGCAACTGGTACAGGCACTATCCACTATAGCTACACACTTCCTGCGAATACGTCAGGTGATAATGCCAATGCAACATTTGCAGTGGAAGTGACAGATATCGATGGCGATAAAACAGCTTCGGGTGATCTGGTTATTAATATTATAGATGACGCACCTGTTGCGAAGCCTGACACGAATAGCATTACAGAAGACAGCGTCCCTAACCCGGTAAGTGGCAACGTACTGACAGGAGGCGTATCTAGTGGAGATACAGCTGATACCCAAGGCGCAGACAAAGCCAACGTCAGTGGAGTACAGGCTGGAACAGTTGCATCAGGTGAACACGTAGCAAATGGCGCATTGAATACAGCAGTGAATGGAGAATACGGAACATTAATTCTCCGTGCTGACGGTAGTTACACCTACCAATTAAATAATAACAATACGGATGTAAACGCCCTTAAAGATAACCAAAGCCTCCAAGACGTATTTAGCTACACCATTACCGATGGAGATGGAGATAAATCGACAGCGACCATTACCATCACCATTGACGGACATACCGATGGCGCACCTAACGTGGTTATCACTGATCATAATGGATCAGCGCTTGGTGCGAACAGTATTGCCGAAAATGCAACGACCCCAGTACAAGGCGAGTTTACCGTCAACGCAGCAGATGGACTGAAATCTATCACGATTGGTGGCACGACCATTCTGACCCGCGAACTCTTGGATCTATCCCCGACCACACCAAAAACAATCGCAGGTACAGAGGGAACACTGACCCTTACCGACTATGATCCAGTAACAGGCAAAGTCAGTTATAGCTACCAACAAAGTGACAGCAGCAAAGACCACAGCGGTGGTGATACTAGCGTAAGCGATACTTTCCCAATTGTAGTGACAGACAATGCCAATGAAAGCTCAGCAGCGACGAATCTGGTCATTCTCATC
>NZ_KE007378.1:0-41759 GCF_000400735.1 Acinetobacter tandoii DSM 14970 = CIP 107469
TACTTCTGAGTGGCATTCCACTGAGTGTCACAGATGCAGGAGGGGTAACCACAACAGGTAGTCTGGTTGTACAAGTGATTGATGATGTTCCAACTGCTGTGAATGATAGCAATAGCATTCCTGTAGGTAGTTTGGCAGTAGTTACTGGTAATGTGGTCAGCAATGACACGAAAGGTGCAGATGGCGCACGAGTAACTACAGTAAAAGCAGATACTGCTAATGGGTTAGATGTCACGATTGATCCAGTTGGTAACTATCCGGTTGTTGGTAAATATGGCACATTAACGATCCATTCTGATGGTAGTTATAGTTATGCACGTAATGCAGGTTCAGCTGGTGGTGTAAGTGACGTATTTACTTATACTTTAACGGATGGCGATAACGACACATCAACAGCACAATTGACAATCAACATTGCTGATGCAACCCCGACCAGCGCAATACCAACGGCTGGTGGTGCAACAACGACAGTCTATGAATCTGGTTTAAATGATGGTACAGAAGCTTCAACCAATAAAGAAACCACCAGTGGCACAATTAGCTTTACCTCTCCAGACGGTCTGGCAGTCAGTGATGCAATCAAGCTGGGTGGGCATACTTTAACTACCACGAATCAGACCTTTTCAGATGGTCTAACTGCGCGTTATGAATACAATGCAGCAACTGGAACGGGGACGATTTATTATAGTTATACCTTGCCTGCAAAAACGAGTGGCGATAATACAACAGCTACTTTCGCTGTTGAAATCAAGGATGCTGATGGAGATAGTGCAACAGCAGGGAATTTGGTCATCAATATTGTTGATGATGCACCAATCACCGTAGCGGATACAGGAAGTGTTACAGAAGGCGCGCTTTTGACCAAAGATGCAGCCAGTGGTGTACTTTCTAACGACCAGTCAGGCGCAGATGGTTGGGCTATTGGTGGCGGTGTAGTCGGTGTTGCTAAAGGCAATACAGGTACAACTTCGAGTACTGGAGTAGGAACAAGCATCACAGGTGATTATGGTACGCTTACATTAAATGCCAATGGTAGTTATAGCTATAAAGCGGATCCAAACAAAATAACAGCCAATGTACAGGATGTATTTACTTATACAGTGCGTGATGCTGATGGTGACTTAAAAACATCTACCCTTACCATTAATGTGCAGGATGTTACAGTCAATCCATTAACTACAGTGGGTAGCGTACGTGAGGATGGGATCGATGCCAATGGTACTCAGCCTGCGGGAACAGAGGCGAGTAGTTCTAGCAATATTATTAATGGTGATTTGAATCTACAGACGGGTTGGACAGCACAAGCAAAAACAGGCACTACAGCAAATGGAACGTATACCGTCAATTCAGATGGTACTTATAGCTTTACTTTAACTTCAGCAACCAAAGATTTAGCAGGCAATGAAACCAATAGCTTCACTTACACTGCTGTAGACCAATATGGCAATACGGTCACTAATACCATAACTATTAGCATTGTTGACGATAAACCTAAAATCAGTGAGAACGATGCAAATGTTGGTCGTGTAACTGTTGATGAAACTAATTTTGTCTCAGGTTCTGTTTCTGCAACAGATGCTAATTTTGTCAAAGATGTATTCACCCCTGTGTATGGTGCAGATGGTCAAGCTACAAGTAATGCGTTGATTTATGCACTTAACATTAGTTCCAATGGTGTGGATAGCGGATTAGATACCACCAGCGGCCAAAATGTCTTGCTGTATAAAGTAGGTAATCAGATTGAAGGATGTGCGGGTAGTGCATCAGGCGATGTGGTATTTCGTATCTCCATTGATCCGACCACGGGTGCTGTTACCTTAACTCAATCAGAAGCACTTAAACATCCCGTGGGCGGTTCTTCTTATGATGAAAGTCTTTCTATCAGCAATGCAGGTTTAATTACCCTAACTGCAACTGCTACAGATGGTGATGGTGATGCGGTCACCAGTGATCCTGTTGCGGTAGGTGATCGTTTTATCTTTAAGGATGATGGGCCATCAATTGGTTCTGCGCCAGCAGTAACTTCTGTAGATGAAAAAGGTCTAGCGACAGGAAGTGAACCAAACATATCGTTACTCACCGCAGAAGGCAATTTGAGTGTGAGTTATGGTCAGGACGGTTCAGGTAATGGCGGTGGTTTAAGCTTTGCTGCAAATCAAACTGCTTTAAAGGCAGTGCTAGATAGTACAGGTAATAGCGGTATAAGCTTTAGTATTAATGCGGCAGGTAACGTACTGACAGCCACGCGTGGCGGCAGTGATGTGTTCAAAGTCACTTTGGATACGACTACAGGCAAATATACCTTTGAACTATTGGGTTCATTAAACCATCCAAGCCATACTACACCATTGAATCTGAATTTTGACTTTATTGCCAAAGATGGTGATGGCGATACGGCATCTGGTAGTTTCGTTGTTCAAGTGATTGATGATGCACCAAAAACTGAGATTGTGATCACGATGGATGAGGATCATAGTTATGGTCCGTTCACCACCTCAGCTGATTCACGACTTGAGAATATTACCATTCAGGATGCGAATGGTAATACCATTGCTGGAACAGATAACGGTAATGGAAGCAAAAGTTTCAGTGTTGCACATGGCACTGTGACTGTAGATGAGGCTGGTCGAATTACTTATAAACCTGCCGATAACTATAGTAACTATGATGGAAGCTCTTCGACCAGTCCCGATACATTTAAAGTACTAGTTACTGATGACAGTGGGCAAACCACAACAACCAATGTGACTGTAAATGTAAATCCAGTCGCAGATGCACCAAATTTAGCCGGAACAACGGGTGTGGGTGGTAATGTAACACTAGCAAATGTGACTACGAATGAAGATACGGCTGTTATATTGGGTCTGAAAGCACCACGTGTAATCGATGCTATTGATCAAAATGGCAATACAACAACGGGTGATAGCCCAGAACGTCTAGGCGTGATTACCTTAAGCGGTATTCCTGCTGGCGCAGCGCTCTTATCTGGTACTGATGCTACATTATTCACATCGAATGGCGGCAATATCTCCATTTGGTTAACCGATGTTAATCATCCGACTGATGAAACCAAACCAGCAAATGCTTTGGAGATGACGTCTGCTGAGTTTGAAGCATTAAAGGTTTTACCACCTGCGGAAAGTCATGCCAACTTTACCGTAACGGTAAGTGTAACCAGTTATGAAGTTAACGATAGCGGTACTAAAGTTTCTGGTGTTAACGGTGCAACCAGTACTGCAACAGTCGTGGTCAATGTTCAGGCGGTTACGGACGGTATCGATCTGAAAATTTCAGATGGCAATAGTTTTGTTGATACAAGCAGTGCAGCACCTGTGGTTCAAACCATTGCGGAAGATACTGCACTTAATTTGACTAATTTGTTGAAAGTGACATTAGCGACTACTGGCGATAACAACACGACTGCTGACATCGACGGTAGTGAGCAACGCTGGATGACCATTACGGGGCTACCAGAAGGTACAACCTTAACTGTAGGTGGACAGCCTCACACCATTACTGCAACAGAATCGTCGGATGGCTATCGAATAGACATCCCAAATAATTACAATGGCGTTTCACCAAGCTTACCATCGATTACAGTGACACCACCAAAAGACTTTAGTGGTGACATTAACAATATCCAGATCACGCTACATGCGCAGGACCAAGATAGTGATGGTGCAGGTAATGGGCCGACTACTGGAACTGAAATTACTGACAGTGTTTATTTAAATCTACATGTTACGCCAGTAGCAGGTGATGTCGCAGCAGGTGATGTTTTTACCAATGAAGACACAGCAGTTGCTTTCCTGCAAAATGTAAGAGTGACGGATACGGGTACTGGTACAGAAGTCATTACACAAGTCGCATTTGAAATTCCTACAGGCTGGCTAGTGACTGCTCCAAGTAATAATGGAGGGTGGAGTGTAAGTGGAGATGGTTCGAGTGGATCTCCATATACCATCACTTTTGACAATACCTTGAATGAAGTGCAACGTGAGGCTATCTTGGACAGTTTCACAATCTTGCCGCCAGCCAATAGCAGTAAAGATGCAACGATTCAACTTAATATTACATCAACAGATACTAATGGTTCTGATACAAATACCCAGACTAAACCACTTGATGTAAAAGTCACTGTAAATCCTGTTGCTGAAATCATTGGTAATATTCCTGGTTCAGGTGATTCTGACAACGATGGTACAGCTGACCTGACCATGACAGGTGGTCACACTTACACGACAGCAGGTGCAGAAGACACATGGTATACACTGGGTACTGAGAGTGGATTTAACCTTGCCAATGGCTGGACGAATCAGGACGCAGATGAACTGACTTATGCACATTTAACTCCTGAGTTAGTTTCAGGGGATAGCTATGCGACAGTCATCGGATCACAATTCAAATGGACAGTTTCTGGTGTTGACTATACTGCAACTTATACAGGCACACCAATTGATGTACCTGTTAGTGCATTGTCAACATTACAGTTCTTGGCTCCTGAAAATGTATCGGGTACCTTTAAAATCAAAGTTGAAGCTTATACAGTAGACTATGATGATGACAATGAAGGGACGGGTACACCAGCGACAGCAGTATCAGGTGAAGCTTGGTTAGAAGGTATTATCATCGCACCTGTTGCTGATGGTATTAATACCTTGTCATTAAATGGTCGTGCGATTGGTTTGGAAGATACGCCAATCCCACTGTCTATTACGCCAAGAAGTTCTGATCCATCAGAAACCTTTAATATCACCATTTCAGATATTCCTGCTGGTGCAAAAATTATCTATGGCGGCGTAGAACAAACGATTACTAACGGTTCAGTCACGATCTCTAACTTTAGTACATCTACGCCACTGACGATTACTCCACCTTTTAACAGCAATGTAAACTTTACCTTAAGTGTTACTGCGACGGCGACGGATGGTAGCGTCATATCTGCTTCATCTAGTCCGCTCTCTATACCTGTTACAGTTTATGGTGTAGCAGATACACCGACAATTACCTTAAAAGATTATGACAGTAATCAGTCTGGTGTACAGTCTTATACAACCACTGAAGCTAATCTGGATGGTACTGCCCAGCATAAAGTGTCACTCTCTAATTTGATTGAAAATGTTTCATCGATTGATAATACAGATGGCTCAGAAAGCTTTACCCTTCGTATCACTGGCTTAGCCAAAGATTTCAATCTGGGTGGACGAGCCACTGTTTTGGTCACTGGCACAGGTGAAGAACGTGTCTGGGTGATTAAACCAACAGATTTAAATAATGTATTTATCACAGTACCAGAGAATTACAGTGGCAATGTGAATTTCAAAGTTGCAGGCGTTTCTACTGAAAATGATGGTGATTCCAAAACTGGTGCATTAACTGACGTTAATTTCACAGTGACACCTTCTGCCGAAGCAGAAGCAACGACCAGTGCGACACTGGTTGAAGATGAAATTACGACCCTGAATTTTGGCATTGTTCATGTAAATGGTGACAATGACGAAACTTTGGGACATGTTTGGATTGCACAGAATCAGGCGGCAGGTGCAAACTATACTTTATATCTAGGTACAGGCACATCGGCTGTTCTCTTAAGTAATGCAGGCTTACCAATCAAAACCATTGATGGGGTGGACTACTACGAATTGACTGCTGAACAAGCTCAAACCTTGGCAGCTAAAGGTGGTGATCAGCTTGATGGTGATCAGGGCTTCTTCACTTATAAATATGAAGTGACCGATAATCATTATGGTTCGGTGCAAACCTCACCAGCGGACACGGTGGTTAAAGATGGAGAATTAAAATTAACGGCGAGTGCAGTTACCGATGCTGTTGAGTTATCTGTTACTGGTATTTCTGGAATAAGCAATACCACTTCATCATCAGATCAACATGCAAATGATGATGCTACTCCAGACACCGCAACACTGACTGCAACGGATACTGTGACCGTTAATCTGAACGTCGCTTCGATTGACCATGATGGCAGTGAACACGTGGTTCGTATCTTGATCGAAAATGTGCCAGAGGGTGTAACTGTACAAGGTGCAAATGTTCAACAGATAGGTGTTGGTACATGGGTACTGGTCTATCAGGCAAATAATGCACCTTCAATCAACGCACAGGGTGGTATTGATGTACCAGTCACTTTCAAGATTGGTTCCGACGCGGGTGGCTTAACAGACCATCCGATTAAGATAACTGTACAGACACAAGATCTAGGGTCTGATTTGACTGCTATAACAGACATCAAATCTGATTCAGTGACATGGTATCTAAATACAGATTTTGCTGAGGCTCCAGGCAGTAAAGCACCGCTTATTGACCAATGGCAATATAATGATGCATCTGCTACGGAAGATACACCATTTAAATTAAGCGATGTGGTAGATCAAGCCATTACCATTCAGGATAATTCGGCAAGCAACTTGTTTACTGTCACCTTGAAAGATTTACCAGCAGGTACAATCGTCAATGGTATGGTACAAACCATGATCGATACAAATAATGATGGTAACCCTGATACCCCAGTATGGACAGCAAGTGTTACGGTAGATCCGAATGCCACTGATGCCGAAGCCGAAGCTGCTTTGCAAAATCTGTTAGACAGTATTGTGATCACGCCACCAGCAGACTGGAATGATAATGGTCAATCTGGACAGTTCCATTTCGATGCGACACTTACGACTTCGGTCTTGGGTGGCGCTACCAAAGAGGCAACGATTCAAGACATGACGATTCCAATCGCTCCTGTGACGGATAATCCGATATTCACCATGTCTGGAGATAGTATGGTGGGTGAGGGTGCGACAGCAATCACAAGTTCTATTACACTCGACCCTGCCGATGGAAGTTTTGGTAAGGTTGTCGATGGTAAAATGTATGTGCAAGTCAATGCTGCTGATACAACCGATGCCATGGAAGGTGGTCAGCTATACATCACGGGTAGTACAACACCACTTGTTTTACAAAGTGTAGATATTGATGGTGATGGTACAACTGATGGTGATTTCTACGTCATTGACATTGGTGAAAATGGCGGAACAGTAGACTTAACGTATACCATGCCAAATGGTGAGAAAACTGTACCAGGTAATGTATCATTTACTGCTTATGCAAACGTACAAGAAGACGGTGCAGATGTTAAAGCAGTCAGTGTCACGGGTTCTGTGGAAGTTCAACTGATCAATAATGGTGTAAATGTTGTTTCACAAAACTTTATTGGTATTGAGTCAGAACTGGCAACTAAAGCCAATGCAATTGAGCTGACTGGTGCAGGTGGACTAAGCGTGAGTTTGAACGATTCAGATGGTTCAGAGTCTTATGGTGCAATTTTGCTATCTGATGTTCCAAATGGCTTCTTGGTTTATGTCGGAAATGATGCGGCATCCGCAACGCTTGCAAGTAATGCAGGTGGTGATGGCACAACCAACACTTGGGTACTCTCAGAAAGTGGTGGACTACCAGCTTATGTTGCGATATTACCGCCGATACACTGGAGTGGTACTGTTGAAAACTTACAGTTGGTTGTAACTTCTGGTGAAAGTAGCTTATCTCCTTTAACTGAAACCAAAGACATTGGAGATTTGGTGGTTAATGCCGTAGCCAATGGCGTTGATATCAAACCGACTCAAACTTTCGGTAAAGAAAATGAGATTATTCCACTTAACCTGAATGCATCGATGCATGATCCAAAAGTTTCAGAAGTTGCAAATGACAGCAGTACTGAAACTATGACCATTAAACTCACAGGTCTGGGTCAATATGCCTCTTTTTATATCGATGGTGTACAGATTTCATCTAGTCAAATTACAGTAAGTGGAACTGGATCAAGTACTACTTATACCATTACAGGTTTAACCCAAAGCAATATAGATAAGTTAGGCTTTAAACAGGCGAAAGCAGCTTTAACTGATCAGGATTCAGCGACTACAGGTACACAAATCGGGGTAGAAGCATGGACAGTTGAAAGTGGTGCTGGAAATAGTGCATCTGCTCATGTTTCTACGAACATTACTGTAAATATGACGGCCCAACAGGCTACAATAGGTAATGATACCTTGCTATATACAGCAAGTAGTATTAATGCTGGAGCAGGTACAGATACGATTCAGCTCCGTTCTGGTGAAACTGTATCAGGTGCTACTTTGGCAGCAAATCTGAAGAATGTTGAAGTGCTGGATTTGTCTGTAAATGGAGCAAATAATATCACTAGCCTGACAGCATCACATGTATTGACCATGACTGATGCGGCACATACCTTGAAGATCAATGGTACTGCTGAGGATACTGTTGGACTTGGTTCAGGCTGGACACAAAGTGCAACCAATAATGGTTATGTGACATACACCAGTACCGTATCGGGTACGGCTGTCACTTTGCTGGTGAGTGAAAATGTTCATACCCAATCTGGAGTAAATCCATTATCAGCGAGAAGCTTCAGCGTAGCTGAAACCAGTTCGGATGATGTGATTGTGGCCAAAGCGGGTAACGATACCATTACGACGGGTCAGGGTCACGATACATTGATTTATAATGTGCTAGATGCGAGTGATGCCAAAGCGGGGCATGGTATTGATCATTGGACAGATTTCGGTTTTGGTTCTACCGCAACAGATAGCAATGCCGAAACGATTCAATTCTCATCAGAATTCTTTAATGATTTGCTTAGTGATAGTGATTTGACATCATCTCATCTTTCACAAGTCGAAAAATTCATTAAGGTTGACTATGATGCAGCAACTGAATCTGCAACCGTGAAAGTAGATCGTGATGGTGAAGCAAATGGTTCAAATTATCAGGATCTTTTGGTCTTAGAACATCAAACTTCGAATGTAACGCTTGCAGAGCTGTTAAATAATCATCAAATTACGATTGGCTAACTTATCGTGTTGATGGATAAAAGTTGCCCCATCCGTGGGGCAATTTTTATGCTAGATGTGAATAATTTCGCTAAATCATTTAATGGCAAAACAAAATTCCAGTACAATGCTTGAGTTTTGATTTTCCTCATCATTATTATAGTCGTGAAACAATATCATGAATAAACGGGATGTATTAATAAAGACGAGTTTATGTTCACTTCTTAGCCTTTATATGCCTTTACTTTATGCAGCGTCTGGTCAGGAAATTGCAACTTCGTTAAAAGATAATTTACAAGGTGTATTTACCCCAAAATCGGATGATCATTTTAATAAAGTAGATCTTAAACAGCTCTCAAATTTTGATGTCGATACCTCAAATTTTGATGAACTTCCTGTTATCGGTTCAACACATTCCAATACGGTCAATACTGCGGGATTGAGCTTGGTAAGCCCCACTTCAAGAACGCTTGATATTTCTGAGGCAGTGAAAATTGCGGTTCAGCGACATCCTGAAATTAGTCAAAATATTGCGAGTCTTGCTTCTCAAAATGCCAATATTGATGTGGCTAAAGCTGCATATTATCCTCAATTATCGGGTGGTATTTCGACTGGAGATATGACTTCTGGCGAACGCGGTCGGCAGTTATTAAGTCTTAATGCGACACAGATGGTCTATGATTTTGGTAAGGTCAAATCCAGTGTGGATATTCAAAAAGCCAGATTAGCATTGCAGCAGGCGCAAGTGCTGGTCAAGATTGATGAGGTTGCACTTGAGGTTGCAAGTGCAATCGTGAATCTAAAACGCTATGAGGAAGTCTGTCGCATTGCACAGCAGCAAGTAGATGGGATTGCACGTATTGCTGAGATTGCCAATTTGCGTGCAAATGCTGGCATTAGCAGTCAGGCAGATCCCGTGCAGGCGAAGTCGTATCTTGAAGCTTCCCAATCAAATTTAATTGCTCAACAAACACAATTAAGACTGTATCAACAAAAATTACGGACTTTACTGGGCTTTGATATCAGTCGGATCAACTGGAAAATACCTGAAAATGTAGTCACTGAATCAAAGATTTTTGAAGCACCTAAAATCAATACGATTCCTACGATTATGTCTGCTCAAGCAGAAGTAAATGTCGCAAAAGCACAGAAAACTCAGACAGATCTCAGTCGTTACCCTACTTTAAATTTAGTTGGAACGCTAAGTCAGGCACTGAATGGTGTCAATCCAAACAATAACAAGGATGACGGATTTGATAGTTCAATTAAATTTGAAGCAAGCAGTAACTTCTTTCAGGGTGGATCAGTGGGGGCGCAAAGTCGCGCTGCAAGTTATGCAGAAGAAGCTGCCAAAGCCAAAGTACAAAATAGTTATATGGATATTCTGGAACAGATTCGCATGACTGAGGAACAAGTCACAAATAAACAACGGCAGATGCAGGTTTTGGTTGCCAGACAATCAACCACCACCAGAACAAAAGAATTATATCAGGAGCAATATAAGCTTGGTACGCGGACAGTAGTGGACTTACTTAATGCTGAACAAGCCATTCATAGTGCAAATATGGAAATTGAAAATAATCGTTATGATATTTATGCAAATCTAGTCCAACTTATCTCGACTACAGGTCAATCACGAGATGTTTATCATCTTAATCGTCTATCCATTCAGGGGGTTAAGGTTCAGCCATGAGTACGATGAATTACCAGCCATATCTTCAGGCAATTTTATTGATTGCCAAACATTATCGTATCGAAACCTCTGAAGAACGTATCCGTTTGCAGATGGATTGGGCAGGGGCTAGTGCAGCAGATGAGGTCGTGAAAACGATTGCACGTCAGATTGGCTTAAGTGTACGTAAAAGTAAATTTTCAAAAGAGATGCTTAATCCATGGCGTTTACCAGTCATCGTGGTATTCAAGGATGGTCAAGTTGGTGTGGTTGATCAGGCAGATGTCGATCATAATGTCAGTATCCAGATGAGTGGTGATCAGGGGCTTGCGCAAAGTTTTGTTGCTTCTGACCTTCAACATGAAATTGAAAGTGTTTATATCCTGCGACCTGAAAAATCAGTTGCAGATGCGCGTATTGATGAATATATCAAACCTTATGAGAGTAGTTGGTTCTGGTCGATCGTGTTACGTGACTGGAAACGATATATCGATATTATGTTTGCATCATTAATTGCAAATATTCTGGCACTGGCAACCATTATATTTTCAATGCAAGTCTATGATCGAGTCGTGCCTTCTCAGTCAATTCCTACGTTATGGGTGTTGGCAGGTGGTGTATTGATTGCGGCAATTTTTGAATTTGTTTTACGTGTAGCGCGTATCTATTTATCAGATATTATTGGTAAACGAGCAGACTTGCGTATTTCAGATCGGGTTTTTGGTCATACGCTCAGAATTAAAAATAGTGAGCGTTCCAAATCAACAGGTACTTTTATTTCCCAAATTCGGGAGTTGGAAGGGGTGCGGGAGCTAGTCACCTCAACGACGATTAGCGCCATTGCCGACTTGCCATTTTTCTTTTTATTTTTGGTTATATTCTGGATCATTGGCGGCAATCTTTTCTGGGTCATGGTACTTGTTGTACCGCTTATGATTATTCCAGCCATATTGGCACAAAGACCACTGGCTAAACTTGCCAGAGAGGGAATGCGTGAGTCTTCGATTCGTAATGCAATATTGGTGGAATCAGTGCAAGGCATAGAGGACATTAAGCTGTTACGCGCTGAATCCAGATTCCAGAATCAATGGAATCATATGAATGAAATGTCTGCCGATATTAGTATGAAGCAGCGTAAAATAGTGGGCGTGATGACTGCATGGACGCAAAAAGTCCAAGGTCTGACTTATGCTCTTGTGGTACTTGTTGGCTGTTTTGCCGTGATTAGTGGAGAAATGACCACAGGTGCATTGGTTGCATGCTCAATTTTATCTTCACGAATGTTGGCACCAATTGCACAAATTACGGGTGTTTTGGGACGTTTACAGCAAGCCAAAGTCGCAAAAAGTAGTCTTGATGAGTTAATGAAAAAGCCAGTTGACCAACCTGATCGGGCGCATTTGATCCATCGCTCAGTATTGTTGGGTGATTATCAATTGAATGGCACTTTATTTAAATATAATCAAGATGATGCAAAACCCAATCTAGCGATTGCTCAACTAGCAATTCGGGCGGGAGAGAAAATTGCAATTTTAGGCCGAAATGGCGCGGGGAAATCCACATTATTGCAATTATTATCAGGCATGCAAATGCCGCAGCAAGGTAATATTTATCTTGATGGTCTTGATTTATCACTGATTGATCCTGCTGATATTCGTCGTGATACAGGGTTACTTAATCAGAGTGCGCATTTGTTTTATGGCACAATCAGGGAAAACCTAACTTTAGGCGCACCTTTAGCCTCAGATGATGACTTGATTCAGGCGCTCAAAATGACAGGAGCTTGGTCATTTGTACAAGATAAAAAAGAAGGTCTTGATCATCTTGTACTTGAGGGTGGCTTAGGTTTCTCTGGTGGACAACGGCAGGCTTTGTTGCTGTCACGCTTGCTTATTCGCCAACCTAATATTGTATTGTTAGATGAGCCAACAGCGTCGATTGATGATGTAGCAGAAAAACAACTTATTGATCATCTAATGAATTGGATGGGGCATCGGACTTTAATAGTTGCAACTCATCGGCGAGCTGTTTTGGCATTAGTTGATCGAATTATTGTCATGAATGAGGGGAAAATTGTGATGGATGGTCCACGCGATCAGATTTTGAGTCAATCAAATAATCAAACTCATCCATCCAGTGGGGCACAATAATGAATGAACAACCACAACAAACAAAACGTCCTGCTAAAGCTTCATTTCATGAACCACCTTTACCTAAATCGAGTATGGTCATCTGGATTATTGGCTTAGGACTTTTGGTGTTCTTTATATGGGCTGCTTTATTTAAATTGGAAGAAGTTTCTACAGGTACGGGTAAAGTTATTCCATCTTCTAAAGAGCAAATTATTCAGTCATTAGAGGGTGGTATTTTGACCAAACTCGATGTTAAAGAAGGTGATATTGTAGAAAAAGGCACCATATTGGCACAACTTGATCCGACTCGCTTTGCATCTAATGTAGGTGAATCGCAGTCTTTGCTCGTTTCTTCATTGGCCACTTCGGCACGTTTACGGGCAGAAGTAAATGGAACTGCATTACAATTTCCCGAGATAGTTCAAAAAGATTCGCAATTGGTTCGTGAAGAAACACAGTTGTATAATACACGACGGATAAATTTAGAAGAGTCAATATCAGATCTAACGACTTCTTTAACATTGGTACAGCAAGAGCTAAGAATGACTGAGCCGTTAGTTGCTAAAGGAGCTGCAAGTGAGGTAGAGGTTTTAAGGTTAAAACGTCAAGCTTCTGATTTACAAAAGCAAATTAATGATACACGTAGTCAGTATTATGTAAAAGCAAGGGAAGAATTATCCAAAGCCAATACCGACGTAGAAACACAACGGCAGATTGTGAAAGGAAAATCAGATACATTAAATCGTACAGTCTTTAGAGCGCCTGTTCGCGGTGTGGTAAAAGAAATCGATGTAATGACTTTAGGTGGCGTAATTCCTCCTAATGGCAAGATTATGACGATTGTGCCGTTAGATGAACAGCTTCTGATCGAAGCTAGAATTTCGCCAAGAGATATTGCCTTTATTCGTCCAAACCAACAAGCTTTAGTCAAAATTACAGCGTACGATTATGCGATATATGGCGGATTACATGGCAAAGTGACCGTGATATCTCCTGATACGATTCGAGATGAAGTTAAACAGGATCAATTTTACTATCGGGTTTATATTCGCACTGATTCAGATAAGCTGCGAAATAAACAGGGTAAGACTTTTGCGATTACGCCTGGAATGGTGGCGACAGTTGATATTCGCACTGGACAGAAAACAGTGCTGGACTATTTGATTAAGCCATTCAATAAAGCCAGAGAAGCGTTAAGAGAAAGATAAAGTCTTAAATTTTATGGATTTTGTAGTGATACAAAATCCTTTTTTTAATTTTAGATATCTCATTACCGCGCACGAACCACAAGCCGATAATACCCAATCAATAAAAAAATACCTGTCGCACAGCTCAAAAATATGAGTTTAGTTAAAACCAGATAAGTTTGAGTGTAAGCGTCCGCTGAACCCCATGCCTATTTTTTAATTTGAGTTGGATTTCCAGCGATGTGTCAGTAATTCTTCTATTTGGGTCGCTTTATGCGTCGGCAGCCTTTTCAGCACATCACTTAAATAGGCATACGGATCCAAGCCATTCAGCTTTGCTGACTGGATTAATGTCATGATATTGGCTGCTCGCTGACCGCTGCGCAGCGAACCTGCAAATAGCCAATTCTTACGTCCCAACGCCCAAGGTCGCATCTGGTTTTCCACCCAATTATTATCTATAGGTAGATTGCCATCATCCAGATAGCGGCTTAAAGCTGGCCAACGCTTCAGAGTGTAATTGATGGCCTTGGCGGTTGGAGAACTCGATGGCACAGTCAGTTGATGTTGGTTAAGCCATTCATACAGTTGTTGCATCACCGGTTGACTATGCTGTTGTCGGTATTCGCGGCGCTGTTCTGCCGTACCATCGGTCTTTTTCCTGAGTTCTGCTTCTATCGCATACAGTTTCTGAATCAGCACCAATGCCTGTTCAGCGACCTGACTTTTCCCGGTCACATGCAGTTCATGGAATTTACGACGTGCATGGGCCATGCAGCCCACCTCAATGACCTGACCTGATTTAAAGCGTGCTTTATAACCACTGTAATCATCACAGACTAGATTGCCCTGCCAGCCATTCAGGAACTCTGCAGCATGCTGGCCTGAACGACTATCCTGAAAGTCATAGATCACCGCCTGAACTGGATTGTACTGTGTAGTGGCATAGGCCCAGACATAACCTTTCTTCGGTTTTTTATCATTCTCACCCATCCGCATGATGGTGACCGGTGTTTCATCTGCATGCAGCACCACCTCTTTTAAGGCATTGGCCAGAGGTTCCAGTTCTACACCGCAGCGACCTATCCAGTCAGATAAAGTTGATCTAGAAAGTTCGATTCCCGCCCGCTGATAGATCAGACGTTGACGGTACAGCGGCAAATGATCGGCATATTTCGATACCAGCACATGGCTGAGCAGTTCAGGTGAAGCAATGCCTTTATCAATCACATAGGCAGGCATCGCTTGCTGAGTCAGGGTGTCACACTGATCACAGACCCATTTGCCACGGACATGCTGTTCCTTGTAGAACTGTGCCGGTCTGAAATGCAGTTTTTCACTGATATCTTCGCCGATACGACGTAACTGGCAGCCACAACTGCATTGGGTTGATGCAGGTTCATGCTCAATACGGATGGTGTGTAGATGATCTGGCAGCAGTCGACGTTTAGGTTTGTTGACTGTGGCTTTCTGTGTCCCTGCATCGGTTTTATCTGCATTTAATCGTTCTAATTCCAGATCAACGGCTGCGATATCTTCTTCGACCGCTTCGTCCCATAGATGGATTTGTTTTGCGGTGAGATGTTCGTTTTTACTGCCGAATTTATGCTTTTTAAACAGCGCCAGTTCATGCTCGTATTTTTGATTGAGAATAGAAAGATGCTGAACTTTGGCATCCAATTGCTGGTTTGATTTTTCTAATTCTTGATTTGATTGTGCCAGAGACTGATGCTGCATCGCCAACTGCCGGGTAAATTCCAGCAGTTGTTCATGGGTCAGTTGGCTTAAGTCAGGCAGCGTATTCATGACCGCAGTATGCCTGAGGTCATGACGCAGAGGAAATAGAACGTTTGGAGAATAGCAGAATAGCCGAGCTTGGTTTAGAGCATTGTTACCACTTGCTGTCGTCCAATGCGCTGCCAGGGCAAACCCTGGATTAATGCCTGTAACTGTTCCGGGCTGAGGGCCACGGTTTCACCTTGGTGAACTTGAGCCCAGTGGAATTTTCCCTGTTCCAGCCGCCTGGCACACAGCCAGATGCCCAGTCCATCATGTACCAGCACTTTCATACGATGGCCACGTTTATTACAGAACAGGTAGGCGCAATGCGGTTTGATTGAGCCAAAGGCTTTCATAATCTGCGCCATGACCGTATCCATCCCTGCTCGCATATCCAGAGGTTGGGTGGAGAGCCAGATTTCATCAATGCAGATCATGTTGCAAGTACCTTGAGTAATTCTGCTAAAGCAGATATTTCTGATACTTGCCATTTCAAGCCAATTTCTGCTTTTGAGTGGGGTAAAGTAATTTGAACCGTTAACATGTCAGTAGGAGTAGGATCTAATGGTGCAGAGCAAGATAAGGCAATAAATGTAGGTTTATTCGGTAGTGGTGAGCGATCATTCCCTGGCTTAGCATCAATTAAGCGAATCCATTTGGATACAAGATTTGTATTCAATCCATGTTGCAAAGCGACTGAAGCAATTGAAACGTCCGGTGCTTTACAAGCCTGAACGATCTGCTGTTTAAATTCAGCACTGTATGTTCTTCGTTTTTTCGCAAGAGATGCGATGGATGTCTGATTATTTGTAGTCATAAATTTAAGTCCCCACTTGTTTCTAAGTGGGGACTAAATTAGGGCTTATAGGATGAATTCATAAGGTGTGTTCAGCGGACGCTTACATTTTTTAAGCTGTATACATCAACGGATGATGGATACCTCCAAAGATTTGAGATAACACCCTATGAGCAATCAGAAGAATACCCAAAATTTAAAAAATCTAAAGAATCAGCACTTAGTATTTTAGAGTTATTGCTGTACATGGTAGAAAACCATGATAGATATCTTGAGCGTGTAGAATATTCTATTAATGAGAATATATCTTTCCCTATGTATCTAGATACTCTACATCCTAAAAATAGATTGGAAACGTATAAACTTTTAGGATTTTCTTCGTTTGATAATTTTAGCTCAGCTTGGCTTTGTTGCACAAACCTATCTCTAAAGGCTTATTCCACAATATAATTTTCAAATGAATAAGCCTACACCCAAAATTTATCGTACAATCAATTGGTCTTCATATAACCGAGCACTCATTAATCGTGGAAATATTGCCATTTGGTTTGATCCTACTACGCAATGGTATGCCCCATCAAAAGGCAAACAAGGACGAAATCAAACTTACTCCGATGCAGCTATCCAATGCTGCCTAATGATTAAATCTCTTTTTCGATTGTCTTTACGTATGGTCACTGGCTTTGTTCAAAGTCTCATCCATCTTTGTGGGTTAAATTGGATAGCGCCAGACTACACTACAATTTGTAGACGACAACAGCATATTGATATTGCGATTAGCTATCAAAGAAGTTGTGATGGACTGCATCTACTCGTTGACTCTACTGGTTTAAAGTTTATAGGTGAAGGCGAATGGAAGCGTAAAAAACATCAGCCTGAATATCGTCGACAATGGCGCAAACTTCATATTGGTATAGATGCTGAAACACTTCAAATACGGGCAGTTCAGCTCACAACCAACAATGTGAGTGATTCACAGGTGCTTGGTCATTTACTTGCTCAGATTCCAGAAGATGAGAGAGTTGACTCCGTCTATACCGATGGAGCTTATGATACCAAACAGTGCCGAAAGGTCATTGTGGATCGGCAAGCACAAGCAGTGATTCCACCAAGAAAAAATGCGAAGCCATGGAAAGATAAAAAGATGGGCTCACTAGAACGCAATGAGTTGCTTCGAACAGTTAAGCGTTTAGGAAGAACTATTTGGAAGAAATGGTCAGGCTATCATCAGCGAAGTTTGGTTGAAACTAAGATGCATTGCATCAAATTATTAGGGGATAAACTCAGTGCGAGAAATTTTCAAAGCCAAGTCAATGAGATTCATGCACGTGTGGCAGTATTAAATAAATTTACAGACTTAGGCAGACCACATACCCGAGTTGTCACTTAAATTAGAGTAGATATGAGAAATCCTAACTTTTAAATCTTTGTGCAACAAAGCCTCTTTCGATTCTTAGCCTCATCCCATTCAAAATACTGTTTTATAAAAAACATTCAAATTTGTATATACAATAGTGTATCATAAATTTGTATTACTCAAGCTAAATAGAGTTTTTTTGGTCAATTTTATTGGCTGAAAGTGACAAATCTGTTCAATAAAAAGCCGACTTGTTTCAAAGTCGGCTTTTTTTGCATTTTTTGGCTAGAGATAAATTTTTAAGTCATTTATTTTTAAATTAATATACAAGTGTATTGTGTATAATCACCATTATGCTAAATGGATCAATTTAAAACCTTTTATCTCTCCAGTACCTAATATCGGTTCTTGACCCAACTCTCAATTTCTTTGTGTATATGGTCCAAATAAACCTGAGCGCGTGCTTTTGAAAAATAATCTATGACCAATCCAGAAAAGCAAAACAATAGAATGACAAAGCAAAGATAGTGAATCGATACGCTCTCAACAAATATCCATGTGAACAGTGCAAGAGCAGAAATGATGATTAATGCCCATGCTGTTTTCGGATACCAACGCATAAATTCATCGGTACGTTTCTTTTCACTTTTTATAAACTCGATAGGATTTTCTAAAAATGAGTGAACCTCCAACCATAAGAAAAATCAAAGCACTCAGTAACAAAGGAATGATCAAAAACTTAGAGTTGGATAGATGTGTCATAGGGAGGATAAAAATACTCAAAATCATTAATGTTAGTGCGTAGATCACGATGATTTTGCCTTCGAGAATTTCGCCCTGACACCAAGCAATTGTATGTTCTATAAAGCTCATTAAATTCACTCCAATATCAAGAATACTGGTGTCTATAGGTATTTGGTGTTGCTCCAGTCCAGTGCTTAAAAGCTCTAGAAAAAGAGTTCACTTCCTGAAAACCTAGTAAGAATGAGATCTCACTCGTACTAATCGAGGATTGTTTTAAATAATATTCAGCCAATGCCTTACGGGTATCATCCAGTATGGTTTTGAAATTGGTATTTTCGTCTTCAAGTAACCTTTGTAATGTGCGTTTACTTAGAGCCAGTCTTTTTGCTACTTCATCAATATTGCCCAATCCAGCAGGTAAACTTTCCAAGAGGATCGCTTTGACCTTTTCTTTGGTTGCAACACTGTGATCAAGTTCTGCTAGGCTTTGTTTTAAGTTGGGTTCAAAAAAAGACCACATTGTTGAGTTGGATGTTAAAAAAGCGCGCTCACTGTCTGTTTTTGAAAACTGAATGGATATACCGTGACTTTCTTGCGGAGCTACTCCAAAAAATTCCTGATATTTTTCAATCTCATTTGGTAATTCTGGCAAATAAATGGCTTTAGGAATGATTTGAGCACGAGTACAAATCCGTGCAAGTTGTGTAAAAAATATCAGTTCCGTCAGTATTAAACTCTTTGGAATTTCTGTATCTACTTCATAAAACTCAATATCTAAACTCAGCACATTTTCATCGACTTTGGGGTGCAATGCGATTGGACCAATTAAGCGTTTAAAGTGTGATAAGCGTTGCAGTGCAATCGTGAGATTAGGACTACAGATGCAAGCAAATATTGCAGGATCAAATAATTCTACTGTAATCATTTGTCCTATCTTTAAGGGAAGATTTTCGACGCCAGATACAGTCTCTATCGCGTTCCAGAAGTCAAAATATTGCGTGGCTGTCACATAAAACTCTTTACGATTAAAGGCATCGAGAGGTAAAGAGGCTAAGCGCAAAACATCTTCTGGTTGTACACCTAAGTCGATTAGAAAGAGTTTCCAACTCGGTTGTAGCATAAACTTTGAAGCATATTTCATGGTAATCCTCCTTTCCTCGCATGACTTTATTTTGATTTTTAGGAAATTACTTAACGACAGACATGACCATTTTGTCGAAGATGCGATCACCAAACCACTTTCTAACAAAAATCATGAGTTTAGCGTATTTTCCACCAACATAACGTGTTTTGGGAGTGTTGGCATGTACCGCTTGCATTAGCATATCTACCACCACTTGCACATTGGATAAATCGCCTTTCTGGACGGATTCCTGTGTAGCATTAGCGACAGCATTTGCCATGTTACTGTAAGGTCCTGTCCCTGATCGTTGTACTAATGGCTTGACCATGACATCGGCAAATTCGGTTGCAATCGCACCTGGTTCAATCACCACGACATCAATGTTAAAAGGTTTAAGTTCTAAACGAAGGCAATCTGACCAACCTTCTACCGCATGTTTACTGGCATGGTACCAACTGCCCATTGGGGTATAAATTTTCCCGCCCATTGAGAAAATATTAATAATGCGACCTTTATTTTTTTGGCGCATCGAAGGCAGCACTTTTTGAGTCAAATATGCCATGCCGAATAAGTTCACTTCAAATTGATAACGAGCATCTTCAATCGAAGTATCTTCCATTGCACCATATAGACCAAAACCAGCACAGTTAATCAGAATATCCACGCCTTTACTGTGTTTTTCAATGTGCTGAATGACTTCATCTACTTCGTGTTGCTGAGTAATATCCATCTTTAAAGTACGTGCACCAAGTGCTTTTAAATCCTCCATTGCATCAATACGACGCGCTACGGAATAAACAGTCAAACCTTGCTTCAGAAGCGCTTTTGTAAAAGCTTTCCCCATACCAGAGGAAGCGCCTGTAACGAGTACAACTTGATCTTGAACTTTCTTCATTTTGATTACCTTTATTGACTATGCTCAACATTCATTAAAGGCATTTTAGAAATTATACGCTTTCAACAGTAAATCGGATCGTGCCAAATGATATGCAAATCACGATAAATAGCTAAATAGTTACTATGTGATAAGAACTTTTTTATAGTTTTAGTTTTCCTAAAATTAACATAATGCACGTTATGCGAAGTAACAATTGTAAGCCCAAAATAGAAATGTCCGGTTTCTCCAAAGTAAAAATGTCCGCTTTTAGAATATGTGTATTTGCAATTTTCTTAGCGGACTGTTTGATATGTTGGTGTCTATGTCGGATAAAGAACTTAAACGATTGTCGGTCTTGCAAGAAATTTGTGATCAACGCATTAGCCAGTCTCAGGCTGCTCAGCTACTTCATATTTCAGAGCGTCAAATCAGACGCTTATTGCAAAAATACAAAGCTCAAGGTCCAGCTGCGTTAGCCCATGCGGCACGTGGCCAAACCAGCAACTCTAAGATTCCTGAAGAACTCAGACTGAAGTGCCTCAATATTGTCTCTGATCAATTTCATGGTTTCGGACCCACCTTAGCCCATGAAAAGCTGACCAGCATTCATGGCTTTGATATTTCCGTGGAAACATTGCGTTCCTGGATGATTGCAGCCAATTTGTGGATTCCTCGCTCTAAACGCCTGAAACGACCCTATCGGCCTCGATATAACCGAGATTGTTATGGTGAACTGATCCAAATTGATGGCTCACACCATGACTGGTTCGAAGGACGTGCTCCTAAATGCTGTCTACTGGTGTTTATCGATGATGCCACAGGAAGCTTACAGCACCTACGTTTCTGTGAATCAGAATCAACCTTTGACTATATGCTTTCAACTAGAGCCTATATTGAACAACACGGTAAACCATTGGCATTTTACAGTGACAAACATTCAGTCTTTAGAGTGAATCAAAGCAGTAAGAAAGACACCAAGATTACGCAATTTGGGCGCGTACTCAACACGCTCAATATCGACATCATCTTCGCCAACTCACCACAGGCCAAAGGCCGTGTAGAACGCGCCAATAGAACACTACAGGATCGTTTGATCAAAGAGATGCGACTGGAAGGGATCTGTTCAATTGAGCAAGCCAATGCATGGCTACCCCGCTTTATTGAGCAGTTCAATCTAAAATTTGCGAAGACAGCCTTTAATCCCAAGGATCTACACCGAAGTGTCACTGAAACCCCTGAGAAATTAGATGATATTTTTACTTGGCGTGAGCCACGTAGAGTCACCAACAGCCTGACCATTACGTATGATAAATGCGTATATATTCTGGAAACCACTGAAGAAAATCAAAGGTTGGTTGGCAAATATGTTGAGTTTCTAGAATATCCAGACGGAACTGTAGCGATTGAATATCAAGGGAGAAAAGTCACTTACAGCATCTTTGATAAATTAAGTCAGCTGAACCAACGAGAGATTGTTGAGAATAAACGTTTGGGTTCTGTGCTAGCCCATATCCAGCAACAACATGAAGAATTAGAACAGCATAACCAACGAAATCGTTCTCAAAAGATGCCAAGCAGACGAGCACAGAAAGCTGCAATTCAACAGAGAAATCTGAATCCTGTGCTTGACTTGGAAATGTCTGTATAGGACATTTCTATTTAGTTATTAGGTAGGACATTTCTACTTGGGAATAACAAACAATGTTAGAACCCATTTAAAGTGTCTATATTCTCACCAATAAAAATGTCTGGTCTATGATGCACATCAACATCATGGACTGGATAAAACTTGAGATGCTGATCACTATGTCTGACAAGGAAATACAACGTCTTGCAGTCCTGCAAGATGTTCGAGATCAACGTATTACACAAGTCCGTGCTGCTGAAATTCTGAATCTTTCAACCCGTCAAATTACCCGGTTATTGCAGAAGCTAAAGAAAGACGGTGTTTCAGGCCTGACACATGCCAGTCGTGGTCAACCTGGCCATCGTCGCCATGATGAAGCCGTAAAGTCTGAATGCCTTTCCATTATTTCTGAACATCTGCTGGGCTTTGGTCCAACCTTGGCTCATGAGAAGCTCAGCAGCATATTCGGTCTGAATATTCCTGTAGAAACGGTTCGACGCTGGATGACAGCCAATGAACTCTGGATTCCGCGATCCAAGCGTCTGAAACGGCCATATCAGCCTCGATATAAGCGGGATTGCTTCGGTGAGCTGATCCAGATTGATGGTTCATATCATGACTGGTTTGAAGGTCGAGCTGCCAGATGCTGCTTGCTGGTCTATATTGATGATGCCACTGGAAAGCTGCTGCATCTGCGCTTTTGTGAGGCTGAAACCACCTTTGACTATATGCTTTCCACCCGAGCCTACATTGAACAATACGGCAAGCCGCTGGCCTTTTATAGTGACAAACATTCGGTATTCAGAGTGAACCAGAAATCCAGTCAGGACAGTCAGATCACACAATTTGGCAGGATTCTGAATGAGTTAAACATTGATATTATCTTTGCCAACTCACCACAGGCCAAAGGGCGTGTGGAACGAGCGAATAGAACACTACAAGACCGTTTGATTAAGGAAATGCGCCTGGAAGGCATCAGTTCGATTGCGGAAGCAAACGCATGGTTACCCAGCTTTATTGAGCAGTTTAACCAGAAGTTCGCCAAGTGTGCGAGAAACTCAAAGAATTTGCATCGTCCCTTAATAGAGTCTGATGCTGAGCTGGATGATGTGTTTACCTGGCAGGAGCCGCGTAAGGTCACGAGGAGCCTGACCATTACTTATGACAAATGTATTTATCTGCTTGAGCCAACAGCGCTGAATCATAAGCTCGTTGGGCAATACATTACTTTCATGGAATATCCAGATGGTACTGTGGCGATAACGCATGAAGGACAGAAGATCAACTACAGTATTTTTAACAAGTTGTCTGGATTACAGCAGAATGAAGTGGTTGAGAATAAAAGATTAGGCTCAGTTCTGGCCCATATTCAGCAACAACATGAAGAGTTGGAAAAACAGAATAAACGTTCCCGTCTCAAGAAAAGTATGCCGAGCCGTAAAGCTCAGAAAGCTGTGATTGAACAAAGAAATTTAAATCCTGTGCTTGACTGTTGTAATTAAAAACAGGACATTTTAAATGGTTTATCGCATAGACATTTTAATTGGTGAATAACAAACAACTTGATATTTATCATTAAATTTCAGTATATTAGATCAAGCCGTTGTGGGGCATAGGGTACCAGAGCGGCTTTTTATTGATTATTTATGTTCCACGCTTAAAATTCGAACAATGTTTCATGATTTTTATAAGTTAAACTAAATTTAGTTGCCAATCCCAATAAGCTATTCACTAACTTGTAAATATCGGTATACCGCCTGACGACTAATCCCAAAAGCTTTTCCTAATGCCATTTTTGATGGATACTTCCCTTCCCTCCATGCTTGTCGTAAAGCTTCAGCTTGGTCAGGCTTTAGTTTATGCACCCGACCTTTGTACTTCCCCTGAGCAGAGGCGAGTTTTATTCCTTCCTTTTGCCGCTCTAAAATGATCTCACGTTCGAACTGTGCAAAAGCACCCATCAATTGCAGCATCAAATTATCCATCGGGGTGGATTCGGCCGTAAAAGTAATATTTTCTTTTACAAACTGGATGGCAATCCCTCGTTTGACCAGTTTATCTACTTCAGTGACCAAATCTTTCAGGCTTCGCGCAAAACGATCCATGGAATGTACAATCACCCTGTCCCCTTCCGGCACTGTTGCAAATAGGCTGACATGATAAGCTAAATATCTTATTTATTTCGAGATACAGCAGATGAATCCCTTCCACGGTCGGCACTTTCAAGGTGAAATCATTCTTTGGGCTGTTCGTTGGTATTGTAAATATGGCATCAGCTATCGTGAACTTCAAGAAATGCTCGCTGAACGAGGCATAAATGTGGATCACAGTACAATTTATCGTTGGGTTCAGCGTTATGCTCCAGAAATGGAAAAACGGTTACGCTGGTATTGGCGTAATCCTACAGATTTACATTCATGGCATATGGATGAGACTTATATCAAAGTGAAGGGGCGATGGACTTACCTGTATCGTGCAGTTGATCAACGGGGTCATACGATTGACTTTTACCTTTCCGCTAGACGGAACAGTAAATCAGCCTATAGTTTTCTAGGAAAGATCTTCAATACGGTGAAAAAATGGCAAATTCCACGGGTCATCAATACAGATAAAGCAGCGACCTATGGCCATGCTTTATCACGATTAAAGCGAGAAGGAAAATGTCCAGTAGATATTGAGCACAGGCAGATTAAGTATAAAAATAATGTCATTGAATGTGATCATGGTAAGTTAAAGCGGATCATCAGGGCCACATTAGGATTCAAATCTATGAAGACGGCTTATGCCACAATTAAAGGTATTGAAGTCATGCGTGCACTACGTAAAGGACAAGCATCGTCATTTTATTATGGTCAGCCTCAAGGTGAAGTGTGTCTAATCAACAGGGTTTTCGGTCTCTAAGCACTTTTAAAAAGGAACTTCATCGACTCAAATCTCTATTTGCAACAGTGCCGGAATTAATCCTGTCTCCTGTTGCTGATTTCAAGTCAGTCACGGGCTATGGAATAGAAGCAACGGTGTCTGAACATTTGGTTCATATTGGTGCAGATCGATATATGGAAAAACTAGGTTTGAATCCTAATGTTTTTTCTCAATTTTCGGATCGTTTGGGAGAAGAAGGAAAAACCCCTCTCTATGTTGCGATTGACCAGAAACTTGCTGCCATTATTGCTGTAGCAGATCCAATTAAAGAATCAACATTTGCTGCAATTGAAGCGTTACATCAGTTAGGTTTAAAGGTTGCCATGATTACAGGTGATAACCGTCATACAGCTCAAGCGATTGCAAAAAAACTAGGTATTGATGAGGTTATTGCAGAAGTCTTACCTGAAGGTAAAATAGAGGCCGTTAAAAAATTAAAAAATCAATATGGTAAACTCGCATATGTTGGAGATGGCATTAATGATGCCCCTGCACTTGCAGAAGCAGATATTGGTTTAGCAATAGGTACAGGTACAGACGTAGCTATTGAAGCTGCTGATGTGGTTTTGATGTCTGGCAACCTGAAAGGAGTGCCAAATGCTATCGCTTTAAGCAAAGCGACTATAACCAATATTCGTGAAAATTTATTTTGGGCATTTGTTTACAATGCAGCTCTGATTCCTATTGCAGCAGGTGTACTTTATCCGCAATTTGGACTGCTACTTTCTCCTGTATTTGCTGCTGGTGCAATGGCTCTCTCGTCAATATTTGTACTAGGAAATGCTTTACGATTAAAACGTTTTAAAGCCCCCCTTGCAATTATTTAACCATTTTTTATATACATTTAAAGTTTTGTTGGCTTTACTTTATATATTTGGAAATAGTCTAAGCCATGTTGGCTTTTATTAAATATCATACAGTTGATATTCTAATTATTTGAGAGGGATTAAGATGAAAAGAATTTTATTAATATGCTTTATAGGCATGTCATTTACCTATGCGAATGCTCATTCTGGGGGAACGAACTCACAGGGTTGTCATACTAACAGTAAAACTGGTGATTACCACTGTCATTAATAGGTGCGCACACAGTTTTTTTATTTAAAAGACTGTGCTTTAAAGTTATAAGTAGCGTTTAACTAAAGCTAAAAATTCATTCAGTTCTTTTTCCTTTATTTCCGGCACTGTTGCAAATAGAGATTTGAGTCGATGATGTTCCCTTTAAAAAGTACTTAGAGACCGAAAACCCTGTTGATTAGACACACTTCACCCTGAGGCTGACCATAATAAAATGACGATGCTTGTCCTTTACGTAGTGCACGCATGACTTCAATACCTTTAATTGTGGCATAAGCCGTCTTCATAGATTTGAATCCTAATGTGGCCCTGATGATCCGCTTTAACTTACCATGATCACATTCAATGACATTATTTTTATACTTAATCTGCCTGTGCTCAAGGTCTGGTGGACATTTACCTTCCCGTTTTAACCGTGATAAAGCACGTCCATATGTGGGTGCTTTATCCGTGTTGATCACTTGTGGAATTTGCCACTTCTTCACATTATTTAAAATTTTTCCAAGAAAACAATATGCTGATTTGGTATTACGTCTAGAAGAAAGATAAAAATCAATGGTATCGCCACGTTGATCGACTGCACGATACAGATAAGACCATCGTCCATTCACTTTTACATAGGTTTCATCAATATGCCACGAGCTCAGATCTGTAGGATTACGCCAATACCAGCGTAAACGTTTTTCTATTTCAGGAGCATAACGTTGAACCCAACGGTAAATAGTCGTGTGATCAACATTCACACCCCGTTCGGCCAGCATTTCCTGCAGTTCACGATAGCTAATGCCATATTTACAATACCAGCGCACAGCCCAAAGAATGATTTCGCCCTGAAAATGCCGACCATGGAAAGGATTCATATGCTGCACCTTTAGCTAAAACAGTCTTCAGCTTACCATTCGTGGTTATTTGCAATAGTGCCATGTAGAAAGAGCAGCACTTTAATGTTTATGCTGTTCCAATGTATTACATTCCGTACTTTCTATTTGTAACGTAATTTCAGTAATACTATGATTATGTTTTAGAACGTCTAAGGCCTTTTGATAGAGCTGATCTGGATCGCTATTAGGAGCAACTAAATGAGCAGTTAAATGAATGTTTTTTGAAGATATAGCCCAGACTTTCAACTGATGAATCCCTTCAACACCCTCTAGCATCAATAAATCATTTCTTAACGACTCAATATCAATCTCATCAGGAACCCCTTCAAGCAAAATATGGATACTTTGTTTTAATAAAACCCAAGTTCGAGGTAAGACCCAGAAGCCAATTAACACAGCGATTAAGGTATCTACCCACATCCACTGGGTAAAATAAATGACCACTCCTCCGATAATCACGCCTATCGATCCCAGTGCATCACTAAGAACTTCTAAATATGCGCCTTTCACATTTAGACTTCCTTCAGCACTCGCAGAAAGGATTTTCATTGAAATCAAATTTATGACCAAACCAATGACTGCGACAATCATCATTCCAATACTTTGAATTTCAGCAGGATTCGTAAAACGTTGGTAAGCTTCATAGACGATATATATCGCCACTACAAAAAGCATCACTGCATTAAACAGAGCCGCTAAAATTTCGAATCGCTGATAGCCAAAAGTTCTTTTATCATCTGCGGCTTTTTTACCAATTTTGATAGCAGCAAGAGCAATAGCTAATGCGGCTACATCAGTAAACATGTGAGCGGCATCAGACAGTAATGCTAAACTTTGGGTAATAAAAGCAGCGACAACTTCTACTATTAAAAAAGTAGTCGTTAAACCCAAAGCAAACATTAATTTCTTACTATTTCCTTCAGTAACAACCGCATGGCTATGATCATGATGTTCTGACATAAAATTTTCCTTATTCAATCCATGATTAGCAGAGATACTTGAGACAGGCTCAATATCTCTGCTAAAAATTGCTTAATCTAATGGATTAAGAAGCTTTCTTTTCATTCATCCAGCGGTACAGTACGGGCAATAAAACCAATGTAAGCAGGGTAGAGGAGATAATTCCTCCAATAACCACTGTTGCTAAAGGTCTCTGTACTTCTGCCCCAGTTCCGGTTGCCAAAGCCATCGGGACAAACCCAAGGGACGCCACACAAGCTGTCATCAGCACAGGTCTAAGACGCAAAATTGCACCCTGCCACGTTGCATAATAAAGGTCATATTGTTGTCGCAACTCTTTGATAAAGGTAAGCATGACTAAGCCATTCAGTACAGCCACCCCCGATAGTGCAATGAAGCCAACCCCTGCTGACATGGATAATGGAATGTCACGCAACCACAACGCGATTAAGCCTCCACATAAGGCAAACGGTACACCACTAAAGACCAGTAAGCTTTCTTTGATATTATGGAATACAGCCATCAATAAAATAAAGATCGTCAACAATGCGAGCGGAACCACCAATTGCATACGCGCTTTTGCAGACATCAGATTTTGAAATTGACCGCCATAATCTATCCAATAACCGCTTGGTAATTCCTGTTTGGATAACGTGCTCTGAAGCTCTGTTACGAATGAGCCTAAATCACGTCCTTCTACATTTGCAGTAATAACCACTCGACGTTTACCATTTTCACGGCTGACCTGATTAATACCCAGGATATTTTCAACGCGTGCCACATCTTGCAGTTGGACTAAACCACCATTCGGCAATTGAATAGGAAGTACCGCTAACTGTTCAGGACTACGCTGGGATTCATCTAGACGGATGACAAAATCAAAACGCTTGTCTCCCTGTAAAATTGTTCCAACATTCTGGCCACCGACACTTGTAGCTACCAGATCCTGAATTGCTCTTACCGACAAGCCATATTGTGCAGCTCTGGACTTATCCACCTCTACATTCAACAAGGGTAAGCCACTGGTCTGTTCTACATTAACGGCTGTCGCGCCTGAAATTGAGTTAATTTTTTGAGAAATTTTATTCGCTTCGCGATTTAGAATCTCCATGTCATCACCAAATAATTTGACACCCACATCACTTCGCACCCCTGAAATTAACTCGTTAAAGCGCAGTTCAATGGGTTGCGAGAACTCACTGTTATTTCCCGGCAATGTCGCTAAGAAAGTAATCATTCTTTGGCGAAGCTCATCAATCGTTTGTTTTGGATCAGGCCATTCATCATGAGGTTTTAACAGTACCACGCCATCTGAAATGTTGGGTGGCATAACATCTGTGGCCACTTCTGCTGTACCGGTACGGGCAAAGATCGCTTTAATTTCAGGAAATTCTTTCAACAGTAACTTTTCAGTATTTTCCTGCATTCTCAGTGACTGTTCTAACCCTGTACTTGGGGAACGCATTTGCTGAACAGCAAAATCACCTTCACCCAGTTGAGGTGCAAACTCGCTACCTGTTTGAGTGGCTAGCACGCCCGTAAGCACTAAAATACAGGCAGCCACAATAGTCACAAATAAACGAAGCTCATAGGCTTTATCTAAAAGCAGTTCATATTTGGTTTTAAGCCAATGCATCCAGCGACTTTCGGTTTCCTTGACTTCTCCAGTGACAAATAGGGCAACTGCGGCTGGCACAAAAGTGACAGATAAAATCATGGCCCCAATTAAAGCCAGTACAACAGTCATTGCCATAGGATGGAAAAGTTTGGCTTCTACACCCGTCAGGGTAAAGATAGGTAGATAAACCACCAAAATAATTAACTGTCCAAAGATGAGAGGACGACGCGCCTGTTTTGCAGCCAAGAAGACTTCTTTAAATCTTTCAGAACGGCTAAGTAAACCACCTTTCAGCTTCTGAGCTTCTGCTAGCCGACGGATACAGTTTTCTACAATAACCACTGCACCATCAATAATAATACCGAAGTCCAGTGCCCCTAAACTCATCAGATTTGCACTAATCTTTTGCTCTGCCATTCCCGTCAAGGTAAACAGCATTGACAGTGGAATAACGCAAGCCGTGATCAGCGCAGCACGGAAATTACCTAGAAAGAGAAATAAAATAACAATGACGAGGATTGCACCCTCAATCAAATTTTTCTGAACGGTTTTGATCGCCCGATCAACCAAATGCGTACGGTCATACACAGTCTCAATCACCACACCTTTAGGTAGCGATTGCTGGATCGATTGCACCTTTTCATCAATGGCTTGAGCAACGGTACGGCTATTTTCTCCCATCATCATCATGGCAATACCCAATACAGTTTCTTCACCATTATAGGTTGCAGCCCCTGTTCTTAAGTCATGACCAATTGAGACATTGGCGACATCTGCCACCCGAATCGGATAGCCGTTTTTATTGGCAATACTGATGTTCTGGATATCTTCAATCGTGTTTAAAGTGCCGGGAACACGAACCGTTAGCTGTTGTCCATTTTTCTCAATATAGCCAGCACCACGGTTTTCATTATTCTCTGTTAAGGCAGTTTGTAAATCAGACAAAGGAATTTGCAATTGTTGCAATCGGTTCAGATCAGGGGCAACCACATAGGTTTTATTAAAGCCACCGATACTGTTGATCTCAGCAACGCCTTTTACGCGCTGTAATTGCGGTCTTACAATCCAATCCTGAATTTCACGTAAATCCATCGCCGAATAAGGGGTTCCATCCGGCTTTTTAGCATTTGGTTCGGCTTTAATCACCCATTGATAGATTTCACCTAAACCTGTCGAAATAGGCGACATGTTAGGTTGCACATCTTCAGGCATTTCTCCCATTGCTTCTTGCAAGCGCTGGTTGATAAGCTGTCTGGCCCAGTAAATATCCGTGCCATCTTCAAAAATGATGGTCACTTGCGATAAGCCGTAGCGTGAAATCGAACGGGTTTGTTCCATTTTCGGCATGCCTGACATGGCATTCTCAATGGGATAGGTAATCCGCTGTTCCATTTCCAAAGCCGTAAAGCCATTGGCTGAAGTGTTAATCTGCACCTGAGTATTGGTAATATCCGGTACAGCATCAATCGGTAACTTTTGATAACTATAAATACCAATAGCAATCCAGGCTGCAATAAACAGCATAATCCAAATGGCGTTATGGATAGAAAACTGGATCAGCCGATCAAACAGCCCTTCAGGTTTTACCGATTCGTGGTCTGGAATGTGAGGGCTTTTAGTGCTCATGTGAAGCCTCTCCTTTTTCCATCTCAGATTTCAGTAAGAAACTGCCTTGAGCTGCATATTTTTGTCCCTGATTAAGCCCATTTACCACTTCAATCCACTGGCTATCCCCAGACGATTGCCCTAATTTCACCGGTTGCGGACTGAATTCAACTTTCTGTCCATGCTGAGTGGCGACAAAAACCACATCTTTTCCATCGACATTCTGAACTGCGGACTTAAGTACCCGTAATGCGGTACTTTCACTGCGTTGTTGCAACTGTACGTTTACCATCAAGTTTGGACGTAATTCGGTTGCATTCGATTCAACTTTTGCTCGCACCTGAAGACGGCCTGTTTGAATATCCGCTTCAGTATTTAAAGTCTGAATAACAGCCTGATAGACCTTTTCCGTTTGCAAGGATTTAAATTCGATCTTTTGATTCGGGGCTAAGCCCATAATTTCAGAATTTGGAACAATAAACTCAAGCCAGAGTTGATCTAACCGGTCTATCGTAAAGAGTTGATCGGCTAACTGAACATTTTCCCCGAGAACCAAATCCTTTTTACTGATCACGCCAGAAATGGGAGCTTTCAAAATATAGCGTCCGTTACTGGCATTCACTGCACCAAATGCACTTAAACGTGATTGGGCCGCTTGAACCTGAATTTGTGCCCGTTTATAGCTGTTATAAGCACGTTGATAGTCCTGTTTTGCTGAAATGCCCTGTGACCAAAGCTGACGCTCACGATCATAGTCTTGTTTCGCCAGTTCAAGGTTGGTTTGTTCAATTTTAAGATTGGCCTGCTGATCAACTAGATCAGGAACAAGCAACGCAGCCAAAGGCTGTCCTTTCTGAACTTTTTGACCGAGTTCTACATAGACATTTTCTACATGACCACTAAAACTCGGTGAGACGTGCGCTTGCTGGTCAGTATTCACATTCAGTTTGGCAGGATAAGAACTTAATTTAACCACCGGGCCTTGATCGACCGCTGATAATTGTATGCCCTGTTCCACCAGTTGCTTGGCAGTCAGGCTCACACCTTCTGCATGCTCTTCGGTTTCACCACCATGTTCTTCTCCCCCTTCTTCCTCGGCATGTTCATCTGATGTTTCAGATTTATTCTTACCCGTTAAGATCAAGAAAATACTGAGGAGTACGGTAGCGCCGATGACCAAACTAATCAGTAGGGGTTGGGAGATTTTTCCGCTCTGTTTTTTTAAGCTGTTTTTAAGATCGAACATGTTAATTTCCCCCACCAATGACAGGCATGGCCTGTATGTCTTGCCATAAATTTTGATTGATTTGTGCAATAGCATCTTTCGACATGACTTCACTTGGGCTAATGCCTAAGCTTAAACTTTCTGCTTCGATGGCCTTTTGCCAGCCCTCCCGTAACAACTGGACTTTACGTAGACGGATGTCTTGTAATTGAAGCGTGGCTTGCTGAACATCGGTTAAAGCAAACTTTCCTGCCAGAAAACCTTGTAAAGTTTTACTTTGAACTTGAGTCGCCAAAGGAATTTGAGTCTCGTCAACGACTTTGAATTGAAGCTCTAAACCCTGCAACTCGGTTAAGATCGTGCCTATTTGCAGCGCATTTTGCTTTAGATAAAAGTCTTTCTGACGCTCTAATAAGTTCATTTTTTCTTGCGCGATTTTTATGCCATTTTGCTGACGATCGAAAATATTGAGCGGTACACTGACTCCAACCACCAGTTGATTTTGTGTTGAGTTATCCAAGGATTGGGTGCGGTTAACGCCCAGGTTTAAAGTAGGATTAGGACGTGACTTTGCTTTCAGCTGATCAACCGTTGCTTGAGACTCTAACACCTGTAAAATCCGATATTTCTCAATGTAGTTATCCGCTAAATATTCTTGAACCTGCCCATGAGTCGATTTTGGCCAAAGCTTTTGCGAAGAGAGGTTTACCTTCAATGACTTATCAGAGGTTCCCCATAAATTTGATAATTGTTGGGTTGCCACTTGTACCTGTAAGTCGGCCTGTCTAAAAAGACGGATATTTTCAGCATGACTTAAACGTGCGCGATTCACATCTACTTGCGCGATACTGCCTGCATTAAAGCGCTTTTCGATTGCTTGAAGGTTTTCTTCGCTCACCCGAAGTTGTTCATTGACAATGTTTTTTTCAAGTTCGGCAATGGCCAGTTGCGACCATACATATTTCACTGCAAGCTCAATTTGTGCTTGATAAATCTTCTGTTTCAGCGCTGTTTTATCTATTGAGAGACTGGCTAATTTTTGGTTTGCTCTTCGCTCACCAAAAATATCCAAAGGTTGTGATATACCGATGGCAAGCTCTTTTTCATTATTTGAACCAAAGCCCGTTTGTTCAACTGACAATTCAGGATTTTTAAACAGCTTACTTTGCTGAAGATTCGTGGCATTAATACTATTTTGCGTTTCCCAGAAATTTTGGGACGCTTGATATTGGTTAACCTGCTCAATAGCTTGCTGCAGCGTTAAATCTTGAGTACTGGCGACTACGGAAGTACTGAAGCTGATCATTGCAGATAGCAAGATACCGCTACCTAAGGCTGACCAGGATAAATTCAGGATGGAGGTATCCTGATGTAATTTGTTTTTTGACATGAAAATGCCCCACGCATAATGAAATTAGGAGTGGTGGGCTTTTATAAGACTACCCCACCAATAGTAGGGGCAAATCGGGAGGCGGGGTTAATTGATCCAGATAAGGGGGTTTATAAAAAGTTATTCCCAAATAAGTTGGGGTAATGCCGGTCTCAAAATTAGCTTTAAGCTTCAGATCATCGGGTGGGTCAATCTGAATCACGATTGTATTTGAGAAATGACTGCACTTTTCGTTAAAACAAACCTTCTGACAATAGTCATAGATTTCTTTATAGTTTTCTAGGGAATAAAGTGCTTGACGAGGACTATCACTCTTTTCGTCTAAATCGATTGGATTAGAGAGTATTGAATTGGGTATGTTTGGCATTTCATGCAGACAAGCAGCCTCTGCCACACTCCAAATATTCTGGAATGTGAATAAGAGTACCAATATCTGGATTAGAAATGTTTTTCTCTTCATACACAAATCTGTATTTAAAACACCAATCGGAAGCTAACCAAAGCTATCTAAGATCTGATCACGAAATTTAAGTCACCTTAATCTTTTTGCAGCCTTAAGTAAAGATATACAGAGTTTTTGAAAAAGCATAGGTCTAGATAATCAAGCTAGATTTTTTAGAACTCCACATTGGTCAATTGTACATAAACCATCACAAGTACCTCTTAAATCAGATAATTGTTCAATAAGCTTTTGTTGCTTGATTATATTTTCTCTGATAGCACTGACATGTAAGTCAATTAATTCATTCACATCTGAACAATTTTTCTTGGGATTATCTTTATAGGTGAGTAATTGACGAATTTCATTCAAACTCATATTTAAAGTTCGGCAATTCAAAATAAACTTAATTCGCTCAACATAGCCTATATCGTAAAGGCGGTAATTTCCTTCCGTTCTTTCGGGTTCCGGAATTAAACCTTCCTTTTCATAAAACCTAATTGTTAATACTGAACATGAGGTTTTTTTAGAGAGTTCACCAATTTTTAAATGCATTGAGTTGGTATTTCCAAAAAATCTTGACTCTATAGTAACTATAGGGATTCTAATATTCAAAGTTTATAAATTTTTTAATGGGTATAACTATGAGTGGCTGTGGATGTAGTAAAGAAACACCATGCGAAGATAAGAAATCTCAACAAGAAAATCATCCATCAATTGCAGAAGCAAGCAATTCAAAGAATTGTGATAATACGCCTAGCTGTTGTGGTGAAGAGGAAGAAGAAAAATCTTCATCTCCTTGCTGTAACACTTCAAACAGTTGTGAAGATACCGCTCAATCCTGTTGTGGTTCTGATCCCAAAGAAAATTTAAGCACTGAAAACGTTTTAAAAGATTCGCACTACATGAGTGAATACTTAGTTCCCAAAATGGATTGTTCTGCGGAAGAACAGATGGTTCGTATGGCGCTATCTTCAATTGATGGTGTTCAAAAACTCATCTTTGATTTACCTAACCGGTCTTTAAAGGTTCTACATAATCAAAAAGATGAAAATATAACTACCAAACTTGAAGCTTTGGGTTTTGGTGCAAAGCTTGTGAAGACTGAAACTTATATAAGCAATCAACAGGCTAAGCAAACAAGTACCTATACCATTCCTAAAATGGATTGCTCTGCTGAAGAGCAAATGGTCCGTATGGCTCTTGCAGATATTGAAGCAGTTAAAGGTCTTACTTTTGATCTTCCCAATCGAAAACTGAAAGTCTTCCATAATGAAGGGATTCAGCAAATTACGGCTAAACTCGAAGGACTGGGTTTTGGGGCGAAACTTGATGAAACACAGCTTTCTTCAGGCGATATACCTAATGAACCTGATCCTGTGAGACAAGCTAAAGTACTTAAACTGTTATTAGGCATTAATGCTCTACTTTTCTTTATAGAATTCATCAGCGGAATTATTGCTGCGTCTACAGGATTGATTGCTGATTCTCTAGATATGTTTGCAGATGCAGCCGTTTATGGTATTGCGCTATATGCCGTCGGAAAAGCTGCGAAATATCAAGTGAAAGCAGCCCATTTCGCAGGTTGGATTCAGTTATTACTTGCTGTCATCGTGATTATTGATGTCATTAGACGATTCATGTTTGGAAGCGAGCCAGAATCAACGCTCATGATTGTTATTGGCCTGCTCGCACTTATAGCTAACGTGACATGCTTATATCTTATTTCTGGTCATCGAGAAGATGGCGCACATATGAAAGCCAGTTGGATTTTCTCGGCGAATGACGTTGTCGTAAATATGGGCGTTATATTTGCCGGTGTACTCGTGGCGTGGACGGGATCAGCTTACCCAGACTTAATCATTGGCATCCTGGTTTCTTTATTCGTGCTTAATGGTGCTCGAAAGATTTTGGCTTTGAAGTAAGAGTATCGAAAATGAATCTATTTCAAGTTAAACAAAATCAGATCGTCAAAATTAGAGATCTCAAAAAAGGTAATCAATACAGTCATACCACTGATCCCGTATTGGAACGGCTCCAACTATTAGGTTTTAGAGAGGGTGAAACTCTACAAGTACTCGCTAAAGGTGTTTTTGGCGGAGATCCTGTTTTAGTTCAAATTGAAACTTCAAGATTCGCATTAAGAAAGAATGAAGCTGAAAGAATTTTTGTAGAGTTAGTATCCAATGAAGATTAAGAACATTGCATTAGTCGGTAATCCAAATTGCGGAAAAACCTCTTTATTTAATACGCTTACTGGTACGCGACAAAAAGTTGCCAACTATGCTGGGGTTACCGTAGAAAGAAAAGAAGGTTCTTTTAAATTACCTTCTGGTGATGCAATACGAGTATTGGACTTACCCGGAACTTACAGTTTAAAACCTAGTAGTTTAGATGAAGAAGTCACCAGGGCAGTTTGTTTGGGCGAGCTAAAAGGTGAAATTCTACCCGATATTTTTATATGCGTTGTAGATGCCACAAATTTAAGCTTACATTTGAGCTTGGTTCTCGAAGTTCGTGCTCTAAATCGCCCTATGATTCTTGTATTAAATATGATGGATGAGGTCAAAAAGCGTGGTATTTCCATTGATAAGGATAAACTGTCTCAACTGTTAGGTATCCCTGTAGTTGAAGCTGTCGCAGTTAAAACAAAAGGAATTCAAGATTTAATTAATCAATTAGATCAAAAAAATCTTTTTATTACTCCTTATCATTCTGAATTAAGTCATTTTGAACAGGTCAAACAAATCACCAAACAAGTTATTTTAAATAATGACAGTGGTGATAAAAGAACCGCATTTCTAGATAAAATTTTTCTACATCCTGTATTGGGTTTAGTAATCTTAACTTTAACCATGTTTGTGATGTTCCAGGCGGTATTTATATGGGCAACGCCTTTTATTGAATTCATTGAAAATTTTGTCGCATGGCTCAGTGATTTTATTGGACCACTAATCCAACATCCTCTATTAAAAAGCTTGGTTGTGGATGGGGTAATTGCTGGTGCAGGTAGCGTGCTTGCATATATGCCTCAGATTTTGATTTTATTCTTCTTCATTTTAATGCTTGAAGAGTCAGGCTATTTACCCCGAGCAGCATTTCTTTTAGATAAATTAATGTCTAAAGCCGGGCTTAGCGGCCGTTCATTTATTCCTCTGCTATCCAGTTTTGCTTGTGCGATTCCCGGAATTATGGCAACCAGAAGTATCAGCTCTGAACGGGACCGATTAGCAACAATTATGATTGCACCCTTGATGACCTGTTCAGCAAGATTGCCAGTATATGCTTTATTGATCGCGGCATTTATTCCGAACCAATTAATCTACGGCTGGTTAAGTCTGCAAGGATTAGTCCTTTTTGGTCTTTATATGTCGGGAATAGTCTCAGCGTTATTAGTTTCAGTGTTTCTGAAATTGGTTCGAAAAGATAAAACTGAAAGTATTTTTATTTTTGAACTTCCCACATACCGAATTCCAGATATTAGAAATATTGCATTAGGCTTATATGATAGGGCAACTATTTTCTTAAAACGAGTTGGTGGCATTATCGTCGCACTGTCTATCTTGTTATGGGTGCTAGTCACGTTCCCTCAACCACCAGATAATGCAAGCATGCCGGCCATTAACTATAGTTTAGCTGGTCAGTTAGGACATTTAATTCATCCTATATTTGCGCCTATTGGGTTTACATGGGAAATATGTATTGCACTCATTCCTGCTATGGCAGCAAGGGAAGTTGTAATTGCTGCTCTTGGGGTGATTTATGCGATGTCAGGTGATGAAGATACAGTAACTCAAAGTCTGTTAAGTCAAATTTCAGGCCCGGATGGATGGGGGTTAGCCACAGGTTTATCATTATTGGTATGGTTTATTTTTGCTCCCCATTGTCTTGCTACGTTAGCAACAATTAGACGAGAAACTGGCAGCTGGAAACAGCCCATCATTATGGCAACTTATTTGTTTGCATTAGCCTACATCTTTTCATTCATCACATATCAAGTTGCGAGTAAGTTTTAATTAGCAAATGAATAAAAGAGGGGGGGAGCTAGCTCCCCCCCCCTTTATTAAATTACTCGATGTAAGCGTGGGCTTCTGAATACTTTTATCTAACTATAACAACTACTTAAATGTTTAAATCTCTAGGTTTTGAATAGTCGAGGTATCAGACGAATATAGATTGGTAAAAAGCATAGTTCAACGATAGTCTGAGTCAAGATTACAGCAGGAATTATGGGCATACTTCCCGGAATTGCAAAAGCTAATGGAAGAATAACAAATGAATTTCTATATGATGCTGAAAAGGACACAGCACTAGCAGAGCCAGATTCTAATCGAAAAATACGAGCAATTATCCAACCCACGAATGGAGCAATAATGGCAAAAGAAATATAAATTGGTAAAGCTTGAAGAGCTGCACTTTTTGCAAGCCCAATTTGAGGCATAACTGATGCTAGGACGATAAACAAAACTAGGGCTGTGGCAGGTACAGGAAATAAGTTTAGGCTTTCAGCCACTTTTTCTGCTTGTTCATTTCTATTCCCAATGAACTGAACTATAGCTGCCATTGCTAAGGGTGCAACAATGAACCATACAAACGCATGGACAAAAGGACCAATTTCAACAAGCTGAGCTACCTCTTCTCCGAGGAGTACACCAAGATAAATTGGTAATAAGATCATTTGGATAAGCAATAATACAGGTGTCATCGCAAGTAATAATCTTGCATTACCTTTCCCAACATGGGTGAAAGTAATCACATAATCAATACACGGTGCTAGTAGAACAAAAAGTACAGCTAAACGAATAAGTGGGTTTTCAGGTAAAAATTGTATTAGACCTGCCGTAATTAAAGGTAAGGCAATAAAGTTAGTAATAAGTAATGCAGAAATAAAACGTAAATTTTTTAATGCCTTGCCAATTTCTGCAATAGGTACTTGTAAAAAAGTAGCAAATAACATTAATGCCAGTGCAGGGTTAATCAAACTTTCTAAAATCGTCGCTCCACTGATGGTTAATCCAAAAATAACTCCGATAAAGATGGTACAGAAGTAGATTTTGACTTGATTATCTTCAAGAAAATTTCGAATATTTTCCATTTTAATTGAGTTACTCACTTGCTTTTAAATAGCGGTATACCGCCTGGCGACTAATTCCAAATGCCTGGCCTAATGCCATTTTTGAAGGGTACTTTCCTTCCTTCCATTCTTGTCTTAAAGCTTCAGCCTGTTCAGGTTTCAATTTATGTACACGCCCTTTGTACTTTCCTTGAGCAGAGGCCAGTTTTATTCCTTCTTTTTGACGCTCTAAAATGATCTCACGTTCGAACTGTGCAAAAGCGCCCATCAATTGCAGCATCAAATTATCCATCGGGGTAGATTGAGCAGTGAAAGTAATATTTTCTTTTACGAACTGGATGGCAATTCCTCGTTTGACCAGTTTATCTACTTCAGTGACTAAATCTTTTAAGCTTCGAGCAAAACGATCCATGGAATGTACAATCACCCTGTCCCCTTCCCGGACATAGTTCAACATTTCCTGAAATTTCGGTCGGTCGGTATTTTTACCCGAAGCTCGGTCAACAAAAATCCGGTCGATTTCAATTCCCTCAAGTTGACGTCCTGTATTTTGCTCGACTGAACTCACCCGGACATAACCTACTTTTTGACCTTTCACTCTTTCACTCCCCAATTGGATAAAAATGAACAATTTCGTAAATTATAAATCTTTAATATCAAAGTTACATGTTATATATGATTAAAAATCATTTAAATGATACATAAAATCCGGGACATTCTGAGTGTTGCTTTAGGGTATACTCTATAGTTACATAAATTTAGATATTAAAAATTTCTCTCCGATAAACCCAGTACGGTTCACCTAAACAGATTGCTACCCCTGAACAAGTTGAACCAGGATCCGAAAAAAGAGGCTTTTAGAGCCGTTTCTTTAAACTTCATGGCTGATCTTACTGTTTACCAAGGCTTATTAAAATCGTGGAACATTGATCATTTAGAGGTCGTGGAACGTGAAAAAATCATAAAAAAAAGCCCACCTTGGGGAGGTTGGGCAAAAAAGAAACTACAGCATTGATTTCTATAGATAATTATAACGAATTTCGTATAAGGTGTATTATGTTAATTTTAGGAAAACTTATAATCAGAATAATTAACAGCCACTGTGTTATTGGTAGCTATTAATTATTTAAAGGATTGTAATTTTTACCTATGAGTACTTTGATCTTTTGTTTTCCAAAGAGAGTATAGAATTCCTGTAAACAAGATGATGAACGTGATCGAAAGGGAGACTGGCGGTGGAATTTTTGCTATACCTAATCCATCAGCTATAAAAATTTTTGATCCAATAAAGACTAACAATACTGCTAATGCGTACTTCAAATAATGGAAGCGGTCGACCATTGCTGATAGGGCAAAATATAAAGCACGTAATCCCAAAATTGCGAAAATATTTGAAGTATAAACAATAAATGGATCTGTCGTAATCGCAAAAATCGCAGGAACACTATCTATTGCAAAGATCAGATCTACAAATTCAATCATGATCAAGGCTAGAAAAAGTGGTGTCATAAACCAGGTTAATTGGTTAGTTTTTGGATCAATCTTTTTCACCCAGAACTTCTCTGCATGAAGCTGCTCAGTGACACGAAATCTTTTTTTAATAAAGTTCAAAATAGGAGAATTTCCGACTTCATATTCTTTATCAACACTTAGCCACATTTTTATCCCTGTAAAAATAAGAAAGGCTGCAAATATATAAAGAACCCATGAAAATTGGCTGACCAGTGTTGCGCCCACGCCAATCATGATAGCTCTTAGAAAAATTACACCTATAATTCCCCAAAATAAGACTCTATGCTGATAAATTCTTGGTATCGAGAAATATGAAAAAATCATTGCAATGACAAAGATATTATCCATCGCTAATGATTTTTCAATTACAAAACCGGTTACATAGTTAATCCCTGCCGTGGGTCCGAGATACCACCACACCCATGCGCCGAAAAGTAAACCTAATGTAATATAAAATGCTGATAGTGCTAAGCTTTCTTTAACACCAATCTCTCTTACCTTACGATGAAATACTCCAAGATCTAGAATAAGCAGGACAAGTACAATAAGGATAAAGAAAATCCACATCCAAACAGGTTTATCTAAAAAATTCGAAAATAGAACGTCCATAGTTTTCCTCTGCTTATACTTGTGCTTACATGAGAAGATATGCTCATTATCAATAATACTTGTCAATATTTACTTTGTACACGACAAAAAAAGATAACTCATTGAAATAATGGCATAATACTTGTTTTCTGACGACGAATATGATGACACATTTCAATGAGTTACATCTCATCTTAAACAAATATCTGAAGTGGAACAAGTCACATGTAAAATGTTTTACACTGATTATGCTTGCATTAATTGTAAAACAGACATGTAATCTTTCTTCTGTATCTAAAGCCTTACCCATCAAGTG
>NZ_KE007378.1:42334-52090 GCF_000400735.1 Acinetobacter tandoii DSM 14970 = CIP 107469
TCAGTATTTCGATTATCGTCAAATTTCTCAGTTAATTTGTATTCGTCGTTAGAAAACAATTATTATGTCATTATTTCAATGAGTTATCTATTTTTGTCGTGTACAGAGATCCCTGATATTATTTTTAATATATCTTCATCCTCAATGGAATCTGTACTGATATTCAAATCTTTTCTAACAACTGTAAATTGATGTGGGTCTAGGATTTTAGACCATGCCTATAAGTGATAATCTACTCCCCAATAAGCATGGGAAATGCTTGTTTTTGGAGTCAATCATGACACGAAGAAAACGTCGTAATCATTCAGCAGAGTTTAAAGTTAAAGTTGCTCTCGCAGCAATTAAAGGCGATCACACACTCGCTGAACTTTCTACTCAATTCGATTTACATCAAAACCAAATCATTGATTGGAAAAATCAACTGCTTGAACAATCAGTCAATATTTTTTCACGACCAACAGCACAACAAGAACCTGAGATTGACCTCAAAGCTCTACATGCCAAGATAGGACATCAGGCATTGCAAATTGATTTTTTAGAAAGTGCGCTCAGAAAAATAGGGCAGCTGAGCGGCAAAAAATGATCGATAAGACCCATCAACTTTCGGTACGACAATAATCACAGTTGATTCAAATCAATCGCAGTACGTTGTATTACAAGCCCAAAGAGATTTCATTAACTGATTTGAGTTTGATGCGTCTGATTGATGAAATTCATCTCGACTGCCCATAAATGGGCAGTCGAATGATACGAGATATGCTACAGCGTCAAGGACATCAAATAGGTCGGCGTAAAGTCCGACGTTTAATGCGCTTGATGGGAATACATGCCTTGTATCCAAAACCCAATACCAGCAAGCCTAATCTTGCACACCGTATTTTCCCATATCTGTTGAAAAACACGGTCATAGATCACTCTAATCAAGTCTGGTGTACAGATATCACGTACATTCCTATGGCTAAAGGCTTTGTCTATCTGTGTGCAATTATAGATTGGCATAGTCGTAAAGTACTGGCTCATCGTGTATCGATCAGTATGGAAACAGACTTTTGCATAGATGCGTTGCAAGAAGCAATTGTGAAATATGGTTGTCCTGAAGTCTTTAATACAGACCAAGGCAGTCAATTCACAAGCGAGGCTTTTTTTGAATGAGTTAAAATTGCGAAATATCCGTATCAGTATGGATGGAAAAGGACGATGGATGGATAATGTGATGATTGAGCGTTTATGGCGCAGCGTGAAGCATGAGGAAGTCTATTTGAAGGCTTACGATACGGTTAAACAAGCGATACAATCAATTGCTGAATATTTGGATTTTTATAACATGATACGTCCTCATTCAAGTTTGAATAAGGCAACACCGAATGAATTTTATGATCAACATTTACTAAAAGTAATGGCAGCATAATTTAAATATTTAGAGCGGGTTTATCACTTATAAAACTGAATTGAGTGGTCTAATTAACGGAACCACATTAGTCTTCTTCATTTTCAAATCAATTTCTTCTCCGCGATTTTGATTAATAGTTGTTTGTTTTTTTCATTTTAAGGGATGTTATCAAGTGCTACAAATTTTTTTTGAAAAGAGTAGATATTTAGTTATTATAGTTATTATAAATTGCATAATATCTTCTATTTTTTTATATTTATCAACTATATACCTTCTAATTGATGCAATAATTTTTATTATAAAAAATATATATGCAACTAATTTTGAAGTAAAAATAGTTGTTGTTAAATTTTTAAAAATCCTCGATGTCTCGTTAATTGCTATTACATTTCATTTAATTTCAGCAGGTTTTTATAAATTATTTATTCAACAAGCTATTTTTGACAATAGTTCTTTTCTTAAGACACTATCAATTAATAAGTTTCATGATCTAAAAATTATTATATTACATGTATCTATTATAGTTATAGTCATCTTGTTTTTAGAAGATATTGTTGTTTTTGGTGGAACTTTAGCCAACTTATATGCTGGTATTTCTTCTAGCCTAGTCATATTAGCAATAATTTTTACTTGTAAGCTATTAGATAATGATCATCACAAAGACGATGAATAACTTAAATCGCAAGGACTCATTCAGAATTACTCTTTTCATTTGAGCATTTAATTGAAGTTAAGATTAGAGATCGTCATGTATTGAGAAAAAATGTCTGATTCAAACGTAAGCGTCCGCTGAATCCCATACCAATTTTAATTCGATTTAGGTTTCCAGCAGTGTGGCAGTAACTCTTCAATCTGGGTCACTTTATGTGTCGGCAGCCTTTTCAGCACATCACTTAAATAGGCATACGGATCCAAGCCATTCAGCTTTGCTGACTGGATTAACGTCATGATGTTTGCCGCTCGCTGACCACTGCGCAGCGAACCTGCAAACAGCCAGTTCTTGCGTCCCAACGCCCAGGGACGCACCTGATTCTCTACCCAATTGTTGCATATCGGTAGATTGCCATCATCCAGATAGCGGCTTAAGGCTGGCCAACGCTTCAGAGTGTAATTGATAGCCTTGGCGGGGCTTTGTTGCACAAACCTATCTCTAAAGGCTTATTCCACAATATAATTCTCAAATGAATAAGCCCACACCTAAAATCTATCGTACAACCAATTGGTCTTCTTATAACAGTGCATTAATAAATCGAGGAAATCTTTCAATTTGGTTTGATCCCAAGACTCAATGGTACGCTCAACCCAAAGGTAAACATGGTCGAAATCAAACTTATTCAGATACAGCCATCCAATGCTGTTTAATGATCAAATCCTTATTTCGTCTTTCTTTACGCATGGTCACTGGCTTTGTGCAAAGTCTCATTCATCTTTGTAGATTAGATTGGACAGCACCAGACTATTCCACCATCTGCAGAAGACAAAAGCATATTGATATTGCAATTAACTATCAAAAAAGCAGTAATGGTCTCCAGCTACTCGTCGATTCTACTGGCTTAAAGTTTCTAGGCGAAGGTGAATGGAAGCGTAAGAAACACCAACCTGAATATCGTCGCCAATGGCGTAAACTTCATATTGGTATAGATGCTGAAACCCTTCAAATACGCGCTATTCAACTCACTACAAATAATGTGAGTGATTCACAAGTGCTTGGTGATTTACTCGATCAGATTCCACAAGATGAGCAGATTGACTCTGTCTATACTGATGGGGCTTATGACACCAAGCAATGCCGTCAAGTAATTGCAGACCGACAAGCACATGCGGTGATTCCGCCAAGAAAAAATGCGAAACCTTGGAAAGATACAAAGACCAGCTCGCTAGAGCGAAATGAATTACTTCGAACAGTTAAACGTTTAGGAAGAACAATATGGAAAAATTGGTCAGGCTATCATCGGCGAAGTTTGGTTGAAACTAAGATGCATTGCATCAAGTTATTAGGCGATAAACTCCGTGCGAGAAACTTTCAAAGCCAAGTCAATGAGATTCATGCACGTGTGGCCGTATTAAATAAATTTACAGATTTAGGCAGACCTCACACCCAAGTTGCCACTTAAATTTAGATAACTTGGAAGAAGTTTAGCTTTTGAATGTTTGTGCAACAAAGCCATGATGAACTCATCGGGAACAGGAAGTTCCATACAAGAATAACAAGAGATAAGCACAAGGACTGTAAGGTACGACAGGAGTTATACCGAGCGAACCAATACGAAAAACCCCGGCAGGATGCCGGGGTTTTTTTATTAACTATCTAAATCAAATTTCCACATTAAAGAAAACTTGGTAAACCTTTAGCAGGATCTGTTTCACGTGCCGCTTGAGCATCTGCTACAGTCATACCTAAGGCCTTAGCAACGCCTTGCCCATAAGCTGGATCGCAAGCATAACAGTTGCGGATATGACGGTATTTGATGAAATCTAGCGCATCACCCATCGCTGCGGCCGTGTTATTAAACAATGCTTGTTTCTGCTCATCATTCATCAAATTGAACAGGGCACGGGGCTGGCTGAAGTAGTCATTGTCATCTTCGCGGAAGTCCCAGAAATCAGCATCACCGGTAATCTTTAATGCTGGTTCTTTAAACTGAGGTTGTTCCTGCCACTGGTTAAAACTGTTCGGTTCATAATGTGGCAATGAACCATAGTTGCCATCCATGCGGCCCTGACCATCACGACGATTAGAGTTTACAGGGCAGCGTGCAGCATTGACCGGAACCTGTGAATGATTTACACCAACACGATAACGTGCTGCATCAGCATAGTTCACCAGACGTGCCTGTAACATACGATCCGGTGAGTAGCTAATTCCCGGTACCAGATTGCTTGGTGCAAAGGCAGCCTGTTCTACATCCTGGAAATAATTTTCCGGATTGCGGTTCAGTTCGAATTCACCGACTTCAATCAGTGGATAATCACCTTTCGGCCAGACTTTGGTCAGGTCAAATGGATGATAAGGAACTGTTTCAGCTTCCAGTTCCGGCATGATCTGAACGTACATTTTCCATTTTGGATACTCACCACGCTCAATGGCATCAAATAAGTCAGTCTGACTACTTTCACGATCTTTAGCAATCAAATCTGCTGCTTCAGCATCGGTCAGGTTCTGGATGCCTTGCTGGGTACGCATATGGAATTTCACCCAGAAGCGTTCATTTTGGGCATTGATAAAACTGAAGGTATGGCTGCCAAAACCATGCATATGACGGTAGCCAGCAGGAATACCGCGATCCGACATCACAATGGTCACCTGATGCAAGGCTTCAGGCAATAATGTCCAGAAATCCCAGTTATTGGTGGCACTGCGCTTGTTGGTTTTCGGGTCACGTTTGACCGCTTTATTCAGGTCAGGGAACTTACGGGCATCCCGCAGGAAAAACACCGGGGTATTATTGCCGACCAGATCCCAGTTGCCTTCTTCAGTATAGAATTTCAGGGCAAAACCTCGAATATCACGTTCTGCATCGGCCGCGCCACGTTCACCCGCCACCGTTGAGAAACGCGCAAACATTTCGGTTTTTTTGCCGACTTCAGAGAAAATTTTAGCGCGAGTATATTGGGTAATATCATTGGTCACGGTAAAGGTACCAAAAGCACCTGAACCTTTAGCGTGCATACGACGCTCTGGAATCACTTCGCGGACGAAGTTTGCTAATTTTTCATTCAACCATAAATCTTGGGCAAGTAAAGGTCCACGCGCACCTGCCGTCATACTGTTCTGATTATCGACCACAGGGGCACCTGCTTCAGTAGTCAGGTGGGTAACAGGACATTTTTTAGGGTCTTGACTCATACTATTAACTCCCGTTTCTTTTAATGCAGAAATTTAAGATTTTCAATCCTATCTTACCCTTTACTTGCTTATTAAAATATTAAACTAAGGATATTTTTGAAAATTTATAGCCAACTGATTTAACATAAAATCTCTTATACGCAATTCAGTTGTAAGCCCCAAGTAGAAATGTCCGGTTTACCGATTGCTCGACCTAAGATATCAGAATATAAGAATTTGATGATCACCCTGGTTCTCAAAACTCGATACTTTATTGAAAAGTTCTATCGAGGCTTATAAGTCCCTGAAACAAAAAAATGCCTGAAATTCAGGCATTTTTTACGTCATCACTAACAGCTTACAACAATCAACAAACGAGAGTTTTAGTCTTTTGAATACGACTTAATTTTTTCAAAAATAGGGTAAAAGTCTACACCCTCATCTTTCATGCTAGAAAGTAAGTAAACCAGAACAGCGATATGAGTAGGTACTTTTCCGATCTTTTTATAGTTAGTTATGGAGTTTGGGTTCATGTCCAATAAGGTTGCAAATTCCTTAATTGAAAGACCTGCTTTCCCCATAAGTCTTTGAAATTCTTCGTATGGCATCGTGATAAATACAATCTGTTTGAATTAGAAGTATAACACAGACCATAAAACTTAAAAAAACACATAAAAAATGTGACAAACACATTTTTTATGTGTTATAAATGGCTTATCAGCTAACCCATTTATCCTTATTATCGGAGAAATATAATATGTACTCATACCCGGATTCAAACACTGAAAAGAAAATTGCTCTCATGATCATCAATGACTTTTTCATTCAAAAAGCCCATGAACTGTGGATTTTTTTACAACTCGATCAGTGCTTTAATGATTATGAAGCCACACTGATTTGGACTCGACGTTATTTAGAGAAGCATCCTGAGTGTGAGTACAGCGATATTCAAAAAGCCTTTGTTTCTTGTTTCGGCACTGTTGCAAATAGGGATCTGAGTCAATGATTTTCCCTTCAAAAAAGCTTAGAGACCGAAAACTCTATTTACTAGCCAAACTTCTCCTAGAATATTACCGTTATAAAATAATGAAGCTTGTCCTTTGCGTAGAGCACGCATAACCTCAATTCCTTTAATTGTGGCATAAGCCGTTTTCATAGACTTGAATCCCAACGTAGCCTTGATGATCCGTTTGAGCTTGCCATGATCACATTCAATCACGTTATTCTTGTATTTAATCTGTCGATGGTCCAGGTCTTCAGGACACTTTCCTTCCTGTTTTAGTCGCGACAAAGCACGGCCATAGGTATGAGCCTTATCAGTGTTTATGACTCGTGGAATCTGCCATTTTTTGACATGATTCAAAATCTTACCAAGAAAACAATAAGCTGAATGGGTATTTCGTCTAGCAGAAAGATAGAAATCAAGAGTATGGCCACGTTGGTCAACTGCACGGTATAGATATGCCCATTTGCCATTCACTTTTACGTAAGTTTCATCCAGATGCCATAAATGTCGATCTGTAGGATTACGCCAATACCAACGTAAACGTTTTTCCATTTCTGGAGCATAACGCTGAACCCAGCGATAAATTGTGGTGTGATCAACATTCACTCCACGTTCAGCGAGCATTTCCTGAAGTTCACGATAGCTGATGCCATATTTACAATACCAACGAACAGCCCAAAGAATGATTTCACCTTGAAAGTGCCGACCGTGGAAGGGATTCATCTGCTGTATCTCGAAATAAATAAGATATTTAGCTTATCATGTCAGCCTATTTGCAACAGTGCCACATAAATTCATTCAGCCAGGCTGAATGGTCTTGAACCTGAGCTGAATTAAAAAAAATCTATGGGGTTTCAACGGAAGCTTATAGTAAATTTAACTTGGATAAAAAATATTCCCCTTTTTAAAGGGGGATATTGTTAAATTATTTACTTAATATTTCTTTTAACTCATCTGCACTATATGTTGATAAATTTTCTATAGCTGCTCGAACAATACTTGAACGATTTATTCTTGCATTTTGCCCTTTTACAACCAGCTCATCAATTAGTTTACTAATATCTTCATTTAGAGAAAAAGTGTAACGAATAAATTTTTTTTCACTTGATTCTAAAGCCTTTACCCTTTTTTCTGCACCAGATATAAATGCATCTAACATTTTATCTTGTTCTGTAGGTTCAGTTTTTTTGTTTAGCCCAGTTAAACCAGCCATAGTTATACTCCTAAAAATTCTATTGCAATACTTTCAATCTCAGCTTTCGCTTTAGGATCACTATTTACTTCAAAAACTGAAAGCCCATTTTCATCTGCATCATCATAAACATTTCGATTTGTTGTGATTGAATTCAATGCATCAATACCAAATGATTTGCATGCCTCTTTTGCATCTAAAATTCTTTGAACTTGAGAAGGAAGAGTTGGACACTGAGTAATAATTGCTCTCGCTTTCAGATTCGGATTTACTGTTTTTGCTAATTTTAAAACTTGTTCCATGTGATCTAAAGTTTTTAGATCTCTTCGTTTTGGTCTAAACGGCAATAACATATGTGTAGCTATAGTCATTGCTGAACGTAATGCTTCAGAATCCTGTCCACCTGCATCAATGATGATATCTTGGTATCTTTTGTCTAAATCTTTCAAAACTGAACGTATATTCCCTGATGCTTGTACTGATGGAATATTATTTAATTCATCATTTTCATCTCTTTCTTTAACCCAATCTGTCGTTGTTCCTTGAGGGTCCGCATCTAATAAGAGTACGTCTCTTTGACTTTGTTGTAAGTAAACTGCAAGATTTTGAGCTAAACAGCTTTTTCCAGCTCCGCCTTTTTCACCACCAACTAAGATAATCATAATTTATGTAAGTTACGTAAGTTTGTTTGTGTATAATTTAAAGGTGATTTATGAAGTAATCAAGTATCCTGAAAAAAAATTAAAAAAAAAGTTATCCACAAAAGAATAGTCTTTTATGAATTTATATATATTTATTTAAATTTATTATTTATATATCTGCTCAAAGCCTGGCTAGTAAAGGGATACAGGGAGTATATGTTGACAAATTCCTACCAATAAGTTGACTTTTTCCTGTTTCTAAGTAGACAAATTCCTACCAATAAGTTGACTTTTTCCTGTTTCTAAGTAGACAAATTCTGTGCATAAGTGGACAAAATCTTTTATTAAAAATACTTTCATTTGTGGACATTAAGTAGTATTGTCAATATATCTATTTATAACATTTTCCTTAATATATCTCCCTATGAGTAACATAGTATATAAAGATAATAATTTGGTTGAAGCATCGTATTCACTAAATCTATCTGAGCAAAGGCTAATATTAATTGCGATCATAGCTGCTCGAGAAATTGAGAAAGAACTTACTTCGGATACTATACTTACGATTCATGCTTCTGAATACATGAAACAGTTTAATTTAGGACGTCAAGCATCCTATGAAGCGTTGCAATCTGCATGTGATAACCTTTTTGAAAGACATTTGAATTATAAAGCAATAGATCCTATAACTGGAAAAATAGGAATATACAAAAGTAGATGGGTTTCAAAAGTTGGCTATGTTAAGGAAGAGGGATGCGTTCAGCTAATTTTTGCTCCAGATATTATCCCCTTATTTGTCAAACTTGAAGAAAAGTTCACAAGATATGAACTTAAACAAATCTCACCACTTACAAGCATTTATGCGATTCGCTTGTATGAGTTACTCATACGTTGGAGATCAACTGGTAAGCTATATATTTCTATTGATGAGCTTAGATCAAAACTAGGATTGATAGAAGATGAATATAAAAAGATGGGGGACTTTAAGAAAAGAGTTCTTACCGTAGCTATAAATCAAATTAACAAATTTACGGATATTACTGTTTCTTATATACAAAAAAAGGAGGGAAGAAATATTTCAGAATTACACTTCATGTTTGAAGAAAAAGAACAGGATAAAACGAGCACAAGTGTTCCTTTAGAGCCAACTTATAAATTGACAGCTAAGCAATGTATATTTTTTGCTAAAAAGCTATGTGATATTACTAACTATCCCAAATTTGGTAATGATTTTGCACATCGTGGAGAGACTCTAGAAGACTTTCAGGAAAGGATCTCAAATGATCTTCTTGATAGCGATAATGTTAGAAAGTATTTTTCTTATTTATTAGAAGTTGGTTATGCTCCTAAATACAAGAAGTAACCCTTTGGGGTGATAGTCACTTTTAATAAAATAACAGGCCCTCTCATTCTAAATTTTTAAAAAAGATTACTTTCATGTGATTTTATTATGAACTAGCATAAGTTACATAACTTATGCTAGTTAAGTACCCCCTATCCTGCCTTTAAAATTTATTGCTTCATTCCTTATTACAGATGAAATAAGTGGACAAATTCCTGACAAGGAATACTATCACTTAGGTCACTTAAATAAGATGCATAAGTTATGCAAGTTACGCCACTTATATAAGTTAAGGCGCTTAAGCGATAAAAGCTACATGATGAGCATAGCACTGAGCACTGCTGATCTAAGCCAATGCT
>NZ_KE007379.1 GCF_000400735.1 Acinetobacter tandoii DSM 14970 = CIP 107469
TTTTTTTAGCACGGCATTTTATTTATTATCACAAGTTATTAAAACAATCCCTTTAGGTATCGCATACGCTATATGGGCTGGTGTTGGGATTGTTCTAACTGCTGTAGTTAGCTACTTTGTTTTTAAACAGACACTAGATAATCCTGCTTTAATTGGAATTGGTTTTATCGTATCTGGCGTAATAATTATTAATTTATTTTCGCAATCAGCAGGTCATTAAGTGAAAGAAATTCGGCAACAAAAGAAGCAACCAGAGGTTATTCGAAAGCGCATCCTTGAACAGGCAACTATTCTTGTTTCTCAAAAGGGTATTTCTGGTGTTTCTATTCAAAATATTGCTACAGCAGTAGGTATAACAAAAGGGGGGGTATTTCACCATTTCCCGAATAAAAAAAATTTGATAGAAGAAATGTTCAATCAAATAATTCTTGATTTAGATCAAACAGTTGAATACTTGATTAAACGCGATCAAACAGAATATGGTAAATTCACACGAGCTTATATTCATAGTTCTTTTATCCATCAAATAGATGGGGTGGTTTCTGCTTGGTCAGCGTTATCAATGACTATGATCACAGAGCCTACCTTTAATAAAATTTGGATGGAATGGCTAAAAAATAGATTATCTCAACATGCAGAAACGGATAGTCATCCTGATTTAGAGTTACTTCGTTTAGCAGCAGATGGGTTGTGGCTACAAAGTATTACCGGAGTCATTGATGATGAGCAATGTTCAAAATTAGAAGACGATCTGCTTAATCGAACCTATTTAACATAAAATCTCTTATACGAACTGAAAAAAAGCCCGACAGAATGTCGGACTTTTCATACTATTTATTCGTTGATTTACTAGGTTTTAATTCATCATTATTGCCTGGCGTTTTTTTATTATCGCGTCGTCTTTTATCAACCTCACCTGTTGAATCAGCAATTGGTTTTGGTCCTGGTTTAAGTGGGGTGCTCGACATATTAGTCTCCGTTAAAATTTTGTTTACTTAGTAATTTGTTCGTAAACGCAGAATTTACCCTACGTCAAAATATAACTTGATGACTTTTTTATTTTTTTCAATACCTTATCCGATATTTTTTTATTCAAGTCTTCTAAAATTTAAATAATACACGTTACATGAAAAGTTCTATCACGTTCATGACCTTTTGATCATCTACTAAACATAAGTCTCTTTATTCAGTTCGACTCTAAACACGATACGATATACGACAACTTAAGACGCTTTCCTGCGGAACAAATATTGATCACAACAAAATATTAATTATGATCATGAGATTACTTTTAATTTCATGGAAATAATTATGTCTAAAAATGACAAACAAACTTCAAAAGATGTTAGTTCATTAGCATCTGATGTATTACGTGATCCATCATCTTCGGCAATTCAAAGACAGCTAGCAGGTTCAGCCTTATCCCAAGCGAACTCTGATAAACAAACAGGTAGTAAAATGGAAACAAAAGCATCCAATGTCCTACAGAGTGATAAATATAGCGATACCACGAAAACTCTAGCAGCATCTGTACTCGCCCAGTCCAACAAGGAAAGATAATTTCAAGGTTAAGAAGCTAGTCTAATGGGCTAGCTTTTTTACTTTCTGAATTTCAAATTTTCGTTTAACACGCCCCTATTAACATATATTCGCATTTCTATTATCAGCTTATGAATGAAGAAAAAGACCCTGAAATTAAATATTTATCAAATGATGAAGACCTATTCCATGTTGAGAAAAAAATTTACCTCCCGACATTCATATTCCAAGAGTTTTTCGTTTTCCTATGCATAACCTTTGGTTCTTATTTTTCCATATTTATTTCGAGTCAAAAGTTTGCAACTGAAGAATCTTTCAGTAAGTCATTTAACTTAGTTTTTGCATTTTTTACGATCGAAAATCTTATAGATACTAGTATTGGATTATTTATCGTTATGGGAATTTTATGCTTTGTAAATCACTTGACTACACACTCGAAACTTAACATACAGCCTATTTTGAACAGGCTGATCAGTGCAGTCACAGATTTTTACTATCTAATGTTTTCGACTATTTTAGGTTGTATGTTAGGGCTATTCCACTTTTTACATAAATTCCCCATGATCAAAGAATATGAACAACTTCATCAACTTGCTATAAGTGGCATGATTACTATAGGCTTAGTCGGTTCTACAACTTCAATAGCAATACAGTTTTTCGTACATAAAAATAAAGTACTGCATAAAAAACCAGATTAACTCTGGTTTTTTTGTTCAATCTGATCATTGGCCTCAAACATACCAGGATTGGTAATCCGGATATTGTCCTGACAATTCCCACAAAGCATCAGCCCTGAAAAAATCTGTACGTTTTCCCTTGAATCACAGAAAGCACATGGTTTAGAGAGTTGAATAATATTGCTCATGGCTTTTTCCC